>NZ_JBFAOX010000001.1:68688-1160813 GCF_040675435.1 Actinoplanes sp. NPDC049598 | reverse complement strand
ACCTCGCCCGTCAGCTCTATCGGACCCTCGAAAGGCTCCACACCGAGCCGGACGCTTGCCCGCAGGCTGCTTGACAGACATAGAAGAGTCCACCGACCCCACACCGCGATCGGCAAGAACCCACCCGTCAGCCGGTTGAACAACCTGGCTGGACATCACAGCTAGTGCGTGCGCACGCACGCATGGGGAGGGCGCGGCCGGGGCCGGCCACGCCCTCGCTGGGTGGGTTTATAGTTCGCAGCTGATCTTCACGTCGAGCAGGTCGGCGACGCAGCGGTCGGTGTTGAGGCCGCCGTCGTCGCGGTCGTTGCCGCGGGTGCCGTCGACGCTGTTGAGGGTGTCGTTGCCGGCCTGGCCGAACAGGCGGTCGCCGCCGGCGCCGCCGATCAGCGTGTCCGGGCCCGCCCCGCCGAGGATGACATCCGCGCCGCCCAGGCCGAGCATGCGGTTGGGCGCGGTGCTGCCGGTCAGGGTGTCCGAGACGCGGCCGCCGAAGACGTTCTCCACGTCGGTCAGGTTGTTGTCGAATTCCGGCGCCGAACCGTCGTTGCCGACGTTGTTGAGCGAGACGTTGACCGGCAGCACCCGGGCCGAGTAGTCGGTCGTGTCGACGCCCGCGCCGCCGCTGAACGTGTCCCGGCCGTCCCGGACGTTTCCGGCCACGGCCGTGTCGTTGCCGAGACCGCCGACCAGCGTGTCGGTGCCGAGCCCGCCGGTGAGCCGGTCGTTGCCGGCCAGCCCGCTGATGACGTCGTTGCCGGCCAGGCCGGAGATGTTGTTGGCCGACGCGTTGCCGGCCAGGTTGTCGGGCCCGCGGCTGCCGACGATGTCCTCGACGTCGGTCAGGTTGTTGTCCTGTTCGCCGGCGGCGCCGTCGTTCGCGGCCCCGTTGAGCGAGACGAGCACCCGCGCGGCCCGGTTGCCGTAGTGGGTCGAGTCGACGCCGGGTCCGCCGCTGTACAGGTCGCGCCCGTCGACGACGTTCTGGGCCGCGGCGATGTCCCGGCCCGCCCGCCCGAACAGGTTGTCGTTGCCGAGCCCGCCGACCAGCGTGTCGTTGCCGGTGCCGCCGAACAGGTTGTCGTTGCCGGTGCCGCCGTTCTGCAGCGACGCGGTGCTGGTCAGGTTGTTCACCCGGTCGTTGAGGTTGCCGGTGTTGACCACGAGCCGGGCCACCCCGCCGGCCGTGCAACGCACCGTGCGGGCCCCGGCCACGGCACATCCCGCCCCCGCGGCCGGGGTGTCACCGAGGTCGGTGATGAGGAAGAAGGCCCCGGCCCGGGTGATCGTGATGTTGTTGGCCCGGTTGTTGGCCGCGGTGACCTGGATGGTGTTGCCGACCTTGGCCGTACCCGTCGCGGCGTACGCCGGCGCCGACAACACCAGGGCGGGCACCGTCGCCAGCCCGGCCAGAACCGCGCCGCGGACGAGTACCCGTCGATTTCGGATCGCTCCGACATTCATTGCTCGTTCCCCCCTGAATCCGGTCGGCGGATTTTTCCGCCGCCAGAACCTTCGCAGTTCAGGGGGCCTACTCGGCAGGAAGAATTACGGGCCCGAACTGGTAAAGATGCTCATTGAATCTGTCCGGAAGGCGATTGTGGACGCAGTTCCAGGGTCAGGGTGAGCTCGTCGTGGATCTCGATGTCGTAGTCGCCGAGCAGGGGAATGGAGGGCTTGAGACGGCGTGAGTCGTCGACGGCGCCGGGGGAGAGGGCGGTCAGGCGGAGGCCGCGGCGCTGGTAGAAGCGGAGGGCGTCGAGGTTGTCGTTGGTGGTGATGAGCCAGAGGCGGGGAGCGTTGTGGTCTCGGGCGGTGCCGATGGCGGCGTCCAGCAGGAGCGAGCCGACTCCCTCGTGGCGGGTGAAGGCGTCGATGGTGGCGACCTCCAGGCCGTCGGGGTGCAGGCGGTAGGTGAGCAGACCGACGGGCTTGTCGTCGCGCCAGGCGATCAGGGCCGGCAGGGCGGAGGCGTCGAACTGCTCCCCGGCCGCGACCATGATCGGTGTGCCCCAGGAGCGGGTCAGCAGGGCGGTGACGAGGTCGCGGTCGGCCGGGGCGGCGGGTCGGACGGTAGCGCTCATGGATCGTTTATAGCCGGAAGTGGTCCGCTATCTCGTCGGCGATCGCGGTGGCCGGGCGCGAACCGTCCACTTCGATGACCCGGACACCCAGTGCGCGGGCGGAGGCGACGGCGTCGGCGGCGATCAGGCGGTCGCGGGCGACCCGGTTGCGGTTCGCCAGCGCGGGGTCGCTGACCTGGTGGGAGACGGCGCCGGCGCGGGGCAGGTGGGTCAGCTGGTGCCGGCGCCACTCATCGGTGGGGACCATGACGACCATGCGCGCCGGGTCGGTGACGGCGGCGACCAGTTCGGGGCGCAGGCCCCAGCCCTCGGCCAGGACGGGGTGGGTCGTGCCGATGCCGCGCAGGTCGTCGAGCACCCACTCGAAGTATTGGGGGAACGTGGCCAGGACGTCGGCCGCCATCTGCGCGGGGGTGGGGCCGATCCACACCTTCTCCCAATCCGGCGGCTGATAGGGCGTGCCTTGGCGAACGGCGGTCGCGACCCGGCGGTCGTCGTGACCGCGGGCGGCGTGGAAATCGTAGTAGTACTGCACGAGGCCGTGCCGCTCGGCCAGAATGCCGGCGACCGTCGTCTTGCCGGCCCATTGTCCGCCGCCGATCCAGAGCGCGTTCTTGATGGTTGCGTCAGGCGTCCATTGCATGGCACCTATGGTTCTGGCCCACCGGTAAAAGAAACAGTCTGTTTCTTTCGTCCGCGCGGTGGTGTATTTAAGAGGAGGAGGCGATCGCTTCCAGCCGGCGGCGGCACTCGTCCACGAACGACGGGAACGTCTTCCAGTAGTACGGGATCCCGCTGGCGCCGACGACGATGGCCCAGGCTCGGGCCCGCTGCCACGTCAGGTCGTCCAGGTTGGCCGCGTCCCAGTAAGCCTGGCGGGCCGCGGGCGGGTAGTCCCACAGCGGCGCGTGCTCGGCGTCGGGATACCCGATCGACAACCCGCCGAAATCGATCACGGCGGCCAGCTCTCCACCGCGTACCAGCAGGTTGCCGGGTCTGAGGTCGGTGTGCAGCCAGACCTCGGCCGCGGTCGGCGCGGGCAGCGCGACCGCCGAAGCCCACACCTGGTGAAGCCGGTCGATGTCGATGGTGTCGCCGACCAGCGGGCGGCAGTCGTCGAGCGCCTTGCGAGCCCACTCGTCGCAGGCCGAGAGGGGGCCACCGCGATACCACCGTGGCCCGGCCCCGACCGGAATGTCCTGCAGAGCACCGACGAACTCGGACAACGAGCGGCCGAAAGCACGCCAGTCGTCGACGTTCCCCTGAGCGGGAGGCGCACCTTCGATCCACCGAAGAACAGACCAAGCGGCGGGGTACGCCGACGACGGCCGGCCCGCATACAAAGGCGCCGGGACAGCCAACGGCAACAGCGGCGCCAGAACAGGAAGCCACCGCTGCTCGGTCAACAGCGGAGCCGCCCGGCCGACACTGCGCGGCAACCGAACCAACAGCGACGATCCCAGGCGGTACATCGTGTTCTCGGTGCCGCCGCCGGCCGGGGAGAGCGGCAGATCGGCCCACTGCGGGCACTGCGCAACGATGAGCGACCGGACAATCGCCTCGGAGACCGGAATCTCGTCCTCATGCAGCGGCACCCGGTGATCTTCCCCGCCGTGGTGACATCCGGCTACCGAATATCAGTAAGAGCCTTGTCCAGGATCTCCAGGCCGAGGTCGAGCTCGTCGACGGTCGCGGTCAGCGCCGGCGCGATCCGGAAGACTCCGCCCATGCCGGGCAGCTGCACCACGTTCATGTGCAGGCCCAGCTCGAGGCAGCGCCGCGTCACCGCCTGCCCCAGCTCGTCGGCCGGCTTCTTGGACACCCGGTCCTCGACCAGCTCCAACCCCACCAGCAGCCCTCGCCCGCGGACATCCCCGATCACGTCGTGGTGCTCGGCCAGATCGTTCAAACCCCGGCGGAGGTACGCTCCGAGCTCGGCCGCCCGCTCCGCCAGATCCAACCGGCTCAGCACGTCCAGCACAGTGTTCCCGACCGCGGCGACCAGCGGATCGGACACGTGCGTGGTGAAGAACAGAAAGCCACGCTCGTGGGCCGTCTCCTCGATCTCGGGCGTGGTGACGACCGCGGCCAGCGGCAGCCCGGCCCCGAGCGTCTTGGAGAGCGTGAGGATGTCGGGAACCACCCCGTCGCGCTCGAACGCGTACCACTCGCCGGTCCGGCACAAGCCGGTCTGGGCCTCGTCCAGAATGAGCAGCCCGCCCCGCTCGTGGACCTTGTCGCGCAGCGCCGCCAGATAGCCCGGCGGCAGGTCGATGACGCCGCCCGAGCTCAGGATCGGCTCGACGATGCAGGCCGCGAGCGCCCCGACCGACTCCGCGTCGAACATCTCGAACGAGAACTCCAGCTGCCGCCGCCAGTCGAGCTCGCCGCCGGCCGTGGTGAAGTCGGGGCGGTACGCGTTCGGCGTGGGGATGGCGAAGTTGCCCGGCGCGGCCGGTCCGTACCCCTTGCGCCCCGAGCTGTAGGTGGCCGCCGCGGCCGCGTGGGTCATGCCGTGCCACGAGCGGGCGAACGAGATGATCTCGTGGCGGCCGGTGACCAGCTTGGCCATCCGGATCGCGGCCTCGTTCGACTCGGCCCCGGTGGTCAGCAGGAGCACCTTGCTCAGCGGCTCGGGCAGCGTCGCGGCCAGGTTGCGCGCGAGGTCGACCACCGGGCGGCTCAGCATGCCGCTGAACAGGTGGTCGAGGGTGGCCGCCTGGCGCTGGATCGTCGCGACCACGGCCGGGTGCGAGTGGCCGAGGATCGCGCTCATCTGCCCCGAGGTGAAGTCGAGCAGGCGGCGGCCGTCCTCGGTGTGGACGAAGCTGCCCTCGGCCCCGGCGATGATCTCCGGCACGAAGCGCCCGGCGCCGTTGTAGCGGATCAGATGACGCTCGGCGTCGCCCCAGAAGTCGTCCATGGCCTCGACGCTGCCACTCTTTGCTGAACGCGTCCATTTCCCATTTTCGCCGGTGCTGTTAAGCAAAGCCGTACAGTCTCCGGTCGTGACCCTCAACCCGTGGCGGCTGCGGCTGCTGGCCGACCTGGCGACGTACGGGACGGTGCGCGCCGTCGCCCAGCGCGGCAACCTGAGCCCGTCCGCCGTGTCGCAGCAGCTCGCGACGCTGGAACGGGAGACCGGGACGGCCCTGCTGGAGCGCACCGGGCGCCGCGTGCGGCTCACCGCGGCCGGGGTGCTGCTGGCCGGCCGGGCCCGGGAGATCCTGGCCCTGATGGACGCGGCCTCGGCCGAGCTGCGCGGGCTGGCCGACGAACCGGCCGGCACGGTCCGGCTGGCGGCGTTCCAGAGCGCGGTGCACGCGCTTGCTTCGCCGGCCGTCCTCCATCTGTCCAAGAAGCACCCGGACGTCACCGTCGTGCTGCTCGAGCTCGAACCGCACGAGAGCATGCCGGCCCTGCGCCGCGGCGACGCCGACGTCATCATCACCACGACCGACTACGTCGGCCATTCCCTCGACCCGGCCATCGACCTCGTCCCGATCGGCTCGGACGAGGTCGTGCTCGTGCTGCCGCCGTCCCATCCGCTGGCCGCCCACGACGCCGTACCGCTGGCCGCCTGCGCCGACCAGCGCTGGACGTTCGACGTCGACGGCTCGTACATGTCCGAGCTCGGCACTCGCCTGTGCCGGGAAGCCGGCTTCGAGCCGGCCGTGATCTGCCGCTTCAACAACTACATGCTCGCCCTGCAGCACGTGGAGAACGGCGGGTCGATCGCCCTGCTGCCGCGGCTGGCGATCGACCCACGCTACCGGGTGGTCACCCGCGCGCTGTCACCTTCGGTGACCCGGAGGATCACTGCGGCCGTACGCCGCCCGGCCGCCCCGCGACCCGAGATCACCGCGGTGCTCAGCGCCCTGCGGACGGCCCGGCCGTGAAGATCCGGCCGAAGATGTCGTCTATGACGTCGCTCTTGGCCATCGTGTAGCCGCGGCCCAGCCCGGTCTCGAGCGCCAGGCGCCGCTTCGTCGCGGCGTACAGGTCCCGGTCCTCCGGGTGGGTGCGCAGCCAGTCGCGGAACAGCAGGTGCCGGGTCGCCTCCGGGGCACCTTGCGGCCAGACGTGCAAGTGGATGTCCTCCTCGGCGTCGACCAGCATGCGATGGCCGTACCACCAAGGCTCACGCAGGATGAGGAAGTAACCGGCCGCCTCGAGCGCGGGAACGTACCGCGACTCGTCGCCGGTGTCGGCGATGGTCAGATCGATGTCCACGATGGCCTTGGCCGGCAGCCCCGGCACCGAGGTCGAGCCGACGTGCTCCACCCCGAGGATCTGGTCGCCGAGGATCTCACGGAGCGAGGAGCAAGTCGCGGCGTACCGCTCGGCCCAGGCCGGGTCGTAATCCTCGATGGCTATCGGCCGCCAGCCCTTCGGGGGCTCGCGGACCAGGGCGGTCGCGTTCTGCTCGGGGGTGCCCTCGAAGCGCTGCGTGATCTCTGGCGGAAACTCGGCCATCTCAACCTCCCGGAACGATCAAAGTCGGCCAGAATACCCCGTCAGTCCCGCAGGCGGATGGCCAGCTCGATCTGCCACTTGGTCTTCAGGCGCTCGGTACGGGGATCGGTCGGATAGGCCTCGTACCGGCAGCCGAAACGATCGCCGGCCGGGTCCTCGACGCAGTCGAAGGTCTCCTCACCGGCACGGACCCAGTCGATGAGGTGGCCGTTGGCCCGGCGGCCGTGCCCGACGTACGTCATCGTGGCGTACCGGCCGGCGGGCAGCACCCCCGCGGCGACCCGGCCGGTGTCCTCGCCGGGCTGATCGAGGGCGGCCGGGTCGACCGGCGCGTCCGTGACCACGCCGACCTCGATCTCCATCTGGCCCTCCATGTCGACGACGTGCAGCCGGAAGAACGTCAGGCCGTGCTTCAGACCGTGGTCGTCGAGCCACGCGTACAGCTCCCGCATGAGCTCGTCCCGGACGGCGAACATGCCGCGGAACGGGGTCCCGAGCCGGATGCCCACGGTGGGCCGCTCGGGCAGTTCGGTGATGGCCGGGCCGGCGAGAATCTCCATCCGGCCATCTAAGCGCGAGTCACAGCTTGTCGCACTGGTTGCGGGCGTCCCGGATCCGGATGGCGAGGATGTCGAACTGGAACGTGAGGGCGGCCTGGTGGGCCTGCTGGGCAGCGTCGGACAGCGGCTGGTACCGGCTGTCCTCCTTGGCCGCCGACGAGGCCAGGGCGAACGCCCCGGCGATCCGGTTGATGTTGGTGATCTGGTAGTTCTCCCGCGTCCAGGTCCCCGGCAGCCGCTCGAAGACCCCGCAGGCCGCCTGGGCGTCGGCCTCCGCGTTCGAGTCCGTGCCGCCCAGCTTGGAGCCGGCCGCCCAGATGAGCCCGATGACGAGGGCCCCCACCAGCACACCGCCGATTCCGGTCAACACCAAGGGCAAGACGCCGGTACGCCTGCGCGGCGCCTCACCCTGGTAGGACGGCCCACCGGCGAACTGGCCGCCGGCGACCGGCCCCGGCGGGTAGTGGCCACCCGGCCCGGGCCCGCTGCCGAAGTGACCGAGCGCCGAGTTGAAGTGATCGGAACCGCCCGCGGCTCGACCGGGCGCGCCGGGGTATTGGTCTCCCGCGCCGGGGTACCGGCTTTCCGCCCCGGGGAATTGGCCTTCCCCTAGGTACTGGCTTTCCGCGCCGGCGAGGTGGTCTTCCGGGGCGGGCGCACCGGACCACGTCGGTGGCGCTTCCCAGCCGGACCGCGCGGGGCCCGCCCCGACCGAACCGGCGGCGGTCTCCGCTGGGACGGGAGCCGTCACGGCCGGAGACACAGCCGCGGAACTCGCAGCCGGAGCCGCAGAGTCTGGACCTGCAGCCGCGGAGTATGAAGAAGGAGCCGCCGGGTCCGCAGCCGAGGGGATCGGGCTCGGAGTCGGAGGGGTCGAAACCGGCTCCGGTGCCGCTGAGGTGGCGGGGTCGGGACGGGCCCACTCGGAGAAGGGCGCCGCGCCGGATGACGGCGTCCGCTCGTGGGCCGGCCCGGCGGTGGCGTCGGTCGGAGCGGCCGGTGTGGACGAGCGGCCGGCTTCGTTCGCGGGCGACGACGCCGGGGGAGTGGCGTCCGGCTGGGTGGTCGAGGGCCGGTCCGGCTGCGGTGTCGTCATAGGAGGGAAGTCTTCCATGTGTTGAGTTCGATGTGGTCGCCTTGGTGATCATCGCCCGGGACGTGGAGGACCACCACCGCGGCCCGCACCCCTCAGCTGCACCCCGCGCGAGACCACGAGTCCGCGCCATTTAATGCCGCCTTGCGGCGGGATCGTGAGTCCGCGGGACCGAGTGCCGCCACCCGGCGAGACCTCGAGGACGCGCGAGTGCTGCCACCTCGCGAGACCGTGAGTCCGCATCCTGGAATGCCGCCTTGCGGCGAGACCGTGAGTCCGCGCGACTGGTGCCACCCCGCGGGGCGGTCACTTTGCGCGCGAGTGCCGCAACCCAGCGAGACCTTCAGTCCGCACCTTCGGTCGACGCCGCGCGAACCGTGCGTCCGCGGCCACGGTCGCCGTTCTAAGCGTGACCGAGTGCTGTGCCCTAGGGTGCCGCCTTGCGAATTCCTGGTCCCGCGCGTTCGGGCGCTGCCCGCAGCGCGATCATCCCCGGGTGGTCAGCCCACCGGGTCGGGGGTGTTGACCAGGTCGACGACCGTGCGGCGCAGGGCGTCGTTGCGGGCGTAGACGGAGGCGCCGGAGCCGGGGGTGGGCTGGCCGTCGATGCGGCTGTAGGAGCCGCCGGCCTCCTGGACGATCAGGGAGGTGGCGGCGAAGTCCCAGATCTGGCCGCCGGTCTGCACGGCCACGTCGAGGTCGCCCCGGGCGATCATCAGGGCCGGGTGGATGGGCCAGGGGATCGCCGGGGTCACGGCCTTGATCGGCGCGACCAGCTCTCTGCCCCACTCCTCCGGCACGACGGCGAAGCGGCTGCCCTCCAGCGCCCCGTCCCCGGACGCGGTGACCCTGATCGGGGTGTCCGCGACGACGCGGCCGCCGACGATGCGTCCCTCGAAGGCCCCGGCGCCGCGGGACGCCCACCACAGGCTGCCCTGGGCCGGGTGGGCGGCCACCGCGGTGGTCATCTCGCCGTGCTCCTCGAGCGCGATCAGAATCAGCCAGCGGGTGTCCCCGGCCACGAACAGCGCCGTCCCGTCGATCGGATCGATGATCCACCGGCGGCCGTCGCCCGACCCGGTCTGGCCCTCCTCCTCACCGAGGACGGCATCCCCCGGCCGCGCCTCGCCGAGCACCTCCCGGACGGCCGCCTCCACCGCCCGATCGGCCGCCGTCACCACCGACCCGTCCGCTTTGAGCTCCCGCGGCAGCTCGGCCAGAGCCGCGAAATGAGGCAGGGCCACCGCCGCCCCGGTCAGAGCCGCCCGCTGTGCCAATTGAAGATCCGTCTCCACAACGCCATCCTGCCCGACCGAATCCCGTCCCCACCGCCACCTCCCACCACATGTCACCCGACCGTCGCGCCCCCGGAGCGAACAAGCCGCCCTGCAACCCGCCCGGCCAGTCCGAAACGCCGCGTGGCCGCGAGGCGACCGTCAGGACGGCGCTGGCGGGGCCGGGCGGGAGTGTCGGGTCCGCGCTGGGGGGCCGTGGGCGATTCGTCGGGACGGCGCCAGCGGAGCCGGGCCGGCCTGGGGCGTCGGTTCCGCACAGCGGGGCCGTGGGCCGAGCAGTCAGGACGGCCGGGGCGGGCGAGCCGTCAGGACGGCGCAGCGGGGATGTCGGTTCCGCACGGGGCCTGGGCGGGCGAGCCGTCAGGACGGCGCTGGCGGGCCGGGCTGGGGTGACGGTTCCGCACAGCGGGGGCCGTGGGCCGAGCAACCAGGGCGGCACGAGCAGGCGAGCCGTCAGGACGGCGCGGGCGGGGGCGTCGGTTCCGCACAGCGGGGGCCGTGGGCCGAGCAGTCAGGACGGCCTGGGCGGACGAGCCGTCAGGACGGCGCGGGCGGGGCCGGGCGGGGGTGAGGTGTCGCGGGCGGAGCCGTGCTGGAGATGAGTCGGGTGATGGGGCGACGCTGGTCAGGTGCTGGGCCCTGCCGGTCCGGCGGTGGGTGGTGGGGCGGTGCTGGTGGACTGGCAGGGGGCGTGCCGGGTGGGGTCAGGTTGTGGGGGCGTGGAGGGTGAGGGTGGTCCAGGCGCCGACGTGGACGCGGTCGCCGTCCTTCAGCGCCCGCGAGTCGCCGGCGGTCAGGGGGGACTGCTCGTCGTTGACGTAGGTGCCGTTGGTGGAGCCCAGGTCGGAGACCAGCCAGACGCCGTCGACGCTCAGGGTCAGCAGGGCGTGGCTGTGGGAGACGCCGGGGTCGTCGTCGGAGAGGTCCACCTCGGGGTGGGTGCCCTTCGAGGTGCTTTTGCGGCCGATCCGGATCTGCGGGGGTGGCAGGGGGATCGTGCGGGAGGCGGCCGTCGCGGGGAACTCGATGCCCTCGATGGCGTTCTCCTCGAAATACTTGCGGTCGGCCTCGATGGTGGCGGTCCAGCCCTGCGTGGGGGCGGCGGCGACGGCCTCCGGCACGGCCAGGGTGGGCACGCGGCCGGTGCTGTGGTCGTAGCCGCAGTCCTCGCAGAAGCGTGACACGCCCGCCCGCGGGGTGCCGCAGTTGGGGCACGGGGTCCCCCCGGCCGCCGGTGCGGACGAAAGGGACGAAACGTCGATGGTCCCGCTGGGGGCGGCGTCAAAGCCGGCCGCGGAGCCCGGCCCGCCGCCCGAGCCCAGCCCCGAGCCCGGCCCGCCGCCGGAGCCCAGCCCGGAGCCCGGCCCGCCGCCGGAGCCCAGCCCGGAGCCGAGGCCAGGCCCGGCGCCGGCGATCTTGGCGCCGCAGGTGTCGCAGAAGTCGTCGGTCTCGGAGGCGTGGCCCTTGGGGCAGGCGTACGTCGTCACTGGCCGCGACCCACCCGCACCGTCTTGGTGGACCGGGTGTCCAGGGCCATCTCGTCCGCCGCGGCCACCTTGCGCCTCAGCCGGACCGTGCCCGTGGCCGCGTCCTCGATCTCCACCACCGTGGCCAGCAGCTCCTCCGTCGCCGTGTTGCCGCTGGCGTGGGCGAGCTGCGCCGCCCGACCGAACTTCAACGTGGCCGTGCGGTCGTCGCCGGCCTTGCGGGCCTCGATGCCGGCCTGGATCGCGTCGGCCAGCTCGGCCTGCCCGGTGTAGTGGGCGACCTGCCGGTTGATCCGGGTCGACAGCGCCGTGTCGTCGGTCCACACCGCGCGGACCAGCGACTGCGCGTGCACGGTGTCGCCCTCGACGATCGACACCCGCGCCGCCAGCATCTCGTCGCCCGCGTTGCCGGGGGTCACGTCGACGCAGATGTGGTAGTCGCGGCTCTCCTGGCCCCACGAGCCGAGCGGGTAGCGCGCGGCCCGCGGCCCGTCGGCCACGCGCTTGCCGGTCAGGTCGGCCACTTGCGGCTCGACCTGCTTGACGAAGCGGACCGTCGCGTTGACCGGCGTCCACACCTTCAGCTGCACGTCGGCGCTGGTCTTGCCCATCGCCTTGGTCATCATCTGCTCGAACGACGCGGTCAGGCCGGCCGGCTGGGCCACGATGTCGACCGTGCCCAGCATCGAGTCGGCGATTTTGCGGAGTTCCGAGACCTTCCAGTTGGTGCCGACGCCGCGGGAGTCGACCGTGAAGCGGCCCGCGATCGAGTCGAGCACGCTTTCGAGATAGCCCTGACGTTCGCCGTTGTCGCCGTCGGTGAGCAGGATCGCGTGCGAGATGTCGCCGGGCCGCTGCGCGAACAGCTGCGCCGCCAGCAGCAGCCACGCCCCCATGGCCGTGCCGCCGCTGGCCTGCAGGCGGTCGATCGACCAGGACGCCTCGTTGCGGGTCTGCGGCGAGGCCACGGCGAGCTGGCCGGGGGCCGGGAAGAGCTGCTGGGCCGTGCCGACCCCGGCGATGATCGCGAAGTGCACGCCGTCGTCGATGCAGGCCACCGCGGCCTTGGCCGCCTGGCGGGCGGCGCTGATGCGTCCCTCGGCCTGCATGGAGCCGGAGGCGTCGACGATGATGATCTCGGTGGCGCCGGAGGTGCGGCGGCCGCCCTCGGCGCCGGAGGAGGTGACGGTGACGATCGCGTTGACCTCGGCCGCGCCGAGCGCGAGGTACTCGTTCTGGAAGGCCTCGGCGGTGTACGACATCCCTACTCCTGAGTGACGACGAGGGGCTGGACGGGGACCAGGGCGACGGTGATGTTGTCGGCGCCGCCGGCGTTCTTGGCGTAGTCGGTGAGGTACCGGGCGGCATCGATCAGAGTGCCGTGCTCGTGCAACCCGGTCCGCACGGCGGCGGCGAACGCGGCCGGGTCGGTCAGGTAGTTCCACAGCCCGTCGCTGCAGACCACCAGATGGCCGGGCTCGGTGACGGTGAACGAGGCCGAGCGGGGCTGCACCGAGCCGGCGTCGGCGCCGAGCCAGCCGGTGATCGCGTGCGCCTTGGGGTCGCGCATGGCCACCTCGGGATCGACGCCGAGGGCGATCACGTGCGTGGCCCACGAGTCGTCCTCGGTGAGCTGCTCGGCCGGCCCGTCGACGGGGATCCAGTAGGCCCGGCTGTCGCCGATCCAGCCGTACGTCACCTCGGGCCCCCGCACCACGGCGGCGACGATCGTGCAGGCCGGGTTGGACACCGCCCGGCGCGGGTCACCGTCGGCCGCCAGCTCGGCCACCGCCTGCTTGGCGGCCAGGATGGCCGCCCCCACCTCGTCCGCGTCCGCGAGCAGCTCGCCGGCCGTGCCGGCCGCGGTCGCCGAGGCCACGTCCGGGTCGAACGACGACGACACCCCGTCGCAGACGACCACGTCGACGTCGGTCCCGCGGGTGGCCAGCCACATCGCGTCCTCGTTGCGGTGGTGCCGGTGCCCGCGGTCGGTGACGGCCGCCGCCACCTCGCCCGCGTCGACCTCGAGGTGGTCGCGGGGCCGTACGGCCAGCATGCCGCACTGCCCGCAGTAGCCGTCCTCGCCGATGGCCCCGGCCGTTCCGCAGTGCGGGCAGGCCGGCCCGGTGGCCAGCGCCCGTCCGCAGCTCTCGCAGAAGGCCGCGCCGGCGGCGCGCTCATCGGCGCACGAGGCGCACTCGGTCATCGTCATCGGGCCTCGCCGTCGTAGTGGTGCAAATTTGCAGAGAGTACGCCGTTCACGTGCGCGTCCGGGGGCGGGCCGCGTTCGCCAGGTCGACGAGCGCGATCTTGTCCGGCCCGTGCGCGGCGCGGGCCATCTCGCGGTACCCCGATTCGAGCGCGAACCGAACCTCCCGCTCGCGCACTTCACCCGTGTGGGCCGCGCCCAGCACGGCCGCCGGCAGCTTGGCCCCGCCCTTGATGGTCTCCAGGGCCTGTTCGAGCAGTTCGACCCGGAGCGCGGCCAGCTGGGCCGCCTCCACCTCGAGGCGCTCGATCAGCGCGGCCGCCGCGGCCAGCGAGTCGACGTCGGCGGCCGCCGTCGGGTGCGACTGGACCAGGGCCAGCACCGCCCCGACCTGCGAGCTGCGATAGGCCGCGGAGGTGCCGGGGACCCGGTTGTACGCCTCCACGGCGCCGGCCCGGTCGCCCGTCCTGAGCCGGCAGCGGGCCAGCCCGGCCGCGGCCGCCGTGTACGCCGGGTCGGTGCGGCTCACCACGTCGTAGTAGCCGGCCGCGGCCGGGTCGCCCGCCAGCTCCAGGGCCAGCCCGAGCGCCAGCTGCGGCGCCAGCTCGCCCGGCAGCGCCGAGTACACGGCGTCGAACCGCTCCCGGGCGTACTGGTAGTTCTTGACCGCCAGCCCGAGCAGCCCGTCGTACCAGGCCACCCGCCAGTCGGCGCCCTCGGAGCGGATCAGCGCGTCCCGCGCGGCCCGGGCGTCGTCGAAGTAGCCGTTGCGCTCGCCCAGGTCGATCTCGGCCCGCAGCGCCCGCAGCCGTACCTCCAGGGTGGTGACCGGGGCGCCCTTGAGCAGCGCGAGGACCTCGGCCGGGTCGGTCACCGTGACCGAGGCCAGGAACGCCGCCGACGGGTCGGCCAGGTCGATCAGCGGGGTCGGCAGGTCCTGCCAGCGCGGCGCGTCCGACTTGAGGTCGGTCCGCATCTCGCCGGTGAACAGCCGCGAGGTGGCCGGGCGGGGAGCTCCGTCGGCGGCCAGCACCTGCCGCAGCACGCCCAGCATCTGCTCGGTCATCTCACCCGCGTCGACGAACCGCTCGGCCGGGTCGGTGCGGGTGGCCCGCTGCAGCAGCCGGTAGAACGACTCGAACCGGCGGTAGACCTCGAACTCGCCGCGGTCGGGCAGCGAATGTTTGAACGTGCTCTGGTAGCCCCGGAAATCCGTGGTCAGCACGGCCAGCGTACGGCCGATGGTGTAAAGGTCCGAGGCGATCGACGGGCCCGCCGTGGCCATCTCGGGCGCCTGATAACCCACCGTGCCGTAGATGGCCGCGTCCATGTCGTCGAAGCGCACGACGCCGCCGAGGTCGATCAGTTTCATCTGGTCACCCGACTGGATCACGTTGTCGGGCTTGAAGTCGCAGAAGATCAGGCCCCGGTCGTGCAGGTAGCCGAAGGCCGGCATGATCTCCAGGAGGTAGGCGAGCGCGCGGTCGACCGGCAGCGGATCGGGCCGGCGCTCCTTGAGGATCCCCTTGAGCGACTCGCCGCCCACGTACTCCATGACGATGTAGCCGGCGCCGTCGTGCTCGACGAAGTTGTAGATCTTGACGATGTTCGGGTGCTCGACCTCGGCCAGGAAGCGCCGCTCGGCCACGGCCGCGGCCAGCGCGTCGTCGTCGCCCGAGTTGAGCAGGCCCTTGAGCACCACCCAGCGGTCCGAGACGTTCTTGTCGACGGCGAGGTAGATCCAGCCCAGGCCGCCGTGCGCGAGCGGCCCCACCACCTCGTACTGCCCGGCCACCAGGTCGCCCTTGACCAGCTTGGGGGTGAAGTTGAACTGCTCGCCGCAGCTCGGGCAGAAGCCGGACGAGCGCCCGGGCCGGTCGCCGCGGGTCCGCCCGACCGGGTTGCCGCACTTGGCGCAGTACCGCTTGTCCTCCGGCACCTCGGCCGTGGCCATCACCGCGGTCGACGGGTCGGCCTGCACGATGGGCTCGACCTCGACGAGGCCGCCGCCGAAGCGGCGCCGGGAGCCGGTCCGGGAGCTGCCGGCGCGCCCGCTTCCGCCGGTACGCGTCGACAGCGCCCCCGTCCGCGCCGACGGCCCGGTCGGTGTGGTCGCGGTGCGCTGCACGGGTACCGGCGCCGGTTTGTAGGCGACCGCCGACGGCGCTGTGACCGGCGCGGTCATCGGCGCCATCCCGCACGTGTCGCAGTAGCCGTCCTCGATGGTCCCGGGGCAGTTGCGCTGACACTTCATCGGGAGTTCCTCGCGATCGTGGCGGTGAGCGCGTCCTGGTAGGCGTTGACGGCGGCGCGGGCCGTGGTCAGGTCGCAGGGTGCGGTGTAGAGGGCGGTGCGGGCCGCGTCGTGCAGCAGGACCAGGGCCGGCTGCTCGCCCAGGCCGCGGCTGAGGGCCTTGGCGTGGTACGCGTCCAACCGCCCGCGCAGCTCGTTGCGGGCGGCCAGCAGCCCGGCGTTGTGGGTGGTGGCGTCGCGCAGGGCGGCCAGCCGCTCGCGGGCCCGGCGGGTCCAGTCGGCCAGCCGCGGGCTGATCAGCGACCAGTGCCCGGCCCCGGCCAGGGCCTCGATCGCGGCCAGGTCGGGCCGCAGGTCGCCGCCGCCGACGACGAACAGGTCGCGGGGCAGGAACCGGTCGGCCGCGGCCTCTTCCGCCTTGGCCGCCGCGCCGGCGGCGCTCGCTAGGTCGGCTAGCAACCGCCGCGCGTCGGCCAGCCGCTGCTCCAGGGCCGACCGCAGCTCGGCGGCGGAGGTGCGCTCGGCGTCGGCCCGGTCGATCAGGACGCGTACGGCCTGCAGGTCCTTCTCGTCGACGGACAGCGGGTCGCCGGCCAGGGTGGCCGTGAACGCGCCGAGCCGCCGATCGGCCTCGGCCAGGGTGACGGCGTCCCCGCCGAGCCGGCGCACGTTCTCCAGGGCGGCCGCCGCGTCGGCGGCCGCGGGCAGCATCTTGTCCCACACCTCGCCGGCCCGGGTGGCCACGGCGACGGCGGTGGTGAACGCCCGCTCCATCGCCGAGAGCAGCTCGGCCGGGGTGCAGACCGTGGTGACGTGCCCGGGGCCGAGCAGCCCGCGCTGGGCCAGCGGCACCACCTCGGTCGACAGGGTGATCGACTCGCCGAGCACCTCGTGCACGAACCCGGCCCGCTCGGCGTCGCTGATCCGGCGCTGGCCGCTGATCGACCGGGCCCGGGTGATCAGGTCGGTGAGCAGCCGGTAGCCGTCCCACAGCCGGGTCAGCGCGTCCGAGGCGTCGGCCCAGGCGGCGGCGGTCCGCCCGGTCAGCCGGGTCCGGTCGAGCTCCTTGCGGGCCGGGTTGTCGTCCAGGTCCACGAGGTTGGTGGAGATCGCCGCGACCGCCGTCTCCAGGCGGAGCAACTCGGCCTCGGCCGCGGCATAGGTCGGCGCCATCATCGATACCCAGCCGTCATCGATACTGGGCCGCCGGCGGCTGCGGGGCGGCCCCGAAGTCACCCAGCCACTTCTCGTACGTCCTGGTCCAGGTGCCGTTGGCGCGGTTCTGGTCGAGGACCGCGTTGACGAACTGGGTGAACTCCCTGTGCTGCCGGGGCATCGCCATACCGTACGGCTCCTCGGTGAACCGCGGGCCGATGACCTTGGCGTACGGGTCCTGGGCGGCCATCCCGGCCAGGATCGTGTCGTCGGTGGTGACCGCGTCCACCTCGTTGCGCTGGAACGCGACCAGGCAGTCGCCGAACGCCGACCGCGCCACCGGGACCGGCTTGGACTTGACCTTGCTGATGTTGTCGAACGAGGTCGAGCCCTGCACCGAGCAGACCTTCTTGCCGCCGAGGTCCTCGATCGACTTGGCCTGGGAGCTGGTGGAGACGAGCACCTTCTGCCCGGCCTCGTAGTAGACGCTGGAGAAGTTCACGTCCTGCCAGCGTTCGCAGTTCGCGGTCATGGTGTCCGCGACGATGTCGACGCTCCCGTTGACCACGGAGGAGACGCGCTGGTCGTACCCGATGACCTTGATCTGGAGCTTGCCCGGGTCGCCGAAGATGGCGGCGGCGATCTGCCGGCCCATGTCCACGTCGAAGCCCTCGATCTGGCCGGTGAACGGGTTGCGCGAGCTGAACAGCAGCGTGTCCTGGCTGGTGCCGAGGATCAGCCGGCCCCGTTTCTGGATCTCGGCCATGTAGCTGCCGGCCGGCATCCTCCCCGGCTGGGGGAGGGCGCCGGTGGGGCGCAGGCTGGCCCGCGCGTTGCAGGCCGGCGCGGCCGGGGCGCCCTGGGCGGGCGCGCCGGCCGGGGCCTGATCGATCTTCGGCTGGGTGGCCATGCCGCCGGGCAGCGGCGACGAGTCGGCCGAGCAGGCCGCCAGGCCGATCGCGAGCAGGACGGCGGTGGCGCCGGCGACGGTCCGGCGGATCATCGGTACTCCTCCAGTCGCGGTCGCAGCCCGGTGTAGGCCAGGGCGGCGATCAGCAGGGCCATCAGCGGGCCGAGGACGGTGAGCAGGCCGAGCCCGCCCGACGCGGCGCCGATCTCGCCGGTGAAGGCCGCCTTGCGGTCCTCCAGGGCGAAGTCGAGGTCGCTGCGCAGGCTCTCGAACGTCTGCGTGGTCTTCGAGCCGATGGCCAGGTCGACCGCGCCGTCGTAGCTGCCGTTGTCGTCGAGCGCCCGCACCTGGTCGTGCGCCTTCACGTACTGCCGGAACGACTCGGCCGCCCGGTCCATCACCCGGCCCAGCTCGGGATCGAGGGCGCCGTACGAGTTGACGAGCGGCCCGCCGCGCACGGTGAGCCGGTCGCTGACCGCGTCGAAATCGGCCTCGTAGGCGGCGCCGCTGCCCCGCGCGGCCAGGGTCAGCGCCTCGTCGCCGCGGGCCTGCAGGGCGAGGATGCGGCTCTCGGCGATCGAGGCGATCGGGCCGGAGCCCTCGTTCTTGGCCCGGTCGAGGTGGCGCTGCTGATTGACGATCACGCCGAACGCGCCGATGACGAGCACAAGGGTCACCGCGGTCGCGGCGAGCAGCGGCACGTTGAACGTGCGGTGCGTCCGCCGGCTCAGGTAGCGCTGGGTGCCGAGCAGGGCCACGACCAGCCCGGCCAGGAGCAACAACAGCAACAGCATCCAGCCCAGCGCGGCGGCCCGGCCGTAGCCGTCGTTGACCTCGGACTGGGCGGTGGAGAACAACGCCCGGGCCTGCGGCTGCAGGGTCTCCCGGTTGAGCTTCGAGGCCACCGAGAGGTACGACGCGCCGACCGGCAGCCCCTGGCGGTTGTTGGCCCGCGCGGTGGCGACCAGCGCCGAGTACTCGGCGACACCGGCCGAGAGGGTGCGCACCGCGTCGTCCGGTGTGCGGCGGGCCGCCGACGTCAGGGCGGTCGAGGCCCGCTGCAGGTCGTCGTCGTAGCGCTGGGTCAGCGAGGCCGGCTCGAGCCCGCCGGCCAGGAACGCCTGGGCCGCGGTGGTGTCGGCGTCGGCCAGCGCCGAGTAGATCGTCTCGGCCTCGACCAGCAGCGGCTGGGCCCGCCGGCCCAGGTCGTCGGTGCCGGAACGGGCCGACTGGCCGGCCACGGTCGCGACCAGGCCGGCCAGCAGCCCGAGGGTCAGCAGCGTGGCCAGCAGCAGCTTGAGCCGGCCGGGCGACGTGTGCCGCAGGTTACCGACTCGTTTGAACAGGCCCGGCGGTTCGGGCCGGGTGGCCAACGCAGTGCTCAAGCTTTCCCCCGTCCCGGATGCTGTTGTGCGGTCCCACTGTGCTGCATCGGCGCAAGTCTTTTTAACTCAGCTCGCGCTTGAGCAACTTCCCGGTCGCGGTCATCGGGAGCGACTCGACGATGCTGACCACGCGCGGGTACTTGTACGCCGCCATCTGCTCCTTGCCCCACGCGACCAGCTCGTCCTCGGTCGCGGTGGCGCCCGGCTTGAGGATCACGAACGCCTTGATCTCCTCGCCGTGACTGGGGTGCGGCACGCCGATCACCGCGGCCAGCGAGACCGCCTCGTGGGTGATCAGCACTTCCTCGATCTCGCGCGGGTACACGTTGAAGCCGCCGCGGATGATCATGTCCTTGGCCCGGTCGACGATGTAGTAGAAGCCGTCCTTGTCGCGCCGGCCCAGGTCGCCGCTGCGGAACCAGCCGTCCCGGATCACCTCGGCGGTCGCCTCGGGGCGGTTGTAGTAGCCCCGCATGATGTTGTGGCCGCGGATGGCGATCTCGCCGATCTCGTCCGCGCCCTCGATCGTGTTCCACTCCGGGTCGATCAGCTTCACCTCGACGCCCCAGATCGGGATGCCGATCGAGCCGGGCCGGGGATCGCTGTGCGGGTCGCTGAACGTGGCCACGGGCGAGGTCTCGCTCAATCCGTACCCCTCCAGGATGGTCACCCCCAAGCGCTCCTTGACCTCCTTGATGATCTCGACCGGCAGGCTGGAGCCGCCGGAGACCGCGACCCGCATGTTGCGGGCGATCCGCTCCACGTCGACGTCGTCGGTCAGCGCGTTGAGCAGGCCCCAGTACATCGTCGGCACACCGGCGAAGAACGTCACGTTCTCGCTCTCCAGCAGCTTGACCGCGGCCGCGGCGTCGAAGCGGGGGAGCAGCACCAGCGTGGAGGCGGTGGCGAAGCCGGCGTTCATGTTCACGCTCGAGCCGAACGAGTGGAACAGCGGCAGCACCAGCAGATGCGTGTCGGTGCCGACCGGGCTGCCGAACAGGCGGTTGCAGGTGAGCGCGTTGAGCAGCAGGTTCGAGTGGGAGAGCTCGGCGCCCTTGGCCTGCCCGGTCGTGCCGCTGGTGTAGAGGATGACCGCCGGGTCGGTCTCGGGCAGCAGCACGGCCTCGAACACCGGCGCTTGATCTTTGAGACCCGCCCCCAGCGTCTCGGCGCCCTCGATCGGGGACGGCGCGGCCGGGTCGGCGGTGATCAGGAAGAACGTCTCGCAGCCGTCGGCCTGGCCGAAGCCTTCGAAGCCGGCCGCGCCCATCGGCAGCTCCGGCGTGCCCTCGAAGCAGAGGTACGCCTTGGCCTCGGCGTCCTTGAGGTGGTAGGCGATCTCGCGCCCCTTGAGCAGCACGTTGAGCGGCACGACGACCGCGCCGGCCTTGAGGATGCCGTAGTAGACGACCGGGAAGTACGGCAGGTTGGGGCACGACAGCGCGACCTTGTCGCCGGGCCGGACGCCCCGGCTGACCAGCAGGTTCGCCACCTGGTTGGCGGCTGCGTCGACCTGCGCGTACGTCAGGCGCCGCTCGCCGAGCACGACCGCCGCCCGCTCCGGGAAGTTTCGGGCGCTGTCCTCGAGGAGGATCGAGAGGTTGAGCATGCGGGCGTTCCCTTCTGGTGTGGCGGCCGTCTCATCCCACCATCCCGCGCGAACCTGAGAAACCCTCCGTTTCGGTGTTGTTACACGTCCTGTTAGATATCTTGCCGCGCCGATTCGAACATCGTCATTACATATGCCAATGTGCGACAAGCCCTTGAAGTGATATTCCGGAATCACAACCGCGGTTGCTACCGGAGCGGAGAACTGGTGGTACAACCGGCTCAACCAGACCTGGTCGTGGATCAACGTGAACTACTGGGCGAGCTTCGCCTACCGCTACAGCCGCCGGGCCACCAGCCTCGACAACGTCTGGACGCACGTGAGGCGAGCAATTCTTCTGACCTTTGTCGCCGTCTTTCTCGCCGCCCGCGGCGACGGTCCTCCGCATCCCGGGACCCCTTCGCCGGTACGCCGGGAAAACGTGACGCTTCTCGACGCGAAGGACGAGCCGGGGTTGCGCGAGCATCTAGGCAATCCGGCGCAGCCCCTCGACGCCACCGCTGGCATCGCCGCGGACGGTGGCATCGGGTGGGTGGTCCGGCGACCACTGGATCACGGCGCCGCGGGATGGTTCACCCGGCGGCGCCTCGACTCGATCGCCGGGGCCGCGCCGGTCGTGACCGGGTGGATCGCGGCCAGCAGCCACAGGATCCACATGAAGCGGGCGTCGTAGTAGTCGCCGGAGAACAGGCTGGCGCCGAGCACGAAGATGCCCGCGTAGACGGCGGCCCGGCTCTCCAGCGAGCGTTCCCGCACCGGGAGCCGGGCGTACTCCGTACGCAGCGCCCAGAACGCGAACAGCAGCAGGACCAGCCCGACCGCGCCGCCCTCGGCCGCCACCGCCAAGGGCAGGTTGTGCACGTATCGCTCGCCCGGGCCGAGGTTGGTGATGGCGTAGAAGCCGTGCACGCCCGAGCCGAAGATGGGGCGCTCGGTGAAGACCTCGACGCCCTTCTCGTAGAGCACGTCCCGGTCGGAGGTGTACCGGTTCTGCAGGGTGGTGGCGACCAGCCGGTTGTTGAGCAGGTCGGTCACCATCGCCCCGATCAGGCTCCACAGCACGCCGAGCAGGACGGCCAGCGCCGCGACGGCCTTGACGAAACGCATCGAGCGGATCGTCGGCCACAGCGACGGCAGCGCCACCACCGTGGCGATGCCCAGCGCGACCAGGCCGCCCCGGGAGCCCGAGGCCAGCGCGCCGACCAGGAACGGCGGGACGCCGACGAGCCAGACGAGCCGCCCGTTGTACCGGAAGTAGAAGTACGCGGCGGCGAAGATCCCGAGCACCATCACGCGCACGAACACGTTGGGGCCGCCGCCGAACGCCGCCCACCGGCCGCTCGCGGTGTGGCCACGCCCCGACGCCGCGTACAGGAAGTAGAGCCACCCCGCCAGATAGAGCAACCCGAAGGTGACCTTGACGACCCGATCCCGGTCCCAGACCGCCAGATTGGCGTAGACGATCAGGATGACCCCCATCGCGATGAGGTCGCTGAGCACGTCGTCGATGATCGCCCCGCGCGGCGACCAGGACGCGGAGAGCGTCTGATAACCCAACAGCAGCAGTACGGGATAGAGCGCGCGCCCGGGCCCCCGGTCCGGCCACCGCGCCTTGTCGCCGGCGTGGTGCTGCTCGAGCAGGAAACAGAGCACGACCGCCGTGAACAGCAGCACCCGCACGTCGTTCAGGACCGGAATGCTCAGCCCGAGCCGCTCGAGCGTGAAATGACCGGCCAGCGTCGCCACGAAAGCCACCCCGACCAGCAGCAGACTGGGCCGCACGCTCATCCCCGCAAACGCTAAACGACCTGATCAGCCGGTTCGCCCCGATCCGAGGAGATCCCACCGGTTACCCGCGATGTCCAGGAAGACCACGACCCGGCCGTACGCCTCCTCGCGCGGCTCGCCGACGAAGCGCACCCCGGCCCGGCGCATCCGTTCGTAGGCCGCGTCGAAGTCGTCGACGCGCAGGAAGAACCCGACCCGGCCGGCGGTCTGGTCGCCCACCACCGCGGCCTGCCGCTCGCCGTCGGCCCGGGCCAGCAGGAGCCCCGTCTGCGCGCCCGGCGGCCGCACCACGACCCACCGCTTGGCCCGCCCGTCGTTGGTCAGCGACGGCGAGTCCTCGACCAGCTCGAACCCGAGCACTCCGGTGAAGAACGCGATCGCCGTGTCGTAGTCGTCGACCACCAGGGCCACCAGTTCCAGCCGCATGCCCTACAGAACCTCCAGCAGCAGGGCGCCGTCCGGTGAGTAGAAGTACTCGCGCTTGTACCGGGCCCACTCCTCAAGATCCAGGTTCTCCCAGGGCCGCAACCACTCGAGCAGCTCCGCGTGCTCCTCGGCGTGCCCGTTCTCCAGCAGCCAGCCGAGTGTCTCGGCCCGCCCCGCCCCGAAGATCGCCTGAGCGTCGAAGCCGATTCCCAGATCCATGTCACGCGTACGGAACTTCGCGTCGTACAGCCGCAGCGAATCCGCCGGGTCGCCGATCAGGAAGAGCAGGAACGCGGCCAGATAGATCTGCTCGAACTCGTCGTCCTCGCCGATCTCCGGCCCCTCCCGCCAGACCCGCTCCAGGTCGAAGATCTCCCGCAGCATCCCGTGGTGCGGCCGCGGATCATCCACGTCCACACGCCGAAGCGCCTCCCGCCGCAGGGCCGGGCTCGACAGATCCGTAGTTTCCGCCACGCGCGCACCCTAGCCGCTCCGGCTCCTCGCCGGGCCCTCGGACCGGCGGACCGGCTGACCCGCGAAGATCCAGGTCTCCCATTCCTCGCTGCTCACGGCGGTGCTGACCCGACCGTCGAGTGACAGCGCGGCAAACCCCTTGCTGTGCCCGGGGAGTCCCACCGCACTGGCGCGCGGCCGTCCTCCGTTCGTTCGAGCCCGCAGCCAAGGCAGGCCGCCGGCGCCCTCGACGGAGAGCACCATCGTGCCGTCACCCGAGCTGAGCCCCCACCAGGCGCGGTCCACCTGGTCGTCGTGGTCGGGGTCGCCGCAAGGGATTCGCGCGGCCGGTGTGGCCGAGGCGAGGAGGAACGGCTTCCACACCGCCATCGGTGGCGGCAGATCCGGCAGTTCCACGAAGTCCTCGACGACGAAGCCGGCTGCGGCCACCGCGGATCGCACGCGGGCCGCGACCGTGGTCATTCCGGCGCGACGCGCGTGTCGACCGGGGTGCCGAGCTCGACGGTGCGGGAGACGGTGCAGAGCCGGTCGTGGGACATCTTCGCGGCCCGGGGCAGCGCCTCGCGGGCCTTGTCGCCGTCCGGGCCCTCCGGGAACGTGACGTGCAGGTCGATGACCAGGTCGGCCAGCCGGTTGCCGCCGGCCTCGTCCTTGACCTTGTTGCCGCTCACGTGGACGACGAAGCCGTCCGGCTCCGCCCGCTTGCTCGTGATGTAGTCGACGTCGGCCCCCGTGCAGCCCCCGAGCGCCGCCAGCAGCAGCTCGACCGGCGTGAACTCGGCCCCGTCCCCGGTCCCGATGCTGATGGTCCCGCCGCGCGCGTTCCGCACCTCGTACTGTCCCAGGCTCGTGCGCCGCAGGCTGACCGAGCGCCGATTGTCATCCGCCATGCCGGCCAACCTATCCCAGCATGATCCCCAGCCCTCGCCCCGCCGCCGGCCAGACCCACCAGCCCAGGCTCTCAACCGTCGCGCCGCATCCCCGGCACCCGTCCGGCAGGCTCCATCGATATCGATTGCCGGCACCGAAAAGTGGCAACTCCGAAATGGTTCGCAGTGATCCTTTGCTGGCATCCGCCATGTCGCAACTCTCTTTCTTCAGTCGTGCGGAATTGGCGGCAATGCGTGACCCGGCAAAGCGCCGCAACTATTGGCCGGGAGAGAAAGCCTTCCGCCGTGACCACAAAATCCGCCGTGACCATGGCAAGGCGCAACGCCATGCGCGGCGCATCTACCTCGACTTCCAGCAGTCGTGCCCGGATGAACCCCCGCCCATCCCGCCTCGCCCGCCGACCAGGAGCGTCAATGGTATGACCGCGCGCCGGCCCGGCAAATCCGGGCCGGCAAAATGCCGTCCGGAAGGTCATATTGCTGATTCATGGTGGGCGGTCCCTGGCGTTGAGGGCGGCCGGATCCTCGGCATCTGAATGTGCTTCGCGGAGCAAGCGCCGGAGACCCTCCCGGCCTGCGCGGAGCCTGCCGTTGCCCTTGATGTCGCGCGTTTCGGCTGGCTGACACCGGTCCGGATGCCGCGTTCGCGGTGGGATGCCGCCGGCAGGTCATCCCGGAGCGAAGCGCGGCTCCGGCGGCAGTTCTTTGCAGCCGAGTCCGGTGTGACGCCCAGTGCCTTGCCGGCAGGGCCGGTCCGGAGTCGGCGCCTTCTGCGGCCGCGGCGGCAACACCGGCTCGATCGACGCCCGCAGTTGTCGTCGGCTGATGCTGATCAATTCGTGGCGGGTGGGGGCGGGATGAGCCGGCGGGCCAGGGCGACGAAAGCCGGCACCGCGGGGTGGCTCGGGGGCTGCTTCCAGGCCAGGTGGACCGGGACGGCTGGTGCGTCGAGGAGGGGGATGTAGGCGACGGCGGGGTTCGGGTAGGTGGCTGCGGTGGCGGTGGTGGTGATGCCGACGGCGTGGGCGGCGGCGATGGTGGCGACCCAGTCGTCGGTGTTGGCGACCTCGACGGTGGTCTTCGGGGTGTCGTGCGGGGGCCAGAGGGCGAGGCTGGCGGTGCCGGCGATGGTGTTGACGGCGATCGGCTCGGTGGCGAGGTCGTGCAGGGTCAGGTGGGCTTGCCGGGTGAGCGGGCTGTCGGCGGCGACGGCGGCGACGCGCGGTTCGAGCAGGAGGAGCTCGGCGGGCAGGTCGGTCCCGCCCCGGATGACGGCGACGTCGACGGCGCCGCGGTCGAGGCCGGCGGTGCGGTCGTCGACGCGCAGCAGCCTCAGGGGCGTGTCCGGGTGCTCCTGGTTCCAGCGTCGCAGCAGGGGTGTGGTGTGTTCGCCCAGGGCCGACCAGGCGTGGCCGAGGCGCAGCGGCCACGTTCCGGCGCGGGCGGGGTCGAGGGCCTCGTCGACGGCGGTGACCGCGGCGGCGGCTCGCGGCTGGAACGCTTGCCCGACGGCGGTGAGCTGCAGGTGATGGGTGGACCGGTCGATCAGGCGGGCGCCGAGGTGGTCTTCCAGCTGGCGCAGGGTGCGGGAGAGCGCGGGCTGCGTCACGTGCAGCCGGGCCGCGGCCCGGGTGATGGTGCCTTCGGCGGCGATGGCGAGGAAAGCGCGCAGATGCCGCAGCTCCACGGTCATAACCCCGGAGCATAATCCCAGCACATTCGGCATTTCCGTGGCCGCTGGGTGATT
Organism: Actinoplanes sp. NPDC049598; assembly: GCF_040675435.1. NCBI lineage: Bacteria > Bacillati > Actinomycetota > Actinomycetes > Micromonosporales > Micromonosporaceae > Actinoplanes > Actinoplanes sp. NPDC049598. The sequence continues at coordinate 1,134,972 of NZ_JBFAOX010000001.1, read as the reverse complement.
TATAGCGTCGACCGCATGGGATCGGTGGGGCTGGTACTGGGAGCGCTGCTGTCCGGCCCGTTCGGCGGCGCGGTCGCGGCGCTGCTGTTCCCCCGGGTCGGCGTGGACGGAGTCGTCACGTTGCGCCTGACGATCGCGGCGCTCGTGCTGCTGGCGGTGTGCCGGCCCCGCGTGCGGGGATACCGGCGCGCGGACTGGTTGCTGATCGGCGGGTTCGGGGCGGCGCTGGCCGGCATGAACACGCTGGCCTATCACGCGATCGCGCGGATCCCGCTCGGTCCCGTGGTGATGCTGGAGGTGCTGGGGCCGCTCGTCCTGTCGGTGGTGACCGCCCGCCGTGCGGCGAGCTGGCTGTGGGCCGGCCTGGCCGCCGCCGGCGTGGCGGTGCTGAGCAGCACCGGATTCGACCGGCTCACTCCGGCCGGGATCGGCTTCGCGGCTGCGGCCGGCGCGGTCTGGGCGGGATACATCATGGCCAGTGCCCGGGCCGGGCAGCGCTTCCCGAAGACCGACGGTCTGGCTCTGGCCATGACCGCGGCCGCCGTCGTCACCCTCCCCTTGGGCGCCGGCACGGCAGCAAGCGCGCTTCTGAACCCGTACGTCCTGGTCATGGGCTTTGCCGTGGCGTTGTTGTCCTCCGCCCTTCCGTACAGCCTGGAGTTGCTGGCCCTGCGCCGCATGCCCACCACGACCTTCGCCGTGCTGATGAGCCTGGGGCCCGCCGTCGCCGCGATCGCCGGCTATCTCGTCCTGGACCAGCGGCTCAGCCCGGTTGAAGGGCTCGCCATCGCGCTGGTCGTCGCGGCCAACATCGGCGCCGTACGGACGTCGTCCCGGCGACGGTTGGCTTCGGTCGTCCGAGGGACATGACATCGGAGAGCGGGGCGTCGAAGGGCTGCGGGGCCGGGGTCCTGGACCGGCGGTCGTGGCGTGGAACCCATGGCGGCCTCGTACGGCATCCCCGGCATGACCGTCCACGGCCGGCGGGAGGACGGGAGGGACTCCCCGGACGGGTGGCCGCGCCGGGACGGGCGGCCGACCGCCCAACGGGCCCGCGAATCACCGGCGGCCGGCGGCCCGGGATGCGGCCGCTGACCGCGGGGCCGGGATCGTGTGCAGCAGCGCGATGTAGGACGACGCGCCGAGACACACCGCGCCGAGGGCAAGGCCGGCGAGGGCGGCGGTGGACGGGGACAGCAGCCGGCCCAGGGCGAGGGTGCTCACGACCTGCAGGGCCAGGCAGCCCAGGAGCAGACGGCTGACGACGGGCGAGTCGGCCAGGGCGTCCAGGGTCGGGCGGGCCGCGTAGAAGACGGCGAACGGGATGGCGGCGGGCAGGCCCAGCCGCAGCGCGCCGGCGGCGTCGGTGAAGTCGAGCCCCAGGAAGTTGTGCACGACGGCGGGGGCGGCCAGGAACAGCAGGGCGGTCACCGGCGTGGTCAGCAGGGCGGCGGCGACGGGCAGGGTCTTGAGGCCGCGGCCCAGCTCGGCGCCGACGCCGGTGGTGTGGAAGGCCCCGCTCAGCCGGGGCAGCAGCACGGGGGTGAGCATGCCGAACAGCGAGCACAGCAGAGTGATGGCCGAGGTCACGAAGCCGACGTACCCGGCGTCGGGGTCACCCGGGCCGGCCGCCGCAGCGGCATAGAACGTGGGGAAGGAGAACAGGGCGGGCAGGGCGATGTCGCCGGGGGCCCGGCGAAGACCAAAAGTCACAAGCGTGCGGTACGCGGGTGAGCGCGCCGATTCCGTACGGGGGGAACGGGTCACGGCGATGCCGGCCACCGCGACGGCGACCATGGCGATGCCCTGCAGGGCCAGGAAGAGCTCCATCCGGTCGGTCAGCGCGAAGGCGGCGACCGGGAGGACACCGAGCCCGAGGAGCCAGGCCAGATTGGCCGCCGTGATCTGGCCGCAGCCGCGCAGGGCGGCCACCGCGATGACGCAGAGGCAGTTGCCGGCGAGCAGGACGATGACGGCGCGTACGGACGTGGCCCCGCCCGGAATGCCGAGCAGCCGCCCCAGGTCGTCGGCCACGACCAGGCCGAGCAGGCCGACCAGGTCCATCAGCACCAGCTGGGTGAGGAACGACTGCCGGGCCAGCACCCGGGCCGACGCGCCGGCCCGGGGCAGGTAACGGTGCAGGGCCGGCACCAGGCCGAGCAGGGCGAACGGCTGCAGCGTGGCCACCACACCCCGGGCCACCTGGTAGTAGGCGAACCCGGCGGGCCCGGCACGCCGGGCCACCAGGTGGAAGAGCAGCAGCCCGGACGCGAGGGTGAGCCAGTGGATCGCGGTGGACGAGACGTAGTCCCGCCGGACCACGGCGGGGACGCTGCGGAACAGGGAGCGGAGCGCCTCAGGCAAGCGAGGGGCCGGACGTGGGCGAGTGGCCGGCGGTGTCGACGGCGGGGATCATCTTGTCGGCGCGGCTTACGCCGGCGATGGCCATCGCGGTCAGGGCGAGGATCTTCAGGTCTGTCCGCATGGTGCGGCTTTCGACGTACGCCAGTCCCAGCGCGATCTTGCGGGGGCGGATGAGCTCGTCGTACGCGGCGTCGGGGTCGGGGCGGCCGGCCAGGATGGCGCCCTCGTCCCGGAAGGCGATGGACGCCCAGTCGGTGATGCCGGGCCGGACGCTGAGCAGCAGGCGTTCCCGCTCGGTGTAGCGGCGCACGTCCGAGGCGACCTGGGGCCGCGGGCCGACCAGGCTCATCTCGCCGGTCAGCACGTTGAGGAACTGCGGCAGCTCGTCGAGCTTGTAGCGGCGCAACATGCGGCCGGTGACGGTCAGCCGCGGGTCGTCGTCGGCGGTCGAGGGGCCGCCGAGGCGTTCGGCGTCGAGGACCATGCTGCGGAACTTGAGCATGGCGAACGGCTTGCCGTGCCGGCCGATCCGCTCGCCGCGGTAGAGCAGCGGGCCGCCGTCCTCCCGCTTGATGCGCCACGCCGCGTATGCCGACACGGGCGCCGTGACGAGCAGGATCCCGGCCGCCCCGGCGATGTCGAGGGCGCGTTTGGCCAGTTCGTAGCGCGCGGTCATAGCTTACCCACGGCCGTCAGCGTATCGGCGGAGCGTACCTCTAAGGGGTGGTTTGTGGTTTTTGTTCGCTCAGGGCGGTCCGGTAGAGGTAGACGCGCGAGGCCGTGCCGCTGTGGATCGAGGTGTGCCCGTGCAGCTCGGCGCCGACCTTGCGGTAGAAGCCGTGGGCGCGGCGCTGCTGCTCGCCGGTGACCATCTTGACCGCCGTCTCGCCGTGCTCGTCGAACCACCCCATCAGCCGCTCGAACAGCTGCTGGGCCACCCCGTGTCCGCGCGCCCCCGGCCGCACGACGAAGTTGATGACCTCGGCCCGCGGCAGGCCGTCGCCCGCCTGCGCGTACCGCAACGTCTCGATGGCCCGGAAGATGCGCCCGGGCCGCAGCAGCTTCGGCACCAGCGCCGGCCCGGCCACCCACCATCGCCGCCGGACGAACTCCCGCACCAGCGCCGACGTGTCGAGGCTGCCGCAGATGTAACCAACCGGCTGGTTCCCCTCGACGGCCAGGAACAGCGCGCAATGGTGACTGGCTGCAACATGGCGATAGAGCACCTCGAGCGCCGGCACCCCCAGCGACGACAGGAACCCGTGCGCCACCTCGGTAGCGTGCATCTCCGCCACCGCCCGAATTTGCCCGTCGCTGAACGGCCCCCCGATGATCCGGATCCCGCCCCCGCTCCCGGGCGTCCCGGCCGTGGCCCCCAGCAGCCGCAGCCCCCGCTCCACATCCTGCGGCCCGACATCCCCCCGAACCGGGAAGCTGACCACATGCTCGGCCGCCCACTCAGCATTAGGACACGAGCCGGGCCGGTAACCCGTCGCCTCCAACGCGGCCCCGCTCAACGGATGCACCGGCGTGCCGAACCAGTCACCCATCTCGACCCGCAGCCGAGCCGCCGCCTCCAGCAGGCCGCGTTTGTCCCCCACAGCCACCGGCACCCGCAACGGCACCGGCCCGCCGGCCGCTCCAGCCCCGCGCCCGCGTGCTGACGCACCGGCGGTGCCTCCGGACGCTCCGTGGGTGGCGGGAGGAACGCCGAGGCCGCCTGCGGATCCTTCGTCATTGCCGGGCGTAGTGCCGGGGCCTGTCGCGGTCGCTTCGGCGTTGCCGGGCGAAGCGCTGGGGCCGGCGGAGGAGGTGCTGGGGTCGCTGGGCGGAGTGGCGGGGGTGGTTCGGGGCGCGGCGGGACCGGCGGGGACTGCCGGCACGGTGAAGCCGAGGCGGGTCAGGCCGGCTCGGTAACTCGCGGCGACGGCGGTTCGGCGGGAGAGTTGGCGGCGGGCCTCTTCGGTACGGCGGGTGAGGCGCCGCTGCACCGAGCGGGTCATCCGCCACTGGTATTCGGGGCTGGCGGGGACGTCCTCGGCGTAGGAGCCGACCACCAGGCCGAGGCGGGAGAGGCGGCGGTAGAGGGCGCGCAGGCGCCAGGTCACGCCGAGGCCGGTCGCCAGCTGGTGGGCGAGGAACTGGGCGGTCATCACGGCCTCGCGGCGCGACGGCGGCGGGACGTAGGCGGCGTACTGCTCGCGCATGACGGCCGCGAGCCGCTCGTCGTTGACCACCGCTTTGCCGCCGACCCCGGCGACGACCGGCTTGCCCCACTCGTAGGAGTAGAAGGCGGCCACCCCGGTCGCGCCGACCGGGCCGCGGTCGTCGGGCTCGGTGACGTGGGCGCAGTCCTCGACGATCGGCACACTCCCGGCGATGGCGGCCACCCGCGCCAGATCGACCGGCGTGCCGAACGTGTGCTGCACGACGATCGCACGGGTCCGGTCGGTGATGGCGGCGGCGAGGTGGTCGAGGTCCATCGTGAAGCTGGAACGTTCCACATCGACGAACACCGGCTTGGCCCGCAGGCGCTGCAGGGGTTCGATGACCGCCGCGCATGTGTACGCCTGCACGATCACCTCGTCGCCGGGCCCGACGCCGAGGCCGCGCAGGATCGCGTGGAGCGCCACCCGCCCGCGGTAGTAGAGGAACTCGGTCACGGCACCGTCACCCCGCCAGTGGGCTCTCCCGGCGCGGATGTCCCGAGGGCCGTCGGTCCGGTGGCGGGTTTTGCCGGCGCGGGTGTCATGAGGGCCGCCGGGCGGAGGGGTCGAGGATGCCCCAGATCGAGCCCGCGCCGTAGATGACGTGGGTGGTGGCGAAGATGACGGGCAGGACGACCAGGAGGCGGGGGTCGTGGTGCTTGCGGGCCATGCGCGCGCTGGAGAAGAGGGCGGCGGCTCCGTAGGTGCCCAGCAGGGCGGAGGTCAGGCGCCGGGCGTGGCGGGAGAAGGGGGAGAGGGCCAGGCCGGTGGAGGCGGTCAGGACGAAGGCCAGGGGGACCACGTTGCGCCAGGCGCCGATCCAGCGGCCTACGGCGCGGCTGGCGCGGAAGGGCCAGTAGCCGCCCTCGAAGATCCAGGAGCAGAACTCGCGGTAGTCGCTGCGGGCGTAATAGGTGCAGGTGATGTCGGGCAGCAGCAGGATTTTGCCGCCGGCCGCGCGGAGGCGCTGGTTGAACTCGCGGTCCTGGGCTCGGGTCAGCGCCTCGTCGAAGTGGCCGATGCGGTCGAAGACCTCGCGGCGGTAGCAGCCGCCGAAGACCGTGTCGACCCATTGGGGTTCGGCCGCGCCGATGCGGTACTTGGTGTTGCCGGCGCCGAAGGCGTCCGTGGTGGACAGGGCGATGGCGCGGCCGAGCAGGTTGTCGTCGCGGGGCTCGGAGCGGCGCACGCCCCCGACGTTGTCGGCGTCCGGGTGGTCCAGCAGGCCCTGGACGCACTTCGACAGGTAGTCCGGTGGATAGTCGGCGTGCACGTCGAGGCGGACGATGATCTCACCGCGGGCGGCGTCGATGCCGCGGTTCAAGGCGGCCGGCTTGCTGTGGCCGGGGTTGTCGATCATCCGGACGTCGCGGTCGCGGAGGATGTCGCGAGTGCCGTCACCGCTCATCCCGTCCACGACCAGCACCTCGAAGGACGGGTAGTCGAATTGCTCGACGGCGTCGAGGAAGCCCTCGATGAAGTCGCGCTCGTTCCAGCACGGGACGACGACGCTGACGAACGGATGCGCGCTCATCGGCCGAAGAACTTCCGGACGCTGGCCGCCACGTACGAGACCTGGTCGTCGGTGAGCTCGACCTGCATCGGCAGCGACAGCACCTCGTCGCACAGCTTCTCGGTGCGTGGCAGCTGCCAGTGCGAGAGCCCGAGCCCCTTCTGCCGGTGCAGCGGGATCGGCCACGAGATCAGCGTCTCGATCCCGTCGTCACGCAGGTGCGCGGCCAGCCGGTCCCTGGCCTCGCAGGTGACCGGGTAGTTCTGGTAGACGTCGCGCCGGCGCGGGTCGTCGTCCGGCCCGACCGGGATCTGCAGCTCCGGCACGTCGCCCAGCAGTGACGTGTAGAGCCGGGCGATCTCCCGGCGGCGGTCGATCCACGACGGCAGCCGGGCCAGCCGCCAGTCCAGGACGGCCGCCTGCAGGTTGTCCAGCCGGCAGTTGTAGCCCCACCCGTCGAGCTCGGCTTTGGCCACCCGCCCGTGGTCGCGCAGCGCCAGCAGCCGGTCGGCCAGCGCCGGGTCGTCGGTCAGCACCGCGCCCGCGTCGCCCAGCGCGCCCAGCATCTTGGCCGGGTAGAACGAGTACGTGCTGGCCAGGCCGAAGGTCCCGGAGGTACGCCCGTCCAGGGTCGCGCCGAGCGCCTGGGCGGCGTCCTCGACGATCACGGCCCCGACCGAGGAGGCCGCTTCCTGGACCGCGGTCATGTCGACCGTACGGCCGTTGAGGTGCACCGGGATGATGACGCGGGTCCGGGGCGTGACCGCCTCGGCCAGCCGGGACGTGTCCATCAGGTGGTCGTCGCCGATGTCGACCAGCACCGGCGTGGCCCCGCGCAGCACGAACGGCGACATCGTGGCCACGAACGTGTGGGCCACCGTGACGATCTCGTCGCCGGGCCCGATGTCGAGCGCATGGGCCAGCAGCCGCAAGCCGTCGGTGCAGTTGCTGACGCCGACGGCCCGGGCCGAGGAGTTGAACGACGCGAGGTGGGTCTCGAAGTCGGCCAATTGCCGGCGCAGCATGAGGTCGCCGCGCGCGATGGTCTCCTCGATGACGGGCAGCAGGCCGTCGCGCTGACGGCGCCACTGCTCGGGATAGTCAACGAACCTGACTCGCCAGTCCACGGTTGACCTCCATCTGTTCCAGCACCCGGTGGGTGATCGAGGCGGGGTCGAGGCCGTGCGCCCCGCGCAGGTAGTCCTGGTCGCCGACGAGCGAGGAGAAGCGGGGCGGCAGCGCGACCCGGATCAGCGAGGCCGAGTGCGGCAGCTCGGCCAGGATCTCGGCCACCGCGCTGCCCAGCCCGCCGACGACCGAGTGCTCCTCGACGGTCACGATGGTGGGGTAGCGGTGAGCGGCGTCGTGGATGGCCACCAGATCGATCGGGTCGACCCAGGGGAAGGAGCGCACGTCGGCCCGTACGCCCGCCTGGCTCAGCAGATCGGCGGCCCGCAGGGCCGACTCCAGGATCGCGCCGGTGCTGAACAGCGCGATGTCGCCGCCGGTGCGCAGCGCGATCGACTCGCCGCGGCAGAGCTGGATCGGCGCCCGGTGCACCATCGGCTCGCCGGACTTGCCGAGCCGCAGGTACGCGGGACCGCCGTTGGTGACGAGGTCGGCCATCACCGCGCTCGTCTCGGCGGCGTCGCCCGGCGCGGCCACGGCCAGCCCCGGGATGGCCCGCATGATGGCCAGATCCTCGGTGGCGTGGTGGGACATGCCGAGCGCGCCGTAGGAGAGACCGCCGCCGACGGCGACGACGACGACGTCGGCGTGGTGGTACGCGACGTCGTTGCGGATCTGCTCGAGACAGCGCAGGGTCGGGAAATTCGCGATGCTGTACGTGAACACGCGCGCCCCGCCCAGCGCGATGCCGGTCGCCAAGCCGGTCATGTTCTGCTCGGCCACCCCGGCGTTGACGAACTGCCCGGGACGGCTCTTCCGGAACTCCTCGACCACACCGAAGCCGATGTCGCCGGTGATGAGCACGACGTTCGGGTCGGTCTCGGCCGCGGCCAGCAGCTCGTCGAAGAAGCGGCTCCTCATCGGGCCACCTCGCTCATCGCCCCGGCCAGCTCGGTGTCGTCGGGCGGGCGGTAGTGCCAGAGCACCTGGTTCTCCATGAAGGACACGCCCTTGCCCTTGACCGTCCGGGCCAGCAGCGCAAGCGGCTTCTCGTGCGGCTCGCGGAGAGCCCGGGCCAGCAAAGGATGATCATGGCCGTCGACCTCGGCCACGTCCCAGCCGAAAGAGCGCCACTTGTCGGCGAACGGCTCCAGCGCCAGGGTCTCCTCGGTGGTGCCCATCGACTGCAGCCCGTTCCAGTCCACAATGGCCACCAGGTTGGCGAGGCGGTGATGCGCGGCGAACATGGCCGACTCCCAGATCGTGCCCTCGTCGCACTCGCCGTCGCCCAGCAACACGTACGTCCGCCAGGTCTTGCCCGTCCGGCGGGCCTGCCAGGCCAGGCCGGCGCCGACCGGCAGGCCGTGCCCGAGCGAGCCGGTGGAGAGTTCGACGCCCGGGATGCCGACGTGGCTGACGTGCCCGGAGAGGAACGAGCCGTTGCGGTAGTGCTGGGTCAGCAGCCGGGTGTCGAAGAAGCCGCGCTCGGCCAGGACCGCGTAGAGGGCGGCCCCGGCGTGGCCCTTGCTCATGATGAAGCGGTCCCGGTCGGGCCGGTCCGGGTGGGCCGGATCGACCTGGAGCACCTCGGCGTAGAGCACGGCCAGGATGTCGGCGCAGGACAGCGCCGAGCCGACATGGGAGCTGCGGCCCGAATTGGTCATCCGCAGCACGTGCCGGCGCACCGCGCGGGCGAGGTCGGCGCTGGTCATAGGACGGCGTATCCGATGTACGGGTCGAAGTCGAAGCGCCGCAGCTCCAGCCGGTTGAGCCCGACCTCGTCCAGGGCCGCCTTCGTCTCGCCGGGCCACAGCGGGTTGTCCAGCTCGTCGAAGGCCAGCACGGCGCCCCTGGGCATCCGCGGCAGGAAATGCTGCAGCGCCACGCGCGTGGGCTCGTACAGGTCGAGGTCGAGGAAGAGCAGGCTGACGACCAGATGCTGGTTGTCCTCGACGAAGGCCGGAATGGTCTCGGTGACGTCGCCGCGGATCAGCTGGGCCTTGGGCAGGTGGCCGAGAAAGCGGTCGGTGTCGTAGATCTCCAGCAGCCGGGTCAGCTCGTCGTAGCTGTCGGCGGCCAGATCGCCCGGCTTGGCCCCGGTCCGGTCCGGGCTGTCGCCGGCCGACACCGACGGGAAGCCGCCGAACGAGTCGAACCCGTACAGCCGCCGGGTCAGGTTGGTCGGCTCGAGGGCCGCGCTGAGCTGAGCGAACGTCATGAAGCTGGCGCCCCGGAAGACGCCGCACTCGACGATCGAGCCCTTGACCGGCAGGGCCAGCTTGAACAGCTCGTAGAGCGCGGCGAAGCGGGTGACCTGGCTGCGGCGGGCGTAGCGGGCCATGGTGGCCAGCCGGGTCGGCAGGTCGTCCGGGCTGTTCTGGAAGACCTCGGCGATCCTGGCCGGCACCAGCTTCTCGGTGGCGGTCTGGAAGCTGCCGGGCGCGGTTCTATCAGACACAGCAGGCCTGCCGGGACTTGACCATCGTGAAGACACAGCCGAGCAGGCGGGCGTCGACCTGCTTCAGCGCCCGTACGGCGCCGGTCACCTGGGCCTGGGTGGTCTTGCGGGAGCGTACGAGCAGAAGCGCGCCATCCGCCCGGGCCGCGACCACCGCCCCGTCGGCCACCGGCAGCAGCGGCGGCGAGTCGAGGATGACCAGGTCGAAGCGGCCCCGCAGCTCGTCCAGGAGGTCGCCCATGCGCTGCGAGCCGAGCAGCTCGCTCGGGTTGGGCGGCGGGTGCCCGCTGGAGAGCAGCCACAGCCCGGCCCCCCACGGCTGCAGCACCTGGTCGAGCGAGGCCGCCCCGACCAGCACGGTGGTCAGCCCGGCCGAGCCCTCGCGGCCCAGGAACGCGGCCAGGCGCGGGCGGCGCAGCTCGGCGTCGACGATCAGCACCTGCTGGCCGGCCTCGGCGAACAGGATGGCCAGCCCGCACGCGGTGGCCGAGCGGCCCTCGCCGGGCATCGCGCTGGTGATGGCGAGGGTCTTGACCGGGCGGTCCGGAGAGGCGTGCTGGACGGTGGTGCGCAGCTGCCGCAGCGCCTCGGCCCGTTTCGAGTCGCGGTCGGACAGGAACGGGCCGCCGCCGCGGCGCCGGGCCGCCCTGCGGTCGACCGGGATGCAGGCCAGCACGGGCGCGCCGGCCAGCTCGCCCAGCCGGCCCGGCTCACGGATCGACGAGTCGGCGATCTCCCGGACCACCCCGAGGGCGGTGCCGATGAGCAGGCCCATCGCGACGGCCAGGGCCAGATTGTGCATCGGCCGCGGCACGACCGGGTTCTCGCCCACCTGGGGCGGCTCCATCGTCTCGATCGTGGCCGCCGCCGTCTTGCCGCTGTCCGGCAGCTCGAGCTGCTTGACGAGCGCGGGGAACTGCACCGCCAGCTCCTCGGCCACCGCCTGGGCCAGCGCGGGGTCGGCGTCCTCGACGCTGACCTCGATCAGCACGGTGGCCGAGTCGGTGACCACGGAGATGCGCTCCTGGATCTCGGCCGGGCTCAGGTCGAGGCTGTCGTTGGCCGCGATCAGCTTGGCCAGGCGCTCGCCCTTGAGGACCGCCTCGTACGTCTTGAGCCGGTTGGTGGCGAACATCGACCCCTCGAGGGCGCTCGAGCCCTCCGCGTTGGCGGTGGCGATGAAGAACTGCGTGGACGACGCGTACAGGGGCGTGGTGTGCGCGGTGTACACCGAGGCGATCCCCATCGCGGCGACCACGGTGAGCGCGACGACCCACCATTGACGCCGGGCGACCCGGAGGTAGTCCCGCAGCTCCACGCTTGGAATCTAGGGGCTCGTTCCATAACGCGAAGCATTATTCGGAACTTGCGCGCCGCCCGTACCCGCAGCTCTAGGCTGTGTCCGTGGCCGGCGGCGAGAATCTGCTCTACATGCTCGCCACCCGTTACGAGCGGTGGCGCTCGCGGCCGTCCGCCGGGCTCAAGACGCGGGCCCTGCTCTTCGGCGGGGGCAGCGCCGCCCGCGATCTGCTGCACAGCATGCTCTTCGACCCGCGCAGCCGGTACGTGCCGGTCGGCGTGCTCGACGACGACCCGGCCAAGCAGCGGACCCGGGTGGCGGGCGTGCCCGTGCTCGGCGACCGCACCGCCCTGGCCGCCATGGTCGCCCGGACCGGGGCCACCACCGTGGTCTTCGCCGTCTCCAACGCCGGGGCCCCGCTGGTACGGGAGATCCGCGCGCTCGCCGACGCGGCCGGTGTCCGCTTCCTGGTCGTGCCCGCCATGAGCGAGCTGCTCGACCACGAGATCGGGGTGCGTGACCTGCGCGAGGTGCGGGTGACCGACCTGCTGGGCCGGGTGCCGATCGAGACCGACCTCGACGCCATCGCCGGCTACCTGACCGGCAAGCGGGTGCTGGTGACCGGGGCCGGCGGGTCGATCGGCTCGGAGCTGTGCCGGCAGATCAACCGGTTCTCGCCGGCCGAGCTCATGATGCTCGACCGGGACGAGAGCGCGCTCCAGGCCGTACAGCTGTCTCTCGACCCGAGGGCGACCCTCAGCGACCCGGCGGTGATCCTGGCGTCGCTGCGCGACGTCGACCGGATCCAGGCCATCTTCCGCGACCGGCGGCCCGAGGTGGTCTTCCACGCGGCCGCGCTGAAACACCTGCCGCTGCTCGAGCGCTACCCGGGCGAGGCCGTCAAGACCAACATCTGGGGCACGCTGGCCGTGCTGGAGGCGGCGTCGTCGGTCGAACGCTTCGTCAACATCTCCACCGACAAGGCGGCCGACCCGGCCAGCGTCCTCGGCTACTCCAAGCGCATCACCGAAAGGCTCACCGCGCACGTGGCCACCCAGCGCCGGGGAACGTTCCTGAGCGTGCGGTTCGGCAACGTGCTGGGCAGCCGCGGCTCGGTGTTCGACCGGTTCGCCGCCCAGATCGCCGACGGTGGCCCGATCACGGTCACCCACCCCGACGTGACCCGCTACTTCATGACCATCCAGGAGGCCTGCCATCTGGTCATCCAGGCGGCGGCGATCGGGCACGGGGGCGAGGCGCTCGTGCTGCAGATGGGCTCGCCGGTGCGCATCGCCGACGTGGCCCGGCAGATGGTCGAGCTGGCGCCGGCCCCGGTCGACATCGTCTACACCGGGCTGCGGCCGGGGGAGAAGATGGGCGAGGTCCTGTTCGGCACGGGCGAGGAGGACCGGCGGCCGTCACACCCGCTGATCTCCCACGTCCCGGTGCCTCCGCTGGACCCCGAGGCCGTACGCCGGCTGGCCGCCAACGCCGATCCGGCGGCGCTCGTCCCGTCGCTGGCGGCGTTGTGCACCGTGCCCGCCCTAAGCTTTTCGTAGGATCTCGAGCACCTTCGGGTCGATGTTGTCCGCCACCAGCCGCTCCTCGAGGTTCTCGACGCCGGCCCAGCTCGCCAGGGCGTCGTTGAGGTCGTCGTCCCGGTGGCCGGCGCTCGCCAGCCGCGTGCGGACCTCGTCGGCGATCTCCCCGGTGAGCGGGATCAGGGTGGCCGGGTCGGGGCGCTCGAAGTACAGGGTGTGCAGGTCGAGCAGGCGGCCCAGCTCCTTGGCCGGCTCCGGGTGGTCGTCGACCCGCAGATCGGCCAGCACGTCGCTCGTGCCGCCGTAGCCCATGCCCTTGGCGACGACGTACAAGGCGGCGCTCTGCCGTCCGCGACGGTCACCGCCGGCTGCGTCACCCGCCTGCAGGGCGGCCAGCAGCCGGTACTGGATCTTCTCGCCGGCCCGCTTCGTCCAGGCCGCCTCCATGGCGGCGACCACCTCCGGACCGGCGAGCATGTTGCCCTGGATCGCGTAGCCGTCACCGGCCACGCCGCCCGCCCACGGATGGCACTGGTCGCCGGTGAAGGTGGCGCCCGGCCCGTCCATCCCGACGACACCGACCTGGCGGTGCGCGACCGGGCCGGCGTCACCCGCGATCAGCGCCCTGACCGTCTCGGTGGCCTTCGTGCCGGTGCCGAGCAGGGCCAGGGCCTGCGGGCGGTACGCGAGATTGGCGTACGACTGGGTGGCCACCGCCCCCACCTCGGCCAGCGCCGCCGGCACGGCCGCCCCCACACCGAGGAACTTGCTGGCCACGGCCACGCCGACGGCCGTACCGTCGGCCGAGCGGGCAACGATCGAGAAGGTCATGGCGCTTTTTGTAACACGCGGCGGGCATGCTGGCCGTACGGGCCCATGAACGTGCTGCGGGTGGACGGCCCGGGGTCGTTGCCGAGACCCCCGCCCTCCCGCAGCACCGGCCGTTACCATGCTTCGATGCGCGCCGAGCTCCGCAACCTGGCCCGCAGCCCGCAGTGCGCCATCACCACCGGCACGGCGCCGGCCGACGAGGGCCTGGACGTGGTCGTGGAGGGCGTCGCCACTCAGGTCGCCGCGACCGGCCACCTGGCCCGCCTCTGGAAAACGCGCCACGGCTGGGACTTCCGCGCCGTCGACGGCCTGTTCGTCGGCGACGAGGGCAACGAGGCGCTGGTCTTCGCCCTCCGCCCGGCCACGGTCCTCGCCTTCGGCAAGGGCGAGCCGTATTCACAGACCCGCTTCGTCTTGTGAGCTGGTGGGACGATCTGAGCCCCGCGCACCGGGCTCGGATCGACGAGCTGCTGGGCGAACGGAAGCTCCTGCCGGCCGTCGTCCACCTTCGCGACGAAGGCGGGTTGCGGCCCCCGCCCGGTCTCTACGAAGCTCAGGACCTCCTGCTCGCGCGGCAGCGGGAACTCGACCGGCAGGGTCTCGTCCAGCCGGAGCCACCGCCGCCGACCATCGAGCAGCTGATCGAGAAGGTGGAAGCCGTCGGGGCGCCGGTCGCGGCCGTCGAGGCCTACTGGGACGGCGACACGCAGGGCTGGTACGTCCGGCTGGTCGCCATCGTCCGGCGTCCCGGGCTTGACGAGGTCTTCCTCACCGCGGTCGACGGAGGCGGCGACATCCGGCTGTTCAACGGCCAAGCGCCGCCCTGGCCGGAGGGCGGGCGGGCCACCGAACAAGGCCGGGCCCTGGCCGAGCGCTTCGGCGTGCCGTTCTTCTTCGCGAGCCCGGACACTCCCGACGACCTGGCCCCGCGGTGGTGGGACGGCTAGGAGCGGAAGAGGTTGCGGGGTACCGGGCGGGCCGGTACCCCGCTGCGCGGAGCAGGATCGGTGGAGGTGTGCAGCGACGAGCCCGGGTTGTCGGACGCCCACCGGCGGCCCGGCTGGGCGGCCGAGGACGACGAGCGGCGCTGGCGGCGCGGCTTGGGCACCACCTCGATGCGGGGCTCCAGGTGCGGGTCGAGCTGCTCCGAGGAGGAGACCACGACCACGGACGCCAGCCCTTCGGCGAGCATGCGCGAGGCGGCGGGCCAGTCGCCCTGGATCAGACCGACCACGTTGTACCGGCGGGCCGCGCAGTACTCGAGACAGCGGCTGGCGCTCGCCCCGTAGTTCTCCGGCCGCACGTATATCACCGCGTTCACCACTGACCGTCCCCTTCGTGTCCCCCGCACCCGTCGAGCGAGATCCACCCTGTCGTGTCGGTCACGGTCTGCATATCGTCTGTTATGGATGGGTGACCGGACTGATCCACCCGCATCGACCGCGATCGGTCCCATGTGTACCCACCGACCGGGCAATTTCGGCGTTTACTATTGCCTTCAAGCATCTGTCCCGGAAGACTGCCGCGCCCTTTTTCGACCGCTCCGCCGAGGCCGTACGGGCCCTGTCAGCTTCCCGACTCGAGGGTCTCTTTGATCTCCGTGATACCCCGCTCGACGACCCCGCGCACCATCGGCGCCATCGCGTGCGGCAGCACATCGGTCACCCAGACCAGCCGGCAGCCGTCACCCTCGCCGAACACCTGGAACGAGGCGTGGTGGTAGGTCAGCGGCATCCGCTGCCCCTCGACGACATCGGCCACCGCGTCCCACACCCGCGCCGCCGAGACGTCGATGACCGCTTCCACCCGCACCGTCGCCACGGCCGTGACAATAGGCGCCAGCGGGTCGGTGAGCTGGTTTTCGGCGCTGGCTACGCCCGGGCCTGGCCCGGGTGGGTCACCACCAGGACCGGGCGGGACGACTGCTTGATGAGATCCAGGGGGACGCTGCCCAGCAGGCGCTCGGCCACGGCCGGGCGGCTGGTCGAGCCGGTCACGATCAGGTCGGCCTGCTGGGTTTCGGCGAACTGGAGGACGGCCGGGACCGGGCGGCCCGGAACGACGGTCACGCTGGCCTCGATGCCGGCCTCGGCCAGGCGCTGGGCCAGGGCCGAGGCCGACTGGTAGGCCTTGTCGGCGAAGACGCTGCGCGGGACCGAGGCCAGGCGCTCCAGCTCGACCTCGTCCGCCGCCACCACGGCGACCGTGGCGCCGGTCTGCTTGGCCAGGCCGATCACGGCGTCGGCGACCCACGGGGTGTCGGCTTCGGGCTTGGCGGCTACCACGATGCGCATGAGCAGACGCTACCCGGCGATCGTGACGCGTCGATAGTGTCGACTCGACAGAACGTTCAAGATGTATGACGCTCTGTTCATGGCGGATGCGGTGACGACGGAACAGCCCTCCCTCAAGCGGGTCATGGGCCCCGGGCTTCTCCTGCTTTTCGTGGTCGGCGACATCCTCGGCACGGGCGTCTACGCGCTCACCGGGCGGGTCGCCTCCGAGGTCGGCGGGGCGGTGTGGCTGCCGTTCCTCATCGCGTTCATCGTCGCGGTGCTGACCGCGTTCAGCTATCTGGAGCTGGTGACCAAGTACCCGCGCGCGGCGGGGGCGGCGCTCTACACGCACAAGGCGTTCGGCATCCACTTCCTGACGTTCATCGTCACCTTCGCCGTCATGTGCTCGGGTCTGACCAGCGCGTCCAGCGCCTCCAAGGCGTTCGCGTCGAACTTCGTCGAGGCGTTCGACCTGTCGTGGGAGGACGGCGCGGCGCTGACCGCCATCGCGCTCGGGTTCATCGTGCTGGTCGGGCTGATCAACTTCCGCGGGGTGGGCGAGAGCGTCAAGCTCAACGTGCTGCTGACCTGTGTCGAGCTCTCCGGCCTGCTGATCGTCATCTGCATCGGCGCGTGGGCGCTCGGCGGCGGCGACGGCGACCTGTCCCGGTTGACCGACTTCACCCCGGCCGAGGGGGAGAGCGGCTTCTTCGCGGTCACGGCGGCCACGGCGCTCGCGTTCTTCGCCATGGTCGGCTTCGAGGACTCGGTCAACATGGCCGAGGAGACCAAGGACCCGGTCCGGATCTTCCCCAAGGTCATGCTCACCGGGCTGTGCATCACCGGCGTCATCTACGTGCTGGTCTCGATCTCGTCGGTGGCGCTGGTGTCGCCGGAGGAGCTCGGCGAGGGCGACGCCCCGCTGCTCAAGGTGGTGCAGGCGGGCGCGTCCGGGTTCCCGCTGTGGATCTTCGCCTTCATCACGATGTTCGCGGTGGCCAACTCGGCGCTGATCAACATGCTGATGGCCAGCCGGCTGCTGTACGGCATGGCGAACGAGCGGGTGCTGCCCCGGGTGCTGGGGCGGGTGCACCGCACGAGGCGTACCCCCTGGGTGGGAATTGTCTTCACGACGGTGATCGCTTTCGGCCTCGTCTGGTTCGCCGACCTGGCCGCCCTGGGCGGAACCACCTCGCTGCTGCTGCTCTGCGTCTTCACCGTCGTCAACATCGCGGTGCTGGTCCTGCGGCGCGATCCGGTCGAGCACGAGCACTTCAAGGCCCCGACGGTGATCCCGGTGATCGGCGCCGTCACTTGCGCGTACCTGGCCAGCCCGCTGTCCGGCCGGGCCGGCGCCGACTACCGCGTGGCCGGCATCCTGCTGGTCATCGGCGTCGTGCTCTGGCTGATCACGTACCTCTACAACCGCAACGTCCGCCACGAGGAGACGACCCTCGATCCCACCAAGCTGAAGGAGTGATCGGCTAGGGTGCGCGGATGCGTCTCGAGGCGATCACCCCGGACAACTACGAGGCCGCGCTGGCCGTGCGGGTGCGGCCCGATCAGGAGGACCTGGTCGAGCCGGTCGTCACGTCCCTCGCGGAGGCGTTCGTCTTCCGCGAGTACGCGTGGCCGTGGCTGATCTACGACGGCGATCGCGTGGTCGGCTTCCTGATGGCGTTCCTCGACCTCCCCTGGGATCCCGAGCGCGAACCGGACGATCGGCGCTCCGGGCTCTGGCGGCTCAACATCGCGGCGGAGGAGCAGGGCCGGGGCTTCGGGACGTACGCGGTGGAGGCGGTCTGCCGGGAGATTCGCGCGCGGGGCGGCACCCGGGCGTACGTCACGTGGGAACCCCGCGCCGGCGGCCCGGAGGACTTCTACCTCCGGCTCGGCTTCAAGCTGACCGGTGAGCGCAGCGGCGACCAGCGGGTCGGCGTCCGGGAGCTCAGCTGAGCCGGAAGACCTCGCCGCGCGGGGTGAACGGCAGGCGCGCTCCGGCCGGCATCAGGTAGGCGTGCTCGCGCCGGACGCGCAGCACGTCGCATTCGCCGTCGGTGATGACCAGAATCGGTCCGGTGGGCGGGAAGTCGACGGCCCGTTCGAGCAGGTCGACGCCGGGCTGCAGGACGGTGCCGCCCCGGCCGCGGACCCGCACCCGCCCGGCTATGTCGTCGACCGGCAGGTAGCCGGCGTCGTAGGCGGCGGCGTCGCAGAACACCACGCGGGCGGCGGGCACGTCCCGGGCGGTGGCGTAGGAGGCGATCGCGCCCAGCGCCTTGCCCATCAGCTCGTGGTTCATCGAGCCCGACGTGTCCACGACGACGCCGAACGTGCACCGGCGGACGACCTCCTCGGGCAGGTGCCGGCCGGGGCGCGGGATGCCGGGGGTGGCGGCCTGGCGGCGCGACGGGCGCGCGTACGTCCGCTGCCACTCCGGCGACGGGACGTGCTCGTCGAACCAGCGGGCCAGCCGCACGTCCCACGGCAGCGGCGGCTGCTCCAGCACGCGGATCTCGGCCACGAGCCCGGCCGGCAGCACACCGCGGCCGCTGCTCAGGTGGTACGCGTACCCGCTGAGCAGGGCCCGGCGGCAGTACTCGTCCAGGTCGACCGCGCGGGGCCGGGCGCCGGGCGGGCCGATGATGTCGCCCCGGCCGGTGCCCCGCAGGGTGGCCAGCTTGCGCATCCGCCGCAGGTCGCCGGCGATCCGGTCGTAGACGTCCTCGGCCGACAGCCCCGCCAGCGCCGGATCGTGCAGCGTCCCGTCGGGCAGCAGGCCGACCCCCATCTCGACCAGCCACCCGTTCACGACGAAGTCACAGGCGACATTCCAGAGGTACGGGTCGCGCCCGCCGACCCGGTCCCCGTGGCGCAACGCGGCGTGCAGCATCTCGTGGGCGAGCACGAAACGCCACTCTTCGTCGTCCAGCCGGCGCTGCGGGTTCACGTAGATCTCGCCGGCTTCCGGAGAGACGGCGGCCACCGAGATGTCCAGGCCCCGGGCCAGCTCGGCGTCGGCCACCAACGTGAACCGGGCCGCGATCGCGCCGAGCAGCGGATAGGAACCGATGAACCAGCTCAGCGCCCGCTGCCACGGCGCCCGCCGGGCGGCCGGGTCGGTGATCGAGGTGCGGGCGCCGCCGGCCACGTCGACCGCGGCGGTGGCGGCGGCCGACAGCCCGAGCGCGAACCGGTCCGGCCACTGCGGATCATCTCTGATGTGCTCGTACGACAGGTCGGGCGACCCGGCGCCGCAGTCGGTGAACTCCGCCTTGAGCCCATTGCGGCGCAGCTGCTCCTCGTCGGCCGCGGGCAGCTCGGCCGGCAGCGGGAACGGCTCGCGGCCCAGCTTCACCGCGCGCTGGAACCGGGTCACGGCCAGGCAGGCCACGTCGTCCCACTCCCGCGCGTGATGCCCGAAGCCCAGGTGCAGCAGGCAGTGCGCGAGGACCCACTGCCAGCCGTCCTGGTCGAGCTTGCGGGTGCGGTTGGCCCGGATCGACCCGGCCGGGCCGACGATGGCGTAACCGATGCCCGGCTCGTCGACCAGCTTGGCCGTCGCGCTGATCTGCGGGTACCGGGCCGAGGTCATCGGCGCGAACATCGGGTGCGCGGCCAGCGTCTTCCACGCCTTCTCGAAGGCGGCAGTGTTCGGGTCGGGCTCTTTCTTGGTTTTCTTCATGCTCGCGCTGCTACCAACCGGGGCAGGTCGCGGCTGACCTCTACCAGGAACCAGGCGGGCAGTACGGGGGACCCGTCCTCCCCGGCCGCGATGACCAGGCGGCCGCACTCCAAGGACAGCTCGGCCAGCTCGACCAGCAGCGCCTTGGCCCGGTGGGCGAAATGCCGTACGGCCGCCGGGGCGTGGTCCTTGTCGGCCGGCAGCTCCTTGACCAGCCGCGCCCGGAACGTCTCGGCCAGGAAGTACAGCAGATCCCGGTCGGCCGGACGCGACGGCCAGCCCGCGTCCCCGCGCAGGATCGCGTCCAGCCCGTACCGGTGCCGCACGAGCTTCACGTACCCGCCGAACGCGCTCGCGTGCACCGGGCTGAGCGTCCCGGCGGCCAGCAGCCGTACCGTCTCCTCGTCGATGCCGTCCCCGTAGGACCGCAGCGCGTCGGAGAGCATGTGCCAGCTGCGCGGCGTCGAGAACGCCTCCTCGGTCTTGGGCGGCGCCGACCACAGATGATCGGGCCGCTCGGCCAGGTAGTCGAGCACCCACGGGTGGATCCCGGCGGTGAGCGCCCACGCGCTCCAATCGGCGTGCGAGGCCCGCAGATGTACGTGGACGAGCCGGTTCACCAGCGCCGAAGCCATCGGCCGGGCCAGCGCGTTGTCACTGGCCCGGTTACCGGCCCCGATCACGATCGACCCGGCCGGCAACTCGTAGTCCCCGATGCGCCGGTCCAGGATCAGCGAGTAGAACGCCTTCTGCACCTCCGCACTCGACGCGTTCAACTCATCGAGAAACAGGCAGTACGGCTCCTCCCGCGCAATCATCTCCGGCGGCGCGAACCGGCTCCGCCCGTCCCGCAGCTCCGGCACGCCGATCAGATCCTCGGCCGCGAGCTGGGTGCCGACCAGCGTGACACAATCGAGCCCGAGCGACGCCGCGAAGTCGCGCACCAGCGAGCTCTTGCCGATCCCGGGCGCTCCCCACACGAAAACAGGCCGCACGACCGCCACATGAAGCAGCAGCCCAGGCAGCTGCCCGGGAGTAACCGTAATCGCCGAATGCACGCGCGCAGTCTGCCGCCTCCACCCCCTCAGCGAAACCGGATTTTTCCGCCCCGCCCACCTCACGGCCGCCCCGCTTGCCCAAACCCGCCTTGCGCTGGTCGCTTGCCTTGCGGTCGCCGCTCGCCTTGCGCTCACGGTCTGCCTTGCGCCGGTGCGTACCCCGCGGCGTACCCCGCGGTCGTTCCCATCGCGTCCGTCTGTCGGCGGCGCGCCGTGCACGGTGCCTTTCGCGCGACGTGGCCGCAGCTTTCGCTGAATCTCAATCCTCGCGCCCTCGCTCGGTGGTCCGAGCGCCGCCGTCGAGGTGGCGGGCGGCGGCGACGGCGCGCGTGGCGGCCACCCACCCTTGCGGTCGCCGCGTGCGTCCTCTCGTCAGCTCGGCCCCGTCGCGTGCCTGTCTGACCTCGCCACTTCCGCCAGCCGCACCCGCCGCCGCCCGCCCTGCGTCGGCCGCCGCCGATCGTCTCGCGCCGTCTCGCGCCGCGCGTTCGCCCGCCGCTTGTCCGTCCGCCCGTCCGCTGTCCGTCCGTCCGCTGTCCGTCCGGCGCCCGTCCGCCCGGCCGGTCAGCTTGCTATCGCGCGCCCACCGGTGCCTGCCGGCGCCCCGCGCCCGCCGCGCGCATGCTCGGCGTTCAGCGCCGGCCCTCCGGCTGGGCTTGGTTCTGTCTGGGCTGGGGCTGGAGCTGGGACCTGACGTTCGGGCGGGCTCCGTCAGGCCAGGCCGGCTTCCTTGGCCAGGATGGCGGCCTGGACGCGGGAGGTGCAGCCCAGCTTGGCCAGGACCCGGGAGACGTGGGTCTTGGCGGTGGCTTCGGTGATGGACAGAGTGCTGGCCAGATCGGCGTTGGAGAGGCCGTGGCCGAGGGCGGTGAGGATCTCTCGCTCGCGGGTGGTCAGGGTGGCCAGGGCGGGTGGGGATGGTGGCTCGGGCTTCTCGGTGGCGAAGGCGGCCAGGAGGCGGCGGGTCAACGAAGGGGCTATGACGCCGTCACCGGCGGCCACGTGGCGTACGGCGGTGAGCAGGTCGGCCGGCTCGACGGACTTGAGGAGGAAGCCGGCGGCGCCGGCGCGGAGGGCGCCGAAGACGTACTCGTCCAGGTCGAAGGTGGTCAGGATCAGGACGTCGGCCAGTCCGGCCGAGGTGATGGCCCGGGTGGCGCTGATGCCGTCGGTGCCGGGCATGCGGATGTCCATCAGGACCACGTCGGGGCGAAGCGCGGTGGCCTGGCGCAGCGCGACCGCGCCGTCGGCGGCCTCGCCCACCACCTCGATGTCGGGCGCTTGCTCGAGCATCAGCCGCAGGCCGGCCCGGATGGCGGCGTGGTCGTCGGCCAGCACGACACGGATTCCAGGCTCACTCATGCCGAGGCCACCCCATCGCGGCCCGGCCGGTCGGCACGACGGGACGCGTCGCGGCTGGGCCTTGGTGGCATGCCGGCCGGCGTCGTCGCGATGGCGGTCTCCGTCGACGCCGGCGCGGGCGGGCTCATCTGGTGACCGCCACGGGGAGGGTGGCGTGGACGCGCCAGGACGAGCCGTCGGGGCCCGCGGTCAGGGAGCCGCCGAGGAGGGTGGCTCGTTCGCGCATGGAGGGGAGGCCGGTGCCGGCGCTCAGGGCGTCGTGGCCGAGCGGGGTGGGCTGGGTCAGGGTGTTGGCCACGGTCACGGTGAGCTCGGCGGGGGTGCGGCGCACGTCCAGGCGTACGTCCGAGGTGGGGGCGTGCTTGCGGGCGTTGGTCAGGGATTCGTGGACGATGCGGTAGACGGTGTGGGCGACCACCACGGGAACGCCGGTGATCTCGGGGAGGGTGGCGGTGACCTTCAGGCCGTCGGCGGTGGCCGCCCGGACCAGGTCGGGCAGGCGGTCCAGGCCGCCGGGGGCGGTGGGGTCGGGACCGGGGGCGTCACGCAGCAGCATGATCATGGTGCGCATCTCCTCCAGACCGGCGAGGCTGCTGGTGCGTACGGCCTGAAGCGCGGCCCGGTCGCGGGTGGTGTCCGGGGGAGCGGCCAGGGCGGCGGCGGAGTGCAGGGCCGTGGTCGACAGGTGGGCGGCGATGACGTCGTGCAGGTCGCGGGCCATGGCGGCGCGTTCGGCGCGTACGGCCTCCTGGGCGGCCATCTCACCGAGGCGGCGCTGCTGACGGATGTTGGCCGACCACCACAGCGGCACGAAGAGCAGCGTGGTCAGCTGCAGCGCGATGAAGACGGCGATCCGGAACTCGCCGGCGGCCAGGCCACCCACCACGCCTGCCGTCCCGATGATGACGAAGACGGCGGTGGTGACGGCGCGGCGGGCCCGGTCCGAGGCGAACTGCCCGACCGAGAAGATCAGGTCGAACAGCACCAGAACCAGGGCGATGCTGCCCCCGAGCGCGAGATCGGCCAGGGCGGCGAGCACGCCGACGCCGAGGGCCGGGAGCGGATGGCGGCGCTTGCCGAGCATGGCGGCGCAGCCCACGACCAGCGGGACCGTGTGCCACCAGACCGACGCCCCGGCCAGCCGATCGATGCCCGGATCGATCCAGACGCCGGTCAGGCCGGCCAGGTTGAGCGCCAGGCCCGCGGCGAACGTCAACCCGGCGGTCACCCGGTCCCGGAACGACGGGCTGCTCCGCCACCGCTGTTCGATCGCCGCCCTCACGCGTCCATCCCACCACGACCGGTCCACGGCGGCGTCCGACGAAAGATGTACGCGGGTGGACATCCTTCGAGCGACGCGTGCGGGCCAGGGCGCGCGGGACGGTCCAGGTATGGACGTTACGCTTCTGGGCTCGCTGGCGGTGCTGGCGCTGATCGACTCGACCAGTTTCGGGACGCTGCTGATCCCGATCTGGCTCCTCATGCACCCGGGGCGGGTGCAGGCGGGCCGGATGCTGGTCTTTCTCGGGACAGTGGCCTCGTTTTACTTCGTGGTGGGGATGGCCGTCGCGCTGGGGGCCGATGCTGTTCTGCCGCGGATCAGCCGCCTGCTGGAGATGCGGGCGGTGTCGTGGGTGCAGCTTGTGGTCGGGGTCGGGCTGTTCTTCCTGAGCTTCCGGCTCGACCGTCGCCGCAACCCCGGCGGCGGGCGGCTGGCCCGCTGGCGGGAACGCGCGCTGAACGACGGCAGCGCGGGCGGCCTGGCCGGGCTGGCCCTCGCGGCCGCGGCGGCCGAGGTCACGACGATGTTGCCCTACCTGGCCGCGATCGGCCTGCTGACCAGCGCCGACCTCGCGCCGCCGGCGATCGCGGGCGTCATGGCCGCGTACTGCCTGGTCATGATCTTGCCGGCCCTGCTGCTGCTCGCGGTCCGGCTGGCCGGTGGGGACAGCCTGACGCCGCTGCTGACGCGCATCGGGGATCGGCTGGCCCGCAGCAACGCCCTGTCGTGGATCGTGGGCATCGTCGGTTTCCTGGTGGCTCGCGACGCCGCTTTCCGGCTGTTCGACTGGATCGGCAACTGACGCGCGGGGTTACGCTTGCCGGCACGGGAGGAGTCAGCCGATGGCCGGGCCGATCATCGTGATGGTGGCGGGTGCGCTGGTGGCTGCGGCTGGGCTTCTGGGCTGGCTCGGCAGGCTGCCTCGCAACAGCTTGGTGGGTGTACGCACGAAGAGCACCATGCGCAGCGCGCGTGCCTTCACCGTGGGCAACCGCGTGGCCGGCCCCGCTGTCGTCGCCGGTGGCCTCGCCGCGGTGGTGGCCGGCGTCGTCGCCCTGGCCGTCGACAACACCGCCTGGGTGCTCGCCGGCGTCGCCCTCATGCTGGTGCTCGTGATCGTCGGCGGCATCAGCGGGAGCCGCGCCGCCGCCCGAGCCGACGACTGACCCCGCCGAGAGCCGGGGCAGGAACCTGAGCGGCCGAGGCCGGGCGGCGCCTGAGCGCGGCGGAGACCGGGCCGGTGTTTCAGTGCGGCGGAGACCGGGCCGGTGTTTCAGTGCGGCCGAGACCGGGCCGGCGATTTAGCGTGGCCAATCCGAGCCGGAACTGACTCCCCGCGGCCGCACCCGCCGCGCTGCTGCCCACGGGCGGGGCCGGGCGTAGGGCGCCGTTCCGGTGTTTGCCGCGCCGCGCCGGCGTCTCTGTCCGGGAGCCGCGCGGAATGGGCGTTGCGGGGTCAGGCGGCCAGGCGGAAGTCGCTGCGGTGGGCGGGCCGCTGCTGGGGGCGGCGGGCCAGGTCGAAGTGGCCGTGGCGCAGGTCGATGTGCTGCGGCTGCTGCTGGGCCTCGCGCAGGACGGCGAGTAGAAGGTCGAACAGCGTCAGGCCGAGCGCGCGGCAGATGGCGTCGAGGAGCTCCGACGAGGGCTCCTTGCGGCCCCGCTCTACCTCGGACAGGTGGCCGATCGACACGCCGGCCAGGTCGGACACGTCACGGAGGGTCTTGCCCTGAGCCATGCGCACACGACGCAGCACCTGGCCGATGAGCTTGCGGAGCATCACATCCCCGACCCTACCGCTTCCCGCCGGAACCCGGGCCCCCGCGCGTGGCAGCTGGGACCCGAGGATGGTGGTCGGGTCCCTCCCGGCGGCCGGGTTCCAGGCGAGGCGGCCCGGAGCCAGCCGCGGCGGCCGTTTCAGGTGGAGCGGCTGGGAGACACGGATGACGGCCGGGTTCCCGACCGCGGCGGCCGGGTTCCAGGCGGGGCGGCCGGGTCCAGGCGGGGCGGCTGAGGTCTGGGAGGGGCGCTCGGCCCCGGCGCGCGGCGGCCGAAGCTCACCCGCGGCCGGCCGCGCGATGGCCGAATTCTCGCGGGGCGGCTGGATGGCGGCGAGCTGGTGAGGTCGAGGCTCTGATCGATACCGGACGGGTATGGCGTGTGACCCGGAGGGTGTTGGTCTCGTGCCGCGGTGCCGTCACGATCGGGGGATGGGCGACACGACGAGGGCCTGGACGCCGGCGGAACTGGGGCGGATCGGGGTGGCCGACGAGCTGGAGATCGCTGTTCGGCGTCTCGACGGGACGCTGCGGCGGTGGCTGCCGATCTGGGTCGTGGCCGTGGACGGGCAGGTGTATGTGCGGAGCTGGTATCGGCGCGGCACCGGCTGGTTCGGGCAGGTGCTGGAGTCCGGGGCCGCGAGCGTGCGCGTCCCGGGACTGCAGGTCGACGTCACCGTCGAGGACGTCGGGGCCGGGCCGGGACGGCTGCGGGAGGACGTCGACGAGGCCTACCAGGTCAAGTACGGCCGCTACGGCGCCGGGACCGTAGCGGCCATGGTGTCGGCCGAGGCGGCGGCGACGACCCTGCGGCTCCAGCCGGCGTAGAAGATTCGACGCCAACGTGTGGCGCGGGGGCTGCCGCGCAGAAGGTGCGGCGCGATCGTCTTCACCCCGGCCCGTGGGCGGCCTGGCCGAAGCCGACACGGTCGCCGCCGGCAACATCACCGGCGTCGTCCTGCGGTCGACGGCGGGTGGGGCGCGGTCTGAGGCGCGGGGCGGTAACTGATCGGTATCCATGTGGGCCGGTGGGTCGACCGGTGGGCGGGGCGCTGTCAGGGTGAGACGGTGGTTCGGGGGAAAGCGATCGCTTGTGCGCTGGCAGGTGCGCTCCTGGCGATGTCCGGCTGCATGGGCCGGCCCGATCCGCCCACCATCGCCGACGACCCGCTGGTCGAGGTCTACCGGATCCGGTCGCCGATCGCGGGTGGCGGGCGCGAGTGGGCGCTGGCCGACCAGCGGAGCGGTGTGATCGGGCAGGGCCGGCGGGTCGCCTCCATGGACTTCGAGGCGGGCCGCGTGCGGTGGGCGCGGGATCTGCCCACGGGTTACGACGCGGGTCAGGCGAGGGTGTGGGGCGGCCGTCTCTTCGTACCGGCGCGGTCGAAGATCTTGACCTTGTCCCTGGAGGACGGCACGACGGCGTGGGAGCGGGCGGTCCCGGCCGGGGAGACGGTGATCTCCGGGGGTGACGTCGAGCCGGTCGTGGTGCGGTCGCATTGCACGGCCGAGGCGTGCGAGTTGCTCGCCTTCGATGCGGCGACCGGCCGGTCGAAGTGGGTCAAACCCACCAAGGCCGGCACGACGATCAGTTCGCAGGGGGACGACTGCGGCTGCCTCTACGCGGTCGCGGGATCGACGATCACCGAGATGCTCGCCGAGAGTGGCCGGACGAGATGGACCGACACGATCCCAGGGAAGAGCGCGCCCGTCCTCAAGCCGGGCGCCTACCGGCTCACCGTGATCACGCCGCCGTCGCCGCCGGAGTGTGTGGCGGTGGTGCGCAGTGTGGACGAGGGCGGGATCGAGTGGTCGCACGAGTTCGTCTGGCACGACGAGGGCGCGCTGTGGAAACCGTGCACGTTCGACCCGGAGAGAGCAGGGAACACGGTTCCGACCACAGGCCAGATGGTCGTGCTCGACGAATATCGCGGGACCGGGAGCACGGCGCCGCTCAACCCGGGCGAGTACGTGGTCGACGGGTCGCTCTCCTGGTCGCCGGTGGCCGGGTACCGGGTGTGGGATCGGGATCCGGTCCTCCTCCCGGTCGCGCCCCCGGGGGACGGCAAACCCTGGGGCCGGAGCGCGCCCGGTGGGTGGCTGCTCGCCTCGGGCCAGGGCGTCGTGCTCTACGACCGGCTGCGCGGGGTGCGGTGGCGCTCGGAGACGGCGTCGGCGGTCTTCGTTCCGGCCGGTGACCGGCTGGTCTACCAGGAGGGGGACACCCTGGTCGCGCTCGGGCCGCGTGCGTAAATGCGGGAGCGTGTCACTCTTGCTGAAGAGACTGCCGTTTACGCCGGGGAGTTGAGCATGTCCGAAGCGCGAGCACGCGGTGAGGTTTTCGAGTACGCGGGCGCTACCGTGGAGCTCATCGACGCGGCCACCGTCCTGGCGGCGGCCCGGGTCAACCCGATCGAGCTGCTGCGGAGCTCGGCCTGGCCGGCCCCGGTGCAGCGGGTCGACCTGACCGTGTCCAGCGCCGACCGGCCTCAGGGGCCGGTGCACACGTTCACGGCCGCGGTGAGCACGGCCGACGAGCCGCTGTCGAAGGAGCGGATCCGCAAGCTCGTGCTGGGCAACGACCCGGTCGGGCTGCTGCTGGCCAAGCGGATCGAGGCGGGCGACCCGATCGCCACGAGGATCGTCGACGGGGTGGGAGCGGCCGCTGCCGCCGCGTACCGCCGCCTGGGTCTTGACCGCCCGGAGAAGCCGGCGGCGAGCCGCCAGCCCGGGACCATCGCCGACGCCGTCGTGGGTCTGCAGGCGACCGTGACGTACGACGAGAGCGGCACCGTGGTCCGCCTGGCCGCCGAGGTCCCGCGGGACGAGGTGACCCCGGCCCACCTGCAGGCCTTCGTGGGCCTGACCCTGCAGGCGGTGCTCGAGCTGACCGGCCCGGACGCGCTGACCGGCCGGCGTTACGTGGTGAGCCGCGAGAACGTCTCGACCGTGCCGGCCACCACCAAGACGGTCACCCTGGACATGGTCGGCGGCCTCACCAGGGAGGTCAACCAGCTCCGCGAGATCGCGGTGTCCTTCCGGCACCCCGACTCGATGGCGCGGTGGGGCGCGCAGCGACCGCAGGGCATCCTGATGTACGGGCCGCCGGGAACCGGCAAGACCATGCTGTCCCGGGCCCTGGCCAACGAGATCGGCGCCGACTTCCGCGAGATCCGTACGCCGGAGATCCTCGACAAGTGGCTCGGCGGCTCCGAGCGCAACATCAAGCAGATCTTCCGCGACGCCCGGCGGTACCGGGTGCCGACGCTGATGCTGTTCGACGAGTTCGACTCGATCATCAGTTACGCCGGGTCGGGCGGCGACGCGGCCAGCCAGGCCATCAACGCCGTGGCCGGCATCTTCAAGCAGGAGATGAACGACCTGATCGAGGCCAACCCGAACGTGATCGTGGTGGCCACCACGAACTTCCCGCACCGGGTGGACGACTCGCTGATCCGCTCCGGCCGCTTCGACGTGCACCTGAGCATCCCGAAGCCGGACGAGGCGAGCCGGGCCGAGATCTTCCGCAAGATGATCCGGGCCCTGATCGCCGCGCACGAGGAGCCCGGATTCCAGATGTTCGCCGACGACCTGGACCTGACCGCGCTGGCCGCGGCCAGCCACGGCATGACCGGGGCCGACATCAAGGAGGTGCTGCGCCGGGTGCAGCTGGCCAAGGCGATGGAGGACGCCCGGACCGGCGGCCAGGTCAGCCCGATCTCGCAGGAGGAGCTGCTGGCCAGCGTCCGCGGCCTGGCCGGCCGCTAGGCGACGGGCGTCTTCTCCTGGTTGCGGACCTGGTAGGTGACGGCGCCGGTGCCGGCGACCGCCACGACGGCGGTGACCCACTGGCCGTCGGTGATCAGATCGGGGCCGCGCTGACGGGTTCCCGCCACGGCAGCAGCACCGAGCTGGCCAGCACGCCGAGCCCGCACACCAGCAGGGCGGTCCGCACGCTGGTGACGGCGGCCAGCGCGCCGCCGAGGGCGATGCAGACGGGCTGGGCCGTCCGGGAGGTGATCTGCCAGCAGGCGATCACCCGGGACAGGTGGCGGTCGTCGGTCTCGGTCATCCGGTACGTGGCCACGGACGGGTTGGACACGCCCGATCCGAACAGCGCCAGCACCTCGAGGGCGATCATGAGAACGAGGCCGGGGACACCGGCCGGGAGGAACGCGAGCGGGGCCAGCCAGAGCGCGCGGAAGACACCCGAGCCGAGCAGCACCCGATGGGCGCCGAAGCGGTCCGTGAGCGGGCGCATGGCCAGCGCGCCCAGGATCCCGCCCAGGCACGACGCGCCCCAGGCCAGGCCGTACTGCCACGGCGGGAAGGCAAGCTCGCGCAGCATCAGCACGGCCAGCAGGGGTGAGGCGGCCATCATGGCCCCGGCGAAGATCTGCTGGTTCAGGAAGACGGCCCGCAGCCCGCGATGGGCGATCAGGTAGCGCCAGCCGTCCGCGATCTCGGACCATTTGCCGGTGGGTTTGATTCGCTGCGGGGGATCGGGCTCCGGGCTCCTCAGGGCCCGTACGCCCAGGGCCGAGAGCAGGAAACTCACCGCATCCACCGCGATCGTCACGGCCGCGCCGAACCACGAGGTCAGGGCGCCGCCGAGGGCCGGCCCGGCGCTGTAGGCGGTCCAGAACGTGGCCTCGAACCGGCTGGTCGCCGTGACCCGGTCGGCCGGCCCGACCAGGGCCTTCAGGTGCGAGCCGCTGGCCGACGCGAAGGCGATGGCGGCGGCCGACTGGACAACTGCCACGGCACACAGCTGTACGTACGTCAGCACGCCGGCCGCCATCGCGAGCGGGACGGTGATCAGCGCCCCGAACCGCGCCAGATCAGCGGCGATCATCACCGGCCGCTTGCGGCGGAACTCGATCCAGGGGCCGGCCGGCAGGGCGAGCGCGGCCGCGGCCACCCCGGCCAGGGCGGCCAGCAGCGACACCTGGAACTCGCCGACCTCGAGCACGAGCACGGCCACCAGCGGGATCGCGCCGAAGCCGACACCGGTGCCGAGCTCGCTGATCCCGTACGCCGTCCAGAGCCGTCGGAAGTCCTCGCCCAGCGCCACCGGGGCACCTTAGCGGGTCAGCACCCGGAAATTCCGGGGACGCCACGGGCCGGCCGAAGTGGTAGCCCTGGGCGAACTGGTGGCCCAGCCGGCGCAGCTCGGCCTTTTGCGCGGTTGCTACGCGGGTGCGGCCCGGTTGACGATCGCCGCCGTGTCGGCGCCGCGCGGCAGCGTACCGAAGGTGTGGCCCCAGTCCCCGCCGAGCCGGGTGGCGCAGAAGGCGTCGGCCACCTCGGGCGGCGCGTGCCTGACGAGCAGAGACCCTTGCAGTACGACGGCCAGGCGCTCGACGGCGCGGCGGGCATCCGCTTCCTCGGGCCGTTCGTTCTTGAGCCCGGTGATCGCCGCGTCGAGCCGGGGATCGGCCCCGGCGGCCGCCGAGACCTCGGCGAAGTAGGCGGCCAGCGCGTCCGGTTCCTTGCGCAGCGTCCGCAGCACGTCCAGGGCCTGGACGTTGCCCGAGCCCTCCCAGATCGAATTGAGCGGGGCGTCCCGGTAGAGCCGGGGCAGCCCCGACTCCTCGACGTAGCCGTTGCCGCCCAGGCACTCCAGGGCCTCGCCGACCACGGCCGGCTGGCGCTTGCACACCCAGAACTTGCCGACGGCGATGGCCAGCCGCTTGAATGCCTGCTCGCCCCGGTCGACCGCGCCGGCGAGCCGCATGGCCAGCAGGGTCGCGGCCTCCGACTCGAGGGCCAGGTCGGCCAGCACGTTGCGCATGACCGGCTTGTCGGCCAGCGGGCCGCCGAAGGCGCCGCGGTGGCGGGTGTGGTGGATCGCCTGGTTCAGCGCCGCCCGCATGCCGGAGGCGGAGCCGGTGACGCAGTCGAGGCGGGTCATGGCGACCATCTCGATGATGGTGCGGACGCCCTGGCCCTCCTCGCCGACCAGCCAGGCCGTGGTGCCGTCGAACTCCGGCTCCGAGGAGGCGTTGCTGCGGTTGCCGAGTTTGTCCTTGAGGCGCTGGATCCGGAAGATGTTTTTTGTTCCGTCCGGCAGCACCCGGGGGACGAGGAAGCAGGAGAGGCCGCTGGTGGTCTGGGCGAGCACCAAGAACAAATCGGACATGGGCGCGCTGGTGAACCACTTGTGGCCGGTCAGGCGGTAGGTGCCATCTTGGTTTTTGTCCGCTTTTGTGGTGTTGGCGCGGACGTCGGAGCCGCCCTGCTTCTCGGTCATGCCCATGCCGGCGAGCAGGCCCTGCTTGGTGGTGGGGGTGCGCAGGCCCGGGTCGTACGTCCTGGCGGTGAGCAGCGGCTCGTAGGTGGCGGACAAGTCGGAATTGTTGCGCAGGGCGGGGATCACGGCGTACGTCATGGAGATCGGGCAGACGTGCCCGGCCTCGACCTGCGACCAGAGGAAGACGCCCGCGGCCCGGGCCACGTGGGCGCCGGGCCGGGTGTCGGCCCAGGGCGCGCCGGCCAGCCCCTCGGCGACGGCGACGTCCATGAGCCGGTGCCAGGACGGGTGGAACTCGACCTCGTCGACCCGGTGCCCGTAGCGGTCGTGGGTGACCAGCCGGGGCTCGTACCGGTTGGCCTCGTCGGCCCAGCGCTGCGGCTCCGCCGTCCCGGCCAGCTTCCCGAGCCGGTGCAGATCACCCACCGCCCACGGCGCCCCCTCCCGGGCCACGGCCGCGAGCAGCGCCGCGTCGGCCGAGACGTCGTAGTCGACCAGCGGGGGCGCCTGGTTGAACACCTCGTGCGTCACCCCGGCAATGTAACTCGCAGGTAACTTGCGGCGCTATCGCCCGGTGGTCCCGTCGATCAGCTCCCGCAGAATGTCCGCGTGCCCGGCGTGGCGCGCCGTCTCACTGGTCATGTGCGCCAGCACCCACCGCAGGCTCAGAAACTGCCCGTCCACGGGGTGATGCACCGGCGCCGTGACGTCTCCCGCGGCCCGGACGATCGCGTTGCTGTGCTCGATCGCGGCTTGATAGCCGGCGATCACCGCGGCCGGGCTGACGCCCTCGGGCACGGCCATCTCAAAATCCGGCTCGTCCAGCTTCTCCCCGGCGACGGTGTAGGCGAACCAGTACCGCTCCCCATCGGTGAGGTGAGCGATCAGCCCGAGCAGATTGGTCCCGGTCGGCACCAGAACCTTCCGCAGCTGCTCGTCACCGAGCCCCTCGGCCTTCTTGAGCACCGACTCCCGCGCAAAGTCCAGAAAGGCCAGCGCCGTATCAATCTCACCATCGTCGTTACGGGGCACGGGCTTACGCTGCGTCTCGGCCATGGTAGGACGATATCGGCCGAGCGCCGTCACCGCGCGGACGCGTTACCGTCACGTCGATCAACGCGGTACCTCGCGCACCGGAATCAGGAGCTGCATGTCGCTGAACCTCCGGGCCTCCGCCCGCGCGATCGTCCTCGACGCGGAGGACCACGTCCTGCTGTGCCGATTCGTTCCGCCCCATCCGGCGGTCCCGGAAGGTGTCCCGGCCGTGTGGGCGGCTCCGGGTGGCGGCATCGAGCCCGGCGAGGACGGGCTGACCGCTCTGCGTCGTGAGCTGCGGGAGAAGACCGGTCTGGTCACCGAGGCGGAGCCGCCGCACGTGTGGCATCAGGTGATCGCGGGCGCGAATGCCCCGTCCGGCCTCGACGGCATCGTCAACGACTACTTCCTCGTGCGGGCCGAGCGCTTCGAGCCCCGGGGCGAGTTCAGCGACGACCACCTCGCGACGGATGAGCTCCTCGCCGGTTTCCGGTGGTGGCCGATCCCCGAGATCGCCGCCCACACCGGACCCGACTTGTTCTCGCCCCGAGCCCTCGCCCCACTGCTGACCGGGTTGCTGACCGCCGGAACACCGTCCGCCCCCGTTGCGATCGGCCTATGAGGAGGCGCTCAGGTCTTACCCTACTGAGCGATTGCCTGGCTGATGGTAGCGGCCGCCGTGGTTGCCTGCGCGATCCCCGGCAGCGCGGCGACGACCGCATCGAGCCACACTTTGACGCGGTTGTCGTTGCGTTCCGGTTTGGCGAGCTCCTCGGTCAGCGCATTGAAGTTGTCGCGCGCGCGAGGATCCCCGGAGCGTTCCACAACTCCGGCGAGTTCCCGCAACGCGGCTGCGATCTCCGTTCCCGGAGAACTTTGTACGGTATTGAGGGCATTCTCAAGCGTTGACCGGTTGACAATGATCGCGTTGGCGCCGGCCGTGATGTGGTCTCCCACGATGACCCCGTCCTTTGAGTAGTTCTGGATGATGATGCTCAACTCACGCTGACGTTCGATCAGTCGCACGAACGGATACTCGGGGTAATATGCTTCTTCCAGCTGCCGGGAAAGTCGCTTCAATTGCGGCTCTTGCAACGACTGATGGGATATCTTCTGCAGCGAGAAGATCGCATCGGAAAAGTGACTCATTTGCTCGTCGAAATCCGTGATGATGACGCCGGCGTGTAGCTTTTCGACGTAGTATTCAAGCCAAGGAAGGCGCTTTCTCATGGTGCCTCTTCGGCCCGGCACGAATTCGATATAGCTAGCCGAAACGGGGAGGTATGAGCTTGGGGACTCGAACATCACGGCGACGTTCACTACCGGAGGGCCGTCCTGCAGAATCGTAGGGCCTCGGTTCGGGCGGATCTCCTCCACATGCAGATAGACACGTGGCACGCTGATGGAGCCATGATACAGCGTCAGCAGGAAGTCGGGCATGACGACGAGTTTTCCAGTCAATGAGCAAGGCAGCACACCGTGCTCGGACAAGTAGTCAATGTGCTGGGCGTAGATTTCGTCGGTGAGCGCGAGGGGTACGCCCTCGTCGGCGGACCGGTTGGTCGACGCCGACATGAACCAGAGGTGCCCCTCACTGGTCAGCTTCCTGTTCAGTCGCACGCATCCAATTCCGCCTCGAAGCATCTCTATTTTGCCGTGCAGATCGAAAACGGTCGGATTAGGTGGAAGGGTCGCGTCATAGGCGGCCTGCTGCTCGGTTGTCAGCCTCAGGAGATGGGGAGCAGCGTACTCGCGCCAACGCTCCGCCTCCTCGGTGTGGAACAGTCCTGGTGATCTCGGGAACCATTCTGAAAGCAGAACATTCTCGAGCGTAACGGTATGACTTGCTCGGGCCTCTTCGCTGAGCAGGGATTGCCAGAATTGCATCGTCGTCGGAAAGTGACGGTGATCCCCGGCAGGCAATGCCACGGGCGGAAGAACGAAGTTGCCGGTGCTCAACTGCGCTTCGATGCCGTCGACGACATCGTGTCCCGACAATTCGTGGTAAACCTCGGGAGTGCTCTCGTCGGGCACGCGGCGGCTCCTGAGATGTCATGACCAGGCTTGCGGAGGGACGCCCACGGTAACGCAATCATGCCCGCTGACGGAGCAAAAAGGCGACAATATCGGAAGCTGATCACGCAGAGCGACGCATCCCGTGGAACCACGACAGCCGCGGGGCCGGTGAGGGCTCCGCACGCGCCGCGCGGGGTGCCGTTCCGCGGGGCGCGTGCGGAGGGTCTGGGGTGCTTCGGCGCACAACATCGCACACCGGCCGGGGTGGGCGCTTGTCGGAAATCCGTCCGTGGGGAGGGGTCGACCAGGGGCGGGCACTGTGTAGGGTCGTGCGGTCGGTCGCTGGGAGTGAGGAAGCGGAGCGGAGGAGAGCCGTTGACCGTGCTCGCCGAGCTGGCCGGCGCGCGGGCGCTCGCGGCCGGGAGCGGGGCCGATGACCTGGTCGCGCGGGTGGACCGGGCGACCGCCCAGTTGCGTACGGCCGATATCGCCGTGGCCGTGGTCGGTGAGTTCAAGCAGGGCAAGAGCACGCTGGTCAATGCCCTTCTGCGCACCGACGTGTGCCCGGTCGGGGCCGACATCGTCACCGCGGCGCCGATGACGCTGCGCTTCGGGCGGCCGCCGGCGGCGTTCGCGGACGGCGCGCCGATCGAGCTGGCGGAGATCGGTCAACACCTTCAAGGACCCGTGGAGGTACGCCTGGATCGGCGCCTGCTCGGGGCGGGGCTCGCGATCGTCGACACACCGGGGGTGGGCGGGCTCGATTCGGCCCAGGGCAATGTGACCCTGGCCTTGCTGCCGACGGCCGGGGCGGCCCTGTTGGTCACCGACGCGGCGCAGGAGCTGACCGCGCCCGAGGTCGACTTCCTGCGGCGTACGGTCGAGCGCTGCCCCCGCACCTTCGTGGTCCTGACCAAGACCGATCTGTACGTGGAGTGGCGGCGCATCGCCGAGATCAACGCCGGTCATCTGAAGCGGGCCGGCCTGGACCTGCCGATCGTGCCGGTGTCGTCGTTCCTGCGGGCGCGGGCCCAGGCCCGGGACGACACCGCGCTGAACGAGGAGTCGGGCTACCCGCGCCTGGTCGATCTGCTGCGCCGAGACGTCCTCGAGGCGGCCATGCAGGACCGGATCGCCGCGGCCAAGGCCGAGCTGTCGTTCGTGGTCGAGCGGCTGCGCGAACGCGTCGACGCCGAGGGCGCCGCGATCAGGGGGGTGCCGCAGGTCGTCCAGCGGTACGAGGAGAAGGCCCGCCGCAGCGCGGGACTGGCCCACGGCACCTGGCAGACCCTGCTGGGCGACGGCATCCAGGATCTCGCGGCGGACGTCGACCACGACCTGCGCGAACGGCTCCGGCTGATCATCCGCAACGGCGAGGACGTGCTGGCCGGCTCGGATCCGCGCGACACCTGGCCGGACTTCCAGGCGTGGGCGGCCCGGGAGGCCGCGGCGGCCGCCGCCGACAACCTGATGCTGCTGGTCGCCCGGACCGAGCAACTCGCGGCCGAGGTGGCCGAACGCTTCGGGCTGGAGTGCGACCGGCTCGAGCTCGATCTGCCCGCGCCCGAGCTGGCCCTGGGCAAGGCGGCCGAGCTCGACGTGAGCTTTCAGCAGACCCGCATGCAGCAGTTCCTCGGCGCGTTCACGGCGGCCCGGGTCTCGTACGGCGGCTTCTATCTGCTCGGCGCGGTCGGCGCGCTGTTCAGCGTGGCCTGGGCGGCGCCGCTCGGGCTGATCGCGGGCCTGACGCTCGGCCGCCGCCTGATGAAGATGGAGAAGGAACGCCAGGTCCAGCAGCGCCGTCAGCTGGCGCTGTCGGAGCTGCGCAAGTACATCGACGACGTCGGGTTCCACCTGGGCCGCGACTGCCGCGAGGCGGTACGCCGCACCCAGCGCCTGCTCCGTGACGAGTTCACCAGCCGCGCCCGCGCCATCGAACGCTCCGCCACCGCCACGGAAGCCGCCGTCCGCGGCGCGTCGCAGCTGTCCACTCAGGACAAGCAATCCCGCATGGCGGCGCTGGCCGACCAGCGCCGCAAACTCGACGGCTTGGCCGCGTCGGGCGTGGGTGGGGCGGCCCGGTGAGTGGCGGATGGGGGCGGGTGGAGACATGAGCGCGAGCACGCTGCTCGGCCAAGTGCGGGCGCTGCTTGATGGGGCGATCGCCGAGACCGGGCAAGGGCGGCTGGTGGCGGCGCGCCGACGGGTGGACGAGCCGCTGCGGGTGGCCATCGCCGGGCGGGTCAAGGCCGGGAAGTCGACGCTGCTGAATGCGCTCGTGGGGGAGGAGCTGGCGCCCACGGACGCGGGGGAGTGCACGAAGGTCGTCACCTGGTATGTGGACGGGCCGGGGTATGGCGTGACCGCGTACGGCAGTGATGGTTCGAGGGAGGAGCGGCCCTTCACCCGGCGGAACGGGGCGCTGGAGGTCTCGCTCGGCCGCAAGGCCGAGAAGGTCGAGAGGCTCGAGGTGCGGGTGCCGAGCAGCCGGCTGCGGCGGCACACGCTGATCGACACGCCGGGGATCGCCTCGCTGTCGGCGGACGTGTCGTTGCGGACCATGGCGTTCCTGGATGCCGAGGGGGAGCGGGCGGCGCAGACCGATGCCGTGCTGTACCTGCTGCGGCACATGCACGGCAGCGATGTGCGCTTCCTCGAGTCGTTCCACGCGGACGGAATCAGCGAGGGGACGCCGGTCAACGCGGTCGGCGTGCTGTCGCGGGCCGACGAGATCGGTGGGTGCCGGCTCGACGCGATGGTGGCGGCCGGGCGGATCGCCGAGCGGTACGCGGCCGACGAGCGGCTGCGGCGGCTGTGCCCGGTGATCGTGCCGGTGGCGGGTCTGCTCGGGGCGGCCGGGGCGACCCTCCGGGAGGACGAGTTCCGCATTCTGGCCCAGGTGGCGGCGCTGCCGATGGACGACGTGGTCGAGTTGCTGCTGACCGCGGACCGCTTCGCGGCCTCGGGCGAGGATCGGCGGCGGCTCCTGGGGCGGCTGGGGCTCTTCGGCGTACGCGTGTCCGTGCGCCTGATCAAGGACGGCGCCGTGGCCGACGCGCCGGGGCTGGCCGCGGCCCTGACCGCGGAGAGCGGGATCGGGCGGCTCCGCGAGGTGCTGACCGCGCAGTTCGCCGGGCGGGCCGAGGTGCTCAAGGCCCGGTCGGCGCTGGCCGTGCTCGACGAGTGCGTGGCGCCCGGGTCGCGGGCGGCGGTGGAGGCCGAGCGGATCCGGGCCGGGGCGCACGAGCTGGTCGAGCTGCGGCTGCTGCGCCTGGTGCGGTCGGGGCGGGTGCCGGGCAAGGACGCCCAGCTCGCCGAGATGGACCGGCTGATCGGCGGGCGCGGCGTCGAGGCGTACGCCCGCCTGGGTCTGACCGTGGAAGCAAGCGGCGAGGAGATCGCGGAGCGGGCGCGCGAGGCCCTGGCCCGTTGGCAGCGGATCGCCGAGCATCCCCTCTCCGCCCGCGACCTGCGAACGGCGGCGCGGGCGGTGACCCGCACCTGCGAGGGTCTGCTGGCCGGTCAGAACCAGCAGGGGTGGGCCTCGCGCTGACCGGGCTTGGTCAGCACCGTCTCGCCGGTGCCGTCGGGCTTGAGCAAGACGATTGCCGGCCGCTCGTACGGGCCGCGGACCAGGGCGAACCACGAGCCGTCGGGTGACCAGGACGGGTCCATCTCGCGGGCCGGGTCGGTGGTCAGGCGCCGGTTGTTCGAGCCGTCCCGGTCGACGATCCAGATGTCGGAGTTGTCCTGGTCGACCTCACGCGTGTAAAGGATGCGCTCGCCGTCCGGCGACGGGGCCGGGTCGTTCGTCTCGCCCATCTCGGGCGTGGTGATCTGACGGCCGGGCTCCTTCGGAGCGGCCGCGTCGAGTTCGAAGATCTGCCGTACGCCGCCGCGCTCCACCCAGTACGTGATGGTGCTCCCGTCGGTCGACCAGAACGGGTCGTCCTTGCCGTCCCGGGCGAACGTGATCTGCGTCGGGGCGCCGCCGTCGACCGGCACGGTGAAGATCTGGTTGACGGTGCCGACCTTCTTGACGAAGGCCAGCTTTTGGTCGTCGCCCGACCACGTGACCCGGCCGCCGGTCACGCCGCCGATCAGCTTGCGGCGCTCGGAGCCGTCGGCGTTCATCACGAAGATCTCGCTCGTCGGGCTGCCGGCGGTGTTGTGCGTGAGGGCGATTCGCTTGCGGTCGTGCGACCACTTCGGCAGGACGTCGCCGGGCTGGGTGCCGGCCAGGAGGGTACGGGGTGTGTCGGCTCCGGGCTGGAAGGAGTAGATCTTCGAGGTGCGCTGGAAGCCGGACATGGCCCCGGTGTCGACCCGGACCAGGATCTTCTTGTCGGTCGGGTAGGCGACGGTCTGCAGCTTGGCCGGCGCGCCGGCCGGAGGTGTCGCGGTGTTCTTGTCGCCGTCGTCGTCCTGGTTGAGCACGAAGAAGACACCGGCGCCGGCGGCGAGCAGGGCGGCTACGAAGGCGCCGGTGACGGCCAGCGCGCGGCGGCTCTTCCTCGGCGACTCGGTCCCGTTGAAGGCCACGCCGCCATAGCCGGGCGCGCTGGCGCCGGGCGCGCTCGGACCGGGCGGCATCGAGGCCGTCGCGAATGACGCGGTCCGGTGCGGCACGGGCTCGGTGGGCGCCGTGGGGAATGACGCGGTCTCGCTCGGCACGGACCCGGTGGGCGATGGGTCGAAGACTCGGGTGCTGGTCAGCGGGGCGGCGCCCGGTACCGAGGCGGCGCCCGGGGAGAACCGAACATTCGGACTTGTCGGATTTGTGCGCGGAGTGGGCGCCGCGGTGACTGGCGCGGCCGCCTGCCGCGGGACCGGCTGCGCGCCGGCGAACGGCGCGCCGGCCAGGGCGGCTCCGAGCGCCACGCTGTGCTCCGGGTGCGGGTCGGCCGCCACGGGTCGCCCGAGCTCGTCCGACAGGACCTGCCCCACGAGCGGGATCCGCGACGAGCCGCCCGCGAGTAGGACCGCGCTGAGTTCCCCGGGCGACACCCCGGCCCCGCGCAGGGCCCGCCGGGTGGCGTCGACCGTGTCGGCCAGCGCCGGCGCGATCATCGACTCCAACTCGGACCGGTTGAGCCGCACCTGCCGGTGGATCCCGGGGAGCGCCACCGGGATCATCGTCTCGGTGTCGAACGACAGCGCCTCCTTGGCCTCGACGCAGTCGCGCCGCAGCCGGGCCAGCGCCGTCACCACCTCCGGATCGTCGGTGTCGAGCTCCTCGACCGCGCCCCCGAGCACCTCGACCACGTGCGCGAACACGGCTTCATCGAAGTCGGCCCCGCCGAGTTGTTCGATCCCCTCGGCCTCCCCGAGCAGCGCGAACCCGTCGCCCTCGCGCCGTAGCACGGCCACGTCGAACGTGCCGCCGCCGAGGTCGTACACCGCGACCGTCTCGCCCGGCCCGATCCGGCGCGCGGTCGCGTGCCGGAGGGCGGCCGCCTCCGGTTCGCTCCGGAACAGCACCGGGCCGGCGTCAGCCAGCCGTACAGCCTGATCGAACTGCTCCCTTTTGTAGGGTCCCCAGTTCGCCGGCCGGGTCACCGTCAGAGCCGCCGGCGCCGCGCCGCGCTGGGCGAGCACCGTGTCGAGCACGTGCCGGAGCAGCTTCGCGGTGAGCGCGTGGGCCGAGAACGGCACGCCCCCGGCCAGGATCGGCACGGGATCGCCGATGCGCCGCTTGAACTCGCGGGCCAGCCGGTCGGGCTCGGCCTGCCCGCGCCGCTCGGCCGCCTCGCCGATCAGCAGGCCGCCGTCGGGGGCCACGAAGACCAGGGACGGGATCTCGGCCCGGCGCGTGCCGAGGCGTACGACGTCGATGCGCCCGTCGCCCTCCCGGACCGCCGCCGCGGTCTGGGTGGTGCCGAGATCGATGCCCAGGGAGTAGGTCGAATCCACGTCACGATGCTTCCAGAGTCGGCCCGCCGACACCCCTGCCCGAACGGGTATCGGCACAGTCAAGTTACAACTGCTGCCGGTTGAGTGTGCTTCAGCGCTCGATGATGCGCTGGGGTGAGCGGGTGGTATCGGAAGTGTCGTACCCCTGGCCGAGGATGGTCATGAGTCTGATCTGGGAGGGGTGATGGGTGTGGAGACGGTGCAGGCGTATCGGTTCGCGCTTGATCTGACCCCGGTCCAGCAGCGTGCGGTGCTAGCCCATGTTGGTGCGGCTCGTAAGGCCTATAACTGGGCGTTGGCGCGGGTGAAGGCTGTCATGGATCAGCGGGCTGCGGAACGTTCGTATGGTCTGGGCGATGAGGTGCTGACGCCGGCGTTGGGCTGGTCGTTGCCGGCGTTGCGCCGGTCGTGGAACGCCGAGAAGGCGATAGTGGCGCCGTGGTGGCCGCAGGTGTCGAAGGAGGCGTTCAACACCGGCCTGGACGCTTTGGCGCGCGGGTTGAAGAATTGGTCGGCCTCCTGCAAGGAAGTACGGGCAGGGCGCAGGGTCGGGTTTCCGCGATTCAAGTCCCGGCGCCGTTCGGCGCCTAGCATCCGGTTTACGACCGGGGCGATGCGGGTGGAGCCGGACCGGATGCATGTGGTGTTGCCGCGGCTGGGCCGGCTGAAGTTGCACGAGTCTGCGCGGAAGTTGGCTCGTCGTTTGGAGGCGGGTACGGCGCGCATCATGTCGGCGACGGTGCGCCGTGAGGGGCAGCGCTGGTTCGTCTCGTTCACCGTCGAGGTCGAGCGCGTGGTCCGTGCCAGGACCGGGCCCGAGCGCGACTCGGTGGTCGGAGTGGATGTCGGCATCAAACATCTCGCCGTGCTCTCCACCGGCGAACTCATCCCGAATCCCAAGCACCTGGACGTGGCGGGGGCTCGGCTGGGGGCGCTCGGGCGCGCCCTGTCGCGTCGGCAAGGCCCAGACCGGCGCACTGGGCAGCAGCCCTCGAAGCGGTGGCAGCGAGCGTCGGCGCGGCTGCGCAAGGCGCATGCCCGTGTGGCGAACTTGCGCCGCGACGGGCTGCACAAGCTGACCACCCGCCTGGCGCGTGAGCACGCGACGGTCGTGGTGGAGGATCTCAACGTCAGCGGAATGCTGAAAAACCGGCGGTTGGCGCGGCGGATCGCCGATGCCGGATTCGCCGAGATTCGCCGTCAGCTGGCCTATAAGACCCAGTGGGCCGGCGGCCGGCTCGTGGTGGCTGACCGCTGGTTTCCCTCCAGCAAGACCTGCTCGGCCTGTGGTGCGGTGACAACCAAACTCACCCTTGCCGAGCGTGTTTACATCTGTAGCGGTTGCGGGCTGGTCCTGGATCGGGATGTGAACGCCGCCCGTAACCTCGCCGCCCTCGCGGCGACATGTGATCCCGCCGGGAGTGGCCCGGTGGCAGGACGTGGAGCCATCCAGAGGACCCGCCCCGGCGGGCAGGAGGCTGTGAAACGTCAACCCGGCAGTGCGGCGTCAGCCGCGTGTCAGACCGGGCCCGCTGCTCCGCAAGGAACGGCTGCCGCACGAACGTCGGAAAGCACTCAGCGGCAACGGGAGGCGGATTTGCGACAGTATGGATCATCGGGCCGAGCCGGGCCTTGATCAGTTTCTCGGGCGGAGTTCACCGGACGGAAACCTCCACCGAACAGAGCGATGGGTATGGTCCCGCCATTCTTGACAACGTTGATCCCTTCATCGGCACCGCGGCGACCGACCTGGCGCCGCCCCGCGGGCTGGCCGCCACCTGGTGGTGGCCGAAACCGCAGGTCGGCAACACGCACCCGGGCGCCACGTCGCCGCTGGGCATGGTCTCGGCCTGCGCGTACTCCGGCGCGTACCCGACCGGGTACGGGCTCTACAGCAAGAACACCGAGGGGGTGCCGGAGGAGATGTTCGACCGCCTGCAGGCCTCCGGGTTCACCCACTTCCAGCAGTCGGGCACCGGCGCGATCCGCAAGTACTACAACTACGTGCGGGTCACCCCGATGGTGCAGCCGCTCGACGAGCTCGGGCAGTCGTGGGAGCTGACCGACGAGCAGGCCTCGCCCGGCTACTACGCGGCCACCCTGGACACCGGGATCCGCTGCGAGATCACCGTGGGCGAGAAGGTCGCCGTGCACCGCTACACGTTCCCGGAGAGCAGCAGCGCCCGCGTCGTGATCGACATGTCGATGGGTGGGCTCGCGGTCGAGCTCGGCCGTACGGTCCCGCTGCGGGCCCAGGTCGAGAGCATGGGGCTGGGCCGCGCGCAGGGCACGGTGGTCATGGAGGGTGTGCCGCTCAGCGTGTACGCCGAGGTCGACGCGCCCGGCTGGCGGCAGATGCTCTGGTACGACCGGCGGCTCATCGACGGCGGCACCCGGCTCGACTTCGACAGCATCCGGCACACCAACCTGCGCCCGTTCGGCATGCTGTTCCGCGGCAAGCCCCGGGCCGGGCAGACCGTCGAGGTCCGGCTCGGCTTCTCGCTGCGCGGCGGCGAGCAGGCCCGGGACAACCTGCGGCGCGAGTGCGGCGAGGACGGCCCGTCGTTCAACCGGGTCCGCTCGGCGACCCGGGTGCGCTGGCGCGAGCATCTCGACAAGGTCCAGGTCGACGGCGGTACGCAGGGACGCCGCACCGTGTTCTCGACGGCGCTCTACCACTCGCTGATCAAGCCGTGCTTCGCCGATGACGAGAGCCCGTTCTGGCCCACCTCCGGGCCGTACGCGTTCGACGTCTGCACGATGTGGGACATCTACAAGACCCAGCTGCCGCTGCTGGCCGCGATCGCCCCCGACCGCTCGGCCGACCTGCTGGAGTCGCTCATCCGGGTCTGCGAGGAGGAGGGCAACTTCCCGATCGGCTACCGGATGGCCCGCGGCGCCGACCGGTTCTTCCGGCAGGCCAGCGCGCTCGCCCACACCGCCATCGCCGACGCCCAGGCGCTGGGCCGGGCCGAGATCGACTGGTCCTGGGCGCTGGTGCACATGGTCGACGACCTGCGCCGGATGTACGGCGAGGACTTCTACGAGCACGGCGTGGTCCACCCGATCACCCACACCCTCGACCTGGCCTACGCCTACCAGTGCACGGCCCGGGTGGCCCGCGCGCTGGGTGACCGCCGGCTCGCCGAGGACCTGCAGGAGCGGGCCAAGGGCTGGGTCAACGCGTTCGACCCGGCGACCGGGCTGCTGAAGGACTCGGAGTTCTACGAGGGTGGCAAGTGGAACTACTCGTTCCGCCTGGTCCACGACATGGCGGCCAGGATCGCGCTGGCCGGCGGCGACGCCGCGTTCCTGGGCAAGCTCGACGAGTTCTTCGGTTACGGCGCCGACCCGGTCAAGCAGCCGGGGCAGCGCCCGACGGCGGCCGAGATGGCGGCCGGCTACGCGCTCAACCGCTTCGAGGGGCTGAACAACGAGCCCGACATGGAAGCGCCGTGGGCCTATCACTGGGCGGGGCGTCCCGACCGTACGGCCGAGGTTGTGCAGTCGGCTTTGACCTGGCAGTTCGGCACCGGACCGGGTGGCCTGCCCGGCAACGACGACTCCGGCGGCCTCAGCGCCTGGTACGTGTGGGCCTCGATCGGCCTGTTCCCGGTGGCCGGCCAGCAACGGTTCCTGATCAACGCGCCCGCCTTCGAGCGCGCCGCGATCCAGATGCCCGGCGGCGAGTTCGTCATCGAGACCAGCGGCCTGCGCGACCACCCGATCGGCTCCGACGGCCTCGAACGGGAACTGCCGGCCCAGTACGTCCAGTCGGCCACCCTCAACGGCCGGCCCCTGGACGCCACCCACCTGAGCGCCGCCTCCGTGCACCGCGGCGGCCGGCTGCACCTGCGGCTCGGCCCGGAGCCGGCGAACTGGGGGCGCGGGAACCGCCCGCCGTCCCTGTCCGACCCGTCCCCACCGGAGGAACGTTGAGCAAGCCCGATCGCCGACTCGTCATCGTGGTCCGCGCCGACCCGGTGATCTGCGGCCACTCCGGCGAGGCCCGCAACCTGGCCGAGGTGGCGCTGACCCGGGGCTTCACGGACGTACGGCTGCTGACCTGGCCCATCGGCGTGCTGCAGCAGGCCGGTCTGCCGCTCAAGCCGCTCGACTCGCTGCTGCCGTACAGCGAGGGCATCACCGTGGAACGGCCGGAGGCCGTGGGTGACTACCGCGTGCCGGACGGGCGGCACCTGGCCGGGCTGACCGGGCGCCTGGTGGAGCTGCTGTCGGACGGCGTGCCGACCGTGTGCCTGTCGATGTACCTGGTGCCGCACACGCAGGTCGTGGTGGACGCGGTCGACGCGGCCCGCGCGGCCGGCTTCCCGGTCGACGTGCACACGGTGGCCAAGGCGGTCGGCTCGGACGTCACCAACGTCATCCGGTCGTGCCTGCGCGAGGGGCGCTTCGGAGCGGCGACGGTCCTGTTCACCACGTTCCTGGCGAACGACGAGGTGGTGGCGGTCTCGGAGTACACCCGGGACGAGATCATCGCGTCGGCGGCTGAGGTGGACGAGTCGTGCGGGACGTCGTTCGCGGCTCAATGCCGTTCTCGGGTCACCGTCAGCTATCCGCCGATCGACTCGTCGGCCTA
Organism: Actinoplanes sp. NPDC049598; assembly: GCF_040675435.1. Classification (NCBI taxonomy): domain Bacteria; kingdom Bacillati; phylum Actinomycetota; class Actinomycetes; order Micromonosporales; family Micromonosporaceae; genus Actinoplanes; species Actinoplanes sp. NPDC049598. Next base: position 1,090,375 of record NZ_JBFAOX010000001.1, on the reverse strand, counting down.
TCTGGATGTTTCCGAGTCGGCGGTGGACGAGGCGCTGACCCGGCGGGGGTTGGTGCGTGGCGGGTACGTGCTGTTCCTGTCGCGGGTGGCCCGGGCCAAGGGGATCTACGATCTGGTCATCGCGTACGGGCAGATGCGCTCGCGGGAGCGGGTGAAGCTGGTCGTGGCGGGCACCGGGCCGGCCCTTGAACATGTGCAGGCCATGGCCAAGGAGGATGATCAGATCATCTTCCTGACCGACGTGTCGGACGAGGAGAAGCCGTTGCTGATGCGCGGGTGCGCGGCGTACGCGCTGCCGACCAAGCCCGAGCCCGACTTCGTGGAGACGTTCGGGATCGCGCTGGCCGAGAAGGCGCTGGCCGGTGGCGGGCCGATCATCACGACGCTGACCGGGGGCACGGGCGAGGCGGTCGGCGACACGGCGATCATCGTGGAGGCGGGCGACATCACGGCGCTGGCCGAGGCGGTCGACCAAGCGGTCCTCGACCTGTCGGAGGCCGAGAAGGCGGACATGGAGAAACGGGCCCGGGACTACGCGATGACCTTCGACCGCGCCGCCGTCTTCGACGACTTGTTCCCACCGCCATGATCGCCTTCGTTTCCTCGCCATGATCGTCTTCTCGGATCCCGGCTTCATCCGCGACCCGTACCCGGCCCTGGCCCGGCTGCGGGAAACGGACCCGCTGTCCTGGCACGAGCCCACCGGCCGCTGGCTCGCCGCCAGCCACGCCACCGCGAACGCCGTGCTGCGCGACCGCCGCCTCGGCCGCTTCTGGACCGACCGCTCGCCCGCCGCGGTGTGGGAGCCGTTCAACCTGCTGCACCGCAACCAGATGATGGAGAACGAGCCGCCGGCCCACACCCGCCTGCGCTCGCTGGTCGCCTCGGCCTTCGCCCGGGGCCACGTCGCCCGCCTCCGCCCCGCCGTCGCGTCGTCCGCCGCCGCATTGTTCTTGGAGGCCGGCCAGGAGTTCGACTTGATGGCCGACGTCGCCGAGCCCCTGGCGGTCACGGTCATCGCGGAACTGCTCGGCGTCCCCGCCTCGGACCGGCGGTGGTTGCGGCCGTGGTCCGCCGCCATCGTCAAGATGTACGAGGTCACGCGCACCCCGGCGGACGAGGCGGCCGCCCTCGAGGCGTGCCGGTCCTTCGCCGACTACCTCCGATGGCTCGCCGCCCAGCGCGCCACCGACCCGCAGGACGACATGATCAGCCACCTGGTCGCCATCCGGGACGGGCTCTCCTCGGACGAACTGGTCGCCTCGGCCATCCTGCTCCTCAACGCCGGCCACGAGGCCTCGGTCAACGCCCTCGGCGGCGGCGTCGTGGCCCTGCTGCGCCACCCCGCCGAACTGGCCCGGCTCCGAGCCGACCGCTCCCTGATCGACACCGCGGCCGAGGAGATGATCCGCTACGACCCACCGCTGCACATGTTCATCCGTACCGCCGCCGCCGACGTCCAGATCGGCCCCGTCACCATCCCCGCCGGCGCCGAGGTCGCCGCCCTGCTCGGCGCCGCCAACCGCGACCCGGCCGCCTTCCCCGCCCCCGACACCTTCGACATCGGCCGCCACCCCAACCCGCACCTGGGCTTCGGCGCCGGCCTGCACTTCTGCCTGGGCGCCCCACTGGCCCGCCTCGAGCTGCAGGCCGCCCTGACCGCCCTGCTCGACCACGCGCCCCACCTGGCCCTGACCGCCGAGCCCGTCCAACGGCCGACGTTCGTGCTTCGCGCTTTCACAGCCGTGCCACTGACGACCCGGTAGCGTCATTCGCCCCCGCCTGGCGGCCGGCCTTTGTTCGCCGCGCCTTCCCGGCTGGGCGGCTGACGGCTCGGTAGCGTGATTCGCCCCCGCCTGGCGGCCGGCCATTGTTCGCGGCGCTTTCGCGGCTGGGCCGCTGACGGCCCGGGTAGCGTGATCTGCCTCGCGCCTGGCCTTTGCCGTGGGGCCGGCTCACGGCAGCTCCGCTGACCGGGCGTCAGTGGTGGGCCAACCTGCGGGCGGCACGCGGGGCGTGGGGAGGACGCCGCTCCTGGGCAGGTGCGACCGCCGGGTCCCCTCAGACCGGGGGATCGGTGGGCACGGGACCACCGGCGGCGGCCTGCGGTGGGCTGGGCTGGACGTAGCCCTGCGGCGGGTGGTGCTGGCTGTAGTGCTGAGGCGGGGCGAACTGCGCGGCCTGGGCAGCTTGGAACTGCGCGGCCTGGGCGGCTTGCGCGGCTTGGAATTGAGCAGCTTGGGCGGCGTGGTGCTGCGCCGCGGCGTGCAGGGCGGCTGTGGCCTGGGCGGCGAAGGCCTCGTGGGCCTTGCGGAAGGTGACGAACTGGCCGCGCTCGTCGGCCTGGCCGCCGGCCACCAGCATGCGGGAGGCGCTGCGGAGGGCGACGATGTAACCGGCCACGAGCGCCACGACGGCGACGATCGCCACCAGGCCGGCCGCCGCGTCGGGCACGGCCGACGCCAGGAAGATGCCGACGACTCCGACCGCGAGCAGGGCGAGGCCGATGGCGAGCCCCTTCTTGCGGTCCCGGGCGCACCGGGCGCAGAACGGCCACGCCGCCGCCTCGACCGTCTTACGGGTGGCCAGGACGAAGATCAGGAACGGCAGCGCGCCGGCCAGCAGCAACAGGTAGGCCCAGCCCTGAACCCGGGAGATGAAGCGCGTCTTCTTGTGCTCGACGGCCGGCTCGCCGTGACGGGCGCAGACGCTCGGCGTGCCCCAGCCCGACGTGATGTACGAGGCGGGAATGTGGACTTGGACGGACACCTGAAGCCTCCTGCGTTCCGCATTGACCGCGACATGATCCACTGCGCCCGCCGAAACACCGGCAGCGGGGTCAGCCGAGACCGTTCGATGAGCCCGGGGCGCGGCCGCACAGGTACGCCCGACGGCGGTCACGGGTCCAGGCCGGGGCGCGGCCGGGTAGGGTCGGCCCGGCCCGGCGGCGGTCTCGGGGTCAGGATGGGGCGGACATGAAGTGGGGGACTCGCGACGACCTGCTGGCCGACCTGGCCGACGCGGTCGGGTCCATCGCGCTCGGCCACCCGGCGCGGGTCGCCGTCGACGGACCGCCCGCCGCGGGCAAGACCACGCTCGCCGACGAGCTGGCCGCCGTTCTGCGGTCCCGGGGCCGTCACGTCGTCCGCGCGACGATCGACGACTTCCTGTTTCCACGGGAGCGGCGTTACCGGCGTGGCGAACACTCGGCCGAGGGCTGCTACTACGACACTCACGACTACAGCGGGCTGACCCGAGTGCTGCTCGATCCGCTGGGCCCGGGTGGCGACCGGCGATTCCGGACCGCGGTCTACGACCACACGACAGACTCAGTGCTGTCGCCGCCCGTCACGATCGCGCCCGCCGACGCGGTGCTGCTCTTCGACGGCGTCTTCTTGCTGCGGCCGGAGCTGATCGACCGTTGGGAGCTGAGCATCTTCGTGTCGATCGATCTGGCTAAGACGGTGGACCGGGCCGTGGTCCGGGAAGGCCACCGGCCCAGCTCGGCCGTCGAACGGCGCTGGCGCGAACGCTACATCCCTTCCCAGCAGCTCTACTTCGCCACCGCCCGGCCGACCGACCACGCCGACGTCGTCGTTCACAACGACGAGCCCCACAAGCCCACCTGGGAAAGCTGACCGAGCTGCCTACTCCCGGCGGAGCTGATCGTCGAGCCCATCCACCAGGTCATGCCACAAGTTCTCGGCCGCCGCCCGCACCTCCGGCGCCAGGTTCCGGTGCACAACCCACTTGGCGTCGCCCAACGTCATGCCGGTGGCGTCCTTGACCGCCTTGATCACCGAGATCGGCGAGTCACTGCGCCGCAGCAGCTCACCGGCGATCTGATCCGGGTCGGCGCCCCTCGCCACCATGGCCCGCGCCACGTCGGTCAGGAGTCCGATCCGCCTCGCCCGCTCCGACGCTTCCGTCACGCTCGCAGCTTAGGTGCGACGCGAAGCGGCCCGCACACCCACCGCGCGGGGAGGCCCCCGACGCTCGCGCGGCCCGGGCCGCCGGCAGGCCCCGATGACAACGGCCATCGGGGCCTGTCCCGTTCCGGTACGGTGTCGCGATGGGCGCGATCAAGCCGTGGCATCTCGTGATCTGTCTCCTCGTGGTGATCGGCCTGGTCATCGCCATCATCGGGGCGGCCCGGCGCCGCTGACCGTCCAAAAGTGTCATACCCCCGGTCTAGCCTCGGGGCATGACGTTTGGTGAGGTGCGCGGCGACCATCGGGAGGTGGAGCGGGCGCTTCTCGACGGCGGCTGGACGCCGTGCGGGGCCGGCGACTGGGCGATCGCGCTGCGCTCCCCGGACGGGTCGGCCGCTGCCCGGATCAGCCCGTTCGACCCGACCGGGCCCTATACCGCACTGCTCTATCGCGAGGCCGCCCGTACGGGCCAGGTCCCGGTTCTGTTCGACCACCGGCGCCTCGTCGGCGGCGGTGATCTGCAGGTCATGGAGTTCCTTCAGCCGGCCCCGGCGGAGGAGGCCGCCGTGTTCGCCTGGGCGCCCGAGCTCGCCGCCATCGTGGGGCGCGTCCACGAGCGCGCCCGGCGGGAGCTGCCGTGGTGCGGCCCCCTCGACACCAACCCGTCCAACATCATGCGCGCCGCCGACGGCCGCGTCGTGATCATCGACCCGTTCTACGCGGACGGCCCCGCGTTGTGTGCGACGGCCGCCGCCGATCCGGATCTCGTCGCCGCCCGGATCCCCTCGTCGGAGCGCCGCTTTCTGGCCGACATCCCGCTGACCTCCTCGGGCCCGTGGAAGCCGGGTGAGCAGGAGGCCCTCCGCGCCGGCCTGGCCGCCGCCGACTCGCGCGCCGCGGCCCGCGAGTCGGCCGGGAGCGCTCGTGCCGCGGTCCGCGGGCCGGCTGCCGACGTCCGCGCCGTGGTCCGTGAGCCGGCCCCGGACGTTCACGAGCGGGGTTCCGCGGCGAGGCCGGGTGTGTACCGGTCCGGTGCGGGCCCCGGCGGCGGGCCGGGCTCGGGCCCGGGTGGTCGCGGGCTGAGCGCGGGGACGGACGGGCTCGGGGAGGGCCGGGGTGGTGTCAGGGAATCAGGAACGGCGGTCGATGCCGGCGGGACGGGCCGGGATGCCGGCGGATTGCGCATTAGTGTGGACGCTCGAGCGCCGAACGGTGAGGCAGGGGCCCGCGGAGTGGGATCGGGTGGCCGGGAGGGGAGGATTCTGTGATTCCGGCGCAGTTTGTCGGCGATGAGGATCTGAGCGCGCGGCAGCGGCGGATTCTCAGCTTCCTGCGGGAGTGGACGGGCCGCCATGGGTATCCGCCGACGATCCGGGAGATCGGTGACGCGGTCGGGCTCACGTCGTCGTCCAGCGTGGCGTATCAGCTGCGGCAGCTGGAGCGGAAGGGCCATCTCCGGCGCCGCGCCGGGCGTCCGCTCCTGGCCGACCGGTGGGACGAGCGCGGCGGGCTGATCGACCGTCCGCTTTCCGCCGGCCGAGCGGCCGACCGCGGCCGGCCGATCGACCACCCGCTTTCCGCCGGCCGAGCGGACGAGCGCGGCCGGCCGATCGACCGTCCGCTTCGCGGCGAGCGGGGAGACGAGCGCGGCCGGCCGCTCGTGGCGGGTGAGGATGTGGGTGGCGAGCTGACCTGGCCCCGGGGTCCGGACGGCGCGCTCGCCCTGCCGCGGGCGGTGGTCGGCGAGGGGAGCCATTTCATGCTGCGGGTTCGCGGTGATGCCATGCAAGAAGCGGGTATTCGGGACGGTGACCTGGCGGTGGTCCGGCGGCAGGCTACGGCCGGGCCGGGCGACATCGTCGCCGTGATGACGGGTGGTGCGACTGTGGTGCGGTTCTTCGAAGGCGACGGGACGATCGTGGGGCGGGTCGTCGCGGTTCTGAGTGAGCTGTGAGGCGGGGATGGTGATGCCACCGGACAGCCACGTCCACACCGAGTGGTCGTGGGACACCGCCGTCGGTGACATGGAGGGCTCGTGTGAGCGGGCGGTGGCGCTGGGGCTGCCCGGGATCGCCTTCACCGAGCATTTCGATCACACCGTGTGGTGGGCTGACCTGCAGGGGCCGTACGGCTCGGAGTACTTCACGACGTTCTGCGACGCGGACGGGATGGTGCGGCCGCCGCCGTTCGACGCCGCCGGTTATCTGGCGGCGGTCGAGCGCTGCCGGGAGCGCTTCCCGGAGCTGCGGATCTTCACCGGGCTGGAGATGGGTGAGCCGCACCGGCATGTCGCCGCGTTCGGGGAGGTGCTGGCCACGGGGCGCTTCGACCGGGTGCTCGGCTCCTCGCATGTCGTGACCGACGGCGACAGGTTCGCCGAGCCGTGGGGGGTCTTCGAGCATCGCGATCCGGCCGAGGTGATGCGCGAATACCTGGCCGGGGTGGCCGACATGGTTGCCACGAGCTTGCCGTTCAGCGTGGTGGCGCACATCGACTACCCGGTCCGGTTCTGGCCCGGCCGATTCGACCCGGCCGAGTTCGAGGACGAGTTCCGGCACGCGCTGCGGGAGACCGCCCGCTCCGGCCGCGCCCTGGAGATCAACACCCGCCTGCCCCTGCACGCCACCATCCTCGGCTGGTGGCGCGACGCCGGCGGCGACGCGGTCAGCTTCGGCAGCGACGCCCACCTGCCCGACGCCGTCGCCCACGGCTTCGCCGACGCCGCCGCCATGGCCGAGGCGTACGGCTTCCGACCCGGTCCCCACCCCGCCGACCTCTGGCCCCGCACCCTGTCCACCCTGGTCAGCGGGCCCTGAGCAACGGCGGATCGCGTCCCACCCGCTGCTCGGCGCTGACCGAGGCGGCCCGGACGAACGACAGCAGCGGCCGGACAGTGGTCGTGCTCGGCAACCTGCCCGCCGATGAGCTTCGGGCCGTGACTACCCAGGTCCACTGCGTGCCGCCTCGGGATCGCGCAGCAGGCGGCGCCGGCCGGGCCGGAGGACAGCAGTGGCGAGCACGGTCAGCGAGGGCCGGCGTCGGGTGCTCCTGTCGGGATGGTGGCGAACGGGATGGGGCAGCACTGCTGGGCGGCGCAGACCACCAGGTCGTCGCAGCCGGCGGCGACGGCCGCGCGCAGCGTCGCCGCGATGACCTGGAGGTCGGCGATCTTCGCCTCCACCTCGGCCAGCTTGGCCGTCGCCCGTTCCCGCAGCCCGGCGTCCGGGCGGCCGTGCCGGTGCCCTCCGCTGGCCAGCAGGTCGGCGACCTCGTCGAGGGTGAACCCGAGCCGCTGGGCCGCTTTGATCACTTTCAGCACGGTGACCGTCTCGGCCGGGTAGAGCCGGTGCCCACCGAGACTGCGCTCCGGCTCGGGCAGCAGGCCACGGCGCTCGTAGTACCGCAGGGTCTGCCGGTTGACGCCGGCCGCATCCGCGACCTGACCGCTGCGCAGCCCGCTCACGAACGCATCCGGTCAGCGGCCCGCAGCTGCAACGCGTCCAGAACCGCGGCGTGGGCCGCCGGCACCGTGACCTCGAGCCGCAGCGCCACGCCCCCCGGGACGAAGCCGAAGGTGAAGAACGAGCAGCAATCGCTCTCCCGCGCAGTCAGGTCCCGGGCTGTCGCCTCGTAGGCCGGATCGAGGTCCCAGCGCAGCGCCGTGGTCGACAAGCGCTGCTGGCCGCGCAACGCGGTGGCGAACAAGTCATCGAACTCGGCCCGCCGCAGCGGCCGCTCGACGACCGGCAGGGTGCACGCCTCGGGCACCCACTCCTGTTCTCCCGTAGTGGTCATGCCATGACGGTAAGCCTGTACCCAGGTACCGGTTGCAACCGTCGCCCCCGGGCAAACGGGGTTCAGCCCAGGTAGGGCGGAGCGACGCCCCAGCCCCAGCGCGGGGTGGGGGCCCGTTCGGGTGGGGTGGCACCGGGCTGGGAGTTGGCTACGGCCAGGCGGGTGCCCCACTCGATGTAGGACATGAAGGCGGCGCGGAACTCGGGGTCGCCGGGGAGGGACACCTCGTCGGCGGCGTCGGTGAGAAGGGTGACCCAGCGGCGGCGCTGCGGTTCGGTGATGGCCTTGCCCAGGTGGTGGGAGAGCATATGGGGGTAGCCGCCGCGGTCGGTGGTGTAGCGGGTGGGGCCGCCGAAGACCTCGGACAGCCACATGGCGACGTAGCGGGGATGGTCCTTGTCCATGTGGGCGAAGAGGGGGCCGATCAGATCGTCGGCGGTGACCTTCTCGTAGAAACGCTCGGTGAGGCGCTCGAAAGCCTCGGTGCCGCCGGCCCACTCGTAAAGGGTGGGGGTGGCGCCGCCGGGGCCGCGGACGGGGGTGGCCTCGTAGTGGCGCATCTCGTCGATGGCGTCCACGTACGGGCGGATCGCGGCCAGGAAAGCGGGGAACAGGTCGCCGCCGCGGAAGCCCTCCAGGTGGTCGCGGGCCGAGGTCCAGGTGATGCGGAGGATGTACGCCGTGGGGTCGTCGGTGCAGCGGCTCAGCTCGTAGTCGACGCACTGCGGGGCCTGGGCCAGCAAACCGGCCGCGCGGGCGTAGGCACTTTCGAATGCGTCCGGGTCACCGGGAATGCGGTAGCGGATGTACTCGACCGTCATGCCTCCACCATAGACCGCTGTAACAATGTAATCGCGTAATAAAAGCCCCGCCTGGGCGGCCCAGCGGGGCCTGGGCGGTCGGACGGGGCTGGGCGGCACGGCGGGGGCTGGGCGGTCGGGCGAGGACCGGGCGGTTAGGTGGGGCTGGGCGGTCCGGTGGGGGGCCGGGCGGTTGGGCGGGGCTGGGCGGTCGGCGGGGCTGGGCGGTACGGCCGGGTGGTCAGGCCGGGGTCCAGCCGATGGCGGGGGCGATGTGCTTGGTGATGGTCTCCAGGATGCGGGCGTTGTAGGCGACGCCCAGCTGGTTGGGGACGGTGAACAGGATGGTGTCGGCGGCCTGGACGGCGGCGTCGGCGGCGAGCTCGGCGGCGATGCGGTCGGGCTCACCCGCGTACGTCCGGCCGAAGCGGGACCGGACCCCCTCGAGCAAGCCGACCTGGTCGCCCTGGTCCTGGGTGCCGAAGTAGACGCGGTCGATGTCCTCGGTGATCGGCAGGACGCTGCGGGAGATGGACACGCGTGGCGTGCGGGTGTGGCCGGCCTTGTCCCAGGCGTCGCGGTAGAGCTGGATCTGCTCGGCCTGCAGCTGGTCGAACGGCACGCCGGTGTCCTCCGAGAGCAGGGTGGAGCTCTGCAGGTTGACGCCGAGCTCGGCCGCCCACTGGGCCGTGGCCCGGGTGCCGGCGCCCCACCAGATGCGGTCGCGCAGGCCGGGGGACTGGGGCTGGATGGCCAGGCCGCCGCTGATCCCGCCGGTGCGGGCCGGGTCCGTGCGGGCCACGGCCTCGCCGGAGACGGCCTCGAGGAAGAACTCGGTCTTGGAGCGGGCCAGGTCGGCCGCGGTGGTGCCCTCGGGCGGGATGTAGCCGAAGTTGTGGGCGCCGTTGAGCGCCGTCTCCGGGGATCCGCGCGAGACGCCCAGCTGCAGGCGGCCGCCGCTGATCAGGTCGGCCGCGGCGGCCTCCTCGGCCATGTAGAGCGGGTTCTCGTAGCGCATGTCGATCACGCCGGTGCCGATCTCGATCTTCGAGGTGCGGGCGCCGATGGCCGCCAGCAGCGGGAACGGCGAGGCCAGCTGGCGCTCGAAGTGGTGCACGCGGACGAAGGCGCCGTCGACGCCGAGTTGTTCGGCCGCCTCGGCCAGTTCGATGGTCTGCAGCAGGGCGTCGGCGCCGGTGCGGGTCTGCGATCCGGCGGCGTCGCGCCAGTGGCCGAACGACAAGAATCCGATCTTCTTCTTCACGAAGCTGCCAACGGTTCCGGCGAGCGAGCTATTTCCGGCCACATGAACACCCGCAAAACGGGAAAATCGGAAGCATGATCAAGCCCGAGAAGAACGTAATGCTCAAGTCTGTGACCGCGCTCGCGGTGGCTGGCACCCTGATGACCCCTGCCCTGCCCGCGAGCGCGGCCGCCATCCAGCCGGTCCTGCCTGCGAGCGCGGCCGCCACCCAGCCGGCCCAGCCGAGTGGGGCGGCCTACCAGTTGAGCGAGGTGGCCCGCCCCAGCAAGCAGGACCGCACCTTCCTGCGTACGGCTCATCAGTCGCACGTGGCCGAGATCGCCGGAGCGCGGATCGCGCAGCGCCGGGCCACCTCGGACGAGGTGAAGGCGCTGGCCGCCCGGCTGATCCGCGACCACACCGCGATGGACGCCGACCTCACCGCGGTCGCCCGCCGGGCCGGCGTGGCCCTGCCGAAGGGGATCACCGCCGACCAGCGCCGCCGCCTCGGGCAGTACGAGAGCTTCGAGACGGCCCGCTTCGACCTGCTCTACGTCCTCACCCAGCTCGTCGGTCATCAGGTCGCCATGAACAACGGCGAGACCGAGGTCAAGGAGGGCACCGACCCGCGCGTGGTGCAGCTGGCCAAGGCGTCGGCCCCGATCGTCAAGGCGCACCACCACGACCTCACGAAGCTGCGGGAGCAGATGCAACCGCTCTGAGCGAGCCGCTCAGATCCGGAAGCGGGCCACCACCGACCGCAGCTCGTCGGAGACCCGGGACAGCTCGTTGACCGACGCGTCAGCCTCGGCCAGCGCGCTGGTCTGGGCCTGCACCGCGTCGGCGACGATGTTGATGTTGCCGGCGATGCTGGAGCTGCCGCCGGCGGCGTCGCCGATGCTGCGGCTCATCTCGTTGGTGGTGGCCGTCTGCTCCTCGACCGCCGAGGCGATGGTGACCTGGTAGTCGTTGATCTCGGAGATGATCCGGGAGATCTCGCCGATCGCGTCGACCGCGCTCGAGGTGTCCTCCTGGATGGCCTCGACCCGGCGGGAGATGTCCTCGGTGGCCTTGGCGGTCTCCTGGGCCAGGTCCTTGACCTCGGTCGCGACCACGGCGAAGCCCTTGCCGGCCTCGCCCGCCCGGGCCGCCTCGATCGTCGCGTTGAGGGCCAGCAGGTTGGTCTGCTCGGCGATCTGCGTGATCACCTTGACCACGTTGCCGATCTCCTCGGACGACGTGCCGAGCTTGGCCACCGTGTCGTTGGTGTTCTGGGCGACGCCGACCGCGCGCGAGGCGACCTGGGCCGCGTTGTTGGCGTTCTCGGCGATCTCGCGGATCGACACGCCCATCTGCTCGCTGCCCGCGGCCACCGACTGCACGCTGGTCGAGACGTCCCCGGCGCCCGCGGCGGCGATGTTGGCCTGGTCGGCGGCGGCGCTGGCGCCCTCGGCGAGCTGGTTGCTGATGGCCGCGAGCCGCTGGGTGCCCTCGCCGAGGGTGGCCGCGCCGTGGTTGAGGGCGTCGACCGTGGTGCGCAGCCCGTCGCGGGCGCGGTTGACCGCGTACGCCATGGCCCCCAGCTCGTCGCGGGAGCGCACGTCGGCCGGGACCGTGAGGTCGCCCTCGGCCACTGCCTCCAGCGCGCGCGAGACCGTGGCCAGCTGGGGCCGGATCAGGCGGATGACGCCGACGCAGACCAGCAGGGCGAGCAGCAGCCCGATGCCCAGGCCGGTCAGGGTGACGGTCCGGGCCTTTTTGTAGGCGGCCTCACCCGCGGTGGCCATCGCGTCCGACTCGGTGTCCTCGGCCGCCTGCAGCTTCTTGATGTCGGTGGCCATGACGGTCTCGGTGTCGTTGAACGCCTTCAGCAGATCGGCCGGCGCCGGCGTCTCGTACTTCGACGGGATCGGGGTCCGGAAGAACGCGTAGTCGCGCAGGGCCCGGTAGTGCCCGAGCGCGTCGGTGAACTCGTCGAGCACCTCGGTCCGGGCGGCCGAGCCGGCGGTGATGGCGGTGTAGCCCTTGATCGCGGTGTCGGTGACCTCGTCCGCGGCCTCGATGGACTGCCGGCCCGCGGCCCGGCCGGCATCAGTCGTCGCGCTGGAGACCAGCACCATGCCCCGGAACATCTCGGCCAGCCCGCCGCGGATGTTGGCCACCTCCTGCAGGCTGTCCACGTGCTGGGCCTTCATGATCTTGAGATCGTCGCCCAGGGTGGCCATCCGGTTGATGGACACGATGGTGACGACGACGGCCACGACCGCCATGCAGACCGCGGCGGCGATGGTCTTGGCCAGCAGGCTCCGATCGGCGAAATACGCCGTCAGCGGCTTGCGCTCAATCGTGGTCGCGAAACCACCGCGATCAGGCATCGTACGTTCCCTTCGCACCCGAACCGATCGCCTCACGGTAGAACGGTGATCACTTAACGGGGCGAAATTCGCCGAAACCCCCGCAACCGGCCGGAAGCTGCGATACGCGATTTATTTCCGCGCGGTTAACGCGGACGGTGGTGATCCTCTCACCGTCGGAACACGCTCCCGATGATCTTCGCTCGGTAGCATCGCCGATCGTTCCCCTCGTGTTCTTCTAGGAGCTTTTTGATGCCGTTCAAGGCTGAGTACATCTGGATCGACGGCACCGAGCCGACCGCCAAGCTCAGGTCCAAGACGAAGATCGTCGAGGACGGCGCGGAGCTGCCGATCTGGGGCTTCGACGGCTCCAGCACCAACCAGGCGCCCGGCGACAAGTCGGACTGCGTGCTCAAGCCGGTCTTCGTCACCCCCGACCCGATCCGCGGCGGCGACCACAAGCTGGTCCTGTGCGAGGTCATGCTGATCGACGGCACCCCGCACCCGACCAACACCCGGTTCGCCTGCGCCGAGGTGGCCGCGAAGTTCGCCGACCAGGAGCCGATCTTCGGCATCGAGCAGGAGTACACGTTCTTCCAGGAGGGCCGCCCGCTCGGCTTCCCCATCGGCGGCGGCTTCCCGGCCCCGCAGGGCGGCTACTACTGCGGCGTCGGCGCCGACGAGGTCTTCGGCCGCGACATCGTCGAGAAGCACATGGACCTGTGCCTCGAGGCCGGCCTGCACCTGTCCGGCATCAACGCCGAGGTCATGCCCGGCCAGTGGGAGTTCCAGATCGGCGCGGTGGCCGCCCCGCTGGTGGCCGACGAGCTGTGGATGGCCCGCTGGCTGCTCTACCGCATCGCCGAGGACTTCGGGGTCAGCGCGACCCTCGACCCCAAGCCGGTCAAGGGCGACTGGAACGGCGCCGGCGCGCACACCAACTTCTCCACCAACGCGATGCGCTCGAACTACGACGCGATCATCACCGCGGCCGAGTCGCTCGGCAAGGACGGCAAGGTGGAGGAGCACATCGCCGGCTACGGGGCCGACATCCAGCACCGGCTGACCGGCATGCACGAGACCGCCCCGTGGAGCGAGTACAGCTACGGCGTCTCCGACCGCGGCGCCTCGGTGCGCATCCCGTGGCAGGTCGAGAAGGACGGCAAGGGCTACATCGAGGACCGCCGCCCGAACGCCAACTGCGACCCGTACGTCGTCACCCGCCTGCTGATCGACACCGTCTGCTCGGCCCTGGCCTGACGTAAGGTCACGCCCGGGGAGCGGTCGCGCTTCCCGGGCGTACGGGGGTGAGCGCACGTGATCTTCGAGGTCCGGCCCGGTGACGCGGCGTCACCGGTGATCCTGCACGTGCCGCACGCCTCGCGGGAGCTGACCGCGTTCGCCCGTTCGTCCTTGGTGATCGACGACGCCGAGCTGGCCGACGAGCTGGACCATCTCACCGACGCCCACACGGACGTCGTCGCGGCGTCGGTGGCGGCCTCGACGGGGGCCTGGGTCTTCCAGAACCGCTGGTCACGGCTGGTGGTGGATCCGGAGCGGTTTCCCGATGAGCGCGAGGAGATGCTCGCGGCCGGGATGGGCGCGGTCTATACGCACGGCTATGCGGGGCGGCGGTTGCGGAGCAGCGATCCGGAACGGGACGCCCGGCTGATCCGGGAGCACTTCGAGCCGTACGCCGCCGGGATGACCCGCCTCGTGGGGGAGCGGCTCGCCGCGATCGGCCGGGTCGTCATCGTCGACGTGCATTCGTACCCGGTCCACGCGCTGCCGTACGAGCTGCACGGCGACGGGCCGCGCCCGCCGATCTGCCTCGGCACCGATACGTTCCACACTCCGGCCGCGTTGATCGACCGAGCGAAAGCGGCATTCCCGGATATGTCGCTCGACTCGCCCTTCGCCGGCTGTTACGTGCCGCTGAAGTACTACGGAGTGGACCCCGCCGTCGAGGCCGTCATGATCGAGATCCGGCGGGACTGCGACCCCGCGGCCACGGCGGCCCGGATCATCGAATTTCTGCGCTGACCGGCCCGACCCGCAGGATCCCGTCGTCCAGCGGTTCGCAGCGGATCCCGCCCTTGCCGCGCAGCGCCTTCCACGCGCCCGGCCCCACGGTCACGTCCATCCACGCGCACGGGTGCGCCCGCCGGTTGACCTTGAGCCGGACCGGCCCGTCCCCGGAGTCGAGCGTGAGCACCTCGCCGATCAGGTCGTCCACGATCAGACCGGCCAGGAGAACGTTGCGGCGGACCTCGGCCAGGCCGATCCCGGCCGGCAGCGACTCCTGGCTGATCACCGTGATGCTCGCGTCGCGGTGGGCGGGCCGGTTGAAGTAGCGGTCGCCGACGATGCCCAGCCCCGCCCGGATCTCCACGAACGGCGCCAGCTCGCCCGGTGGGGCCGGGGCCGGCCCGTCGGCGGGCCGGCCCTCGAAGCGGTGGACGGGCGACGCGAGCAGCTCAACGATCTCCGGCACCCGGGAAGTCTAGGCACGGCACGCGGACAGCCCCTGCAGCACTCCGGACCGGTAGGAGGCGATCCGCTCGAAGGCGGTCGGCCCGCCGCCCTCCGAGGCCCGGCCGAAGGCCAGCAGCGCCGACACCGCCTCGTCGAGGTCGCCGGGGGACAGCCGCAGCGAGTCCGTGGTCTGCCGGCGGGTCAGGATGTCGTTCGTCCACGACCCGGCCAGGCAGTCCACGGTCAGCTGGCCCGCCTTGTCGCGGGTCTCGACGCCGCGCCGGTCCTGCGCGGCCCGCGCGAACAGGTCGCCCAGCAGCATGCCGACCGCGTAGTCGCCGATCCGGTCGTGCAGCTGCGGCCCGAGATCGGTGGTGTCGAAGGCCGCGAAGTCGCCGTCCGGGCAGTAGAACGCCGCCCCGCCGGCCGACGCGTCCGGCCGCTCGCAGGCCGGCGGCGAGCCCGCCTCGAACGCCTGCACCTGCAGCTGCGGCCATTGCCGGCCGGCGAGCTCGGGGTAGGTCCGCTGCCAGTAGCCCTGCGCGTCCGCGGCCAGCTGCTGGACCGCGTCGTCGTACGGCAGGTTGCCGCCCGTGTCGGCCTCCTCCTGGGTCGAGAACGGCACCTCGGTCACCGGCAGATTGTTCGCGCGGTACTTGGCGCATTGACCGACGCCATCCTCCACGCCCTCCTGCAGGGCGCGGATCCGGTCGAACGCGTTGCCGTGGGCCCCTTCCGCCGCGGCCGCGATGCCCGGCTGGTCCCGCAGCAACAGCAGGCCCGCGACGGTCGCGTCGAGCTGCTGGGCCGTCAATTTCTTGAACGCCTCCGACCGCCCGGCCAGCACATCGGCCAGCCACGCCCCGGCATAACAATCGGCCTGCTGCTCGAGCACGACCGTCGGCTGATCGGCCGGCCCGATCCGGGCCTGAATGGCGTGCCCGTACTCGTGTGCTATCACCACGCCGACCAGCGCCGGCCCGTAGTCGGACTCCAGCGACGGGATCAGCGTCTGCGCGTCCCACGCGATGAAGTCGTCGGACGGGCAGTAGAACGCGTTCGGCTCGTACCCCGCCTGCTGCCCGCCACAGGCCGGCGCCGGGTCGTTCTTCGTGTACGGGTAATAGCCACCCTGCACCGGCTGGAACCTCTTCCCGCCGGTCAGCTCCGGGAACTGCGCCCCCCAGAACCGTTCCACGTCCTTCAATGCCCTCGTGACCGTGTCCGAGGCGCGCTGCGGATCGGGCTCGTCCTCCAAGGACGGAAACGAGCACGCCGCCAGCATCAGCACGA
The DNA here is from genome assembly GCF_040675435.1 of Actinoplanes sp. NPDC049598. Lineage (NCBI taxonomy): Bacteria > Bacillati > Actinomycetota > Actinomycetes > Micromonosporales > Micromonosporaceae > Actinoplanes > Actinoplanes sp. NPDC049598. Next base: position 1,074,483 of record NZ_JBFAOX010000001.1, on the reverse strand, counting down.
CCACGACAGCGGAAATCCGCCACGCCTTCACCGACATCTATTCCTCCCGCCACGCCTATACCCGCGGTGGTTGCGTTCAGGCGTCCCACTTCCGCTTCCAGGTGTACGGGATGTCGGCAAGCACCCGAAAGGCCGTACGCGGGCGGCGAGTCCCTCACCTGATCAGGCGAGCCAGCAGCGGGCGCAACGCCCGGGCCCGGGCCGCCTGCCAGTCCCGCAGCCCGGGCAGCCCGGGCAGTGGCGGCAGGGTCGAGCGGTAACGCCACATCCCGGCCAGCGCCACCACGAACCGCGACGCCCCCTCCGGAAGCCCGGACAGGACCTCACCGGCCGCGCGCAGGGCCGCCGCCGGCCCGTCCCGGTGCCCGGCCGCGACCAGATCGGCGGCCAGCCGGGCCCGGTCCAGCCAGGACGCCCCGGCGCAGGCGAAGCTCCAGTCGACCAGCGTCGCCCGGCCGGCCGCGACGTCGACCAGCGCGTTGTCACCGCGTACATCCTGATGTACCAGGAACTTCCCGGCCGTCCAGTCGCGCCAGCCCTGAGCGTGCCCGGCCAGGGTGGCGACGTGCTCGCGCTCCCAGTCGTCGAGCCCGGCCAGCCGGTCCCAGCCGTCCAGGTCGGTCAGCAGCTCCCCGATCCGCGGCAGCGCGTCCGGCGCCCGCAAGCCGCCGGCCACCGCACAGGCTTCGCCGACCAGCCGCGTGCCGTCGTCGCTCCACGGCGGACCGGCCGCCGTCCCCGGCGCCACCGACATGACCAGCGCGAACCAGCCCTCGGCGCCGGCCGTCCCCACCAGCTCCGGGGCCGGCGCGGCTCGCGGCAGCGCGGCCAGCGCGAGGGCCTCCCGCCGGTACGCGCGGTACGACCCGGGCGCGCTTTCGGGCACCGCCTTGACGAACACCGACCGGCCGTCGGCCAGGCCCAGCACGGCGGCCGGACCCGGCGTCATGCCGCCGTGCACGTCCCGGCAGCTCACCACGGGTGCCCGGCCGATCGCGGCCACCGCGTGCCGAAGTGCGACGGGCGCCACGCGCCAGGGAGGGCGCTGAGTGAACACCGCCACACTGTGCCTTAGATTGAGCGGCATGGTGGTGAGCGAAACCCTCGGTGTGGTCGCCCACCCCGGTGGCCTGCTGGTCGAGCGTCCCGAGCTCAGCATCGGCGTGTCGATGATCGTCTCCCGGCCGACCGGGCTGGAGATCCGGCTCGTGGCGCGGCACCCGTCCGAGCCGGGCGAGGTGCGCCCGTGCCTGGACGAGTGGGGTGACCTGCGCCCCGGGGCCAACGGCGTGCCACCCGCGCCCCGGGTGCTGCTGCCCGCGTACGACGAGGGCATGCACCTGCGGGTCGGCTGGCTCGACGCGGCCGGCCGGGCCCACTGGGTCTACGGCTCGACCTCGGTCTACTCGGGGCGCTACGTCGAGGTGCGGACCACCGTCGAGCTGCCGCCCACCTTCGACCACCTGTCGCTGGTCCTGGCCTGGCCCGAGATCGGCTTCACCGAGGCGGTGATCGCGCTGGCCCTGCCGGACCAGGTGGCTGTACGCCGCGGCAGCTCCTCGATCTGGGAGGCGCCCCCGGTGGCCACCCGGGCCGACACGAGCGAGAGCCCGGCCCGGCCCGGCGACACGTCGGAGCTGCCCGAGCCGCCGGCCATGGGCGACCCCGGCGCGCCCCGCATCGAGGCGGGCCGGCTCGCCGCCGACCCGTGCGTGCTGGTCCGCGACCGGGACGCGGTGATCGTGCTGTCCCGGGTCACCCGCTCCGGCCCGATCCTGGCCCTGGAGGTGGAGAGCCTGGCCCGCGGCGAGGCGGCCGACCGGCTCGAACGGGTCGACTCGCCCCAACGCGACGACTTCGTCCGGGTCCGGCCCACGGTCGCCCTGCTGCGCGGGGAGGCGGCGTTCCCGCTGCGCGCCTACGAGGGCGGGTTCAGCGGCGGGGCCGGGGTCTTCCACGCGACCGAGGAGTTCGCGGTCGACACCGCCGAGGACCTGGAGCTGCTGGTGGCCTGGCCGGCGGCGGGCATCCCGGCCCACCGGGCGGTCGTGCCCCTCAAACGGCTCGAGCGGTGATCCGGCTCGCCCCCGGGCGGGTCGTGCTGGCCGACCGGCGCACCCAGCGCCGCTGGGCGGTCGACGTGGCCGCCTTCGAGATCGCCGCGCTGCCCGTGACCGAGGAGGGATCCCAGCTCCCCGCGGTGGAGGTGTCGTGGCTCGACGCGGTCCGCTACTGCAACGAGCGCTCCGTGGCCGACGGCTTCGCGCCGGCGTACAGCATCAAAGATCTTGATGTTGACTGGAATCGCGAGGCCGACGGCTACCGCCTGCCCACCGAGGCCGAGTGGGAGTACGCCTGCCGCGCCGGCACTGTCGGCCCGCGGTACGGCGACCTCGACGACATCGCCTGGTACCGAGATAATTCGGGCGGAAGTCGGCATGACGTCGGGACGCGGGCGCCCAACGCCTGGGGCCTGCACGACATGCTCGGCAACGTCTGGAACTGGTGCTGGGACCTGTACGACCCGGCGGTCTACGGCCCCTACCGCGTCCTGCGCGGCGGCGGCTGGTTCGACGAGCACTGGAGCTGCCGCGCCTCCGTCCGCCGCCGCAGCCACCCCACCTTCCGCGTGGACGACGTCGGCTTCCGCCTCGCGCGCAGCATTCCCGCCTGAGATCCCCTGGCGCCCGCCCGCGGCGTTCCCGCTTGAGGTCCCGTGGCGCTCGTCGGCGGCGTTCCCGCCCGAGGTCCCGTGGGGCTCGCCCGCAGCGTTCCCGCCCGAGGTCCCTCAAGTCGGCCCGGACCGATGCCGACAAGGTAGGTCCGACAGCGGGGGACGGCCGGGGGAGGAAACGTGGCAGCAGAGCGGGAGCAGGTGCGGGCGCCGGGTGCGCTCACACGCGGGCCGCGACCGGCTTGGCACCGGACGGCGCTCGTGACGGCGGCGGTGACGTTCGGCGTGCTGGGGGCGGCGACGTTCCTCGGCGACACGTACGCCACCCAGGCGACCTGCGACGAGATCAGCGGGATCGGGGTCGCCGGTGAGGGCTACGACAGTGTGAAGGCGGACTTCGGCCGGCACGCCCCCCTGATTCTGCTGCACCGCGACCTGCGGCACGCCGTCCAGGATCTCGCCGCCGACGAGAAGAAGCGGCAGACGGCCGGGAGTGCGGCGCTGGACGACGACATCGAGATCTCGGCGCGGGTGGCCCAGGACGAGTGCGGCCTGCCGGTTGTCGGGGTGCTGTTCGCAGGCGAGGAGGCATCCATCACGCCGGCCAAGGCGGTGGTCCTGCCGGTCGTCACACCCAGCGTCGGTGCTCCTGCCTCGCAGCCGACCCCGACGCGCAAGCCGACGCCGTCATCAGCGCCGGCCGAGGCCGGCAGGACACCGAAACCAGCCGTCTCTCGGACGCCGTCGACGATTGTGACGCCTGCACCCCCGCCGAAGGATGTGATCTCGCCGGCCGAGCTCGCCGACGCCGAGGCCGCCGTCATGGAGGCCGAGGACGAATATCGGCAAGGTCAGGTCGAAGGTCGTTACGCCTACGAGATCAACATTCTGGCTTACAAGCTCGAGGCAGCGAAGGTGTATCTCGCCGATCTGCAGAGCGGCCACCACAACCTCGAACATCCGGATCTCGACATCATGCAGGCGGAGGTCTACCTCGAGGCCGCCAAGGTTCAGTCGCGCAGGGCGTTCGCGGACCCCACTGCTTCGCTCGCCGACAAGAAAAGGGCTCAAGCTGAGGAGTTGCGCTGGCAGGAGCGACTCGACCTTCTACAGGGGTGATGAGCAGGTAATTCTAACGGTGTTAGAGTCTTTCTCTAACGGCGTTAGAGAGCAGGTTCGGGGTGGCGCTGGACCGGGAGAAGGTCGTTGCGGCGGCGGTTTCTCTACTCGATGAGGGCGGGCTGGACGGGCTCACGCTGCGCAGGCTGGCCGACCGGCTCGGGGTGCGGGCGCCGACCCTCTACTGGCACGTCAAGGACAAGACTGCCCTGATCATGGCGGTGGCCGAGGCGATCCTGGCCGGCCTGCGGGAGCTGCGCGGGCCGGCCGCCGGGGAACCGTGGGACGACTGGCTGGTCGGGGTGGCCGAGCGGCTTCGGGCGGCGATGCTCGCCCACCCGGACGGGGCCCGGGTCGTCTCCTCGGCCCAGCTGTCCGAGACCCTGTCCGGTGTCGCCGAGCTCGCCATGAGCACCCTGTTCGCCCACGGGCTGACGCTGCGCCAGGCCCGGCTGACCGTGCTCGTCGTGGAGCGTTTCACCGTCGGCTACGTCCTCGAGGAGCAGCAGCCACCGCCGGCCGGGTCCTTCGACGTGGACGCGTTCACCCGCCGCCACCCCACGGTGGTGGCGGCGATCGGCGACTACTACCTCGACGGCCGTACGGCGGACGACCTGTTCCGCGACAGCGTGCGGGTGATCGTCAGCCGATGACCTTGCCGGCGGCCACCTCGAGGTGGCGGTTGGTGCTGACCGCCTCCAGCATCCGCCGGTCGTGGGTGACCAGCAGGAGCGTCCCGCTGTACGAGCTCAGGGCCGATTCCAGCTGCTCGATGGCGGCCAGGTCGAGGTGGTTGGTCGGCTCGTCCAGCACGAGCAGGTTGACCCCGCGGGCCTGCAGCAGCGCGAGGGCCGCCCGCGTCCGCTCGCCCGGGGACAGCGTGGCCGCCGGCCGCAGCACGTGCGCCGCCCTGAGCCCGAACTTGGCCAGCAGCGTGCGCACGTCGGCGTCGGAGAACTCGGGCACGGCCGAACCGAAGGCCCGGGCCAGCGTCTCGTCGCCCAGGAACAGCCCGCGGGCCTGATCGATCTCGCCGACGACGACACCCGGCCCGAGCGCGGCGCTGCCCTCGTCCAGCGGCAGCCGCCCGAGCAGCGCGGCCAGCAGCGTCGACTTGCCCGAGCCGTTGGCCCCGGTGATGGCCACCCGGTCGGCCCAGTCGATCTGCAGCGTGACCGGCCCCAGTGTGAACCCGCCCCGCCGCACCACGGCCTCGCGCATGGTGGCCACGACCGCCCCGGCCCGCGGGGCCACGGCGATCTCCATCCGCAGCTCCCACTCCTTGCGGGGCTCCTCGACCACGTCGAGCCGCTCGATCAGGCGCTCGGTCTGCCGGGCCTTGGCCGCCTGCTTCTCGCTCGCCTCGGCCCGGTACTTCTTGCCGATCTTGTCGTTGTCGGGCGCCTTGCGGTGCGCGTTGCGGACACCCTTCTCCATCCAGCCGCGCTGCATGCGGGCCCGTTCGAGCAGGTCGTCCTTCTTCTCCGCGTACTCCTCGAACTGCTCCCGGGCGTGCAGCCGGGCCCGCTCCCGCTCCTCCAGGTAGGCCGTGTAGCCGCCGCCGAACAGCCTGACCTGCTGCTGGGCCAGGTCGAGCTCGAGCACCTTGGTCACCGTGCGGGCCAGGAACTCCCGGTCGTGGCTGACCAGCACCGTCCCCGCCCGAAGCCCGGTGACGAACTCCTCCAGCCGCCGCAGCCCGTCCAGGTCGAGGTCGTTGGTCGGCTCGTCCAGCAGAAAGACGTCGTACCGGCTGAGCAGCAGCGACGCCATGCCGGCGCGCGCCGCCTGCCCACCCGAGAGCGCCGTCATCGGATGGTCGAGCGCCACCTCCAGCCCCAGCTCGGCCGCGACCTGGGCCGCCCGCTCATCGAGATCGGCCCCGCCCAGATCGAGCCACCGCTCCAGCGCCACCGCATACTCGTCGTCCGAGCGCGGCCGCCCCTCGGTCAGCGCCTCGGTCGCCTCGTCCAGCGCCCGCTGCGCCGGCCCGACCCCGGTCCGCCGGGCCAGGAAATCCCGCACGGTCTCCCCGGAGCGCCGCTCCCTTTCCTGCGGCAGATAACCGACGTTCGCGCTGGGCGGGCTCAGCGACACCGCTCCGCTTTCGACCGGCAGGATTCCCGCCAGCGTCCGCAGCAGCGTCGTCTTGCCGGCCCCGTTCACCCCCACGAGCCCGATCACGTCTCCCGGCGCGACCACCAGGTCGAGCCCACTGAACAGCGTCCGGTCACCGTGCCCCGCAGCGAGCTCGCGGGCAATCATCGTGGCACTCATCTCGCCCCAGATCCTAGGGGCCTGCTCAACCGGTTATCGGCACCGCCGCCCCGCGGACCCGGACGCCCTGCTCCCCGGGCCGCAGCTGCACCGTGATCCGGCTCGGCCGCCCGAGGTCGTCACCCTGCCGCAGCTCGATCGTGGCGTCGTCGGCGGCCAGTCCGAGCGCCCGCAGGTAGCCTCCGAAGGCTGCGGCGGCCGCGCCGGTGGCCGGATCCTCGTAGACACCGCCGACCGGGAACGGGTCGCGCACATCGAAGCGGCCGGGCCCGGTCCGGTGGACCAGCTGCACCGTGGTCCAGCCGCGCTCCTCCATGAGCGCCTTCAGCGCCGGCTCGTCGTACTCGAGCTCGGCGAGGCGCTGCCGGCTCGCCGCGGCCAGGACCGGGTGGTACGCCCCCGCGTAGGCGACCCGGGGCGGCAGCTCGGGGTCGAGCTCGCCGGCCGACCAGCGCAGCGCCGACAGCAGCGCCTCGAGGTCCTCGGCGGCCAGCGGCCCCACCCGCGGCGCGACGCTGGTCAGCGTGGCCACCCCGCCGGCGACGCTCACCGGCACCTCGCCGGCGTTGGTCACGAACAAGTGCTCCCCGTCGCCGAGCGCCACCGCCGTGGCCACCGTGGCGTGCCCGCAGAACGGCACCTCGGCCAGCGGGCTGAAATAGCGCACCCGCCGTTTCCCCTCGGCCTCGCCGGTCACGAACGCCGTCTCCGAGTAGCCGACCTCGGCCGCGATGCCCAACATCGCCGCCTCGTCCAAACCACCCGCGTCGAGCACCACCCCGGCCGGGTTGCCGCCCTTCGGGTCGTCGCTGAAGGCCACCCACCGCTCGATCTCCGTCATGGGGCAAGCCTGCCGCCGGGGCGGGCGGGGCGAACAGAGCCAAAAGTAGGGGTCCGGCTGTGGCCCCGGTCACACCGCCGGTCACGCGCCCCACGCGAAAGGCGCGCTGCGGCCGGGACCAGCCGCTCAGCCGGCGCCGCGCGGCGGGTTCGGCCCGGGGCGGGCGCCGAAGACGAACGGGGGCGGGCGGAAGGCGTACCGCCGGGGTCTGGATCTTCGTCACATGAACTTGTCACACCGCCGGAGTAGCGTCTTCGGCGTGACAGATGCACCAGTTGCGATCACGCCCGAGATTCCCTCCGACCTTCCGCGCACGCTGGGCGAGCTGCGGGCCACCGGTCATGCCTATCGCAGCGTGAAGCAGGAGCTGCGGGACAACCTGCTCGAGCGGCTGCGTTCCGGCGCGCCGCGCTTCCCGGGCATCGTGGGCTATGACGACACGGTGCTGCCCGAGGTGGAGCGCGCGCTGCTCGCCGGGCACGACATGGTGCTGCTCGGCGAGCGCGGCCAGGGCAAGACCCGGCTCATCCGGGGCCTGATCGGCCTGCTCGACGAGTGGACGCCGTTCATCGCCGGCTCCGAGCTGCACGAGCATCCCTTCCATCCGCTGACCCCGGCCTCGCGGCGGCTGGCCGCCGAGACCGGTGACCTGCTGCCCATCTCCTGGCTGCACCGCTCCGAGCGGTACGGGGAGAAGCTGGCCACCCCCGACACGAGCGTCGGCGACCTGATCGGCGACGTCGACCCGATCAAGGTGGCCGAGGGGCGTGCCCTGGGTGACCCCGAGACCATCCACTTCGGCCTGGTTCCCCGCACCAACCGGGGCATCTTCGCCGTCAACGAGCTGCCCGACCTGGCCGAGCGCATCCAGGTGTCGCTGCTCAACGTGCTCGAGGAGCGCGACATCCAGGTCCGCGGCTACCAGCTGCGGCTGCCGCTCGACCTGCTGCTGGTCGCCTCGGCCAACCCGGAGGACTACACCAACCGCGGGCGCATCATCACGCCGCTCAAGGACCGGTTCGGCGCCGAGATCCGCACCCACTACCCGGTCGACCTGTCGCTCGAGACGGAGCTGATCCGGCAGGAGGCGGCGCTGGTCGCCTCCGTGCCCGACCACCTGATCGACGTGCTCGCGCGCTACACCCGGGGCGTGCGCGAGTCGCCGGCCGTGGACGCCCGCTCGGGCATCTCGGCCCGGTTCGCGATCGCGGCCGCCGAGACGGTGGCCGCGTCGGCCCTGCGCCGGGCGGGCCTGCGTAACGAAAAAGAGGCCGTCGCGCGTATCGGGGACACCCCGTCGGTGACCTCCACGCTGCGGGGCAAGGTCGAGTTCGAGAGCGGCGAGGAGGGGCGCGAGACCGAGGTCCTGGCCCACCTGCTGCGGGTGGCCACGGCCGAGACGTTCCGCGACCGGCTGGGCGGGCTCGACCTGTCCGGCTTCACCGGGCTGGTCGCCGAGGGCGCCATCATCGAGACCGGTGACCTGGTCAGCGCCGAGGAGCTGCTCGGCCAGATCGGCCCGGTGCCGGGGCTGGCCAAGGTGCTCGACCGGCTCGGCGTGGGTGACGCGCCGTCGCCCGGGCAGGCGGCGGCCGGCGTCGAGTTCGTGCTCGAGGGGCTGCATCTGACGCGGCGGCTGGCCAAGGAGCTCACCGACGACGGCCGCACCCTGTACGGGAGCTGATCATGGCGGGAAACCGATTCCGGTACGGGGCCTGGCGGGACGGGCCCGATCCGCTCGCGCCGCCCTACGACGTGCGGGCCGCCGTCGACGAGGTGGGGGAGCGGGTGCTCGCGGGCGACAGCCTGCGGGACGTGCTCCGCGATCTGATCCGGCGCGGGCCGCAGTCCGGTCGCGGGCTGGACGAGCTGCGGGACCGGGCGAGGCGGCTTCGGCGGGATGCTCTGCGCCGGGGCAACCTCGACGGGGCCGTGACCCGGGCGCAGCAGCTGCTCGACCAGGCTGTGGCGACCGAGCGCGACGAGTTGCGCCGCCGGGATGACGACGACGCCCGCTTCAACGAGGCGATGCTGGACAACCTGCCCCGCTCGACATCCCGCGCCGTGGAGGAATTGTCCGATTACCACTGGACGTCGGACGAGGCGGGGCAGCTCTATCAGCAGATCCTCGACGGGTTGCGGCGTGAGGTGGTCGAGCAGCGGTTCGCGGGCATGAAGCAGGCCCTGGAGAACGGCGACTTCGGCCCGGTCCAGGAGATGATGACCGACCTCAACCAGCTCCTGGAGAAGCACGCCCGCGGCGAGGACACCGACGACGCCTTCCGGCAGTTCATGGACAAGCACGGGCAGTTCTTCCCGGAGAACCCCAAGGACGTCGACGAGCTCATCGACTCCCTGGCCCGGCGGGCAGCGGCGGCCGAACGGCTGATGCGCTCACTCTCGCCGCAGCAGCAGGAGGAGCTGTCGCGCCTGATGGACCAGGCGCTCGGCGACGGCCCGCTGCGGGCCCAGATGGCGCAGATGACCGACAACCTGCGGGCGCTGCGCCCCGGCTTGAACTGGGGTCGCGGCGAGCGGATGCGCGGGCCCAACGATCTCGGCTACGGCGACGCGGCGGCCGCCCTGGGCGAGATCGGCGAGCTGGACGAGCTGCTCGACCAGCTCGGCCAGGGCCATCCGGGGGCGACCCTGGACGACGTCGACGTCGAGATGGTGGAGCGCCAGCTCGGCCGCTCGGCCGCCGACGACGTGCGCCGGCTGCGCGAGCTGGAACGCGAGCTGAGCCGGCAGGGCTGGGTCACCCGCGACGCCGAGGGGCTCACCCTCTCGCCGAAGGCGCTGCGCCGGCTCGGCCGGACCGCCCTGGCCAAGGTCTTCGACGACCTGTCCGGCCGCAAGCAGGGTCAGCACGACCTGCGCGACGCCGGGGCCGCGGGCGATCTCATCGGCTCGTCCCGGCGGTGGGAGTTCGGCGACGAGCAGCCGCTGGACGTGGTCCGCACGATCGGCAACGCCGTGCGGCGCCAGGCCTCCTCGGGCAACGTCGGCGTGCTGCCGGTGCGGCTCGAGCCGGACGACTTCGAGGTGGCCGAGACCGAACGCCGCGCCTCGGCCGCGGTGGCCCTGCTGGTCGACCTGTCCTACTCCATGTACGCCGACGGCCGCTGGGGGCCGATGAAGCAGACCGCGCTCGCGCTCTCGCATCTGGTGGCGACCCAGTTCCCGCAGGACTCGCTGCAGATCATCGGCTTCGGGCTGCACGCCGCCACGCTGTCGCAGGGCGAGCTGGCGGCGATCGACCCGACCATGGAGAAGGGCACCAACCTCCAGCACGCCCTCAAGCTCGCCGGCCGTCACCTGCGCCGGCACCCCGGCGCCGAGCCGGTGGTCCTGGTGGTCACCGACGGCGAGCCCACGGCCCACCTGGAGCCGGACGGGGAGGCCATGTTCTGGTGGCCGCCGCTGCCGGAGACGGTCCAGGCCACCATCCAGGAGGTCGACCACCTGACCCGCGCCGGCGCCACGCTCAACTTCTTCATGCTCGGCGAGGACCCGGGCCTGCAGCGTTTCGTCGCCGCCGTCGCCGAACGCAACGGCGGCCGCGTCTTCAGCCCCGATGCGGAGGAGCTGGGCCGCTACGTCGTGGACGACTACGTCCGGGCCCGGAGAGGCCGCTAAGACCGCAGAGGTACGCAACCAGGGCCGAACCCCACAGGAGCATGGCCGAACCCGCCACCCGGCGTCGCGAGCCGGGTGGCGGGTTCGGCTTCTGCCCGCGGCTCGAGCCCTTTGCCGGGTTGACCCCGCTGATCCCGGCGGAAAGCTAGGTTCCTAGGATGGCGGACACGCTGTGCGTCGCGCTACGGGTCCGTGAGCGGGAACGTGCGGATGGTTATAGTTGCTCGGCGAGTGGCCGGGCAGGGGGTCCGGACGTTCGGGGGACGCAGCCACCCGCAACGGGTGCATGGTCTGCTCAGGCGCGCTGCGCCGGGTGGGGCTGTGGCGTGCCCGGCGCCGCCGTAGGGGGAGAGGAAACCGCGATGTCGCAGCAGCCTGCGCCGTCCATCGCTGCCTCTGATCGGATCTGGACGATCCCCAACGTGATCAGCTTCATCCGGCTGCTCGGGGTTCCGCTCTTCCTTTACTTGTTGCTGGGGCCGCATCACGACGTGGCCGCGGTGATCGTGATCGCGGTCGGCGGGACGACGGACTGGGTCGACGGCTACGTGGCCCGCCGGATGAACTCGGTGAGCCGGCTGGGGACGCTGCTGGACCCGTTCGCCGACCGGCTCTACATCCTGGCCACGCTGATCGGCTTCACCATTCGCGGCGTCGTGCCGTACTGGCTGACCGGCGCCCTGTTGTTGCGTGAGCTGGTGCTCGGGGTCGCGCTGCTGGTCCTGCGGCGGCACGGTTACGGGCCGCCGCCGGTGCACTACGTCGGCAAGACCGGCACCTTCGTGCTGCTCGCGGCGTTCCCGATCATCCTGCTGGGCAAGGCCGTGCCGTCCTGGGACTCCTGGGCCGGGCCGGTGGGCTGGGGTCTCGCCTGGTGGGCGCTGGCCCTGTACTGGGCCGCCGGCGCTCTCTACCTGATCCAGACCGCCCGTCTGCTGCGCGCCGACCGGGCCGCGGCCGGAGCGCGGACGGCATGACCGCCCCGAATCCCCCGGATCGCCGCCCGCCGGACGACCCGGAGACCACCGCGCCCGGCAAAAGCGACATGCCCGGATCGTCACCCGCAGCGCAGCACGCCGCCGAGCCGAACCCGAGCGGCGGCGAGGACAGAAGCGCGGCCGACGCGGCCGGCGGGGGCGGCGCGGCCGGCGGGGGCGGCGAGGTTGGCGCGGCCGGCGCGGAGGCTGCCGCACCGGCCAAGCGCGTGTACGCGCCGGACTTCCTCACGGAGCTGTTCCGGAACCCGCTCGATCCCGGCTATGCCGACGCGGCGGCCCGCAAGGCCCGCGACGGCGAGCCGGCCGGGGCGAAGAAGGCGATGTCCAGCGGGGTTCTGGCGGTCACCCTGGTCGTGCTCGGGTTCCTGCTCGTGGTGGCGTACCAGCAGACCGTGGCCGACGAGCCGGCCCGGACCACCGCGCGGGCCGAGCTGGTCGACCAGGTGCAGAAGCGGCGCGAGGAGACCGCCGGCCTGCAGGACCGGGCCGAGAAGCTCAACGACGAGGTGTCCGGTCTGCGGGAGCGGGAGCTGGGCAGCACCACCGTGCAGCGGCAGCGGGAGCTCGCCGCGGCCACCGGGCTGGCCCAGGTGACCGGCTCGGCGGTGCGGATCACCGTGGGCGACGGGCCGACCCCGATCAACCCGGTGACGGGGGAGCGGAACACGGTGGCCCGGGTCAAGGACAGTGATCTTCAACTCGCGACCAACGCGCTGTGGTCGCTGGGGGCCGAGGCCATCGCCATCAACGGGCAGCGGCTGACCGCGACGACCACGATCCGCCAGGCGGGCGAGGCCATCCTGGTCGATTTCCGGCCGGTCACCAGCCCGTACGAGGTGGTCGCGATCGGCCCGGACGACCTGGCCGGGGATTTCCGGGACGGCTATGCCGGCAAGTTCTTCGAGCAGCTGGGCGCCAAGTACGGCATGTCGTTCCAGGCCAAGGAGGTCGGCGACGTGACCCTGGAAGCGGCCACCGAGCTCAAGCTGCGGGTCGCCGAGCCGTCGGAGCCGCCGGTCGCCTCCTCGGCCCCGATCTCACCCCCACCCTCGTCGGAAGGCGGCCGATGATCGCCGTACTCGCCCTGCTGGCCGGTGTCGTCCTGGGCATCGTGTTCCACCCCACGGTTCCGGCCGCGCTGCAGCCGTACCTGCCGATCGCGGTGGTCGCCGCGCTCGACGCCGTCTTCGGTGGGGTGCGCGCGAAGCTCGACGGGATCTTCGACGACAAGCAGTTCGTGATCTCGTTCATCTCGAACGTGCTGGTGGCCGCGCTCATCGTCTATCTGGGCGACCAGCTGGGGGTGGGCGGTCAGCTCTCGACCGGGGTGGTGGTCGTCCTCGGCGTGCGGATCTTCGGCAACGTCGCGGCGATCCGCCGGCACCTCTTCCGGGCATGAACGACATGAGCGACGACGAGAAGCGCGAAGAGCTGCCCATCGCGGGCCGCAAGCCCGAGCCCGCCGAAACCGAGATCGAGGAAGGTCCGACGGTGGAGACGGCCCGGCCCGAGCTTGATCTCGACGGCCCGACGCGGCCGCTGAGCCGGACGCCGGAGGACCCGCCGTCACCCGATCCGGTGACGCCGTCCGACGGCGGGCCGCCGCCCGAGCCCGTACAGCCGGAAGCCGCAACCGGAGCAGAGCCCCGCCGCAAGGCCTCGAGTGCCGGAGCACTGATCGCCGTGCTGCTCGCGCTGTTCGGTTTCACGCTGGTGGTGCAGCTGCGCAGCAACAACGACGACGAGGGGCTGGCCACCGCGCGCCAGGAGGACCTCGTACGGATCCTGTCCGACCTGGAGGCGCGCGACGCCCGCCTGCAGTCCGAGATCAGCGCCCTGGAGACCAGCCAGCGCCAGCTCACGTCCGGCGTGGCCGGGCGGCAGGCGGCCCTGGAGGAGGCGGACAAGCGTACGGCCGAGCTGGGTCTGCTGGCGGGCACGCTGCCGGGCCGCGGGCCGGGTCTGGTGATCTCGGTCAACAAGGTGAAGGCGTCGGCCGTCCTCAACGCCGTGCAGGAGTTGCGCGGCGCCGGCGGCGAGGTGATGCAGATCGCCGGTTCCGGCGGCGGAACGGTGAGAATCGTCGCGTCCAGCTATTTCGTGGACGCCGAAGGGGGCGGGATCATCGCCGACGGGCAGCGTCTCACGGGTCCCTATACGCTCACCGTGATCGGTGTGCCGCAGACCATGCAAACGGCGTTGCAAATCCCCGGCGGGGTGGTCGCGTCGGTGAACAGCGGCGGCGGTAGCGTGACGATGGAACAACGGACCATGGTCGAGGTGACCGCGGTCCGCGACGCCACGACATTGCGATACGCGCGGCCGGCTTCATAGTTGTTCGCGCTACTAACGGATATTCGGGCAACGGGAGAGATTGCGTGATTCCTGAGGACCTGCGGTACACGGCTGAGCACGAGTGGGTGGCCGGAGACGGCAGCGGGCCCGTGCGGGTGGGCATCACCCACTTCGCGCAGGATGCGCTGGGCGACATCGTCTTCGTCGACCTGCCCGAGGAGGGCGCGGAGCTCGCGGCCGGTGACTCGCTCGGCGAGATCGAGTCGACCAAGAGCGTGTCGGAGATCTATGCGCCCATCTCGGGCACGGTGGTCGCCAAGAACGCGTCGCTGACCGATGAGCCCGAGCTGATCAACGCCGAGCCGTACGCGGCGGGCTGGCTCGTCGAGATCGCGCCGTCGGATCCCGCGCAGCTGGAGGCTTTGCTCGACGCGAGCGCTTATCAGGCGATCACCGAGAGCTGAGCTGTTTATCGACCGGCGCGCGTTCGCCCGCGCGTCCGGTTGCCCCGCGATATTGGCCTTCACTAGGCTCGCGGGGCACAACAAATGTTATGCCTTTGAAACCGATAGTCGTGTGTCCGGGCCATATGGCCGCGGCGGGGGTGATCCCGTGCCGCATGGCGGCGACCAACTGATCCGTGAGGTGGTCCGATGACGCGCCCAGACGACGAGTTCCCCCCACTCGACGTCACGTCCACGCTGAACCTCGGTGCGCTCGACGAGTTGCTCGAGGCGCCGGAGTCCGACGTGGTGCCGAGCCGCATGTCCGGCTCGCTCCCGCCCGGGATGGCGCTGCTCGTGGTGCGCCGCGGCCCGAACGCGGGCGCGCGGTTCCTGCTCGATCACGACGTGACGACCAGCGGACGGCACCCCGACAGCGACATCTTCCTCGACGACGTGACGGTGTCCCGCCGGCACGCCGAGTTCCACCGCGACGGCGGCACCTTCACCGTGCGCGACGTCGGCTCGCTCAACGGCACGTACGTGAACCGGGAGCGGGTCGAGGCGGCGACGCTGAGCAACGGCGACGAGGTGCAGATCGGCAAGTTCCGTCTGGTGTTCATCGCCGGCCCGCGGCCGGAGGGCGAGGGTAGCGGGGCGTGAACCCGTCGGGGGCGGCCGCGCGCGACCCGGGGGCCTCGCGTCCCCAGGGTGGGCGCGAGCCTGCGCTGATGAGCATCGGGGAGGTGCTGGCCCATCTGCGCACCGAGTTCCCCGACACCACGATCTCCAAGTTGCGGTTCCTGGAGGCGGAGGGGCTGGTCGATCCCCAGCGCACCGCCTCCGGGTACCGCAAGTACTCGATGAACGACGTCGCGCGGCTGCGGTTCGTGCTGACCGCGCAACGCGATCAGTACCTGCCGCTACGGGTGATCCGGGAGCAGCTGGACCGGATGGAGTCCGAGCCGGCGCCGCCGGCGCGGCCCAACCTGGTCGCGGTCGGCGCCGAGAAGGCGGCCGACCCGTCGGACACCCGGGTCCCCCGCGAGGATGTGATCGAACGCACGGGCGCGCCGGCCGAGCTGCTGGACGAGCTCGAGCGGATGGGCCTGGTCACGGCGCGGCCGCCGGGGTGGTACGACGGCGACGCCGTGGTCATCGTGGAGGCCGTGGTCGGGCTGACGAAGTACGGCCTGGAGGTCCGCCACCTGCGCGGGTTCCGGGCCGCCTCCGACCGCGAGGTCGGGTTGTTCACGCAGCTCCTGGCGCCCCTGGTGCGCCAGAGCGACCCGGCCGCCCGGGCCCGCGCGGCCGAGACGGCGCGCGACCTGCAGGCGCTTTCGCAGCGGCTGCACGCGGCGCTGGTGCGCGCGGGGCTGCGGGGAGAACTGGGGCGCTGACACCGGTTCGGCGAGCGCGAGGTGGGTATGCCGCACTCGTGGGATCCGGACGGTGTGCGTGTACGGTGCAGGATAGGGGCAGCCGTTGCGGGGGCGGCGCAACAAATAGACGACACGGAGGCGGGCGGTGCGCGAGCTGAGCGTGGTCGGAGTTCGTGTGGAGCTCCCCAGCAACCAGCCGATCGTCCTGCTGCGGGAGGTCGACGGTGATCGGTACCTGCCGATCTGGATCGGCGCTGTCGAGGCCACGGCGATCGCTTACGAGCAGCAGGGTGTGAAGCCGGCGCGCCCGCTGACCCACGATCTCCTGCGGGACATCCTGGCGGCCGTGCAGGCGCCGCTGACCGCGGTCGAGATCACCGAGCTCAAGGACAACGTCTTCTACGCCGATCTGCTGATCGGGGACGGCCTGCGGGTCTCGGCCCGGCCCAGCGATTCGATCGCCCTCGCTCTGCGGGTGGGCGCGCCGATCCGCTGCGCCGACGAGGTGCTGACCGAGGCCGGCATCGTCATCCCGGACGAGCAGGAGGACGAGGTGGAGAAGTTCCGCGAGTTCCTCGACCAGGTCCGCCCGGAGGACTTCGCCGGCTGACGGCGTCCTCCGAGGAGGTTGAAGATCGACACTTGCCTCGCTCGGACGCGGCGTGTCGCGGCGTTACCTAGCTGTTTCCGCGACGCCTGAGATATACGCTCGTGAAGTCCAGGTGAAGCGGCGGCACCGCGCAGCGGGGAGGTGGTCGCGTGCACGAGCAGCCTCTTGAACATCAAGAAGGCCCCCTCGTCGGCGAGGACGGCTCAGTAGGGTATCGCGGGGTGACGGCCTGCCAGGCGGTCGGCATCAGCTACCGCCAGCTGGACTACTGGGCGCGGACCACGCTCGTGGTCCCCAGCATCCGGGACGCGTCCGGCTCCGGCACGCAGCGGCTGTACTCGTTCCGCGACCTGGTCGTGCTCAAGGTCGTCAAGCGCCTGCTCGACGCGGGCGTGTCGCTGCAGAACATCCGCCGGGCCATCGAGACGCTGCGGTCGCGCGGCGTGGAGGATCTGGCCGGCATCACGCTGATCTCCGACGGCACGACGGTGTACGAGTGCCGGTCGCCGGAGGAGGTCGTCGATCTGCTCCAGGGCGGTCAGGGTGTCTTCGGCATCGCGATCGGCGGCGCCTTCAAGGAGATCCAGGGTTCGCTGCTCAACCTGCCGGCCGAGCCGGCCGTGCCGCAGCCGGTCGGTCAGGCCCCCGAGCCGTCGGCCGGTGACGAGCTGGCCGCCCGCCGGGCCCGCCGCCGCGCGGGCTGACTTTTGCCGCTCCGGCAAGGAACGTTGTCGGTCTTCCCGCCAGGCCGCAGGCTCGGATCATGAGCATCGAAGCAGAGTGGGACGCCCGCTACGCCGAGCGCGTCTTCAGCGGCGACCCGAACGTCGTCCTCGTCCGTGAGGTGTCCGCCCTGCCCCCGGGCCGCGCGCTGGACCTCGGGTGCGGTGAGGGCGGCGACGCGATCTGGCTGGCCCGGCAGGGCTGGCACGTCACCGCGGTGGACGTCTCCGGTGTGGCCCTGGCCCGCGCCGCCGAGCAGGCGGGCGACCTCACCATCGACTGGCAGCGGCACGATCTGTCGCAAAGCTTCCCCGAGGGGACGTACGACCTGGTCAGCGCCCAGTTCCTTTATCACCGGGGCGAGTTCGACCGGACGGCCGTGCTGCGCCGGGCGGCGGCCGCGGTGGCCCCGGGCGGCGTCCTGCTGATCGAGGGTCACATGGACGACCCGCACCACCCGCACGACGACCTGGTCCTGCAGACCCCGGCCGAGATCGTGGCGTCGCTGGAGCTGGGGGAGGGCTGGGAGGTCCTGCTGGCCGAGGAACACCCCCGCGAGCACCTCGGCCGGATGCGCACCGACAGCACCGTCAAGCTGCGCCGCGCTTGACCCTGACACCATGTCAGGCACTGCAATGGCGGCATGACCTCCTTGGGCCGTCACGCCGCCGCCATCGCCGCCCTGCCGGGCGACATCGCCTCCCTCACCGCCTGGCTGCAGGAGCGGTTCATCCACGAGGCCTGGGCCGACCAGTACGGCGTGGATGTCGGCGAGGATCCGGACACCGTCCATGTGCGCGGCGTCGAGGACCTGCTCGACCTGGCCGGCGATGGTGCGAAGGTGCCCACCATGTGCCGGGGCTACTCGGTGTTGCTGGCCGCGATGCTGCGCCTGCACGGCGTTCCGGCCCAGGCCCGGTGCGGCTTCGCCACCTACTTCCAGCCGGGCTGGTACGAGAGCCACTGGACCGTGCGGTACGGCGACGGCCGGTGGGCCGACCCGCAGCTCGACGACCTGCAGCGCGATTTCCTGGGCATCACGTTCGACCCGCTCGACCTGCCGGCCGGCGCGTTCCTGACCGGGCGGCAGGCATGGCGGCTCGTGCGGGAGGGCGGGGCCGACGCCGAGGCGTTCGGGCACAGCGCCGAGCAGAAGGGTGAGTGGTTCGTGGCCGGTGACGTGCTCAAGGACCGGGTGGCGGAGCAGGGGGTGGCCGCCCTGCCGTGGGACGCCTGGGATCCGATGCCGGGGCCGGGCGACGAGATCGACCTGGCGCTGTTCGACGACTACGCGGCCGGGCGGCGGCCGGTGAGCGTACCGGCCCGGGTGTCGAACAAGCGCCGTGGCCGTTTCGAGGATCTGTGCGGCTGACGCCGCGTACCGTCAGGTCATGATCCCGCAGCACTTCCCGCTCTATCTGCGGGAGGCCGGCGCGAGCCCGGCCGACGACAAGATCTGGCTGGTCGTGGGCTGGCTGCCGGACAAGGTGTCGAACCTGCCCCGGCAGCCGGTGGCCCTGCTCTGCGACAACGACGTGGAGGAGCCGCGGGTGCTCGAGCTGACCGGGCGGTTCCGGGTGATCGGCACGAATCGCCACTGACTGTCGGACACCCAACGTGTCAGTGACATGACCTCCAGTGTTGTCTATGCTTCCCTTGCCCGGCATCCACCGCCGCTTTGGGGGAGCGTTGTGCAGAAGACACCGAAGCCGCAGTCGCTCGACGAGATCCGCCGGACCCCCATCGACCGCATCGCCCCGGTCGCCTCGGCGCCCATCCTGCGGCGGGTCCTGCGGTCCGGGGTGACCCGCTTCACCGCGGCGATCTGACCCCGCCGGTGGCCACCACGCTCGCCGGCGCCCTCGGCACCCTGCCCGACGGTGTCTTCGACCGGCTGGCCGACGGCTACGGCGACGGCGAGGCGCTCGACCTGCTGGCCGCGGCCGAGCTGGCCGTCAACCGGGCCCTGGTCAGCGAGATCCTGGCCGAGACGGCGGCCGGCGGCGAGCTGCTGGCCGAGGTCGAGCGCGAGGCCCCGGAGACGTTCGACGCGGTGCTGAGCCACCCGTTCGTCCGCGCGTGGGCCGTCTCCTGCTTCGACGGCGGAAAGGCCGAGCCCGACCGTACGGCGGCGATCGCGGCCGCCGTCGCGGTGCGCGCCGGGATCGTGGCCGACGTGCAGGTGCACGCCCACGACGGCCTGGTCCACCTGCCCACGGTCGGGGTCTTCGAGGCGCCGGCGCCGCAGGTGCGGGTCACCGTCGGGCCGTCGCTGTTCGTGCTGCGCTGGCCGGGTGGGCGGGCCGAGCTGCCGGCCACCGGCGGCCGCGACGGGCCGGGCTGGCACGCCGCGCGCTGGGTCACCCTCGACGGCGTACGGGTGCAGCTGGAGGACGCCGACCCGTACCGCGAGCACCTGACGTACGCCCCGGCCGGCCGGCTCGACGCCGCGGCCCACGAGGACTGGGCGGCCCTGCTGGCGCAGGCGTGGCAGCACATCGCCGACGACGCCCCCGGCCAGCTCGACGGACTGCGGCACGGCCTGCGGGCGATCGTCCCGCTGGCCGAGGATCCGGCCGGCGGCCTGCGCAGCGCCAGCTCCCGGCACGCGTTCGGCGCGCTCGGGCTGTCCCGCACCGGCGATCCGGCCGCGGCCGCGGTGCTGCTGGTCCACGAGTTCCAGCACACGAAGCTGAGCGCGCTGCTCGACCTGATCGACCTGGTCGCCACCCCGGCCGCCCGGCTGCCGGTGGGCTGGCGGGCCGACCCGCGCCCGGTGGAGGCGGTGCTGCAGGGGGCGTACGCCCACCTGGCCGTGGCCGATCTGTGGCGGCGCCGCGGCGACGAGGCCCGCTACCGCCGGCACCGCGCCTGGACCACCGAGGCCGTCGGCGCGCTGCTGACCGGCGGGCATCTGACCGAGGCCGGCGTCCGCTTCGCCGAGCACATGGCCGCGACCGTCCGGTCCTGGCCCTGATCAGTCCGGTTCTGCGGCTTTCACCCCGTCAGGCTCGCGCGTTGCGCCCCGTCAGGCTCGCGCGCGGAACGGGGCCAGGGTGGCCCGGATCGTGTCGGCGGCGCCCCAGTCGGGGTCGAACTGGGCGACGACGGCCAGGTGCTGACGCAGCTGGATGATCGGCATGCGCTGCTGCCAGCCGTCGTCGAGGCCGGTCAGCTCGGCGTAGATGTCGAAGAACCGCTGCGCCTCCGGGGGCGGCGCCGTGATCCACAGATGGGCCAGATCCACCTCGGCCCACATGTAGGACACGGCCGGGTCGATCAGCGCCGCCTGCCCGTCCGCGGTGGCCAGCACGTTCTGCGCCCACAGGTCGCCGTGGGTCAGGCAGGCCGGCCGCTCCGGCAGCAACTCGGGCAGCCGGTCGCACAGCCGCTCCAACGCCACCCGATCTTCGGGTTCCAGCGCGGCCTCGACGCGGGGCTCGGTGAGCCAGCGCAGCAGCCGGTGCTCGGCGAAGAAGGCGTACCCGTCCCGGGTCCAGGGGTTGACCTGCCGCCGGCGGCCGAGCCAGTTGTCGCGGTGCCACCCGAAGCGCGGATGGACGGTGCTGGTGTGCAGCCGCGCGAGGGCATGGGCGAACTGCTCCCAGAAAGCCTCGCCGGCCGGCCTCGGCTGCAGGAGCGACAACACCAGCAGCTCGTCGTTCGCCGCGATCACCTCGGGGGTCGCCATCCCGCCGAGATCGCGCAGGGCCGCCAGCCCTTCCGCTTCCGCGACGAAGGCGCCTTCTTCCGTGGCGTCGGCGAATGTCTTGACGAAGACCGGCGGCGCACTCTCGCGTACGGCGATCCCGGCCAGCGCGGCCAGTCCACCGCTGACCGGCTCAACACGGATCACGCCGTCGATGCCGGCCCGGGCCAGCCGCTCGGCGGTCACTCCAGGCACAGGCAGAAGGGGTGACCGGCCGGGTCCAGGAACACCCGGTAGGAGGGGCCGGGCTGCTGCGGATGTCTGGTCGCGCCGAGAGCAACCACCGCTCGCTCCGCGACGTCGAGGTCGTCGACGAGCATGTCGAAGTGCATCCGCTGGGGCCGCTCCGGCCCGGGCCAGCTCGGCGGCGTGTAGTCGGCCACCCGATGGAAGGCGATGCACTGCCCCTCCTCGGGGCAGGCCGAGGCCCGTTCGTCCGAGACGTCGACCTTCCACCCGAGCAGCGCACCGTAGAACCGGGCGAGCTCCCCAGGATCGGGACAGTCGACAGCGATGACAGGCAGCCGGGCGATGACCATGCCGGCCAGGGTAGCCGCCGGCGCCGGCGATCATGGCCCCTGCGTTGCTGCCCGGGCCGCCCGCTCGATCATGGTCCAGTGAGCTTCCCGCGCGGCGGTGTCGATTCGCTCGGCTGAGCTCCCGGTCCGGCCGTCGAGTTGTTCCCGCAAGATGTCCGCGTGCCCGGCGTGACGGGTGGTGTCGTTGAGGACGTGGACCATGATGCCGAACAGGCGCACGTCCGGCCGCGGCCACCACGGCACGTGCCCCGGCGCGTCGAGGGGCAGGGCCGTGATCGTGGCGTCGGCGTGGGTGGCGGCGCGGCGGTAGAAGCCGAGGATCTGGGCGCGGCTCTCGGTGGGGGTGGCCCAGAAGTCGCTGCCGTCGGAGTCCTGCCAGCGGGGCAGCGGCTCCGGGAACGGCCGTCCGAAGACTTCGCCGAGGTATCGGGCTTCGGACGTCGCCCGATGCTTGACCAGGCCCAGGAGGTTGGTCCCGGTCGCCGTCAGCGGTCGGCGGATGTCGTATTCGGACAGGCCTTCGAGCTTCCCGGCCAGCGCCTCCCGGACATCCCGGATCTCGCCGTGCAGGTAGTCCCGGGCGAAGTCATCGATCATGGGGCACGAGCCTGCCACGGAAGGTCCTCGCCGTGGATGTCGAGGACTTCTGGCAGTTCCTGGAGCGCTCCGGCGTGCGGGAGAGCAACCCGCAGCGCCGGGCCGGCTGGCTGGAGCGCCGGTTCCCGCCGTACGAGCCCTGGCCGGTCGCCGCCCGGCGGAGTGGACCAACGCCGAGTGGCCTTGCTGGGAGGATCTGACCGCCGGGGCCCCCAGCGCCTATGACCGGGTCACGGGTGAGCAAGAAGGCATCTACGACGCGTCGAGCGCCCGGGGTCACCACCGGCCCGCCGCCCCGGCCCTCGCGGGTCGACGGGGGAACAGCCTGCCCCGCTTGTGCAGGCTGTTCCCCCGGTCTACCCGGGGTTCAGCTGCTGGGTGAGCCGGTCGAGGCCGTCGCGGATCAGGCGGCCGTAGTCGGTGTCGCCCAGGGCGGTCATGCCGGCGCGGGCCTGGGCCAGGTGCTCGCGGGCGCGGGGCAGGTCGCCGAGCTTGCGGTGGCAGTCGGCCAGATTCAGGTGCAGGGACGGGTAGAGGGCGGCGACCGGCATGGGCACGCCGGCCGCCGCGGTGCGGTCGTCGGTCAGGTGGGCGGCCGCGTCGAGGGCGCGCTGGTCCCACAGAAGCTCCTCGTGGACGTCGTCCTGGACGTCGGCCATCGAGTGGGCGAGCACGCAGACGTGCAGCGGGTCGCCCTGCTCCTCGCCGATGTCGGACCAGATGCGCGCGAACTCGGCGCGGGCGTCCGCGCGCCGGCCCTGGCCGTGGTGCAGCTGAACGGCGTGGGCGATCCGGGTCATCGTCGGGTCGGAGCTGTCCACAATGGGTCAGGCTACCGCGCGGTCAGGCGGATGACCGGGATCCGGCGGTCGGTCGCCTGCTCGTACTGGGCGAAGGTGGGCGCCGCGGCGCAGATCCGCTCCCAGGCCTGATCGCGCTCGGGGCCGGCCGCGGAGGCGGCGATCAGCACCGAGCCGTCCGGCTGGTCGAAGGACATCACCGGGGTCTCGCGGGTGGCGCCGGACTTGCGGCCGACGGTGATGAGCACGAGGGTGTTCGGGCCCGGGTCGCCGCCGCGGACGGCGGCGGCTCTCGACCAGGTGCAGGTAGGCCAGGCCGAGGGGGGGGCCAGGCCGGCCGCCAGGGCGCTGTAGAGCTCGGCGGTGTCCTGTTCGGTGATGTCGTTGGCGGGGTTGCCGGGCGAGATCCGGAAACCGACCTGGTCGGCGCCGATCGCGGCGGCCACCGCGGTCGCGGCCTCGACGCCGAAGCGGATCCGGCCCGGGATCGAGGCGCCCCAGCCGTCGGTGCGCCGGTTGGCGTTGGCCGAGAGGAACTGGTGGATGAGATAGCCGTTGGCGCCGTGCAGCTTCACCCCGTCGAAGCCGGCGACGATCGCGTTGCGGGCGGCACCGGCGAAATCGGCGATGGTCTCGGCGATCTCGTCCTCGGTCAGCTCCTTCGGGGTCACCATCTCCTGCGGGCCCTCGTGGGTGAAGACCTGGCCGGCCGGCTTGACCGCGGCTGCGGGTCATCGGGGCCATGGCGATGCGGTTGGCCAGCTTGCGGCCGCTCAGATCGTGGGGGTCGAATGCCGGCCCAGGCCCAGTTGCTGTGCACGATCAAGGACGGGCCGCAGCGGATGGCCGTGCTCGCCGCCTCGATCGGCATGTCGAAGAACGCGCTGAGCCAGCTCGTCGACCGCACCGAGCGCCGCGGCCTGGTCCAGCGCGAGAGCCCCGGCGCCGACCGGCGGGTGATCACCCTCGACGTCACGCCGGCCGGCAAGCAGATCGCCGAGTCGCTCTACGCCGACGTGGCCAAGCGCCTGCCCGACCTCGCCGCCGACCTCAGCCCCGGCGATCAGCGACTGCTGCAGGAGCTGGCCACCACGATCGCCACCCACCACATGCCCGGCCTGACCTGCTGATCAAAAATAGGTGGAGCCTTGCTCGGCGGCGCTGTTAGCTTCGCCGGGACGAAGGGCGGTCCCTTGTACACCTGCTGACACCTCCACCGCGCGAGCCGTGGGCCGTTGTGCCCGCTCGCGTACTGACGATCCCGCATGGACCAGGCGAATGCGGCGCGCCGTCGTGACACCCGGCCGCCCCTCGCTTCTCCGTCATGCGCGGATCCTCCCCGCGGAGCCCCGTCTCCGCCCGGACGTGTCGCAGCAGATCGGTAACCCCACCGGTGACCAAACCCGAAGAGTGGGTCGTCCTCCCGACGGCCCTGCCCCTCATCCGCCGGCGCTGTCCGAGCTGCAGTTCGCAGCTCTTCCGCGCCCACGGCAAGTTCCGAGTCAACGCCAACCACAAGCTCCTGGACGTCTGGCTGCTGGCCCTGTGCGCCGGCTGCGGGCAGACCATCAAACTGACCGTCCTGGAGCGGGCCACCGTGCGCGCCATCGACCCGTCGACCCTGGATCGCTTTCATGACAACGATCCGGAGCTTGCGGCCCGGGTGCTCGCCGACCCGGCCTGGCAGCGCCGCACCAACGTCACCCTGGACTGGACGGGCGCCTGGACGATCCAGAAGACCGCGGCCGAATCGCCCGACGTGCGGGTCCGCTTCGCCGCGCGCATCCCGATCCACGTGACGAAGCTGCTGTCGGCCGGCCTGGCGGTCCCGGTCTCGGAGGTACGCCGTCTCGTCGCCGACGGCCGCCTCACGTCGACCCACCGCCTGACCGGCCGCGTGTCCGCCGACTTCGGCTTCACACGCGTTCCCTGAGAAATTCGTACGCCCGCTCGCGCATCGGGGCCGTGAAGACGTGCCCTGCCTCGTAGAGCGCCAACTCGACGCGGCCGCCCGGCGTGTGCTGGGTGGCCGCGAAGAGATCCTCGGCCCCGCGACTCCACAGCCGATCGCGCCCGGCGTGACGGAGTACCGGATCTTCTCGCGGGCGTAGCGGCCGCAGTCGACGCGCACGGGGAGTTCGACGGCCGGATCGGTGCTGGGCGGTGGCGGGCCCAGGAAAGGGCGGATCGGCATGGGGTTGCAGTTTGCCACCGACACACGCGAAAGGCGCCGGGCGGCCGGGACCACCGCCCAGGTCGCGCGGAGATTTGGCGCGCCGGCCGTGGAGGCGTACTTCTACAAGCTTCAATGTCACCCAGAGTGAGAGAGCCGCCGGGCCGAAGAGTTCACCCCTGGGTGTTGAACCGCGAGGCCGCCACCCTGCGTATCACCCGGCAGCTATCTGCACTCGCAGTGCTTTTTTGGCGGAAGGGGCAGCAAGATGCGCAGAAGCAAGAGCAAGACGAAGATCGCCGCGATCGGGGCGGGAGTCGCGCTGGTCGCGGTGGGGCTGTTCGCCGCGCCGCAGGCGTTCGGTGGCACCAACACCAAAGTGGCCGCGCCGAACGGTCAGTGCGCGGCGGTGCACATCATCGCGACACGGGCGTCGACCGAGCGGCCGGGCGCGGGGATCATCGGGTCGCTGGTCAGCAGCGTGCAGCGGGCCAGCCGGCAGACGGTGAGCACCGAGGCGACCGACTACCCGGCGGTGCTCAACCCGTACGGACCGAGCGTGACCGCGGGCGTGCGGGCGCTGACCGGGCAGATCACGGCCAAGGCCGCGCAGTGCCCGGGCACCAAGCTGGTCCTGATGGGGTATTCGCAAGGGGCGCACGTGATCGGCGACGTGCTGGCCGGCAGCGGGCGGCAGGCGGTCACGACGGTCAACCAGCCGCTGAACGCCCAGCTGGCGGCGCGGGTGACCGCGGTGATCCTGATGGGCGACCCGCGGTACGTGCCGAACAAGTCGTTCAACGCGGGCACTTCTCGCACGGCGGGGCTGTTCGCGCGGGGCAACGACGCGGCGCTGGACGCGTTCGCGGCGCGGACCCAGTCGTACTGCGACACGGGGGACAACTTCTGCGCGCGCGGGGCGAGCCTGGCCACGCATCTGGGTTACACGCGCAAGTACAACGCGGCGGCGCAGCGGTTCGTGCTGCAGAAGATCGGCGGATAGCCTGGTGCGGTGGCGAGCGTCGACGATTTCTACCGTGATGTCGCGCGGATAGCGCTCGCGGTCGCCACCAAGCACGGGTTCGTTCTCGGGGGCGGTGTCGCCTGGCTGGTCAACGGCCTGGTGGCCCGCCCCACCGAGGATGTCGACCTGTTCACCGACGCGCCCGGCGGGGTGGTGGCCGCCGCGGGCGAGGTCACCTCAGCTCTGCGGCGCGCCGGCTTCCGGGTCGTGGCCGAGGAGGGTGACGAGCTTTTCGAGGGGATGTCCGCCGACATCCAGGAATTCCTGGTCGCCTCGGACAAGAAGGCGCTCCGTCTGACCCTGTGCCGGCTGGACCGGCAGCGGGCACCCGTGGTGATGGACGTCGGCCCCGTGATGCATCTGGATGATCTTGTCGCCACCAAGGTCGCCGCCCTGGTCAACCGGCGCGAGGTGCGCGACTACATCGATGTGGCGGCCGCGCTGGAACGCTACCCGCTGCGGACGATCTTGGACTTGGGAAGAACAGCCGACCCCGCGCTCGACCCGGAAGACATCGCCGACGCCGGGCGTTATCTGGATCGGCTGGACGACGCGCGGTTCGCGCTCTACGGCCTCGGCCCGGCGGAAATCACAGCGCTGCGGCAACGCCTCGCGGAATGGCCGCGCGCGTAGCAAATATAGTTGGCAGATCATGACATTGACCGATCGTCTTCCCGGCACCAACGAGCCCGACGCCGTCTTCGACGCCTTCCAGAAATGGGCGACCGAGCAGGGCCTGGCGCTCTACACCCATCAAGAAGAGGCGCTCATCGAGGTCGCCACGGGGGCGAACGTCATCCTGAACACCCCGACCGGCTCCGGTAAGAGTCTCGTGGCCACCGGCGCGCACTTCGTGGCGCTGGCCGACGGCCGCACCACCTTCTACACCGCGCCGATCAAGGCGCTGGTCAGCGAGAAGTTCTTCGCCCTGTGCGCCGTCTTCGGCGCGCACAACGTGGGCATGCTGACCGGCGACGCCAGCGTCAACGCGGACGCCCCGATCATCTGCTGCACCGCCGAGGTCCTGGCCAACCTGGCCCTGCGCGAGGGCGCGGACGCCGACGTGGGCCAGGTCGTGATGGACGAGTTCCACTTCTACAGCGAGCCCGACCGGGGCTGGGCCTGGCAGGTGCCGCTCATCGAGCTGCCGCAGGCCCAGTTCATCCTCATGTCGGCCACCCTCGGCGACACCACCCGTTTCGTCGACGACCTGACCCAGCGCACCGGCCGGCCCACCGCCGTGGTCAGCAGCGTCGAGCGGCCCGTGCCGCTGCTGTTCTCCTACGCGATGACCCCGCTGCACGAGACGATCGAGGAGCTGCTGCAGACCAAGCAGGCCCCGGTCTACATCGTGCACTTCACCCAGGCCGCCGCCCTGGAGCGGGCCCAGTCGCTGATGAGCATCAACATGGCCACCCGCGAGGAGAAGGACAAGATCGCCGCGGCGATCGGCAACTTCCGGTTCACCGCGGGCTTCGGCCGTACGCTGTCCCGCCTGGTCCGCCACGGCATCGGCGTGCACCACGCCGGCATGCTGCCGAAGTACCGCCGCCTGGTCGAGACCCTGGCCCAGGCCGGTCTGCTCAAGGTGATCTGCGGGACGGACACGCTCGGCGTCGGCATCAACGTCCCGATCCGCACGGTCCTGTTCACCGGCCTGTCGAAGTACGACGGCGTGAAGACCCGCCTGCTCAAGGCGCGCGAGTTCCACCAGATCGCCGGGCGGGCGGGCCGGGCCGGCTTCGACACCCTGGGCACGGTCATCGTGCAGGCCCCCGAGCACGTCATCGACAACGAGCGGATGCTGGCCAAGGCGGGCGACGACCCCAAGAAGCGCCGCAAGGTGGTCCGCAAGAAGCCGCCGGAGGGCACGATCGGCTGGGGCCAGCCCACCTTCGACCGGCTCGTGGCGGCCGAGCCGGAGATGCTGACCAGCTCGTTCCAGGTGTCGCACGCCATGCTGCTCAACGTCATCTCGCGCGGCGGCGACCCGTTCGCGGCCATGCGGCACCTGCTGACCGAGAACCACGAGGAGCCGGGCGCGCAGCGCAAGCACATCCGCCGGGCCATCGCCATCGCCCGGGCGCTGCTGGCCGGCGGCGTCATCGAGCGGACACCCGAGGGCACGTACCGCCTGACCGAAGATCTTCAGCTGGACTTCGCGCTCAACCAGGCCCTGTCGCCGTTCGCGCTGGCCAGCCTGGAGCTGCTCGACCCCGAGGACCCGGCGTACGCGCTGGACGTGGTCTCGGTGATCGAGTCGACCCTGGAGGACCCGCGGCAGGTGCTGTCCGCGCAACGGCAGAAGGCGCGCGGCGAGGCCGTCAACGCGATGAAGGCCGAGGGCATCGAGTACGAGGAGCGGATGGCGCTGCTGGAGGACGTCACGCATCCCCGGCCGCTGCTGGAGCTGCTGGAGAACGCGTACGAGACGTACCGCCGGGGTCACCCGTGGGTGGCCGACTACGAGCTCAAGCCCAAGAGCGTCGTGCGCGACATGTACGAGCGGGCGATGACCTTCACCGAGTACGTGTCGTTCTACGGCCTGTCGCGTTCCGAGGGGCTCGTGCTGCGCTACCTGGCCGACGCGTTCCGCGCGCTGCGCCAGACCGTGCCCGAGGACCGGCGCACCGAGGAGCTCACCGACCTGATCGAGTGGCTGGGCGAGCTGGTCCGCCAGGTCGACTCCAGCCTGCTCGACGAGTGGGAGCGGCTGCGCAACCCCAACTTCGACATCGAGGAGGTACGCCTCGACGACAAGCCCCCGGCGGTCACGCGCAACACCCGCGCGTTCCGGGTGCTGGTGCGCAACGCGATGTTCCGCCGGGTCGAGCTGGCCGCGCTGCGCCGGTGGGACCTGCTGGGCGAGATGGACGCCGAGGCCGGCTGGACCGCCGACCGCTGGCAGGACGCCATCGAGGAATACTTCGACGAGTACGACGAGATCGGCACCGGCCCGGCCGCCCGCGGTCCCGCGTTCCTGCACATCGAACAGACCCCGACGGCGTGGCACGTGCGGCAGGTCTTCGAGGACCCGAACGGCGACCACGACTGGGGCATCGACGCCACGATCGACTTGGCCGCCTCGGACGAGGCCGGCGCGGCGGCGATCGTGGTCACGGCCGTCGGCCCGCACTGATGCTGTCGCGGCGGCGGCTGATCGCCGGTCTCGTCGCCGCCGCGGCCGGCGTTCCCCTGCTCACCCTGCTCGCCTACCGCATCGACCTGGCCCTGCCGGATGTGGTCCTGCTGCTGGTGGCCGCGGTCGTGGTGGTGGCCCTGCTCGGCGGGCTGTGGCCGGCGCTGATGGCCGCGGTCGGCGGCTTCCTGCTGCTCAACTTCTACTTCACCGCGCCGCTGTACTCCCTCGAGGTCAACACCGGCGAGGGCCTGCTGGCCCTGCTGGTCTTCTTCGGGGTCGCCTTCGGTGTCTCGTGGGTGGTCGACCTGGCCGCCCGCCGCACCCGCCAGGCCGACCGGGCCGCCGCCGACGCCCGCACCCTGGCCGCGGTGGCCGGCGGCGTGCTGACCGGCCCCGACCCGCTGCACGGGCTGCTGACCGAGCTGCGCGACAGCTACGGCCTCGACTCGGTCACCCTGGTCGAGGCCGGTACGCCCGTGGCCAGCGCCGGCGATCCGGCGGTCGACGGTGACGCCGCGATCGCCGTGGACGGCTCGCTGACCCTGGTCCTGCGCGGCCGCGCTCCCTCCGCGGATGAGTGGCAGGTGGTACGGGCGTTCGCCGCGCAGGCCGCGGTGGCACTGCGGCAGCAGCGGCTCGCCCTCGCCGCCGAGGGCGACCGGGTCCGTACGGCCCTGCTGGCCGCCGTCGGCCACGACCTGCGCACCCCGCTGGCCTCGGCCAAGGCGGCGGTGGCGGGCCTGCTCAGCGAAGAAGTCTCGTTCGACGAGCAGGACCGGCACGAGCTGCTCGAAACGGCCGACGAGTCCCTCGACCGGCTGGCCGCCCTGGTCGCCAACCTGCTCGACATGAGCCGCCTGCAGGCCGGCACGCTCGGCATGGTCCCGGTCGACGTCGGCCTCGAGGACATCGTCCCGCGCGCCCTCGACGAACTCGGCCCGCCCGGCCGCCGCGTCGCCGTCGACCTGCCCGACGACCTGGCCGTGGTCCGGGCCGACCCCGGCCTGCTGGACCGGGTCCTGGTCAACGTCGTCGGCAACGCGCTGCGCTACTCGCCCCCGGACCACCCGCCCGAGATCACCGGCCGGGTCTTCGACGGCCGGGTCGAGCTGCGCGTGGTCGACCACGGCCCCGGCATCCCCGTCGCCGACCGCGAGCGCGTGTTCCTGCCCTTCCAGCGGCTCGGCGACCGCGACAACCACACCGGCGTCGGTCTCGGCCTGGCCCTGTCCCGCGGCCTGACCGAGGCGATGGGCGGCACCCTGACCCCCGAGGACACCCCCGGAGGCGGCCTCACCATGATCCTTTCGCTGCCGATGGGAACGTCATGACGCGCATCCTGGTGGTCGACGACGACCCGCAGATCGCCCGCGCCCTGCGGATCAACTTGCGCGCCCGCCAGTACGACGTCGACCTGGCCCCCGACGGCGCCACCGCCCTCAAGACGGCCGCCGCCCACCCACCCGACCTGGTCGTGCTCGACCTGGGCCTGCCCGACATGGACGGCGCCGACGTCATCCGCGGCCTGCGCGGCTGGACCACGGTCCCGATCATCGTCCTGTCCGGCCGCGCCGAGGGCACCGACAAGGTCACCGCCCTCGACGCCGGCGCCGACGACTACGTCACCAAACCCTTCGGCGTCGACGAGCTGCTGGCCCGCATCCGCGCCGTCACCCGCCGCGCCCACACCACCGAGGGCAGCGGCCCGGCCACGGTCACCCTCGGCCAGTACACGATCGACCTGACCGACCACACCATCACCCCCGACCAGCGCCTGACCCCCACCGAGTGGCAGCTGCTGGAACGCCTCCTGCGCAACCCCGGCAAACTGATCACCCAGCGCAGCCTCCTGCACGACGTCTGGGGCCCCCAGTACGGCACCGAGACCAACTACCTGCGCCAGTACATGGCCCGCCTGCGCCGCAAACTCGAGGACGACCCCACCCGCCCCCGCCACCTGATCACCGAGCCGGGGATGGGCTACCGCTACCAGCCCTGAACAGCCACCGCAACGCGCACCCCGCCGTGGTCGGGGTTGCGCCCGCCGTCGCCCAGCGCGAGCCGAAAGTCATACCCCAACTCGCCCAGCGCGGCCGCGACCCGCAAGTTGCTGGCGAGCCAGTTGTCCTCGCGCTCGTTCCAGTTGAGGTCCCGGTGCCCGGCCTGCATCCCGGAGACGGTAGGGCCCGCCCCTCAGCCCACCGCCTCGGCCTCGCGCAGCCCGCCGTCGATCAGGTAAGCCTCCCAGCGGCGCGACTTGTCATGCCACGTCGGGTCCGCCGAGTCGGTGGCCGCAAGCCACTTGCAGGCCCGCTCCAGCCCGCCACCCGTCGTGAGCATCGCGCGTGCCTCGGCCCGGACTTCACTCGGCACGGCGTAGATGTGGAGCACACAGCGCGAGTTGCCGGGAGTCCCGCGGGCGAGGTAGTACGTGTTGCCGAGGTCCCTGTACCGGGCGGCCCGGACCAGGAGGAGACCGGCCTCCGTGCCCCCGGCCGGCACGCTGAAATCCAGCGAGAGCAGATGAACACGGGCGGACCGCACCGCTTCCTCGACAATCGTCCGCCCGACCGGGTAGGACCAGCCGGCCCGCAGCTTGCCCCGGTCGTAGCTGTCCCACGGCCCGTCCGTCACCCGCCCGACAGTACCGGCCGACGAGCAGCCGGCCCGATCCGATACGGCGCCGGCCATCCGATGATGACCGCCCGGAGGCGTCAGTGGCCACTTCCGAGCCGTTCACGCTCCGTGCAAGCGGCCATGAAGCCTCGCGGGACGAGAGCGCGCGGCTTCGTCGAATTTAGTGTGCCGGGCTCCGTGGCTGAGGCTTCTCTCTGCGGATTTGTTTGTGCCGATCAGTTCGAGGATGCGTACCGTTATCTCGAGACAGGAAATCAAGGTTGGTTCCGATACGTTTCCGGTGGTGTGATCGGGTACAGCGTAAGCGTTCTGTTGCAGCGTGCCGACCGTCGGTCATTCTTTTTCGGGTAGCGGAGGAGGGCCAACGGGGATGGGCCGGCTCGCCTGAATAGGCGATAGAGTGGCGTGCGTGTGCGGCGGCGGGTGGCGCCTCCGAACAGACCCGGTTGACTTGATCAAACGGGTCGGCGGGACCGGGTGCGATCACCGTGGTGCCCGAGCCGCCGGCCGGCGCCGACGTGACGGGCTCGCCGGGCGCAGACGCGGTCACGGACGTCGCCGCTTTGGCCGCCGCCAGCGAGTGCGGCCCGGGTTCGGTCATCGCCGGTTCGTTCGCCGACAGGGGATGGGGCCTGGGTTCGGCTGTTGCCGGTTCGCTCGCCGCCGGTGGGCGGGGCCCGAGTTCGGCTTCGCCGCTTCGGCCGCCGCCGGTGACCGGGGCGCGGGCATAGGTGCTGCTGGCAGGTGGCGTGCGGCTGGCTTCTGCCGGTTCCATCATCGCTGGTTGCTCAGGCCCGGGCCCGGGCCCTGCCGGCTCGATGGCTGCTGGCGCGAGGGATGTCCGTGTGAGTGGTGATGGTTGCGGTGTGCCCGGCTCTGAGGCGCGGGGCGGTCGTGTCGCAGTGGTGTTCTCGGTGGCGCTCGTCCAGCCGGCCGGAGGCTGGGGCATCCGCCGCTCGCGGGCACACCGGGCGAACTCGGCCCGGGCCGCCTCCACGGATCCGTACATGCGGCGCTGCTTCTCGGCGTGCCGTTGCGCTAATCCCCAATCGCGGCGCTTTTTCAGAAGACGCCGGGTTTCTTCGTGCTCGGCAGAATAGTTCTTGGCCTTGGTTCGATCGCGCATCGTTGTCGTCTCGGCCCGGCCGAACAATGACATCTGCCCTCGCATACAGAAATTGTCCCGCACCCGAGACGGTGACGTCAGCGTTGGATCATGCCAACCTCGGGATTCGAGCCTTTTCACGATGCGCTGACAAGATTTATCGCGCCATGGCCGCGGCCGCGCTAATGTGTACGGACCTGCCATAGACAGGGGACGCCCGGCTTCGCCATACGTTACTTTGAGTTAGCGTCGCACCTGTTGGCGGCCGCGAACCGGTACTCACTGAGAAGTAGCACCCCACATCGAGGAGGGGGGGGACCTCATGGGTGCTGAACTTGGCCACGCTTGAGCCAATGCGGAAACGAAGCCGGCCTGTGGATCGGGCCGGTGGGGCAGACGGTGGCTTATCGGTCGACCGGGCCAGGTTGGACTTGCTAGCGCGGCCCCAGACCAAGCCGCACAGGACCCCGCCGGAGCAGGTGAGGGCGGAGGCCAGGAACGGCACCTTCACGGCGACGAGGTAGTCGGAGGAAATCAGCAGGCCGCCGACGACCATCAACGCCCCCAGAACAGCGAGAGTTTTCCAGGCTCGACGGGACAGCGGAGACACCTCCTCAGTCCATCAGATCAACATGGCCGAGGAGCTGAAGAGGGTTGCTTCCGTCGTGACGGCGAAGATGGTCGGCCGGCTGACCGCGGTGGCGGTCCGAGCGGGCCGCGCGCCGGCGTCGGGTCTCGCTGCCGCCGATGAGCAACATGGCCGAGACAGCTGGTGAGGTGGCCTCCACCGTGGCGGCGAAGGTGGGCGTGGTGGCCGGTCGGCCCCGTGTAGCCGGCACCGCGTGGGCCGGCCTTCGGGGGTTCCGGCGCTCGAGTGCCAGGCGGGGCCGCTACCCACGCCGTGCGAACCGCCGAGGTTTGGCGCGCCGCCCAGGCGCTGTGGCGCGCCGCCGTCGGGTCCTTTTGCCGCTGGTGAGTCGGTGGGCGGATGCTTATTGGAGCTGACCCGGAAAACGCGGGAGATCCCGGCACGGTCGACAAGACGGCCGTGCGCGACGCGCTGACCGGTGTCGGCCTGCGCATTCAGGCCGCGGTCGGAGCGACGAGTTCCCCTGGGGGTCGCGCTCGAGCCGCGGTCGGAGGGACGAGGTCGGCTGCGGCGCCAGGGGACCGGTCGGGCGGGCTTGAGTCAGCGGGACCCGGCGGTGGCTGCGGCCAAGTGGTCGGCGGCGCGGCGGGCGGCGGCTAGACGCAGGTGGGGGTGGCGGGTTTCCCAGGCGGCGCGGACGGCTCGGGGGAGGTTCAGGTCGGGCCAGACGCGGATGAGGGTGGGGCCGTGCAGGTAGGTGCGGAGCTCGTCGATGCGGATGGCTTCGCGGAGGACGTTCTCGTACATCCAGGCCAGCATGGTGGGCTCGGACAGGTCGAAGGCGCGCTGCGGGCCCCACCAGAGACGCAGGGGGAGCTCGACCAGGCCGGTGGTGGGGCCGCTGAGCTCGCCGAGGGTGCCTGCCACGAGGACCGGCCGGTGGGGCCGGGCGAGGTGAATGTGGGCAAGAGTGG
Organism: Actinoplanes sp. NPDC049598; assembly: GCF_040675435.1. Classification (NCBI taxonomy): domain Bacteria; kingdom Bacillati; phylum Actinomycetota; class Actinomycetes; order Micromonosporales; family Micromonosporaceae; genus Actinoplanes; species Actinoplanes sp. NPDC049598. The sequence goes on along the minus strand of NZ_JBFAOX010000001.1, from coordinate 1,040,193 downwards.
CGCGCATGCGATCAGAGTAGACGACCAACCGCTGCGGAACTGAATTCCTAGAGTCCTAGGAAGCTTTAGGGGCAGTGCGGCGAGCCGCACCAAAGACAAATACGACGGCTTCGCCGACCGGCGATTTCAGACCGTTGAGAGGCGGGCCTGTACGACGAGGTCGTGCAAAGCGGCGACCGAGGAAGCGGCCGGCATCGCGGGCAGGAACGACGCCTGGCGGGCCTCTTCCAGGTCCGTACGCAGGGCGTCCGCGTCCGATCGGAGGCGCGGAATCCATTCGGTGGGGAAGGGGCTGTGTTCGGCCGAGCGCTTCTGGGCGATGAGTTCGGCCACATAGGAAAGGCCGGTGCTCAGGATGTTCAGGTCGGTTTCCAAATCGCCGGTGCGCATCAGGTGGCGGCCGGTGAGGAGCGCGCGCAGCAGATACAGGGCCGGTTTGAGATCGCCGGTCTTGTCGAACAGTTTCTGCTGGGTGGTGGCGAAGCCCAAGTAGTGGTGGGCGTGGTTGCTGGTGATGAGGCCGGGCGCCAATTCCTTCAGCGCGGCGTGCAGCGGCGACGTCGTGACGATCAGCGGGGAGAGCAGCTGCTCGAGGACGTAGCCGTTGCGGCTGTTGAGCAGCCGGGCGAACTTGAGCAGGTCGTGGCTGACCACGTCGAGTTCGACGCCGTCGCGGTAGCCGCCGGTCTGCACGGTGTCGGGGCCGGTGTGCAGGCCGACGACCGCGGTGGCGGGCAGCAGGTGGGCGGCGCGTAGGTCGAGGTCGGAGTTGGTGGAGGGGAAACCGTAGAGGTGGGCGCCGCTGACCGTTGCGGAAGATCACTTCGTGGGGGAGGGTGGCGATGATCTCCGCCGACCACGGGGGCACGTCGAGCGTCATGTCAGGCCTCTCTCGCGTACGCGCACCAGCAGTTGATCGATGGTCGTGCGGTCGGGCTCGGGCGGCAGGGCGGTGGTGGCGGCCGCGGTGGCGAGGTCGGCTTGGAGGTCGGCGGCCCATGCGGTCACGTCGGGCCATGCGACGTGGCCGTGCTTGACGGCGAGGAGACGGTCGCGGGCGAAGGACACATCGACCAACACCTGGCCGGTACGCAGGACGTGGGCGCCCGCCATGAGCAGGCGGATCATGTGCATGGCCTGCTTGTGGTTGGTCTCGCCGGTACGCTCGCGGCGGGTGGTGACGCGGGCGAGCTGGTCACGGGCGTACGACCCGTACGTCTCGGCTAGGCGCCGGGAGAGGAACGCCTGGCGTACGCCCCGCAGGTCCTCCCCGTCGGGGGTGAGGTGCTCGATCAAGGGTGACCAGAGGACCTCGAGCACGGTGGGGTTGGCCTGCAAGGCGAGTGTGCAGAAGCGGTCGAGCTCCCACGAGAACTGCTCCTCGAGCGGGCCGTCGAGGTGGGTCGGTGGCTTGTCGAGGGGCCAGAACAGGCGGGTGGGGGCGGCGTAGACGCCGCGGCGGTCGTGGTCGGAATCCGGGCCGGCCAGGCCGTAGGCGCGGGATCCGACCACGACGCGCAGGATCGTGTGCTTCTCGACCAGGTCGATCATGGTCGAGAAGATAGCGCCTAGAGGTCGAGGACGGTGCCGTCGATCTCGCCGATCTCCTCGTCGGTCAGCGACAGGTTGCTGGTCGCGGCGACGTTGTTCTCCAGCTGCTCGACGCTGCTGGCGCCGATGATGAGGCTGGTCATCCGCTGGTCGCGCAGGGCCCAGGCCAGGGCCATCTGGGCCAGGGACTGCCCGCGGCGCTTCGCGATGTCGTTGAGGGCGTGGATGCGGGCCAGGGTGCCCTTGTCCAGGTCGCTCTCGTTGAGGAAGTTGCTGGTGCGGACGCGGCTGTCGTCGGGGATGCCGCCGAGGTAGCGGTCGGTGAGCAGGCCCTGCTGCAGGGGGCTGAAGCCGATGGCGCCGGCGCCGGCGGTCTCCAGGGTGTCGAGCAGGTTGTCCTTCTCGATCCAGCGGTTGAGGATCGAGTACGACGGCTGGTGGATCAGCAGCGGGGTGCCGAGCTCGCGCAGGATGCGGGCGGCCTCAGCGGTCTGGGCGCTGTTGTAGTTGCTGATGCCGACGTACTGGGCTTTGCCGGCGCGGACGACGGCGTCGAGGGCGCCCATGGTCTCCTCGATCGGGGTGTCCGGGTCGGGCCGGTGGTGGTAGAAGATGTCGACGTAGTCGAGGCCGAGGCGCTGCAGGGACTGGTCGAGGCTGCTGATGAGGTATTTGCGGCTGCCCCACTCGCCGTACGGGCCGGGCCACATGTAGTAGCCGGCCTTGGTCGAGACGACGAGCTCGTCGCGGTGGTTCTTGAAATCCGAGTTCAGGATGCGGCCGAAGTTCTCCTCGGCGCTGCCGGGCGGCGGGCCGTAGTTGTTGGCCAGGTCGAAGTGGGTGACCCCGAGGTCGAAGGCGCGGCGGACGATGTCGCGCTGGCGCTGCCAGGGGCGCTCGTGGCCGAAGTTGTGCCAGAGGCCGAGCGAGATCACGGGGAGTTTGAGTCCGCTGCGGCCGGCGCGCCGGTAGGTCATGGTGTCGTAGCGGTCGCCCGCGGGGGTGTAGGTCACAGTCCTACCCTTCCGGTTTCCTGGCTGTGCTGTATCCACTGGTAGTTTGGTGCTTAGCCATGCGGGAGAGATCGCCGGGGTTACCGGCGGCGCCGAAGGGGCAAATCCTCCCCGGAACCTCTCAGGCAAAAGGACCGCATGGGCAGGCGACTCTGAAGCGCGCGTTCTCTCAGACGGCGTGACAGAGGGGGAGGCCGCCTTGTCGACCTCTCCTAGGAGCCGTCATGACGTTCGCATCCCGGCACATCGGCCCGGACCAGGACGAGCAGACCCACATGCTCAAGACCATCGGGTACGCGTCGCTGGACGCTCTGATGGACGCCGCCATTCCCGAGGTGATCCGCTGGCACGGCAGCCTGGATATGCCGGCCGCCGCCTCCGAGGAGGAGACGATCGCCGAGCTGCGGGCGATCGCGGCGCGCAACACGGTGACGACCTCGATGATCGGGCTCGGCTACTACGGCACGCACGTGCCGGCCGTGATCAAGCGGAACGTGCTGGAGAACCCGGCCTGGTACACGGCGTACACCCCGTACCAGCCGGAGATCAGCCAGGGGCGGCTCGAGGCGCTGCTGAACTTCCAGACCATGGTGACCGATCTGACCGGTCTGACCACGGCCAACGCGTCGATGCTGGACGAGGGCACGGCGGTGGCGGAGGCGATGACCCTCGCCCGGCGGGCTTCCAAGGTCAAGTCCGGGGTGTACGTGGTGGATGCGGACACGTTGCCCCAGACGCTGTCCGTGCTGCGGACCCGGGCCGAGCCGCTCGGTATTCAGTTGCACGTGGTCGACCTCGATGACGAGACGGCCGCCCTGCCCGACGAGTACTTCGGGCTTCACCTGCAGTACCCGGGCGCGTCGGGCGCTGTCCGCGACCACGCCGCGCTGGTCGAGCGGGCCCACGCCGCCGGCGCGCTGGTCACGGTGGCCGCCGATCTGCTGGCGCTGACGCTGCTGCGGGCGCCGGGCGAGATCGGGGCGGACATCGCGGCCGGTACGACCCAGCGCTTCGGGGTGCCGCTGGGCTTCGGTGGCCCGCACGCCGGGTACCTCGCGGTGCGCGCCGGTCTGGAGCGGTCGCTGCCGGGCCGTCTCGTGGGTGTCTCGAAGGACGCCGACGGCGCTCAGGCGTACCGCCTGGCCCTGCAGACCCGCGAGCAGCACATCCGCCGGGAGAAGGCGACGAGCAACATCTGTACGGCCCAGGTGCTCCTCGCGGTCATGGCCAGCATGTACGCGGTCTATCACGGCCCGGCCGGGTTGAAGGCGATCGCGAAGCGGGTGCACGACCACGCGCTGACCGTGGCCGGCAGTCTGACCGCGGCCGGGATCTCGGTGACCAGCGACGCTTTCTTCGACACGGTGACCGCGGTGGTGCCGGGCCGGGCGGCCGACATCGTGGCGGCTGCGGCGGCCGAGGGGGTCGACCTGCGGATGGTCGACGCCGATCACGTGTCGGTGGCGTGCGACGAGACCACGACGGCGGCGCATCTGGCCACGGTGTTGACCGCGTTCGGAGTTCCGGCGGCGGCGCCGGCCGCCTGCGGGGCCAGGCCCCTCGGGCGTACGTCGCCGTATCTGACCCACCCGGTCTTCCACAGCCACCACTCGGAGACGAGCATGCTGCGCTACCTGCGCAAGCTCTCGGACCGCGACTACGCGCTGGACCGGGGCATGATCCCGCTGGGCTCGTGCACGATGAAGCTCAACGCCACCACCGAGATGGAGCCGGTGACCTGGTCCGAGTTCGCCGACATCCACCCGTACGCGCCGGCGTCGCGCACAGCCGGTTACGAGCACCTGGTGTCGTCGCTGGAGGGCTGGCTGGCCGAGATCACCGGGTACGACGCGGTGAGCGTACAGCCGAACGCCGGATCCCAGGGTGAGCTGGCCGGCCTGCTGGCCATCCGGGGTTACCACCGGTCGCGGGGTGAGGAGCACCGCAACGTGTGCCTGATCCCGTCGAGCGCGCACGGCACCAACGCGGCCAGCGCGGTCATGGCCGGCATGAAGGTCGTCGTCGTGGCCTGCGACGAGAACGGCAACGTCGACATGGCGGATCTGCACGCGAAGATCGCGGCTCACGCGGCCAACTTGGCCGCGATCATGGTGACCTACCCGTCGACCCACGGGGTGTACGAGACGTCGATCGCCGACCTGTGCGCGGCGGTGCACGACGCCGGCGGTCAGGTGTACGTGGACGGGGCGAACCTGAACGCGCTGGTCGGCTATGCGCGGCCGGGCCGGTTCGGGGCCGACGTGTCGCACCTGAACCTGCACAAGACGTTCTGCATCCCGCACGGCGGTGGCGGCCCGGGTGTGGGCCCGGTCGCGGTCCGCGCGCACCTGTCGTCCTTCCTGCCGGGCGACCCGCTGACGTCCTCCTCGGTGTCGTCGGCCGCCCACGGTTCCGCGGGCATTCTGCCGATCTCGTGGGCCTACCTGCGGATGATGGGCCCGGACGGGCTGGTCGCGGCGACCGGCGCCGCGGTGCTGACGGCCAACTACGTGGCCTCGCGGCTCAGCGAGCACTTCCCGGTGCTCTACGCGGGCAACAACGGGCTGGTCGCGCACGAGTGCATCCTCGACCTGCGGCCGATGACCAAGGCGACCGGCGTCTCGGTCGACGACGTGGCCAAGCGGCTGATCGACTACGGCTTCCACGCGCCGACGATGTCGTTCCCGGTGGCCGGCACGCTGATGGTGGAGCCGACCGAGAGCGAGGACCTGGCCGAGCTGGACCGGTTCTGCGACGCGATGATCGCGATCAAGGCGGAGATCGATCAGGTGGCGGCGGGGGTGTGGCCGGCCGGGGACAACCCGCTGTCCAACGCCCCGCACACGGCGTCGGCGGTGACGGCGGACGAGTGGGAGCACCCGTACCCGCGGTCGGTGGCGGGCTTCCCGCCGGGAGTGGACCGGACGGCGAAGTACTGGCCGCCGGTGCGCCGGATCGACGGGGCGTACGGCGACCGGAACCTGGTCTGCTCGTGCCCGGCGCCCGAAGCGTTCGAGGACTGATTTCGGTTTGCCCTGGTGTGGGGGTCGATCCTCCGCACCAGGGCTGTCGTGTTCTGGCTACTCTGAGTAACCTTGAAATGTCCGCTTTGTTCTACGCCGCGAGGGCGTGCCGGGCGGGGCCCCGGTGCGGCTCGATCATGGTGCCGTCGGGGAGGATCTCACCCGTGTCCTCGAAGACGATGACGCCGTTGCAGAGCAGGCTCCAGCCCTGCTCGCGGAACGTGGCGACGGTCCGTGCGGCCTCGCGGTCGACGGCCTCGGCGTTGGGACATTGGTCTGTGTGCTGGCACAACATCGTGATTCTCCGGTCGGGGGTTGTGTGAAGACTCACAACGACGGTGACGGACGTTACCTCAATCCGAACGACCTTGGATCGGGCGGGTGACGGCGTCCCATTGAAAGAATCCTCGGTTCCGATGGTCCACGGAACTCCTCCGATCGACCACTTCTCGGCACCTCTTTCGGGGTCGCCGCCGGGCGCTCCGGCGTCCTGCCAGGGCCGTCACCGTGCGTCAACAGTGTTGCAGTGGTACCGGTGTGACGGTGGTGACCCTGCCGAGCTTGTCGCTGAGTTCTTCGGAGCCAACGGACTGCCGGTGCGAAATATTGGCCGAACGGCCACCCAGGTTCGCCCGACCGGCGCTGGCTCCGTCTGCGGGGCGGCACTCTACGTGTCGGCTGATGCCGGTTGCGTGATGGCCGGCGGCACCCTGGGCGCGGCCTCTCCGGTGCCGTCCATTCCCGACGTCTACGCGGTCGTGTACGTCCACACCACCGATAGTGCGAGCCCTGCGCAACCTGGCGATTACACGCTGGGATCGTGGACGCCGAGCTGGTCCGGGACCGCGCACGCTGAAGCGGTTCAGGCCGTTCGGGAGGCCATCGGGCGCGGCGACGTCTACCAAGCCAACGTCGTGGGGCACGCCAGCGCGCCGTACACAGGCTCGCCGGCCGCGGCCCTGCACCGGGTGGCCTCACTGCCCGGCGCGCGCTACGGCGGCGTTCTGGCGGGTTCGGGGTGGGCGCTGGCCACGGCGTCGCCGGAGACGCTGGTCGAGGTCCGGGACGGGCGGGTCATCACCCGGCCGATCAAGGGCACCCGCCCCGCCACCGCCGCCGGCCGGGCGGAGCTGCTCGCCTCGGCCAAGGAACGCGCCGAGCACGTCATGATCGTGGACCTCGAACGCAACGACCTGGCCCGGCTGCCCGGGCTCGGCCCGGTCACGGTGGACGAGCTGTTCGCCGTACGCCGGTGGGCCGGTCTCTGGCAGGCCGAGTCGGTCGTGTCGGCCCCGGTCCTGGGCGGGCTCGACCTGGCGGATCTGCTGCGGGCGGTCTGCCCCGGCGGGTCGGTGACCGGGGCGCCGAAGCTGGCCGCCCTGGCCGAGATCGCCCGGCTCGAGCCGGTCGGGCGCGGGGTCAGCATGGGCGCGGCCGGCTGGGTCGGGCACGACCATCTCGATCTGGGGCTGACGATCCGTACGGTGGCCGCGGACGGCGCCCGCCTGCACGCCTGGGCGGGAGGCGGTATCACCTGGGACAGCGACCCGGACGACGAGGTCGCCGAGGCCGCGTCCAAGGCGGCCCCGATCCGCGCGGCGCTGGCCCCTCGCCGGCCCCCGGCGTAGATCAGCGCCGCCCCTGGCACCGGTCGCCCCGCAGGTCCGGCGGTTTTGTCAGACCCCCGTGGCAGGGTGATGCCCGTGCCGAAGACGCAGTACTACACCGCGACCACGCTCGACGGGTACATCGCCGACGAGCACAACTCCCTCGACTGGCTCTTCGAGGCCGACCAGGACCGCGCCGACGAGACCGGCGTGAGCCCGTTCGAGTCCTTCTTCGCCGGGGTCGGGGCCTTCGCCATGGGCGCCACCACCTACGAGTGGGTGCTGGAGCACGAGGCGCTGCTGGACAACCCAGCCAAATGGGCCGAGTACTACGGCGACGTCCCGTCCTGGGTGTTCACCCACCGCGACCTGCCCCCGATCCCCGGCGCCGACGTCACGTTCGTCCAGGGTGACGTCCGCCCGGTCCACGAGGCCATGACCAAGGCCGCCGCCGGCAAGAACATCTGGCTGGTCGGTGGCGGCGACCTGGCCGGCGCCTTCGCCGACGCCACCCTCCTCGATGAGATCATCGTCGGCGTCGCCCCCGTGACCCTGGGCGCCGGCGCCCCACTGCTCCCACGCCGCCTCACCTCGCGCCGCCTCACCCTGACCGACCTGAGCCGGCGCGGCCAGTTCGCCTACCTGACGTACGCCGTCGGCCCACCCGTGTCCTGACTCATCGGACCCGGTCGGGGCGGACGGCGATCGTGCTCACGGTGGCGTCGCCCCAGACCGTCGTGTTCAGGACCCTCTTCTGGTCGAGCGACATCATGGTGAACTCGGGGACGAGGCGTGGGGCGAACACCGCGCCGAAATGGCTGCGCAGCGCGGGTGAGCCGCTGCCGGCCAGGTCTCATTCGCCGGCCGGCCGGACACGCGCCCAGCCGTGGTCGACGCCGAGGAGGAACTCGCGTTCGTCGTCGAGCAGCCCGAACGTAAATGCGTGGCGGGTCTCGGGCGGGGGCAGCGACACTGCGCCGGTGATCGATAGCGGGTGGGAGCGGCTGCTGCGGCCGCGGGCGTTGAAGGCCGGGGAGCTCGTCGTGATCGCGGCGCTGTCCGGGGCGCTGCCGGTGGCGTACGAGTCCAATGTCGCGCAGACGGAGAGCGTGCTGCGGCGGATGGGGTTCCGGGTGCGGCGGGCGCCGCTGCTCGAAGCCGGGCGGCAGCGGTGGTGGAGCGCGGCGGCGCCGGGGGAGATCGCGGCCGAGCTCAACGGGCTGCTGCGTGATCCGGAGGTGCGGGCGATCGTCGCCAGTGACGGCGGTCAGACGGTGTTCGGCTACCTCGACCTGATCGACGTCGAGGCGATCCGGGCCGACCCCAAGCCGATCCTGGGCTACAGCGACATCTCGCTGCTGCACCTGGTGCTCTACGCGCGCACCGGGCTGGTCGGCTTCCATGCCGACATGGCCGTTCCCGGCTTCGGCGGCCATTGGCCGGCGGCACCGGCCGCGCGCCAGGCGCAGCTCGAGTCGCTCTACGCGAAGCTGCTGACCAGTCCCGAGCCGATCGGGGCGCTGCCGGCGGGCCCGTCGTGGGAGTGCTGGCGCCCCGGCCGGGCCGAGGGCCACCTGGTCGGTGGCGTGATCAACCGGATCGCGCTGGTCCAGGCGACCCGGTATGCGCTGCCGCTGGACCGCTTCGACGGCGCGCTGCTGTTCTGGGAGGAGCTGGGCGGCCAGGCCGCGTACGTGTGGAGCTACCTGCACGTGCTGCGCCACGCCGGCATCCTCGACCGCATCGCCGGCATGATCGTCGGCGTCCCGCAGTCGATCGAGGGTCTCGCCCCCGGCTCGTCCCCGACCCTGGCCGAGCTCGTCCTCGACGCCCTCGGCCCGCGCGACATCCCCGTCCTGGGCAACGTCGACCTCGGCCACGCCGGCCCCAACCTGCCCATGCCGGTCGGCCTGCGCGCAGCCCTCGACGCCGGCCGGCGCACCCTGTCCCTGCTCGAACCGGCGGTCCACCCCGGCTGAGCCGCTGCCCGACACCGGCCGGCGCACTTTCTGTCGCTACGCGAATTGGCGGTCCGCCCCGGCTTGGAGGTTGCCTGACGCCACCCGCGGCCCTTGACGGCCGGCGGAGCACCTCGAATGCCATCCTGCTGGGGTGGTGAGCGTGTCGGTCGAGGCGGATGGGGATGATCCCGCCGTCGTGGGAGTTTCATTTCCGGGCCCCTCCCGCCGATCTCGCTCGGTTGCGGTCGATCCGTGAGGCCGACTGGGCCGCCCGGCGTGCGCTGCATATCGGCGAGTGCGGTGGAGTTCCGGTTCACTGGAGCGTCGACAGCGATGCCACGGTTTCGGCATTGGTCGGTGCGGACGACGAGACGTGGCACATCGCTTTCCTCATGCCTGTCGATACGATCGACCAGCTCGCGGCCGAAGCGGTAGACCTACTTCCGCCGCAGGGCACAGCTGTGCCGTAGCCGGTACCGGCTGCCCTGTGCCTGGCGAGAGGACATTTCGGGCGCTCGGATCTTCTCTTGGATCGCGGTCACCAAAAGGCGGGGTTGGCGCGTCTACGCCGGTAGGCGGTTGTGGGGGCGCCGCGGAGTGGGAGGGCTGTTGTGGGCGAAGACCTGCGGGGGTTGCTGCGGGCCGACCTCGACGCGGAGCGGCCGCCGCCGCTGGGGGACCTGGTGGACGTGGCCATGCGGGACGGGCGGCGGGTCCGGCGGCGACGGCGGCTGATGGGTGGCGGTGGGGCTGCGGCGGTGGGAGTGCTCGCGCTGGTGGTGGGTGGCGGTGTGCTGTCGGGGGCCGATGAGCTCGGCGGGGTGGCGGCGGGGCTGGCACCCGCTGTCACGGCGCCTGTGCCCAGTGGCGTGCCCGTGACGCGGGCGGCCGGGAAGTCTCCCGGATCTGTGCCGATCAGCCCGCCGCCGCCCTCGGTGAGCCCGGCCCGCACCCGTACGTTGGCGATCTCCAGCGGGACGTACGGTCCCGCCGAGAAGCGGAAGAAGGCGACGTCCGCGGCCATGGTCTACCTCTTGTCGCAGCTGCTGCCGTCCGCGGCGACGGGGGACTACAGCGTCGCGCCGGGTGGGGAGCTGCGGGTGCGCGCGATGCTGAACAACGGGCTGGGGCCGGGCATGGTCAGCGTCGAGGTGACGCGGATCGGCGTCGGGCCGCCGGTGCCGAAGCGGGGGCAGGTGGCCAAGGTGAGCATCGCGGAGTTCCCGGACGACTGCCGCCGCGACACGTCGGTGGTCGCGGGCTGGCCGGACGGCACGCAGGTGCGGCTCGACGTCGCGGCGTGCCTGCCGGACGGCGGGACCGGGCGTGTGCCGGCGCCGCCGATGCTCGACCCGGACATCGGGGCGAAGATCGCGGCCGATCCGCGGTGGGGCACGGAGATGGACGCGAGCCTGGTCGACGTCGGCGGCAAGCGGTATCCGGATCTGCCGGTGTTCGCCGGATGAGCGCCGATGAGGAGTTCGCCGAGTTCGCGCACGCGCACGCCGAGCGGCTGCGCACGACCGCGTTCATGATGTGCCGGGACTGGCATCTGGCGCAGGACCTGACCCAGACCGCGCTGACCAAGCTGTATTTGAGCTGGCGCAAGGCCGTACAGGCGGACAACCTCACCGCGTACGCCCAGAAGATCCTGTTGCGCAGCTACCTGGACCACCGCCGCCGTCGCTCGTCGACGGAGTCGACGCCGGGCGTGCTCGCCGAGCCGGTGCACTTTGAGAGCCCCGAGCTGCGGCTGACCATGCTCGACGCGCTCGGTCACCTGCCCGAGCGGGACCGGGCGATCGTGATCCTGCGCTACTTCGAGGACTACAGCGTCGAGCAGGTGGCCGACGTGCTCGAGGTGCCGGTCAGCGTGGTCAAGAGCCAGACCCGCCGGTCGCTGGCCAAGCTGCGCCAGCTGCTGGCGGCCGACCAGCTGGCCCTGTTCGGGTAACGACCGGATAGGCTGCTGGCCATGACAGTTCGGCCCATCCGGATCTTCGGTGACGCGGTCCTGCGCACCGAGGCCGACCCCGTGACCTCGTTCGACGCGGAGCTGGGGGCGCTGATCGACGATCTCGAGGACACCGTACGGGTCCCGGGGCGGGCCGGTGTGGCGGCGCCCCAGATCGGCGTCAGCCTGCGCGCCTTCTCCTACAACGTCGGCGGCGTGGTCGGCCACATGATCAACCCGGTGCTCAGCGACTTCGCGGGCGAGCAGGACGACGAGGAGGCCTGCCTGTCGCTGCCCGGGCTCGGCTTCCCGACCAAGCGGGCCCTGTCGGTGGTCGCCCGCGGCTTCGACCGCCACGGCGAGCCCATCGTCATCCCCGGCACCGGGTTCCTGGCCCGCGCCCTGCAGCACGAGACCGACCACCTGGCCGGCCGGCTCTACATCGACACCCTGACCGGCGATGTCCGCCGCCAGGCCCTGCGCGAGCTGCGCCGCGTACGCCCGGCCCCGCCGGGACGCTGACCCGCCTTCCTCGCCGGGCCCCGCCGGGACGCTGACCCGCCGCCCTCGCCCGGCTGGATTAGGGTTGGTCGATGGAGGCCTCCCGCACGATCGTGTTCAACGGTGATCTCGGTAGCGGCAAGACGACCGTGTCGGTGATGCTGGCCGAGCGGCTGGGGGTGCGCCGGGTCAGCATCGGCGACCTCTACCGGCAGATGGCCGCCGAGCGGGGCATGACGGCGTTGCAGCTCAACGTGCACGCCGAGCTCGACGACAAGGTGGACCACTACGTCGACCAGCTGCAGCACGACATGGCCACGGCCGGGGAGCGGCTCGTGGTCGACAGCCGGCTGGCGTGGCACTTCTTCGCCGGCGCGATGAAGGTCCACCTGATCACCGATCCGGTGGTGGCGGCCCGGCGGGTGCTCGGGCGCCCCGGCGACGCGGTGGAGAACTATGCGGACCTGGACGAGGCGTGCCGGCAGCTGGCCGGGCGCAGCGAGAGCGAACGGCAGCGGTTCCTGACCCGCTACGGCGTCGACAAGACCAGGCTGAGCAACTACGACCTGGTCTGCGACACCACCCGGGCCGAGCCGGACCAGGTCGTCGCGCTGATCGAGGCGGTGGTGGCGGGCTCGGCCCGGCCCGGCTGCTACCTCGACCCGGCCCGCATCCGCTGCGACGAGGCAACTGCCAAGGACGGCGAGCTAGCCGTACGCCAGAAAGCCGCGCAGTTCGTGGCAGTCAGAGGCGGCCGTCAACTCAGCGCTGCGGTCGCCGCAGGGCAGACCCTGACGCCGGTCCTTCTGGCCTGAAGTTCGCCCGCCGGAGCTCGCTCAGCCACTCGACGCCGAGCCGCCGGCCGTCCGGGAACTGATCGTCGCGGTCCCAGCGCCACGTGGTGACCATCGCCAGCACCAGGGTGCGGCAGTCCCGGAGCAGTTCGGCATCGACATCCGGGTAGAACGGCGCGACCTCGTCGGGGGCGTGGGCGAGGTCGAACTCGACCGGCCCCCGGCAGCACGTCTCGAAATCGACGAACAGCGGCCCGATCCGGGTCGAGAGCAGGTTGCCCGGGTGCGGTTCGCCGTGCAGGAGCTGCTCCGGGCGGCCACTGCCGGCGACCGCCCGGCGCAGATGATCCAGCGTCTCGGCGAGAAAGACCCGGTCCGCGCCGGCCAGCCCCGGCGTCCGATCGTGGTCGGCCACGAGCTCCTGAGCCTCGGCCACCCGGTCCGTGAAGTGCGGGATGGGCCGATCGATCCTGCGCATGCCGGCATGCAGACACTCCAGCGCTGCGGCGTAGTCCGCGGACGGAATCGCTTGCGGCGTCACCGGTTCGTAGTAGGTCCACAGGGTGATCACGAAGTCGTCCCGGACGAGGACCTCGGGCGTTGTCAGCGCGGCCACCGGGCTCCCGAGCTCGAACAGCCGCCGAGCGACATCGACCTCGAGTTGGGCGCTCTGGTGCGCCGCCGGAGCCACCTGGGCCAGCACGTCGCAGGGCTGAAGGCGCAGGGTGAGCTTGTTGGAGTTGTGCAGGACGACAGTGTCGTCGGCGGTCAAGCCGAGCGATGAGGCGCTTAAGATGGCTGCCCGTGTCGCCCGCCGGGCCGTGTCCGCGTGCATCGGCGCACCGTAGCCCAGCGTCCTCGGCGCAGCAGCTGTATTTCGCTGCGCTCAAAGTCAGGCCATGCCTGCGGTCACGGTCGGACCCGCGCTTGTGTCGAAGGCAATTGCGCAGGTGACGGGTGGCGGGCTGTCCTGCGGAAAATTCGCACACTGACGTGGCGTGTCCATGGGCGAGAAGCCTTGTTCGCGAATGGTGACACGTCTTGAAGAGCAAGACGGAAACACGAATCCGCGAAGTTGGCATGATCATAAAATGACGTCATCGATTCGGGTGCGGGAGAATTCTTGTATGCGAGGTCAGATGTCTTTGTTCGGCCGGGCCGAGACGGCAGCAATGCTCGTTCGGACCAAGGCCAGAAACTATTCTGCCGAGCACGAAGAAAGTCGGCGTGTTCTGAAAAAACGCCGATAGCGCAACGGCACGCCGAGAAGCAGCGCCGCATGTACGGGTCCACCGAGTTCGCCCGGTGCGCCCGCGAGCGGCGCCTGCCCCCGCCTCCGCCCGGCTGGACCCTCGCCGCCGAGCCTGCCGCAGAGAACACCACCACGACGCAAACGCCCCTCGCCTCAGACCCAGGCACCGCGCAGCCAGCCGCACGCACACCGACATCCCCCACGCCAGCAGCCATCGAGCCGGCACTGCCGAGCCCGCGCCTGAACCACCAGCGATGAAACCGGCAGAACCCACAGCCGCACCCCACCCACCAGCGGCGACAGAGCCAGTAACACCCGTGCCCGCACCCCGATCACCGGCAGCGAGCGAGCCGGGAACGACCGATTCTGGGCCGCGCCCGCTGGCGGGGAACGAACCGGGGACGACCGAATCCAGGCGCCCCCCGCAGGCGGCGAGCGAAGCGGCGACAGCCATGAGCGCGTCTGCGCCCGCCGGGCCCGTCACGCCGGCGTCGGGCAGTGGCTTGGACACAACGGTGATCACACCCGGCCCCACCCAGCCGCTTGATCAAGCCAGCCGGGCTTGTTCGGAGGCGCCGCACGCCGTCGCAGACGCACGTCACTCTATCGCCCATTCAGGCGAGCCGGCCCGGCCTCGCCGGCCTTACCCCGCAACCCGAAAGACAATTACCGACGGTCGGCACACTGCAACAGAAAGCTTTCGCTGTAGCCGATCACCAACCTGATTTCCGGTCCCGGGCCGACGGCACGCGCCCTCGAACGGATCGGAAAGAAAATTTCGCAAAGAAGCCTCAGCCGCGGAACCCGGCATACCAAATTCGGCGAATCCGCGCGCTCGCCGCCCGCGAGGCATCATTAGTGATTGCGCGCGGGGTGTCGAACGGTCTCGGAAACTCCCGTTGACGCCACTGCAGCGGTCGAGACCTGTTGATCATGCCATTTCCTAGGAGCCTTGCGGCGCGGTAGCGCCGAAAGTCGCGGGCGTCTGGCACCCCGAATTCCCAACGAGGCCGGTGGGAGAGTGCGATCTGGCGGCCCGGGCGGACGGAGCAGCCCGGAATTTTCGCCTTGAGGCGTTTCTGCGGCGCCCACGGTGAGCGCCGGGGCTGCGTCAGACGGCGCGCAGGGTTCGGTGGGGTGGGTGGTGGAGCAGGTGGTCGGCGGCGGTGGCGGTGGGGTCGTCGGCGGGGAGGAGCAGGGCCAGCTGCTGGGCGTCGGTGAGGGGGAGCTCCAGGGTTTCGCGGTCCCAGCGCAGGGAGCCGGCTTCGGGGTGGTGCATCGTCAGGGGGAGGTGGGCCGGGGGGATGTGCTGGTGCAGGCGCTGGGTGAACTCGGGGCCGGCTTCGGTGGCGAAGTCGGTGGTGAACCAGTCGAAGTTGGCGGCGGTGGGGCCCAGCCACAGGTTGAAGACCTGCTCGTCGGCGATCTGCGGCCAGTCGGGGAACGTGGTGCGGGCGCGGGGGTCGGTGAAGACGTAACGCGTCAGGTTGGGTTCGGCCGGGTCGAGCAGGCCGGTGCCGGACATGAGCCGGGCGAAGGCGGGGGTGTGGGCGAGGATGTCGCCGAGGCGGTTGGTGACGTAGGCGACGCCGGGCTCGAGCAGGGTGAGGATGCGGTGGACGGCGGGGCGCACCGTGCGCGGGGGTGGGGCCGGGCGGCGGTGGCCGGGGCAGGCGCCGCCGGCGATCTTGGCGAGGTAGCCGAGGTGGTTCTGCTCGGCCGGGTCCAGGCCGAGGGCGGTGGCCAGGGCGGTGATGACCGACAGGGACGGGTTGCGGTCGCGGCCCTGCTCGATGCGGGTGAGGTACTCGACGCTGATGCCGGCGCGGGCGGCCAGCTCGGAGCGGCGCAGGCCGGGGGCGCGGCGGCGGTCGTGGGCCGGCAGGCCCAGGTCCTCCGGGCGGGTGCCGTCGCGCTTGGCTCGGATGAAACTGCCCAGCGGTGTCCCCATGCGGTGAGCCTACGGCCGGGCGCCGGGCCATAGCGTGGCCCTGTGGGGGCCAGCCTGGACGCGGGCTGGTTGGGCGGGGGTGCCGGGCCGATCGTTGGCGGCATGAGTGACAAGAGCAACCTCGTGGTGATCGTCGGCAGTGTCCGGGAAGGCCGGTTCGGGCCGGTGGTGGCGGCGTGGGCGGCCGGGCAGGCGCGGGCGCACGGTGGGTTCGAAGTGGACGTGATCGATCTGGCTGAGGCCGACATTCCGCTCGCCCTGCCGGCGGCGCCGCCGAAGTACGCCGGGGACGGCTATCCGCGACCCGAAGGCATGCGGGAGCTGACGCGCCGGCTGGAGCGGGCCGACGCGTTCCTGGTCGTCACGCCGGAGTACAACCACAGCTATCCGGCGTCGCTCAAGGCTCTGGTGGACTGGCACTTCACGCAGTGGACGGCCAAGCCGGTGGCCTTCGTCAGCTACGGCGGCGCGGCCGGTGGGCGGCACGCGGTTCTGCACCTGGAGAACGTCTTCACCGAGCTGCACGCGGTGACCATCCGCGACGGGCTGGCCTTCCCGAACTACTTCACCACCTGGCAGGACGGGGCGCCGCTCAACGCCGAGGCGGCCGGTTACGCCAAGACGCTGTTCGAGCAGTTGTCCTGGTGGGCGCAGGCTCTGCGGGCCGCGCGGGCGGCGGCGCCCTACCCGGGCGGGGCCTGACCGGCCAGGTCCACGCCGAAGTGCTGGGCGAAGCCGTCGCGGCCGGTGGGGGTCACGCGCAGGGCGCGGCCGGTGCCGATGCGGATGACCCAGGCGGCGGTCAGGGCGTGCTGCAGCAGGGCGGCGCCGAGGATGCCGGCCAGGTGGGGGCGGCGTTCGGTCCAGTCGAGGCAGTCGCGCAGCAGCGGGCGGCGGCCGGGGGCGGCCAGGGTGATGCCCAGGGCGGTGAGCCGGGTGCGGCCGGTGGGGGTCAGGGCCAGGCCGTCGGTCCTGGTCACCAGGCCGGTGGTGGTCAGGCCGGTGGCCACGGCGACACCGAGGGTGCCGGCCAGGTGGTCGTAGCAGGTGCGGGCGTACGCGAGGTTGCGGGTGCGGTGGGCCGCGGCCAGGGAGCGTACGGCCGGGGGCTGGTGATCGGTGGTGGCGGTGACCGCCTCGATCAGCGCGGCCACCTCGGGGCCGGCGAGGCTCAGGTAGCGGTGCCGGCCCTGGCGGTGCTGGGCCAGCAGGCCGCCGGTGACCAGGCGGTCGGCGTGCTCGCTGGCGGTGGAGACGGCGACGCCGGCGTGGCGGGCCAACTCGCTGATGGTCCAGGCGCGGCCGTCCATCAGCGCGAGGCAGAACGCGGCCCGCGTCCGGTCGGCCAGCAGGGCGGCCCGGGCGGCGAGCGAGGAGGCGTCGTCCATTCGACGATGATGCCCGGGTCAGGCTTCGGCGGCGGCCGAAGGGTCAGGTGACGACGAACGTGGGCGGGTCGTGGCGCAGGAAGTCGTGGTGGGAGATGTCCCAGCCGTACGCGCCGGTACGCCCGAAGACCAGCACGTCGCCCGCGCGCAGGCGCTCGACGTGCTGGCCGCGGGTGAGCACGTCACGCGGCGTGCACAGCTCGCCGACCGCGTCGACCTGCGTGTCGGTGACCGTCGGGCGGGGGTAGGGGTGCGGCCAGTCGTCGACCGGGACCACGGTGAACGGGTGGGAGTACCCCCAGGCGGCGGGCAGGCGGAAGTGGTGGGTGCCGCCGCGCAGGACCGCGAACGTACGGCCGTGGGTGGTCTTGAGGTCGATGACCTCGGCGGCGTAGCGGCCGGCGTCGGCGGCCAGGTAACGGCCGGGTTCGAAGATCAGATCGACGCCGTACGGAACCTCGATGTCCCGCAGCGGCGACAGGTCCATGGCGTTCGAGGACAGGTAGTCGACGCCGAAGCCGCCGCCGACGTTGACCACGCGTAGGCCGGGCAGGTTCTGCGCCTGCGACCAGCGCAGGGCGTCGCGGACGAAGGCGGCGTGAGCCTGGCCGTCCAGGTTGTTGGAGACGGCGTGCAGGTGAAAACCGATGATGGTCACGCCGGGCACGGCCAGGGCCTGCGGTACGAGGGTCTCGTCGACCCCGAACGGGGTGGGCGTGCCGGTCATCGTGTGGCTGCCCCGCAGCGGGCTGCCGGGGCGGTTGACCCGCAGCACGACCTCGGGTGGGGTGCCGGCCAGGGCGGCGATGCGGTGCAACTCGTGCAGGCTCTCGGCGTTGATCAGGGCGCCGGCGTCGAGGGCGGCCCGCAGCTCGGCGTCGGTCTTGGCCGGGCCGCCGAAGACGATCCGGCGGGCGCCCGCGGCCACGGCCAGGGCCAGCTCGCCGCCGGAGGCGACCTCCAGGCCGTCACATTCGCGGGCCAGGACGCGGAGCACGTCGGGGTGGCCGTTGGCTTTCACCGCGTACAGCAAGGAAGCCGCCGCCGGAAGCGCCCGCCGGACCGACGCGGTCGTCGCGCGCAGCGTGGCGGTGTCGTAGAGGTAGGCGCAGACCGGTCGGGGCAGGTCAGGCGGGAGCATGCAGCGGGTTCCTCACCGGGACGTAGATGTCGCCCGCGCCGGCCAGGCGCATCCGGACCAGGGCCTTGTGCGGAACGGTGGGGGCGGTGAACGCGGCGTGGTCGTCGCCGGTGGCGTGCTCGTCGACGACGCCGCGGATGATCCGCCAGGCGTGGTCCTCGTCGAGATCCAGGCGCAGGATCAGCTCGCCCAGGTGGGCCTGGAACATGGTGTAGCCGATCTTCGCGCGGAGCACGTCGAGGTCATCGGTGCCGACCACCGAACCCGGCCACAGCTGAATGTCGTGGCCGGCGGCGCGCAGGCGCGGCGGGTGCAGGCGCAGGCCGGCGAAGTCGCGCAGGGCCAGGCGGTGGGGGCGGCCGTCGACGAAGGTGGGCAGGCAGTTCTGCAGGTGGGCTTCCAGGGCGACGCCGCGGGCGGTGAAGCGCAGCAGTGGGGGGATCAGCAGTTCGGCGTATTCGCGCAGCCATTGGGCCGGGTCGCCGGTGACGAGCTCGCCGAGCAGGAAGGGGAGGGCGCCGCCGGGGATGGCCCGCTCGCCGTCTCGTAGGCGGCCGGTGAGGCCGTCGCGGCGGATGGCGGACAGGTCGCGGCCCGAGCCCACGGGGACGGCGGCGCCGGCGGTTTCGGCCATGAGCAGGAGGCGGTCGCCGGCGGGGTCCTCGGCTACGAGTCGGTGGAGCAGGCGGGAGACGGCGGGGCCGTTTCGCGTGCTGGCCACGCTGATGCTGCGCCGGGTCGAGGTGACCTGGATGTCAAGGGAAACCTTCAGATATTGGCCCGTGTCCGGGAGCAGGAGAGTGCGCAGGGCGGCGGTGGGGATGGCGTCTATCTCGTGGTCGAGGATCTTGATGATTCCGGCGCTGATCAACTCGGCGTAACGGGTTTTGAGGATGTTGTCGCGCTGCCAGGCGTGAACCGGCTGGGCTTGAAAGCCGCTGTCCGAAATTTCAGGAAATAGGGTGTCACCGAGGTGGAGGTCCTCGCGGACGGCCACGAAGCCGATCCGGGTGCTCGCGGTCTCCAGGTCGTGGGCGAGGACGTCGCCGGTGTCCCAGCCGAGCCGGGTGCGGCCGCACGGGTGCAGGTTGTGCCCGGCCACGGCGAGGCGTTCCAGGGCGATGGCCTGCGCGTCCGGGTCGTCGCCGACCGGGGCCGCAGGGCGGGTCATGGCGATGGCCAGGTTGAGCACGGCGTTGCGCAGTTCGGCGGCGAAACCGGGAGCCTCGATGCCGTCGAGCAGGTCGACCGGGTCCGCCACGCCGCTGGTGGCGTACTCGAGCCGCCCGAAACCGTGCCGCGCGCCCGGGCCCATGTCGCGGATTCCCTCGCGGACCAGGGCCCCGCGCAGCCGGCGCCCGACCGTGTCGGCCGCCTCCGGCAGGTGGGCGAGGAAACCGGTGACCAGCTCCGGCGCGTGCACGGCCAGGGCGGCCTCGGTGTGCGCGATCCGGTCGGGTCGCATAACGCTGTTCTTCATGCGTGTGCCGCCATCGGGTCGGTGGTCGGGGTTGTTCTCATGCGAGCTCGACCATCAGGTAGGTGGTCCGGGTTGTTCTCATGCGTGCTCGGCCATCGGGTTGTCCACGTACGCCCACAGGTCGTCCAGCGGGTCGGCGGCCAGCCGCATCGCGGTCGTCGCCTTGATCGGCAGCGGGTCGCGGAGCAGGTGCCGGCAGTCCTCGGTGCCGGTGTCGCGGATGGCGGCGGCGACGATGCCCCATAAACGCTGCCGGTCCGCGCCCGGTTGCGGCTCGCCATCGGGCGGCCGGCTCCACGCGGTGATCAACTGGTGGGCGACCGTGCCGAGCATGGCGGCGGCCAGCTTCGTGCGCAGGACCTGCGGGTCGTCGCTGGGCAGGTCGCCCTTGAGCTCGGGCGCGCCGACGCCGGTGGCGCGGTTGAGCCGGGCCGGGCTGACCCGCACACCGCCCAGGTCCCGGTAGAGGACGCGGACCGGTTCTCCGTCCTTGAGCACCAGCAGCGTGTTCTGGCCGTGCGCCTCCAGGGCCACCCCGCGCGCGAGCAACTCGACGGCCGGGGCGAACAAGAGCTTCGAGATCAACCCCATGGTGCCGTACGCGTCGTGCCGCACCGGGGCCGTGGCCAGCCAGGCCAACGGGACGGCCACTTCGCCCTGGCCGAGACGCGGCGCCTGCCGGAACAGGTGGGCGAGATGCCGCTGCGGCTCCCCGTCGACGATCACCGCGCCGGCTCCGGTCTCGGCCAGCACGTCGATCGGCAGATCCCGCGTCAGGTGCCCGAGCAGGCGCGACAGGATCGGGCCGTTGTGCACGGCGGCCGGCGACACGGTTCGTACGGCCGAGGTCATCTGAATGTCGACGGCCGTCTTGACGTGCGGCCCGCCGTCGAGGGGCGCGACGGTGCGCAGGGACATCAGGGGCCGTACGGCCGGGGTCTCGCCGTCGTCCTCGAGCCACGCATAGCGCTCCCGCAGCCGCTCGGCCTGCCACGGATGGGCGTAGAGCACGGGCGGCCCGTCCCCGAACCAGCGGCCCGGCGGAACGGCCAGGCGCCGCAGCCGGATCACGGGGGAGTGCTCGGGCGCGTAGGCGAGCACGTCGGCCACGCTCATCCCACCCCGGGTCCGGCAGCACGGGTGCAGCGGATGCCCGTCGACGATCTGCTGCTCCACCTGGCCCAGAGCGTCCGGGCCAGGCCGGGGCAGGCGCGGTACGCCCGCGGCGGCGGCCCGGGCCAGGGCCAGGTTGGCGACGCTGTTGTCCACCTCGGCGGCGAACGGCACGTCACCCCAGAGCAGCCGCACCAGCTCACCCGGATCCACTAGCGACGGTTTTCCCGCCTGCGTAGTTGGCCCGTCGTTCCCGGTCTGTCCGAAAGCTGTCAGTTCGACGGCGAGGCCGGCCTCCGCGGCGGCGAACGGCGCGGCCGTTTCGGGGTCGTATCGGAGCACGAGGTTGCCGGCGCGCGGGTCTCTCTGGTCGCCGTAGCGGGACGAGTGTGCGTTTGGTCGCCCCTCCGAGAGCTCGGCCGACGGACCTGCCCACTGCGTTGTCGTGCCGTCGGCTCGGCCTTCCTGATGGCGCTGGCCTGTTTGCCGACGCCATCCGGCTTGCTCGAGCGACCCGCCGTGCTCGTGCCATCCAGTGGGCGAGCTCGTCCGCTCGTGGTGTCCGGTTCGCTTGTGGCTGTCCTGAGGGCCAACCCACAGAGTGCCAAGCCGGCCGTCGGCCGTTCGCGCGAAGGTCGCCTCCCCGGCCCGGCGGCCGGTCAGCCCTGGCAGCGCCTCCCGCTCCACGGCGCCCAGAAGGCGGCCGAGGATCGCCGCGCGCGCTGAGGGCAGCGCAGCGTCATAGCGTTCGAGCAGGTCAGGCCGAAGCTCCGGCAGTTCCTCCCGCGTCCGAAGGGGACCGGCGGTGTGCCGGCCGGACGAGGCGCTGGGGATAGGTCGCGGCACGGCGTCCATTCTCCGCCAAGCGGTCACCCCGCCCCCTCCGCCCAACCCCGTCGTGATCGACAACGCAGTAACCAGTCTTCCATCCTAGGATGCTCTACGCGGTGTGCGCCTAGGCATAGGCGCACAAAACCGAAGTCAAAAACAAAAAGGAATCAACGACATCCCCACCTTTGATGGGCTCAAGGCGGCGTTCGTGGCCCGGCCCGTCTCGATGTGGATCGTTGTCCGGCGCTCATGTCCCGCTGGCACGTCGCCCGCCGCCGCGGTGGCCAGCCACTACGAAGGCGAAGTGGGTGGTCGGCGGCGCGAGTGAATACCCGGCTCGCGCCCTCGTTCGGTGGGACGAGCAGCCCGAGCAAGGCGGTCGGATCGCCGCGCCGGAGCGGCGGTCAGTCGGCTGGCTCCCCACCGAAGAGTCCGCTCGCTCCCGGCCGGTCACGACCCGGCAGAGCCGGACGGCCGCGCGCGAGGGCCTCCCGGGCCGCGCGCATCGCCGTGCAGGCCGTGAACAACGACCGAGACGATCACGTTGAGGGTCAGGCGGGTCGCGCGATCAGCCGCGCGCGAGGCGCCACCCGGGCGGCGTGAGGACCCGAATTCGCGACCAACGCACGGGCCAACACCTCTGACTCGAACGCGAAGGAGTCCTTCGTCGCGGGAGATCCGGCGACCAGAGGTCAGGGCCGATATGGCGCGACTCGTCCCTCTGAACGGCGCCGACCTTGACCACCGTCGCGCATCGGCTGGCGCTGAGCGGGCCGCTCACCGCGACTCGTCAGCCGGGCACTCGCTGGGCATCGGAGAGTCCACGCTGTCGGCACTTCTCGCCGACCGGAACCCGGGCACCCTGAATCTCGATGTCGACGCCCGGCACCGGCTGGTCGGCGGATGACAGCACGAGCAGACGGATACGTGGCCACTTGTGTGATCTTTGGCCCGGGCGATGGCGGCCACTCATCTGGACGGTGGGCGCTACGTCGGTGCCTCAGTAACGCGGCCAGCTCGGTGAGATCGCGGCACTCGAGGACCTCGCCCGCATGCACGGGGCCGACTTCCCCTGCTCGACGACCAGGAAGCGGCGATCGAGCGGTTCAACCGCCGCGCCAAGGACAGCGGCGACCGGCGATCGAAACACCCTGCCGGAAATGCTCGAGATTCCGCGGGGCGGCTGTGGACAGCAGGCGACTGTGGAAAACCTCGTGGGCCGCCGAGCGATGCGCTAGGGAGCGGCGGCTTCGAGCCTTGCCCCCAAGCGCTCGTCAGGGTTAGCCTGACGAGCGTCAGGGTGGACCTGACGACCAAAGGGAGGGTGACATGACTGCTGTCAGCGCGACCCGCGACGAGCTCGAACTGCGCTGTTCCTTCTGCGGGAAGAGTCAGGACGAGGTGGCTCAGCTGATCGCGGGTCCCGGGCCGTCGATCTGTGACGAGTGTGTCGGGCTCTGCAACGACGTCCTGGCCGGGAAGCGGCTCGAAGGGGTGCGCCTGTGGGCGGACCAGTCGGATGAGGAGCTGATCGCGACGATGGTCCGCGTGGCGTCGTTGCGGCATCAGGTGGACCGGGCGGTCGGGCGGATCGCGCGGTTGCTGCGGTCGCGGGGTACGACGTGGACGGCGATCGGGGAGGCGCTGGGGATCACCAAGCAGTCGGCGTGGGAACGCTTCTCCGGCGAGGACTAAGCGAAACAGCGCGGGCTGAGGGAAAACGGCGAGAACTGAGCGGAGCGGCGACGGTCAAGGTTTGCGGGCGGTCCACAGGGTGGCGGAGCGGCGGAGCGCGAAGTCCGTCCGGCCGGCGAGGCGCTGCAGCAACCGGTCGTGCATCTCGGTTCGTTTGGCGGCGGGCAGGCCGTCGATGAAGCGGCCGGAGCCGTGGGAGCGGCTCCAGCGCCAGTAGGTTTCGCCGTCGGGCACGGGCAGGCTCACTTCGAGCGGGGTTTCGGTGAGGCCGGCCAGTCGAGTTCGGGTGAGGTCGAGGTCGTTGCCGTGGCGGCCGGAGCCGTCGGGCTGGTACTGGCGGTAGTGCGCGTACAGGTCGGTGAGGGGGTCGCTGACGCCGGCGGCGGGCACGGTGAAGGCCAGGGTGGCGCCGGGGCGGGCGACGCGGAGGGCGACGCGGAGGGCTTCGGCCAGGGCGGCGTACGGGTCGGTGATGATGTGGATGGCGAAACCGCACACGATCAGGTCGTAGGTGTCGTCCGGCAGGTCGAGGCGGGTCGCGTCCATCACCCGGGCGTCGAGGCCGGGGTGATCCCGCCTCAGGTGTTCGATCATGCGGGGTGATCCGTCGACGGCGGTGACGTCGCAGCCGCGGTGGAGGAGTTGGCTGGTGAAGGCTCCGCGCCCGGCCGCCAGGTCCAGGGCTCTCGTGCCGGGCGGTGTGTCGAGGTGGCGGAGGGCCTGGGTGGCGAAGGCGGCGAAGAACGGCAAGACCTGGTCGTACGCGTCGGCGACGCCGTCGAAGTGCGCCACCACCGGGGAAAGCGGTTGCGGGCCGCCGGCGGGCGGGGCATCGTTGGGCACGCCTCTGTTGCCTATCTGCGAGGAGTGGCCTTCTCCATGTGATGCGGACCGACGTCAGTGCGTACCCCCGGTCGTGTCTGCCCCTTGGAGGTCTCCTTGCTGAAAGCTGTTTCCCTCAGCCGCGCCCACGACGGCGAGGTGTTGTTCTCCGGTTTTGATCTGGTGCTCGGTGACGGGGACCGGATCGGGGTGGTCGGGCCGAACGGGGCCGGCAAGACGACGTTGCTGCGGGTCCTGGCGGGTGAGCTCGCGCCGTTGGCGGGCAGTGTGACGTACGGGCCGGGGACGCGCGTGGGTTATGTCGCGCAGCAGATGCCGGATCCGGAGGGCACGGTCGGGGAGTTCCTGACCGGCGGTCTGGGTGAGCTGGCCCGGGTGACGCAGACGATGCGGGTGCTGGAGAGGCGGCTGGCCGCCGGCGAGGACGTGCTGGCGGAGTACGGGGTGGTGCAGGAGCGCTGGACCGCTCTGGAGGGCTGGAGCGCCGAGGCGCGGGTCGCGGAGATCCGGCAGCGGCTCAACATCGCGGGGCTGCCCGACGAGTTGGCGTTGCGTGAGGTCAGCGGGGGTGAGCAGGCGCGGTTGTTGCTGGCGCGGGCGTTGCTGGACGAGCCGGGTGTGTTGTTGCTGGACGAGCCGACAAACCATCTCGACGCCGACGGGGTGGCGTGGTTGCAGGGGTGGCTCGCCGCGTACCCGGGTGGGGTGTTGACCGTCAGCCATGACCGGGCGTTTCTGGACGCGGCGGTGACGCGGGTGGTCGAGCTGGACGGTATCGACGAGGTGCCGCAGGACTATCCGGGGGGCGGCTACACCGCGTACCGGGCCGAGAAGCAGCGTCGCTGGGAGCGGTTGCTGCTGGATTTCGAGGCGCAGGAGAAGGACCGCCGACGGTGGGAGGCGGACATCGAGCGGACGAAGGAGTTCTCGCGGGGTGTGGAGAACACGGTCCGTTCGGGGGCGGAGGCGCCGCATCTGCGGCGGGTGGCCCGGTTGGTGGCGCGTAAGGCGAAGGTCCGGGAGCGGCGGTTGCGGCGGCAGATGGCGTCGGTGCGGTGGATCGCTCAGCCGCGTACGCGTCCTCCTTTGACGTTGGCTTTCCCGCAGGACGCCGCCGAGCCGGGTGAGGTCCTGATCGCCAGGCGGGGGCTGCAGGTCAAGGCGGGGGAGAAGCTGCTGCTGGCGGGGGTGGATCTGACCGTACGCCGCGGGGACCGCATTCTGGTCACCGGGCGCAACGGGGCGGGGAAGACCACGTTGCTGCGAGCTCTCGGGCAGGACGTCGAGGCGGCGGTGCTGCCGCAGACCAGCGACGGGCTTCGTACGGATCAGAGCGTGATGGGGTTCTTCCGGGAGCACGTGCCGGTCTACGTGGACGACGCCGAGAAACTGTTGCAGGGTCACCAGTTCGGGCCGGATCAGTGGGAGGCCCGGCTGAGGAGCCTGTCGGCCGGTGAGTTGCGGCGGCTGCTGCTGGCGGTGCTGGTGAACAGCCCGGCGCGGGTGCTGCTGCTGGACGAGCCGACCAACTTCCTCGACTTCGACGCCCTGGACGTGGTGGAGGAGGCGTTGCGCCGGTACAAGGGGACGTTGGTGGTGGTGACCCACGACCGGTACTTCGCCGAGGCGGTGGGGTTCGGGCGGCGCTGGCATGTCGCTGACGGCGAAGTGATCGAGAGCTGACACCATTAGGGCCATGTTCGTGGTCCCGAGGCAGGGTGGCGAGGTCGCGGTCGGCGGCCCGGCGGAGCAGGTCACCGAGGCGTGGCTGGCCAACCGGAGATTGTCGGAGCACACCCGGGCCGCGTACCGGCGTGACGTGCAGGCGTGGCTGGCGTGGTGCGCGCAGCGCGAGGCCGACCCGCTGCGGTGCACGTTCCTGGACGTGAACGCGTACGCCCGCGGTCTGGAGGCGCAGGGGCTGGCCCCGGCGACGGTGGCGCGCAAGCTGTCGGGGGTGTCGAGCTGGTACGACTTCCTGGTCAAGGTGCGGGCGATCGAGGCGAACCCGGTCGGTGGGGCGGACCGGCCGTATGTGGAGCGTGACCATTCCTCGACGGTGGGGTTGTCGCCGGAGGAGGTCGACGCGCTGCTGCGGGCGGCCGAGCAGGCGGGGGCGCGGCATTTCGCGGCGCTGACGTTCCTGGCCGATCTGGGGTTGCGGGTCGGTGAGCTGGTCGGGCTGGACTTCGCGGATGTGGGCTGGGAGCGCGGGCACCGTACGGTGCGGTTCATCGGCAAGGGCGGGCGGCCGCGGCGGCGGGCGCTGACCCCGGGGGCGTCGGCGGCGCTGGATGCGTACCTGGCGGTCCGGGGTGATCGGGAGGGGCCGTTGTTCATGACGTCGACCGGGTCGCGGCTGGACCGGCACGCGGTGTTCCGGCTGGTGCGGCGGCTGGCCCGGGTGGCCGGGATCGCGGGGGCGGACCGGTTGTCGCCGCACTCGCTGCGGCACGCGTTCGCGACCACGGCGCGGGCCGAGGGCGTACCGCTGGAAGATGTGCAGGACGCGATGGGGCACGCCGATCCGCGCACGACGCGGCGCTACGACCGGGACCGGCACAACCTCGATCGTGATCCGGCGTACACCATCGCCGCCGCGCGGGTCCGCCGCAACGAGGGGTGACAGCGAGCCCTATGCTGTGCCGCGGCGTCAAAGCGGATCAAGGGTGGGCATAGGTCTTGAACATCATCGAAGCGGTGCTGCTGGGAGCGGTCGAGGGTTTCACCGAGTTCCTGCCCGTGTCGAGCACCGGCCATCTGACGATCCTGGAGAAGCTGCTCGGGTACCAGCTCGACGACCCGGACATCACCGCCTTCACGGTGATCATCCAGTCCGGGGCGGTGCTGGCCACCATCCTGTACCTGCGCAAGGACATCATCCGGATCGTGCCGGCGTTTCTGGCCGGGCTGTTCAGCAAGGCCAAGCGCGACAACCCGGACTACCGGTTCGGGTGGGCGGTGATCCTGGGCGCGATCCCGATCGTGATCGCGGCGCTGCTGTTCAAGGATCAGGTCGAGACGACGCTGCGCAGCCTGTGGTTCGTGGCCGGGGCGCTGATCCTGTGGTCCGGGGTGATGGCCTTCGCCGACCACGCGGCCACCCAGGTCCGCCACGAGGACGACGTGACCTGGAAGGACTCGCTGATCATCGGCACGGTGCAGTGCCTGGCGCTGATCCCGGGCGTGTCCCGCTCGGGCGCGACGATGTCGGCCGGCCTGCTGCGCGACTTCGACCGGGTCACCGTCACCAAGCTGTCGTTCTTCCTGTCCATCCCGGCTCTGCTCGGCGCGTCGCTGCTGCAGGGCTACGAGGAGGCCGGCAACATCGCCAACGGGGTCGGCTGGGTGAACACGCTGGTCGCGACGGCGGTCAGCTTCGTGGTGGCCTACTTCTCGGTGAACTGGCTGCTGAAGTTCATCTCGAAGCACTCGTACAGCATCTTCATCTTCTACCGCGTGGTGCTGGGCCTGCTGCTGATGGTCCTGCTGGTGACGGGCACGATCGAGGCGCAGTGAAAGCGGTCGACCATGTGAGGGCGCTGTTCCCGGCCGAGATGGCGGTGCCGGCGGCGCCGATCACGGTCAACTTCCACCCGGACCGGCCCCTGGCCGACGGGGCGAGCGTGGCCGAGCATCTGGCCGCCGAAGGCGTGTACCGCAGCCAGTTCGAGACGGGCATCTCCAACGGCGGGCTCGGCGGGGACCGGGAACGCTGGGAGCACCGCATGTTCGCCGGCGCCTACACGGGTGCGGCGGGCCGGCCGGTCTACGGAGGGCTGAACCTAGCCGGGTATCCGGACGGGGCGTCACCGCGTTTCGGCAGCTGTCACCTCGTGCTCGCCCCGGACGTGGCGGCGCGGGCGACGTTCAGTCACGGTGACAGCGTCACCGAACCGGAGGCGGTCGGCACGGCGACCACGTTCCGGGCGGTGTGGGAGGCGCTGCTCGACGAGGTGGCCCGGACCGGCCGGGCGCTGAACCTGGCCGCCGGCAGCCCGCAGGAGTGGGTGCGCGCTCTGGGCGTGCCCCGCCCGGACGCGGGGCGGGCCCTGGACGACTACGTCGAGACGCAGATCCACGGCGGTCTGGCTCTGGCGTCGGATGTCACGGCCGTCGTGGTCGATCCTTCCTTCGGCGGTACGCCCGTGGAAGCGCATCTGCGCAAGCTCGGTCTGCCGCTGCGCTGGGCGCCCGGTTTCGAGCTGCCCGCGCGGGACTTCCCGGCCGATCTGCGCGGCCCTTCGGTTCCGCCGCTGGCCGCCGCGGTGGCCGCGCACTACGGCCGGGAGGTGCTCGACGCCGCCGTGGTGGGCCGGGCCGCGAACGAGCCGGGCACCTGGGCGGTGTTCGGTGACCGGGCCGAGGTGCTGCAGCTGCTCAAGTACCTGTGGCACATCCTGGTGTTACGAGGCCGAACCACTGCTGCGCCCCGAACGCCTGGAACCGCTGCACCTCGCTGAACCCGAGCTTCGCGGCCAGCCGCATCGACGCCTCGTTGGCGGTCTGCGTGCAGAGCACCACCGACTCACCCGGAAACGCCGCGGCGAACCACTCCAGCGCCGCCGCGCACGCCTCGTACGCGTACCCGTGCCCCCACGCCCGCGGCAGGAACAGGTAGCCGAGATCCACGTCGACCTGCACCCGGTCCCGCGGCCCGAGCTTGCGCCGCTCCAGCATCACCGTGCCGATCATCGCCCCGTCGAGCTCGACGGCGAACACCCCGGGCCGCCGCCCCGGCACCTCCGGCAGCTGCTCGAGCGCCTCCGGCGCCTTGGGCCCACCGACGTAGGCGCCCACCTGCGCCGACCCGTACAGCTCGACGAAGGCGTCCCGGTCCCCGGCCCGCGAGCCCCGCAACACCAGCCGCTGCGTCCTGATCGGAGCCGGCGGCCACCCGTCTGTCATGCCGGGCACCTTAAGCGGTGACGTCAACCGGGCGGATCCACGGGTCGAGGATCAGGGTCAGTGCAGGGCGGGCAGCAGTTTGGCGGTGACCGCGCGCAGGTGGGTGAGGTCGTCGGGGGTCAGGTGGTCGAAGACGAGGCGGCGGACCTCGGCGACGTGGCCGGGGGCGGCGGCGCGCAGGGCGTCCAGGCCGGTGTCGGTGAGGTGGGCGACCTGGCCGCGTTTGTCGGTGGGGCAGGCGCGGCGTTCGAGCCAGCCGCGCTGCTGCAGGCTGTCCACGGCGTGCGAGAGGCGGCTGGGGGTGGTGCCGACCATTCTGGCCAGGTCGCTCATGCGCAGGCAGTTACCGTCGGAGGCGCTGAGGGTGGCCAGGATCTGGTAGTAGGCGTGCGGGATGCCGGTGTCCTCGCGCAGCTGCCGGTCCAGGGCGGCCGGCAGCAGCATCAGGATCTGGGCGAGGTCGAGCCACGCGCCCCTCTCCTGCTCGTCGAGCCAGCGCGGCGCGGTGCTCATGCGGTCTGGAAGGAACGCTTGGCGAAGCCCATCGAGTAGCCGTCGATGGCGGTGCGGACCGGGCCGGTGGGGTCGGTGGCGGCGCCCAGGGTGACGAACAGCGGGGTGAAGTGCTCGACGGTGGGGTGCGCGTACGGCATGCCGGGGGCCCGGTCGCGGAAGGCGGCCAGCTCGTCGACGTCGCCGCGGGCCAGGGCCTCGGCCGCCCACTGGTCGAAGTCCGACGACCAGCCGGGCACGTGCCCGGCCAGCATGGCCCGGGTCAGGAACTGCAGGCCGTGGGTCATGAACCCCGAGCCGATGACCAGGACGCCCTGCTCGCGCAGCGGGCGCAGCCGCTCACCGAGGCCCAGCAGCGTGGTGGCGTCGTGCGTGGGGATGCTCAGCTGCAGCACCGGGACGTCCGCCTCCGGGTACATGATCTTCAGGGGGACCCAGGCGCCGTGGTCGAGGCCGCGGCCGGTGTGCTCGTGCACGCTCTGCGGCATCAGGGCGGCGACCTGACGGGCCAGGCCGGCGGCGTCCGGGGTGTCGTAGCGCATGCGGTAGTACATGGGGTCGAAGCCGCCGAAGTCGTACACCAGGCCGGTGCGGGCCCGGGAGCTGGAGATCGCGAGGGGGGCCGACTCCCAGTGGGCGCTGACGATCAGGATCGCGGTGGGCCGGGGCAGGGCGCGGGCCCAGTCGTGCAGCTGCCGCATCCAGGCCGCGTCCTCGAAGGTGGGCGGGGCGCCGTGGCTCAGGTACAGCGAGGGCAGGGGACCGTCGGCGGGCGTCCACGCGCGGTGCGGGGCCAGGCCGGCGACCCGGTCGAGATGCTGCTGGAAGGGGTGCATCACGGGCTCCTTCAGGCGGTACGCGGGCCGGGGATCACGGGCAGATCCAGGGTGTGCGCGGTGTGGTCGCGTTTGGTGGCCAGGTAGCGGGCGTTGGCCGGCGACAGGTGCACGCCGGTGGGCAGCTGCTCGTCGATGACGATGCCGAGCCGGTCGAGCTGGGCGGCCTTGTCGGGGTTGTTGCTCAGCAGCCGGATCCGGCCCGCGCCCAGCGCGAGCAGCATCTGCGCGGCGGCGGTGTAGTCCCGCTCGTCCTCGCCGCGGCCCAGCGCCAGGTTCGCCTCGTACGTGTCCAGGCCCCGGTCCTGCAGCGCGTAGGCGTCCAGCTTCGCGTACAGGCCGATCCCGCGCCCCTCCTGGCGCAGGTAGAGCAGGAAGCCGCCCTCGGCGGTGATCCGCTCGGCGGCCTCACGCAGCTGCGGGCCGCAGTCGCAGCGGCGGCTGCCGAACACGTCGCCGGTCAGGCACTCGCTGTGCGGGCGCACCAGCGGGACCGTGGTGTCGCGCCACGGGCCCAGGCCGAGGGCGAGGTGCTCGCGGCCGTCGGCCAGGCCGGTGAAGGTGAAGACGTCGGCCGTGGTCTCGTACCCGTCGGGAAAGCCCAGCGGGACCACCACGCCGGTGCGGACCGTGGCCGCCGTGCGAGTGACCGTCATATGATCAAGCATCGGCTCGGAATGTTGAAACATCAACAACACGGGCAGTGTCCTGCGCCACCCGCGCGCGAGTAGATTCGCGCGCATGAATTACCGGACCTTGGGCGCGAGCGGGCTGCGCGTCTCGCAGCTGATCCTCGGCGCGATGACCTTCGGCGAGCAGGGCGGCGTGGGCGCCCCGATCGAGGAATGCGCGAAGATCCTCGACGCGTACGCCGAAGCGGGCGGCAACACCATCGACACGGCGATCAACTACCGCGACGGGGCCAGCGAGGAGATCCTCGGCCGGCTGCTGGCCGGGCGCCGCGAACAGTTCGTCTTGGGCAGCAAGTACACGGTGTCCCGAGACCGCAGCGACCCGAACGCCGGCGGCAACGCCCGCAAGAACCTGCGGGCCTCGCTCGAGACGAGCCTGCGCCGGCTCGGCACGGACTACCTCGACCTGTACTGGGTGCACATGTGGGACCAGGCCACCCCGATCGAGGAGACGATGCGCGCCCTCGACGACGCGGTCCGCGCGGGCAAGATCCTGTACGTGGAGATCTCGGACGCGCCGGCGTGGGTGGTGTCGCGGGCCAACACCCTGGCCGAATGGCGGGGGTGGAGCCCGTTCGTGGGGCTGCAGGTTCCGTACAGCCTGCTGCAGCGCGACGTGGAACGGGAGCTGCTGCCGATGGCGTCGGCTCTCGGTTTGGGGGTTACGGCGTGGAGCCCGCTGGCGGGTGGGGTGCTGACCGGGAAGTACAGCGGTGACGGGCGGCCGGAGCAGGCACGCTTCGATCCGGATGGGCTCGGGGAGCGGGCGCATGCGGTGGCCCGGGTCGTGGGCGAGGTGGCGGCGCAGCGCGGGGTGCCGGCGGCGCAGGTGGCGATCGCATGGACCATGGCCCGGGGAGCGAACATCTTTCCGATGGTGGGGGCGCGGCGGGTCTCTCAGCTGGTCTCCAACTTGGGGGCGGTGTCGGTGCGTTTGACTCCTGAGGAATGTGCTCGGCTGGAAGCGGCGACGGGGTTCGAGGCGGGGTTTCCGCAGGACTTCATCGCGCAGACGTCGGATTGGGTTCTGGGGGCCGCTCGCGTTTAGTGGGTTGGGGTCTCTTGCGGTGGACGGTGGGAGGCACGGGTTCTTGATCTTGGTGCTGGCACGGGGAGGTTCAGCGAGGCTCTCGCACGGGTGTGCGGGGCTCGGGTTGTTGCCTGTGAGCCGTCGACGGCCATGCGGGTGGCGTTTCGGTCGAATCTTCCGGGGGCGCTGGTGGTGGCGGGGGCGGCTGAGGCTGCTCCGCTTTGCGGGGGTGTCTTCGATGCTGTCTGGGCCTCTCAGGTCGTCCACCACGTGACGGACTTGGCGGCGTTCGCCGCTGAGGTGCGCCGTGTTCTGCGGCCGCGGGGGCATCTGCTGATCCGGGGCGGGTTCGGGCCGGTGCGGGAGCTGCCGCTGTACAGGTATTTTCCGCTGGCCTGGGCACCGGGCAGCGCGGTGCGCCTGAGCCTGGAGCGGGTTGCTGGTGTGCTGGCTGACGCCGGTTTCGTGATGGGGGACCATGTCCGGGTCGAGCAGACGTTCGCGCACGACGCCGGCGAGCTGCTGAAGAAGGTGGAGGCCCGGTCGTTGAGCCCTCTCGCCGGCGTACCCGATCAGGTTTTCGAGCAGGGACTGTCGGCGCTGCGAAGCGACGCCGAGAGTGGACGTCTTGGCCTACCGGTTGTCGACCGGCTTGATCTTGTGGTGTTCCGTGCGCCCGGTCGATGAGGGACCGGGCGTGGCGACGGCGGCGACTACGCTGCCGTGCATGACGGGACATGATCGGCCGGCGGCTCAGGGCGACGCCCCGGATTCGGGTCGGGCGTGGCGGGAGCTCACTGCGGACTACGAGGTGGCGCGGGCCCGGGAGGACTCGCTGGACCGGCTGGTCGAGTGGCCGGCGCAGCGGGAACTGCTCGGGGACGTCGGTGGATGCTCGGTTCTCGACCTGGGGTGCGGCAACGGGGGCAAGCTGGCCGAGCTGGGGCGCGAGGGGGCGGTCGACTCGGTGGGGGTCGACATCGCGGGGAAGTTCGTCTCCGACCTACCGGCCGGGGTCGAGCTGATCCAGGGGGACCTGTCGTATCCGGAGGCTGTGCCGCGGCTGCAGGGCCGCAGGTTCGATCGGGTTCTGTTCCTGCAGTCGTTCGGGTATGCCGAGGATCCGGTGCACACGTTGCGGGCCGCTCGGGCCCTGCTGAAGCCGGGCGGGTTCATTCTGCTCACCAGGACCCAGCCCATCCGGTACGCCGTCGAGCGCACCGAGCGCAATGGGACGACGCTGGGCGAGGAGTACTTCTCCGGGGCCGACTACACCTATCGCGCGCGCTGGAACGAGCGGATCGCGCTGACCAAACGCCCCTTCACCATGTCCGATCTGCTCAACTCGTTCAGCGCGGCCGGGCTGTGGATCGAGGCCACGGTCGAGCCCCGGCTCACCGAGGAGGCGGCGCGCCGCTACCCGCACAAGCAGGAGTGGATGAACAAGTACCTGGGCATCCTGATCTTCAAGCTGCGCCCCTTGCCACCCCACCCAGCCGACCCGCAGCGCTAGGACCAGACGGCTCCGTTCGCGAGTTTGTGGTTCCGTCCCGCCAAGAGTGATCGATCTTCGGGTCAGGGTCCCGCTGGACGCGGCAGGTCCGAATGCCTACTCAGGGTGCGTCGTCCCTCGTTTGGGAGCTGGCTGCACAGCAACTGCTGGAACTGTCTCGATGAGATACTCCATCGTCAGTCTGGCTGTACGTCAATTTGGTCGTCTCCGACGTAGCGGACGACGTAAGTGACTTCGCCCACCCTGGGACGGTGCTGCGTACCTCGACCGGCAGTAGTCGCGGTCTTCGGCGTTCTCCACCTGCACCGCCAGTGCTTCGATCAATCGGTCCAGGACTCGATCCCACACGTCGTCGTCGGTCATGCCGTGAGCGTCGGGAGGGCTCGTTTGCGGAGGAGGTCGAAGCCGGCTCGGTGCATCCTCCCGGAAAGGCGCACCTTGGCACGTTCCGGCTCCACCCCCGGCGACCCCAAGCCCTTTTAGTCAACATCCGTTTTTTTGCTACTGGCGTAAAGCGTGTCGGCATCGAGCGATCTAGCTGTCGGCAGTCCAAGATCTTGACGCATTCTGCGAATTAGCTCAGAGCGACTGTTCGCCAAATTTCTCAGCGCCGCTCTGTCATTTTTCTTCATGACCAAAGTGATGTCTCTGCCTACGAGGTCAGTCTGCTCCACCACTTCGGGTGAGCCTAAAAGTTGCACGACGGAATGCCGGGCAGCGTGCTTGCGTGCCAGGTCGGCCAGGTTGGCGTCGAACAACTCGTCCACGACCTGAACGCCGAAGTGTGGTCTGTGAATACCTGACCAGGCGTACTGCTCGATGTTGGTGACCGCTTCGATCTCACCCTCGTATGCTTCGCGAAGCTGTTCGAGTCCTCGCTTTCGATCACTCTCCAACCGCTCCCATGCCCGAGATTGGTCAGCTTGCGCTGATTCCCAGCGCCTCTGCGTCTCTGCCGCCCTCTTCTGAATTCTTCCCGTAATGATTGCGGCGTAGCTAGCGCTGCCGGCCGCAATCAATGCAATGAAGAGAGTCCCCAGCTGGACGATCGACACCGTTTGCATGCGTCTATTGTCACCTGACATGGGGCGGCGCTCAACAGTAAAAGGGCTGGCGCACTCTCATGCCGCAGACAAGCGTGCCCCATCTCAGCAAGCTGTCACTGTACGTAAGCGGTTGAGCCGGCCAACGATGCGTGAGCGGGAGCTCACTGGCGGTGGCCCCAAATTCACGAAAATCGAGACAGGTGAGATCTCGATGGTGCCGAAAGTCGCGAAAATCTGGTCCCCGAACTTGCGAATAAAAAAAAACCAGACGACCGTGTGCCATGAGGTATCCCGACGAGGGACGACGAGGTTCAGCGCCGGAGTTCCGCGAGCGCCGGGTTGGTCGCGAGTCGGGGGTACTCGGCGATGAGCTGGGTCAGTACTGCGTGGCGGAAGTCGAGCCAGGCGCTCTTGAGGTCGGCGATGTCGCAGACCGCCGTGGCGGTCGAGTAGGTGGCTGAGACCCGCACCCGACCGGCGTCGCGGACGAACCTGATCAGCTCGGCGTTCTCGGTGAAGCCGATCGTCGAGTCCTTGCCGCGCTCCAGATCCTCCAGCACGCCCATCACCGACCACATGAAGTCGAAGACGGGTGTCCATGACCACGGAGGGCTCAGGTCGATCTCATCGATCGTGAACGAGAGGCTGGACCAGAAGTAGTACCAGCACAGATCAGCGCGGCTGACCACGGCGAGGTCCACGCCCCGCTGGTTCTCCTGCCCGTGGCTCACGTACGGGCCCGTCCGATGGTATTCGATCTTGGTCACTGGTTGCTGTGATCCTTTACGGTGCGCGGTATGCCGGTTCCTGAGTATGTGGTGAAGATGCGGGCGCATGTGGGGCACGACCTGTTGCTGCTGCCGGGGGCGGGGGCGGTGGTCCGCGACGATCAGGGGCGGATTCTGCTGCTGCGGCGCTCGGACAACGGGCAGTGGGCACTGCCGGCCGGGATGATCGAGCCGGGGGAGCAGCCGGCCGAGGCGGTGTTGCGGGAGATCTACGAGGAGACCGGGGTTCGGGCGGAGATCGAGCGGCTGGCGGGGGTGGCCGTGCACGAGGCGACCTACCCGAACGGGGACCGGTGCTCGTATCTGGCCGTGTGGTTCCGGTGCCGGGCGGTGGGCGGGCGGGCCCGGCCGGACGGGGACGAGTCGCTGGAAGTGGCGTGGTTCGCGCCGGAGGAGCTGCCGGCGGTCAACGAGCTGGCGAGGCTGCGGATCGCGACGAGCGAGGCGCCGGACGGGGCGGCCTGGTTCGCGCCGCCCGGCTTCTCGACGATGCTGCTCAGCACCGACTGACGGTCACAACCCCAGGGCGGCCCGGACGAGGCCGAGCGCGGTCTCCGGCGCGACGCCCAGGGAACGCGTCGTGTCGGCGTACGTCTGGGCGGCCTTTTGGGCCTTGACCGACGTGCCGGCGGCGCGGGAGGTGACGACGGTGCCGGCGCGGCCGCGGGTCTCCACCAGGCCGGCGGTCTCGAGCTCGCGGTAGGCGCGGGCCACCGTGTTGGCCGCCAGGTGAAGGTCGGCGGCGAGGGTGCGCACGGGGGGCAGCTTCTCCCCGGCGGCCAGGGCGCCGGTGGCGGCGAGCTCGGCGATGCGCAGCCGGACCTGCTCGTAGGGCGGGACCGCGGAGCCGGGGTCGATGGTGATGTCCATCAGATCAGTTTCGGGGGTGTGTTGCCGGCCTGGACGATGGCGCGGCGCATCGGGACGAACGCCAGCAGGATCCCGCCGGCGAGGAAGAACACGACCAGCGAGACGATGCCGACGCGGTAGCTGTTGGTCAGCTGGAAGATCAGGCCGAACGCGAGCGGGCCGAGCCAGCTGGTGCCCCTGTCGCTGATCTCGTAGAAGCCGTAGTACTCGCCCTCCTTGCCGGCCGGGATGAGCTGCGAGAACAGGCTGCGCGAGAGGGCCTGGCTGCCGCCCAGGACCAGGCCGATGGCCGCGCCGAGCAGCATGAACGGCAGCGGCTCACCCGCGGGCAGCCAGTAGGCGGCGACGACCACGACCAGCCACAGGGCCAGGCTGAAGATCACCGTCTTCTTGGCGCCGATCCGGGCGGCCATCGCGCCCAGCAGCAGGGCGCCGCCGAACGCGAGGAACTGCACGATCAGGATCGTGATGATCAGCGTGGACTGTCCGAGGTCGAGCTCCTCGGTGCCGTACTGGCTGGCCAGGGTGATCACCGTCTGGATGCCGTCGTTGTAGATCAGGTACGACAGCAGGAAGAACAGGGTCAGCGGGTAGGCCCGGATGCCGCGGATCGTGCGGCCGAGCTGCTTGAAACCGTCGGTCAGCACGTTGCCGTGGTTCTCCGACGCCGCCGCGCCGGGGTGCTCCTTCAACCACAGCAGCGGTACGACCGTGAAGGCGGCCCACCAGATGCCGGCCGACACGATGCACCAGCGGGCGATGTCCAGCGTGCGCTGATCGTCGCCCTCGACCGACAGGACGGTGACCGCGACCAGGTTGAACGCCAGCAGCAGGCCGCCGCCGAGGTAGCCGATGGCCCAGCCGCGGCTGGAGATCCGGTCGCGGTCGTCGGGGGCGGCCAGCTGCGGCAGGAACGAGTTGTAGACGACGATGGCCGCGCCGAACGAGATGTTCGCGATCAGGAACAGCACCCCGCCGAGCAGGTAGCGGTCGCCGGTCACGAACGCCATCGCGATGGTCGCCGCGGCGCCGGTGAACGCGGCCGCGGCCAGCAGCGGCTTCTTGCGCGGGGCGCGGTCGGCCACGGCCCCCATGACCGGCAGCACGAACACGGTCAACAGCACGGACAGCGAGACCACGTACGGGTAGAAGGAGCCGGCCGCCACCGCGATGCCGAACGGATGCACCCGCCCCGTGCAGTCGTCGGTGCCCAGCGGGCACCCGGCCGCGATCTCGGTGACCGTGGTCAGGAACGGCCCGAGGAACACGGTGATGACCGTGGTCTGAAAGGCCGAGTTGGCCCAGTCGTAGATATACCAGCCGCGGCGCTCGCGCCGGCCGGCGGTGGGAACGGGCAGCTCGGTGCCGGTTGCGGCCATGGTTGTTCAAAACTCCAGGATGTCGATCGGTGGCGGGCAAACTATCGCACCCGCGGGCACCGAACGGGAGTCTCAGTTTTGCTGCCACCACCGGGCCAGGGCGCTGGTGGCCGGATCCTCCGATTCGGCCAGGGCGGCCCACGGGTCGGCGCCGGGCGGCAGCTGCTCACCGGCGTACTCGGCCAGCTCCTCCGGGCGTACCGGCTCGGTGTGCTCGGCCAGGGCCTCGGCGGGCACGACGCCGAGGCTGCCGGTGTCGATCCACGGGAAGCCGTCGACCGGCTCGGGCAGCTCACCCACGTCGACCTGCGGCGGGAACACGTCGAGCGGGTCCTCGGCCGGTATCTCGGGCTGCGGCTCCGGCTCCCCGTGATCGACATGCTCCGGCGCGTCGTACGCCGGCTCCTCGATCACATGGTGATCGACGTCGAAGGTGTCGTAGTGCTCGTACGGCTCGTACGGCTCGAAGACCGGCTGCTCGTGCTCGGGCAGCGGGTGATCGTCGAAGATCGGGAAGTCCTCGTGGTCGCCGAAGTCGTGGTGGTCGCTCATCGGTCCTCCTCGTCGTGGGGCACGGGCGTCAGGGCCCGGGCCCGGACAAGCACGGCGTCGGCGGCACGCAGCCGGGCGCGTACCGTCTCCAGCTCCTGTTGCGCGGCGGCCCGGCGCCTGCCGCGCCCGGCCGCGTCCTCGGCGGCCGCCGCGTCGATCTCGGCGATGTGCGCGTCCAGGTCGCGCAGCCGCTTCTCCACCGCGTCGTCGACGGCCACCGACAGCGCGTACTGCAGGTCGGTGAACCGGTTGGCGATCTCGTCGGCCAGCGCCGCCCGGGCCTCGCCGAGCACGTCGCGCAGCCAGACCCGGGCCTGCTGGCGATCCTGCTGCACCCGGCGGCGGTACAGCACGTACCCGCCGGCGGCCAAGCCCAGGCCGATCCCGGCCACCGGCACCAGCAGCCCACCCGCGGCGAAGATCGACACCCCGAGGATGGCGCCGCGCCCGGCCATGAACGCGATCCCCCCGGCCGACAATGCGATCAGCAGGTTGTCGGCGGCGCCGTCACGCGGCGGGGCGGCGTCCATGGCGTGCCGCAGCGACGCGTTGAGCTGCCCCAGCATCGCCGCTCGCTCGCCGGCGTCGAACACCGAGGCCAGCACCCGGTCGCCGACCTGGGCGAACGTCTCCTGCAGACCCCGCGACAGCTGGACGGCCAGGGCCTGCAACTCGGCGTCGAGGGCGTCCGGCAGCTGCGCGAGGGCCTCGCCGCGGCCGGTGTCGATGCGCGCCGAGAACTCCTGCTGCATCGCCGCGATCCGGGTGCGCAGCTGCCCGACGGTCTCGACGCGGGCCCGCTGGGTCTCGGTGGACAACAGCAGCGTCCACTGCCGCGACTCGGTGCGCTTGCGGGCGGCCAGCGCGGCCCGCTCGGCCCGCACCTGAGCGGTCCGGGCGGGGTCGGCCTCGGCGGCGCTGACCCGGTCGGCGGCGGCGTCCTGCAGGCGTACGAGCTCACCGCGCGCCGCCCGCAGCACGTTGGCCAGCTGCAGTTGATGGCCGCGCCCGGCCAGCTCGACCAGGGCGTGCTGCAGCTCGGCGATCCGCGACGCCTCGACCAGCGCCGCCTGATCGGCCGGGCCGGCCTGCACGGCCAGCTCGGCCAGCAGCGACGACACCGGGAACCACGGCGCGTCGGCGAAACGCGGCGCGTGCGCACGCAGCAGGGCCTGGTTGTCCTCGGCGATGCGCCGCCACCCCGGGAACGCGTCGACCTTCGTCAGCGCGAACACCACCGCGTCGACCCGCTCGCTGGCCTTGACCAGGAAGTCCAGCTCGGGCCGCGACAGCGGCGCCGACGCGTCGGCCACGAACATCAGCGCGGTGGCCCGCTCGACCGCGGCCAGCGCGACCGTGGCGTGCGCCGGGTCGAGGCCGCCGACACCGGGAGTGTCGAGCAGGCTGACATAGCGCAGCAACGGCGCCGGATAAGCGACCTCGATGCGGCGGGCCCGTTGCGCGCCGGTGGCCCACTCGCGCAGGTCGTCGACGGCGATCGGGTCGGCGGCGCCGGGCAGCCAGGCGAGAGCCTGGAACTCGCCGGGCACGAACTGCAGGTAGGTGGCGGTGGCCACGGCCGCGTCGACCGGTGACAGGCCCGGGACGCCGAGCAGGGCGTTGATCAGGGAGCTCTTGCCGCGCTTGGTCTCCCCGACGACCACCACCTGCGGGCGGGTCAGGCGGATGCGGCTGAGCTCGGCCAGCTCGGCGCCGGCGTCGGGGTCATGACCCTTGACGTACGCGAGGGTGTCGCGAACGGCCGTCTCCAGGGCGCCGGCCAGGTCGCCGCCGGCGGTGGTGCGGATGGCCGTCATCGCCCGACCGGCCGCGTGCTCGTGGTGGCGCGGGTCTGCTGGGCCAGCAGCTGGAAACCGCGGTGGGCGACCTGCGCGACCCGTGACTGGGCCGGCCCGGCCCCGGCGACCGCGTAGACACGCCAGCGGTTGGCGGCGGCCACCGCGGCCGCGGTCAGCTCCTGCGCGCCGGCGTCGGGCAGGCGCAGGATCCAGCGGGGGTCCTCCGAGGTGGCCAGCCGGGTCAGCTCCTGCTCCCATTCGATCGGCAGCGCCACCGTGCCGGTGGCCACGCGCTGGGCCGCGTCGAGCAGGCGCAGCCGGTGGTAGGCGGGGTCGCGCAGCAGACGCTCCACGGCGTCGCGCAACGTCTCCCGGTCGGTCTCGTCGCGGGTGTGCCCGGCCAGGCGCTCGAGCCGCGACAGCGCCCACCCGGCCTTGATGGCGTCCGAACGCCACCGGAACGTCTCCTCCAGGGTGTGCCGCAGCCGCGGGAACCCGGACGCGGCGACCAGCCGGCGCACCAGCTCCCCGGTCGAGACCTGCGGCTCGGCGGTCAGCTGGGCGATCGCGAAACCGATGCCGTACAGGTCGAGCAGCCCCAGCAGCCGCTCGCGCCGGTCGGCGGGCACCGGCGCCGGCCTGGTGCGGAACAGGTCGGCCGAGGCCAGCAGCAGCCGCAGCTCCCCGGCGGGCAGCCCGGCCAGGCGCTGCAGCGCGTCACGGTCGGCGCCGGTGAGCCGGCCCGCCTCGGCGGTCTCGGCCAGCAGGCCCACCACCGGCACCACGTCGGAGACCGTGCGGGCCAGCAGCGCGGCCTGCTGCCCGGCGAGGGGCTCGGCAGCCGGCCACGGGTCACCGGCGCCCCCGACCAGAGTGTCGATCTTGCCGAGGACGCCGAGGGCGTTGATCGGGCTCGACGCCAGCCGGGCCGAGGCGTCCCGGAACGCCTCCAGAGCGCGGACGTCGTCGGCCCGCACGGCCTGGGTGAACACGTAGACGACGGCCTCGGCCGCGGCGACCTCGGAGGCGGAGTCGGCGTCGATGTCGGCGTCGAACGGGGCCGTGCCGACCGCCTCGGCCGCCCGGTCGCTGACCACCGTGTCGGTCGAGGCCAGCCCGGGCGTGTCGACCACGGTCAGCTCGCGCAGCTTCTCACTGGTCAGGGTCACGTCGACGTACGCCACCCGGGCCAGCGGCACCCCGAGACGTTGCGGGATCATGCCGTCGTCGTCGAGCGGCAGGCTGCGCCGCTGCCCGTCGCGGCACACCACGTCGATGCGGTCGGCCGGCCCGTACCGGAACCGGGTGACCACCCGCGTGCACTCGCCGACCGCCGTCGGGGCCACCCGCCGCCCGATCAACGCGTTGACGAGTGTCGACTTTCCGGCTTTCAGGCGCCCGGCGATGGCCACCCGCAACGGCTCACCGAGACGATCGTGGATCTGTCTGACCTGGTTACCGGCCTCCGGACCGACACGAGCAGCCAGTTGATCACACAGCGTCGCTAGGCTGGCGCTGAGCGGGCCGCTCACCGCGACTCGTCAGCCGGGCACACTGTCGGTGAGAATGTGCAGACCACGGCCGTCCTCCCCATCGGTTGCTCGGGGGCGGGCGCGCAGGGGCACCCGCCGCAGGCACCAGCCTACGGACAGCGGCCGGGCACGGGATCCCGTGTTCGTGCCACGAGCACGGGCCGCGACGCAAGGGGGAGGAGGTCAGGTGGCGGAAGCGCTGCACCCGGCCGCCGCCGTGCTGCAACGCCCCGGCCTCGTCGTGCTGACCGGCCCGCCCGGCTGCGGACGGTCCACGCTGCTGCGCCGGCTCAGCGCGGTGCCCGGCCCCGTGCACGCCGGCGGCGGCCTGGCGATGCTGCAGACCGTGCCCGCGCTCGCCCTGTCCCGGGCCGTACGGGCAAAACTTCCCGCCCACGACGTGCACCTGCTGGCCGAGGCGGTCCGCTCCCGCGTACGCGGTGGCCTGCTGGTCATCGACGACCTGCACTACGCCGACCCGGCCACCCTGGCCGCCCTGCCGCTGCTGGCGGCCCACTGCCGGGTCCTGGCCGCGGTCCGTACGCCGCACCGGCTGCCCCCGGCCACCGAAGCCGCCCTGCGCGAGGCGGCCACGGCCTGGATCCCGGTGCCCCCGCTGAGCACCGAAGAGGCTCTCGAGCTGGCCCACCGCAGCGCCCCCCAGCTCGACCAGGCCACCCTGGCCGCCGTCGTCGCCCGCGCCGGCGGCAACCCCCTGGCGGTGACGGCTTTGGCGCGTAACGCCGCCTCCGGCGCCCGTCCCAGCGGCGGTCTCGGCGGTGACATCGACCAGGTGGCGTACGCGATCGCGACCGCCCTGGCCGATCTGCCCCGCCCCGCCCGCACGGCGCTGGCCGCGCTCGGCCTGCTCGGCCGCCCCGCGCCCGCCGCCCTGCTCGGCGCCGGCGCCGCCGACCTGCAGACGGCCGGCCTGGTCGTCGCGGACCCCGACGGCGCCCTGCTGCCCGTCTCGACCTACGTCGCCGAGACCGCGGCCGGCCTGCTCGACGCCGCCGCCCGCGTCGACCTGCACACCCGCCTGGCCGAGCTGACCCCACCGGCCGAGGCCGCCCGCCACCTGGCCGCCGCCGGCGACCTGCGCGGCGCGCACCGCCGGGCTCTGGTCGCCGCCGACCAGAGCACCGGCGGCGACCGCGCCGCCCTGCTGCTGTTCGCCTGCGAACTCGACGTCCCGGTCGACCTGCGGGTCCGCCTGGCCGCGGCCGACGCCCTGCTGTCCGCGGGCCGGCCCGCCGCTGCAGCCCGGGTCCTCGTCGCCGCCGACGCCCTCGTCCCAGCGGGCCGGCCCTCGGCCACGGGCGGGGAGCGCTCCCACGGTGGTGTCGCGTCTCCCCTCTCGCTGAGCGCCGAGCTCGACTTCCCCGACCCCTCCGCGGCGGTCCCGGGCGCCGAGCTCGACTTCCCCAACCCCTCCGCGGCGGGTCCGTGCGCCGAGCTGGACTTCCCCGATCAGCGCGCCGCGGTCCACCGCGCCGGCTCGGAGGCGCGCGGTCCCGGCCGGGACTATCAGAAACCACACGCGATGGGTCCCGGCGCCCGCCCGAGCTCGTCGGGTCCGCCTGTCGCCGGGGCTGATTCGAGCATCGCGGAGCGGGGCCTGCCGGTGCGGTCTCGTGGGTGGGCTACGGCGGGGCCGGGTGGCGATTCCGACGCCATGCGTTCGCTCGAGCTGGAAGCGGATGTTCTGCGCGGCGAGGCGCTGCTGCAGGTCGGGGACCCGGCGGCGGCCCGGGCGGCGGTACGGTCGGTGCCGGACGCGGCGGCCGTGCCGGTGGTGGCCGGGCGGGATCGGGTGCTGCTGCTGGCGGAGCTGGCGCTCGACCCGGCGGCGGCGCAGGATCTGGCCGACAAGATCGCCGCCCGGCATCCGAGGCCGACGGCCGGGGTGGCGGCGGCGCTGGCCGCCGTGCAGGCCCACTTCCGCACTCCCGGGTGGGATGCCGCGCTGGGGGCGGCGGCCACGGCCGGGGGAGATCCGCTGATCAGCCGCTGGGCGGCCTGGCTGCTCGTCGAGCAGCTGGCCGCCGA
Source organism: Actinoplanes sp. NPDC049598 (assembly GCF_040675435.1). Classification (NCBI taxonomy): domain Bacteria; kingdom Bacillati; phylum Actinomycetota; class Actinomycetes; order Micromonosporales; family Micromonosporaceae; genus Actinoplanes; species Actinoplanes sp. NPDC049598. Next base: position 996,588 of record NZ_JBFAOX010000001.1, on the reverse strand, counting down.
CGGCCGTCTCACCGAGTCGGCGTCGGTGGCGTTGCGCGCCGCCAAAGACAGCGCGGCCGAGCTGGCGTACGGCTGGCAGACCCGCTTCGCCGCGGCCGCCGACTGGGCCCTGGCCCTGCACGGCTCCACCACCGAAACCGGCGATGACACGGCACCGGACGGGACCGTCGCCGAGTTGTGGGACGGGGTCGACGGAGTGTTGCGCCGGGCCGGGAACCTGGCTGATCGGGCGCTGCCGGATGAGGCGCGTGGGTATGCTACGGCCGCGACGGCGCTGATCGAGGCGGACACCGGGCTGCTCGCGGCGGCCCGGGCGCACCTGGACGCAGGGCCGCGGCATCCGGCGACCTCGTGGGTGGCGCAGGAGACGGCCTGGCTTGATGGGCAACCCGATCGGGCCGTACGTCTCGGTGGGGAGCCCGGCAGGGGTCTGCTGGCCGGGTTGCGGGCGATCACCGCGCTGTGGGCCGCGCACGACCTCGGCGCCGATGCCGCGCCGGTGGTGCCGGGTGGGCTGCCGGCGGCGGCGCGGCGGACGTTGACGGCGTGGGCCACCGGGACCGGGTTCGGCGCGGCGGCCGAGGGGTGGCGGCCGATCGCGGTGCGGGAGCGGATCCGGTGTCTGCTGGCGGCCGGGTTGACCGACACCGACCCCGGACGGGCGGTGGAGGCGCTGCTGAGCGCGGAGAAACTGGCCGACGCGGCCGGGCTGACCGTGCTGGCCGGGCGGGCCCGGCGGGGGTTGCGGCGTCATCACGTGCACCGTGACACCCGCAGCAAGCGTTCCGGTGACCAGCTGACCCGCCGCGAGACCGATGTGCTGCGCCTGGTCGCGGCGGGCGAGCCGACCCGCCGGATCGCCGGGCAGCTGGGCATCTCGGCCGAGACCGTCGACACCCACATCCGCGCCGGCATGCGCAAGCTCGGCGCCCGCACCCGTACGGAAGCAGCCGCCCTCGCCTTCGCCCATGAGACGTTCAAGGATGGCCGGTGACCAGACAGACCGACGCCCCCCGCCACGTCGTCGCCACCGCCGGTGACGCCGACACCGTGCTGCGCCGGCTCACCCGCGACGGCTGGGTGGCCCGTGACGGCTTCGCCCTGCCCGACCCGGGCTGGGATGTGAGCAGCACCCGGCTGGTCCTGCACGGGCGCATCGCCGACGGTGACTCGTTGCAGCTGGCGGTGCTGGCCGCGGCGCGCGGGGCCGGCATCGTGGCCGTGTGCGACACCGAGTCGCCGCTGGGGCGGGCGCTGGTCGACGATCTGTCGCGGCTGGGCCCCGTACAGCAGGGCATCGCCGATCCGCTGCCCTCCGGGGGCAGCGGGGTGACCGACCTGGTGCCGGAGCAGCGGGCTCTGCTCGACCGGCTGGCCGCCGGGGACACGATCGCCGCCGCGGCGGCCGCCGAGTTCCTGTCCCTGCGCACCGCCAACCGGCGCATCGCCGAGGCCCGCGCCCTGTTCGGGGTGCGCACCACCCGCGAGGCCGTCCTGGCCTACCTGCGCCAGCGCGGTTCCGGCCTGCCCCCGCGCTGAGCCGTCGCGCCGCGTTGAAGCGTCCCGGAGCCCCGCCGGGCCGACCTCACGGCGCCGCGTGGGCTGGTTCGCTCACCGCCGGGCCGGACTCACGGCGCCTGGTGGACCGTCTTCGGCGTGTCGTACCACTTCTCGCCCGCCGGTTCGCCGGCCAGATTCCAGCTCCACGAGACGGTCGGGGTGATCCGCAGGTAGTAGCCGGGGCCGGTCAGGCCGGTGCGCTCGATCGGGCCGTCGGCGTCGCCGTAGACGCGGATGCCGCGCGCGCTGAACGGCTGCAGCGAGATGAGGTCGTCGACGACCAGGGCGACCTGCTCGCGGCCGGCGGCCACGTTGCGGAACTTGCGGGTACGCAGGATCTGCTCGCCGGGGCCGCCGACCCAGAAGGACGCGCCGTCGAACTCGAAGGCGACCGGGACGGCGTCGGGCTGCCCGTGCTCGCCGACGGTGGCCAGCCGCCCGAGGGGCTGCGACCGCAGATAGTCGATCTCCTGCTGCGTGAACGCCATGCCGGGGAGTCTAGATTGGCCGGATGCGCGCGGCCCTGCTGATCACCGGGACGGTCGGGGTGGGCAAGACCGCCACCGCCGAGGCCGTCGGCGAGCTGCTCGCCGAGGAACAAGTGGCCCACGCGGTCGTCGACGTGGACTGGCTGCGCCGCAGCTGGCCTGCCCCGCCGGGTGACCGCTTCAACGGGGCGATCGCGGTGCGCAACCTGCGGTCGGTGGCCGCGAACTTCTTCGCCGCCGGCGCGCACCGCCTGATCCTGGCCGGGGTGATCGAGAGCCACGCCGAACGCGACGAGTATCAAGCCGCGGTCGGTGTCCCGTTGACGGTGTGCCGGCTGACCCTGGCCGCCGGCGCCAACCGCGAGCGGCTGGCCCGGCGGCACACCGGCGACCCGGAGCCGCTCGGCTGGCATCTGGCCCGCGCTCCCGAGCTGGCCGCCGTGCTCGACCGGACCGGTGTGGAGGACTTCACCGTGGACTCGGGTCAGGGTCCCGTGCGGGAGATCGCCCGGGCCGTGCTGTCCGGTTGGCTTTGAGGACGTCGATCTCGCAGCCGGGCTTGGCCGGGTCGAAGCCGTGCTCGCTGAGCCAGCGGATCGCGGTCAGGCTGCGCAGCGACCACCAGCCGCGGATCAGGTCGACGTCGACGCCGGCGCCGTAGCCGGCGAGCAGGTCGTCGAGGCGTTCGGAGTGCCCGAGGGTGAGGGTGGCCAGGTCGAACAGGGCGTCCCCGCGGGCCGCCTCGGACCAGTCGATGATCCCGGTGACCCGGTCGCCGTCGGTGAAGATGTGGGTGATCTGCAGGTCGCCGTGGATGAACACCGGCGTCCACGGCCGCAGCACACTCTCGGCGAGCCGCCGGTTGTCCTCGACCAGGCCGGCCGGCAGGGTGCCGGAGTCGACCAGCCACGCGCATTCGCGGTCGAGCTCATCGGCCAGCTCGTCGACGGTGGGGGCCGTCCACGGCGGCAGCGGCGCCTCGTGCAGCTCACGGATGGCGGCCCCGGCCGCGGCCCACGCTTCCCGCGACGCGGTCGACGGCGCACCGAGAACCCCCAGAGCGCGGCCCGGCACGGCGGAGATCGCCAGCACCGGCGGCTCGTGCCACAGCACCCGCGGGGTCGGGACCGGCGCCAGGGCGATCGCCTCGATCTCGACGGCGGTGTGGGCCGGGTCGCCGTCGACCTTCAGGAACACCTCACCCACCCGCAGGGTCGCGCGGGCGGCGTGGGCGACGACGACCTGCACCTGATCCACACGTCCACCGTAGCGGCGGCGACAATGATCGGGTGTCCCTGTCTCATGTGTACTGGATCGGCGGGGCGAGCGGCGCCGGCAAGAGCACCGTCGCCACGGCCTGCAGGTGTACGACACCGACGCCGTCATGCCCGCGCACGCCGAGCGCAGCACGGCCCCGCAGCAGAGCGCGTTCAAGGCGATGACGATGGACGAGCGCTGGGTCGACCGTACGCCCGAGGTCATGCTGGAGACGTTCCACTGGTACCGCGGCGAGGCGTTCGAGCTGATCGTCGACGACCTGCGCGACCTGCCACCCGAGCCGGGCGTGATCGCCGAGGGGTTCCGGCTGCTGCCTCACCTCGTACGGCCGCACCTGCCCTCCGCCGGTCAGGCGGTCTGGCTGTTGCCCACGCCGCAGTTCCGCCGGGCCGCGTTCGACAGCCGCGGGACGACCTGGCAGATCGCCGGGCGTACCAGCGACCCCGAGCGGGCCCTGGCCAACCTGCTGGAACGCGACCGCCTGTTCACCGACCGGCTGCGCGACGAGCTCACCCGCGAACACCTGCCGGCGGTCACCGTGGAGCCGGGCATGACCGAAGAGGATCTGATCGCCGAGGTCAGCCGCCATCTGAAGATCCACAGAGTCCGGTAGGCGACAAAACCCGGTTGACCGGGCCGCTACGGTCATGGGTCGGAAAGCGTTTACCGTCACTGGGGGCCTGGGGTGCAACGTGCCGACCGCGTGATGACCCACGAGTGGCCGCGCAGCGCCCGCATCGACGCCGCCCACGTGCTCGAGCGCATCGCCGACATCACCGGCGTGCGCCTGCAGCTGGAAGGTCCCGCCCCGGGCGGGGAGGTCGGGGCCGCGTACGTGCGCTGGCCCGACGGGCGCCGATCGGTGCTCACCGAGGGCCGCTCCCGCACCGGCCCGCTGGTCGACAAGGCCCGCGCCGCCGGGGTCCCCACCGCCCGCCAAGAACTGGCCGCGCACATCGACGGCGCCCGCGTCATCGTCCAGCAGCGCCTGCCCGGCGCCCCGCCCCAGCACGCCGACGCCGCCCTGATCGCGCAGATGATCGCCGTCAACGACCGCCTCGCCGGGCTGCTGGCCGCCGAGCCCGCCCCGGCCCCGGCCGACCTGTACCTGACCGGCGACGGTCCCGGCTTCTGCCTGCACGAGCCCCTGGCCCGGCACAGCGACCGCACCGCCCGGCTGCTCGAGCGCATCCACCGCATCGGCGCCGGTCACCCCGGCATGGTCGGCGACGACCTGGTGCACCTCGACTTCCACCCCGGCAACGTCCTGGTCGACGGCGGCCGGCTCACCGGCGTCATCGACTGGGACGGCGCGACCCGCGGGGACCGCCACTTCGACCTGGTCACCCTGCGCTTCATGCTCACCGGCCACGACCCGGCCGTGCTGCGCCCCCTCGACGAGCGCCTGGCCGCGATCTCCGAGCGGCGCCGGCACGCCTACTGGGCCCACATGAGCCTGCGCCTGGTCGACTGGTCCATCCGCCACCACGACGACACGCGCGTCGAGCACTGGCTCGACGTCGCCGAGTCCGGCCTACCCTGACACCAGCGCCGCGTCGAGAAGGTAACCGCGTTCCCGCGCGGTGCGCTCGAGCGGGCCCAGCAGCATCGAGGGCCGCTCACCCAGCCGCGAGAGGACGAAATCAGCCGTCCACGGGTCCGGCAGCGGATAGTGGTCCAGCTCCCAGCGCAGATACTTGTTGTACGGGCGCACACGCCCGAAAACCGCGAACAGCGCCGTTAGCAAGACCCCGGCCGCCTCCATCTCCTCCAGCCGCGCCACCTCGGCCCGCCCGTCCCGCCGGTGCGCAACCGCCCGCCGCACGAACCCGGCATACCGCCCCAGCTGCGCCCGCGCGATTGCGTCGGCGTCCTCCGTGCTCAACGTCGCTTGCCGCCGCACCAGCTCCGCCACCCGACCGTCGAGCCGATCCAGCAGCACCCGCGCCCCGCGGTAGGCGTAGCGGCGTCCCGTATCCGAGACGTCAGCCAGCTCGTCCACGCTGAGCACCGTCAGATCCCACCGCGGCGCCGGCGAGACCGGCTGCCACCCCACCGGTCCCTGCGTGACCACGTACGCGTCCACGTCCGACCTCGCCGTGGCCAGCCCCCGCGCATGCGAACCGGTCAGCACCAGCCCCACCACGGCGGGATCGTCGCGCACCTCATCCATCAACCCGGCCAGAACCTGAGTCATGGCCGCAGTATTACCGCCACCACGTGCACCCCGCTTCCCCCGAACCCGTCCCGGAGTCCGCTCCAGCCAGCCCGCCGGGTTACCGCTCCGACCCCGTATGCCCAGGTCGGACCTATCGTCCGCGCCTGTTCAGCCGGCCCGCCGATACCCCGATCGCGGGGGCGGAGTGAATGAGAATTGAGCCGCCGGACGGCGGGGCGCAGTTCTGCCCCACGCTGCGGCAGGATCAGGGGTGTGCTGACAACTGGGCGATGGCGAGCGGCGCGGCGCCGCGGGTGCCGGTGATGGCGATCGGCGTCGTGTTCGAGACGCATGCGCTGACCGAGGACAACGAGCAGGGCGTGGCGACCGGGTGGCTGCCTGGGCGGCTCAGTGAGCAGGGCCGCCGCAACGCCGTGGAGATGGGGCGGCGGCGGCGCGACGACGGGATCGTGGCGGTGTTCTGCTCGGATCTGTGGCGGTCGGTGCAGACGGCGCGGATCGCGTTCGGGGACAGCGGCATTCCGGTGCTCTACGACTGGCGGCTGCGGGAGACCGACTTCGGGGCGCGTAACGGCTCGCCGGGGGCCGAGGTCAAGCGGGACCGTCTCGACTTCTGCGACCGGCCCTATCCGGGCGGGGGTGAGAGCCACACTCAGGCGATCACCCGCAACGGGCGCTGCCTGGCCGATCTGCCGACGCGCTGGGACGGGCAGCGGGTCATGGTGATCGGGCACCTGGCCACCTACCGGGCCCTGGAACGGGCCACGACCGGGCGAAGCGTGCGGGAGCTGGTCGCCGCCGACTTCCAGTGGCGGCCCGAAGGGTGGCAGTACCAGCTCGATTAGGATCGGCGCCATGGTCACGTTGCAGGACATCCGGGAAGCCGCCAAGCGCATCGACGGGGTCGCCCACCGCACCCCGGTCATCCACTCCCGCACGCTCGACGAGCGGGTCGGCGCCCAGGTGTACCTGAAGGCGGAGAACCTGCAGCGCATCGGCGCGTTCAAGTTCCGCGGCGCGTACAACGCCATCGCCCGGCTCTCGCCCGAGCAGCTGGCCCGCGGCATCGCCGCGTACTCCTCGGGCAACCACGCGCAGGCCGTGGCCCTGTCCGCCCGCGAGCTCGGCTCCACCGCGGTGATCATCATGCCGGCCGACACGCCGGCCTCGAAGCTCGACGCGGTCCGCGAGTACGGCGCCGAGATCATCACATACGACCGGTACGCCGAGGACCGGGTCGCCATCGGCAACAAACTCGCCGAGGACCGCGGGCTGGCGCTGATCCCCCCGTACGAGCACCCCGACGTGATCGCCGGGCAGGGCACCGCCGCCCTCGAGCTCCTGGAAGAAGTCGGCGAGCTGGACGCGATCGTGGTGCCGGTCGGCGGGGGCGGCCTGATCGCCGGCAGCGCGATCGCGGCCAAGGGCCTGCAGCCGGGCATCGAAGTCGTCGGCGTCGAACCGGCCGAGGGCGACGACACCAAACGCTCCCTGGAAGCGGGGGAGCGGGTCACCATCGCCGTGCCCCGCACCATCGCCGACGGGCAGGCCGCCCCCACCCCGGGCGAGCTCACCTTCTCCCTCAACAAGGACCTCGTCGACCGGATCGTCCTGGTCAGTGACGACGAGCTGCGCGATGCCCTGCGCTTCGCCGTCGACCGGCTCAAGCTGGTCATGGAACCCTCCGGCGCCAGCGGCCTGGCCGCCCTGCTCGCCGGCCGCCTCGACCCGGCGCCGGCCCGCATCGGCGTGATCGTCTCCGGTGGGAACGTCGGCGCCGCCCGCCTGGCCTCACTGCTGGCCGAGTAGCTCCCGCTCCACCTCAGCGTCCAGGCCCACCCGGGGCCGGTCGTCGCGCTGCGGCGCCTCACCGACGCTGCGCAGCCACGACCAGGTGTCGAAGACCGTCTGCCGTACGGGCCGGCAGCGCAGACCCGCTTCGACCGCCCTGGTCACGTCGGCGCCGTTCATGAACTCGTGCTCCGGGCCCGGCGGGAACCAGATCGGCAGCTGCGTCCACGGCTCCACACCCGCCGCGACGATCGCCGCCGGGTCAGTCCAGCGCAGCTCGGCCCGCCCGCCCGTGGCCTCGTTGGCCGTCTCGAGCAGCTCACCCATGCTGGTGTGCCCGGGCGGGCTGACCAGATTGAACGGGCCCTGCCCGCCCCGCGCCGCCACGTCGAGCACGAAAGAGGCCAGGTCGCGGACGTCGATGTACTGCAACGGCAGCTCCCGCGGCCCCGGCGCCAGGGTCGGGCCACCCCGGGCGATCCGGTTGAGCCACCACGGCAGCCGGCCCACATCCTCGTACGGGCCCAGGATCAGCCCGGCCCGGGCCAGCACCACCGGGCCCCCGAACGCGGCCGCACCGAGCTCACCGCGCAGCTTGTCACCCGCGTACCCCGGCTCGGTCGCCTCGACCAGAGGCGTCTGCTCGGTCAGCGGGCCCGGCGCCAGCCACTGATAGACCGAACGGCTCGAGATGTACGTGTAATGCCCGGCCCGGCCGGTCAGCAGCTCCGCCGTACGCCGCACCGCCTCACCCTGCGCCGACCAGGTGTCCACGACCGCGTCCCACTCGCCGGTCCTCAGCGCGTCCAGCCCGCCCTCGGCGAGACGGTCCCCGGTCAGCGACGCCCCGCCGCGGCGGCCCCGGTTGAACAACGTCACCTCGTCACCGCGGCGCGCGGCCTCCTCGGCGACCGCGCGCCCGGCAAAACCCGTACCGCCCAGAATCAGCACCCTCATGGCCAGCACTCTGACAACCCGTACCGCCGCTGGGAAGCCTTGATCGCCCTAAGCGAAGAATGTGCGGACGGCCTCGACCACCAGCGCGTGGTCGTCGGCCTGGGGCAGACCCGAGACGGTGACCACCCCGACCACCCCGACGTCGGCGATCCGGATCGGGAACGCCCCACCGTGCGCCGCGTACAGCGCCGGCTCGACCCCCATCCCGGCGTCCAGCTGCTGACCGCTCGCGGCCAGCTGACGGCCCTTGAGGTACGACGACACGCCGTACCGCTGGACCACGCGCACCTTGCGCTCGATCCACGTGTCGTTGTCGGCCACACTGCCCGGCAGAGCCGCGTGGAACAGCTGCTGCGTGCCCCGGCGGATGTCGATCGCCACCGGCAGCCCCCGCTCGGTCGCCATCTGCACCAGCAGGCTGCCCAGCCGCCACGCGTCGGTGTTGTCGAAGCGCGTGAACACGAGGTCACGCTCCTGCTGCTGCAGCTCGGCGATCAGATCATCACTCATGCCGGCCATTATCGGTTGCGCCGGCGCTGCAACCAGATCCCCAGCCACGCCACTGCGACAAAGATCATCATCGAGCAGCAGAGCGTCTTGATGAACACCACGGCCTCCTCGTTGGCTAGGGTTCGTACTCGTGCGCCTGGCCACCTTCAACCTCTTGCACGGACGATCGCTGTCCGACGGGACGGTACACGCCGACCGCGTCGCCACGGCGGTCGCTCAACTCGACGCCGACGTCCTGGGCCTGCAGGAGGTTGACAAGGCCCAGCCCCGCAGCGGCCTGCTCGACCTGACCGCGGTGGCCGCCGACGCCATGGGGGCCACGGTTCACCGCTTCGCCGCGGCGGTGGTGGGCACGCCGGGGGAGCAGTGGCAGCCCTGGCGCAGCGACGACGACAACACCCACCCGCTGTACGGCATCGCGCTGGTCAGCCGCTACCCGGTGATCCGGTGGCAGATCACCGCCCTTCCCGCCGCGCCGATCCGGTCGCCGCTCTACGACCCCGAGAACGGGCTGCGGCTGCTCAAGGACGAGCCCCGGGTGCTGCTGGCCGCCGTGCTGGAGACACCCACCGGGCCGCTGACGGTCGCGACCACCCACCTGTCGTTCGTGCCGGGATGGAATCTTCGGCAACTGCGACATGCCGTACGGGCCCTGCGGGGGCTGCCCGGTCCCCGCGTGCTGCTGGGCGACCTGAACATGCCCGTGCGGCCCGTCCGGGCCGTCAGCGGGTGGCGGCCCCTGGCCCGGGCCGCCACATTCCCGTCGTTCAACCCGCGGGCCCAGCTGGATCACATCCTGGCCGACCCGCGCGGTGTCTCCTCACTCGGCCGGGTCGTCCAGGTCGCCACCCCGCGCGCCGACATCTCGGACCACCTACCCCTGCTCGTGCACCTCGACCGGCCGTAGGTAGACGTCTTCGAGACCGTCCTCCGGATCCCACTGCTCACCGATCTTCTTGAACCCGAACCCGGCGATCGTCGCCTTCGACCCCACGTTGTCGGGCCGGATGCTCGCCCGTACGGCCGTCACCCCCGCCTCGGCGTCGGCGCGCCGCAGCAGCGCCCGCAGCATCGCCTTGGCATAACCCCGGCGGCGGTACGCGGGATCGACCGAGTACGCCACCTCGACGATGCCCTCGTCGTCCGGCGGCCCGTGAAAACCGCCGTGACCGACCACGACGCCGTCGGCGTTGACCGCCGCCCGCGCGATCCAGTCCGCCGCCTTCGGGTCGCGCTCGATGTCGGCCAGGCGCACCCGCCACAACCACGCCTCGTCGACGAGGTACTGACTCAGCGGCTGACCGGCCGCGGCGCTGGCGGTTTGCAGGTCCCCGTCGACCAGAGCGGCGAGCACGGCGGGGGAGAGCTGTACGAATCGGATGTCCGGCACGCGCCGATGATCACACAGCGTGCCCACCCTTTCTAGTTGCGCACAACTCAATTGCGCACTACCGTTCTGACCATGGTCGAACCCACCGGACTCGAGCAGATGGTGTGCTTCCAGCTCTACGCCGCCAGCCGCGCGATGACCGCCGTCTACCGGCCCACCCTCGACGCCCACGGCCTGACCTACCCCCAATACCTCGCCCTGCGCGTCCTGTGGCACCGCGGCCCCACCACCGTCCGCGACCTCGGCAAAATCCTCGACCTCGACAGCGGCACCCTCTCGCCCCTGCTCAAACGCCTCGAAACCCAGGGCCACGTCCGCCGCACCCGCGGCACCCACGACGAACGCACCGTCATCGTCGACCTCACCGACTCCGGCCACGCCCTGCGCACCACCATGGCCGACCTGCCCGCCCAGGTCGCCTGCGCCGTCGACCTCACCGAAGACGAATTCATCCAGCTCCACCAACTGCTCGGCAAAGTCCGCTCGATGAAAGGAACCGCATGACCGCCATCTACACCGCCTCCGCCACCGCCACCGGCGACGGCCGCAACGGACACGTCCGCTCCAGCGACGGCGTCCTCGACTTCGACCTCGCCGTCCCCAAGGAGATGGGCGGCCCCGGCGGCGCCCTCACCAACCCCGAGCAACTATTCGCCGCCGGCTACGCCGCCTGCTTCCACAGCGCCCTCAAAGCCGTCGCCCGCAACCAGAAAGTCACCCTCACCGACACCGCCATCACCATCGACGTCGGCGTGGGCCCCAAACCCGACGGCACCGGCTTCGTCCTCAACGTCACCATCGAAGCCGAAATCCCCGGCTTCTCCGAAGACGAGGCCCGCGCCCTGCTCGAAGCCGCCCACCAGGTGTGCCCCTACTCCAACGCCACCCGCGGCAACATCGAGGTCACCCTCAACCTCGCCTAGGCTTTCAGGCCAGACCCCGCAGCGCGCGGTTGGTGCGATTCGCCCGCACCGCCGCGCGCTGCTGCGCCGCCGTCACCTCGATGTAGTTCTGCGACGTCGCCAACGACGCATGCCCCAACAGGCGCATGATCTCCGACGCGTTCGCCCCGTCCTCCGCCAGCCGCGTAGCGAACGTATGCCGCAACGCATGCAACTGCGCACCCCGCGGCACCCGATCATTGATCCCCGCCCGCCTGTAACACGACTGCACCAGATACTGCAGCCCACCACGCTGCAACGGCCGCCCCCGCCGATCCACCAGCATCGGCTCATCCGCATCGGCCCGCCCGAACCGCACCCGCCGGCTGTCCACATACCGATCCACCACCGCATCCAACTCCGGCTCGATCGGCACACTGCGCGGCCGCCCACCCTTACCGGCCACCTCCACCCGCCGCTCACCCGGCCGCCCCAGCACCGACCCGATCCGCAACGCCAGCAACTCCGACAACCGCAACCCCGCACACAGAGCCAGCGCCAGCACCACCAGATCCCGCTCCGGCCACGGATCCCGCTGCCGCTCATCGGCCCGGCTCACCGCATCGAGCAGCTGCTCCGGCGTGTCCTCACCCCGCAACGGCTTGGGGGAGTGCGCCGCCAACCGCGGCTTGTCCACCGCCGACATCGGATTGCCGGCCACCACCTGCTCGGTCACCAAGAAGGTGAAGAACGCGTTCCAGGAGGACCAGGCCCGAGCTACCGAGGCCGGCGCGCGCTCACCGGCGAACTTCGCAAAGGCGATCCGCAGCATCCTGGGGGAGAGGTCACTGAGAGTGACTCCCTCATCGGCGATCAGGGTGACGATCGAACCAAGATCCCGGCGGTACGCCTGGAGGGTGTGAACCGAGGGCTTTCGGGTCGCCCGCGCCGCCAGGAAGTCCTCGATGAGGTCTTTGACCGGATAATCCTGGTTAGGATGCATAAGGGATAATATACATGATATGGACGAATGCGTCGATACCGGTCATCCGGCGCTTTGCGTGGCGGCATGTGCACAGATAACCGGTTTCCGCTGACTGTCCACAGCGCGCAAGTCGTCCACAGCGCGCCCGGCCAACCGAACCTGATCAAGTGCGTCGGCGGGAGAATGGACCCGGGGCGGCCCCCTGGGGAGGGTGGACCGCCGTCGGCGATCGGGGCGCGTCCGGCGGGCGTTCAAGCACGTTCCAAAGCTTGCTCAGAGGCGGTCGGGCACCGGCGGCGACGCGTGCGCTGCGGGGCGGGATTGCTGCCGGGGCTTCTCAGTGCGTTCTGGAGCACGCTTGAAAACGCGGGATCATGCCTGCCGGCCTCGGGCCAGCTTCAGGGCCCGACTTGCGTCGAGGTTCGACCGCTCGTGCCGGAGTTGCCGCTGCTGAAGATCGGCCGTTGCGCTGTCAGCTGCGAGGCCGCCGGTTCGCTGTGGAGACCGTGTCGGAACGGTGAATCCCGCTCCTGCCACAAGTCCTGGCTGCAACATCCGGCAGGGGCGAGGGCATCGATCTTGTACCGCTGCTCCCGACCCCTGGATTTCCGCTTACTTGACATAATGTCGATTAACGACCGGGGATATCGTCGATGGAAACGGGCCTGGTTGAGCGTCATTTGCCCGCCTCCAGGCGCTGTTCGGCCGGCATGGGCGACAACGACGGCTTGCGTCAGCCGGCGACACGTCGACGTCACGCGCTACCAACTCACGTGCGCAGCTTGACGCTCGATGTCCGGCGGCGACGATCGCGTTCGATTGCGCTACCGCCTCGTGCGCATCCGGCTGGTCGGTCAGCTATACGCGCCCGCAGCGCCTCGGCCGGCTCGCCGCGACCTTCGTGCGGTGCTCACCACCATCGGCGGATGCCAGCGTCCCCGTCAGACCGGGCACCACCTGTGCCACTTTATGGCTGCCACCCCCTGTTGATCACTCGCGGCGGCGCAGTCCTGTGCAGGGAATGGTCCCGCGCTCGATTCCCGGCCCTACTCCCCCGTTCGAAATCCGGCCACCGCGACTATTCGGACATGCCGGCTCCCGCCGCGTAGGCGGCGAGGCAAGGCTGAAGCGGCGGCCGAGAAGATGCGCGTCCCCGGCCGGGCGCGTTGCTCCATTAGGGTCGGTGTATGGATTCAGTTGTTGCTGCCACGGCCTTCGACGCGCTGCGGGTGGACGCGGTCGCTGATCAGGACGCGCTGCGCCGGGTGTACGAGATGCCCAACGATGGGGCCGTGCGCAAGCAGATGTCCGAGCTCACTGAGCAGACGCGCCGCCTGATCGGGTGTGCGTCGCTGGTTTTCGTGGCCAGTGTGGATGCCGCGGGCAATTGTGACCTCTCCCCCCGTGGTGGTCCGGCGGGCTTTGTCAGTGTGCTGGATTCGCGGACGGTGGCTTTGCCGGATGCGACGGGTAACAAGCGGCTGGATTCGCTGCAGAACGTCGTCGCGACCGGCCGGGCGGCGTTGTTGTTCGTCATTCCGGGGCGGCCGACGACGTTGCGGGTCAATGGGCGGGCGTGTGTGTCGACGCGGCCGGAGTTGTTGGCGCAGTTGACGCCGGTGGGTAAGCCGCCGGCGAGTGCGCTGGTGGTAGGTGTTGAGGAGGTTTATCCGCACTGTCCGAAGGCGTTTCTGCGGGGTGCGGCGTGGAAGCCGGATCAGTGGCTGGCGGTGGATGCGCAGCCGTCGTCGGCGGAGGTGACGTTGGCTCAGTTGCGGTTGCCGGGGTTGACGATTGCGGAGATCGAGCAGACGGAGCGGGATGCGCTGAAGTACCGGTACGAGTAGTGGGCTACGGAGCGCAGTCGAGGGAACACGTGTTCGAATTGCTGCCGAATGGTTGGTGTGCCGTTCAATATTTGCTGATAGACAACAGTTGTGACGGACACCTACTACGCCATCGTCTGCCCGCCGGTCGTCCCCGGTGCTGACGGGCGGACGGTCGCGACTGTGTGCCTGAGCGGAGAGTTCGATGTCGGCGCCCGCGATGATCTTCATGCGGCGGTGCACGGCGTCGTCTCCGGTGGGCTCGCGGCGTTCGTGGTGGTCGACCTGTCAGCCGTGACGTTCATCGACGCGGTTTCGGTCGGTGAGCTGTTCGGCGGCTATGTCGCCGCCGGCCGGCGCTCGATCGGTTTTCGGGTCACGGGCGCGCAGGGCGTGGTGCGGCGCGTTCTCGATGTTCTGGATCCGGCTGGTCTGCTGCAGCCGAGCTGAGCACCAGCAGGTCGAGGTGGTCGATGACCGGTCCCTGCGCGTCTCGGGCGGCTTGTCGGAGCCGGGCGGCGCCCTCGGCGTACGCCTGGTCGGTGATCAGTTGAAGTGGGGTGTGGGCCTCGCGGCGCAGCGTGTCGGCGACCTCGGTGAGTGAGGTGGCGGTCTGCTGCGGGACGGTGTCGAGGGCGGTGGTGGTGAAGCTGTTGAAAGCGTCTTGGACGTCGGTGACGCGGGGGTAGCGCTCGAGCGCGGCGACGGCTTGCGGGAAGTAGCGGAACAGGGTGACGCCGTGGTGGCGGCCGCGGAACACCGAGCGGATCAGCACGCGCCCGCCGGGCCGCAGGATCCGGTGGATCTCCCCCGCCGCGGCGGGCAGGTCGGGGATGTGGTGGATGACGGTGGAGATCCAGACGGTGTCGACGCCGGCGTCGGGCAGGGGGATGTCGGCGGCGTGACCGGCCAGCATGGGCTGGCCCGCTTCGGCGCGCATGGCCGGTGACGGCTCGACGGCGGTGATCTCGGCGTCGGGCCACCAGGTGCGGAAGGCGCGGGTCCAGCTGCCGGTGCCGGCGCCGAGGTCGAGCAGGCGCTGCGGGCGCGCGTGGCGTTCGATGGCGGCCCGCCAGCCGTCGAGGGCGCCGCTGTCGAGGTGGCGGGTGGCGGCGAAGGCGCGCGCGTCGGTGTCGTCGTAGCGGATCAAAGGCATTTAAGAGACCTTGGCGGTACGCAGGAGAAGGGCGGGCAGGCGCAGGTGTTGTCCGGCCGCTTCGGCGTGGATGCGGGTGCGCTCGATGCGGGTGCCGGTCCACGGGGGTTCGGGGAAGGCGGCGTACAGGTAGTCCTCGGTCAGTCCCCAGTCCTGGCCGGGTTCGAGCGCGACGGCGAGCAGGAACAGGGCGGCGCCGGGCGCGGCCAGGTCGGGGAGCCGGGCGAGGTAGTCGGCGGCGTGGGTGCCGCCGGCGCGGTGCAGGTTGTGCAGCAGGCCGCAGTCGATGAGGGTGTCGTACTGGCCGGGCAGGTTCAGGGTGGTGGCGTCCTGGACCTCGAAGTGGGCGGTGAGGCCGGCGGTCCTGGCGCGGGCCTGGTCGATGGCGACCGGTGAGATGTCGATGCCGGTGACGTCGTAGCCGCGGCGGGCCAGGGTGAGGGCGAGTTCGCCGGTGCCGCAGCCGAGGTCGAGGACGGTACGGCCGTGGATCTCGCCGGCCAGGATGTCGTCGAGGGCGGGCTGGGTGCGGCCGATCTCCCAGGGTGGGCGCTCGGGGGCGGTGTAGAGGGCGTCGTAGTGGGCGGCGTCGGTCATGGCTGCTCCTTTGCGGTGGTGAGCCAGACGGTGTCGGGCCATCCGGGCTGCTCGCCGGGGGTGCGGCGCAGTTCGCGGAAGCCGTGGGCGGTGTAGAAGCGGGCGGCGCGGTGGTTGCCGTCGGTGTACTCCAGTTGCACGGGCCGGCCGCCGGCGAGCTCGAGCAGGGCGGTGAGCAGGGCGTGCCCGGCGCCGGCGCCTTGGGCTTCGGGCAGCACGTAGAGCTTCCAGATGGTGGGGGTGTCGCCGCGCAGGTCGAGGTTGCCGGTGCCGACGATGGCGCCGTGGTGGTCGGCGATGAGCACGGAGGTGGTGGTGAGGCTGCGTTCGACGGCTTGCGGGGACCACCAGGTGTCGAGGCCGTGCCGGATGTAGTCGGGACCGGCGAAGGCGTACGTCCGGGGCCAGGTCTTGTGCCCGACGGTGACGATGGCGGGGATGTCGGCGGGGGCGGCCGGGCGGATGTGCATGGCCGTATTGTTCCGGGTTCGGCGGGTGCTGTGGGGGTGGCGCGGGTGCGGGTGCGGTGGGTGACGGGGTTTCTGGATGCGCCGTCGCGGGTGGCGGAGCCGTTCTGGCTGGCGGTGACGGGTACGCGGTTGTCGGCGCGGCGCGGGGACTTCGCGACGCTGGTGCCGCGGGACGGCGATGCGTACCTGCGGGTGCAGGTTCTGCGGGACGCTCCCCCGCGTACGCATCTGGATCTGCACGTCGATGAGGTGCCGGGCGCGGCGGCCGAGGCAGTCGGGCTGGGGGCGTCGGTGGTGCTGGACGAGGGGGATCTGGTGGTGCTGCGCTCCCCCGCCGGTGTCGTGTTCTGCCTGGTGCGGTGGCTCGGCGAGGTGCGGGTCCCGGCGCCGGTGGCCTGGCCGGGTGGGCAGCGCAGTGTGGTGGATCAGTTGTGTGTGGACGTGCCGGTGGCGCTGTTCGAGGCGGAGATCGGCTTCTGGGCGGCGCTGACGGGCTGGCCGCGGCGGCCTTCGGACCGCCCGGAGTTCGAGCATCTGCGGCGCGGGGCCGGGATGCCGCTGAAGTTGCTGGTGCAGCGGGTCGGGTCGCCGGTGGCGGGTCTGCACGTGGATCTGGCCTGTGACGACGTGGACGCGGAGGTGGCCCGGCATGTGGGTCTGGGCGCGGCGGTGGTGCGGCGGGTGCCGGGTCAGTGGACGACGTTGCGGGATCCGGTGGGGCGGGCGTACTGCGTGACCGGGCGGGCCCCGGGTGTCGTCGCCGAAAGTGTCGGAGGGGCCTGATAGAACTGTTCAAACAAACGTTCGAAGAGGTGGGGTCGAGAGATGGTGGCGACGGCGCAGGCGGGGCTGAGCCCGGAGGAGCTGCAGGCGTTCCGGGAGGCTCTGGCCGCGGGGCGTAAGCCGCGGGTGCAGTTCACGGAGTCGGCCGGGCAGATCGCGGGTCAGATCGGGCAGGTGGTGGGCCTGGAGGATCCGGCGGTCTCCGACGAGTTCGTGGTGGTGCGCTTCGGCAAGGACGAGTTGCCGTTCTCCCCCGCCGACCTGCGGGTGGCCCCGCGCGGGGCGGCGGCCAGGAAGGCGGCGCCCGCTCCGGCGCCGGAGCCCGATCCGGTGCCGGCGGGCCCGGAGTTCGTGCTCGACAAGCCGCCGGCGCCGCGCAAGCCGGTCGAGGAGACGCCCTCGCCCGCGCCGCCGGCGAAGAAGGCCGCGGCCCGGCCGGCCAAGGCGAAACCGGCGCCCGGTCTGACGGTGACGCTGGCCTACGCGGAAGGCGAGTGGACGGTCGCCGCCAACCAGGGGTCCAAGGCGCTGGCCAAGCCGTACGTGATCCGCCCGGCCGAGGCGCTGCGGATGGTGTCGCTGGTCGACGTGCCGGGGGTGCAGGAGGCGGTGGAGCAGATCCTGTCGGCCGAGCGGGCCGAGGCCGAGGCGCAGGCGCAGCGGCTGCGGGAGCAGCTGGCCGAGGTGGAGGCGCGGCTGGCCGAGTTAGGAGAGGCCGGCTGAGTCGCGGCGCGGCCGCACGCGGGAGCTGTCCGGTGGGCGGGTCGCATCGACGTGGTGCGGCGTCTGCATCTCGTCCGGGCGCAGGCCGGCCAGGGTGTCGTGGATGCCGTCCATGATCAGGCGGGTGGCCTGCATGGCGCGGGCGCCCGGCGTGCCGGTGACGCCGCTGAGGTCGACGGGGGTGTCGCCGAAGCGGACGTGCACGACCGGGCGGTGCCGCATGGCCCGCAGCAGCGAGCGCAGCAGGTGTTCGGGGGTGGTGTAGGGCAGCACGGCGTGCGCGCCCCACTGGGCGACCGGCAGCACGGGGGCGCCGGCCGCGAAGGCCATCCGGGCGACGCCGGTCTTGCCGCGCTCGGGCCACATCCACGGGTCCAGCCCGATGCGGCCCTCCGGGTAGACGAAGACCATCGCCCCGTCGAGCAGGGCCCGGGTGGCCGCCGGCAGGGCGTCGGCGACGCGGGCGGTCTGCCGGTCGACACGCAGGTGCCCGGCCGCGCGCATGGCCGCCCCGGCGATGGGCGCGTCGAACAGCCCTCCGGTGGCCATGATCCGCGGGGCGATGCCGGCCTTGTGGCAGGCGGCGGTCATCACGATCGGGTCGAACGGGCTGACATGGTTGGCGGCCAGGATCAGCGGCCGCCCCCGCAGGTGCGCGGGCACGGTCCCGACCACCCGCAGCCGGCATAGCGGAACGACGACGATGCGCGCGAGCACGAGCATGAACCGCCACATGAGCGGAACCCGCGGTGAGGATGAGCTGTCCATCAGGCCGGTAATACTCGCACGGCTCCGTGATCAGCCGGCGAGCGCCTTTACGTAGTACACCAGCGTCCACGTCCAGTCCGGCCGGCGTTCCCGGCCGGTCTCGCGATAACCCAGGGCCTGGTAGAACGCCATGGCCTCCGGCTGGTTGGCCGCCGTGTCGAGCCGGGCCGCGGTCAGCCCGCCGCGCGCCGCCCGCGCCTCCAGCCCGGCCATCAGGGCCCGCCCGATCCCCCGGCGCCGCGTCGCCGGATGCACCCGCACCCGCAGCATCTGCGCGCTGCCGTCCGGGTCCGGCCGGTAGCCGCCCATGCCGACGACGTGACCGTCCAGCTCCACGACCAGGAACTCGCCGCCGCGATCCAGAAAGCTCGCGGTGACATCGGCCAGATCGGGAAAGGCGGCGGGCGGCTCGGACGCCGGTGGCAGCGGGACCGGCACGGCCGCGTCGGCGGTGTGGCCGATGTTCGGCAGCGCGTTCAGCGCCCACACCACCCCGGCGTCACCCGGGCGGAACCTTCTGACCGTCAGCACCCTTCAGACCGCCGCGAGCTGCGGGAACGTGCCGTACGGCCCGACCGGCCCGGCGGCCATGGTGGTGCTCAGGATGCCGGTGGGCACCTCGGACAGCGGCGGCAGAACCGGTGGACGGGCGGTGACGCCCAGGGTGATGTGCGGCCGGAAGTCGGGACCGACCTGCCCCAGCGGATCCGCGGCGAGCTCCAGGAACGCGTGGTGCAGCGCGTCGAGCCCGGGCCGGCGCACGATCTCCAGACCGAAGTAGTGCCCACCCTGCGGCACGTAGTAGTCGCCGGCCGGGATCACCGCGTACAGCAGCCCGATGATCCTGACCTCGAAGGTGTTCTCCCGGTACCGCCCGGCCAGCCCCATAACCTCGGCCAGGCTGTCATCGGCCCCCCAGTGCAGCACCGACACATGCGGCGGCGCCTGCGCCCCCAGCAACATGATCGGCTCAGAGCTGCCCCCGATCGCCTGCGACAGCGCGATGAGAGCGTCCGAGGTGTCCGGGTCGGGTCGAAGCACTACGCCATGAGCCACCCCTGCAGTATGCGGCCCCCTGCTCTGCGCCACGCAGGCCGCAACGGCCCGGCCCGGCAGGTCTTGCTCTCAGTGCGCGGCATCGCCGGGATGGCTCGAAACCGGCGCGGTGGTATCGGAGCGGGGTACTCGTCCGCTGTCCAGTCACGTGAACGGGCAGGTCTGCGCCACATGCAACAACGGGTGGATGAGCAGCCTCGACGCTGGCGCCCAGCGGGTTCTGCTGGGCTCGACGAGTACCGGCGCCATTGCGGCCGACACCGCGGAGGTCCTGGCCCGCTGGCTGATCAAGGTGGTGGTGAACCTCAACGTGACCCAGCCTTATCGGCTCCTCGTCCCCGAGGAGGACCGGCACGGGCTGACGAGCTTCGTCGTCTCTGGCCGCTGACGGCAACGCCCCTGGCGTGGCAGGACCTTTCGGTTCACGACCGCTACGACAGCACGATGCGGGTGCTTCGCTACACGGCACCGCCGTCAGTTTTCGGTGAAGGCATCTACCGATCGTTCTGACCGCTGCCGCAGTATTCTGGCCCTTGACCCGCATGGCGTCGTCACCCCTCCAGGGTTGACGAAAATCTCATTCATGCCGGGCCGGACCTCCACCGTGCACCTGGACTGCCGCCGCTGGAACGAGGTGCTCGAGTCCCTGGCGACGGCGAAGACGCCGTGGCGCCGGCACCGCCGGAGGATCCCCGCTACGAGATCCCGGCCGCGACGATTCGCCGCACGCAGCCACGCGTCACCCGGGTCGGCGCCGACTGGGCCAGCGTCGTCGACGAGACCGCCCGTGAGTATGACGACTTGTCGGACGGTTCCCGCGACTGGGCCGACCTCGACCGCATCTGACCCAGTTGGGCGGCCCACCCCACCCCGGCCTGGGCTTCTACCGCGTAACGGCCCGAGGCGCCGCCGAACGCCGCAAGTCCGGCCGCTCGGAGCGAGCCACCGGACCGAAAGGCCGGTCACGACTCGTTCCGCGTACGCGGACCGGGTGGAGGTGGTCCCCTTTGCTCGCCCGAACAAACCCGGAGGAAAGGTAAGACCATGGCTACCAAGGCCACCATCCTCACCGTCAGCCTCGGCCTGTCGCTGGGCGGCGCGCTCGTCGCCGGACCGGCCCAGGCCGACCCGCGCAACGACTACATCGAGCTTCCCCCCGACCGGTACTACCACACCTTCGACAGCTGTTCCACTGAGGGTCAGAAACGAGTCCGGGACTGGGGCTGGGCCGCCTTCGACTGCGTGACCATCACCAACAAGGCTGGAAACGTGACTATCTACTGGCTGGAGTACGGGAACTGATCAGGGGTGCGGGATGACGCCGAGGCGGCCCTTGTTGAAGTCTCCGAAGGCCTGCATCAGCTCCTCAGTCCACCGCCCGGCGATCGAAGCCCTCGTGGAAAGGCCGGGTTCCGGCCACCCGGTCGTGCGGGGCGCCCGGACCGGGGAGCGGGTCGACCTCGACTAAGAGCTGCCGCTGTTCTGAGCTCAGGCCTTGCGGGCGGCCTCGCGCTTACCCCGCTTGCCCAGGGGGATCTCGGCCACGTCGACGGTCTGTGACGTCAGTTTCTTGATGGCGTAGCCGCGTGACCGCATCCACTCCGCGGCCTTGGCCTCGGCGCGGGCGGCGGCCTTCGGGATGTCGGCGTCGTCGGCGGCCTGCTCGGCGAAGCGGAACGTGAAGAACGGCCGGGCGGGCAGGTCGTAGGTCAGGTGGCCCTCGGGGGTGTACTGGGTGTGCAGGAAGTCGTGGGCGGCCTGGGCGGCGGTCAGCTCGGCCAGCTGCTCGGCGCTGAGGTTGTCGAAGCTGCCACGCACGGTGACCCTGATGGTGCGGCTCATGAGCGTGAAGTATCCGGGGCGGCGCCGGTCAGGGCCACTGGATTTCGTCGAGGAAGTCCTCGACGGCGACGACGATGCGGGCCAGCACGGCGATGGAGTCGGTGAGCGGGCCGGGCACGAACATGCCGTGGTCGGCGGTGGGGACTTCCAGCACGTAGGGGCTCAGGCGGTGGGCGGTGGCCGAGTCCCAGCTCTGGTCGGCGGTGCCGCCGACCAGCAGGCAGGGGGCGGTGGCGCGGTGCAGGGCGGCGACGACCCAGGGCAGGTGCAGCAGCGGGGTGAGCCAGACGGCGGGCAGGCCGCGGTCGGCCGCGACGCAGGCGGCGTTGCTGCCCAGGGACTTGCCGATGAGCAGGGCCGGGCCGGGCAGGGCGTCGAGGACCGGGGTGATCTGGTCGCGTACCCACGCTTCTATCTCGGGGGTCTGGTGCGCAGGTGGGGTGGTGCTCCACTCGTGGGCGTGGGCGGTGGCGCCGCGTTTCTCGGGGACGGTGCCGGCGTAGGCGAGCATGCCGGCGACGGGGCCGTAGCGCCCGCCGGGGATCACCACTGCGTCGGCCATGGTTCACGCTAACCGGGGGCGAAGCGGAACGCGATGCCTCGCGGGTCGTCGATTTCGATCAAGCCGGTGGTGTCGGTGTGCCCGCCGAGCCGCTCGAGCGCCTCGGCGGCGGTGGTGGCCCCGGTGAGCTGGACGGCGATGCCGGTGAACCGTAGCCGGGCGCCGAAGGTGATCTCGCCGGGGCCGAGCCCGTCGAGGTCCCCGGCGAGGGCGACCTCGAAGTGCGCGATCGGGCCGTCCTGGTCGAGCACGCGTACGTCGGCCCGGTCGTAGCGGTGGTGGCCGTGGTGGTGCACGACGGCCTCGGCCGGGTCGGCGAACGCGGGGCTGGACACGCTGAGCCCGGTCATGTCCTGCCAGCTTTTCGCCGTGTCGGGCAGCCACTCGATCTCGAGCAGGACCGGGTCGCCGCCGACCGGTCCGAAGGGGACCCGCAGGGTCCACGTCAGCGCCGGTGGCAGGCCGACGATCGGGTTGTCGAACAGCAGTCCGGAGAACTCGCCGCCGTCGGCGACGATCAGGGCGCCAGCGTCCACGGCGGGGAGTGTGCCACAACCGGGTGCCGGGCCCGCACGTCAGGGGCGCACCGCGATGGTGAGCAGGTGGTTGCTGACCCCGAGCAGGCTCGGCTCCTCCTCCACGGTGCGCAGCATCTCGAGCATCAGGGCGGTCTCGGCCGGGTCGGCCAGGATCTCGTGCAGGCGGGGCCCGGTCATGGCCATCGGCCCTTCCAGGCCGACGACGCGGCGCACGGTCAGGCCGGCGGCGAGGGCCTCGGCCGGGGGTTCGCTCGGGTGGTGCAGGTACGAGCTGGTGAACCAGCCGCCGCCGAGCTGCCCGACCGCTTCCTGCCGGCCGTCGTCGAGGACCCGGTCGATACGGGGCCGGAACCGCGGGTCGAGGGCGTAGTTCTTGACGAAGCCGTCGAACAGCGACGCGTACCGGGTGATGGTCGCGGCGATCACGACGCCGCCGGGGCGCAGGACGCGGCGGGCCTCGCGCCAGGCGGTGATCCGCTCGTGGTAGTCGAGCAGGTGGTAGAGCGGGCCGAACAGCAGCACGGCGTCGACGCCGGCGTCGCCGGCGGGCAGGTCGCGGGCGTCGCCGACGGCGGCGGTCACGCCGGGGCGGGCGGCGGCCGCGGCGACGTGGGCCGGGACCGGGTCGATGACGTGCACCGGGTGGCCGCGCTGGGCCAGGGGACCGGCGTAGACGCCGGTGGCGCCGCCGACGTCGAGCACGGCCGCCGGTGGGGCCGGCAGCTCACGGTCGAGAACGTCGAAGGTGCGCAGGAACTCCAGGCGCCCGGTGCCGGCGTCGAGCCGGTTGGTCTCACCGCCGAGCTCGTAGTAGTCGAGGATTTCAGGCCGCATGCGTTCGATCCTTCTCGCCGGGTGAGCCGGGCGGCAACGCAAATATCAGCCGAGGGGGAACTCGGCCAGGGTCGCCCACGTGCCGCCCGGCTCGGGGCGCCCGGCGATCAGCCGCAGCGCGTCGACGCGGCTGTGGATCGGCAGGTGCCCGGCGATCTCGGCGGCCGCGGCCTCGAGCACGGGGCGGGGGTGGTCGTGGCCGATCGTGAGGTGGGGAACGACCTCGGTGAACTCACCGCCGTACGGCTGATTGTCGGGGAAACGGGCCGCGAGCGCCGCCGTGAGGGTGACGATCGGCGTGGCCGGCGTGGGGGCGAGCCAGACGACCGTGTCACCGAACCATTCGATGCGCTCGAAGGCGCAGAAGAAGGCCGGCACCGACGCCGCCGTGCGGGTCAGCACGGCCAGGACGTGCTCGTCGATGCGCTCAGGCGCCAGGAACGGGTAGAGGACGGTCACGTGGGCGGGCACGCCCCAGCCGGCGGCGGTGTCGAGGCGTTCGCGGTGGGCGGCCACGACCGGTTCGGCCTCGCCGACGGCCAGGATCAGGGCGCTGTGGGTGGGTTCCATCGCGACAGTGTGCCCTGACGGATGTCATGGACGGGTGATGACGCTCGGCCCACGGATCGGCGGTCGGCGCGCCCGAGGATTGGTGGCATGACCCTCACAGCTTCACCCGACATCACGACCGCGCCGGCCGCGGTCGAGCTCGACGGCGTGATCAAGCGTTTCGGCGCGGTGACCGCGGTCGACGGCGTCAGCCTGACGATCCGGCCCGGGGAGGTGGTCGCCCTGCTGGGCCCGAACGGGGCCGGCAAGACCACCACGGTCGACATGCTGCTGGGCCTGGCCCAGCCGAACGAAGGCAGCGTGCGCGTGTACGGCCGGGCGCCGCACGAGGCGGTCCAGCTGGGCCTGGTCTCGGCCGTCATGCAGACCGGGGCGCTGCTCAAGGACTACACGGTCGAGGAGACCGTGCGGCTGACCGCGGTGCTGTTCGGCCGGTCCCGCGCCGACGCGGAGGCGGCGCTGCGGCGGGCCGGGCTCACCGAGGTCGCGGGGCGCCTGGTCGGCAAGTGCTCGGGCGGGCAGCAGCAGCGGCTGCGTTTCGCCATGGCCCTGCTGCCCGACCCGGAGCTGCTGATCCTCGACGAGCCGACGACCGGCATGGACGTCGGCGGGCGGCACGAGTTCTGGTCGGCGATCCGCGAGGACACCAACCGCGGCCGTACGGTCATCTTCGCCACCCACTACCTGGAGGAGGCCGACGCGTACGCGGACCGGGTGGTCTTCGTGCGCCGGGGCCGCATCGTCGCCGACGGCACGGCGGCCGAGGTCAAGGCCATGGCCTCGGGCCGTACGGTCCGCGCGACGCTGCCCGGCGCGATCGAGGCCGACCTGACCGCGATCGCCGGGGTCGACCGGGCCGAGGTCCGCGGGGAGACCGTCCTGCTGCACGGCAACGACAGCGACGAGATCGCCCGCTACCTGCTGACCCGTACGGCGGCCCGGGACCTGGAGATCACCAGCCGCAACCTGGAGGACGCCTTCCTGGCGCTGACCGCGGACGAGGAGACGAAATGACCGTCATGACCCGCACGCTGCCGCGCTTCGGCGGCTTCTCCCTCGGCATGATCAAGCTCGAGTTGCGGCGGATGCTGCGCAACAAACGCACGGTGATCTTCACGCTGGTCTTCCCGGCGGTGTTCTTCCTGCTCTTCGGCACCAGCGCCGACTACAAGACCGAACGCGTCGGCGGCGGCAACCTCACCGGCTACGTGCTGATCAGCATGGCCGTGTACGGGGCGATGCTGTCGACCACCAGCGGCGGCGCGATGGTCGCGGTCGAGCGGGCCGCCGGGTGGAGCCGGCAGCTGCGGCTGACCCCGCTACGGCCGTACGCCTACATCGCCACCAAGATCGTCATCGCGATGATCATCGGCGCGGTGTCGGTGGTCGTGGCGTTCGCGGTCGGCGCCGCCTCGGGTGCGCAGCTGCCGGCCTCGGCCTGGATCCTGTGCGGGCTGCTGGCCTGGGTGTGCGCGCTCGTGTTCGCCGCGTTCGGCCTGTTCATGGGCTACCTGCTGCCCAGCGAGAACGTCATGCAGATCCTCGGCCCGGTGCTGGCCGTGCTCTCGTTCGCCGGTGGGCTGTTCGTGCCGGTCGATCAGCTCGGCTCGACCTTCGCCACGATCGCCGAGTTCACCCCGGTGTACGGCGTCGGTGAGCTGGCCCGCTACCCGCTGACCCACGACGGGAACCTGTGGCTGGCCGCGCTCAACGTGATCGTCTGGACGGCGTTGTTCGCGGCCGGGGCGATGTGGCGCTTCCGGCGTGACACCGCCCGGGTCTGAGCGCGGCGGTAGGTTCACAGCCATGACAGCGTCCCCGGCCGCCGCCCGCCGCTACGGTGCGGTCTTCGCCGCTGTCTGGCTGTTCTACCTCAGCGAGAACGTCAAAGCCCTGCTCGACACCGACGACCTGTGGTGGCGCTGGACCGGGCTGGTCGCCGTGGTGGCCTTCGCCCTGAGCTACGCCGTGCTGGCCAGCCGGGCCCGCCTGTCCCGGCTGCAGCCGCCCCCGCCGCGGTTCGTGCTCGACATGTGGCTCGGCATCGCGCTCATGCTGGCCCTGTTCGCCCTGCAGATCCCCGGCGCCGGCAACCACGCCCTGCCCTGCCTGGTCTACATGGCCGCCCTGGCGGTCATCTGCCTGCCGCTCAAGCAGGCCCTGCCGTTCGCCGGGGCCCTGTTCGTGCTGGCCGAGGCCTTGCCGCTGCTCGTGCCGGGCTGGAGCGACAACGGCTACGGGCTGGCCGTGCTGCTCGGCTGCGCCGCCACCTACGGCATCCGCCTGGCCGTCGACCGGCAGAAGAGCCTGCTCGCCGCCCAGGTCGAGCTCTCCGAACTGGCCGTGCAGAACGAACGGGCCCGCATCGCGGCCGACCTGCACGACATCCTCGGGCACTCGCTGACCGTGGTCGCGGTCAAGGCCGAGCTGGCCCAGCGGCTGCTCGACGTCGACGTGGACAAGGCCCGGGCCGAGCTGCGCGACCTCGAAGCGCTCTCCCGCGACGCCCTGGCCGACGTGCGGGCCACCGCGATGGGCATGCGCGGCATCTCGCTGCCCGGCGAGATCGCCGCCGCCCGCGAGGCCCTGGCCGCCGCCAACGTCGAGGCCGAGCTGCCCGGGGTGGCCGACGAGGTGCCCAGCCGCAACCGGGAGCTGTTCGCCTGGACCATCCGCGAGGCCGTCACCAACATCGTGCGGCACAGCCGGGCCACCCACGCCCAGGTCCGCCTCGGCCCCGGCAGCGTCGAGATCCTCGACGACGGGGCCTTCGTGAACACCTGCGCCCCCGGGCAGGGCCTGACCGGGCTCCGGCGCCGCGCCGAGGCCGCCGGAGCCACTTTCGTCGCCGGCGCGCGCGACGACGATCACCCGGGGTTCCGGGTCCGCGTGGAGGTACCGACATGATCAAGCTGTTGCTCGCCGACGACCAGGCCCTCGTCCGCGGGGCCATGGCGGCCCTGCTCGACATGGAGAACGACCTGAAGGTCGTGGCCGAGGTCGGCCGCGGCGACGAGGTGGTCGCCGCCGCCCTGGCCCACGACCCCGACGTGGCCCTGCTCGACGTGGAGATGCCGGGCCTGGACGGGATAGCCGCCGGCCGGGCCCTGCGCCAGGCCCGCCCCGAGATCAAGGTGCTGATGGTGACCACCTTCGGCCGGGCCGGCTACCTGCGCGCCGCCATGGCCGCCGGGGCCAGCGGGTTCATCGTCAAGGACACCCCGGCCCGGCAGCTGGCCGACGCGGTCCGCCGCGTGCACGACGGCCTGCGCGTGGTCGACCCGGCCCTGGCCGCCCAGTCCCTGGCCCAGGGCGACTCGCCGCTGACCGACCGCGAGACCGGTGTGCTGCGCGCCGCCCGCGACGGCGGCACCGTGGCCGACATCGCCCGCGAGCTGCACCTGTCCGAAGGCACGGTCCGCAACCACCTGTCCGCGGCCATCGGCAAGACCGGCGCCCGCACCCGCGCCGAAGCCGTCCGCCTGGCCGTGGAGAACGGCTGGCTGCTCACTTGAGAATTCCCCTCCCGGTGCAACCGGACGGCAACCGTAAGTGACCGCCGGCTGCACCCGGCGGACGAAAAAGTTCACCCCGTCAGCAACGACAGGGGGGAACCACCATGAACACGACCACGATCGCCGTCACCCGCGCCCAGGAGACCCTGATCCGCGACAACATGGCCCTGGTCGGCCACATGGTCCGCGAAATGCTGTTCAAGGTGCCCGCCCACGTGCACCGCGACGACCTCGCCTCGGCCGGCTACGCCGCCCTGACCACCGCGGCCAAGGCGTACGACCCGGCCCGCGGCATCCCGTTCGGCCGCTTCGCCGCCGCCCGC
This sequence comes from Actinoplanes sp. NPDC049598, assembly GCF_040675435.1. Lineage (NCBI taxonomy): Bacteria > Bacillati > Actinomycetota > Actinomycetes > Micromonosporales > Micromonosporaceae > Actinoplanes > Actinoplanes sp. NPDC049598. Next base: position 969,005 of record NZ_JBFAOX010000001.1, on the reverse strand, counting down.
GTGCGCGGCGCCCTGCTCGACGAGCTGCGCGGCATGGACTGGGCCAGCCGCTCCGTACGGGCCCGGGCCCGCCGCGCCCAGCAGGCCCGCACCGAACTGACCGCCCAGCTCGGCCGCACCCCCAGCGACAGCGAGCTGGCCACCCTGCTCGGCGTCGCCGTCAGCGAACTGGCCGTCCTCGACGACGACGTGCAGCGCGCCGCCGTGCTCTCCCTGCAGGGCTTCGCCGCCGGCACCGCCGACGACATGATCACCGACGCCGCCCTCAACCCCGAGGAGATGCTGCTGCACCGCGAGCGCATCGGCTACCTGCACGACGCCGTGGCCGTGCTGCCCGAGCGGCTGCGCCTGGTCGTCGAGTCCTCCTTCCTGCGCGAGCGCCCCCTGTCCGAGGTCGCCGCCGAGCTCGGCGTCACCGAGTCCCGCGTCTCACAGCTGCGCACCGAGGCCCTCGCCCTGCTCAAGGACGGCCTGACCACCCACATGGAGGCCAAGAGCACCCCCGCCGCCCCGGCCGGCGGCGCCGTGGCCCGCCGCCGCGCCGTCTACGCCGCCCAGATCGGCGCCCGCTCCACCATGACCACCCGCCTGCGCGCCACCACCACCGAGGGCCTGCGCGCCGCCGCCTGAGGCGCTCGGCCCCACGTCGCGGGGCCTGCGTGCCCGCTGCCTGAGGCGTTCGGCACCACGTCGCGGGGCCTGCGTGCCACTGCCTGACCCGTTCGGCCTCGGCCGTGCCGGCCGGTGGCGGCGGCGGCGGCGCAGATCGTTCGTCATGCGGCTCGTTCATGGTGCCGCGCCGTGAAGCTGACGCAACGGAGAGTCCGCGACGGGGCTCTGGGCGCTGGACCCTCCCGCAGATCCAGCGCATCGCCGGACACTTCCCTCGGCCTCGCTGCCGTCTCACTACGTGCCGCTTTCAGGTACCGGACCTCAGCCGGCCGGCTCAGCGCCGTACCGCCCTCACAGCAGCTCTGTCCCCTAATTATTGGATTGCAAATACTGGTAATTCAATAATCCGGATCGCCATCCGAACGACGCTCAGCCGCCCATGGCGTGGCGTAAGATAATGACCGTTATCCGTCAGGTAGGGTTTGGGCGTGACAGACGGACCACAAAGCACGGTCGGCAGTGAACTAGTTCCCACAGGCTCGGCTGCGGCGCCCGCGATCGCGGTGGCGGCACCGACCCGGCTCGGGGAACTGACCAACATGTGGCTAAGCCGGCAACGTTCTGCGCACACCCGCACCGCGTACCGGCGGGATCTGTGGCAGTGGGGTGAGTGGTGCGCGGCCACCGGCCGCAACCCGCTGACCGCCCGGGCCGCCGACCTCGACGCCTGGATCGTCGAGCAGCGCGCGACCGGAGCCCGCGGCAGACCCGCCGCCGAGTCCACCATCGCCCGCCGGCTGTCCGCGGTCGCGTCCTGGTACGACTACCTGGTCGTCAACACCGCCGGTGACCCGGAGCCGCTGATCACGTACAACCCGGCCCAGGCCGCCGCGCGGCCGCGCATCGACCCGGACGACAGCAGCACCGTCGGCCTCGACCGCCCGGAAGCCGACCGGCTGCTCGGCGAGGCCCGCGCCGATTCCCTGACAACGCACGCGCTGATCCTGTTGCTGCTGGTTGCCGGGTTGCGGGTCGGTTCGGCGATCGGAGCGCGGATCGAGGACCTCGGCAGCGACCGTGGCCACCGGGTGCTCAACCTGACCGTCAAGGGCGGGCGCCGCCGCCGGGTCCCGTTGCCGCCGGTGCTGTCGCACGCCATCGACCTGATGCTGGCCGAGCGCGGCGCCCCGGGCGGGGGACCGCTGTTCCTCACCCCGTCCGGCCGGCCGATCTACGAGCTGTTCGTGTACCGGCTGATCCGCCGGCTGGCCCGCAGCGCCGGGCTGGCCGCGGCGGGCGCGCTGAGCCCGCACTCGCTGCGCCACACCGCGATCACCGAGATCCTCGACGCCACCGGCGGCGACCTGCGCCGGGCTCAGGACTTCGCCGGGCACGCCGATCCGCGGACCACCCGCCGCTACGACCGGCGCCGCGACCAGCTCGACAATCACGGCGCCTATCTGCTCGCCGGCCGTTTCGGTGACACCGCGTCCGACCGGGCGTGAGCCTGAAACGGTTCTGCCAGAACGATTCTCCTGCGGTTTCGCGGCGGCGGCGTGGTGTGGGGGCTCGCGTGGGGGTGGTGCGGGGCGCGACGAGAGCGGCTATCGCTGTCTCATCGACGCGCTCGGCCCGTCTTCCAGCTACCGGTCGCATAAATCGGTTTCGGTGTGCTCGGCGTGATGGTAGACAGCCCGGGTGCCGAAGACCTTGGAGTACGAGACCCTGCTGACGCTGATCGGCGAACGCTCGGCCGCTTTCCGCGCCACCATCGCCGACGCGCCGGGCCTCGGCGTGCCGGTGCCGTCCTGCCCGGGCTGGACGCTGGCCGATCTCGCGCAGCACCTGGCTGTCGGCCGCCGCAAGTGGGCCGCCATCGTCGCCGCCGGCCCGGCCGACGCGCCCCCGCCCCCGCCGGCCGCCGACGCGGACGAGCTGGCCCGGACCACGCAGGAACTGGTGGACGCCCTGCGCGCGGCCGGCCCCGACAAGGCGTGCTGGACGTGGTGGCCTCGCTCGCCGTCGCCCCGGACCGCCGGCGCCGCCGCCCGCCACCAGGTGCAGGAGCTGGCCGTGCACACCTACGACGCCCAGCTCGCGCTGGGCGCACCGCGGCCGCTGCCGGACGCGGTGGCCCTCGACGGTGTCGACGAGTTCCTGGCCACGTGCGTCGCCACCGACCTGCCGTGGCCCCACGACCCGGTGACCGTCGAGTACCACGCCACCGAGGGCGACTCCTGGCGACTGCGCCTGTCCTCCGCCGGGGCATCGGTGGGCCGGGCCGAGGGCCCGGGCGAGGCCGACGCCGCGTTGTGGGGGACGGCCAGCGATCTGGTGCTGCTGTTTTACGGCCGGCTGCCGCTGGACGCGTTCAAAATCGAAGGTGACCGGTGGCCCTTCGAGGGCCTCATCGAGTGGGAGCCGGGGAGCTAGCCGTGGGGCGGCGGATCATGAACACGTCGATCGGGTCCTCGGACTCGATCGTGAAGCCGTGGCGGGCGTACAGCCGCAGGGCTTGACTGCCCCGCAGGACGTTGAGGCGCACCGTGGCGGCGTCGGTGTCGGCCCGGGCGAGCAGGGTGCGCAGGACGGCCGAGCCGAGACCGCGGCCCTGCAGGCCCGGGGCCAGGTAGAAGTGTTCGAGCCAGTGGGCGCCGGCCTGCGGGCGCATGGTCACGCTGCCGGCGAAGGCGCCCGCGGACAGGATGATCGAGGTGTGCTCGGGCGTGAACGCGTCGCGCAGCCGTTGCCGGACCCGGTGCTCGTCGAAGCGGCCGAGGCGTTGCAGATCGGGGCGCAGCGCGACGGCCCGCAGCTCGGCGATGGTCTCGACGTCGGCCGGGCGGGCGGGGCGCAGCGCCCAGTCGGGGACGGTCACCGCCGGAAGACGGCCCGGACGTCCCACAGCGCCCAGGCCAGCACGGCCGTGCCCGCCGCGGCCAGCACCCACTCGCCGTCGGCGACCGAGCTGATGACGATGCCGGCGACCGCGAGGGCCATGAACACCCGAGAGTCACGCCACCACGGGGTGCGGTGGGCCGGTTCCGCTTCGGCCAGTTCCCGCGCGTAGCGGGCCACCGAGGGAAGGGGCGGCTGGTCACCGGCGGCCGCACGCGCCTGGGCGACCAGTTCGGCGGCCCGGCGGCGGGGGATGTTGTAGCGGCCCACCAGCAGGTCGTCGAGCCGGCCCCACCAGTCCCGGCCGCGGCGCGGGCGGTTGAGCAGCACCGCCAGGACGGTGGTCACCGCCAGCAGGCCCAGGACCGGCACCGATCCGATACGCGTGCGCGGCAGCTGCGTGAACGCCACCGCGGTCACTACGACAAGCAGGGCCACCACGCCGTACGCCCACCAGGCGCGCCCGGCCACCGCGAGCACCAGGGTCGCCACCAGCAACGACACCCCGACCAGCCCGGCCACGGTGACCGGCAGCGTGAGACCGCCGGCCGCCCACGCGCCCAGCAGGATCCCCGGCACCGCGAGCAGCGCGACCGCCCCCGCGGCCTCCCGAAGTCTTTCGAACACGTTCAAACCGCCGGCCCCCGTTCAGTTCCCGCGCAACGATAGTCTGCGGCCGTGAGGTCCGAGTTGCTCAACCACGTCGCCGACCTTGCCCGCGGCGCCGTGCGGGTCGGCGTGGACGGCGTCGACGGGGCCGGCAAATCGACGTTCGCCGCCGAACTCGCCGCCGTGCTGCGCGGCCGCGGCCGCCCGGTCGTGCACGTGTCGGCCGACGATTTCCACCATCCGCGGTCCGTTCGCTATCGCCGGGGCCGCGATTCCCCGGACGGTTTCTTCTACGACAGCTACGACTATCCCGCCCTGGCCCGCAACGTGCTCGAGCCGTTCTCGCCGGGTGGTTCCCGCCGTTTCCGCCGGGCCGCGCACGATCTGCGGACCGACGAGGTCCTGGACCCGGAATGGGAATCAGCGCCACCCGGCACGGTCCTGATCGTCGACGGCCTGTTCCTGCACCGCGACGAGCTCGCCGGCGTGTGGGACCTGTCTATCTTTCTTGACGCGCCGTTCGCGGTGACCGTCGCCCGGATGGCCGAGCGCGACGGCTCGCCGGCCGATCCCAGCCATCCGGGTCTGGCCCGCTACATCGGCGGTCAGCGCCTCTATTTCGCCGCCTGCGATCCGCACCGCCGGGCCGGCCTGGTCATCGACAACTCTGATTGGCGGCGGCCGGTTATCCTCCCCCGGTGATCACCGACGGGGAATTGGCCATCGCCGCCGCGCAGGCCGGCGCGGAAATCGTCCGCTCGCGGTTCGGGGCCGCGCATTCCCGCCTGGACAAGGGCGGCGGCGACTTCGCGACCGACACCGACGTCGAGGCCGAACGCGTCATCGTCGACCTGCTGCGCGCCCACCGTCCCGGCGACGCCGTGCTCGGCGAGGAGTCCGGGCGTACCGGCTCGGCTCCCGACGACCGGACCTGGATGGTCGACCCGTTGTGCGGCACCCTCAACTACGCCGTCCGCACCCACCTGGTCGCCGTCAATGTGGCCCTGCGGTCCGGCGCCGCCGCCGCGTCGGCCGACCCTTTCACCGGCGAGGTCTTCTGGACCGACGGCCGGACCGCGGGGGTACGCCGTGACGGCGCCGACGAGCAATTGGTCCCGTCCCCTTCGTCATCGCTGGTGGACGTCAACCTCGATCCCCCGTTCCCCAACGGATCCCGTTTCCGCGCGGTCGACCTGCTCGGCAACCGTGATTTCGCCGCCCGTTACCGCCCTCGCGTCGTGTCCACCACATTGGCGGTGGCCTGGGTCGCCGCGGGCCGCCGCGCCGCCTATGTCACCGACGGCCACGGCGAGGACAGCGTCCATTTCGCCGCCGGCATCGCTGTGTGCCGCGCGGCCGGCTGCGTCGTCACCGCCCTCGACGGTTCCCCGCCCCGTACCGGCCGCGGCGGCCTGCTGATCGCCGCTGATTCCGCCACCCACACCGACCTGCTGTCTCTGATTGGGCTTTGAGATGCAACGCATTGCGGCGTACGCCATCTGCCGGCGCGACGACAGCATTCTGCTCGCCCGCTTCGTCTCTCCCGACGGAAAGCTCCGCCATTGGACCCTGCCCGGCGGCCGCGTGGAAGAACTGGAGGACCCGTACGACGCCGTGGTCCGCGAAATGCGCGAGGAGACCGGCTACGAGGCCCGCGCCGACGATCTGCTGGGCGTCGACTCGCGCACGATCGTGATGGACTACAGCGATCCACCCGGCCGGCTCCTGCACGCCATCGGCGTCTTTTACTCAGTCACCATCACCGGCGGCAGTCTGCGCCACGAGACGGACGGCTCCACCGACGAGGCCCGCTGGATTGCCCTGGCCGAGCTGCCCACCCTGGAGCGGGCCGCCCTGGTCGACATCGGTCTCACGCTGCACCGCGACCGCCCCCGTACCGGTCACGTCGCCCCCATCCCGGCCACCGGTCTGCTGCGGCAGTAGGCCGGGGTTGACCTTGACCCTTGGGCAAGGCCCAGCGTGTAAGGGGCCGGCCGACGGGGCCGGTGCGAGGAGGATCGGATCGTGGGGCTGTTGACCATCGGGGTGTTCGCGCGGCAGGCGCGGCTCACGCCCAAGGCGCTGCGGCTGTATGACGAGATGGGTCTGCTGCGCCCGGCGGCCGTGGACGCGGAGTCGGGCTACCGGTTCTACGAGCCGGGCCAGCTCGGGCGGGCGCACTTGATCGCCGGGCTGCGCCGGATCGGGATGCCGCTGGCCGAGATCGCCGAGGTGTGCGCGCTCGACCCGCGGGCGGCGGCCGACGCGGTCAGCGCCTACGGGCGGCGGGTCGCGGCCGACACGGCGGCCCGGGCCCGGCTGACCTCCCTGCTCGTGGCTGATCTTTCGGAAAGGGGCACCACCATGGCTCAGATCGACTTCCGTTTCGCCGCCGGCCTCGACGCCGGGACCGGGCGGGACACCAACGAGGACCTGGCGTACGCGGGGTCGCAGTTGCTCGCCGTGGCCGACGGCACCCGCGGGCCGGGTGGGGCACAGGCGGCGGCCGCCGCGGTCGCCGCGGTCCGCGCGGTCGAGTCCACCGAGGCGGACCTGCTTCCGCTGCTGGCCCAGGCCGCGGTGACGGCCGACCGGGCGGTCCGCGAGCTCGCCCCGCCGGCCGGGGAACCGGGCGCGGGGTGGGACAACCGGCCGGTGACGACGCTGACGGCTCTGCTGCGCCGGGGGACGCAGCTGGCGCTGCTGCACGTCGGTGACAGCCGGGCCTATCTGCTGCGCAACGGTGAGCTGACCCAGCTGACCCAGGACCACACGTGGGTCCGTACGCAGATCGACCAGGGCACCCTCACCCCGGCCGAGGCCGCCGAGCATCCTCGGCGCGCTGTCCTGGTGCGGGCGGTCGGGTGGGGCGCCGAGGGCGAGGCCGATCTGGCCCTGCGCACTGCGCTGCCCGGTGACCGCTACCTGCTGTGCTCCGACGGCCTGTCCGCGGTGGTCCCGGCCGCCGCCATCCTGAGTGCTCTGGCCGGAGCCGCCGCGCCGCAGGCGGCGGTCGACGAGTTGATCACGCTCGCGCACGGCGCCGGCGCGCCCGACAACATCGCCGTGGCGGTCGCCTACGTCGCCGAGGGGTGACTCACCGGCCGGACAGGCCGACCGTCCGGGCGTGGCTGGGTGAGAGCACCATCGGGCCCAGCCAGCCCCGGACCACGGCGGCGACCTGGGCGCGTGAGGGCTGGGCCGGGTGGACGTCGTGGCCCTCGGCCCACTGCCTCAACAAGGTCCGCGTGGTCTCGAGCGCCGTCGTCACCATGATGTGAGCACGCGCCTCGGCGTCCCAGGTGTACCAGAGGGCCCAGCCCTCGGGGCGCGCTTCGACGCCGAGGCGCCGGCACGCGGCCTCGTAGACCGGGTCGGCCGGGGTGAGCAGGGCCGCCCCGCCGAGGTGCAGCATCAGCGGCTCTTGCTCGACGCAGCCGTCGCCGGCGAAGTGCTCGTGGCGCAGGCTCCGGGCGAGCTCGCCGACCGCGCGGTCCAGCCGGCTCTTGTCCTGCGCCGCCCGGACGACCTCGTGGGCGAGCAGTTCGATGTGGCGCAGATAGTCCTGTTCGCTCAGGGGGACCGCCATCCTGCCGTCGGTCACAGCGAGGCCGGGAGCAGGGACAGCGCGGCACGGACGCTGGTGTCGGAGGCGGGCAGCAGGGGCAGGCGTACGTCCGGGGTCGGGATCCGCCCCTGGGCGTACAGCACCCCCTTGGTCACCGTGGGGTTGGGCTCGGCGAACAGCGCGGCCGACAGGCGGGCCAGCCGGTGGCCGTCGCCGGGCTGCCACTTCGTGACCAGGTCCGCGTAGGCGCGGGTGGCCAGGTGGGCCGAGGCCAGGATGCCGCCGTGGGCGCCCATCGCCAGCAGCGGCGAGATGACCACGTCGTCGCCGCCGAGGACGGCGAAGCCGGGCGGCGGGTCGGCCATCAGCGCCACGGTGTCGGCGTCGATCCCGCCCACGGCCAGCTTCATGCCGGCCACGTTCGGGATTGCGGCGATGCGGCGCAGAGCGCCGACGGTCAAAGGCTGACCCGTGCGGTACGGGACGTGGTAGATCACCAGCGGCACCGGGCTGGCCGCGGCCAGAGCTTGAAGGTGGGCGATCACGCCGTCCGCACCGGCGCGCACGAACGGCGGCACCAGCGTCAGAGCGTGGCCGCCCGCGGGCACGGCCGCCAGGGCCGCGGCGTCGTTGGCGCCGACGATCAGGCCGGCGTTGCGGGGGGTGCACACGGCGGCCACCGTCTGCAGCACGACGGCGCGTTCCGCCGGGGACAGCGCCGACGGCTCGCCGGTGGTGCCCAGGGCGACCAGCCCGGCGGCGCCACCGTCGAGCACCTCCTGGGCCAGGGCGGTCAGGGCGTCGACGGCCACAGTGCCGTCGGCGTCGAAAGGAGTGATCAACGGGACGTACAAACCGGTCAGCATCGGGCCAGGTTCGCAGCACCCACGACTTAGGTCCATTGATTTGTCCTCTCTTGATGATGTAGCGCCGCTGAAAGGTCGTACGCCATGAGCGCGTCCGTATCGCAGATCGTGAATGCCCGTCGGCGACCGGTTCCGGTCCGGTGAGCACAGCGTTACGTTCCCAGGCATCATGCGACGCATCCTCGTACCCCTGGTCGTGCTGGCCCTGATCCTGCCGGCCGGCACCGTGGCGCGGGCCGGCGCTGACCCGCTGCGCGCTTACGGCCGCGACACGTGGCGGTCGCTGGTGGCCATGACCGACCCGGCGACCGGGCTGGTGGCCGACAACATCGCGGGGGACCTGTCGGCGCCGTCGGCCTACACGTCACCGACCAACATCGGCGGGTACATGTGGTCGGCCGTGGTGGCCCGCGAACTGAAGATCATCTCGCCGGCCGAGGCCACGGCCCGGGTATCGCGCACGCTGGCCACGCTGGCGTCGCTGCGGCATCACAGCCCGTCGGGGATGTTCTACAACTGGTACCACCCGCACACCGGGGCGGTGCTGACCGTGCTGCCGGACGGGACCTCGGTGACGCCGTTCCTGTCGTCGGTGGACAACGGATGGCTCGCCGCGTCCCTGCGCGTGGTGCAGGGTGCTTTCCCGTCACTGCGTACGCGCGCCTCGGCGGTCTTGTCCCGAATGAACTTCGGGTTCTTCTTCAACCCGGCGGCGACGTCGCCGATCGGGACGCGCGGGCTGATCCGCGGCGGCTTCTGGGACACCGCCCCGCCGGGATGCTCGGTGCCGCAGAACGGGGTCTGGTTCACCTGCAACCACTACGACATCACCGTGACCGAGCCGCGCATCGCCACCTACCTGGGCATCGCGGCCGGGCAGATCCCGGCCACCGCCTACTACGACACGATGCGCACCCTGCCCGAGGACTGCGGCTACGCCTGGCAGGAGATGCGCCCGGCCGGGTTCACCACCACCCACCGGGGCCGCACGGTCTACGAGGGCTCGTACCGCTACCGCGGCATCACCTTCGTCCCGAGCTGGGGCGGCGACATGTTCGAGGCGCTGATGCCGGACCTGTTCGTCCCCGAGACGGCGTGGGGCCCGCGCAGCTGGGGCCGCAACCACCCGGCCACGGTGGCCGCGCAGATCGAACACGGCCTGGCCGACGCCCGCTACGGCTACTGGGGCTTCTCCCCCGCCTCCAACCCGTTCGGCGGCTACGGCGTCTACGGCGTCGACGCCATGGGCATGGACACCAACGGCTACCCCTCCGACATCGAGGGCGGCACCTACGACGCCGGCTTCGGCGACTGCCGCCCGCCGGGCCCGGCCCCGGTCTACGGCGACGGCGTCATCACCCCCCACGCCGCCTTCCTGGCCCTGCCCTACGCCCCCACCCCCGCCCGCACCAACCTCGCAAAGATCAAAACCAACTTCGACGCGTACGGCCCCGGCGGCTTCTACGACGCGATCGCCGTCCGCAGTGCCACCGTGGCCAAGCGCTACCTGTCCCTGGACCAGTCCATGATCATGGGAGCCCTCGGCAACCACCTGGCCCACGACGTGCTCAAGCGGGCCTTTGTCACCCCCTCCTTCGAACAAGCGGTACGCCCGCTGCTGGCCGCCGAGACGTTCAACGTGCCACCCCACCAGAACCTCCCCCAACTGCGCGGCCCCCGCTGACCCGGCCCTTGAGGGCCAATGCTCAGAGAAGTCATCGGGCTCGCCCGGGTGTCCACCGACGCCCAGGAACTCGCCCGCCAGATCGACGCCCTCAAGGCGGCCGGCTGGGCCCGGATCTACCTCGACAAGGCCTTCCGCAAGAAGGGCACCAACCGCCCCGGCCCGACCGCAGCCCTCGACCACATGCGCCGCGGCGACACCCTCGCCGTGTTCGATCTGACCCGGCTCGGCCGCGACACCCGCGAACTCCTGGCCATCGTCGAGGACGACCTGCATGCTTACGGCCGCCACTTGCGCACGCTCGACGGCATCGTGCTCGACACCAGCGACGAGCTGATCTTCACCGGTGTTCGTCGCCGTCGCGAAGTTTCAGCGTCAGCAGATCGTCAAGGGCACCCGCGAAGGCCTCGACGCCGCCCGCGCCCGAGGCCGAGTTGGCGGCCGGCCGTCCGGCGGCCGAGAGTAGCTTCACAGGTACGCGACATCGCCGACCGGAGTGCGTAGAGGTGTCCTGGCCGGCGTAGCTCGGGTTGGTGATGGGGTCAGGGCCGACCGGCCGCTAATGCGGCGCCTGCTCGGGCATAGCGTTCGGCGATGTCTTCTGGCATCGGGGATCGCATGAGCACCAGTTCGTAGAAGATCGGCGCGCTGGAAGCGATCAGTACGGTTCGTGCGTCGATGTTTTCCATGGCCTCGCCTCGGCCGACTGCTCGTTGGACGGCGACGGCAGCGCGGGCGTAGCGGTTCTCCCAGAATGAGCGGAGTGCGTGGGCGGCGGCCGGTGAGCGGAACGACGCGGCGACGAGTGCCCGGGTGATTGATGGTTCTTGCGTCAGGGCGGCGACGATCTGGCGGTTGATGGCGAGCAGGTCGTCCAGTAGTGAGCCGGTGTCCGGCGGTTCCCATGGGTGTTCGCGGGCGGCGTCGAGGGAGTCGGCGAGCAGGCCGCCGGTGTCGCGCCAGCGGCGGTAGACGGTGGTGCGGTGGACTCCCGAGCGTGCTGCGACGGCGTCCATGGTCACGGCGTCGTAGCCGCCTTCCAGGAGTAGTGACGCGACGGCGTCGAGTACGCGTTCGCGGGTGCGGGCGGTCCGGCCACCGGGCCGGGATTTCCCGGATAAGGCGGAAGGGACTTGCGCATCTGACATCATGTGCCTAATGCTACATCTGTAGCGTTTGCGGATGGAGGGCTGATGCCACCACTTGAGGCAGCACTGTGTCGTGAGGTAGTCCTGCCGCCGGGTTGGGCACCGTACGCCGTGACCGGCGACGCCGCCGGGACTTTGTGGATGACGGTTCTGACTCCGCCGGGACTCGCGCGGTTCACACCTGCCGAAACTCCGGTCGCCGGCGAGGCAGGTTCCTCGTTCCGGCACGAGTGCCTTCCTCGCAGTGACGGTCATCCGATGCTGCTGGCCGTCGTCTCTGACGGCTCGCTCTGGTGCACCCGCACCGACGATCGGCTGAGCAGACGAGACGCCTCCGGCGACCACACGGTGATCGACCTGGCACCCGGATCAGCGCCTTATGGCATCGCCGCTGCGCCTGACGGTGAAGTCTGGTTCACTGCACCGGGTGTCAACCAGATCGGCAGGGTGGTCACCGCATCAGGTGATGTCGCGATGCTCGACCTGCCGGTCCCAGACGCGCGGGCGGCGATGCTCACCATCGACGTTGCGGGTCGGCCGTGGGTTGCGCTCAACGCGGCCGGCGCCCTCGCCTACGTGAATGACGGTGCGGTGCACATTGTCGAACTACCCGGTGGTAGGGCGCCTGCCGCACCGGTCGGCATCGCCGCCTCCGCGGCCGGGATCTGGTACGCGGACATCGCCGGCGGCTGCGTTGGTCGTGTCGATCCGTCCGGCTCGGTAGAGAAGATCAGCTTCACCGACGCCGTATGTCGGCCACACGCCGTCGCGGCCGATGCCGACGGCGGATGCTGGGTCACGCTGTGGGGTTCTGCCCAGCTGGCCCGGATCACCGCCGATGGCGACGTGACCCTTCACCAATTGCCCGGGCGAGAGCCGCACGGGTTATGGATCGGGGACGGTCTGGTGTGGGTGGCGATGGAGACCGGTTCCTTGGTCGCGGTCGAGAAAGGCGAGAGTGCGTGAGTGAGGAGATCTTTTTCGAGGTTGACGGCGGCACGGTGGCCGCCCTGGATCACGGTGGCGCCGGGCATCCCGTGCTTCTGGTGCACGGCAGCGGGCACAACGCCGCCGCCTGGGAAGCGGTAGTAGCGGGCCTTCTACCGCGACATCGGGTGATCGCCGTCGACCTGCGCGGTCACGGCCACAGCACCGCCGAGTCGAGAACCGCAGAACAGTATTGGCGCGATCTGGCCGTTGTCGTTACCGCATCGGGTTGGGAACGTCCGCTGTTGGTCGGCCACTCCACCGGCGGCTACGCCGTCACCGCGGTCACTGCCGCAGGCCTCGTCGAGCCCAGCGGAATCTGCATCGTCGACGGGCTGGTCCTGGACGACCGGCAGACCGCCGCCCGTGCGCTCGGGCAGTTGCGGACCACGCAGGCCGCCGAGGACCTGCGGCGTACGTTCGGGTACGGACGCCGTTTCGATGCCGCCCAACGTGACGCCTGGATCGAGAAACAGGCGGCCGACGCACCCACCGACTGGCTCAACGCCGGCGCTGATCCCGAACTCGTACGCGCGGTCGGTGCACGAAGCTTTCTCAGCGACGGCGGCGGCGTGTTCACCCGAAGGCCCACGACAGAGGAGATCGCGGCCACCACCACCGCACCAGCGGACGCGCCGGTCTATCCCAGCGTCGACGTCTACGACGGGATCACCTGCCCGATGACCATCGTTCTAGCCCGCCACGGCTTCTACTCGGACCGGCGCGACGAGGTCACCACCATCGTGAAGACCACACCTCAGCGGCGCCTCGTGGAGATCGCATCCGGGCACAACATCGTCATGACACACCCCCAGCAACTGACAGCTGCTATCGCGGCCATGACGGCCTGAAAGCGTGACAACGGTCGCGGCGCCGCCGCAACTTGATCCGGCGATCGACGATGCGTCCGGCAATTCGGGACGGCTATGCAGGCGGCATCTCGTCGGGATTGCGCAGAGCCCGTCGTTCTCCACCTGGATCTGGCAGGACGAACGAATAATGGCCGTGGACGTTGAGATGCGCATACCGGTAGACCGACAGGCGGCCCGCATCGGCGTCGCGGACCGGGTAGCCCTGCTCTCTCAGCGTGGCCACCGCGTGATTCAGATAGATGGTGTTCCATAGAGCCACGCAGTTGAGGACAAGCCCGAAAGCCTCAGCCCTGACCGAAGCCTCGGGCCCTGCCCGAACCGGGCCGCCTGGGCCGCGCCGTTCGCCGGCGCCCGCGACGAGTACGACTTCTCAGCCGGGGGCTTGCGGGGTGGCAGCCGTCCGAAGGCGCGTTGCTTCCCAGGACCCGGCGGCGCGGCCTTGGCGGACGATGACGGCGGTCAGGTCAGTCGGGGGCGTGTGGGGTGGCGGGGTGCCAGCCGCGGCGGCGGCCCTGGCGGACGATGACGGCGGTCAGGCCCAGGAGCAGCACGATGCCGGCGCCGATGGCGGCGAAGAGCATGGCGCGGTCGCGGGACTCGGCGCGGCGGGCGGCCAGGGCGGCCACGGCCGGGTCCTGCATGGTCATGGACTCGGGGGCGGGCTGGGCTCGTTCCGGTGGGCCGAGGGTCTCGGTCAGCGCGCGGAACGGGTTGAGCAGGCCGAAGCCGTACTCGGAGCTGACGCTGCCGCCGGGGGCGGGGTCGGTGGTGGCGATCAGCCGCTGCCGGACCTGGCCGGGGGTGATGCCGGGGAAGCGCTGCTTGAGCAGGGCGGCGGTGGCCGACACGAACGGCGCGGCGAAGCTGGTGCCCTGCAGGGTGGTGTGCCCGCCGCCGCGGGCGGCCACGGTGACGCCGTCGCCCATCGCCACCAGGTCGACGTAGTCGCCGTGCTGCGAGTACTCGGCGATGCTGCCGTCGGCCTTGACCGAGCCGACCCCGATCACGCCGGGATATTTCGCGGGGAAGGGGTCGGGGTTGCCGTTGCCCGCGTTGTTGCCGGCGGCGGCCACGACCACGATCCCGGCCCGGATGGCGCGGGCCACCGCGGCCCGTACGGCCGTGTTGTCGGAGGTCATCACCAGCGAGATGTTGATCACGTCGGCGTCCTGAGTGACGGCCAGATCGATGGCCTGGGCGAACTGCGCCGGGGTGCCCTTGTCGCCGACCGCCTTGCCGTCGATCTCCTGCTGCTCGCTGATCCGGATCGGGATGATCGCCGCATCGGGGGCCAGGCCCTGGAAACCGGTGTCGCGGGCCGGCATCGCGCCGATGATGCTGGCCACCGCGGTGCCGTGACCGTTGCAGTCCTGCCGGCCGTTGTCGTCGCCGTGCAGGAAATCGGCGCCGGGCGCGACATGCCCGCGCAGCTGGGGGTGCGCGCCGTCCACCCCGGAGTCGATCACCGCGACGCGCACACCCTTGCCGGTGCCGAAACCCGCGAGCCGCTTCGGCGCGTACACCTGGTCTTCCAAGGGGATGCCGGAGGCGACCTTCTGCGGGACCGCCGCGCGCTCGCAGACCACCGCGGCGCGTGCCGGGGCCGGGCCGAGCAGGGTCGCCGCGATCGCCGTCGCCGCGGCCAGCCACCCTCGCCACCGCATCGTGCACCTCCTTCACCGATTCGCGCCGATCGTATCGGGAGGGTGCGACAAGTTCGGCCCGCGCCGGTTGTGCGTCCAGGTCGCTCACAGCTAGGTTGTGGGAACCATCTGCGGCGGTGTGAGGGAAACCGGTGGGAGTCCGGTGCGGTCGCGCCACTGTGAACGGCATCCGGCAACGGGTGCGGTGAGTCAGGACGCTCACACGTCGCAGCCTGTTCGAACGGGACGCGTCATCCCGGTAGGAGGTTGTTCCACCATGCCCAAGGCACAGTCGGTCCGCCCGCTCAGCGCCCCCGCGATCTCCGCGCGGCTGATCTGGACCGCCCTGGCAGTCGTCGCCCTCATGCTGCTGATCACCTACCTGGTCGCCTTCGACCAGGGTGCGGTCTCGCGCAGCGGCATGTACCTGCACGAGCTCATGCACGACGGCCGCCACCTGCTCGGCGTCCCGTGCCACTGAACGGCGGCACGCCCACGCCGTCCTACGGCGCTCTGCTGCTGCGGGGCCTGCTCGCGGGTCTCATCGCCGGTCTGCTGGCCGGCTGTTTCGCGTACGCGTTCGGCGAACCCAAGGTGGACGCCGCGATCGCCATCGAGGAAGCCGGCTCCCACGCCTCCGGCGCCGTCGAGGCCGATGACGGCCACCACGACGAGGAGCTGGTCAGCCGCGACGGGCAGAAGGGCGGCCTGTTCCTGGCCACCGCCCTGTACGGCGCGGCGATGGGCGGGTTGCTCGCCACCGCGTACACCCTGCTGCGCCGGCGCCTGCGCACCCCGAGCGACACCCGCGCCGCCCTCGGCCTGGCCGGGGCGGCCCTGCTCGGCGTCGTCCTGGTGCCGTACGTGAAGTACCCGCCCAACCCGCCCGCCGTCGGCAATCCGGCCACGATCGACCAGCGCACCATCAGCTACCTGGCGATCCTCGTGCTCGGCCTGGTCGCCGTGTGGGCCGGGGTCGTCGCCGCCCGCACCCAGCGGGCGGAGTGGCGCCAGGCGGTCGCCGCGGTGATCGGTTTCCTGGTCGTGGTGGTCGTGGGCTACGTCCTGCTGCCCACCATCGACGAGGTGCCGGACACGTTCCCGGCCGACCTGCTGTGGAGCTTCCGCATCGCGTCGCTGGGCACCCAGGCCGTGCTCTGGACCGCGCTGGGTCTCGCGTTCGCCGCGCTGCTCACCGCCCGGCGCACCCCGGCCCCCGCCCCGGAACACGAGACCGCCGCCGCCGTTTAGAGCACCTCCCCGGCCCAGCGGGCGACGACCGCCAGGACCGGGGCCCGCCCGGCTACCATCGCCTCGATCCCGCGGCTGTCGTAGCCGGGCTTACGGCCCCACCCGCTCGCCGCGGCCATCACCATCCGCGGGGCCAGCCAGAAATACTTCGCCGCCCCGCACGCCATGATCGCGTGGCCGACGGTCTCGGCGTCCACCGCGCCGTCGAGACCCCGCCGATACTGCTCGGCCACGACGGTCAGGACCTCCTCCAGCAGCCCGATGTCGATCAGACCGTCGAAGAACGAGTCCAGGGCCAGGTTCGCCGCGTCCTCACCGATCGCCCCCGGCCCCACGAACGCCCAGTCCAGCAGCACCGGCCCGGCCCCGGCGAACACCAGGTTCATCGGCCACACATCGTGATGGCACAACGTACGCGGCAACTTGTCGGTCACCGCCAGGATCTCGTGCCGGCGCTCCCACAACCGCCGCAACGCGGCCCGCAACGGCGCCGGCCACCCCGCCACGATCACCGGATGATCCCAGTCGAGCTCGCCGGCCACCGGCTGGGCCAGGGTGTAATCGCGCAGCCAGTCCCGGGCCAGCCACTCGTACACCGGCGGCCTGCCCAGCCAGCCCGCCTGCGCCGCACCCAGCCGCAACGCCACCTCACCGAGCTGACCGGGCCCGCCGGCCGGACCAGGTCGGCCCTGCACGTCCTCGAGCCACAACGCCACGGACCCGTCGGCCCGCTCCACCACCTCGTACAACTGCGGACCCCGCAACCCCGGCAACCCCGAGGCGGTCAACCCCGACGCGTACGCCTGCGCCTCGCGCCGCCAGTAGTTGAAGTGACCCGGGTCGTCACTGGCCGCCAGGTGCGCCGCCGCCCCGTCACGCCGCGGTGTCGCCACCTTCAACACCGCCGGCCCGCTGTCGCGCCGCACCCGCCACACCCCGCCGGTCACCTCGTTCGCGGTGCTGTGCTCCAGCTCCTCGACACTCCAACCGGGACGGATCACATCGTCAGGCGCTGGCACGGGCCCGAGACTACCGGCCCTCGCCACCGGCCGTGGGAGCCCCTGTGGACAACGCCGCCTCTGTGGATAACTCCGGATCATGTCAGGACCGGCCGCTAGGTTGCCCGCATGCCCGAATTCCTGCCCGGCCTCACCCTCGCCCGACACCTCTACTTCGAAGCCGTACGCCCCCTGCTCGGCGACCGCCCCCACGCGGCGGCCCGCCTCGGCCCCGGTTCTGACGTGCTCGGCCTCGACACCGCCCGATCCACCGACCACGACTGGGGCCCGCGCCTCGAGCTGTTCGTCAACGACCCCGGCGACCTGCCCGAGCTGCTCCGGCAGCGCCTGCCCAAACAGGTCCGCGGCTGGCCCACCCACTTCACCCCGCCCGGCGCCCGTGTGCGCTGCATGCAGCCCACCGACGGCCCCGTCGACCACTACGTGCGGATCCTGTCCTGGCCCGCCTTCAGCCGCGACCTGCTCGGCTTCGACCCCACCGCCGGCGCCGGCCTGCTCGACTGGCTCGCCACCAGCTGGCAGCGCCTCGCCGAGTTCACCGGCGGCGCCGTCTTCCACGACCCCGGCCACGTGCTCACCGCCACCCGCGAAAGCCTCTCGTGGTACCCGCCCGATCTCTGGCGCCACGTCCTGGCCTGCCAATGGCAGCGCATCGGCCAGGAGGAGCCCTTCCCCGCCCGCGCCGCCGAAGCCGGCGACGAACTCGGCGCCCGCGTGCTCACCGCCCGCCTCTGCCGCGACATCGCCCGCCTGCTGCTGTTGCAGCAACGCCGCTGGCCGCCCTACTCCAAATGGCTCACCCAGGCCCTGCCCGCCGACCCCGCCAAAGCGTCCCTGCTCGCCGCCCTCTACGCCGCCGGCGCCCGCGACCGTGAGCACGCCCTGTGCACCGCCCTCGAAGAGGCCGCCACCCGCCAGAACGACCTCGGCCTGTGCGCCGAGCAACCACCGACCCGCCGCCCCTTCTTCGACCGCGGCTACGCCGTCATCGGCGCCGGCCGCTACACCGAGGCGCTGCGCGACGCCATCACCGACCCGGCCGTCCGCGCCCTGCCCAACACCGGCTGCGCCGACCAGATCACCGACAACACCGACCTGCTGACCGACCCCCGGCTGACGCGAGCCGTCGTCGCCGCCACCCTGATCCCACCGCTCGACAACATTTCTTTTCGGTGCCAGGGTTGATCACATGGACGACATCGCCGTCATCGAGGACCCCGCCGCCGCCGAGATCTCCCTCGACCCCATCCGCAGCCGCCTGCTCGCCGCCCTCGCCGAGCCGGGCTCCGCCACCACCCTCGCCGGCCAGATCGGCCTGCCCCGCCAGAAAATCAACTACCACCTGCGCACCCTCGAACAACACGGCCTCGTCCGCCTCATCGAAGAACGCCGCAAAGGCAACGTCACCGAACGCGTCATGCAAGCCACCGCCGCCTCCTACGTCATCTCCCCCACCGCCCTGCCCACCCTCGCCCCCGACCCCGACCGCGCCCCCGACCGGCTCTCCGCCCACTGGCTGCTCGCCCTCGCCGCCCGCCTCGTCCGCGACGTCGGCACCCTGCTCACCGGCGCCGGCCGCACCCGACAGCGCGTCGCCACCTTCGCCCTCGACGGCGAGATCCGCTTCGCCACCCCCGCCGACCGCGCCGCCTTCGCCGAAGAACTCACCACCACCGTCACCGGCCTGCTCGCCCGCTACCACAGCGACACCGGCCGCGAACACCGCCTCGTCCTCGCCGTCCACCCCGCCCTCGACTCCAAGGAACACTGACCATGGGAAAGGAGTACGAGATCCACCTCGACGCCACCGTCGACACCGACCCCGAACAGATCTGGGACGCCATCGCCACCGGCCCCGGCATCTCCTCCTGGTACATCGGCCGCACCGACACCGACGGCAGCACCGTCCACACCGCCTTCGGCCCCACCGACTTCCCGACCGGCACCGTCACCAGCCACGACCCGCCCCACCACTTCGCCCACCGCACCGACACCACACCCGACGGCCGCTTCCAGGCCTTCGACTTCCTCATCGAAAGCCACGACGGCGCCACCACCCTGCGCGCCGTCACCAGCGGATTCCTGCCCGGCGACGACTGGGCCGACGAATACGAAGCCATGAACCACGGCATCACCCTGTTCAACGCCACCCTGCTGACCTACCTGCGCCACTTCCCGGGCCGCACCGCCACCCCGCTCACCGCCTTCGGCCCACCCGTCACCGACTGGCCCACCACCTGGGCCGCCCTGCACAAGGCACTGGGCCTGCCCGCCACCCCACACACCGGCGACCTGACCACGGACGACGGCGAGGTCTACCACGCCAGCGCCCACACCCTCGGCATCCGCACTCCCACCGCCCTGCACCGCTACATCCGTGGCTACCGAGGCCCCCTGATCGCCGCCCACCAGATCTTCGAACCCGCCGCCGAACCCGACCCCGCCCACTGGACTCAATTCCTCAACTCCCTCTGACTCGACCCCCAAGCCTCAGCGGGCCGCTCTATCCACGCCCGCCCCAGCGCTCCGCACGCGTGGTCGGGGCTCCAGGCTGCACACCGTCGCCGGCCGATGCGACCGGCGCTCCCGGGACGAGCAATCCCCTGGCGGAAACCCAGAGCACGAGGCTTGACCACGCGGTGAAGGCCCCCGTTGGCAGGCGGCACTCGTTGACGCGCCGCGGGCCAGGGCGGTCGTCCCCGGGCGGCGGGAAGACTCTCGCCGACCACCACCACGGACGTCTGAGCCTGCGGGCGGTCCTCGCTGTGGGCACTAACGGCCCATCAGCTTCGACATCGCCTATCCGGCCCACGGCAGGATGGGCTCGCCGCCGTCCACGGACGTCCGCCCCGGCACGGTCGCCCGCCGACAGCGGTAAGTCGCCGTCCGCGAACCGGTGCAGAACTATGCCGCGGCGGTCCAGCCGGCCGTTGCCGTCCGGCGATCGGACGGCAACGGCCCAAGGCAAATGGCGGGATGTTGTTGATTCCTTTTTGTTTTTGACTTTGGTGTGCGTGACGTGCGGCGGAGCGCACACCGCGTAGAGCGTCCTAGGATGGAAGTTCTGGCTCGGTGTGGTGGCGGGATCTTCCGGGATGCGGGGCCTAGGGTGACCTTGCGATGAACGAGAACGACACCGTCTCCGAGACCCGTCCCTGCGCTCACTGTGGACGGCCGGTTCCGCAGCGCTCGTCCGCCGGCCGGCCGTTCCGGTACTGCCGGGACAACGACGGCGAGTGCCAGCGCGCCTCCCGTAACGTGCGGATGCGGCATCGCTCCTCGCCGGGGCTGGCCGGACAGGTCGCCCGTACCTGGGAAGTCGTCGACCGGCTGGATCAGCTGGCCGAGACGCTGAGCGAGGCTCTGCACTCGGAGCTCTCCCCCGCCGGCGTGGAGCGGCAGGTGGCCGAGATCCGGGCCGAGACGTCCGGGCAGATCGCCGCCGCCCACACCGAACGCGACGATGCCCGCCGTGATGCCGAGCGGGCCGCCGCCGAGACCTCCACCGCGCAGCAGCTGGCCGCGGCGGCCGCCGCCGAACGGGACGAGGCGTTGCAGCGGGCCGAGGAGTCGGCGCGCCTGGCCGAGCAGGCCGCCCGCGACGCCGAGGAAGCCCGGACCGCCCGCGACGAGGCCCGCCGCGAGGCCACCGCCGCCGCCGCGCTCAAAGAACGCGCTGAGGCCGAGCGGGACACCGCGCGCGAGGAGCTGTCCGCCGCCCGGGTGGAGCTGCAGGACGTACGGCGCGAACGGGAAGCCACCGAGCGTGACCTGGCCACCGCCCTGAAGGACGCCGAGACCGCCGCCCGGCGCGCCGAGGAGCTCCGCCAGGAGCGTGACACCGCCCGCGACGAGACCCGCCGCCTCGACGCCGCGCTGACCACCACCCGCCGCGAGGCCACTGACCAGCGCGAGACCTACGACAAGACCTTGGCCGCGGTACGCGCGGAAGCCGCGCACACCCGCCGGTCCGCCGACGCCGAGATCGCCGAGGCCCACCGCGCCACGGCCGAGGCCCAGGCCGAACGGGACGCTCTGCGGGCCCTGCGCGAGGAGCTGGACCGGGCCACCCGCGACCGCGCCGACCTGGAGCGCCGCCTCGCCACCGCCAAGTCCGACGCCGAAGCCGCCCAGACCCGCGCCGCCCAATTGTCGACCCAGGTCAGCGATTTGGCGTCGGCTCTGGCCTCCCTCGGCACCGCCCGTACCGTCCCCACCCAGCCCAGCTCGCCGGCCTAGGAAAGCGCGATAGCCAGGGTGTGCCGGACCTAGGCTGAACGTGGCCTTCATGTCCCGGTTCTTTCCGGCGATGCTGAATGCACGCCAGAAAGAAGGGGGGTGGAAATGGACGACAAAGCGTTCGGCGAATTTCTGCGCCACCGCCGGGAACGGTTGCGGCCCGAGGATGTGGGTTTGCCCGGCGGCGGCCGGCGCCGCACTCCCGGTCTGCGCCGGGAGGAGGTCGCGAGCCTGGCGGCGCTGTCACCGGACTACTACTCCCGGCTCGAGCAGGGCCGGGTACGCACCCCGTCCCCGGCGGCGCTGGCCAGCCTGGCCCGCGCCATCCGGCTCACCGGCGACGAGCAGGACTACCTGTTCCGTCTGGCCGGGCAGCAGCCGCCGGAGCCGCGTTCACCCCTCGCGCACGTCGACCCGGCCATGATCTACCTGCTCGACGCGCTCGGGTCCACGCCCGCCCAGGTCACCGACGATCTGCTTACGGTCGTCGCCCAGAACCGCGCCGCCCGCAACCTGTGGGGCGACTGGACCGGGTTGCCCGGTTACCAGTCCAACGTCACGTGGCGCTGGTTCGCCGACCCGGCCTCACACGACAGCAACGACCCGGCCGAGCACGAGCGCATCGGGCGGGCGTACGCAGCCGACCTGCGGGCCGGCATCGCGCAGCGCTCGCCGGGCGACCGGTTCGCGCACGGGCTGGCCGCCGACCTGCTCGAGCGCAGCGCCGAGTTCGCCGAGGTGTGGGCGCAGCAGCAGGTGGCGCCGCTGACGTCGGCGCCGAAGCTCATCCGGCATCCCGTGGTCGGCGAACTCGACCTGCAATGCGATGTGGTGCTGAGCCCGGCCACCGGGCACCGGCTCGTTCTGTTCCGGCCCCGGCCCGGATCCAACGCCCACGAGCAGATGGCCTTCCTGGACGTCCTGGGGAATCAGAAGTTCGCCTGAGTCCCACCGCTTTTCAATCATCACCGCGGAAGCGCGGACGCTTCCGCGTGCCCGAAAATCGTCACCGAAGGAACCCCGTGAACATCAGCGGCAACACCGTTTTCATCCCCGGCGCGACCTCCGGCATCGGTCTCGGCCTGGCCCTGCGCCTGCACGACAAGGGCAACACCGTCATCGTCGGCGGCCGGCGCACCGCACTGCTCGAGCAGATCGCCGCCGGGCACCCCGGCCTCGGCACGGTCACCGTCGACACCACCGACCCGGCGTCGATCACCGCCGCCCGCGACGAGCTCGCCACCCGCTACCCGGCGCTCGACACGCTGATCACCATGGCCGGCATCATGGAGCCCGAGGACCTGCGCGACCCGGCGTCGCTCGACGTCGCCGAGCGCACCGTCGAGGTCAACCTGCTCGGCCCAATCCGGTTGATCAGCGCCTTCCTGCCGGCCTGCTCACCCGGCCGGCGGCCACGGTCATGACCGTGAGCTCCGGCCTGGCGTACGTGCCGCTGCCGGCCACGCCGACGTACAACGCCACCAAGGCCGCGATCCACTCCTTCACCGAGAGCCTGCGGGTGCAGCTTTTCCGCAGCGACGTCCAGGTGATCGAGCTGGTCCCGCCGGCCACCCGGACCACCCTGATGAATCAGCAGAACTCCGAGGTGGCCATGCCCCTGGAGGACTTCCTCGACGAGGTGATGACCCTGCTCGAGGCCGACCCCGAAGCTGAGCAGATCCTCGTCGAGCGCGCCAAGTGGCAGCGCAACGCCGTGGCCGAGGGCCGCTACGCCGACGTCCTCGGCGTGCTGAGCGGCCGCTACCGCTCCTGACCCCGGCCGTCGGACGCTCGCGGCTCGCCAGGGGCGGCCCCCGCGCAGACCGTCGGCCTGTCCCCGGGTCGTCCCGAAGGCCGGCGGCGGCCGTTGACCGCATCCCTCTTCGGCGAAGCAGGCGGCAAGGACGCCGGCCGGCCCCTGGCCGCGTACCACCTGAAAGGGTGACAGGGTCGGCTCGGACCGGCCGCTAGGGTGCTCGCGTGCGGGTCCTTCCGGTGGCTTCGGTCGTGGTGATGCTGACTGCGGGCTGTACGCAGGCGGAGGCCCCGGCGCCGAGCCCGCCGAGGATCGCAACCGCCGATCCCGTGCTGGGGCCGCCGCCGGATCTGGTGGCGGAGGCGGCGTTGCCGTTGGACGCCTACACCCCGAATGTGGCGCAGCTGTCGGAAGTGGACCGGGCGATTCGGCGGCTCCTCGCCGAGTGTGACGGCAGCGCGGGCGCGGTCGGTGAGCATGTGGTGGGGCGGGACCGGCGGAATCGGCTCGGGGTCACCGACCCGGCGGCGGCGTCCACGACCGGTTATCACGAGGTGCCGGCGGTGGCGCCCGGCGAGTCGGCTCGGACCGGGGCGTGTCTGACCAAGGCGTTGCGGCGGGTGCGGTGGGATGCCGGGGAGTTCGCCTGGCTGCGGGAGAGCGCCGCGCTCGCGGCGAGCAGGGCGCGGGCCGATCCGGCGGCCGCGGGGGCGGACGCGCGGTGGAGCGCGTGCATGGCGCAGT
Organism: Actinoplanes sp. NPDC049598; assembly: GCF_040675435.1. Classification (NCBI taxonomy): domain Bacteria; kingdom Bacillati; phylum Actinomycetota; class Actinomycetes; order Micromonosporales; family Micromonosporaceae; genus Actinoplanes; species Actinoplanes sp. NPDC049598. The sequence continues at coordinate 945,109 of NZ_JBFAOX010000001.1, read as the reverse complement.
CGTCGCTGTCCTACCGGTCGCCGGACGACGCTGAGGGGCGGTGGGCCGGGGCGCGGACCCGGTCGGCCGAGGAGGTGCGGACGGCGGTCGCGGACGCGGCGTGCAAGCGGCGGGTGAACTACGTGGGCGAGCTGACCGTGCTCCTCGCGGAGCAGGAGCGGCGAATCGTGACGGAATCCACACCACGGTTGGTGAAGCTGCGCCGGATGGCCGACGTGGCGCTGGGCGAAGCGTCGGCGCTGTTGGGCGCGGACGGGGCAAAAGGGCAGGCGCCGCCGCCGGGCGGGTGGCGGTTCGACGAGTGAAGAGTGCTCATCTTGGGCGACGGGCGGACGAATATTGCCCGGCGAGGAGCCGAATCGCAGCGGTGATTCGCGAACTACACGAACGAGTGACCGAAGTCGCAGGAACTGTAGAACACCCATAGGCCATAAAATGGACCAAGGTCCACTTCGGCGGGGGTGCGGTATGCCGGGTAAGGGCCACGGGCGGCTACGCTCGTAAGCGTTAACACTGCCGTCACAACGGCAGTGCTGTCAGATCGAGCGCTGTAGTCTCGGCGACCGCAGGAATCCCGCGGCCGCCCCTTTCGTTACACCAACGAAGGCAGCACCACGAGCGAGGGGAAGCCAATCATGGGCGAACGCATGCTGCGCGGCAGCCGACTTGGCGCGGTCAGCTACGAGTCCGACCGCAACACGGAGCTGGCGCCCCGGCAGACCCGAGAGTACCTCTGCGTCAAGGGTCACCAGTTCGAGGTGCCGTTCGCCGTCGACGCCGAGGTGCCGACCACCTGGGAGTGCAAGTTCGACGGCAGCGTCGCCCGCCTGGTCGACGGCAGCGAGCCCGAGCAGAAGAAGGCGAAGCCGCCGCGCACCCACTGGGACATGCTCCTGGAGCGGCGTTCGATCTCGGAGCTCGAGGACATCCTCAACGAGCGCCTGCAAGAGGTTCGGACCCGCCGGGGCCGCTGAGCCCGGGCCACAACGCGAAAGGGCCGTTCCGGATTACCCGGGACGGCCCTTTCGCGTGGTCTGAAAGGCGCGGTCAGCGCAGGACTTCGCCCTCGACGATCTCGCCCTCGATGGCGGCGGGGGTGCGGGCGGCCGGGGTCTGCGGCTCGTCGATGACGACGACCGGGTCGCCGGGGCGGACGCGGACCTTGCGGGGGCCGAAGGCGTCGAAGCCGACGAAGCGGGTGGCGTAGCGCTCGACGCCGCGGCGGGCCAGCTGGCGGCCGGGCGGGAGCAGGAGGAGCAGACCGACGACGGCGGTGATGAAGCCGGGGATGGCCAGCAGCAGCGCGCCGCCGAGACCGACCAGCGAGCGGATCACCTCGTCGCCGGGCGGGCGGCCCTCGACCGACGCGGCCTGGAAGCGGCGCCAGCCTTTCATGCCCTCACGGCGCAGCAGCGACATGCCGGCCAGGCTCGCCGCCGCGGCCAGCAGGATCGCCCAGCCGCCGCCGATGGCGTGGGCGACGAGGATGAACACGACGATCTCGGCGATGGCCAGCACGGACAGGCCCACCGGCAGCAATGCCAGACCTCGACGACGCATGGGGACCTCCCGGTCAGAGCGACTGCTCAAGCATGCCACGCCCGCGCCGGGTCACGGCCAGGTCGAGCCCTCGCGGCGGCGCCGCCCGAAGCGGGCCCGCAGCTTCTCCCGGCGCGTCTGCACCCCCCACAACGTGACCCTGAGCAGCTGTTCCTTGAAGATGTTGCCGCTCATCTTGCTCACGCCGTGTTCGCGCTCGGTGAACGTGATCGGCACCTCGGCCATCCGGAAGCCCTGCTTGTAGGTGCGCCAGGCCAGCTCCACCTGGAACGAGTAGCCGGTCGAGGCGACCGTCTCCACGTTGATCGCGTCCAGCACCGGCATGCGGTAGGCCCGGTAGCCGCCGGTGGCGTCCTTGAACGGCATGCCCAGGGCCATCTTGATGTAGATGTTGCCGCCGCGCGAGAGCAGCAGCCGGTGCAGCGGCCAGTTGTGCACGCTGCCGCCCGGGATGTAGCGGGTGCCCAGCACCGCGTCGGTCTCGTGCAGCGCGTCGAGCAGCTTGGTCAGCTCCTCGGGGGCGTGCGAGCCGTCCGCGTCCATCTCGACGACCGCGTCGTAGCCCTTGTCCTTGGCCCAGGCGAACCCGGCCTTGTAGGCCGCGCCCAGGCCTTCCTTGCCGGCCCGGTGCAGCACGAAGACGTGGTCGTCGGCGGCGGAGATCTCGTCGGCGATGGCGCCGGTGCCGTCCGGCGAGTTGTCGTCGGCGACCAGGATGTCCACGGAGGGCACCGCGCGGCGAACCCGCTCGGTGATCAGGCGGATGTTGTCCGCCTCGTTGTAGGTCGGGATCACCACGAGGACCCGTCCCACCCCCGGGTAGCCTTCCGCCTCGCTCACCGTGCCTCCGCATCGTCGCTGGTCGTACGCCGGCGGCGCCGCATCGGAAGCACACCGGCCAAGGCCACGATCGCGAGCGCGACCATGGCCATCTCGGGCCAATGGCCCAAACGAGTCGCCAGCGTAGTCGTATCGCTCACGTGCATGTCACGCACCATCACCGAGCCGACGTTGAAGCCGCTCGAGCTGTACACCTGACCGGCTGTCCCGGCGAACGCGGACACCCCGACGGTGGAGACCATCAGCGACTCCCGGCCGTGCTCGACGGCCCGCAGGCGCACCATGGCCAGCTGCTGGCGGGCCTCGGCCTCGTTGAAGGTCGCGTTGTTGGTCTGCACGGCCAGCATCTGCGCCCCGCCCACCACAGTGTCGCGGACGATGTCGTCGTACGCCACCTCGAAGCAGATGACGTCGCCCAGCGTGAGAGCACCCGTACGGATGACCCCGGGGTGGTCGCCGGAGAGCATGTTGCGCACCAGGTCGACCTTCTCGGTCACCAGCCGGGCGACCGGGCGCAGCGGCACGTACTCGGCGAACGGCACGGGGTGGCGTTTGACGTACTGCTGGGCCAGGTCGGGGCCGGTGCCCGGGTTCCACAGGATGCCGGCGTTCTTGATGTCGGCCGGCTTGTCGGTGCGCAACACGGTGCCGACCAGGATCGGCGCGTCGATCGCGGCGGCGGCGTCGGAGATCTGCTGGGCGGCGTCGGCGTTGCGCAGCGGGTCGATGTCGCTGGAGTTCTCCGGCCACACGACCAGGTCCGGTTTCGGCTGCTGGCCGGCGGCCACGTCGAGGGCCAGCTGCTTGGTGGCCTTGACGTGGTTGTCGAGCACGGCGCGGCGCTGGGCGTTGAAGTCCAGGCCGAGGCGGGGCACGTTGCCCTGCACGACGGCGACGGTCCGGGTCGGGCCGTCGGCGGTGGCAACGGGCACGAGCAGCGGGCCGGCGATCAGCGCCGCCAGAGCCGCGAGGTAGCCGGCGGCGGGCAGCGAGAAGCGCCGCCGCCACACCACCGCGAGCAGGGCCCCTCCGGCGGCCGCGACGGCGAAGGTCACCAGCGGGGCGCCACCGTAGGCGGCCAGGCGCAGGGCGGGCGCGTCGTCCTGGCTGAAGGCGAGCCGGCCCCAGGGGAAACCGCCGAACGGGGCCCGGTCACGGGCGGCCTCCTGGGCCACCCACAGCAACCCCGTCACCAGCGGCCACAGCGCGCGCCACCGGTCGAGCAGCGGCGACAGCCAGGCCACGGCCAGCCCGGTCAGGCCGAAGAAGCAGGCCTCGGCCAGCGACAGCAGCATCCAGGGCAGCCAGCCGGCGGCGATGCGGGTCCAGTCGAGCAGCGGCACGAACAGCACCACCCCGGCGATGAAGCCCAGGCCGAAGGCGCCGCCGAGGCGGCGGCGGTGGGTGGCGGCGGCGAGCAGGGCCACGCCCACGGGCGAGAGCCACCACAGGCCGTACGGCGGGAGGGCGAGCAGCAACGTGAGACCGGCCGCCGCCGCCAGGGCGTAGGCCCAGAGCCGCCGGATCGGGCGAGGCGGGTCTGTGTGCGCCGTGACCAGCGGCGCAGCGGGGGGCTGCAACGTCATCTCCACCCGCGAGAGGCTACCCGGGCCCGATAACGACACGGCGCACAGCGCCCGAAGACAGCCGCGGCGATCCCGCGGCTTCGCGAACGCACGGCCGCGCGAGGAAAACGCCCGGGACGCGAACGCACGGCCGCGCGAGGAAAACGCCCGGGGAAGGGGAAGAGGCGCGGCCTGGGAGCAGGCCGCGCCTCGCAAGTGGTTCCGTCTCCTGGACACGGCCGGTGGAACAGCCGGAGGTCACGGACACCTTCGGACCGACCCGTACCGGGCTGGCTGCCCGCTCCGTGCCGTTGTCTACTGGCGCCGTTCGTTCCCCTGCCCCACCGGTGGACGCGGCCGGTCCGCGCCGCCCCGCCGGCCCCCACCCCCTGGACCTGGCTGAACGCGCGACCCCTGCGAGGACTGCGGCCAGTGGGTGAAGGAACGGAGCGAACATCAGCCGCTGCCGTGCTCAGGATTGGACGACGGTACGTCGCTCCCCCACCCCCCTGTCAATCGCCGCCCCCGGACCCGGGCGTGTCGCGTACCCCGGCGTGTCATGTCCCGTACCCGATCGAGCTACAGGCTGTTCACCAGGGTCGCCGCCACGTGAGGATGATCATTCGTGAGCAGCCCGGCCGCCGCGAGCACGTACTGCTGGTCGACGACGGTCCGCGCGCCCGTCGGCGCGGCCCAGCCCCCGGCGGTGTCGCCCAGGACCGCGTCCAGCACATATGCGCCGCCACCGTGCCGCAACACCCCGCCCGAGCCCACCACCAGACGGACGTCTCGCAGGTCGCGCCCGCCGGTGCGGGGCTGACCAGGACCGGACGAGTGGCCGCGCGCGTGCCGCCGCAGGGCGATCGCGGCGGCGGCCGCGGCTAACCCACGGTCACCGTCGTCGCTGAGTGCCAACTTCTCGACCTTGGCCGCGGCGCGGGTGCCGTCGGCGCCGGCCGCGACCCCCAGATCACCCTCCACGGTCCGGGAGCGCCACAGGGTGCCCGCCACGTCGCGGCGCGGTCCCGATTCGCTCTCCGCGTCCGGCAGCAGGGCCGAGTACACGTCCGTGGTGGCGCCGCCGACGTCGACGACGAGCACGCCGGCGCCGGTGACGTCGGCCAGCAGCTCGACCCCGGCCAGCACGGCGTCGGGTGTGGCGGCCCGTACGAGCGAGGAGAAGCGCTTGCCGCGCGAGAGGCGCTTGCCGCCGATCACGTGCCGCAGGAAGACCTCACGGATCGCGGCCCGCGCGGGCCCGGGATCGAGCACACCGATCCGGGGCAGGACGTTTCCGGCGACGGTGACCGGGCCGTACAGCAGGGCCGCCGCCTCCTCGCGCACCGAAGCGTTGCCTGCTACGACCACCGGCACCTTGATCCGGGCGTTTCCCAGCCGCCGCGCGTTGTGCAGGAGCACGTCGCCGTCCCCGCCGTCGGTCCCGCCGACCAGCAGGATCACATCGGGCCTGGACGCTCGCAATTCCGACATGCCGGAAGCGCCCAAGGGGCCGGCCGCCACGTGCACGACCTGCGCGCCGGCGGACAGCCCGACCCGGTGCCCGGCCTCGGCGGTGACGAGCGACTCGTAGCCGACGACGGCCAGGCGCAGCCCACCGCCGGCGGACGAACACACGTACAGCCGGGAACTTGACCCCCCGACGGCCGCGACGGCCTCGTCCAGCCCGGCCAGAACGTCGCTGGCGGCCGTTGTCGGCACCTCGGCCCGCCGGACCAGCCCCCCGCCCTCAAGATCGATCAGGGCGGCTTTGGTGTACGTCGACCCGACATCGACGCACACCGCCGTGGCCGGGCTCAATTCTTCGGCGGCACGACGACCGTCCCCGTGGCCGTCACCGCGACGATCGGCGTCTCCAGAACCATCGCCGCCGACCCGCCGGTGCCGCGGCACACCACCTTCGACGCGAACTCGATCTTGCGGGAGCGGGTGCCCATGTGCACGACGGTGGCGGTGACCTCCAGGACGTCGCCGGCCTGGATCGGCGCCCGGAACTGCACGTCGTCGTAGGAGGCGAACAATCCCTCGTCGCCGTCGAGCTGGATGCACACCTCGGTGGCCACGTCGCCGAACAACCCCAGGGAGTACGCCCCGTCGACCAGGTTCCCGGCGTAGTGGGCGTGCGAGTACGGCACGTAGCGCCGGTGCGTGACGGTGATCATGAGGGGCTCCCGATGAGTGCGTGGACGAGATAGGAGGCGACTTCGCGCGGGGTGGTGCCCCGGCCGAAGATCCGGTCGACGCCGAGCTCGGCCGTCATCAGCTCGTCGAAGCGGGGCCCGCCCACGATCAGCAGCGGCCGCTTGCCGGCCGGCAGCGCCTCCCGGAAGGCGGCCGACATGGCCCGGGTGTTCTGCAGGTGCGCGTCGCGCTGGGTGACCACCTGCGAGACGAGCACCGCGTCGGCCTTCTGCGCGCGGGCCGTCTCGACCAGGTCGGGCACCGACACCTGGGCGCCCATGTTGGTCACCGACAGCTCCCGGTAGTACTCCAGGCCCTTCTCCCCCGCGATGCCCTTGAGGTTGAGGATGGCGTCGATGCCCACGGTGTGCGCGTCGGTGCCGATGCAGGCCCCGACCACGTTGAGCCGCCGGCGCAGTCGCCGCTTGATGACCGCGTTGACCTCCTTGGCGCTCAGCAGCGGATAGTCGCGCTCGACGACCTGCACCTGATCGGTGTCGACGAGATGGTTGACCCGCCCGTAGACGACGAAGAACGTGAACCCGTCACCCATCGGCTTGGCGTGCACCAGCAGCGCCGGATCCATCCCCATCTTGTTGGCCAGCTGGATCGCGGCCCCCTCGGCCCGCTTGTCATGCTCGACGGGCAGCGTGAACGACAGCTGCACCATCCCGTCCCCGGTCGTGTCCCCGTAGGGCCGAACGATGCTCATGCTGTGCCTCCCTTGGCATGCCCTCCTGGCCCTACACCCGCTCCGCTCGCTCCGGTGCAGTCGGTCATACCTCCAGAGCCTCCGTCACCGGGTTGTAATAGTCCTCCGCGTGTCTTGCGACGCCTTCGAGGCCCTTGCCGCGGTCGGCGGGGCGCTTCATGATGCCGAAGGTGCCGTCGGCGATGGCGTTGAGCAGGGTGTCGCCCTCGATGCGGCGCAGCAGGCCGACAGCCTCGGCCAGGACGGCATGGGCGCGCTGCTGGATGAAGCCGCCGGGGGCCGGGACGAAGTCCTCGTGCAGGTTCCCCGCCCCCTGCAGGACGTAGCGGACGTTCTGCAGGGCGATGTCGCGGTCGGAGAGCCACGGCGTCACCACGGCCTCGGTCATCATGCCGACCAGCAGGATGCCCTGGCCGGTCAGGGCGCCGACCAGGTTGAAGAAGCCGTCGAGCAGGTTGCCGCGGAACACGTCGCCGGTCATGTGCTTGGTCGGCGGCATCCATTTCAGCGGGGCGTCCGGGAACAGCTCGCGGGCCAGCAGCGCGTGCGCCAGCTCGAGCCGGAACGACTCCGGCAGCTCCGGGTTGATCTCGAAGGCGTGCCCGAGGCCCAGCTGCCAGTCGGCCAGGCCCGCCTCGTGCGCGAAGAACTCGTTGAGCAGCTGCGACACCGTCACCGTGTGGGCCGCCTCGACCGCGTCGGCCGTGGTCAGGTAGTTGTCCTCGCCGGTGTTGATGATGATGCCGGCCCGCGCGTGGACCTGCCGGCTGAAGCGCTGGTCGACGAAGGTGCGGATCGGGTTGATGTCGCGGAACAGGATCCCGTACATCGAGTCGTTGAGCATCATGTCCAGGCGTTCCAGGCCGGCCAGGGCGGCGATCTCCGGCATGCACAGCCCGGACGCGTAGTTGGTCAGCCGCACGTAGCGGCCCAGCTCCTTCGACGTCTCGTCCAGCGCGGCCCGCATCAGCCGGAAGTTCTCCTGCGTGGCGTAGGTGCCGGCGAAGCCCTCCCGGGTCGCCCCCTCGGGCACGTAGTCCAGCAGCGACTGCCCGGTCGAGCGGATCACCGCGATCACGTCGGCCCCGGCCCGCGCCGCGGCCTGCGCCTGCGGGATGTCCTCCAGGATGTCGCCGGTCGCCACGATCAGGTAGATCCACGGGCGCTGCTTCGGATCCCCGTACCGCTTGATCAGGCGGTCCCGCTCGGCCCGCCGCCGGTCGACGGTCTTCAGGCCGTCGTTGGTCGCCCTCCGCGCCAGGCGGCGGGCCGTCGTGGCGTCCGCTTTCCGGGCCGGTACGTCGAACCGGACCGCACCGGCCGCGGCCTTCTGGGCGAGCACCGTGACGTCGTCGACGCCGGTGGCGCGCATCGCGTGGAACACCGGCACGGCCACCCCGTGCTCGAGCCCCACGTCCGCGCGCACCGCGTCGACGAGCCGGTTGACCCAGGGGATGCCGTCCGAGTCGGCCCCGCGCACCCCGGCCAGGCGCAGCACCGCCCGCTCGACCGACACCGTCGTGTGCGAGCGCGCGAGGTCGACCACGGGCTGCCCCGCCCGTGCCGCGAGGGCGCGCGCCTCGCGCACCACCCGCGGATCCAGATCCAGCTTCCCCGCCATCCTGTCATCCCTTTTCGTAGATCGTCTCGCCGTGCACGACCGTCCGCCGGCACTCCGGGTTCGTTTCTCCGGTCAAGTTCGGCAGACCTTGCTGTACGCCGTCAGGCGTGTCCCACACCGCGAAGGTGGCCGAGGCGCCCGGCGCCAGCACACCCACCCCGTCGACCCCGGCCGCCCGCCAGCCGCCGCGCGAGGCCGCCGCGAACGCCGCCCGCACGCTCATCCGGTAGACCGGGTTGTTCGGGGCCACCGCGGCCCGCACGACCGCCCACGGGTCCAGGGCGGTCACCGGCGAGTCCGAGCCGAAGGCCAGCAGCACCCCGGTCGCGTGCATCGCCCCGATCGGGTTCGACGCCATCGCCCGCGGCACGCCGAGCCGCTGCGCGTACATCTTGTCCGGCCCGCCCCACAGCGCGTCGAAGACCGGCTGCACCGAGGCGATCACCCCGAACTCCACCATCCGCGCGATCATCGCCTTGTCGATCATCTCGACGTGCTCGATGCGGTGCCGGCCCTCGCGCAGCGCGTCCACCCCGACCTGCTTGGCGGCCAGGGCGAAACCTTCGAGGACGGTCTCGATGGCGGCGTCGCCGATGGCATGGAAGCCACCCTGCACGCCGGCCCGCACGCAGTCGATCAGGTGCTCGGCGGCCTGCTCGGCGGTCAGGAACGCCTCGCCGTGCCCGTGGTCGCCGTCGAGGAACGGCTCGCGCAGCGACGCCGTCCGCGAACCGAGCGCGCCGTCGGCGTAAAGGTCACCGGCGGCGCCGAGCGCGCCCAGCTCGCGGGCCTTCTCGGCCGCGCCGAGCTCACCCCAGTAGCCGAACACCTGCGGGCGGCCCGAACCGGACAGGGCCAGCACCGACTGGAAGTCCTCCTCGCTGGAGGTGCCGGGGCCGCCGCACTCGTGCACCGCGGCGATCCCCTTGGACGCCGCCAGCTCCAGGGCCGCCCGCTGCGCCCCGGCGCGCTGCGACGACGTCAACGAGCCGAGCGCCACGGCCCGTACGGCGTGGTGGGCCTGCTCCCGCACCCAGCCGGAAGCGTCGAAGCCGGGCTCGCCGGCCGCGGCCCCCAGCAGGGACGCGCTGGCCAGCGCGGAATGCACGGAGGCCTGCGAGAGATAGACCCGGCGGCCCTCAGCCGCGCGCTCGAGCTCGTCCGCGGTCGGCGGGGTCTGCTCGGCCCACCTCGACTCGTCCCAGCCGTGCCCGTGCACCACGCCGTCGGCCGGGCGCGTCCGGGCGAACGCGGCCACGGCGTCGAGCAGCTCGCCGGCCGACCGGGTCGCGCTCAGATCGAGACCCTCGGCGGCCAGACCGGTGTCGGTGGCGTGCAGATGGGCGTCCACGAAGGCGGGCGTGACCAGGGCGTTGTCGAGATCCACGGTCTTCTCGGCGCTGGGGGCGCCGGCTTTGTCGCCCAGCCAGCTGATCTTGCCGTCGCGGACCAGCAGGGCGGTGGCCCTCGGGTCGGCGGGAGAGTAGAGGCGGCCGTTGGTGTAGAGGACTTCCTCAATCATGGGCGTTAGTGTCCCGCGACGCGGGCCTCGAACAGCGACCGGACCGCCGGCACGCGGCGCAGCAGGTCGACCGCGAAGGCGGCGTGCCCGGGCACATATCCGTTGCCGATCAGCATCGTCACGTCCGCGGCCAGGCCTTCCGCGCCCAGGGCGGCCGCCGGGAAGCTCGTCGCCATCGAGAAGAAGATCACCGTGCCGCCCTCGGCCGTGGCGAGGATCGCACCGTGCTCGCAGCCGGGGACGTCGACGCAGACGACCGTGATGGTCGCCGGTCCACCCAGAGCCTGCGTCACCTTCTCGGCCACTTCGACCGGGTTCCGCGCGTCGGCGATCACGGCAGCATCGGCGAGATCTTTCAGGCTCGCCCGCTCTTGCTCGTTGCGGACGATTCCGGCGGTACGGGCTCCCGCGAGCCGGGCCGCGGTCAGCGCGAGGGAGCCGCTCTTGCCGGCCCCACCCAGGACGGCAACCGTCGGGCTGTCCGGATATCGACGGACAACGCGGTCGGTCAGCGCCGGCGCGCCGCAGACGTCGTAGACCGCGAGGGCCAGCTCGGGCGGCAGATCATCGGGGAGAACGCCGATGATCGAGCGGCCGAACAGGATGGCCGTGCCCTCGGCCGGGACCTGCTCGCTGCGGCCGTCCCAGTCCTTGAGCCCGTCGGTGATCGTCAGCGGAGTCAGGGTCAGCGACACCAGGGTGGCGACGCGGTCGCCGGCCTTGACGCCCAGGGGCGATTCGGGGCCGGCCTCGTCGACGACGCCGATCAGCATGCCACCGGAGCCGGTGACCGGATTGTGCATCTTGCCGCGCGTCTCGATGATGTCGAGCACTTCCGCCCGTACGGCCGGGCCGTCGCCTTTGTGCTTCTCCGAGAGCTGGCGGAAGCTCGCCGCGTCCAGGTTCAGCCGCTCCACCCGCACCCGCACCTCGTCGGGCCCGATGGCCGGATCGGGATCGAGGCGCCAGGCCGCCTGCGGCAACACCCCTTCGGGCTCCCGCACACGATCAAGACCAACAGACGCCATCACACCCGCCTCACACTAATTTAGTGACCCGCTTCGTATCCACACCGTAAATCCTCCGGGCACATGGTTTCTAGACCGGAAATCATCTTGTACGTTGAAGCGGTCCAAACGATCGCTCAGGAGGACCCGGTGGACGACACCCAGCCCTACGTTTACGCGCGCCGCCCCCTCGTCGAGCCCGACTGGACCCGATTCCCCGGCTGGCGCGACGTCACCGCCGCCCAGTGGGAGTCCGCGCAGTGGCAGCGGGTCAACTGCGTCAAGAACATCAAGCAGCTGCGCGCCGTCATGGGCGACCGGCTCGACGAGCGCTTCTACACCGACCTCGAGACCGACCAGCAGCGCCTGGCCACCATGTCGATGCTGGTGCCACCGCAGATGCTCAACACCATGGTGCCGGTCGGCGAGCTCACCACGGACGCGTTCTACGCAGATCCGATCCGCCGCTACATGATCCCCGTCGCCACCGACCGCCACCTCGACTGGCCCTCACACCCGCACGCCACCCGCGACAGCCTCCACGAGCACGACATGTGGGTCGCCGAGGGCCTCACCCACCGCTACCCGACCAAGGTCCTGGCCGAGCTGCTCTCCACCTGCCCGCAGTACTGCGGGCACTGCACCCGCATGGACCTCGTCGGCAACAGCACCCCCACCGTCGACAAACTCAAGCTGACGCTCAAGCCGGTCGACCGCTACCAGGCCCACCTCGACTACCTCAAGGCCCACCCGGGCGTACGCGACGTCGTGGTCAGCGGCGGCGACGTGGCCAACGTCCCGTGGAAACAGCTCGAGACCTACCTCATGGGCCTGCTGTCGGTGCCGACCGTGCGCGACATCCGGCTGGCCACCAAGGCGCTCATGGGCCTGCCCCAGCACTGGCTGCAGGACGACGTCGTCGAGGGCCTGCACCGCGTCGCCATCACCGCCCAGCGCCGCGGCGTCAACCTGGCCGTGCACACCCACGTCAACCACGTGAACTCGCTGACCCCGCTGGTCGCCCGCGCGGCCCAGATGCTCCTGGAGGTCGGCGTCCGCGACGTCCGCAACCAGGGCGTGCTCATGCGCGGCGTCAACGCCACCACGGCCGACCTGCTCGACCTGTGCTTCGCCCTGCAAGGCGAAGCCGGCATCCTGCCCTACTACTTCTACATGTGCGACATGATCCCGCACGCCGAACACTGGCGCGTCCCCGTCTGGCACGCCCAGCAGCTGCAGCACGACATGATGGGCTACCTGCCCGGCTACGCCACCCCCCGCATCGTCTGCGACGTCCCGTTCGTCGGCAAACGCTGGGTCCACATGGTCGCCGAGTACGACCGCGAACACGGCATCTCGTACTGGACCAAGAACTACCGCACCTCCATCGAACAGGACGACGCCGACGCCCTGTCCAAACTGCACGCCTACTACGACCCGATCGACACCCTCCCCGAGTCCGGCCAGGACTGGTGGCGCAAACAGCAGGCGTCGCTTTCCTGACCTGGCAAGGCAACGGCCCCCGGGGATCTCTCCCCGGGGGCCGTCCTCCTTCGGAACCCCACGCAGCCGTGGGTGTCCGACGCTTCGGGCTGGCTACTTGAAGGCGTCCTTGACGTCGCGGCCGGCGTCCTTCACGTGCTCGCCCGCCTGCTTCGCGTGGGCCGCGGTCTCCTGCGCCTGCCCCTCGGCGACCAGCCGCTCGTTGTCCGTCGCGCGCCCCACGGCCTGCTTGGCCTTACCGGCCAGCTCCTCGGTCTCGTTCTTGACCTTGTCGGTGAAGCTCATCGTCACAACCTCCGTGGTCGGTGCGGTTCTGCTCAAGAACGTGCCCAGGTCCTTCTTTTCCAAAACCCCACCGGCCCCGGACCCGCCGCCCCGGGTCGAGCCGGGCCCGCAGTTCCCGCCCCCGCGGCCCACAGCTCGGCCGGCCTCTCCTCCTCCGCCGAGGACTTCGACAGGTGGATGCCGTTGATTCCTTTTTGGGGTTGACCGTGCGCGGGCGGTGCGGCGCACACCGCGTAGGGCATCCTAGGATACTGTGATAGATAAGATCCCCTGGTGACTGATCGCGCTGCTCATGCCCAATCGTTCGGCCCTGCTGCGGAGATTTACGAGCGCGGCCGGCCCTCGTACCCGGCCGTGGCTCTTGATTGGCTCTTGCCTCCGGGGAAACCGCGGGTGGTCGATCTGGGGGCGGGCACAGGCAAGCTGACCCGGCAGGTGCTTGAGCGGGGGCTGTCGGTGGCGGCTGTCGACCCGTCCGAGGGCATGCTTGAGCAGCTGCGCAAGTCGGTGCCCGGGGTGCCGGCGCTGCAGGGCAGCGGCGAGCGGATCCCGCTGCCCGACAACTCGGCCGATGTCGTGCTCGTGGCCCAGGCGTGGCACTGGGTCGATCCGGCGAAGGCCGTGCCCGAGGTGGCCCGGGTCCTCTCCCCCGGCGGCCGGCTCGGTCTGCTGTGGAACCTGCGCGACGAGCGGTCCGACTGGGTCCGGCGGCTCGGCGAGATCATCAACAGCCCGGAGAACGACCGCGACGCCACGGTCGGCGCCCCGTTCGGCCCGGTCGAGATCCGCCGCTTCGAGTGGACCGAGATCATCGGCCCGGAACGCCTCATCGACATGATCGCGTCCCGCAGTTATGTGATCCTGCTGGCTCCCGACGAGCGCGCTGCTCTGCTCAGCGAGGTCCGCAAGCTCATGGCCACCCACCCGGATCTGGTCGGGCGCACCGAGTTCGAGCTGCCCTACATCACCGAGTGCGCCCGCGCCGTCCTCCCGCCGGCATGAGGCTCCGCCACGCCGTCCGCGCCATCCTGCTGACTCCGGACAACCAGGTCCTGCTCTGCCGGCACCTCATGCCGGAGACACCCCGGCGGGCCGTGTGGGCCATGCCCGGCGGCAGGATCGAGGCGGGCGAGACGCTGCTCGGCGCTCTGCGGCGGGAGCTGACGGAGGAGGTGGGCTTCACGCTCGGCTCCGCGGCCCGGCATGTCTGGCACCGCGAGGTCATCAACCCCACGTACATCAAGGGCTACGACGGGGCGATCCAGGACTACTTCCTCGTACGGACCGAGATGTTCACGCCTCGCGGGACGCTCACCGACCTCGAGCTGGCCGCCGAGAACATCACCGAGCTGCGCTGGTGGACCGTTCCCGAGATCACCGCCTATCGCGGCGACGACCTCTTCGGGCCGGGCGGCCTCGTGACGCCGCTGGCCGCCCTGATCGCCGACGGCCCGCCGGCCCAGCCGATCGTCCTGCCGGCCTAGCTCGCCGCATCGCCCGGCTCCCAGAGCAGGAGCTGGCGGTGATGGCGGAAACCGTTGCGCAGATAGAAGTCCACGGCGCGGCGCCCCGAGTGGACGGTCACGTGCAGCAGCTTCCGCGCCCGCGCCTCGTCCAGGATGGCGGCCATCAGCGCCGCGCCGACGCCCCGGTTGCGGTGCTCTTCACCGACCATGACCGACTGCACGTCGCCGTACGGCCGCTCCAGCGCCCCACCGCCGGGCACGCGCTCCGCGACGTGCAGCCAGGCCGCCCCGACCACGCGTCCCTCGACCTCCGCGACGAACGGCAGGTGGGACTCCGCGTGGGCGACGACCCAGGCCGCGTACGCCTCCAGGTCGTCCGCGCCGATGTCACGCAGCTCGGCCAGAGCCGCCACGTCCGCCGCACCGCCCCTCCGCACGATCATTCGACCACCTCCCCGCGCTCATTGTGACGGTGTGCACAAGCGACTGACATTGCTGTCACGAATGGCGGGCCGGGGTCGTCCGTTGGGCGTGACTCTTCAAAGCAAGCGAATCGTGGCGGCGATCCTCGCCTTCCTGGCGGCGGTCCTCGGGGTGTGGGCGGGTGGTTTCCCGCTCTCGTTCTACAACGACTTCCCGATCGGCGGGTGGCATTGGGTGTCGCTGCTCGGGCCCTACAACGAACATCTGCTCCGGGATTTCGGGGCGACCATGCTGGCGCTTCTCGTCTTCACGGTGTGGGCGTGGCGGACACCGACCATCGAGAAGTTACGGATCACCGGGTGGGCCTGGCTGACCTTCGCGGTGGTGCATTTCCTGTACCACCTGCTGCATCTCGGGGTCTTCACGACGGCGCACAAGGTGGGCAACGTGGTGACCCTGGCGCTGATCCTGCTTCTGGCGGTACTGCTCGTGATGCCCGACAAGAGGGTCAGCACTAAGGGACATTCCTGATCCGCAACGACGGCGGGATCGAGAAGCTTCGAGGTATGCATACGTTTCTCGCACTCGCCCTGGTGGCCGCCGGCCCTGTTCCGGCGGCCACCAGCTCCAACCAGCTGGCCTGGGAGGACTGCGGCACCAAGAAGGACGCGCAATGCGCCACCCTCACCGTGCCGGTGGACTGGTCACGGCCGCACGGCGCGACATTCGGCCTGTCCATCGCCCGGCGGCCGGCCGCGGATCAGGCGCACAAGGTCGGCACTCTGGTCTTCGGGCCGGGCGGGCCGAGTGACTCCGGGGTCGACCGGGTCACGAACGGCTGGGACCGGTTCAGCGAAGAGCTGCGCACCCGCTTCGACATCGTCAGTTTCGACCCGCGGGGTGTGGGCGGCAGCGCGCCGATGACCTGCGATCCCGAGCTGGTGAAGGCCGCCCCCGACCCGGTGCTGACATCGCAGCGGGAGTTCGAGGAGACGCTGCGCTACAACCGCGAGCTCTGGGCCGACTGCGCGGCGCGAACCGGGCCGGTGTGGCGGCACGCCGACACCATCAGCACCGCGAAGGACGTGGAGGCGCTGCGCAAAGCGCTCGGGGTGAAGCAGATCTCGTTCCACGGCAGTTCCTACGGCACTCTGCTGGGCCAGGAATACGCGTCCCGCTACCCGGATCGCGTACGGGCCATGGTCCTGGAAAGCGTGACCGACCACAGCAGCCGCAGCACCACGGCGTTCCTCAGCGCACAGGCGTGGGCCTTCGAGGACGCGTTCGGCGACTTCCTGACGACCTGCCCGTCGTGTGGGCCGCAATGGCAGCGGCTGTTCGCCGATCCGGGCCGGGTCGGAATGACGCGGTTCGATCTCGTCGCGATGACCCACAAGCTCATCAAGGACGGCGAGTACGGGCGGCTGGCCGCGCAGATAGCCGCCTTGGACGGCGGCGCGCCGGGACAGCATGTCGGCAATCTCGGCGTGGTCATCCCCGCCTTCTGCGCCGATTGGTCGCTGCCGGTGCGCTCGTTCGCCGACTATCAGCGGATCCTGGCCGCGGCGTCCCGCACCGCGCCGAACACGCATTTCCCGGCGCAGGCCTTCGCCCTGACGATGTGCCTCGGCTGGCCGCACGTGGCCAACCCCCAGCACGACCTTTCGGTGCGGACCACAACGCCGATCCTGCTGCTCAATTCCCGCCACGACCCGGCGACGGGCGTCAATTGGGCCCGCCACGTCGAACGGCAGCTCGGCCCGCGCGGCGTGCTGGTGGTCTATGACGGCACCGGGCACGGCTCGTACACGCTCAGCGACTGCATGGAGCACGTCGCCGACGACTACCTGATCAATCGAGTGGTGCCGGCGCGGGGCACGCGCTGTCACACCGTGTAGAGCGTCCTAGGAAGACTCGGCCAGGTCGGTCACCGCCGGATTGATCCGCGGCGGACGGTTCTCGTACGGCGTCGACAGCACCACCGTCGTGCGCGTCGTGACGTTCGCCGCGGTCCGGATCTCCTGCAGCAGCCGTTCCAGATCGGCCGGGCTGCCCACCCGCACCAGCAGCATGTAGAAGTCCTCCCCCGCCACCGAGTAGCAGGAGTCGATCTCCGGCAGATGCGCCAGCCGCTCGGGCGCGTCGTCCGGCTGCGACGGATCGAACGGCCGGATCGCCACGAAAGCCGTCAAAGGCAGCTCCAGCGCCTCGTACGACACCTTGGCCGCATACCCGGCGATGACCCCGCGCTGCTCGAGCCGCCGTACCCGCTGATGCACCGCCGACACGCTGAGCCCCACCCGCTCGGCCAGATCGGTGTACGACAGACGCCCGTCCCCGGTGAGGGCGCTGACGATCGCCCGATCGATCTCTTCCACGGCCGCCACCCTACCGAACCCCACTCTCAACCCCCTGTCCCTCTCGCGGCGAGTGCCGGCTTGCGCCGCCTTGGCTGTACGCCTTCACGCGCGCCCGAAACAGCTCACGCCCAACGCATGCGCGACCGAGGCGGCCGGGCCGTGCACATCAGGCACGGCTCGAGGGTGACGGCGAGGCGCAGCGGGTGCGGGCGCGGGCCGAGCCGCTCGTCGGCCTCGGTCATGGCCAGCAGATCGGCGTGGACGAGACGCCGCCCGAGCGCGGCCTCCTGAGTGTGCGCGCTCGCGATGATCTCGCCGCCCATCTCGACCACCGCCCCGATCGGCAGCTCACCGCGCCCGAGGCCGTCCTCGGCCACCTCGAGCGCGGCCTGGACCAAGTCGTCCGGCGTCATGCCCGGCACCCTACGACGACACGGCCACCGACCGGCGGGTCGCGGGTCCGGGCTACCCTCACCGAGGTCGTCGACGCTCGGTGCGACAGCCCGCTCCTTCTCTGACCATCGCCACGGCGGGAGAACAGTAGAGCTATGCGGTTCACGGAGGGCCAGGAGATCATCCGGCGGTACGTGCGAGGGCCGTGGACCACCTGGGAGCAGACGGTACGGGTCGTCGCCGACGACGATCGGGGGCTGTTGCTGTGGGCGCCCGTCGGCAGCCGCCTGGCGACCCTGGTGGACGCGGACGGGAGGACCGGGCACGACCTGAGCCCGGACCGGATGCGCGAGCCGCGGCTGGTCGCGGGCAGTTGGCAGCACGTCGACGTGCTGATGCTGATGCGGCCGGGGGTGGCGCACTCGGTGTGGTGGATGTTCGCCGACGGGGTCTTCGACGGCTGGTACGTCAACCTGGAGGCGCCCTTCACCCGGACCGGCGACGGCGTGCAGACCACCGACTCCGTCCTGGACATCGTCGTCTCGGCCGACCGTCAGTGGCGGTGGAAGGACGCTGCCGAGTTCGAGGGCCACGTCGGGGATCCGCTCTACTTCGACCGGGCCGGGGCCGACGCCATCCGGGCCGAGGGCGAGCGGGTGGTCGCGCTGATCGAGGCCGGCGCCTACCCGTTCGACGGCACGTACACCGACTGGCCGACCACCGAGGCCAACCGGGCCAGCTGGAACAGCATCGCCCCGCGCCGGGACGGCATCGCCGTCGAGCGGCTGCGCGCCGGCGAGGTCACCCTGGAGGATTTCGAGCTGGAGCTGGCGGGTGACGTCCGGGGCCGGCGGGTGCTGCAGCTGGCCTGCTCGTTCGGTGACGAGGTGCTGTCCTGGGCCAACCGGGGCGCGATCGCCACCGGGGTCGACATCTCCGACGTGGCGATCGCCAAGGCGCGGGCCCGCGCGGCCGAGGCGGGCATCGACGCCGATTTCCGGCGGGGCGACATGCTCGTACCGCCGGAGGATCTCACCGGCCTGGATCTGATCTATCTGAGCTGGGGCGCGATCTGCTGGGTGCCCGACCTCACCGCCTTCGCGAAGATGCTCGCCGGGCGTCTCAAGCCGGGCGGCGCGGTCCTGCTGTGCGACCACCACCCGGCCTGGGAGGTGCTGGCCGTCCGCGGCCGGGACCACCTGGCCGTGGCCGGCGACTACTTCGGCCGCGGCCGGCCGAATCACGACCAGGACGATGCCAAGAAGCCGAAAGGCACCGACGGCGAGACGTTCCGGATGTTCGTGTGGCCGGTCAGCGACGTCGTCATTGCCCTGGTCGGCGCCGGGTTGACGCTGACCGCGTTCACGGAGGCGCCCGAGCCCGCCCTCTACGCCGGGCTCGGCCCGGCCGCCGCGAACCTGCCCGCCTACTACGTGATCAAGGCGAGCGCAGCAGAGACCGGCTGATCACCATGCGCTGGATCTGATTGGTCCCCTCGACGATCTGCAGCACCTTGGCCTCCCGGAACCACCGCTCGGCCGGATGATCGGCCACATAGCCGGCGCCACCGAGCACCTGCACCGCGTCGGTCGTCACCCGCATCGCGGCGTCGGTGGCGAAGAGCTTGGCCTTCGCCGCCTCGATCGAGAACGGCCGCCCCGCGTCCTTGAGCCGGGCCGCCGAGAGCAGCAGCGCCCGCGCGGCCGAGATCTGCGTCGCCATGTCGGCCAGCATGAAGCCGACGCCCTGGAACTCCCCGATCGGCCGGCCGAACTGAACACGGTCGCCGGCGTAGGCCGTGGCGTAGTCGAGCGCGGCCTGGGCCAGCCCGACCGCGCAGGCCGCGATGCCCAGGCGCCCGGCGTCCAGCGCCTCCATCGCGATGGTGAACCCGGTTCCTTCCGCGCCGACCAGGCGGTCGCTGTCGACGCGGCAGTCCTCCAGAACGATCTGAGCGGGCGCCGACGACCGCAACCCCATGGTCCGCTCCGGCTTCTGCGGGTGCAGGCCGGGCGTGTCCGCGTCGACGAGCACGCACGAGATGCCGCGGGCGCCCGGACCACCCGTACGGCAGAAGACGTTGTAGAAGTCGGCCTGGCCGGCGTGGGTGATCCAGGCTTTGGT
This sequence comes from Actinoplanes sp. NPDC049598, assembly GCF_040675435.1. NCBI lineage: Bacteria > Bacillati > Actinomycetota > Actinomycetes > Micromonosporales > Micromonosporaceae > Actinoplanes > Actinoplanes sp. NPDC049598. The sequence continues at coordinate 925,529 of NZ_JBFAOX010000001.1, read as the reverse complement.
GCCGTCCAGGCGCCAGCCGTCGCTCTCCCGGACCGCGCGCGTCCCGAGGTTGGCGGCGTCGGAGCCGCCGGAGGGCTCGGAGAGGCAGTACGCGCCGAGCAGCTCTCCGCCGAGCATGTCGGGCAGCATCTTCCGCTGGAGGGCGGAGCCGTGCGCGTACACGGGATAGCAGGCCAGGGTGTGCACGCTGACCGACTCGGCGATGGCCAGCCATTTGCCGGCGAGGATCTCCAGGACCTGGAGATAGACCTCGTACGGTTGATCGGCCCCACCCACGTCGGAGGGGTAGGGCAGGCCGAGCAGGCCTGAGCGGCCGAGCGTGCGCAGCACGTCGCGGGGGAACTCGCCGCGGGCCTCGAAATCGGCCGCCCTCCCGGCCAGCTCGCGGTCGGCGAGCTCGCGGGTCAGGTCGAGCAGGTCGTGGGCCTCGGGCGTGGGCAGGATCCGGTCTACCGTCACATCCGCCAGCTTAACTAACGTTCATTAAGTTGGGCGATACCCTATTGTGTCCCTCGTGAAGCCGCTGCTCGCCGTCGACGCTCCCAGCCTCTACTTCCGTGCCTTCCACGGCATCCCGGAGAAGGCCGCGCAGACCCCGGCCGGCGAGCCGGTCAACGCGATCCGGGGCTTTCTCGACATGCTGGCCCAGCTGATCCGCACCCGGCACCCCGATCGGGTGGTCTGCGCGCTCGACGCGAGCTGGCGGCCCGCGTGGCGGGTGGCGCTCGTGCCCTCGTACAAGAAGCACCGGGTCGCCCACGGCGACGTGGAGGAGGTCCCGGCCTCGCTCGAGCGGCAGATCCCGGTGCTGCTGGATACGCTGGCCGCGGTGGGGATCCCCGCTTTCGGCGTCGAGGGGTACGAGGCGGACGACGTGCTGGGCACCCTCGCGGCGACCCAGCCGGCCCCGGTCGAGGTCGTGTCGGGTGACCGTGACCTGTTCCAATTGGTTGACGATTCACGTGAAACGCGGCTTTTGTACTGCGGGCGCGGCGTGGCCAAGCTGGAGGACGCCGACAACGCGCTCGTCGAGAAGAAGTACGGCGTCCCCGCCCGGTGGTACGCGGACTTCGCGGCCATGCGCGGTGACCCGAGCGACGGCCTGCCCGGTGTCCCCGGCGTCGGCGAGAAGACCGCGGCCCGCCTGATCGCCCGCTACGGGGGCGTCGAGCAGATCCTGGCCGCCCTCGACGACCCGGACGCCGGCTTCGCCCCGGGCTTGAAAACCAAGCTGGCCGACGCCCGCGACTACCTCGGCAAGGCCCTGCCCGTCTGCAAGGTCGCGCTGGACGTCGAGCTGCCCTCGTTCGACCCGGAGCTGCCCCGCTCCCCCAAGGATCCGGACAAGCTCCTCGAGCTGGCCGAGCGCTGGAACCTCGCGGGCTCGGCCCGGCGCCTGGTCGACGCCCTCGCGGGCTGATCAGAGGGCCAGCTCGTACGTCTGCCCGATCAGGTCCGCGCCGAAGCTGTGGTGCGGCTCCTCCGCGGTCAGCGTGAAGCCGCGGGCCAGGTAGATCCTGCGGGCGGCGACCAAGGGGTCGTTCGTCCACAGCCGCATCCTGGCGTAGCCGGCCCGGCGGGCGAAGTCGACGCAGGTGTCGACCAGGCGACCTCCGACGCCGTGCCCGCGTGCGGCCGGGTCGACCAGCAGGATGCGCAGCACCGCGGAGCCGTCCCGGCCGTCGACGCAGAAGACGCATCCGGCCCGGCGCCCCTGGACCTCGGCGATCCACGCGTTCTCCCGCGCCGGGTCGCGTGAACCGGCGTAGTCGGCGACGATCCGCGCCACCAGCGCCTCGAATGACACGTCCCAGCCGTGCTCCGCCGCGTACAGCTCGCCGTGTGCCTTGATCACCCAGCCCAGGTCACCCGGCCGGCCCAGTTCCCGGATCATGACTGCCCTCCCACTGAAACAGTCGTTTCAGTGAGGCATACTCGACCCCCATGGGTCAAGGCCGTCGCGAGGAGTTGCTCGAGCGGGCGTACGCGTACGTGTGCGCGCACGGCCTCGCGGAGCTGTCGCTGCGCCCGCTGGCCGGCGCGATCGGCTCCAGCCCGCGGGTCCTGCTGTTCCTGTTCGGCAGCAAGGACGGCCTGATCCGGGCGCTGCTGGCCCGGGCCCGGGCCGACGAGCTGACCCTGCTGGCCACCGAGCTGCCCGACGGGCTGGAGCACACCGCCCTGCTGCTGTGGGAGTGGCTGGCCGCGGACGAGCGCCGGCCGCTGCTGCGGCTGTGGGTGGAGGCCTACGGGCGGTCGCTGGTGGCGCCGGACGGGCCGTGGGCCGGGTTCGCCGCCCGGACCGTCACCGACTGGCTCGCCGTGCTGGCCGCGGCGCAACCGGCCGGGGTGCGCGAGACGGGCGAGGGCGCCGCCCAGCGGACCGCGGTGCTCGCGGTGCTGCGCGGCGCCCTGCTCGACCTGCTGGCCACCGGTGATCGCGAGCGGATCACGGCTGCGACGCGGCGTGCCGTCCGGGCTCATGCCGGCCGTGATCCGGCGTCCGGTGAGCCTCCCCGGAGTGATGGCGGCGCGACGACAGGACGTCGGTGAGGGCGGCGGCCAGGGCGACCACCACGAAGGCCACCGTCAGCCAGAGCGCGACCCGGAAGGACTGGCCCCAGTCGCCGCGGGTGTCGGCCAGCTTGGCGAAGAACAGGGCGCCGACGGCGGCGATGCCCATGGCCGTGCCGATGCGCTGACCGGTCTGCAGCACCGCGCCGGCGCTGCCCGCGCGGGCCACCGGCACCTCGGAGAGCGACAGGTTCTGGTTGGGGCTGATCACCAAGCCGCTGCCCAGACCGGCGACCAGCAGCGGGAACGCGGCCGCGGCGCCGCCGGCGCGCCCCTCGACCAGGTTCAGCACGAGGTCCGTGGCGACGAGCCCCACCACTACCATCACGAGGCCGAGCACGACCAGCTGGCGGCCGTACCTGTTGACGAACCGGCCGCTGGCCGCCGAGCCCACGGCCGAGCCGAGCGCGAACGGGGTCACGGCCAGACCGGCCATCAGCGCGCTGTAACCCAGGCCGCTCTGCAGGTACAGCGTGTAGATGAAGAAGATGGTCGTGAAGCCCGCGAAGTACAGCAGGCCGATGAGCGCGCCCAGCCCGTACGACCGGACCTTGAACAAGCTCAGCTCGACCAGAGCGGTGTTGGTGCGGCCGAAGCGCCGCTCCCAGAGCACGAAGAGTCCCAGCACGAGCGCGCCCGCCACCGCGAGCAGCCACTTGGCGTTGCCCTGCCACTCCCGCTCCTGCACCAGCGGCAGCAGGATGAGCACGACGCCGAGACCGAGCAGCCCGACGCCGACCGGATCCAGGCTCTCGTGGCGCTTCTCCGACCTGAGCAGCGGGATCCACCGGAGGGCCAGGACGACCGCGACGACGCCGATCGGGATGTTCAGGTAGAAGATCCAGCGCCACCCCTCGGCCTCGCCGAAGACCGCGATGAGCAGGCCGCCCAGCAGCGGGCCGACCGCGGTGGAGATGCCGACCGTGGCCCCGAACAGGCCGAACGGGCGGGCCCGCTCCTTGGGCTCGAACATCTCCTGGATCAGGCCGGTGATCTGCGGGGTCATCACGCCGGCGGCCGCGCCCTGCACGAGCCGGGCCACGATCAGCCACAGCGCGCTGGTGGCCAGGCCGGCCGCCGCGCTGGAGAGCGTGAAGACCACGAGCCCGGCGATGAAGACGTTGCGGCGGCCGCGGGCGTCGCCGAAGCGGCCGGCCGGCACCAGCAGCAGGCCGAAGGTCAGCGCGTAGCCGGAGAGGACCCACTGCAGCTCGCCCGAGCTCAGGTGCAGCTCGTCGCGGATCGAGGGCAGGGCGACGTTGACGATGCTCACGTCGAGGAGGGTCATGAAGCCGGCGACGAGAGCGACTGCGAGCGCGCGCCAGCGCTGGGGATCCGATGTCACCGGTTCACCTTTCCCTTCTGGAAAGGGCCATAACCGTGGATCTAGTGTGTCTCCCATGACGTCGTTCGCAGTGGTGGGGTCGGGCTGGCGGGCCGAGATGTTCTGGCGGCTGGCGGCGGCGCTGCCCGACGTCGAGTGCCTCGGGGCCGTGGTCCGTACGCCTCGTGAGCTGCCCGTTCCCACCTTCGGCGGGCTGGACGAGATCCGGCCCGACTTCGTGGTCACCGCCGTGCCGTGGGAGGCCAACCCGGGCGTGATCCTGGAGGCGGTCGAGCGGGGCCTGCCCGTGCTGGCCGAGACGCCGCCGGCGCCGGACGAGGCCAAGCTGCGGGCGCTGTGGCAGCTCACCGGCGACACCGGCCTGGTCCAGGTGGCCGAGCAGTACCTGATGGTCCCCGCGCACGCGGCCCGGCTGCAGGCGGTGCGCGACGGGCTGATCGGCGAGCCGACCCAGGTCCAGGTCTCCTCGACCCACATGTACCACGCGGTGTCGCTGATCCGCGGCTACCTCGGGCAGGGCCGGGGCCCGGTCACCGTACGGGCCTCGCGCACCACCGCCCCGCTGGTCGACCCCCTGACCCGGGCCGGCTGGACCGACTCGGCGGAACCGCGGCCGGCCGTCACCACGATCGCCACCCTCGACTTCGGCGACGGGCGGTCCGGGCTGTACGACTTCACCGACAACCAGTGGCACAACCAGCTCCGCTTCCGCCGGATCCTGGTCCGCGGCACCCACGGGGAGCTGCGCGACGACGAGATCGTCCGGCTGGCCGGGCCGCGCACCATCGTGCGGACGCCGCTGGTGCGCCGGCAGACCGGATACGACCTCGACCTGGACGACTTCGACACCGACACCATCGCGTTCGGCGAGCGGGTACTCTTCCGCAACCCCTTCCCCGGGCGCCGCTGGAACGACGAGGAGATCGCCATCGCCACCCTGCTGCAGCGCATGGCCGCCTGGGTGCGCGGGGACGGCCCGCCGCCGTACCCGCTGGCCGACGGCGCCCACGACCACCTGGTCGCGCTGGCGATCGAAGAGGCCGCGGACAGTGGTGAGACGGTGGCTGTTGACGCCCCTCCGTGGATTTAAGCTAAGACCTCGCCACCCGCACCCGATGGGACGCGGGACGGGGCAAGCCGGCCGTCCCGCGGAGCCGATCGGAGGGCGGATGACGATGCGAGCCGCTCGCGTGGGGTTCTGTGCGTGGATTGTCGCGTTGATGGCGGTTTATTACGCCTTCCCGGACAGCCACCTCTACACCTGGGCCCTGCTCGGCTACTCCAGCGCCGCCGTCGTGCTGCTCGGCGCCCGGCGCAACCGACCCGGCCGGCGGCTTCCGTGGTACCTCATCTCGGCCGCGCTGGCCTTCTTCACCACCGGCGACACCTGGTACAACCTGATCCTCGCGTTCGGCCGCGAACCGCGCTTCCCCGGCCTCGCCGACCTGTTCTACCTGCTCGTCTACCCGCTGCTGACCGGTGGGTTCCTGCTGTTCGTGCGCTACCGGGGCACCGGCAGCAACCGGGCCGCGCTGCTCGACGCGCTCGTGCCCACCGTCGGCCTCGGCCTGCTCTCGTGGGTCTACTGGATCGCACCGTTCACCCGCTCGCACGACCTGTCGCTGCTGGAGAAGCTGGTCTCGATCGGCTACCCCCTCGGCGACGTCCTCGCGCTGGCCATGACCCTGCGCATGCTGACCGGCCCGGGCCGGCGGCCGCGGGCGCTGACCGCGATCGGCGTCGCCACCGTCGGCCTGCTCGTCTCGGACGTCTTCTACGGCCAGTCCCAGCTCAACAGCGACTGGACGCTGGGCGGGCCGGTCGACCTGGGCTGGATCGTCTTCTACGCCGTCATGGGCTACACGGCCCTGATGCCGTCCATGCGCGAGCTCACCGAAGAGCTTCCCCCGCAGGCCGGTACGGACCTGGGCACCCGCCGCATCGTCTGGATGGCCGCGGCCGCGCTGATCGCGCCGGTCGTGCTCTACATCGAGTGGATGAACGGCCAGGAGGTCGAGGCGGCCCGGCAGGGTGTCGTCGACGCGCCGGTCATCGCGGGCGCCGCCGCCCTGATGTTCCTGCTCGTGCTGGCCCGGGTCAACGGCCTCGCGAGCGCCCAGCGGCAGGCCCGGGCCCGGGAGCGGGCGCTGCGCCAGGCCGGCGCGATGCTGTTCTCGGCCGCCACCGAGCAGGACGCGGCCCGCGCGGTCCGGGACGCCGTGGCCACGCTCATGCCGCCCGACAAGCCGTACCGCCTCAGCCTGACCGCGAACGCCGGCGAGGTCCCGCACGTGCCGGGCCTCCGGCTGATCACCGCCGAGCAGCTTCCGGCCGGGGTGCCCTCGCACGGCTTCGACCACTTCCTGTACGCGACGATGCCGCTGCCGGGCACCGGCCGGCTCGGCGCCGGTCTGCTCGGCGGCGACGGCGCCGTGCTGCGCGAGCTGCTGCCCTCGTTCGAGGCGTACCTGGCCCAGATCGAGGTCGTGATGCAGCGCATCGGCCTGACCGGCGAGGTCAACCGCCGCGAGAGCGAGGCCTACTTCCGCACGCTCATCCAGAACGCGACCGACGTCATCCTCATCGTCGGCGACGACGACCTGATCCGCTACGCCAGCCCGTCCGCGGCCACCGTGCTCGGCCACCCCGACCTCGAGGGCACCCCGCTCTCGGCGCTGATCGCGGTCGGCCACCATGACGCCATGCACGAGATCCTCGGCTTCCTGCGCGACGGCCAGAGCGAGCTCGACGCGCCGGACCTGGCCGTGCTGCGCGCCGACGGCTCCCTGCTGCAGGTCGAGTGCACCGGGCGGGACCTGCGCGACGATCCGACCGTCCGCGGGGTCGTGCTGACCGTGCGCGACGTGACCGAGCGCCGGCGCCTCGAGCAGGACCTGTCCCACCTGGCCTTCCACGACGGCCTGACCGGGCTGGCCAACCGGGTGCTGTTCCGCCAGCGGCTCGACGAGGCGTTCGCCGCCGCCGCCGAGTCCGGACTGGAGATCGGCGTGCTCTTCGTCGACCTCGACGACTTCAAGGAGGTCAACGACACCCTCGGGCACGCGGTCGGCGACGACCTGCTCGTCGCGGTGGCGAAGCGCATCGACGAGACCATCGGCACCACCGGCACCGCGGCCCGGATGGGCGGCGACGAGTTCGCCATCCTGATCGGCGACGACGCCGAGGCCGTGGCCGCCCGCCTCGTCGAGGCCCTGGCCGTGCCGGTCGAGGTCGGCGACGGCCTCGGCGGCACCCACATCGTCAGCGGCGCGGCCAGCGTGGGCGTGGCCACCAGCGACGGCGCCGACGCCCCGACCGAGCTCCTGCGCCACGCCGACCTCGCCCTCTACCAGGCCAAGGGGGCCGACAAGGGCACCTGGCAGCGGTACCGCCCCGAGCTGCACACCGAGATGGTGCAGCGCCTGGAGACCCGGGCCGCCCTGCACGAGGCGATCGACGCCCACCAGCTCCGGGTCATGTACCAGCCCATCGTCGACCTGCGCACCGGCGAGATCGTCGCGGTCGAGTCGCTGGTCCGCTGGCAGCACCCGAGCCGGGGGCTGCTCGGCCCGTACCACTTCATCGAGGTGGCCGAGGAGAGCGGCGCCATCGTCCAGATCGGCGGCTGGGTCCTGCGCGAGGCCCTGGCCCAGCTGGCGGCCTGGAAGGCGGCCGACCCGGCGATGACCCTGCGCTACGTCAGCGTGAACGTCTCGGCCCGCCAGTTCCGTACCCCCGGCTTCGTCGACCAGGTGCGCCGGGCCATCACCGAGGCCGGCGCCAAACCCGAATGGCTGCTCCTGGAGATCACCGAGAGCCTGCTGCTGCGCGACGCCGACCAGGTCGCGGCCGACCTGCGGGCCCTGCGGGCCCTGGGCGTGCGGATCGCCATCGACGACTTCGGCACGGGCTACTCGTCGCTGAGCTACCTGCGGCAGATGCCGGTCGACGTTCTCAAGGTCGACAAGTCGTTCATCGACGAGATCGTCGGCAGCGAGCAGCAGCGGGCCCTCGTCGACGCGATCGTCACCCTCGCCCGCAACCTCAACCTGGCCGTGGTGGCCGAGGGCATCGAGGACGCCGGGCAGCGGGCCGCGCTGATCGAGATGGACTGCCCGTACGGACAGGGCTACCACTTCGCCAAGCCGGTCTGGCCGAACGAGATCCCGGCCCTGGCCCACGACGCCCAGACGTTGGTGGCGTCCCCGGCCCGAGGGTAATACCGGTTAATCGCTGGCGGTCATGGGCCGCCACAGGGCAGGGTCGAGGCGTGCTGGAGAATCCCGTGTGGGCCGCCCTCTCCGGGCCGCAGGCCTGCTTCGCCGAGGCGTCCGGGGACGCCGCCCGCTATCAGCCCGACGTCTCGCCGTTCTGCGCGGTGGCCGACTTCGACGACCCGGCCGCCTGGGCCGATCTGGCCGAACTGACCGACAAGGCGTTCCTGACCGGCCCGAAGATCACGCCACCGGACGGCTGGGAGCCGCACCGGGTGGTGACCGGCGCGCAGATGGTCGGCCACGGCATGACCGGCGTGCCCGACGAGGAGGCGGTGGTCCTCGGCGAGACCGACGTGCCCGAGATCCTCGACCTGGTCGAGCGGGCCCAGCCCGGGCCGTTCGGCAAGCGCACCGTCGAGCTCGGCCGCTACCTGGGCCTGCGGCACGAGGGCCGGCTGGTCGCCATGGCCGGCGAGCGCCTGCAGACCCCCGGCTGGACGGAGGTCAGCGCCGTCTGCACCGACCCCGCCTTCCGCGGCCGCGGCCTCGGCGCCCGCCTCACCATGGCCGTCGCGGCCGGCATCCTCGACCGCGGCGACCTGCCGTTCCTGCACGTCACCGCGGAGAACGAGGGCGCCATCCGGCTCTACGAGCGGCTCGGCTTCCAGGTCAGCCACCAGGTGCAGTTCGCGTCCTTCACTCGCCGAGCGCACCCTCGGGGTCCGGCTTAGCGCCGCCCGAGTCGGCGAAGCGGTCCTTGAGGTCGCCGATCTGCTGGAGCACGTCGGCGAGCTCGCCGCGCACCTTCTCCAGCCGGTTCTGCTCGTCATGCGGCAGACCGCCGCCGTGGTCGTGGCTGACCAGGGTCGACTCGGTCTCCTCGAGCTCCTCGCGCCGGGTGTGCAGGCGGTTCAGCTCGGTGGCGTACTCGGTCTGGGAGATCTTCTCTGGCTGCATGACGGATCGTTTCCCCAGAACCGCGCGGGGCGACACGCGACGCGCGCCACAGTCAGCTTTCAGCTTTTCAACAGCTGCAGGGTGCGGTCGTCGGGGCCGTCGTAGAGGTGGTCCAGCACCGCTTGGAACGGGGCCGGCTCGGCCGCTGCCTCCGCGAACAATGTCATTGACGAGCGGAGCTTGAGGTCGTCGGGATAACCGAAGATCGATGCCGCCGTCTGATCCGTATTTTTCAGGATTTCCGCGCACTCTTTGAGGCGGGCGCCCAGGATCGGGTGCTGGAGATAGGCGCGGGCCTCGGCCAGATCCCTGATCGCGTAGTGCTGGGCGGTCGAACTCGACCCCAGGCCGGCCAGCTGCGGGAAGACGAACCACATCCAATGGGTGCGCTTCCGGCCCGCGGCCAGCTCGGCCCGTGCGGTCTCGTAGACGCCGTCGCCCTGCGCCTGGACGAATCGGTCGAGGCTCATGACGCCTTGCGGTCGGCTCGCTTGTTGGCCTTCTGGATCGCGTCGACCAGTTCGGCCTTGGTCATCCGCGACCGGCCCGAGATCTCGAGCTTCCGGGCCACCTGGAGCAGGTGCTCCTTGCTGGCGTTGGCGTCGACCCCGCCCTTGGCCTCGGCCTTCGTGCCCCGGCCTCCGGCCGCCTTGGCGTCGCTCGGGCCCTTCTTCGCCTTGGGCTCCCAGTGGTCGCCGACCTTCTCGAACGAGTGCTTGACGGCGGAGAACGCGGTGCGGTGGGCCCGCTCCCCCTCGCCGTACTGCTCGACCGCCGAGTCGTGGGTCGCGGCGAACGTGTCCTGTGCTTTCTTCGGCGAGCGCTTCAGCGTCGCCGGCATCTCCTCACGCGCTGGCATGTGTTGGCAGTTCCCGGCACACAAGGTCGCAAACCGTCCTACGGTGAAGTGTGCCGGACGGACAACTCTGGACGTACATCGGGCTGCTGGGGCTCAGCGGCCTCGTGCTGCTCGCCCTGGCCGTGGCCGGTCTCGGTCAGTCCGGGTTCCTGCGCGGGGTGGATGCGCTGCTCGGGCTCGGCTTCCTCGGCTACGGCGGCTACCTCGCGATCACCCGGCCGGACGACCTGTTCACGTTCTACTACGTCTTCGCGCTGCCCGTGCTCGCCGTGATCTACGCGATGGTCTGCCTGCGGCGGGTGGTGAAGCTGCGGCGGCTCGCCGCCAGGTTCACCCCGGATCCGTACGCGGGTGAGACCGGCGACGCCCATACGGACCGCCAGCCGTTCCCGGCCGCCCCCGGCCCGATCGACCCGTCCGCCCCGCGGACGGCCGCGGCGGCCCCGCCGGCGGCCAACAAGCCGGAACGCCGCGGGCCGATGCCGTCCGGCCTGCCCGCCCGGCCCACGACCGAACCGGACCGCCCGGGCCGCCCCTCCGGTCTGCCCGACGCCGCGTCGCCCTCGTCATCACCGTCGCCCTCGTCGTCCCCCTCATCTTCGCCGCCCACCTCGTCCTCGTCCCCCTCATCTTCGCCGCCCACCTCGTCCTCGTCCCCCTCATCTTCGCCGCCCACCTCGTCCTCGTCGGCCCCCTCACCCTTGCCGTCCCCTTCGTACTCGCCGGCACCGAACCTCGCGTCCGCACTGCCGCCCTCACCTCCGCCGAACCCTCAGGCCGCTCTTCCGAGGACTGTGCCGCCGCCGGGCAGCCCCTACCCGCCGCGCCTGATCCCGCCCTCCGGGCGACCCGAGCTCGAACCGCCGGACTACTCGGGCCGGCACTCGGCGGGACCGCCCAGCGACCGGCAGGACGCGACCGAGCGGTTCCCCCACACGCCCGGATACGTCCCCCGCTCGTACGGCAACCGCCCCGCCGATGACCGCCCCTCCGGCGGACGGCACCGCGCCGCGGACTCCGACGAGTCGACCCCGCGCTGAGATTTCCGCCCGGGCGGTGACCGATGGCAGATTGGTCGCCATGGACTACCGCCGGACCTTCCGCGCCGCCGCCGTCACCTTCGTCGACCTCGTCTCCCGGGTGCCCGCCGGCCGCTGGGACGCGCCCGGCCTCGGCGAGTGGACCCTGCGCGAGCTGGTCGCCCACACGGCCGGCTCCGCCCTGCGCCAGGTGCCCGGCGTGCTCACCGCCTCCGCCGCCTCGGCCGAAGTCATCTCCCCCGAGGCCTACTGGACGTACGCCCGTTCGGTGCCCGCCGAGGTGTACGCCGCCGCCGTGGCCGCCTCGACCGAGCTCGCCCGCGCCTCGGCCCGTGACCTGGGCGACGACCCGGCCGGGCTGATCGGCGAACTGGCCGGCCGGGCCACCCAGGCCCTGGCCGCCGTCGGCGACGACGACGTGGTCTCCACGCCGGTCGGCGGCATGCGCGTGCGCGACTGGCTGCCCACCCGCACCTTCGAGTTGGTGGTGCACGGTCTCGACGTGGCGGCCGCCGCCGAGGTGCCGGTCGCCTTCCCGGACGGCGCCGTCACCGAGACCACCGTGCAGGCGGCCCGGATCGCGGCCGCCGTCGGCGAGGGCCCCGCGGTACTCTTCGCTCTCACCGGCCGTGCGCCCCTGCCGAAGGGATTCTCCGTCCTCTGATGTCCACCGAAACGTTCGCCCTGGCCGGCCGCCGCGTGGTCCTGTTCGCCGGCATCTACGCCGCCCTGACCGTGCTCGTCCACGTGGTCACCCTGGCCGCCTCGGCCGCCCTCCGCAGCGGCGCCGCCGACCCGAACGACGTCGGCACCCAGGCCTCGGTGCTGCTCTTCGGCAGCGTCACCGGCCTGATCGCCCTGGTCTGCGTCCTGGTCCTGCTCATCTCGACCATCGTCTGGGCGGTGACGGCCCAGCGCCTAGGCGCCGGCTTGACGGCGTACGCCTCGGTGTCGCTCTTCGCCGTCCTGACCGCCCTCGCCTACGTCCTGCCCCAGCGGATGCCCACGGTCGCCACCATCGTCGGCACCAACCTGGCCCTGCGCCTGACCGCCGCCGCCCTCCTGATCGCCGGCGTCCTGACCGTCCGCGCCCGCATCCGCCGCACCACCGGCGAGCCCACCCTGGGTGCCCGCCGGCCCCTGGTCACCGCCGACGACTGGGACGCCTCCAAGTGGGACCCCACCGTCATGAACGAGATCGACCGCCGCCGCCGCTCATAGCGCCCACCGCTCGCCGCGCCCCGCCACGCGGCGTTCTTGGCCTCTACTCGCTCCGGGCTCCGGGCTCCATGATTTACCCGCGGTCCACTCGTTCCTTTTCTTCGAAGTAGGCCCGCAGCCGATCCGCGTAAGGCCACCGCTCCTCGGCCGCCATGAACTCCGGATAGGGCGCCGCGCCGTAGAGATCGTCCCCGTGATACCGCGGAAAGACGTGCACGTGATAGTGCCAGGCATCCTGGTTCCCACCCGGCTCGTTGTGCTGCCGAACCGACGTCCCGTCGCATTCGTAGACCAGCTTGAGCGCGACCGCACACTCCTGCACCAGATCGTGCACCGCATGCCCGTATTCGCTCGGCAGCTCATACAGGTTCTCGTGGTGCGCGTCGGGCACCACCAGCAGATGCCCATGATTCCCCGGCCACCACCGCGGCGACACGAACGCCGTGGCCCGCCCGTTCCGCCGCACCACATCCCGCTGCGTGTTGATCCGCCGCGCGTCCTCACCCCCACCCACCAGCCGGCAGAACGGGCACACATACCCGTCAGGCTCATGCTCGAACACGCCACGCCCCCATATAGACAGTGGCAGGACCCTACAGCCGCCTTCGACCATGGCCATGACGGGTACTGCAGCCGGCCACGCTGCACCGCCGCCCCAGACCGCATGCGCCCGACAGCCCGGAACCCCGCTCGGCGGCGGTGTTGGCCACCCGCCCAGAGTGCCGGGCCGCGATCGCGGCTCCAGCTACTGGTGCCGGCGCCCGTCCCTGTGCCGGTGCCGCTGCCCGTGCCCGTCCCTGTGCCGGTGCCGCTGCCCGTGCCCGTCCCTGTGCCGGTGCCGCTGCCCGTGCCCGTCCCTGTGCCGGTGCCGCTGCCCGTGCCCGTCCCTGTGCCCGTCCCTGTGCCGGTGCCTGTGCCGGTGCCTGTGCCTGTGCCCGTCCCTGTGCCGGTGCCGGTGCCTGTGCCTGTGCCTGTGCCTGTGCCTGTGCCTGTGCCGAGACAACGCCGGTGCCGGTGCCGAGGTCGAGCGCCGCGCATGGGGCGTCGCGCCTGATCTCCCCATGCTCGGGAAGTCGGCAGAGCCGTCCCTCGGTGCGACCCACTTCTCGCCGCGAACGCGCTACGAGCCCCCAAGGCGGTGTGCAGATGCTGCTGCGAACACCATGATCGATCTTGTCGGAAGGTGCCGTTACCGTGGTGCGGTGATCGACCTGCAGGTGCGTGCGGAGTCCGGCCGGATCGTGGCGCGTGCGCGTGGCTTCGAGTGGACTCAAGAGGTCATCGATCTCGATCCCGCAGTGTTTCCGATGCTGGCCGGGTTGTGCGCCTATCTCGACACGATTTTCAACCAGCGTCAGATACCCATCCTGCTGGCGGAGTTGGAGCGGCTCCCGGCTGGATCGATCCCGGAATCCGCTCGAGCCGACGTCAACCGGCTCGCGGCTCTGGTCGAGAAAGGTCAACATCTGTACCTGTGGTTCTGCGGCGACTAATCGCATTGGTTGAGATGCCGCGCGATCTGCCGGGAGCCGGTGCCCCGCGTCAAAGGTTCATGGACCAGAGCATGACGAGCGCCGCCGCAGCGCAAACCGCTCGGCCCCAGCCCGGCCGTCTTTGCGCCGGCGCATGAGTGAGTCAACCGCCTGCTTGAGACTGCTCGGGGTGGGAGCGTGACCACTCACGCAGGCCGCCCGGGTGGGGTGAGCGTTGTGGGCGCGCAGCGCCCTGCTCGCCCCGCCCGGGCCTCGACGGGAGTGACGGTCTGTACCCCACTACCAACCACCCCACCGCCGCCCTTGACAGGACTGAAGGCTGTCTCCCCGCTACGACGTGAGGTTGACTCTCGCTTTCGGGCCGGCCTTACGCCGAGGTTCGCCCTGTCAGTAGCGGCACCTCAGGACGACCATGGTGTGGCCGTTCACTTCGTATTGGCCGCCGGCTTTGGTGGTTTTGCGGCGGGCGGCCAGGAGGGGGTCGGCGGTGTTGACGACGACTTCCCAGGTGCGGCCGAATTGGCGGTCGGGGAGGGTGAAGGCGACGCGTTCCTCGAGGGGGTTGAACAGGATGAGGAACGAGTCGTCGGTGATGAGCTCGCCCAGGGCGTCGCGTTCCGGAATGCCGTGGCCGTTGAGGAAGACGGTCATTGTCATGCCGCTGCGGGTGTTCCAGTCGGCCTCGGTCATCGGCTGGCCGTCGCGGCGCAGCCAGGCGATGTCGGGGGTCTTGTCGTCGGTCACCGGGTCGCCGGTGAAGAAACGGCGGCGGCGGAAGATCGGGTGCTTGGCCCGCAATTCCAGCAGGCGGCTGGTGAAGCCGGTCAGGATGTCCTGGTTGCGCGCGTCCTCCCAGTCGACCCAGGCGATTTCGTTGTCCTGGCAGTAGACATTGTTGTTGCCGCCCTGGGTGCGGCCCAGCTCGTCGCCGTGGGCGATCATCGGGACGCCCTGGCTGAGCAGGAGCGTGGCCAGGAAATTGCGCTTCTGGCGTTCCCGCAGGGCGACGATCTCGGCGTCGTCGGTCGGGCCCTCGACGCCGCAGTTCCAGGAGCGGTTGTGGCTTTCGCCGTCGCGGTTCTGCTCGCCGTTGGCGTCGTTGTGCTTCTCGTTGTACGACACCAGGTCGTTGAGCGTGAAGCCGTCGTGCGCCGTCACGAAGTTGATGGACGCGATCGGGCGCCGGCCGTCGATCTCGTACAGGTCGGAACTGCCGGTGAAACGCGACGCGAACTCGCCCAGGCTCGACGGCTCGCCCCGCCAGAAATCGCGCACCGAATCGCGGTAACGGCCGTTCCACTCGGTCCACAGGGGCGGGAACCCGCCGACCTGATAGCCGCCGTCGCCGACGTCCCACGGCTCGGCGATCAGCTTGACCTGCGAGACCACCGGATCCTGGTTGACCAGGTCGAAGAACGCGGCCAGCCGGTCCACCGCGTGGAACTCCCGGGCCAGCGCCGCCGCCAGGTCGAAGCGGAAACCGTCGACATGCATTTCCGTCACCCAATAGCGCAGCGAGTCCATGATGAGCCGCAGCGACTCATGATGGCGCACGTTCAGGCTGTTCCCGGTGCCGGTGGTGTCGTAGTAGTACTGCTTCTGGTCGTCGACGAGCCGGTAGTAGGCCGGGTTGTCGATGCCGCGGAAGGACAGGGTCGGCCCGAGGTGGTTGCCCTCGGCGGTGTGGTTGTAGACCACGTCGAGGATGACCTCGATGCCGGCCTGGTGCAGCGCCTTCACCATCGACTTGAACTCCTGCACCTGGCCGCCGTGCCCGTCGAAGGACGCG
Organism: Actinoplanes sp. NPDC049598; assembly: GCF_040675435.1. Lineage (NCBI taxonomy): Bacteria > Bacillati > Actinomycetota > Actinomycetes > Micromonosporales > Micromonosporaceae > Actinoplanes > Actinoplanes sp. NPDC049598. The sequence goes on along the minus strand of NZ_JBFAOX010000001.1, from coordinate 910,034 downwards.
TAACCGTTGTGCGGCGCGAAGAAGCCGATGGTGTTGTAGCCCCAGTAATTGGTCAGGCCTCGGTCGATCAGCGTGCTGTCGTGCACGAACTGATGCACCGGCATCAATTCGACAGCGGTGATGCCGAGCTTCTGCAGGTACTTGATCATCGCGGGGTGGGCCAGCCCCGAATAGGTGCCCCGGACGTCCTCGGGGATGTCCGGGTGCCGCTGCGTCATGCCCTTGACGTGGGCCTCGTAGATGACCGTCTGGTGGAACGGAATCTTCAGCGGCCGGTCGTTGCCCCAGTCGAAGAACGGGTTGATGACGACCGACTTCTGCGCGTACGGGGCCGAGTCCTCGTCGTTGACCGAGTCCGGTTCGCCGAAATTGTACGAGAACAGCGCCTGGTTCCAGTCGTTGCGCCCGTCGATCGCCTTGGCATAGGGGTCGAGCAGCAGCTTGTTCGGATTGCAGCGCAGCCCGTTCGCGGGGTCGTACGGCCCGTGCACGCGGTATCCGTACCGCTGCCCCGGGACCACCCGGGGCAGATAGCCGTGCCAGACCAGCGCTTCCCGCTCCGGCAGATCGATCCGCGTCTCCACGCCGTCGTCGTCGAAGAGACAGAGCTCGACCCGCTCGGCCACCTCCGAGAACAGCGCGAAATTGGTGCCCCCGCCGTCGTACGTCGCGCCCAGCGGGTAGGGGTTCCCGGGCCAGATTTTCATGCCGCTCTGCTTCCCCGATCCGCCCCTGCTGAATCTGTGGTCTTTCAAACCTCTGATGCCGCCCCTGACCGGCCGTCTCTCCCGCGGGGGACCGTGGTGACGCGGCTGGACGGAACGCTCACTCCATCACAACGACGTGAGTGAATGGGGGCGCTTCCCTCAAAGTGCCCCAGATCACATCGGCCCGGCTCCGGTCGCCCGCCGTTCCCCGCCCGCGCACGGCCGTGAGCCCGCCGCAGAGCGCCGCGCGGCTCCGTCACGTACAGCCCTGAAGCAGTCATGCGTTCGGCAAGCACAGCCAAGCGTGTGCGTGACGCGCCCGGGCCCGCCCGCCACCGGCGGTGTCTACGGTGGCCGCATGCCTGAGCTGATCGCCCCGACCACCCGGCTGCACGCCGCGTTCCTCGACTGCCGCGACGAGTGGGGCCCGGGCCTGCACGAGGACGGCTTCGGTCTCGGCCCCGGTGACGACGTCGACTCGCCCGGCGGCTTCGCGGCCTGGGTGCGGGACCGGCTTCGCCTGGCCCACCCGGCCGGCGCCCCGTGCCCGCCCGAACGCCACGCCACCAACCGCTGGATCGTCGAGGACGGCCGCGTCCTGGGCGGCATCGCGCTGCGCCATCTCTACGACGACCGCCTCGGGCAGATCGGCTACGGCATCCGCCCGTCGGCCCGCCGCCGCGGCGTGGCGTCCTGGGCCCTGGCCGAGATGCTGACGGAGGCCCGCGCCGTCCTGACCGCTGACCGCGTCCTCATCCCCTGTCTGGCCGGCAACCTCGCCTCGGCCCGCACCATCGAACGCAACGGCGGCGTCCTCGAGGAGATCCGCGACACCGAGCACGGCCCCGTCCGCCGCTACTGGATCGACCTGGGCCGCTCGTGATCTCAGTCGTCCTGCTGGACCTCGACGGGACCCTGCTCGACTACTCCGACGACGACTGGCGCGCCACAGTCCGGGCCACCTGCGCCGGTGTGGCCGCGGCGGTGCCGGGCATCGACGCGGGGGCGCTCGCGGTGACGTACGAACGGGTCTGCCTCGCCCATTGGCGAACAGCCGAATCCGCGGTGATGCTTGCGCCGAGCGGATCCCCGCACGGCCATGACATCTGGCGGGAGCATTGGCACGAGGCCCTCGCCTCACACGGCCACGACGACGAGGCGCTGGTCGAGCTGGCCTTCGACCTGTACCGGCGCGACCGGCTGAGCCGCTACCGCCTGTACGCCGACGTCCCGGCCGCCCTGGCCACCCTGCGCGACCACGTCGACGCGCTGGCCGTCGTGACCAACGGCCCCGCCGACACCCAGCACGAGAAGCTGACCGCCACCGGCCTCACCGCCCACCTCGATCTGGTCGTCACGTCCGGCGAGACCGGGCACGCCAAACCCGCCGCGGAGGTCTTCCACCACACCCTGCGCGAACTGGGCGCCCCGCCGAGCGCCGCCTGGCACATCGGCGACAGCTTGGTCAGCGACGTCGCCGGCGCCCACAACGCCGCCTTGGCGGCCGCGGTCTGGATCGACCGCTTGACCGACTCACCCGCGCCCGCCGGGGTGTACCGCGTCCGCTCGCTCACCGCCGTACCGGCCCTGCTGCCATGAACCAACCGCGACCCACCGCCCACCGCGGGCCGCCCGCCGGCAACCGCGCGCCGCCACACCGGAGCAGCTCCCACCCGCCCAACCCGTCACCCCGAGCCTGCCCGTGTCGCCCGCTGCGCCGGCTCCACCCGCCCAACCCGTCACCCCGAGCCTGCCCGTGTCGCCCGCTGCGCCGGCTCGGTCCGCCCAACCCGTCACCCCGAGCCTGCCCGTGTCGCCCGCTGCGCCGGCTCCGTCCGCCCAACCCCACCCTCCGGGCCTGTCCGCGGCGGCTTTCGCGCCTCACCCGCAGCAACCCCTCCCGGCAGTGCGGCCTGAGGGACCGCGGGCGCCGGTCTCAGACGCTGCGGCGTTTGAGGGTGTCGGACCAGCCGGGGAGGTCCGTGGCGGCACGCTCGGGCGGGCCCACGTAATCGGCGGAAGGGCGGATGATCTTGTTCAGGCGCTTCTGCTCGAGGATGTGGGCGCTCCAGCCGGCCGTCCGGGCGCAGGTGAAGACCGAGGCCAGCAGGTCGGCCGGGACCTCGGCGAAGTCGAGGACGATGGCGGCCCAGAACTCGACGTTGGTGGCCAGGACGCGGTCGGGCTTGCGTTCGCGGAGCTCGGCCAGGGCGGCCCGCTCCAGCTCCAGCGCGACCTCGTAGCGGGGCGCGCCCAGCTCGCGGGCGGTGTCCCGCAGGATGGTGGCCCGCGGGTCCTCGGCCCGGTAGATGGCGTGGCCGAAACCCATCAGCCGGTTGCCACTGTCAAGCACCTGTTTGACATAGCGCCTCGCGTCCTGGCCCTGCTCAACCGCCTCGACCATGCCGAGCGCCCGCGCCGGCGCCCCGCCGTGCAGCGGCCCGGAGAGCGCGGCGACCGCCGCGGAGAGGCAAGCCCCGACGTCCGCTCCGGTGCTGGCCACGACGCGGGCGGTGAAGGTCGAGGCGTTCATGCCGTGCTCGGCCGCGCAGACCCAGTACCGGTCGATCGCCGCCACGTGCCGCGGATCCGGCTCACCCCGCCACCGGATCATGAACCGCTCGGTGACGTCCCGGCCCTCGTCGACCAGCCGCTGCGGCACCGGGGCCAAATCGCCCCGGGCCGAGACCGCGACCTGATCGAGCATCTCGGCCGAGACTAGCGCCAGATCCGCGCGGGCCTGTGCGTGGTCGATGTCGATCAGCGGCCGCAGACCGGAGCGGGCGGCCAGCACCGCGGCCCGCGCCTGCACGTCCACGCGCGCGTCGCCGGTCCGCTGACCCGGTGTCGCGGCGGTCCTGGACGGCGCGGTCCGCGGCGGCGCTGGTGTGGCGGCGGTCCGGGACGGCGCAGTCCGCGGCGGCGCCGGTGTGGCGGCGGCCTGGGGTGATGTCAGCGGACGGGTGAAGTCGCCGTCGGTGAGCAGGCCCCAGACGTCGCCGAAGCCGACGACGCCGGCGAGGGAATGGACGTCGACACCGCGGTAGCGGAGTGCGCCGCCGTCTCGGTCGGGCTCGGCGATCTCGGTGTCGAAAGCGACGACACCGGCCAGTCCTGGGTTCACAGTCAGCATGCGTCTCACCATGCGGCCCGTACATCTTGACGTCAATGTTGATCCAGTCAACATGAGAGGATCTGCACATGGACACGTTGACGACCGAACAAGTCGCCGAACGGCTCGGCGTCAAGCCCGCGACCGTCTATGCGTACGTCAGTCGGGGCCTGCTGCGCAGCGTGCGAAACGGCGACGGCAAGGTGAGTCTGTTCGCCCGGGCCGACGTGGACGCGTTCGAGGCCAAGCGCAAGGGCCGCGCGACGCCGAGCATCCAGACCGGGATCACGCTGATCACCGACGGCGGCCTGTACTACCGGGGCCGCGACGCCGTCGACCTCGCCGCCACCGTCAGCTTCGAGTCGGTCGCCAATCTGCTGTGGACCGGCGAGCCCGAGCACACCGATCTCCTGGCCCCGGTGGACCTGCTCGAGCTGGCCACCGCGGTCACCGCTCCCCTGCCCGCCGCGGCCCGCCACACCGACCGCCTCCGCGTGATCGTCGCCGCGGCCGCCGCCGCCGACCCTCTTCGTTTCGACATCACCCCGGCCTCGGTCGTCAGCACCGGGCGAACCCTGCTCGCGACCATGGTCGCCGCCCTGCCCACCGCCACCGCCATGCCATATCTCGCCGGCCCCTTCTCGCGATCGCCCGGCCGCCACTGGGATGCGGCCGCGACATCGTCCGGCGCCGATGCCGAGGGCGGGAATGACATCGGGCGGTCCGGCGCGGGGAGTACGAGGACGCTCGGCGCCGAATCGGTGGATGGCTGGGAGGTCACCGTCGTGGGTGCCCGGCGGGGCGGAGGCGTTGTCCGTTCGCCGCTGGCGGCCGCTTTGTGGAAGCGGCTGACCGGCAACCCGGGGACGCCGGCCGATCATGCGGTCCTCAATGCCGCGCTGGTGCTGCTGGCCGACCACGACATCGCCGCGTCGACGCTGGCGGCGCGGGTTGCCGCGTCGACCCGGGCCCATCCGTACGCGGTGGTCGGGGCCGGGCTGGCGGCGCTGGACGGGCCCCTGCACGGGGCGGCCAGCGGGCTGGCGTACGAGCTGCTGGCCGACGCCCTGTCGCGGCGCGACTCGGTCGAGGCGGTCGCCAGCCGTCTGCGGGCGGGCGAGACGATCCCCGGTTTCGGGCACCGGCTCTACCCGGCGGGCGACCCGCGCGCCAAGCTCCTGCTCGACCTGCTCGACGACGGGCCGGCCGCCATCCGCGCCGAGGAGATCGCCGAGGCGATGTGGGACCGCTCCGGCGTCCACCCCAACGTCGACCTCGCGCTCGCCGCCCTCGCTCTGGACAGCGGGATGCCGGCCGACGCCGGCGAGACCATCTTCGCCATCGCCCGCACGGCCGGGTGGCTCGCTCACGCCCTCGAGGAGTACGGCGACAGGCCGTCCCGCTTCCGCCCGTCCGGCCGCTACGCCGGCCGTCCACCGGCGTGACCGCAACTCAGCTGAGCCGACGTCTTCGCCCGACGGCCCGAGCTACGACGGTGCTGGGGCCAGGTGGCCGAGCATGCGGACTGAGCTGTCGACGGTGTTGAAGCCGCGGGGAAGCATGGTCTGCTCGTAGGCGGATACGGCGGCGAGGAGCGGCTTTTCGGAGAGCAGCTCGGCGGCCAAGGTGGCGGCGTCCTGCAGGGCGGTGTTGGCGCCGACGCCGCCGGCCGGGGGCATGGTGTGGATGGCGTCGCCGAGCACGGTCACCGGGACGGTGGGCCAGGGGGTGACGCGGGCGCCGGCGCGGATGGTGATCGGGAAGAACGAGGTGGGGTCGGCGGCGGCGAAGAGCTGGTGGACGGCGGGATGCCAGGCAGTGGGGGCGTTCAGGCAGATCTGCCTCAGCTCGGATGACTCGGTGGGGAGTGGGGCGAGCCGGGACGTCGGCGCCACCAGAGTTGTCATCAGGTAGTCGGGTGTGCCGGTGGGGGTGCGGAACTGCACGGGGGCGAAGCCGGCGCCGTAGCCGTTGGCGCCGGCGACCCAGCAGAAGCCGCGGTCGAAGTCGGCGGGCAGGGTGGCGCCGTCCAGCGGCATCCGGCCGTACAGGCAGGTCAGGCCGAGATCCCGCAGCGTGGCATCGGGGACGAGCCGGCGGCGCACGGCCGAGCCGACGCCGTCCGCGCCGACCAGCAGGTCGCCCTCGTCAAAGCCCCCGCCCTCGAACGAGACCCGCACCCGGCCCGCGGCGGTCAGCTCGTAGCCGCTCACGGCCCGCCCGAAGGTGACATCGAGTCCGGTCAGCAGGCCCCGGCGGAACGTGTCCCGGTCCACATTGGTGATCTCGGAGGCGGGCAGATCGGGGAAGACCTGGGCCGACATCTCCACGAGGTCCTGCGTGTAGAAGGCCACCCGGTCGCCCAGGGCGCCGCTGGTGTCGCGGACGAGATCGAGGATCGAAGGGGGCAGGCAGGCGCGCAACGCGGCGTTGCCGTTCTGGTCGATGTGGAGGCGGTAACCCTGCTGACGGCTGTGCGGGGCGGGGTCGCGCTCGTACACGGCGACGTCCAGGCCGCCCTGGCGCAGGGCGTGGGCGAGGGCGAGACCGCCGATGCCGGCGCCGGCTATGAGAATTCGCATGACCTGACGGTATCAACCGCATGCTTGATCTTGTCAAGCAGATGGTTGATTGGCTCATGCGTACAATCAGCGGCGTGCCAGGTCCCCGCAGGTCACCCAAGCCGCAAGAGCGTCAGCGCGACCCGGAGCGCACGCGCCAGAAGATCCTCGATGCCGCGGCCCAGGAATTCGCGGCGCACGGGTTCGCGGGCGCGCGCATCCGGGCGATCGCCGAGCGCGCCGGCGTCAACCAGCAGCTGCTGTCGTACTACTTCGACGGCAAGGAGGGCCTGTTCCGGGCCATGAACGAGCAGTGGGGGCGCCGGCAGGCGGAGATCTCCGAGCCGGGCACTCCCCTGCCCGAGCAGCTGCGCCGCTACGTGCGGGAGAACCTCGACAACCCCGAGGGCGTACGGATGCTCGCGTGGAGCGGCCTGCAGTACGCCGGCGGCCGCGACGGCGACGACCCCGGCCGCGAGGCCCGGACCGCGATGCTCGAGAACGGCGTCCGGCAGATCGCCGAGCGGCTCGGCGACGACAACCCCGACGTCGACCCGAACTGCCTGCTGATCATGCTGATGGCCGCCGCCATGGCCCCCACCACGATGCCCCAGGTGATCGCGGGACTCTGCCGGACCGATCCGCGGGACCCCGAGTTCCTCGACCACTACGCCGAGCAGGTGGCCCTCCTCGCCCAGAGCCTGGACCTCGGCCCCGAAGAGGCACACACCCGAGCCTGAAGCAGGCGCGGCCGGGCGTCTGCAAAGGTAGGTGGCATGTCGAATGATCTGCCGCTTCTCGAGGCCCTGCACACCACGCCGGCTCGGCGCTACCTGTCGGCCGAGCCGATCAGTGACGAGATCGTGCGGGCGATCCTCGACGCCGCGATCCGGGGGCCCAGCGGGGGCAACCGGCAGGGCTGGGCCTGGATCGTCGTGCGCGATGCCGCGGTCAAGAAGCGGATCGCCGGCTGGTACCGGGAGGGCTGGGAGGCGAGTTACGGGTCGCGGCGGGAGGAGATCCTCGACAGCGATGACCCGTACGGCATGAGCGCGGCCGGCTTCCGCGCCGCCGACCACCTCGCCAACCACCTGGAGGAGGCGCCGGTCTGGGTCTTCCCGGTGCTGCTGGGGGCGGCCGCGAGCAAGAATCCGCGGCTGGGCTCGTCCATCTACGGGGCCGTGCAGCAATTGATGCTGGCCGCGCGGGCGTACGGCATCGGGTCGACCCTGACCACCCTCTACATGGGGCACGAGGCGGACGTTCGGCAGTTGCTCGGTCTTCCGGAGGACGCCCTGACCATGGCGCTGATCCCGCTCGGCTACCCGGCCCGCGGCAAGTGGTCCCAGCCGAAGCGGCGGCCTCTGGAGGAGGTCGTGTTCCACGAGCGCTACCGTACGGAGTCATGACGTACGTCAAGAGCATCACCTTCGACTGCCAGGACGCGCTCGTCGTCGCCCGGTTCTGGGCGGAGGTTCTCGGCGGGGAACTCGACGAGGATTCGACCAGCGACAAGGCGTTCGTCGAGGCGCCCGGCTGGGGCGGGCCCAACCTGTGGTTCCAGCGGGTGCCCGAGCCCAAGACGGGCAAGCTGCGCATGCATTTCGACCTGCGCGCGGCCGACATCCCGGCCGAGCGCAAACGGCTCGAGGGGCTCGGCGCCACGTTCGCCTGGGAGGTCAACGGCCTGATCGTGATGCGCGACCCGGAGGGCAACGAGTTCTGCGTGGAGAACTAAAGAGGGCGCGGCGGCAGCCGATATCCGTGGTCACAAGACCGCCGATATAGGAGGACCCACGGATGGGTCAGACGACGCTGCGCGCCATGCCGGTGCGCGAGGACCACTGGAAACCCCAGGACCGGATCTACGAGGGGATCCTGGAACGCTGCGTCGCCAACGCGGAGGACGACGAGGCCCGCGACGGCACACCGGAGATGATGGCGGGCGCGCTGATCATCGTCGTGCTGTTCCTGATCATCATGGCGGGCGCGAACAACGTGACCGCGGCCCTGATCGTCTGCGGGATCCTGGGCGGGGCGGGCTTCCTCTACATCGTGAGCGCGTCCAGGCCGGGCAAGGGCAGCCGCGCCCACGCGCTGAACGGCATCGGCGGCCCGGGCCGGCTCCCGGCCGGCTACCTGGTGCACCCGACGGCGTGGGAGGCCGGCCTGGCCGAGCAAGTGGCCGGGGTGCCGGAGTCGCAGCTGCTGGCCGCCTCGCGGATGTGCCACATCTTCCCGGGCACGGTCGACGACCTGATCAACTTCGTCGGTCACGTCGCCATCCACGTGCCGGTGACCCGCGCCCAGACCCCGGACGACGTGCAGCGGCGCGCCAAGGAGCTGGTCCGGATCGGCCTGCCGATCGTCGTGGACTACGCCAAGAGCGCGCCGCCGCTGCCCGTGCCGGGCGAGCCCGGCGGCAAGAAGGGCAAGAAGAAGAAGTGACCTTTTCGCCCGCCCGCGCCCGAGTGGGCGCGGGCGGAGGGGTCCGCTCACGCGGCGAGCGCCGCGTACCGGCCGCCGCCCTCGAGCAGGGCGGAGTGGGTGCCGGATTCCAGGATCCGGCCGTGGTCGACGACCGCGATCTGGTCGGCGTCGCGGATCGTCGACAGCCGGTGCGCGATGGTCACCGTGGTCCGGCCCCGCGACAGCTCGTCGAAAGCCTTCTGCACGGCGCGCTCGGTCTCGTTGTCGAGCGCGCTCGTGGCCTCGTCGAGCACGAGGATCCGCGGGTCGCGCAGGAGCGTCCGGGCGATGGCGATCCGCTGCTTCTCCCCGCCGGAGAAGCGGTGGCCGCGGGAGCCGACCATCGTGTCGTAGCCGTCGGGCAGCGCGCCGATCACGTCGTGGATCTGCGCGGCCCGGGCCGCGGCCTCGATCTGGGCGTCGGTCGCGTCCGGCTTGGCGTACCGCAGGTTCTCCCGCACGGTGGTGTGCAGCAGGTACGTCTCCTGGCTGACCACGCCCACGGTCGCGGCGAGGTCGGCGAAGGACAGGTCGCGCAGGTCGACGCCGTCGATGGTGATCCGGCCCGCGGTCGGGTCGTAGAGACGGGCGATCAGGGCGGCCAGGGTGCTCTTGCCGCTGCCGGTCTCCCCGACCAGGGCGAGTGAGGTGCCGGCGGGAACGTCGAGATTGACGCCCGCGATGGCGGCCGCCGTGCTGCCCGCGTACTGGAAGGTGACGTCCTCGAAGCGCAAGTGGCCGCGCGGGGCCGTCAGCCGCACGGGCGTGGCCGGCTCCTCGACCTCGACCTTCAGGTCGAGATATTCGAAGATGCGGGCGAACAGCGCGAGCGAGCTGGTGACCGTGACCTGCACGTTGAGCAGGCCCATGAGCGGGCGGAAGATGCTCGACTGCAGCGCGGTGAACGCGACCAGGGTGCCGATGCTCATCGAGCCGGCGGTGAACGGCAGGCCCGCGGCGAGGTAGATGACGGCCGGGATGGCGGCGAAGACGATGCTCATGGAGGCCATCCGCCAGCGGCCGGCCAGCTCGGAGCGCAGCTCGAGGTCAATCAAACGGCTGGATGACTGTGTGAAGCGCTCGACCTGAGCCGGACCGGTGCCCATCGTCTTGGACAGCTGGACGCCGCCGATCGACAGGCCCTCCTCGATGATCACGTTGAGGTCGGCCAGCTCGCGCTGGCGCTGGGCGGTGATGGCGCGGCGCATGGTCGCGACGCGGCGCGTCAGCCAGACGGCCGGCGGCAGCACGACCAGCGTGACCAGCGACAGCTGCCAGCTCAGGGCGGCCATGGCGACCGCGGTGGCGACCACGGTGGTGAGGTTGGAGGCGATCGAGGTGGCGGTGGAGGTGACCACCGACTCCATGCCGCCGATGTCGTTGGTGATGCGGGACTGCACTTCGCCGGTACGGGTCCTGGTGAAGAACCCGATCGACTGCCGCTGCAGGTGGGCGAAGACGTCGACGCGCAGCCGGTGCATGACCTTCTGGCCGACCGCGGTCGAGATCCAGGTCTGCACCACGCCGAGGGCCGAGGTGACCGCGGCGACCACGACCATGCCGATCACGAGCCAGACCAGCAGCCGGATGTCGCTGTGCGGCAGCGCGACGTCGATGACCTCGCGCAGCAGGAACGGGGAGGCCAGGCCCACGACGGACGAGGCGACGAGGGTCAGGACGACCACGGCCAGCGGCCAGCGGTGTCCGGTGAACAGGGCGCCGATGCGGCGCAGGGAGACGTTCTTGGCCTGCGCGATCTCGGCCTGGGTGAGCTTCTTGCCGCGTCCGCGGCCTTCGGTTGGGCTTTCCAAGTGCGACCTACTCTCCACGGGAATGATTACTGAGGTTACCTCAACATGAGGCTACAACGGTAATCGCTGGTACGGTATTCCCGTGCAAGAGGAGGAGAGCCTGTCCGACGCCTTCTGGGCGGTGGCGCGCCAGCTGCGGCATCGGACGAAGGTCGCGCTGGAGCCGTGGGACCTGTCCCCGTCCCAGGGCCGGGCCCTGACCGTGCTGGCCCGCCACGGCGATCTCCGGCTGAGCAGCGTGGCCGAGCATTTGCGGATCGCTCCGCGCTCGGCCACCGAGGTGGTCGACGATCTGCAGCAGCGCGGCCTGGTGGAGCGGCGGCCCGACCCGGACGACCGGCGAGCCGTGCTGGTCACGTTGACCTCGCACGGCACGGCGGTCACCACCGAGATCCAGGCGGCCCGGCAGGCGGCGAGCGCGCGGCTGTTCGCCGTCCTCGACCCGGCCGACCGTCAGGACCTGCTGCGCGTCCTGGGCAAGCTGCGCGACGACACCTGACGTACGCAGGCCGCGGCCCCGGCCAGGGAGAAGACGCCGATCAGCAGCGGCATCGGCACGTCGGCCCCGCCCAGCCGGACCAGCACGGCGAGGATGATCATGGTGACCAGGCTGACCCCGACGGTCACGCCGGCCACGTGAGCCACGACGCCCCGCGGCGGGACGACACCACCGGCCGGGATCCGCAGCGACTCCGCGAACTCGTCGCACACGCGCACCAGCGAGCCGGCGTCGGTGATCTTCCGTTCGGCCGCGCCGAGACGGCGCAGCTCGGCCAGCGCGGCCTGATGGCCGGGCTCGAGATTCACAGCCTTGCCGTACGCCTCGCGCGCGCTCAACGGCCGTCCGGCGGCGAACAGAGCCATGCCGTATGCGACCTGCAGATCCGCGTCGTAGTGGGCGAACTCGGCGTGCGCGGCCAGCAGCACCTCGGCCTCGGCGACCCGGCCCGCGGCCAGCAGCGCCCGCCCGTGCCGCTCGGCCAGCCGCGGATTGCCCGGGTCCTCCTGCCCGGCCACGGTGGCCGCGTTGATGGCCAGCTCGTGCCGGCCCAGCGCCGTGTAGGCGGCGCTCACCCAGTACAGGGCGTCCACCGCACCCGGCCGCAGGCCGAGCGCGGCCCGTGCCGCCTCGAGGGCCTCACCGGGACGCCCCAGCGCCAGGTGGGCCCGGGCCAGCAGCAGCCAGGCGCCGGCGTTGCCCGGCTCGGCCCCCACTACGGGCGCCAACAGGGACGCGGCCTGCCCGGCACGACCGCTGACAAGCAGGTCACCGGCACGGTCGAGGAGAAGTTCGGTACGCACACCAGACGAGATCGGTGGCGCCCGGGTCCCGCTGGAGTACCCCCGGGGTGCGGTCAGGGAGCCACGGCCCGCCCGAGCCGGCCGGCCGGGGCGCGGCGGGGGCGCCAGGTGGCGACGAGGGCGGCGGCCAGCAGGAGCTCGGCGATGTCGCCGCCGTAGTACATGAGCTCGGCCCCGGCCCGGCGGTCGGCGGCCGGCACGGGCAGGTCGACCAGGCCCGCGTAGATCAGCTGGGACAGGACCGCATGGAAGGCGATGGCCACGCCCAGCACCACCAGGCGGGCCGGGACCGGCGGGCGGTTCGGGGCGGGGTCGGGGCCGGCGATCACCCAGGCGAAGAGGTAACCGGCGAGCAGGAAGTGCACGTGCACGAGCAGGTGCGGGCCGGCCGAGCGGGTGACTGTTTCATACAGAGGAGTGAGCAACAGCAAGGCGAGCCCACCGAGGTTCAGGGTCAGCGCGACCAGCGGGTGGGAGATGACGTGGACGTACGGGTTCCGCAGCAGCCGGCCGGCGAAGCGGCCGGCCGGGCGGGGCAGCGTACGGAGCAGGAGCGTGACCGGCGCACCCAGGACGAGCCCCAGCGGGCCGAGCATGCCGATGAGCAGATGTTGCAGCATGTGCGTGCCGAAATCGGCGCCCGGCAAGGCGAAACCGGCAACCAGCAGCGTGCAACCAGTCAGGAAGAACGCGGTGCGCCACCACGGGAACCGGGCGACCGTGGCCAGCGCCTCGTAGCCGATCGCGGCCAGCAGCAGCAACAGGCCGATGTCGAGGTGGTGGACGTGGCTCACGCGCGTTCGAGCACCCGGGCGTTGCGCTGCACGAGCCAGCCCACCCCGATCAGCACCGCCCCGAAGGCCAGGAAGGCGAGGTCCCATGCGAGCTGATGCGGCCCCGAGCGGACGTGGTGGATGCCGAGGAGCTGATGGTCGATCAGCCCCTCGACCAGGTTGAAGAGGCCCCAGCCGACCAGGATCCAGCCCCACAGCGCCCGCGACCCCCACATGCGGCCCCGGCCGGCGGTCACCCGCGAGTACAGCAAACCGAGCCCGATCAGGACGGCCAGCCAGGTGAAGGTGTGGAACACCCCGTCCCACAACGTGTTCATGCGCAGACCGTCTACTGTGTCCGGTGAGTAGTACTTGACGCCCACGCGGTCGGTGTCCGTGCTCGTCAACAGGTGATGCCACTGCAGCAGCTGGTGCAGCAGGATGCCGTCGACGAACCCGCCGAGGCCGACGCCGAGCACGATTCCGGGGAGAGTGAGTTTCACGCGGGGCGCATACCCCGGGCTCTTCGCGATATGCGGCGGCCCGCCCGCGTGAAAGTGGCGCAGACCACGGCGCGGGGGCTCAACCGGCGCGCAGGGCCGCCGATCTAGGCGGTTGCAAATGTGGAGCGAAAGGAATCGCCATGAGCATGCGCATCGGCCCCTCCCCCTGGGCCACCCACGCAACGCTGGTTCACCTGCGCAAGGACTGCCTGCAACTGACCACGGACGTCGTGGCGGGCGCCGACAAGAAGGTCATCGCCGCCGACCGGGCGGCCGTCATGGACAGCCGCCGCACCCTGCAGAGTCACCTCGATGTCACTGTGTAAAGGATCGGCCGGTGGCCGGGTGCAGGTCAGGCGTCGCCGGTAGGCGTTAGGGAGCGATGGTGCTCGGTCACCGCCCCGAGCATCCCGGTGAGGAACCGGCGCACCATCGCCAGGTCGTCCACGCTGAAGTCCCCCATCACGGCGTGGCTGCGCGCGCCCAGCGGCTCGAAGAACTGCCGGGCCACGACCATCGCCTGCTCGGCGTAGCGGAGATGGACGACGCGGCGGTCGGCGCTCTCCCTCGTACGCCTGAGGTGCCCGACCCGCTCCAAGCGGTCGATGACCGCCGTGGTGGCCCCCGACGAGAGCCCGAGCTGCTGACCGAGGCGGCCGGGCGTCAGGGGGTCGCCACGGCGCTCGGCGTGCATCACCGCGGCCAGGGCCTGCAGATCGGTGTGGTGCAGGCCCTGGAGGTGCGCGAACGCGCTCGCCACGTGCTGCGCCTCGATGCTGTATTGGCGCAGCAGGTCCACCACGTCGGCCTGCAACTGTTCCCGATCTTCCACCGTGCCAGTGTTGCAGATTCCCTCCGGGTGGGTAAGACTCTCGATCGTCGAGATACTTAACCATGGAGGATTCATGCGACGCGCCTGGCTGACGCTCGTGGTGGCGTTGTTGTTGGGGGGTGCCGTCCTCGCGTTCGCCGGTCCGCTCGAGACGGCGAACGACCCGACCGCCACCCTGCCGTCCTCGGCCGAGTCGACCAAGGTGGCCGAGCTGGAGAAGCAGCTCCCGTCCGGCCAGGTCAACCCGGCGCTGATCGTCTTCGCCAAGGAATCGGGACCGTTCACCGCCGGGGAGCTGGAAACCATCGGGAGCTTCGGCACACCGATCCTGGCTCCCGGCAAGGACGCGGCCCTGGTTTCCCGCCCGCTGCCGGCCGACTACTCGGCTGAGCAGACGGTTGACGCAGTCACCCAGTTGCGTGACAAACTCCGGGCCGAGACCCCGGCCGGGGTGACCGCGCAGGTGACCGGTGGGGCCGGCTTCACCGCCGACCTGGCCGACAGCTTCTCCGGGGCCAACACCCGGCTGCTGATCGTCACCGTCGTCGTGGTGGCGTTGCTGCTGCTCGTGACGTACCGCAGCCCGATCCTGTGGCTGGTCCCGCTGGCCGTGGTCGGCCTGGCCGACCGGCTGAGCAGCTCCGTGGTGGCCCTGCTGTCGCAGCACACGAGCCTGGCCATCGACGCCTCGACCAACGGCATCATCACCGTGCTGGTCTTCGGCGCCGGCACCGACTACGCGCTGTTGCTCATCTCCCGCTACCGGGAGGAGCTGCACCGGCACGAGGACCGCTTCGAGGCGATGCGCCGGGCCCTCAAGGGCGCCGGGCCGGCCGTGCTGGCCAGCTCCGGCACGGTGATCCTGGCGCTGCTCACACTGCTGCTGGCCAGCCTCGGCAACAACGTCGCGCTCGGCGTGGCCGGGGCCGCGGGCATCGCCATCGCCGCGATCTTCGCGCTCCTCGTGCTGCCGCCGGCGCTGCTGGTCTGCGGGCGCGGGCTGTTCTGGCCGTTCATCCCCCGCGTCGGCCAGGCCGGGGTCGAGGCCGAGCGCGGCGTCTGGGCCCGGGTCGGCCGCGGCGTCTCGCGACGTCCCGTCGCGATCCTGCTGGCCTCGGTGGTCGTTCTGGGCGCGCTGGCCTCGGGCTTGTTCGGTACGCGGCTGGGGCTGTCGCAGACGGAACAGTTCCGGGTCGAGGCCGAGTCGGTCGACGGCCTGACCACGGTCAGCAAGTACTTCCCGGCCGGGGCCACCGACCCGGCCACGATCATCACCACCCCTTCGCGTGCCTCCGAAGTTCTGGCGCTGGTGACCAAGACGCCCGGAGTCGCGCAGGCCCGCATCGGCGAGCAGACGGCCTCGCTGGCCAGCATCTCGGCCGTGCTGGAGGCGGCGCCGGACACCGGGCCGGCCTACGACACGATCAAGGCCCTGCGTTCGCGGGTCGGCGGCGAAGGGGCGCTGGTCGGTGGCAGCGTGGCGGCCAATCTGGACGACCGCGACGCGGCCCGGCGCGACTTCACCGTGATCGTGCCGGTCGTGTTGATCCTCGTGTTGCTCGTGTTGATCGGGCTGCTGCGGGCACTGGTGGCGCCGGTGCTGCTCCTGCTCACGGTCATCGCCAGCTTCGGGGCGGCCCTCGGCGCCGGATCGTGGCTGTTCCGGCACGTGCTGGACTACGGGGCGCTGCACACGGGCGTACCGCTGCTGTCGTTCCTGTTCCTGGTGGCCCTGGGCGTCGACTACAACATCTTCCTGGTCACCCGCGCCCGCGAGGAGACCCCGGCCCGCGGCACGAGGGACGGCATGGTGCACGCCCTGGCCGTGACCGGCGGCGTCATCACCAGCGCGGGCATCCTGCTGGCGGCGGTCTTCGCGGTCCTCGGCGTCCTGCCGGTCATCACGCTGACCCAGATCGGCATCATCGTCGGCATCGGCGTCCTGCTGGACACCCTGCTGGTCCGCACGGTCCTGGTCCCGGCCCTGGCCGCCCTCTGCGGCGACCGCTTCTGGTGGCCCGGCAACCCGGCCGCCAAGGCGGCCCCCACTTCGTCCCCTGCTCCCGCGACCACGACGGATTGATCCGCTGTCGGACCCGCTCGAAGGCCGCCGCGATCCACCGCGGCGGCCTTCGGCGCCTGTGCCCCGCCGGCCATCGCTCCCCAGCGGCCGATACATCCCGGTCGTCGCCGTCAGCTCGGGTCAGCATGTCCACACGGTCGCGCCCTCAACCCGATCAACACGACGTGCCCTGAGCGCCGTCAACACGTCAACATGACGCGCCCTGAGCGCCGTCAACACATCACGACGGGCTGGGCACTCCCGCGAACGGGATGGCGGTTGTGGCGCTGACGTTGCCGCCTGCGGGGTGTTGCCAGAGGCCGCGGCGGGCGAGCTCGGGCAGGACGCCCTCGCCGAACCAGTACGCCTCCTCCAGGTGCGGGTAGCCGGAGAGGATGAACTCGGTGATGCCCAGCGCCGCGTACTCCTCGATCCGGTCGGCGACCTCGGTGTGGCTGCCGACCAGGGCGGTGCCGGCGCCACCGCGGACCAGGCCCACGCCGGCCCAGAGGTTGGGCGCCACGACCAGGCCGTCGCGGTTGCCGCCGTGCAGCTCGAGCATGCGGCGCTGGCCCTCGGACTCGCTCTTGCGCAGCCCGGCCTGCACCGCGGCGATGGCGCTCTCGTCGACGTTCTTGAGCAGCCGGTCGGCCTCGAGCCAGGCCGCCTCGGACGTGTCCCGGCTGATCACGTGCAGCCGGATGCCGAAGCGCATGTCCGGCTTGAGCTGCCTGATCCAGTCAAGCTTCTGCTTGACTGCGTCCGGCGGCTCCCCCCACGTCAGGTAGACGTCAGCGTGGGCCGCGGCGACCGGACCGGCGGCCTGCGACGAGCCGCCGAAGTAGATGTCCGGCGCCGGGTCGGGCAGCTTGGTCAACCGGGCCCCCTCGACCTGCACGTGCTCGCCGGCGAAATCGACGGTCTCGCCACGGAACAGCGCGCGGACAACCCCGAGGAACTCGGCCGTACGCGCGTACCGGGCGTCCTTGTCCAGGAAGTCGCCGAACTGGCGCTGCTCCCTCGACTCGCCGCCGGTCACCACGTTGAGCAGCAGCCGGCCGCCGGAGAGCCGCTGGAAGCTCGACGACATCTGCGCGGCCAGGGTCGGCGAGATCAGCCCGGGCCGGAACGCGACCAGGAACTTCAACCGCTCGGTGACCTCGCTCAGCATGGCCGTGGTGATCCAGGCGTCCTCGCACCAGGCGCCGGTCGGGGTGAGCGCGCCGACGAAGCCGAGCTGCTCGGCGCTGCGCGCGATCTGCCCCAGGTAGCCGATGGTCAGCGGGCGTACGCCACCGGCCGCGCCGACCGGCACGCCGTGGCCGCCGCCGACGATGTCCCGGCTGTCGCCGTTGGTCGGCAGAAACCAGTGAAAGTCCATGGCGCCACCCTATCCCCATCTCCTATCGAATCGATAGGCTAACGGTCATGGATGAGTTTGAATACGATGCGCTGCGGCTCCGGCAGTGGCGGGCCGGCCAGGCCCGCGGCTTCTCCCGCCGAACCCTTTTCGCCCTGGCCGGGGCGGTGGGCGCGGCCGGTCTGGCCGGCGCGGCCGCACCCGCTTCGGCCGCCGCCTCCGCCGGTTCGCGGGCCGCGGGTTCTGCTGCTCCCCCGGCCGCGGGTTCCGCCGCCGGTTCGGGTGGGGCAGGCGCCGCGCTCGCGGCCGGGCCGATCGTCAAACCGCTGCCGCCCTCGCTCTTCACCGTTTTCGGCACCAACGCCGAGACACGCTGGTCGGCCCTCAAGGACGCCGGCTACCACGTGCCGGTGGACCGGTTCTTCGTCCGCAACCACACAAGTACACCGTTGCTTGACAGTGCCACCTGGTCGCTTGAAGTGTTCGGGGCCGGCCTGCGCGGCGGCCCGCGGACCTTCACCCTGGCCGACTTGCGCCGCCTGCCGTCGGTCACCCGCTCGGTCACCATCGAGTGCGCCGGCAACGGCCGCGGCTACTTCGCCTCCCAGCAGGGCCAGACCGTCTCCGGCACGGCCTGGGGCCTGG
Organism: Actinoplanes sp. NPDC049598; assembly: GCF_040675435.1. Taxonomy (NCBI): domain Bacteria; kingdom Bacillati; phylum Actinomycetota; class Actinomycetes; order Micromonosporales; family Micromonosporaceae; genus Actinoplanes; species Actinoplanes sp. NPDC049598. Next base: position 891,897 of record NZ_JBFAOX010000001.1, on the reverse strand, counting down.
GCGCCGTCGGGGTCGGGCGCTGGCGGGGCGTACGGCTCTCCACGGTTCTGCGCCAGGCCGGGATCGGCCCGCACGCCGTCGACGTGCAGGCGTCCGGCCTCGACCCGAACTACCTCACCAGTGGCGTGGACCTGGGTCCCGTGCGCCGCCCGATGCCCGTCAGCAAGGCGCTGGACGATGTCATCCTGGCCTACGAGCTGAACGGCGCCCCGCTGCCACCGGATCACGGCCACCCCGTACGGCTGGTCGTGCCCTCCTGGATCGGCATTTCCTCGATCAAATGGGTCGGCCGGATCGAAGTCTCCGACGAGCCGCTGTTCTCCCCGTGGAACACCCAGTTCTACCGCTTGTTCGGTCCCGGCTTCCCCGACGAGGGCCGGCCGTTCGACCGTCAGTCCATCAAGAGCGCCTTCGAACTCGACCCCGGCGCCACCTTCGCCGCCGGCGCCCGCACCCGCCTGACCGGCCGGTCGTGGTCCGCCTCCGGCCGCATCAGGCGGGTCGACGTCAGCACCGACGGCGGCACCACCTGGCGCCGCGCCCGCTTCACCGGCCCGTCCATCGACAACGCCTGGCAGCGCTGGCACGTCGACTGGCGGCCGGCCGCCGGCAACCACGTGCTGCTGGCCCGCGCCACCGACGTACGGGGGAACACCCAACCCGAGGTGGCCCGGTTCAACACCCTCGGCTACCTCTTCGACGCCCCCGTCAGGGTGCCGGTCACCGCGGCTTGAGCCCTGCGAGAACGGGCCGCGGTTTCCCAAATACCCACCGTGGCCCGTCCTCAAGGCCCCACCGGCTCTCCACCGCCGCTCCATGCCGCTGACGAATGGAAGCCACCGGCCGGCGCGTCCTCAGGGGCGGCCGGTGTGATTATCGCGGCTGGATCGACAGGGGGATCGGGATTCCCTGCTGGACGTCCAGGACGGCGCGCTCGCCGAGCGGCTCGGCCAGCTCGACGGTCGCGGTGCGCGGGAAACCGGCCATCGTGCACAGTTCGTCGTCCGCATAGCCGTCTCCGTACCGCCGCTCGTCGATGATGACCACGACGGCGTGAGAGGACTCGACCACCCGGGCCGAGTAGTCGGCGCCGCAAGGCTCGCTGGCCGGACCCCGAGAGCCGGTGAGCCGGACGGTCAGGGTCCGGCCCGACACCGTCACCGACTCGGCAGCCAGCCCACCCGAGGTCCCCGGCGGCGGTGTGTAGGTCATTGCCCCCGACGGCGCAACCGCGACCCGCGTGATCCGGAAGGCGCTGTCCTTCAAAGCGAACTCCCACGCGGGCACCTCGGCTTCGCCGCGGGTGGTCGAGATCCGGGTCGTGGTCAGCCGTGCGCCGGTCACCGGGACTGTCGTGCAGTCCGCGCACTCGCCGCCGTTCTCGGCGACCACCTGATGGAGCGCCTCGTCGGCGTCGAGCAGCGGCACCATGAGCTTCGCGGCACCGTCCCAGACCACCGTGCCCGTTTCGCGGGGCGCCGCGGGCAGCACCACCGCCGCCTCGATCCGCCCGGCGCCGATCGCCGCCTTGTAGTCCTCGTTCTCTTCCTCCAGCCCGCCGGCATAGCCGGTCAACCCACCTGCCGGTACGAAGCGCGGGCCGCCACCGGCCGCCCCGGCCGCCCCGGCCGCCTGTTCATAGCCGGCCAGCACCTCCCGTGCCCGCTGATCCACCGGAACCGGCGGAGCCTCCTCACCCGGCCCCGCCGCCGGCGTACCGCAGCCACCGAGCGCCACCACGGCCATCACCCCGACAACCCACCGTCTCACCACGCCGTCCCCCTCCCCCGCCGACCCATGCGAAGACTCCGACGCGAGATCCACACCCCGGGTTCCCCACCGTCGAGAACGACCGGGCCGGATCTCGGAGTGGTGCCACGGCGGCGGATGTCCCCCGGGGGCGGTGCCGGCGCGGGCCGGAGGCGAGGACACCGGCGCTACACGGGCGTGCGAACGAGGAAGCCTGGCGATGGTGCCCCTGGAGCCAGTAGCCCGCGCTGAGGACCGTCGGGCCTCCGGGCGCAATGACTATCTGCGGGTCTTGGTGGCGCTGACACCGGCCAGGAAGATGTCCACCCCGGCGAGGAACTGCTCACGGTCGTCGTGGTCCTGGAGCTGAGACGCCGCTTCCCGCACGATCGGGTCCGGGTCGTGTTGCGCCCACTGTGCCGCCAGGGTCTCCAGGTAGGCCGTGCGGTCCGCGTCGCTGGTCACCCGCCGGGCCCCGGCGGCGTACTGCGCTGCCGCACCCAGCACGTAGCTGATGAGCGCCGACCCGGCGTCGGCCAGCGCCGGCCCGGACACGCCGAGGCGCTGCAACTGCGTGCCGACGCCCGTCCAGATCCGGAAGACGGCGGGTTGCTGCGGCTCCCGGGACAGCTGAGTACCGACCCAGGGGTGCGCGTCGATCGCGTCGAAGATTCCGAGCGCGAGAGCGCGGATGGCCCGCACCGGGTCTTCGTCATCACCGGCGCCGGCCGTCACTCGGACCACGATGTCGTCCGTGGCCGCGGCCAGCAGCTCTTCCTTGTTGGCGACGTGGTGATAGATCGCGCCGCGGCCGGTCGAGAGGTGCGCCGTCAGCGCGCGGACCGTCAGGCCTCCCTCCCCCGTCGTGTCGAGCATCTCGACGGCCGCTTCGACGATGCGCTCCCGGGACAGCGCATCGCTGCGCCGGGTGTTCCGCGACGTAGGGAGGGTCATGTTCGTCATCTTGACACAATTGGACCGGCGGTCCAACCTTGGCGCATTGGACCACCGGTCCAACTTTCGGAAGGAACAACATGGCTCCTCACATCACGATCGTCGGCGCCGGCCTCGGCGGCCTCACGCTCGCCCGCGTCCTGCACCGGCACGACATCCCGGTCACCGTCTACGACGCGGAAGCGTCGGCTGCGGCGCGTACGCAGGGCGGCCAGCTCGACCTGCACGAGCACAACGGCCAGCGCGCCCTGGCCGTCGCCGGCCTCACCGAGGAATACCGGGCGATCATCCACGCGGGCGGCGGCGCCCAGCGGGTGCTCGATCAGCACGGCGCCGTGCTCGCCGAGCTTCCCGACGACGGCTCCATGGCCCGGCCGGAAGCGCTGCGTGGCGACATCCGCCGCATCCTGATCGAGTCACTGCCCGCCGGCATCGTGCAATGGGGCAAGAAGCTCACCACGGCGACGCCCCTCGGCGGAGGCCGGCACGAGCTCACGTTCGCCGACGGCTCGACGGTCACCACGGAGACTCTGGTGGGCGCCGACGGCGCCTGGTCGCGGGTGAGGGGCCTGCTGTCGGACGAGAAGCCGGCGTACGCGGGCATGAGCTACATCGACACCTACCTGTACGAGGTCGACGACCGCCATCCCGCGACGGCCGAAGCAGTCGGCCCCGGCGCCATGTACGCGCTGGTCCCCGGCAAGGGCTTCCTCGCGCACCGAGAGGCCGGCGACATCATCCACACCTACGTCGTGCTCAACCGGCCCGTGGAGTGGTTCGCCGGGATCGACTTCGCCGACGCGGACGCCACGAAGGCGCGGATCGCGGCCGAGTTCCCGGAATGGGCGCCGGAGCTGACCGCCCTGATCGTCCACGCCGACACAGCGCCGATCCTGCGCAGCATCTACCGGCTGCCCGACCGGCACCGCTGGATCCGTACGCCCGGGGTGACCCTGCTCGGCGACGCCGCCCACGTCACCCTGCCCGGCGGCGAAGGCGCGAACATCGCCATGCTCGACGGAGCCGAACTCGGCGAGGCGATCGCCGCGCACCCCGGCGACATCGAGGCCGCCTTCGCCGCGTACGAGGAAGTGATGTTCGCCCGCAGCGAGGCCGAAGCAGTCGCCGCGCACGAGACCGTCGACCTCATCTTCGGCGACCGCGCACCCTACGGCCTGGCCAACCTGATCAACGGCACCGACCAGGACGAGGCGCGGTCGGCCGGACAGCCTCTGAGCTGAGGGGCACGCGATCGGACGTCATCAACCCAAGGCTGAACGCTTGCTCATGACGCCCTGCAGCGCCTGGTCGGGCTGCCCGCCAAGGCAGCCGAACCGCGATCAGGAGCGAGCGGCAAGAGCCGCCGGGCCGGGGACCGGACCGGCGGCGGGTGGGCCGCATCAGCCGCGCACGGAGGATATCTGAGGTCAGGCGGTGGGTCCTAGCGGGACGTCACCCCGCAGCGTGATGCGGTGCATGACGCGGCGGGCGTCCGCGTAGTCACGGTTGGCGTAGTGGGCCGTGCTGCGGTTGTCCCACATGGCGACGTCGCCGGGGCGCCAGCGGTGGCGGACGATGTGCTCGGGTTTGGTCAAGTGGGCGTAGAGCAGGTCGAGGATGGCCCGGCTCTCGAACTCGGAGACGCCGGTGATGTGGGACGTGAAGCCGGGGTTGACAAAGATGCCCTTGCGGCCGGTCTCCGGATGGACCCGGATGACCGGATGCTCGACCGGGTCGAGACGCGTGACCACTTCGCCGTCCCACTCGTTGCCCTGGCCGCCACGGCGCTGGGCCAGGTAGTAGCCGAACTCGCGGGTGCCGTCATGCACCGCGGTGAGCTTGTCAACCAACTGCTTGACGGGCTCCGACAGGGAGTCGTACGCGAGTTGGCTGTCAGCCCAGTTCGTGTCGCCACCGGTCGGCGGGAGGGTCACGGCGCGCAGGATCGAGCCCAGGGGCGGGCGCCGCATGAACGTCACGTCGGTGTGCCAGACGTCGGCGAAGCCGTTGTCGGTGCTGTCCAGGGCGTACACCTCGGGGTGGGCCTCGTCGACGCCGCCGACCACCGGGTGCGAGGCGGTGAGCTCGCCGATCCGCCGGCCCAGGGTGACCTGGCCGTCGTCGTCGAGCGTCTGGTCGCGGAAGAACAGCAACTTGCGGTCGACCAGGGCGGCGCGGATCTCGGCGATGTCGTCGTCGGTCGCGGCGGCCAGGTCGACGCCGTGCACCACGGCGCCGAAGTGCGGGCCGAGCTGCTCGTACTCCTTGATCATGCGGACACCCCTTCAGTGGTCTGATCGGAAGAGCGGGAACGGACCGCCGCGCCGATCTCGGCACGGAGGGCGGCGAAGCGGGGCAGGCCGCGGAGCTCGTCCGGGGCGAGCCCGGCGCGGGGGAGGTCGACGGGCAGGTCCAGGGCGACGCGGCCGGGGCGCGGGGTGAGCACGATGACCCGGCTGCCGAGGAACACGGCCTCGTCGACGCTGTGGGTGACGAAGACACACGTACGGCCGGTCTCGTGGCTGACCCGCCGCAGGTCCTCCTGCAGGCGTTCGCGGGTGAGCGCGTCCAGCGCCGCGAACGGCTCGTCGAGCAGCAGCAACGGGTTGTCCACGGCCAGCGCCCGCGCGATGGCCACCCGCTGCTGCTGGCCGCCGCTGATCTGCCAGGTGCGGCGCTTGGCCACGCCGTGCAACCCGACTCTCTCAAGCAGTTGGTTGACTCTGTCCGGCGTGGCCGGCAACCCCGCGTACCGCAGGGCCAGCGCGACGTTCCCGCCCACGCTGCGCCACGGGAACAGCCGCGGCTGCTGAAAGACCAGCCCCGCACCGCGCCCGGGCACCGGCTGCTCGCCCCCGGCGCGGACAGTGCCGAATGTCGGCTGTTCGAAGCCGGCGATCAGGCGCAGCAGGGTGCTCTTGCCGCAGCCGGAGGCGCCGACGAGGACGAGGAACTCGCCCCGGGGAACGCTCAGCGAGACCGGGCCGACCGCCGTCACATCGCCATAGCGGTGCTCGACGCCGTCGACCGTGACACCCGCACCCGAGCCGGGGCTGCCGGAAGCCCCGGCGGGGTGGCCGGCGGACGAGCCGAGGTGGCCGGCCAATGAGGCGGAGTGGCCGGAGGATGAGCCGAGGTGGCCGGCCAATGAGGCGGGGCGGCCGGAGGACCGGGGGCCGGCGACGGCGGGTGGGAGGTCAGCCGAGGACATCGGGCAGGCCCTTGACGTAGATGGCTTTCTGGACGTCGACCAGGGGCGGGACGGCGTCGATCTTCTGCTGGGACTTGAGGAACCCGGCCGCGCTGACCAGGTTGTCGGCGAGCTTGCCGACGGCGGCCTCGGTGCCCAGCCACTCCGGGGAGGACAGGTCGGCCGGCTTGAGGAAGACGCCCTGGGAGAGCTGGTCGGCGGCGTCGGCCGGGTCCAGGTTGAGCTCCTCCGCGACCGCCTTGGCCGCCGCCGCCGGGTCGGCGGCGATGGTGTCGAGGGCCTGCGCCTCCACCTTGCGCCAGGCGTCGACCGCCTCCGGGTGTGCGTCGGCGAACGCCGCCGACACCACGCCCAGGTCCAGCGTGGGCTTGCCCGCGGTGGCGAGCTGGCGGCTGGCGATCAGCACCTTGCCGGTCTTCTTGATCTCGGCCAGGGACGGCAGCCAGGTGTACGCGGCGTCGAGGTCGCCGCGGGTCCACGCCGCCTGGATGTCCTGTGGCTCGAGGTCGACGATGTTCACGTCCTTCTCCTGCAGGCCCGCCTGTTCGAGCGCGGCCAGCAGCGAGTAGTGCGCGGTCGACGCGAACGGCGTCGCCACCTTCTTGCCCTTCAGCGACTTCACGTCGGTCACGCCGCTGCCGTTGCGGGCGACCAGCGCCTCGTTGTCACCGGCCACGTCAAGGACGAAGGCGACCTTGTACGGGATGTTGAGCGGCGCCGAGAGCCCGCGGGCCACCGGGCTGGACCCGATCGCCGCGATGTCCACGCTCTTGGCCACGAAGGCCGTGTTGATGCTGGCGCCGGAGTCGAACTTGGTCCAGGTGATCTGGTAGTCCGGCAGCGCCTTCTCGAGCAGCCCCTGGTTCTTGACGATCAGGTCGCCGCTCGGGAAGGCCTGGTAGGCCAGGCGGATCGTCTTCTTGTCGGCGCTCGCTCCCCCACTCGCGGCCCCGTTGCCGCACGCCGCCACGGAAAGAGCCGCGACGGCCAACACGGAAATCAACTTCTTCATCAGAGGATCCCTATCTATGCGCGGCCGCGCCACGGGATCAGCCGGTTCTCGGCCGTCCGCAGCAGGGCGTCGATGAGCAGGCCGGAGAGGCCGATGGCGAACAGCCCGAGCACGACGACGTCGGTCTGCGAGTAGCGCTGGGCGTCGCGGACCATGCCGCCGATGCCGGGCACGCCGTTGATGGTCTCGGCGGCGACGACCGAGCTGTACGCGACGCCGACCGCGAGCCGCACCCCGGTGAAGATCTCCGGCAGGGCGTGCGGCATGGTCACGTCGCGGGTCATCTGCCAGCGGCCCGCCCCGAGGGCCCGCGCCGCCTCGACGAGACCGGTCGGAGCGCCCTGCACGGCGGCCGCGGTGGCCACGGCCACGGGTGGCAGCGCGGCGATGGAGAGCAGCCACAGCTTCGGGGTCTCGTCGATGCCGAACCAGATGATGAACAGGCTGAAGTAGGCCAGCGGCGGCAGCGCCCGCACGAAGGTGACGACCGGCTCGGTGACGATCCGCAGCCACGACACGGTGCCCATCAGCAGGCCGAGCACGAGGCCGCCGGCCACGCCGATGGCCGAGCCGATCAGGATGCGGCGCAGGCTCACCGCGAGGTGCTCGACGAGCAGGTGCCCGCTGTACCCGCGTACCCCGTCGTGGACGCTGGAGGTGACGATCAGCTGATGCCAGACCGCGCCGGGCGAGGGGATGAAGGTCGGATTCCTGGTCGTCCGCGCGGCGAGCTCCCATAGTCCATAGAGGACCAGCAGAGCCAGCACCCGTAGGGCGATCCGCCGCCGGCGGCCGCCGGACGGGGCCAGGGGCGAGGCGCGCCGCGCCGTGACCTCGGCGGCGAGGGCGGGTGGGGCATCGAGCGAAGTCGTCACAGGACACTCCAGGAGGCACGTCCGTACCGGGCGCCTAATTCCTACTCGACCCATCGACTATGAGCAAGATGGGTTCCCACTCCATGGACTAGGTTGGTCACCCATGACGGAGCGCACGAATTTCGAGGACGTCGATGTGATCGTCGACCACCGGCTCGTCGGCATCGTCGACGAGGCGAGCGACGGCGGCGAGAAACCCCCGTCGCCGCACACGCTGGGCGACTGGATCGCCGTCACTCCCGGCAACATCTATCTGGAATGCCCGGGCGAGGAGGTGCTCGGCGCGGCCGTACGCTTCGAGACCTGGGACGGTCCGGCGCCGTTCGACGAGACCGATTGGGAGGCGCACGACGTCGTCGAGGTCGTGCTGCCCTCCGGCCTGCTCGGCATCGACGAGATCACCATGGGCGCGCAGTCCGGCGTCTACCGGCTGCCACCGGGCCGCCGCTGGCACACCCGGCTGGCCTGGCGCACCCTCGAGGCCGAGCCGGACCAGCTGCCCAGCGCGACGATCCTCGCGCAGTTCTGGCCAGCGGATTGATGAGCGGACGTGCCGCACGGTCGCCGCCACCATCGTGCTGTTCCTGGAGCGGCTCCGCCTCGGCGCCGACCTGCCGGCGATCGCCCGACTTCAGGCGCGGTAGCCGTCGAACAACGGGCCGCCGCCTCGGTTGAGGACCTCGCCGGCGAAGGCCGCCGGTTCGTCGCGCGCGGCCAGCCAGCGGTCGGCCAGGGCCGGGTCCAGCTCGCGCAACTCCCGCAGCAGCCACTTGCCGCGACTGATCCAGCGGCCGGCGAAGGCGAGCGCCGCCCGGCCGGCCTCGGTCCACACCTCGGCGGCGATGACCAGCCGTTCGCCGGGGTCGGTCACGTGCGCCAGGTCGTCGAGCGCGTCCGTCAACCCGTACCGCCAACGGTCTTTCTCGGCCGGTGAGAGCGGTGGTGGGCCGGCGGCGAGAACCCGGGCGCAGCGGGACGGCAGATCCCCGGGGTCGCCGGTGAGGACCACGCCGCGCGCGAGCATGCGATGCGTGCTGGGCTTGCGCGCGGCGAGTTCACGCCCGAGGAACTCCTCGAGCCGGCGCGGCGTCTGCACGAACAGCTCCACCGGCCAGCCCTCGAAATACAGGCTTTCCCGGTACGAGGGGCCGTCCTCCCGCATGACGACTATGTCCAGATCGGATCCGGCCGTGCGGTCCGGGCCCAGCACGCTTCCGGTCAGCATGGCCCAGGAGGCGTACGGGAAACGGTCGCGCACGATCGCGCGGGCGGCGTCCAGCGGTTCCATCGCCCCAGGGTGGTACCGGCAGACACTCCCCGCCAGCTATTTCCGCCGATCCGATTACCTACTTAGCCTATAGAGTTTATTGTCTTTTGGCCGGTGGTGCTCCAGGGTGACGGGGTCAGTGTTGACCGGAGGAGGCCCCTCGTGCCGCAGCTGTCCGCCCGAACACACCTCGCGAGCCCCGTCGACGTCCGGATGCCCGTGGACGCACCGGCTGGCCATCACCCGGGAGCTGGCCGGCCTGCACGACATCGTCACCATGTCGTACGTCGACGACGAGCGTGACGGGCGCGGCTGGGCCTTCCGCGCGACCCGCGGCCCCGGCCTGGTCAACGGTTTCACGCTGCTCAGCCAGGCGTACGAGGCGACGGTGGAGGGGTTCGAGGGCCACGCCGGGGTGCCGGCCTTGTGGGACCGCTTCACCTCGCGGGTGGCGGGCAACGACCCGACGGCGATCGGCATCGACCGGGCGACCCGGTTCCGTCATCTGGCCGCCGAGCCCGTCGAGACGTACCCCCGGGGTCTGCGCGACGAGATCGAGGAGCTGGACCGATGGCACGTTCGGGCGCCGACCTGCGCGCCTACCCGAACCTGGAGCGGTACGGACGGAACCTGTACCGGGTCCCGGCGTTCCGCGACAGCACGGAAATCCGGCTGCCCGGCGCCTGACCGCGGCGGTACCGTGCGCGGATGCCTTCCGCGTACCCCCCGCTGAACCTGGCCGTGCGCACGCCACGGCTGACGCTCGCCGCCGCCACCGACGAGATGCTGGAACGGCTCGTGCCGATCGTGCGGGCCGGGGTGGTCACCGAGGGCGCACCGCTGCCGTTCGACGACCCCATGACGCTCTACGACGACAGCCCGGCCCGCGAGTGGGGGTGGATGCGCCGCGTCTGGGCCGGCCGTTCGCGGGTCGGGGCCGACTTCTGGCGGCTCTACTTCGTGGTCTGCGACGACGGTGAGCCCGTGGGCATGCAGGACCTGGTCGGGCGTGACTTCACCGCGCTGGGCACGGTGACGACGTTCTCCTGGCTGGCCCCGGGCGTACGCGGTCGGGGGCTGGGCCGGGAGGCCCGGGCGGCGATTCTGCACCTCGCGTTCGAGGGCCTCGGCGCCCGTGAGGCCGGCAGCGACGCGTTCACCGACAACCACGCCTCGAACCGGGTGTCCGAGGCGCTCGGCTATCTGCGCAACGGCACCGACTGGGCCACCCGCCGCGGCGAGCCGGCCGAGCTGCTGCGCTGGCGGCTGCCGCGCGACGTGTGGGAGTCGCGGCGGCGGGCCGACATCGAGCTGTCCTGCGTCGAGGAGTGCCGACCCGTGCTGGGCCTGTAGCGCTACTACTGCCACTCCTCGGCCAGCAGCTCGAAGGAGCGGACGCGGTCCGCGTGGTCGTGCGTGATGGTCGTGACCAGCAGCTCGTCGGCGCCGGTGACCCGCTGCAGGGTCTCCAGCCGCTCGGCCACGGTGGCCGGCGCCCCCACGAACTGGGTGCGGACCCGGTCGTCGACCAGGGCCCGCTGTTCGCCGGTCCACTCGTGCGCCAGCGCGTCCTCGACGCTCGGGTACGGGATCGCGCCCAGGCCGCTGCGCACGCTCGCCACCCACAGCCCGAACGGCGCGGCCAGCCGCCGGGCCGTCTCGTCGTCCTCCGCCACCAGCACGTCGGCCGAGACCATCACGCGGGGCTCGGCCAGCAGCTCCGACGGCTTGAAGGCGGCCCGGTAGGCCTCGACCGCCTCGAGCACCTTGGCCGGGGCCACGTGGTAGTTGGCGGCGAAGGGCAGGCCGCGCTCGCCGGCCACCCGGGCGCTCTCGCCGCCGCTGCTGCCGAGGATCCAGATCTCGAGGTCGGCGCCCTCGCCGGGCACCGCCCGGGCCTCGTTGCCCTCGGCGTCGGTGGCCGGTCCGGCCAGCAGCGTCTCGATCTGGTCCAGGATCTCGCCGAGACCGAGCGGGGTGGCCCCGGGCTGGGTGAGCAACGACGCCAGCAGGGCCGAGCGGGTGGAGGCGTGGATCGGGGCCCACGAGAAGTGCTTCGGGATGAGCAGCCCGTCGACGACCCGCTCCTCTTCGACCGGCTTCTCCTTCTGCGTCAGCGCTTCCGTGCGCTGCTGACCGGAGCGTCCGATGCCCAGATCGAAGCGGCCCGGGTAGAGCGCGTCGAGCAGCCCGAACTGCTCGACGATGGTCAGCGCGGTCTGGTGACCGGTCTGCACGGCCCCCGACCCGAGCCGGATCCGCGACGTCGACGCCGCGATCTGCCCCAACAGCAGCGCCGGCTGCGAGCTGGCCACCCCGGGCGTGAAGTGGTGCTCGGCCACCCAGTACCGGTGATAGCCGAACCGCTCGGCGTGGCGGGCGAGGTCGATGGTCCGGCGCAGGGCGTCACCGGCGGTGCCACCGGCGACGAGCGGGCTGAGGTCGAGGATCGACAGGGGAACGGCCATGGCTATTTCCTATAGCCAAACTAGGCTTTCGGCAAGCGCCACCGGAAACGCGCTCGCGGCCGCGGCGGCCCGGCCGGGATGATGGCGGCCGTGAGCAGCAGGTTGCGGGCGATCGCCCAGGAGACGGTCAGCATCGTCGAGCGCGGGTCCTACCCCGGGGTGAGCATCGCCGATCAGGTCGCGCGGGCGAAGGCGGGCACCCGGCTGTACGGCCCCACCGACGCGCTCCCGGCGGCGAAAGCGTCGACCGTGGCCGCTCCCCGGATCGAAGTCACCGGTGAGTCGAGTCTGCAGGCCACCCGCCGGCTCGGCGGCGATGTGGCGTGCCTGGTCTTCGCGTCGGCCCGCAACCCGGGCGGCGGCTTCCTCAACGGGGCGCAGGCGCAGGAGGAGAGCCTCGCCCGCGGCTCCGCGCTCTACGCCTGCCTGCGCGAGGCCCCCGAGTTCTACGCCCACCACCGCGCGCACACCGAGCTGACCTACACCGACCGGATCATCTACTCGCCCGCGGTGCCGGTCTTCCGCGACGACAAAGGTCAACTGCTCGGCGAGCCGTACGCGGTCTCATTCCTGACCGCCGCCGCGCCCAACGCGGGCGCGATCGCCCGTAACCAGCCCGCGCTGTTGCCCGGGATCCCGGCCGTTCTCGAGCGGCGGGCGGCCCGGGTGCTGGCCGTGGCCGCCGCCCACGGTCATCGGCGGCTCGTGCTCGGCGCCTGGGGCTGCGGCGTCTTCGCCAACGACCCGGCCGTCGTCGCCTCCGCCTTCAAGGTCGCGCTGCAGGACGGCCCCTGGTTCGACGAGGTCGTCTTCGCCGTCCTGGGCGACCGGACGGCCTTCACGGCCGCATTCGGGTCAGGAACAGGTCGGTGACCCGCAGCAGCCGCAGGCCGTCGCCACCGAGCACGCCGGCCACCGCGGCCAGGGTGCGCGCCCGCTTCGCGGGCTCCAGCAGCCGGTAGGTCGAGGTGGAGTCGAGCAGGGCCAGATAACCATCGGTGCTGTACGTCATCTCGTCGCGGAACCGGATCTCCCGGACGTCGCCGAAGCGCGGGTCGAGCGACCCGGCCGGCCACAGGCCCGAGTGGTCCCAGTCGCCGGCGTGCGGGCCGAACGACGACGCGAGCGGGGTCAGCGTCGCTTCGTCGATGCCGGCCTCCCGTTCGACGGCGGCGAGCGCGGCCTGCACAGCCGGGTCCACGATGCCCAGCGGGTTCCAGAACAGGGCGGCCACGCCGTCGGGAGCGAGCACATTCGCAGCAAAGTCCCAGCGACGCGCCCGGTCCACCCAGTGCCACGACGTCCCGGCGAGCAGGATGCCGGCGGGCCGGGCCGGCCAGCTCTCGAAGTCCGTCACCTCCACTGAGACCGACGGGAACGCCGCCAGGTTCTCGCGCAGGACCTCGGCCATCCGCGCGTCCGGCTCGAGACAGGTCAGCGCAAGCGCGCCCGCGAAGTGCACGGTCGCCTTGCCCGTGCCGGCGCCGATCTCCACCGCGGTGCGCCGCGACGGCCCGGCGTAGTCCAGCACCGCCGCCGCCAGCCCGTCGTGATAGCCGGGCCGCCCGGCGTCGTACTGCGCGGCGGCCGATCCGAAGACTCGCGATGCTTTATTCACGAGGCCCCACCTTGCCATCATGACCCGATGACCGGCATCCGAATTCGCCCGTACGAACCGGCCGACCGGGACCGCGCGCTGGCCCTGGCCGAACGACTGCGGATCGGGGTCGCCCCGTGGCGTGACCCGGACGCCGTCCGCGAGGCCGTGACCGGCTGGGTCCGCGACTCGGTGGACCGTGGCGAGGTCCTGGTGGCCGAGCGCGACGGCCGGGTGGATGGCCTGGTCACGCTGGGCTTACGCCGCCACTTCACCGGGGACACCGACGCCTACGTGGGCGAGCTGGTCGTCGACGCGGCGGCCGAGCGCCGCGGGCTCGGCACGCTGCTCGTGCGGGCCGCCGAGCAGTGGGCCCGGGAGCGCGGCCTGACCCGCCTCACGCTGGAGACGGGCGCCGCCAACACGACGGCCCGGGCCTTCTACGCGGCTCTCGGCTACCGCGAGGAGGACGTACGGCTGACCAAGTCGTTACCGGTAGCTTCGTGAGCCCGAGACGAGGCTGACCCCGGCCGCGGCCAGGATCACCTGGATGACCAGCTCGATCCAGTCGACGCCGGGCGTGTGGGCGACGCCCATCGCGGCCGCGATGAACGTGCCCAGGACGGCGGCGACGATGCCGATGAGAATGGTGAGCCAGATCGGAATGCTCTGCCGGCCCGGAACCACCAGGCGCCCCAGAGCGCCGATGACCAGGCCGACGACGATCGCGGTGACGAGCCCCGAGAAGTGCACGACAGTTCCTCCACTACAAAGCGTGGACCCAATCTGCCGCGCCGTCCTGTGAGGTTGTTGTGCGGGAAGCGTCAGCTCACCAACAGTCCCAGGGAGGTCCCCGTTCTCTGGAGCCGCGTCAGCGCGTACGGCATGGGAAGCGTCGGTGGAGCCGGACGCGCCTCGCCGGCCGAGGCGAGCACCCGGCTGGCGTGGCCCGGGGCCAGGGGCAGCATCGGGTACCGGCCGGCCACGAGCTGGTCGAGGCGGCCCCGCCGTCGGCCGAACGAGGTCAGCGAGCGCCAATGGGCCAGCGTGGCCACCCGGTCGCTGTCGTGCCCGGGCGCCTCCGGCAACACGGTGACCTCGTCGAACGCCTCACCGCCGGCCAGCCACCACTCGGCCGCCTCGACCGCGGGCCGGGCCGCCGACTCGCACCAGTACGGCACGAGACCGCCGGCCCGCGCCTGCCACGGGTCGAGCAGCCGCCCGCAGGTCACCACGCAGCGCTCGGCCCCCGAAGCCTCCCGCAGCAGGTCGGCCACGCAGGCGCTCAGCGTCTCCGGCTGCGCGTAGAGCACCCGGTGCGAGGGCCGGCCGGTCTGCACGGAGAGCCGGTTGAGGTCCATGCCGAAGGCGGGCTCGCCCGAGCGTTCGGCGTAGCGGGGCGGCGCCTCGGCCGGGGCCGGCCAGTGGTCCACGCCGAGGTCGTCGAGCACGACCCGGAAGGCCGGGTTGCCGATCGAGTAGTCCTCCGGCTCCCAGCCGCCGACCGGGCTGCCCAGCTGGAAACTGTGCCGGCCCGACAGGGACCGGACCGGCCAGGTGCGCAGGTCCCGCAGGAGCAGGGAGGCGCCGTTCTCGGTCATCCGGTCGCGCAGGAAGCGCTCGTACGCCCTGGGCATGTGGTGCCAGCGCACATGGAGGCGCACGGTCGAGCCGCAGGGCGGCCCGTCGCGCAGCGGGTCGTGCACCTGGCGCACGCTGACGCCGGGATTGCGCGCGAGCAGCCGCTCGGCCAGCGCGGCGCCCCACCGCAGGGCGGCCGGCCAGTCCCCGGCGTCGCCGTCGGGCCAGGTCAGGGTCGTGGTGAAGCTGGTCGGCAGCCACGCCGCGCCGAGCGCCGCGGCCAGGTGGACGGCCGCCCCGTGCGGCGAGCCGAGCAGCACCGCCGGGTAGGTGGCCGCGGTGTAGTGCCCGGTGATCCACTCCGCGACGGCCTCGGCGTCGATCGCCCCCGCCGCGTAGTGCGGCACGGCCTCGGCCCGCGCCTCGCGGGCGATCTCGCCCCGGCGCTCCGCCGGCGGGAGCTGCCCGAGCCGCCCCAGCAGCGGGATCCGGCCCTGCACAGCGCCGTGATCGTGGGCGACCGTCGCCAGCAGCGCCCGGCCCAGGCTGTCGCCACACATGACCCGGTCGACCGGCGGGCCGGACACCGCCCCAAACGGGATCACCCGCATCAGCTCCCTCATTCGCCGCAGCGGCCTACCCCTTTGCGGCGCGGCGAAACCTGGGAATCAGCGGGGGGCGGGCGTCTCCCGGCCGGTCCCGGCGCGGAAGCGTACGGCCTTGTGCGTGCCGTCACAGAAGGGCTTGACGGCCGACCGGCCGCAGCGGCACAGGGCGATGGTGCCGCGGCCCGGGTCGATCTTCTCGCCGTCGGGGGTCTCCAGCTCGAAGTCGCCCCGCACGATCAGCGGGCCGTCTTGGTACGGCACGATCCTTGTCGTCATGGCCGGGCAGATGCCCACTGAGCTGCGAACGAAACAGATCGTTTACGGAAGTCGTGGTGGGGAAGCCTTGGCGGCATGAAGCTCCCCACGGCTCGCGGCTCCGTCTCGGCCGCACTGATCGACGTGCTGAGCGGCCGGGGTGGGTCCCTGCCGGTTGCGCCGGTCTTCGACGGTGACGAGGACCTGCACCTGACCTTGTTCGTCGCCTACGAGCTCGCCTACCGTGGCTGGGACGGCGTGGACGACCAGTGGGAGTGGGACCCGGACGTGCTGCGGGTGCGGGCCGCGGCCGAGCGCGCGTTCTGGTCGGATCTGATCGAACTGGCCGGCCCGGTCCCCACCCTGGACCCGGCGACCGTCCCCGCCGAGCTGGTCAAGACCGTCGAGGCGGACGACGGGCCGTCGCTCTCCGGCTACCTGCGCGGCCGCGCCACCCACCAGCAGTTCCGCGAGTTCGTCACGCACCGCTCCGTCTACCAGCTGCGCGAGGCCGACCCGCACACCTTCGCCATCCCCCGGCTCGGCGGGCGCGCCAAGGCCGCGCTGATCGAGATCCAGGCCGACGAGTACGGCGGCGGCGAGCTGCCCAAGATGCATCAGGAGCTGTTCAAACGCACGATGCGGTGGTTCGGCCTCGACACCACCTACGGCACGTACGTGGACTCGGTGGGTGCGCCCACCCTGGCCGTGAACAACGTGATGTCGCTGTTCGGCCTGCACCGGCGCTGGCGCGGGGCGATGATCGGGCACCTCGCCGCGTACGAGATGACCTCGACCCTGCCCAACCGGGCGTACGGCAACGGGTTGCGCCGCCTCGGCGGGGACGACTCGTCCACGGTCTACTACGACGAGCACGTGGAGGCCGACGCCGTCCACGAGCAGATCGCCGCCTACGACCTGTGCGGCTCGTTCGCCGCGGCCGAGCCCGAACTGGCCGGCGACGTCCTGTTCGGAGCACGCTGCGCGCTCAAGCTGGACGAGCTGTGGGCCCGCTCGGTCCTGGGCGCCTGGGAAGCCGGCGAGTCGTCGTTGCGGGTGTAAACCGGCGGGAACGGGGAAGCCGGGCCGGATGCAAGCCAGCATCACCTTCGTCGGCAACGCCACCACCGTCCTCCGGCTGGGCGGATTCACGCTGCTCACCGACCCCGCCTTCGGCCCCGCTGGGAGCCGGGTCTACCTCGGCTACGGCGCCTGGTCCAAACGCCTGCGCGACCCGGTCCTGGAAGCGGTCGACCTGCGCGAGGTCGACGCCATGCTCCTGTCCCACCTGCACGGCGACCACTTCGACCGGGCCGCCCGGCGCGTCATCGAGCCCACCCTGCCCATCCTGACCACCCCGCAGGCCGCCCGCCGCCTGCGCCGCCGCCGCTACCTGGCCGCGACCGGCCTGCCCACCTGGGAATGCCACGAGTGGACCCGGCACCGCCAGCGCCTGCGCGTCACCGCGGTCCCCGGCCGGCACGGCCCCGGCCTGGCCGATCACCTGCTCCCGGACGTGATGGGCACGGTGATCGAACTCGAGGTGGACGGCCGGTGCGCGCTGCGCCTCTACATCACCGGCGACACCCTCTTCGACTCGGCGCTGGCCGCCGTCCCCCGCCGCTTCGGCGAGATCGACGCCATGGTGATCCACCTGGGCGGCACCAGGCTTCTGGGAATGCTCCTCACCATGGACGGCCACCAGGGCGTCGAACTGACCCACCTGATCCGCCCCGGCCTGACCCTGCCCGTCCACTACGACGACTACAAGGTCATGAAGAGCCCGCTCTCGGACTTCCTCACCCGCGCCAAGGACCAGGGCCTTTCGGGCATACGCCCGATCGAGCGCGGCGCGACCATGGACCTCCCCCTGCGCCGCGACGTGGTCGCCTGAGCTCTGGATCTTGCGAGCGTAGAGTTCAGAGATGCGGATCGGCGACTTGTCCAAGCGTACGGGCGTGAGTCCGCGCTCTCTGCGGTACTACGAGGAGCAGGGACTGCTGACCACTTCACGCTCCGACGCCGGGCAGCGTCACTATTCCGAGGCCGATGTCGAACGCGTGGCGCTGATCCGGCAGCTGTTCGACGCGGGTATGTCAAGCCGGGTGATCGCGTCTGTGCTGCCGTGCGTGGATACCCCGACTGACCCGGACATCACCGAGTCCGCGTTCGTGACGATGATGCACGAGCGCGACCGGATCGACGCCGACATCGCGCATCTGCTCAAGACGCGGGATGCGCTCGACGGACTGACCGGGATCAACCGCAGGTACTGGGCGGAGCTGACGTCGGCCCCGGTCCCGGGGTGACACCGCGGGTCTGACGCTGTGACCTGCACCTCAGCCAGTTGCCCTTTACACCGATGTGAGCGGTGAGGATGGCCGCAGCGCCCGGAACGACCGGGCCGGTCATACCGGAGGCGGCAGCACATGGGACAGGCGTGGGGTTTCGGCAAGTTCGGCGGGCCTGAGGTGCAGGAGCTCTTCGATCGTCCCGCCCCGGTCCCCGGTCCGGGCGAGGTGCTGATCCGGGTCGACGTCGCCGGCGTGAATCCGATGGACCACGTGCTGCGCTCGGCGCCGCTCCCCGGGCTCGACAGCGGACGTCCGTTTCCCCGCGTTCTGGGCATGGAGGCAGCGGGAACCGTTCTCGCCCTGGGCGAGGGCGTCGACGGGCTCGAGGTGGGCGACCCGGTCTTCGGCTTCGCGCTCACCGGTGGTGGTACCTACGCGGAGACGACGGTGCTGTCCGCACCGCACACCGCTCGTATCCCGGTTGGCCTGTCCGCGACCGTGGCGGCGACGTTGCCGGTGGCCGGGACGACCGCGGTGGACGCGCTCGACCAGCTCGGCCTCACGGCCGGTGCCACGGTCCTGGTCAACGGGGTCGGGGGTGGCGTCGGACTCCTCGTCGCCCGGCTGGCCGCCGGGCGCGATCTGCGGGTGATCGGCACCGGCAGTGGCACCAAACGCGAGCCGGCCGAGGCCATCGGGGTGCGATTCATCGACTACACCGCCGGGGACGTCGTCGCCGCGGCCCGCGAGCTGGTTCCGGACGGCGTCGACGGGATCGTCGACCTGGTCGGCGGCGCCTCGCTGCGGGCGGTCGCCCCACTGGCCAGGGATCCCCGCAACGTCATCGCCGTGAATGACATGTCGGTGTCCGAGATCGGTGGGCGTTCCGTCGAACGTCGCCTCGACCGCGAGAGTCTGGAGCGGGCCGCCCGGCTGGCCCTTGACGGAGTCCTCACCCCCGTCATCACTGCGGTCCACCCGCTCGCCGACGCGCCGGCCGCCCTCGCCGCCGTCGAAAGCGGTCATATTTCGGGCAAGGCTGTCATCAAGGTGGCATGAGACGCGAGGGTCGGTCTACTCGGCTTGGCGGCCGGGCCGGGCGCGGCTGCCTCCTCCGACAGCTGACGGATGTACGTGTTGATGTCGCTGTCAATATTGCCGTCGGTCCACGTTGACTACGCGAAATGGTCCGGCAGCGAGAGGCGCTCGTGGGTGACGGGTGCGTCGAGGACCGGCGGCACCTGGGTCAGCTGGCTCGCCAGGTGGGCGGCCAGCGGGCCGACGCGGAGACGGGCGAGGGCGCTCGGGGTGGCCCAGCGCTCCGCCACCCTGGGGTGGGCCACCAGCACGCCGGCGGAGGTGGCCGGCTCCAGGTAGAGCCCGGTGAGCGTCACGCTTCCAGTATGGAGCGGGCACCGTTCTTCCCGTGCGTCTGCGATCATGCCGATCATGACGGCCGCCGATTGGTATGACGACTTCGCCGAGCGCCAGGCGCGCGGGGTTTCCCTCACCTACGAGCGTCTGGCCCGCTCGGTCGCCCGCGACGACGGCCTGCTGGCCCTGCTCGACACGGTGCCGCAGCCGAAGCGCCAGCCCAACCTGCTCTTCGGCGTCGTCCGGCGGCTCGGCGGGCCGGTCCACTCCCCGACCGCGTTCGCCGCTTTTGTCCGTTCACACTGGCCGGTCGTCGCCCACGAGCTGCTGACCCGCGCCACGCAGACCAACGAGGTCAACCGCTGCGCCCTGCTGCTGCCGGTCCTCGCGGCGCTGCCGCAGCCGCTCGCGCTGCTCGAGGTGGGCTGCTCGGCCGGCCTCAACCTCTACCCCGACCGCTACTCGTACGAATACAGCGAGTACGAGTACGGCGAGCACCGCGTCGGCTCGTCCGGTCCGCTGCTGACCTGCACCGCGTCCGGCCCGCCGCTGCCCACCTCGCTGCCGTCGGTCGTCTGGCGGGCCGGGATCGACCTCAACCCGCTCGACGTCCGCGACCCGGACGACCTGGCCTGGCTCGACGCCCTGATCTGGCCCGAGCACGACCACCGCCGGGCCCGCCTCCGGGAGGCGGCGGCGATCGCCGCGGCCGATCCACCCCGGCTGGTACGCGGTGACCTCGTGGACGATCTGCCGGCCCTGGCCGCCACCGCGCCGAAGGACGCCACCCTCGTCGTTTTCCACACATCGGTGCTGTATCAGGTGCCCGACGAGCGCCGTCGCCGGTTCACCACGCTGGCCGGGTCGCTGCCGGGGCACTGGATCGCCGTCGAGGACCCGGAGGTGCTGGTCTACCCCGACCTGCCGCCGGCGCCGGGCGGGCCGCGGCACAAGAACGTGCTGGCGCTGGACGGCAAGCCGCTCGCCTGGACGCAGGGCCACGGCGAGGGCATGTCCTGGTTCGGGTCTCCTACTTTCTAGGTGGGAGATGTATGTTGACGGTATGAGCATCACCGACGATCTGCTCGCCCACGCCGCCGACTACGCCGCCGCCTTCGACAAGGGCGGCCTGCCGCTGCCGCCCGCCAAACACGTCGCCGTCGTCGCCTGCATGGACGCGCGCCTGAACCCGTACGGCCTGCTCGGCCTCTCGGAGGGCGACGCCCACGTCATCCGCAACGCCGGCGGCGTCGTCACCGCCGACGAGCTGCGCAGCCTGGCCATCAGCCAGCGCCTGCTGGCCACCACCGAGATCATCCTGATCCACCACACCGACTGCGGCATGCTCACCTTCACCGACGACGGCTTCAAGACCGCCATCGAGCAGGAGGTGGGCCTGCGCCCGCCGTGGGCGGCCGAGGCCTTCACCGACCTCGACGAGGACGTCCGCCAGTCGATCCGCCGCATCCGGGCCGACCCGTTCATCCCGGTCAAGGACTCGGTCCGCGGCTTCGTCTACGACGTGACCACCGGCAAGCTGCGCGAGGTCACCGCCTGACCGTGCCGCTCCTTCTGCTGGACCTCGACAACACCCTGATCGACCGGGACGCGGCGTTCCGCGCGGCCGTCACGGCGTTCCTGGCCGGGCACGGGCTGCCCGCCGCCGACGTCGACTGGGTGATGACCGTCGACGGCGGCGGCTTCGTGCCCCGGGACGAGGTCGCGACAACCTTGACCCAGAGGTACGGAGTCGACGCGCGGCCGCTGCTCGACACCGGCGCCGCCGATTGCGTCGTGCTCGAGCCGCCCGTCGCCCGGGCCTTGACCGACGCCCGGGCGCGGGGCTGGACCAGTGTGATCGTCACCAACGGGCGGACGGCCCAGCAGGAGGCGAAGATCCGCCGCACCGGCCTGGACCGGCTCGTCCACGGCTGGGTCGTGTCGGAGGCGGCCGGCTGCCGCAAACCCGAACCCGAGATCTTCCACGCCGCGGCCGCGACGGCCGGGCTCCCCCTCGCCGGCGCCTGGATGATCGGCGACTCGCCGCGGGCCGACATCGCGGGCGCGGCCGCGCTCGGCCTGCGCACCGTGTGGGTCGCGAACGGCCGGGCGTGGAGCCTCGCCGGCTGCGCGCCCACCTACACGGCATCGGATGTCACTTCGGCCGTACGCCTCGTGGTCTGAGCGGCGACCAGGAAGACACCGAAGATGAGCAGGTTGAGGATCCAGCGCGGGTCGTCGACATGCAGCGCCTCGGCGAACTGGGCCCGTTCGGCCGCCGTGAGCGGCGTCGTGGACCGCTCGGCCGAGGCGAAGTCGAGCCGGTCACCGAGGAAGACCAGTCCCGCGCGCTGAGCGGCTCGACGGGCACCCTCGTCCTCCCCACGACACGTTCCTCGGCCGCGGTCACCGGCGCGGGAACGCGGCGGACGGCCAGCACGGCGACGACGGCCATCAGCAAGCCGAAGACCGGGACGACCCACCACTGCGGAACGCCGCGCTCGACCATGGCCATGGACAGACCGAAGACGACCATCGACCACACGAAGAGACCGGCGACGACCAGCCCCCGCTGCAGGGCCGGCGACCGCACCACCTCGGCGGCTCTCCTCCATCGCAGCCTAGAGGGCGCCTGCGATGACGACGCGATGACCGGCAGCCGGCGGCCAGCGGTGACCGGGGCCGTCGTCACCGTGGCCCGCCTCGCTCATGCCGTCTGACTATCGGGCCGAGGTTGCCCTGGAAGGCCTCGACACGTTGATCGATCGCTTGTCCGCTCCCGCCTGCTGCAGCGGCGCGCAGCGAAGCCGGAGAAGCTGGAAACCGCTGTATCTCGCGCGCGGCTGAGCCGCCGCGGCCAGTAGCGTCGCAGCATGGCCGATCGTGAGATGTTGCAGGACAAGCCTCATCGGCAGGTGGTGCGGGTCGGGGACACGGTGCGGCGGCCGCTGCAGCCTTGGTCGCCGGCCGTGCACGAGCTCCTGCGGTATCTGGAAGGTGCCGGGTTCCCCTGCTCGCCGCGCGTGCGTGGGGTCGACGGAGACGGGCACGAGGTTCTCACCTACGTCGACGGGGAGTCCGGGCCGGACGGTTGGGCCAAGGTGGTCGACGAGCGAGGGCTTGTCGCGATGGCGCGGCTGCTGCGTGAGTATCACGAGGCGGTGCGGGGCTTTCGGCCCGCGGCGAGCTGGGCCGGGCGGGACGAGCCGATGGGCGGCGACGAGGTCGTCTGTCACGGGGACTTCGGGCCGTGGAATCTGGTGTGGCGCGGTCTCGAACCGGTCGGGATCATCGACTGGGACTATGCCTGGCCCGCGAAGCCGATCCACGACGTGGCGTACGCGCTCGAGTATGTCGCTCCGTTCCGGGACGACGAGACGTGCCTGCGGTGGCTGTCCTACCCGGCGCCGCCGGATCGGCGGCGCCGGATGGAGATCTTCGCCGAGGCCTACGGGCTCCCGGACGGCAACCTGGTCGATGAGGTCATCGCTCAGCAGGAGACCGTCTGGCAGCGGGCCCGCCGGCTCGCCGAGCAGGGGCAGCAGCCGCAGGCCGAGTGGCTGGCGACCGGGTTCCTCGACGAGACGGCGGAGCGGATCCGGTGGAGCCGGGACAACCGGCGGCTATTCGAATGACAGGAGCCGGAACAATGTCAGCCACTGCTCCGGCCACACCTCCCCCGCCGCTTCGGCGTCCAGGCGTACGGCCCGGCAAGCCGCATCGGCCCGTCGCGTCCCGTAACGCCGGCCCAGCGAGGCCCGCACCGAGCCCCCCGCGCCGCCGAAGCCGCACTCGACCATCGCCTCGTAGGACGACAGCGAGGAGACCAGCGGTCCGGGGCGGCGGGTCAGCCGCAGGACGCCGCCGTCCACGCGCGGGACCGGGCGGAACGCCGAGCGCGGCACGTGCCCGGCGAGCTCCCACACCCGCGAGGGCCACGTCAGGACGGTCAATTTGGACCAGCGGCCGTAGTCGCCGGTGCGTTTGCGGGCGTACTCCCACTGCGTGACCAGGGTGGCCCGCCGCATCATGGGCGCGCGCAGGCACCAGGTGACGAGCGCTGACGTCAGCGCGTACGGAATATTGCCGACCACGGAGAAGGACCCGGACGGCGGCCTCGCCGCCAGAAAGTCCTCCGTGCGCACGCTGAGCCGGTCATGTCGCGGCAGCGCGGTGGCCATGCCGGGGTCGACCTCGTACGCGACGACGCGCGCCGACCGCCGCAGGAGCTCGGTGGTGAGCCTCCCGCGGCCGGCGCCGGCCTCGTAGACCAGCTCGCCCCGCTTCACATCGGCGGCGTCGACCACGTTCCGTACCGCATCCGGGTCGTTGAGGAAGTTCTGCCCGAGAACCCGCCGGTTGCGGGCACGCTCAGAGTTGATGGCCAAGGCCGGGAATCCTTCGCGGAAACGCGGACAGGCGTCGTCGGGGCCCGTCCGCTGAGGAGGGTGGACTCAGCGAAGGCCCTGGCGGGGCGAAACGTCAGAGGTCAGACAGCGCGGGCCAGGGCGGGACACCGGCGCGGAGCCGGGCCGCGGGCGTCCAGGCCCCGATCATCAGAGCGTGCGTGGGCATCCGCCGACCATAGGAGACCGTTGTCCCCCGGTCGACCGGTTTTCCGGTTGTGATCGACGTCGCGGGACAAGTTACTGACAAGTTGGTGGCGAAACGGCGTTGCGATCAGGAGGCTGTCGCCATGACTACGACGTTCGATCGTGCTGCCGCGCGGGGCAGCGCGGAGCTCGTGCACGCGAAGCGGATCGAGCTGTCCGCCCTGGCCGTCCCGACCGGCCGGGGCTGGGCGCCGCTCGGCGATCAGGTCACCGAGTGCCTGGTGAAGCAGCCGAGCACCATCGGCGAGGTGATCACGATGCTGGTCACCCTGCAGCGCATCCTGGACGAGCTGCCGCCGAGCCCGGCCAACAACCGGGTGTCGGCCTTCAACGAGCTCTACCTGAAGATCACCCGCCGGGTCGACGGCGCCCTGGTCGAGGGGGTCAACTCGCCCGATTTCCTGGAGCAGCTCGATGTCGAGTTCGCCCGGCGCTACTTCTCGGCGATCGACCTGTGGAACAACGACAACGAGGACACCCCCGACGTGTGGGAGGTGTTGTTCAAGCGGGCCGGTGATGTCGAGATGACCCGCCTGACCGCGGCCATGCTCGGCGTCAACGCGCACATCAACCACGATCTCGCGCTCGCCCTGATCGCCACGTGGGCCGACCAGGGCGCGCCCACCGACGACCTCATCCACCCGGACTACCTGCTGGTCAACGACATCTTCTACCAGGAGATCCCGCCGCTGCGGCGCGGCTTCTCCGACCGCTGGCAGCTGTGGCTGGACAAGTTCGTCGGCCCGCTCGACGACTGGAGCCAGCGCCTGCTGGTCACCACGACCCGGGAGCACGCGTGGGACCAGGCGCGCCGGCTGTGGCTGCTGCGCAACGACGACGAGGACTTCGAGCAGGCCCGCCGCACGATGGACCGGGTCGCCTCGCTGCTGGCCGAGTGGGCGATCGTGGGCGACCGGGTCGTGTCCGAGACCGGCGACATCCTCGAGGACGGCCGTGATCTGCTGCGCAAGCTGCTCGGCCGGGAGCGGCTCACGTAAGACCGCGCGTGGCCGATTAGAGAGGCATGCTCCGTGCGGCCGCGCCACCCTCGTTCGGGGCGCTGTTCGAGTCGTCGCCGATCGGGATGGCCGTGGTCAGCCTGGACGGCGAGTGGGTGCGGGTCAATCCGGCCATCGCCGCCATGCTCGGCTACACCCCGGCCGAGCTGCTGGCCCGCCGCCGGGAGTCGGTCGTCCACCCGGAGGATGTCGACAACGACGCCGCCCAGGCGGCCGATCTGGTGGCCGGGCGGATCGACAGCTACCGGGCACACAAGCGCTACCGGCGCCGCCACGGCGGGCTGACCCACTGCCTGCTGACCGTCACCCTGCTGCGCGACGACGACGGCGCGCCGGCGCACTTCCTGACCCAGCTGCTCGACGTCACCGCCACCCTGGCCGCCCAGCAGGCCCACGAGCGCAGCGAGGAGCAGTTCCGGACGGCGTTCGACGGCAGCCCGATCGGTCTGCTCATCGCCGACGAGCACGGCCGGTTCCGGCGGGCCAACCCGGCCGCCGCCGCGCTGACCGGCCGGTCGGTGGAGGAGCTGATCGGGCTCACCCACCGCGAGATCACCGACCCGGCCGACATCGAGGCCAGCGCCCGGGCCCGGCTGGCGCTGCTGCGCGGGGCCACCGACGTGCGGTACGACAACCGGTTGCGGCACGCCGACGGCCGGATCAGCTGGACCCGGGTCAGCCTGTCGCTGATCCCCGGCCCGGACGGGCGCCGCTGGCGGCTCGTGCAGCTGCAGGACATCACCGCCGAACGGGACGCCGCGCTGGCCGCCGAGCGTGAGGGCCAGCGCCTGCGGGCCACGCTGGTGGTGCAGCGCGACGTCACCGCCGCCGCGGCCGACCGGGACGCGGCGCTGCGGGTGGTCGCGGCCCGCGCGGTGGAGCTCTTCGAGGACGCCGACGGGGCCACGGTCGAGCTGGCCGAGGGCGACGACCTGGTGTACGCCGCCACGGCCGGCACCCTGGCCGCCGCGAAACACGCCCGCGTGCCGGTGACCGGCTCGCTCAGCGGCCAGGTGCTGACCACCGGCGCCCCCGCCCACTGCGCCGACACCTCGGTCGACCCGCGGGTGGACCGCGCCGCGTGCGAACGGCACGGCATCGGCTCGATGATGATCGCCCCGCTCTACGCCGAGAACCGGGTCATCGGCTGCCTCAAGGTCGCCTCGGCCCGCACCGGCGCGTTCGGGCCGCCCGAGGTGCAGCAGCTCGCCCTGCTGGCCGACAGCCTGAGCTCGGCCCTGCAGCACGCCGACGACGCCGCCCGCAACTCGGCCCTGCTCGCCGAGCGCACCCACGCCCTCGCGCTGCTGGAGGCGAGCGAGACCCGCTTCCGGATGACGTTCGACAACTCGCCGCTCGGGCTCGGCCTGATCAGCCTGGACGGTGGCGTCCCCGGGCGCTACCTGCAGGCCAACCCCGCGATGACCGCGATCACCGGCTACAGCGCCGGCGAGCTGCTGCGGATGACGTACGCCGACCTCGTGCACCCGGACGACCGGCACTTCCGGTCCTCCCGCGAAGTGGTGCGCTACCTGCACAAGGACGGCCACGAGGTCTGGGTGTCCTCGCGCACGGCCGAGGTCCACGACGACACCGGGCGGCCGCTCTACCTGGTCAGCCAGATCGAGGACGTGACCGCGCAACGGGCGGCCGAGGCCCAGCTGCGCCGCCAGGCCCGCCTGCTCGAGCTGATCCCGGCCGCCGTGATCGTCCGCGACCGCGACGGCACGATCCGCTGGTGGAACACGGGCGCCGAGCAGCTCTACGGCTGGCCGCTGGCCGCGGTGGCCGGCAAGAACATCCACCGCCTGCTCCGCACCGTCTTCCCCGACGACGGCACCGCCCAGGACGCGCTCGACGGCCTCGTCCGGGCCGGTCACTGGGACGGCCAGCTCGAGCACCTGACCGCGGCCGGCCGGGTCGTCACCGTGCTCAGCCGCCAGGTGCTGCACCTGCCGGCCGACCAGGTCCTGGAGATCAACACCGACGTGACCGCGGCCCGCGCCGCCGAGCAGGCCCTGGCCGAGAGCGAGCAGCGCTTCCGGGCCCAGTTCACCCACTCGGCGGCCGGGCAGGCCGTCTACGGGCTCGACGGCTCGCTCATGTCGGTCAACCCGGCCTACGCGGCGATGCTCGGGCACACCGTCGAGCACCTCGTGGGCCGCCCCGACCGCGACTTCGTCCATCCCGACGACCTGCACGAGAGCCGCCGCCACCGGGCCGACCTGTTCACCGGCGAACGCGACGCCTACACCCAGGAGAGCCGGCTGCGGCACGCCGACGGCCACTGGGTCGACGTGTCGGCCACCTTCTCCGTGGTCCGCGAGGCCGGTGGCCGCCCCAAACACCTGATCGGCGTCTTCACCGACATCTCGGCCCGCCGCGCCGCCGAGGCCGACCGGGACCGCTCGGCCGCCGCGCTGGCCGAGCGCAACGCCGAACTGGAGGCGGCCGACCGGCTCAAGCTCGACATCATCGGCATGCTCGGCCACGAGATCGGCAACCCGCTGTCCTCGATCCGCGGGTACGCCGAGGTCCTCACCGACGGCACCACCGACGCCATGCGGGAACGCGCGATCGAGGCGATCGCCCGGCAGGCCGGCCGGCTGGACGACATCGTCCGGGAGGTGCTGGCCATGGTGTCGATCGACGCGGGTTCGCTCACGGCCGTACGGCAGGAAGTTGATCTGCGGGACCAGATCGCCCAGGCCCTCGTGGCGATGGACCTGGACGACCTGCCCGTGCACGGTGAGAACGGGTGGGCTCTCTGCAACCCCGGGCACCTGCAGCAGATCCTGGCCAACCTGCTCTCCAACGCCGCCAAATACGGCGGCGGGGCAACTGCGATAACCCTGAGCCGTACGGATTCTCGCGCGCTCGTCAGCGTCGCCGACAGCGGGCCGGGAGTGCCCGCCGAGTTCCGCCCCCGCTTGTTCGAACGCCTGGCCCGGGCCGAACGCGACGCCACCAGCGTCCGTGGCACCGGCCTGGGCCTCTACATCGTGCGCGGCCTGGCCCGGGCCAACGAGGGCGACATCCGCCACGTCCCCAACCCCACCGGTGGGTCGATCTTCGTCCTCGACCTCGAGGCGGCCCCCTCGTAGAAAGTGTCGTACCCCTGCGGCATCATCTCGCCCACAGAGGACGGGGAGGTGCCATGGCCGAGGTGGTCGTGCGCGACGAGACGATGGCCGGCCGGGCCATCACGGAGTGGGTGCTGCCGGGCCTGCCGGAGCGGATCAGCGCCCGCGAGCTGGTGCGGCTGCGCGTGCGCGAGGAGGTGGGCCGGCACAACGCGGCGCCGGCTCTGTTCGCCGGGCTGGTGCGGCCCTCCGATCCGGGGCGCACGCGGCTCGACTGGGAGGCGCAGGCCGACGCCGCGTGTGCCGGGTTCGCCCGGAACGCGTTCGTGATGATCGCCGGAGACCGGCAGATCGAGGATCTCGACGAGGTCGTCGACCTCGAGCGGGCGCACGCCGTGGCCTTCATCAAGCTGACACCGCTGGTCGGTGGCTGATGACCGACCAACGCCTCGACACGGCGCGCGAGCTCGCGGATCTGATCATCCGCGGCGAGGACGGCCACGTGCTGGCCGGCCAGGGCACCGACGTACGCCGCCGGGCCCTGCGGCTCATCCACCAATACGTGGTGGATGAGGACTCGTCGCACTTCGGGTACTTCGGCCGGGCGCTGGCGCCCGTCGAGTTCATGCACACGCCGTGGACCCGCAACGACCTGGTCTGGGCGCTGACCCTGCTGCTGCGTGAGGAGCCGCTGGAGACCATCTCGGATGCGCCGTTCTGGGTGCCCGGGCTGATCGCCGCTGCGCTCCCGGCGTCCGAGCTGGACGGTCTGGAGGGCCAGTTGTCGACTGCCTTCGCCGCGATGCACAACAGTCGGTTCGCCGCGGCCGACGGTCTGCGGCGGCTGGCCCGGCTCTACGGCACCCCGCTGAGCCACTTCGATCAGGGTGTGCCGGCCGACCTGTCGATCGCGGCCGCCTACGCCCACGGAGACGCCGCGGGGCTGCGCGATCTGCTCGCCGACGCCCAGGTCCAGGAGGTGTTCCGGTTCGCCGCCGACCTGGCCAAACCGGTGCCGGCCAAGGCGTGGCGGCGCGAGGCCGACGAGCGGCTGGCCGCCGCGCCCCGGGCCGTCACAGCGGTGGCGGTCCTGCTCGGCGCCTATCGCGGCGGCGCCGACCCGGTCCACGACTACGTCGACGCGCTGCTGCGCGGGCTCATCTGGCTGGCGTCGCGCGACCCCGGCGCCGAGACGACCGCGCTGCTCGCCGACGTGACGGCCGCGGTGGCCACGTCGGTCCGGCGTGGCGGGGCTGAGGCCGTTGCCCCCAAGGCGGCCACCGCCGCGGTCGAGGTGCTGGCCCAGCGACCCGGCGACGTCCCGGTGGCGGTGCTGGCCCAGTTGAGCCTGACCACGCGCGGCAAGCTGCAGCAGCGGGTGCGGGACGCCCTGGACCGGGTCGGGCGGCAGCGCGGCTGGACCCCGGGCGAGGCGCTCGAGCTGTCGGTCGACGACCACGGCCTCGACCGTGACGGCCGGCGTGCCTGGCGGATGGACGACGGCGGCGAGGCCGTCGTGGAGACCGGTTCCGGCCGGGCCCGGCTACGGGCGTACCGGGACGGGGTCGCGCTGCGCGCCGTGCCGCCGGCGTGGAAGGAAGAGCTGGCCCCGGCCCGTCGCCTCGTCACCGAGGTCAACCAGTCGCTGGGCGTGGAGCGCCTGCGCGTCGAGGGGCTGTTCTCCCAGCAGGACAGGGTGTGGTCCTGGGAGACATGGACCCGCCGCTACCTCGACCACCCGATCACCGGCATCACCGCCCGCGGCCTGATCTGGCAGGCCACCCCGGACGGCACGACCTGGTTCTCCGGGCTGCCGGAGCGAACCACCACCGGCTGGACCCTGTTCGGCCCGGCCGTGATCCCGCCCGGCCCCGGCGTGCCACCCGGCGAGGGTGCGAATCCGGCCGGCCCCGGCGTGCGGCCTGGGGACGGCTGGCGGGTGCGGCTCTGGCATCCGGCGCTGGCCGGGCCGGAGGAGGTGGCCCTTTGGCGCGACCGCGTCCTTGCGGCGGGGGTGCGGCAGCCGGTCAAGCAGGCGTTCCGTGAGGTCTACCGGTTGACGCCGGCGGAGGAGCAGACGCGGGTCTACTCCAACCGGTTCGCGGGGCATGTCCTGCACTACCGGCAGACCAACGCGCTGATGCGCGAGCGCGGCTGGGTCGCCAACTATCTGGGCGGCTGGAACGACGGCTACCACGGCGAGGCGAAGAAGGAGCTCGGCGGCGGTGAGTGGCAGGCCGTCTTCTTCCACGACTGGGTCGCCGACAGCACGTGGGAGCGGCCCTACTGCACGACCGACCAGGTACGCTTCGGCCGCCGCGACGGCCGGGGCTGGCAGCCGGCCCCGCTGACCGAGGTGCCGCCGTTGGTGCTGAGCGAGGCCATGCGGGACGTCGACCTGTTCGTCGGCGTGACCACGATCGCCGCCGACGACGACTGGCAGGACCGCGGTGAGGACCGCCATCACGACTATCGGCGGCAGGCCGCGTTCGCCGACCTGACGCCCGGCGGCGAGATGCGCCGGGACGCGCTCGCCCGGTTGCTGCCCCGCCTGGCCATCGGCCCGCGGTGCGAGCTGCAGGACCGGTTCCTCCGGGTGCGGGGCGAGCTCGGGGCCTACCGCATCCATCTCGGCTCGGGCAACATCCTGATGGAGCCCGACGACACCTAATCTGTGCATCGTCCCGAGCCGCGGCCCGGCCAAGAAGGTCGCGCTCCCGTTCGACGACGACCCGGTGCTCTCGGTGATCCTCTCCAAGGCCATCATGCTGGCCGCCGACCACAAGATCACCGACCCGACGATCACCGTCCAGCTGCGCCGGTGTTGAGTGGGGCCGCGTCAGATGCTGGCGCCGGGGGTCCAGCCGGAGATGTCGGCCAGGCGGCCGCGCCACAGGCGGCCCTTGGTGGGCTGGGTGCCGGGGTAGTGGATGCGGGCGTTGCGCAGGTGGATGAAGCGGGTGGGGGCCATCAGGGCCGCGTACTGGCGCTGGGTGACCTCGTCGCCGATGTCGCGGGACTTGGTGGCCGCGTGGGCCAGGTCGGACTGCTCCTTGACGTGCTCGGCGGTGCCGACGTAGAAGGCGTCCTCGTGGTCGTTGAGCTCGCTCACCTCGGCGAACCACTGCCACTGCGGGATCAGCTCGCCGCTGATGAGCAGGCCACCGACGCTGAGCCCGAGCGGCACGCCCGGGTCGACGGCTTCGCTGAGGCGGTCCATCTGCGAGACGTAGGTGGCGAGCACCCCGTCCGGCTCGGCCCAGTCGATCTGGACCCCGCCCGCGCTGAGCTCGAACACGGCGCACCCCTTTTCGATCGGCTTTCCCGACTCTAAAAGGAACTGTGGGCCGTTATCCGACTTTCAGCCGATTGAGCTCGGCCCGGGTGCCGATCGCCGCGCGCGTCCGCGGAGCGGCCACGTAATCGGAGATGACGCGGGCCAGGAAGGCCGGGTCGGTTCCGGTCTCCAGCGCGTACGAGGACCCGGGGCGCCCGGTCGTCGTGACCAGCTCCGGGCGTGCGACGGCGAGCTGCTTGCCGGTGATCGGGGACGCCGGGTCGAGCGCCTCCCACGGCACGAACCGCGACCCGAGGACCCGCCGGTCGGCGATCCCCTCCGGGGTGATCCGCAGGCGCGGCGGCGACCACACGACGACCCCCAGCACGGCGAGAAGGATCAGGTACACCACCGCGAACACGGTGTTGAGGACTTCGAGGTCCCCGTTGAACGCGTCGGCCACGTCGTCGTAGACGAGGCCCACGCCGAGCAGCGTGACCGCCACCCCGGTGATCATCGGTTGCGGCGTGATGAGCGCGGCGAAGGCCCCGTCCATCACCTCGAGGCCGGCCGGCCGGCGCCGCCCCAGCGCGACGAGGCCGAGCACGAAGAAGAACCCGACCACAGCCAGGTTCACCAGGCCGGTCACGAGCCCGTCGCCGCCCCACAAACCCAGTGCCAGTTCGAAGGCCACCGCGGTCACCAGCAGGACCCGCCGCCACCGGACGACCGCCGCGATCACCGGCCGGCCAGCCAGGCTTGGGCGGCCCGTTTGGGGGCCCGGCACAGCCACGCGTCCTGGATCGCCTCGGCCAGCTCGGCCCGGGTCAGCTCGCCGATCCGGGAAGCCCGGAGCAGCACGGAGGCGTACCCCTCGAAGTGGGGTGTGGTGAAGAACGGCGTGCTCTCGTCGAGGACCAGGGCCTGCTTCTCGGCCTCGGACTCGACCCAGAGCACGATGACGTCGGTGAGGCGCTCGCCGGTGACGGGGTCGAGCGCATCGGGGCGGGGCGACCGGAAGGCGACGAAAAGCTTCTTGTTGACCCGGTACGCCGGGAAGTCGCCCTCCTCGACGGTCACGCCCGGCATCGCGGTCGCCAGCTCGTGCACATCCTCGACCCTGGCCCTCGGCATGGCGCTGAGCGTAGCGGCACCCCGCTACGCTGGGACCCACCATGGATCTTGTCGTTCCCGCCTCGGCGTTGCCTGGCCTGCAGATTCCGCCGCTGGCCGTGACGGACGGCTCGGCCGGCCCGGAGTGGGTCGACGTGCCGATGAGCATCTGGCGGTTCCGGCGCCGCCCCGCCCAGCGGCTCCCCGTCGACGCGCGCACCGCCCGGAGCGTCCGGCGCTATGTCCGGTTGGCCCCGCTTTCCTTACCGATCTCCGCGATCGGTCTGATCCTGCTGTTCGTCGCCGTCCGCGAGGGTTCGGCCCTCGCCCTGCTCGGCGCGCTGATCGGCCCGGTCTGGGACTCGGTGCAGGGCCGCGGCCTGCCCCAGCAGCAGCCGGTCCGCACCCACCTCGGCGACCTGCGCATCCCGGGTGTGCCGCTCGAGGTGGCGATGGAGTGGATCGCGCTCAACCCCGGCGTCCGGGTGACCGACGAGCCGGCGCCGCGGGCCCATTCGCGCCGCTTCTACGCGTCGTGGGCGATCGGCCTGGTCGCCGCGTCCTTCGCCCTCTCCGTCGTGCTGGCCGGCGACGGCCGCGAGGACAACTTCGTCCTCTGGATGCTCGTGCCGGCCCTGTTCATCGCCGGTGTCTGGGCGGCCACGCAGACCGCCCCCCGCCTCAGCTCCTGAGCGCGAGCATGCTGCGGGCGGCGGCGACGACGGCCTCCCCGGCCGGGCGCGGCGCCCAGATTCGCCCGCAGCAGCGCCCCGACCTCCCTGAGCGGGATGGCCGGCCCGCTGGACAGCAGGAACCGCTCCCCCGCCGCGGCCGGCTCGGTCATCGCCAGCACGCGCCTCCTCGTTCACCATGCCCGCGCCCGCAGCACCCCGCGGACCGCGTCCGCCCGGCTGAGCGCCCGCACGGTCGTACGGACCTGAAAGCCCCGCCCGAGCAGCCGCAGAATGATGTGCCCGGCGATGAACCCCGACCCACCCGTGACCAGAACCCGCTCCCCAGCCATGTCCCCACCCCTTCGCCTCGGCGGGCCGGGCGGCCCGCAGGGCCACCATGGCGGCCGCCCCTCCCGGTAGGCAGAGCCTCGGTCAGCCGTAGGCCTGGCCGGGCCACCTTGCGACGGTGCGCGGTTGATCGTCCACAAAGGACCGGAATGCCGCCTGGGGCATCGTGAACGGTGAATGAACAATAGGCTGCCGCGCAGGAACCTCAAGAGGAGGCAGATTGCGCCACACCCTGCGCTTCACGGTCATCGTCGGCATCATCCTCTCGCTCGTCGCCGTCACCGCGCCGGCCCAGGCCGCACCGAGTTACGACGGCATCGTCCCCACCCGCAACCTGGACCGGGCCTGTCTCACCGTCTCCGGACCGGACAACGGCACGCCCTGCCAGACCGACAACGCGGACGTCTACTGGTACGCGGACTCCAACGACCCCGGTGAGCTCGAGGAGAACGACCAGGACGCCGTCCGGTCCATGCTGGCCAACCAGTACTCGCCGACCGACCTGGCCATCCACTACGACTCGACGCCGGTGTTCGACGGCTCCGCGCAGACCGACATCGTCTACCAGGAGGCGGAGGCCGCGCTGCCCATCCCGTCGGGCTATTACGGCTTCATGTGGTGCAACACCCAGGCGCCGGCCTACTACGAGTGCGATCAGGCCTATATTCGGATCGACTCGCCGGACGGCTACCGTATCGACGGCGGGTCGATCGGCTGTCACGAGACCGGGCACGCGGTCGGCCTGGTCCACGGGTCGGACGCCTACCCTGCCATCTCGGACGGCAGCGCGGCGGTGGGCTGCATGAACAACGCGGATCAGAACCCGTCCGCGCTGGGCGCCAACAACGTCTATTTCATCAACCAGACGTACTGATCGGAGGGATGTCATGCGACGAATGCGAAGTGGGGTCCTGACCCTCGCGGTCGGTGCGATGATCGCCGGCGCCGCCGGGTGCTCGGCCCCGGAGAAGACCGCGGCCGCGCCGGCCGCGCCGCCGGCCGCCGGGCCGTCCCCGGTCGCCCAGGGCCCGGTCCAGCGGGTGGTGCTCGGTGACGGCCGGGACCGGACGGCCAGTTCCTCCGTGCAGGACTGGGTGACCTACGCCGACCACGTGCTGGTGGTCACCGTGACCGCCGAGAGCCGCGTCGAACCCAGCAAGAAGGAGATCGAGCGCGGCGAAGGCATGATCGGCCGGAACGCGCAGCTGACCGTGGACAAGGTCCTCTGGTCGGCTCCGGACGCGCCCCAGGCGGCGCCCAAGGCGTTGAAGATGGCGGTCGCCGGCTGGGTCTTCGACAACCACGGGAACCGGGCCGGCGACGTGAAGTTCGCCATGGGCGGGGCCTCGCGCCTGGAGAAGGGCCACTCCTACGTCAAGGCCGTCGAGTGGGTCGACGACCCGTGCTCGGCCGACCCGAACGTCGGCACGTGGGAGGGGCTCGGCTCGGGCGACACCATCCCCTACGACGCCGGGGTCGTCGGGGCCGGCGAGTTCGAAGGCCGGGTGCAGAGCCTCGACCAGGCCCGCGCCTCGTTCCAGAAAGGCGAGTCGGCGCTGCGCAAGCAGATCGCCGGCGCGTCGGTGAGCTCCCTGCTCACCCAGTTGAGGACGACCAAGCCCCGGGCCGAGGCCGTGCGCGACCCCCGCGAGTGCGACCTCACCGACCGGTGACACCGGCGGGCAGGCTCTAACCTGGCCGCATGGTGATCGACGTACCTGGTTATCTGCGGCGGCTCGGACTCGACGAGAGCGTGGGCTACGAGCCGAGCGTGGCCGCGTTGCGCGCGATGCACCGGGCGCACGCGGAACGCGTCCCGTACGAGAACCTGGAGATCTGGCTCGGGCGGCCGACCACGGTCGAGCCGCCCGAGTCGGCCGAGCGGATCCTGCGGGGCCGCGGCGGCTACTGCTACCACCTCAACGGCGCGTTCTCGCTGCTGCTGCGCACGATCGGCTATCACGTCGACCGCCACTTCGGCGGGGTGCAGAGCCGGACGGCGGGCACGGCCGGGGCCGACGGGAACCATCTGGTGCTCACCGTGTCGGGGCTGCCGTCGGACGAGGCGCCGGACGGACGGTGGCTGGTCGACCTCGGCATGGGCGACGGGCTGCACGAGCCGCTGCCCCTGGTCCCCGGCACGTACCGGCAGGGCCCGTTCACGTACGGCCTGGCCCCCTCCGAGGCCGAGCCGGGCGGCTGGCGTTTCGTCCACGACCCGCGCGGGGCCTTCCTGGGCATCGACTTCCGTCCCGAGCCGGTGGAGATGCCGGCCTTCGCGGACCGGCACCACCACCTGTCCACCTCACCCGAGTCGGGTTTCGTCCGCACCGCGGTCGTGGCCCGCCGGGACGCCACCGGCGCCGACGAGCTGCGCGGACTCATCCTGACCCGGGTGGGTGACAGCAGCAGCCGTACGGAACTGGCCGGCCCCGACGAGTATTTCGGCGTCCTGGCCGACCGCTTCGGCCTCACCCTCGACGACGTCACGCCACCCGAGCGCGCCGCCCTGTGGCAGCGCCTCGAGCAGGCCCACGCGAAGTTCGTCGCCGGGAAAGCGGTCAGATGAGGGCGGCGGCGCGGTCCAGGTCCTCCTGCCGCACGGCGGTGAGCGAGCCGAAGACCTTGACCGCCTGGTAGTACGTCCAGGCGAGGCTGGTGCAGGCGGGGCGGACGGCCGAGCTGTAGCCGGCACAGACACGCTGCAGGTCGGCGTAGAACGTGCTGTCGATGCGGGCCTTGTTAGCGGAGAACGTGCCGATGGCCTTGTAGTTGCGGTAGCCGAAGTCGTGGTGCGCGCACGGGGTCTCGAAGGCGAAGCCCAGCGGGTTGTCGGGGCTCGACGAGCAGTAGTCGGTGGACCAGTCGAAGCCGTACGACGCCCACGCGCCGCGGTTGTTGTTGGCACCGTTCCAGGCGGTGAAGCTCGCCGCGGTCGGCTGCGTCCAATTGGACAGCACCGTGGCCTTCGAGTCGGCGGCGAGCGCGGCGCCGGTGGGCGCCACGGCGAGGCCGAGGGTGAGGAGTAGGACGACGAGGATGCGACGGGTCATCGGAGCCTCCTTGGTGGGGGGTGCTCAGAGACTCCGTCACGGACGTGAACGAATCAATATGCGTCGATTAACTTCGCCGGAGTTCGAGAAAATCGTTGGTCCGCGTGGCGATGAACTCCAGGTCCGGGGTGAAGCCGAGGCCGGGGCCGGTGGGCACGTCGACCAGGCCGGCGACGCTGACGACGGGGCTGGTGGTGATGTCGCGGGCGTAGTACTTGTCGGAGCCGGAGACGTCGGACGGCAGGGTGAAGCCGGGCAGGGCGCTCAGGGCCACGTTGGCCGCCCGGCCCAGGCCGAACTCGTGCATGCCGCCGCACCAGACCGGGAGGCCGTGCTCGCGGGCCAGGTCGTGCGCGCGGACGGCCGTGGTCAGACCGCCCATCCGGGAGACCTTGATGTTCAGGATCCGGCCGGAACCCAGGCGCAGCGCGGTCCGCAGGTCGTCGAGCTCCTCGATCGACTCGTCCAGGCAGACCGGCGTGTCCAACCGGGCCTGCAGGTCGGCCAGCGCGGCCAGCGCCCGCGGGGCGTACGGCTGCTCGATCATCAGCAGGCCGAGGCCGTCCAGCTCCTTGAGAACCGGCAGGTCGCCGGGGGTGTAGACGCCGTTGGCGTCGACGTGCAGCGGGACGGCGGGGAACGCGGAGCGGACGGCGCGGACCGGCTCGACGTCCCAGCCGGGGGCGATCTTGAGCTTGATGCGGCGGT
Organism: Actinoplanes sp. NPDC049598; assembly: GCF_040675435.1. Classification (NCBI taxonomy): domain Bacteria; kingdom Bacillati; phylum Actinomycetota; class Actinomycetes; order Micromonosporales; family Micromonosporaceae; genus Actinoplanes; species Actinoplanes sp. NPDC049598. The sequence continues at coordinate 854,764 of NZ_JBFAOX010000001.1, read as the reverse complement.
AGCCCTCGCCGACGTGGTGCGCGACCTGGGTCAGCAGGTCGTCGATGGTGGGCTCGATGCCGAGGGAGACGCCGGCCTCGACCCGGGCCCGGGTGCCGCCCAGCGCGGTGGCCAGCGGCGTGCCGGCGGCGGCCGACCACAGCGCCCAGGCGGCCATGTCGAAACCGGCCCGCGCGAACTGGTTGCCGCGCACTTTGGCCAGCGCCGTCGTGACTTCGTACGGCTCGGGGAACTCGGTCTTGAACATGATCGGCGTGAGATGATCGCGCGCCACAGCCCAGCACGACTCGACGGTCTCGGCCGAGTAGAACGGGCCGCCGGGCGAGGCGATCTCGCCCCAGCCGACGGCGCCGTCGGTGGCGATCAGGGTGACGAGGATGTGCTCGAGCTCGCGCTTGGCGTGGGAGCTGGTCTGGAACTCGTGGACCAGGGGCAGGCGTACACGGCGGAGTTGAACGGTGTCGATTCGGGTCATGTCTCGTCCACATACAGATTCAGCTCGGCGGCGAGGGCGTCGCGGTCGTGCAGGCGGCGGCCGGCGCCCTTGGAGCTGGCGATGGTCAGGGTTGCGAGCAGGTGCAGAGCGAGCACGATCGAGGTGGGTGAGTTGGCGTAGGAGGCGCTGTCGCGTTCGACGACGACGGCCGTGGTCGCCGCGTCGGTCAGCGGGGCGGCGGGCGAGTCGGTGACCAGGACCAGCTCGCCGCCGTGCCGGGCGTAGGCGGCGGCGACGTCGACGGTGTCCCGGCGGTAACGCTCCATCGAGACGGCGACGAGCAGGTCGCCCTGGCGCAGGTCGCTCAGCATGTCGAGTGGGCGCACGGTCGCGCCGTCGACCAGATGCACGCCGGAGAGGCCGGCGCTGAGGTCGGCGGCGAGCAGCGCGGCGTACGCGTGCGACTTGCCGTGGCCGAGGATGTAGCGCCGCCGGGCGGAGACGATGCGGGCGGCGGCCCGCTCGATGGCGTCGTGCTCGGCCGCCCAGGCCAGGGCCTTGCCGAACTCGGCCCGCTGCTGCTCCAGGACGCGCTGCTTGAGGACCTGGGCCGAGCGGCGCTGGACGTTGCGGTCGAAGCGCTCGGCGGGGGTGGTCACGCCGGCGTCCGTACGAAGGTGTAGCTCACCCGGTCGTGTTCCCGCTCGACGCTGACGAGCCGTCCGCCGGCCCGGAAGGCAGCCTGAAGGTGCCCTCTTAGCGTGGCGCGATCCTCGTCCGCGGGGGCGGCGTATCGCTGATCGGCCGGTGCGGTCACCGTGGACAGTTCAGGCGCTCGGGGCGCCGGCCGCTCGAGGTCCCACGAGACCAGCAGGCGGTCCGAGTTGCCGTCGTCGTAGTAATCGGGCAGGAAGCGGATCGCGGTCGCGCCCAGGACGGCGAGGTTGAAGTGGGCGTTGCGCAACGCGTACGGGTCGAAGGTCCACCGCATCGTCCGGGCTCCCGTGGCCCGCGCCGCCTCGGCCTGCGCCAGCTTGAGCCGGCGGCCGACCCCGGCGCCCTGCTGCCCGGGCGCGACGGCCGCGGCCTGCGAGTAGTGGTAGATCTCGCCCTCCTCGACCGCGCAGAAGCCGTAACAGAACCCGACGAGTTCCGCACCCTCGAACGCGCCGAGGACCGTGCCCGAGTTCTCCCGCAGGGCGGCCAGCAGCCGGGGGCTGAGGCCGTACTCCGGCTGCTCGTAACCGAACACCGACCGGTAGAGCGCCGACGCGGCCGTCCACTCGGCGAGCCCGTCGAGCGTGCGCACCAGGACCACGCCGCCCTCCTTTTACGAAACGTATAACCGGCATGATGCTCCCTTCCGCGTTCATTGACAACGCCGGGGTGCGAACTTAGCGTTCGTATATGGATCCGATCGAGGCCCTGCAGACGTACACGCTGATCGAGTCGCCGACCGGCGACCGGAAGGCGCTCGACCAGCTGGCCGAGGTCCTGTCCGCGGACGCCGCTCGCGCCGGATTCCACACCGACCGGGAGGACGGGCACCTGATCTGGTCCCGTCCGGGCGGCTCCCGGCCGCCGCTGCTGTTCCTGAGCCACTACGACACCGTCTGGCCGGTGGGCACACTGCGTGACATGCCCTGGTCGGTCACGGGCGACGAGATCAAAGGCCCGGGCGTGTACGACACCAAGGCCGGCCTGGCCGCGCTGCTGACCGCGTCGTCGCAGACAGCCTCCCTCGATCGTGGGATCCGCGTGCTGGTCGTGGCCGACGAGGAGATCGGCTCCCCCACCGCGACCGCCCTGGTCCGCTCGGAGGCGGCGAAGGCGTCCGCCGTCCTCGGCCTGGAACCACCCCACCCCAACGGCGACCTCAAGACCGGCCGCCGCGGCAGCACCCGCGCCCGCGTCTCGGTCACCGGCGTCGAGTCCCACGCCGCCCTCGACCCCGACGCCGGCGTCAACGCCATCGACGAGCTGATCGACCAGCTGCTGCGCGTCCGCGCCCTGGTCGACGGCCGCCCCGTCCTGCTCAACACCGGCGCCATCACCGGTGGCGGCCGCACCAACGTCGTCGCCGGCCACGCCCACGCCGACCTGGGCCTGCGCTTCCTCGACCCGGACAACGAAAAAGCCGTGCTGGACGCCCTGCAAGCGCTCGCCCCGGTACGTCCCCGGGCCGAGGTCAGCGCCTCCCTGCTCGCCCATCGCCCCACCTGGCGCCCCGGCGACCCCACCCTGCTAGACCACATCACCGCGATCGCCGCCGCCATCGGCCAGACGCTGAGCGGCTCGCCGGCCGACGGCGCCGCCGACACCAACACCACCGGCGCCCTCGGCATCCCCACCGTCGACGGCCTGGCCCCCCGCGGCGGCGGCGCCCACGCCCGCCACGAGTGGGTCTCGGCCCAGAGCATCACCGAGCGGGTCACCCTGTTGAAGGCCCTGATGACCTCGAACGACCTCTGACACCGTCCGGCCGCGGCCGGCTGCGAACCACCGCCAACCCGCCGACTCGGGTGGTGATGCCCGCCGGCCGGCGCCGGGCCGAAGCGAGCACACTGGCCGGTCGCCCGAGGGCGTCACCCTGCTCCACCTCGATCGCGATCGCCTCGGCTCCTGTCGTGTCGAGCAGGTGGGCCGCCAGGCATCCGGTGCTGTTGGCGTTGGCGATGTCCTCGTCGACCCCGATCGCCGGGGCGAACATCCGCGCCGCACCAGGCCGATCGCCCACCGGCGGCACGTACGCGAAACAGCCGAGCAGGCCGTACCGCCGGCACGCCGACGCCAGCCGGGCCAGCTGCGGTCGGAGTCGGAGCAGGGCCGGCCGATCGTGGACCGGTACCAGCATGCGTGGCGCGCCGGGCGCGGCGATCCGCGACGCTTGCGCATCGCTCGCGTCGAGCCCGAGCGCGCCGACGACAGCGGCCAGCTCGTCCGGCGCCGGGTCGCGCAGGGCGACGAGTCCCTGGTCGAACCACACCTCGATGGCGGCGGGACGGCGGATCGCGACGGTGTCGAAGGTGCGGCCACCGGTGTGCTGGCGGTCGTTCAACTCGCCCAGCGCGGTGCGGGTCAACCGGACGGCCTGGGCGGCAACAGTGCCATGGCCACAGCCGGGCAGTTCGGCAGTGGCGGTGAAGAACCGGATCGGCCGGCCACCGTCCGGCGTCCGCCCAGCCCCGAGGAACGCCGCGTGCGAGGTGCCAGCCTCAACCGCGACGGCCCGCCGGTCCGCGTCCGTCGCCGCCGGGTCGTCGTCGGCGACGGCCGTAGGGCTGCCACCCCGGCCGTCCCGCCGGACACACGCGTCCACCACCGCCACATTCGGCCAGGACATCGGCTGGCCTAACCCTGAACCGCGCCGAAGTCGGGGTGCTCCTTCAGCCAGGCGGCGTAGCGGGGGCGGCTGTTGACGATCTCCAGGTAGGAGGCGGTGGCCAGGGCGGCCAGGACCAGGTCGCCGAGCTCGGTCGGGAGGACCCCGCGGCGGCCGCGCTCGAACAGCGGGCCGCCCAGCATGCGCTCGACCCGGCGCAGCTGGGTGGCGAGCGCCGGCTGGGCGACGCCGAGCACGGCGGCAGCCTTGGTGACGCTGCCGGCGTCGGCGATCGCGCAGATCAGTCGCAGGTGGCGCAGCTCCAGCTCCACCGGGACGAGGGTAATTCATCAATGTTTCAGGGCGGCCCCATGCGCGCGTCACCGCGGCGGTGCCGGCCAGGAGACCGAAGACCGCTACCGGGGCGGGCGCGGCACCCGGGCCCGGGCCCGCGGCGGGTGGCGGGTGGCGGGTGGCGGGTGGCGGGTGGCCAGGCGGGGGCCGGCCAGGCGGGGGCCGGCCAGGCGGGGGCCGGCCAGGCGGGGGCCGGCCAGGCGGAGGCCGGGGTCACTCCTTCGGGTTCGCCGCGCTGCGCCGGGGTGATAAAGCGGCTATTTCGGATTCGTCGCCCTTACCCTCTCCAGCGTTGATGTCGCACGCTGGGGAGTTCGCATGAGGAGAGTGCACCGTCTGCTGGCCGCCTCGCTGCTGATAGGCAGTGGCGCCATGGTGACCGCGGCCGAGGCCGGTCCGACCGCCGCCGAGGCCGGCCCGGCCCATCGGGTGGCGCGGTCCGAAGCGCTCCGCACGAGTCGGCCCGCGCCCGTCGCCACCCCTACCCCTGGCGATGATCAGGCCGGGCCGCAACCCGTCTCCGGCAGTCAGAACGGCGGTCACGACGGCGGCCACAATGGCGCGCCGCCCGGGAGTGTCGTCAGCTCGTCGGCCGCGACCCTGCCCGGGGCGCTGGCCAAGGCCGCCACCGGTAAGTACGTCAAGTACGTCACCACCGACGTGCGTGGCCGGCGTATCCAGGCGACCGGCCTGGTGATGACGCCGCGGGCCAAACGCACCGGCGACGTCGTCGTCTGGGCGCACGGCACCACCGGCCTGGCCGACCGCTGCGCGCCCTCGACCCACCCGGACGTCTTCTGGCCGGAGGCCCGGGCCGCCGTCGCCGAGCTGCTCAGCCGCGGCTGGACCGTGGCCGCCCCCGATTATCCCGGCCTCGGCACCCCGCAGCAGCATCCGTACCTGATCGGCGGCAGCGAGGGCCGCTCGATCATCGACAGCGTCCGGGCCGCCCGCCGCCTCAACCCCGCCCTGGGCCCGCGTTATGCCATCGCCGGCCACTCCCAGGGCGGCCAGGGCGCCCTGTTCGCCAACCAGCTGGCCCCGGCCTACGACGGTGACCTGCAGCTGCGCGGCACCGCCAGCATCGCCCCGGTCTCCAACGTCGACCTGCTGGCGCCGCAGATCCCCGGCACGCCCGGTCAGGGCTACCTGGTCATGGGCGTCTACGGCCTGAACGCCGTCGAGCCCTCGTTCCGCCCGGCCGACGTGCTCGCCGCCCCGGCCCGTCAGCGGGCCGGCGTCCTGGAGAGCGGCTGCCTGACCGAGATCCTGGCCGCCTACGCCCCGCTGACCGCCGCCCAGCTCCTGAACGGCGGTCAGCTCCCGGCGGCCTGGGTGACCAAGCTGGCGCAGTACGACAACCCCGGCCGGTCGGCGCCGAGCGCGTCCGTCCTGATCGTCCAGGGCACCGCCGACGAGGCCGTTCCGGCCGCCGTCACCGACATCCTGGTCGACCAGCTCGACGACTACCGCCCGGTCCGCTACGACAAGCTGCCCGGCCAGACGCACGACGGCGCCGTCTTCGCCTCCACCGAGACCGTCGCCGACTGGATCGCCGACCGCCTGCGGTGAGCCCACCGGCTGCCGTGAGCCCACCGGCTGCCGTGAGCCCACCGGCTGCCGCGAGCCCACCGGCTGCCGTGAGCCCACCGGCTGCCGTGAGCCGACCATCTGGGATGGCTCAGGCGCCGGCCTCGTTCAGCCGGGTCAGCTGCTCGTCGCTCAGCTTGACGTCGAGCGCCGGCAGCATCTCCTCGAACTGCGCGGGGGTGCGCGGCCCGATCAGCGGGATCACCGGCGGCGACGTCTGGTGCATGAGCCAGGCCAGCACCAGCTGGTTCGGTGTCACCCCGGTCTCGGCCGCCACCTCCAGCAGCGCGGCCAGCCGGGCGTCGGTGTCCGGCCCGCCGTAGGAGCTGAAGACCCAGTGCTCGTTGCGCTTCTCGGCCGAGTCGTAGATCCCCTTGAGGATGGCCGAGTAGGCGACCAGCGTCTGATCGTCGTGCTCCCGCAGATAGTCCAGCTGCTCCCCGTCGACGATGGACGGGCTGTCGGCGCCGGCGTTGGGGCGCAGGTACGAGTGCTGCTGCTGGACGGCCACCGGCAGCGGCCACCCGTGGGCCCGGCACAATCCGCGGATCCGTTCCAGCCGCCACGTACGGACGTTGGACCACCCCAGATGGCGCACCTTCCCCGCCTGGACCAGCCCCGCCAGGGCCTCGAGGGTCTCTTCGAGCGGGGTGTTCCGGTCGTCGACGTGCACGTAGAACAGGTCGACGTGGTCGGTGCCGAGCCGGCGCAGGCTGCCCTCGAGCGCCTCCCGCAGCGTGGCGGCCCCCGCGCCCTCGAAGGTGCGCCGGGCCAGTTCCCAGTCCGGCGTGCCGTCGGCCGCCCACAGGTCGGGCGAGTAGTGCGGCAGCGCCGTCGCCTTGGTGGCCAGGAAGACCTGGTCCCTCCGGTTGCCCTGGCGCATCCAGCGGCCGAGCAGCTCCTCGCTCTCGCCGCCGCGGCTGTCCCGGCGGGCCCACCACTCGTAGCAGTTCGCGGTGTCCACGAACGACCCACCCACGTCGAGGTAGCGGTCGAGGATGCGGACCGAGTCCTCCTCACTGGTCGCGTTGCCCATCTGCATGGCCCCCAGTGCCAGCCGGCTGACCTGCTGCCCGGTACGGCCCAATTCGATCGTCTGCATGGGAGGGAACGCTAGGTGTTCGAGCGCACTCGAAGTCAAGGGCCGGCTAGAGCGGCGCCACGTCCAGCGTCCCGATCCCGCCCACCGCGTCGATCTCAAGGCCGCCCGAGGAGTCGTCGCCGCCCGCCCGCCGGGTGTCGCCGGGCCCCAGATCCTTGTCGTTCCGGCCGTTCAGCTCGGACTCCCCCACGCCCTTGCCGACCACGAGCTTGACCGGGAAGGATCCCTTCGTACGGATCTTCCAGGTGTGCACGCCGCCCGACATCCGCAGCGGGATGGCCGCCTTCTGCCGGGGCAGCGTCATGTCGAAGCTGTTGGCGCCACCCTGCAGGTCGAAGGCGCCGACCTTCCCGCCGGCCAGCGTGAACGAGGCCCGCCGTACGCCATGGGTCGTCTTGATCGTCCAGGCGATCCGCTCGTCGAGCACCACGTCAACCCGGGCCTCGCCGTCCTTGCCGTTCTCCTTGGTGGTCAGGGTCAGGACGGTGCCCTTGAGGGTCGCGTCCGGGGTCACGCCGCTGTCGTCGGGCGTGCTGACCCGGGCGATGCCGTTGGTCGGCGGCCGGCCGGCCGTGACGGTGAGCTCGCGCATCCCGCCCGCCACCACGAACGTGGCCGCGGGGAAGGCCGGCCCGGCCGGTGGCGGCGCGGCCGTGGTCGGCGCCGCCGAGGAGGGCGGCGGGGACGAGGGGGCGGCCGACGCCGAGGCACTGGGCGAGACCGGGGCGGGCTCGATGGACACCGGCGGGCTCGGCGACGGCACGACGATCTCCGGGTTGGTGGCGGCGGTCGGCGCGGTCGCGGCCGGACGGTCGTACGTCGTGGCCATGCGCAGCAGGACGACCCCGCTCACGCCGACCAGCACCACCCCGGCGACCAGGGCGACCGCCAGGGTCAGGCGGCGCGGCCTGCGGGCCGGGGCCGGGCGGGGCGCCGGGTCGGCATCTTCGGAGGCCGAATCGGCTTCCGGCGCGGAAGGAGCGGGGGCGGCTTGGTCGGGCCAGTAGTCCGAAATCTTCGGCCAGTTGGCGGTCTGGTCCAGCGTGGGCTGCTGCGGGGCAGAGCCGTCCATGGCGTTCTCTCCTCGTGCGGGCTCCGTCGACCGGGAGTACGGCCCGGAGCCGAGGATCGTTCGATCACGATCGAGCGCGTGGGGAATCTTGCCATTGGCGTCCTTCGCCGTAAGAATGCCTTTTCGACAGCTTAAGAAAGTCTTAGCGGGCGCCCTCGGAGTGGAAATCACATGACCGAAAACGACGAGAACGCGGGCGTGCCGATCGGCGGTTGGGGACCTTATCGCGACGGCCCCGCCGAGCGCGCCCCGCAGTCCCCGCGCCAGGTCCCCCCGCTGGCCGACCCGCCCAGACCCCTGCTCGCCCGCAGCGCCCTGATCGCCGCCATCGCGGGCGCGAAGTCACCGGCCGACGGCGGCTCCGCGCTGCGCGGCCGCCGGGCCCTGCTCGCCGCGGCCGCCGGTCTGCTGATCGCCATCGCCGGCGGCGCCGCCCTGGCCCTGCGCGACGACGATCCCGCGCTGCCGCCGGTGGCCCAGCAGGAGGTCGTGCCGCCGTTCACCCCGGCCGCCCCCGTCTCGATCCAGCCCTCCCCGACCAGCCCCTCCGCCTCGCCGCCCCCGCCACCGGCCGCTCCACCGGCCGAGCCGGTCAGCCGGAGCACGACCCCGGCCGAGCGGGCCACGACAAAGCCCCCGGCCACCACCCCGCCGACCACGAAACCCCCGGCCCCGGCCCTGATCCCCGGCGCCACCATCGGTCTCGAGGCGGCCGACCAGTCCGGCCGGCGCCTGCGCCACCGCGACTACCGGGCCCGGGTCGAGGTGATCCGCACCGAGGCCGGGCGCGCCGATTCCCGTTTCACCGTCCGGAGCGGATTGGCCGGCCACGGCTGCGTTTCTCTGGAATCGGTCAACTTCCCCGGTCATTTCCTGCGCCACCGCAACTTCATCCTGCGCCTCGACCGGCAGGACGATTCACCGTTGTTCCGCCTGGACGCCACCTTCTGCCCTCGATCACTCGGCTCGTCCCTGGTCCTGGAGTCGACCAACTATCCGGGCCAGTTCCTCGTGGCCGACGAGCGCGGCGTCTACCTGGCCGAGGTGCCGCCGGCCCAGGCGACGGCCTTCGTCGTGAAGACGCCACTCTGACGACCGTTCGTCCTCTTGCGATCACTCCGCGCCCTGTGGTGGCCTGTCCTCCTCCCCATTGTCGGTTGTGAGGTCGCTCTTGTTCGACGCCGCCCGCTACGACCGTGAGGTGCTGCGGCCGTTGCGGGGCACCCACGGCCACCTGCCGCCGGGTGACCTGCTGGCCCGTTACGCGGTCGACCCGGCCATGGAGGCGGCCGAGCTGGCCCGCCACCTCACCGAGATCCGGGCCTGGTGGCGCGAGCGGGCCAGGGCCCCCGACTTCCGGGCCGAGGTCTGCAAGCTGCTGATCCGGGCCGACGAGGAGCTGCGCCGCACCAGCGGCGACGCCTTGGACGACCCGGCCTGGTGGCGCGAGCAGGCCCACCTCTCCCCGGTCACCGAGGAGCCGGGGCCGGGATCGCCGGCCGACGCTCCCGCGGCCGCGGAGGGCCCGGCCCGGCCCCACGACTGGCGGTCGGACGTCCGGGCCCAGTTCTGGAGCGCCCTGGCCCGGCTCGACCGCGCCCCGGCGGGCCAGGCCACCGCCACCACGGCCGGCCCCGTCGTCGTCGAGGAGGAGCCGCGGACGGACGGTGACGGGCTGCGCGTCGAGGAGACGACCGCCGCCGGTGACCGGGCCCGGGTCCGGCTCACCTGGCCCGACACCGGCGTCGCAGTCCGGGTGCGGTGCTCGCCCCGGCCGACCCCGATCGTCGACGGCGCCGTGGTCGACACCGAGCAGGCGGATCAGTGGGGCGCCGTCCTGCCCGGCGAGCCGGTCCGCCGCGGCGGCCACCTGGTGCTCGAGGCCGACGTCGGGACGGGATACCTCTACTACCAGCCGTTCGAGGCCGACGGCGAGCGGGAACGGGCCGGCCGCCCGGTCGGGCTGATCATCGCGCGGCCGGTGCGGCACCTGCGCATCGACCGCGACGGCGACGGCGCGCTCGTCTCGTGGGAGTGGCCGCAGCGGGCGACCTCGATCGAGGCCGAGTTCGCGGGCGAGCGCCGGGCCATGACCCGATCGGAGTACACGGCGGCCAACGGTTTGCGCTTCGGCGAGGCGCGAGCCGGCGGCGACGTCGTGGTGCGGGCGTTCACCCCGGTGGGTGAGGGACTGGCCCGGTCGGCGCCGGTGAGCGCCTCCCTGTCCCCGGCCCCGGCCGTCATCGCGTACGACCTCAAGCGCAAGCGCCGCCTGGCCGGCGCCGATCTGGTCGTCACGCTGACCGCGGACCGGGACTGCGCCGGGGTCGACCTGGAGGTGGTCCTGACGGTCGGCGAGTTCATGCCACGCGACCCCGGCGACGGGCGGCGGGTGGCGCGCCGCCCGGGGCTGACGCTGACCGCCGGCACCCCGCTGCGGCTCACCCTGCCCTGGCCCGAGGTGGGTCGCGACGAGCGGCCGTACTGGATCCGTTGCTTCTTCCACGCGCCGTTCGACGTGGCCCCCGACGACCCGGACCCCGACCGGATGAGGACCCGATGAGTCCCAGCCTGCACTGCCCGTTCTGCTACAACGCGATCAAGCGGCGCTCCGACCTGTGGTTCCAGTGCCGGGGCAAGCCGACCTCGGCCCGGCCGGCGTGCCGCCCGGTGATCGACGAGGCCCGGCGCAACCACACCGGTTTCGCCCTGCCGGCGCTGCCGAGCTTCCCGCCGCTCACCGAGCCCAACAAGCTGCTGCCGCCGCGCAAGACCGGCCGGTGCCCGCGATGTCAGGGCGAGACGACCGTACGGGCGTGCCCGCACTGCCACACGCGGCTGCCGGCCGAGTTCGGCGCGGACGCCAGCCCCCTGGTCGCGATGGTCGGCGCCCGCGGCACCGGCAAGACGGTCTACCTGGCCGTGCTCACCCACGAGCTGCAGCGCGGCGAGCTGGCCGGCGAGTTCCGGGCCACCGTCGAGCCGGTCGGCGGCGGGGAGGACACCTTCGCCCGGCCCGCCCGGTGGCTGGGCGAGGACATTCACCGGCTGTACGAGGAGAAGCGCCTCCTGCGCACCACGGAGCGGGCCGAGAACGGCCGCCGGGAGCCGCTGGTGCTCGAGTGGCGCGGCCACAAGCCCGGCCTGCTGGGCCGCGACCGGCCGCGCACCAACTATCTGTCCTTCTTCGACACCGCGGGCGAGGATCTGCAGGGCGACCGGGCCTTTCAGCTGCACTACCTGAGCGCGGCCGACTACCTCATCCTGCTGCTCGACCCGTTCCACCTGCCCGGGGTACGCGACGTGGTGCCGTTGCCGCCGGCCGCCGTCGACCAGCCGTTCGGGCGGCCCGAGCCCACCCGGGACGTGCTGAAGAACATCACCGAGGTGCTCAAGAGCAGCCACCACTGGAACGGCAAGCAGGTGACCGTGCCCGTGGCCGTCGCCTTCGCCAAGATGGACGCCTTCTACGCCTACCTGGGTGACACCCATCCGCTGCGCCGCAGCCGGCGCCGGCGCCACGGGTACGACGACGAGGCCGGCCGCCGCGTCCACGCCGAGATGGCGTCGCTGCTGCACGCCTGGGGCGGCGACTCCATCAACGACTACCTGCGCAGCTACTACCGCGAATACCGCTACTTCTTCGTCTCCGCGCTCGGCGCCGAGCCGGATTACGCGAGCGGCATGGTCGACTCGGCCGGCGTGCGGCCCGACCGCGTCGAGGAGCCGCTGCTCTGGTTGATGCACAAGGCCGGGCTGCTCACCCGGGTACGCCCGTGACCGGGCGCTTCGACACCTACATCTACACCAACTGCCGGGCCGGTGAGGGCCTGGAGTCGGTGGCCGGCTTCCAGTTCCAGGCCATGTCGCCCGAGGCGAACCTGCACGCCATGCCGCTGATCCGCAACCGCCTGCTGTACGAGGCGCCGGTGCGCTGGATGAGCGAGCAGCGGCCGATCGCGGACTACCCGCCGTCGTTCGCCCACGTGCACGACCGCTTCTACGCCACCGGGGCCGGCCTCTATCTGGGCCGCGAGCCCACCGGCGGCCGCGAGGGCAACCAGCTCACCCACGCCATCGCGACCGACGATCCGGGCGCGTACGGGCTCGTGCGCCCGGCCCAGCTGTTCGGCGCCCCGTTCTGGACCACGGTGCCGGCGCCGGCCAAGCAGTGCCCGCCGCTGGAGCCGGGCTGGCAGCCGGGTCCGTTCGGCGCCCCCGAGGCGCAGCAGTTCGTCCGCGCCCACGACCGGGGCCCGGCGCTGCTCACCGCCCTGCTGTCGCATCTGCGCCGCGGCGACCGCGACCCCCGGCGGGTGCTGTTCGTCGCCCGCGACGCCGAGGCCGTGCTGCGCTGGATCACCGCGGCCACCCTGCTGGTGCCCCATCGGGAGGCGCTGCGGATCGATTTCAAGGTCTTCGCGCCGAACCCCGCCTACGCCGCCCACCGGATCCTGGCCGTGCATCCCGAGTGGTCCGGCGGCCCGGCCGGTCTCGACCAGGAGCAGGGCTTCGTCGTGATCGACCTGGAGCGCAACGGCTGGACCCGGCTGGCCGACGACCCGGACAGCCGCCGCTGGGTCGACCTGTTCCTGTCCGAGGATCCGTACGACATCGCCGACGCGGTCGAGGTGGCGGCCGAGGCGACCGCGGCCGACTCCGGGCTGCGGCCCGCCCAGACCTCGTTCGCGCTGGCCGTGGTGCTGGGCCGGCCGCCCGAGCCGGACGCGATCCGGCCGATCGTGGGCTGGCTGCTGGGCGCGCCGGCGGGCCTGATCGACCGGTACGGCGACGACCTCGTGGACCGGCTGCTCACCGAGGCGGCGCGCTGGCCGGCCGAGGACCTGATCCGGCTGGACGCCGCGATCGCCCGCAACCTTCCCGGCCGGGCCGTCTCGGTCCGGCTCGCCCTGCTCCGGGCGGAGCTGCGGGAGACGGGCCAGACCCATGCCGTACGGACGGAGAAGTTGCCCGCCGTCGATCCGCGGGTGTGGGACCGGGAAGCCGAGCGCACCGCCGCCGGCCTGCTCGCCGAGGCCATGTGCCGGGCCGAGCCCGAGGTCTTCGAGCGGCTGCTGCGGCTGGCCGCGCGGTTCCGTCTGGCCCCGGCCCACAACCTGCTCGACCCCGGTCTGGAGCGCTTCATCGCGTTCTGGGCGGCCAACCCGCAGGCGGACTACCGGTCGGAGCTGTGGGCCGACGGGGTCGAGGTGGAGCGCAAGCTGCGCCGGCTGCTGCTGCGGCGGGTCACGGGCGACCCGGTCGAGACGGACCGGCTCGGCGACCTCTGGTGGGAGTCGCTGCTGACCCAGCCGGCCGACCTGGACACCGAGTTCGACCGGGCGATCGTCAGCGCCGCCATGCTCAGCCTGGACGCGCGGCAGCGGTCCGATTTCGTCGAGGAGATGCTGCTGGAGGCCCGCAACGGCCCCGATCCGGGGCCGGCCCTGGGCCGGCTCGCCGTGGTGCTCTGGCGGCGCACGGCGCCGACCGCGGCCGAGGCACGACGGCTGGTCAGCTTGATGCCGCCGAACTTCATCCTCGGGCCCGGGCACTTCCCCATCCTGGCCGACGCGATGCGCGAGCCCAAGGTGGCGGAGGAGCACTTCCAGGCGGCCGACGCGCTGACCGGCGAACCTCCGGCCTGGCAGCCCGCGGAACCGGTGCGCCGCAGCATCGCCGACGAGCGCGCCATCCGCCAAGTGATGGACCTGCTCGACCGGGAGTCGGCCCCGCCCCGCCGGCTCACCGCGTTGATGCGCCGCATCCCCGGCCGGGTCGTCCTCCGGCACGCCGGCGCGCTGCTCGACGCGATGGTCCGGGCGCCGGTCGCCGCCGCCCGGCTGGCCGTGCTCACCGAGACGCTGGAGCTGCGCTGGGCCTACGCCGAGCGGATCACCCGGGAGCTGCTCTACGAGGAGTGGCGGGCGGTCAACCTGGCCACCGCCTTCATCCTGCAGCAGACCAACGCGATGGAGGACCGCTATTACCCGGACCGGCGCGAGCACGTGCTCTCGCATCCTCAACGGGCGGTGCTGGCGGAGCTCGGCCGGGCCGTGACCGACTTCGCGCGGCGCGCGTCGGGCTCGCGGCTGGAGGCGGTCAACAAACAGATCGACCTGCTGCCCGACCCGTGGCCGGCCGACTGGGCCAAATACATCCGCGACGTCCGCCCGCGCGGCGCGATCGGCCGCATCGTCCGCCGCGACGGCTAAGCCCGCTTCTCCAGCCCGTTACGCAGCACGTCCGCGGCCCGCCGCACCTCCGCGCGGACCGTCGCCGGCCGGCCGGGATGGCGGCGCAGGCTCTCGTACTGCACGCGCCACAGGCCGAGCAGGGCGGCCGCCGTGATCTGCGGTTCCGGATCGGCCGGGTCGACTCCGTCGCGGGCCGCCAGCGCCTCGGCCGCCACCGCGACGAACCGGTCCATCATGTCGTTGCGGTAGGCCCGCAGCGACGGCGCCGCCTCCAGCAGCTCGCCGAAGCGCCGGTAGCCCTCCGGGTCGCCGGTGAACCCGTCGAGCTCGGCGTCGAGCAGGCGCAGCGCGGCCTCGATCGGCGTGTGCCCGCTCGAGGCGAGGGCTTCCCGCAGGGCCGTCGTCGTGCCTTCGAGCCGGTCGAGCAGCAGCGCCTCCTTGGTCGGGAAGTAGTTGAACACCGTCTTCTCCGACACCCCGCACGCCTGCGCCACCTCGGCCACCCGTACGCCGTCGAACCCGCGCTCCACGAACATCCGGGTCGCCGTGTCGGACAGTTGCTGCCGCATCTGCCGCTTCTTTTCCTCGCGCAGGCTCACCACTCGATCTTACTGCTACAGTATTTTTACAGTCACAGTAAAAAGGAGACCGCGATGAGCGAGTTCCGGATCACCCGCGACTACCCGCACCCGATCGAGCGCGTCTGGCGTGTGCTCACCGACCCCGAGCTGGTCCCGCGCTGGACCACGACCGGCCAGGGCGGCCGCCCCGAGGGCTTCGCGCCGGTCGTGGGCACGAAGTTCCGGTTCATCGCCAAGCCGGTCGCCGGCTGGCGCGGCATCGTCGACTGCGAGGTTCTGGAGGTCGACGCGCCGGCGCTGCTGCGCTACTCGTGGATCGGCGACGAGGGGGCCGCGCCGAGCTTCGTCGCCTACCGCCTCCAGCCGATCGACGGCGGCACCCGCTTCACCTGGGAACACACCGGCTTCACTGGCATCGGCGGCTTCTTCATGGGCCGGCTCCTGCGGTCCGTACGGGCCAAGATGCTGACCGTGGCGCTACCCACGGTCCTCGACGATCCCAAGCTGGCCGCCTGACTCCGTCACGAAGCCGCGTTATCCCATCAGGCGGGCCCGGACCCGGGCCTGGGCCGCCTCCTCCGTGTTACCCAGGCGCTCGTGCAGGGCGGCGAGCTGGTCGTATCCGGTCGCCACCTCCCGGCGCAACCCGGCGTCGACCGGGTCGGCGGCGTGCAGCTGATCGCGCAGGACGCACGCCTCGGTGAGCAGCGCGACCGCCTCCGCCCCGCCGCCCGCCGCCGCGGTGACCTGGGCCTGCGCGGCCAGCGCACCGGCCAGCGCCCGATCGCGCGGGCCGAGCCGGCGGTGCAGCGCGACGGCCTCGGCGAAGGCGCCGATGGCCTCGTCGTAGCGTTCCAGCTCGCCCAGCAGCAGGCCCCGGCCGAGCTGGACCGCAGCCAGGCCGGCCGGATCGAAGCCGCGGTAGAGCCCGGCTGCCCGGTCCAACCGGTCCAGACCCGCGGTGTGCGACCGGTACTCGCCCAGGTCCATGCCGTGGGCGGCGCACGCGTAGGCCAGCCGGGCCCGGTACCGCTCGGCGTCGTCGGCCGCCAGCCGCTCGTACAGGTCGACCGCCTCGGCCCCGGCGGTGACCGCGGTGTCGCGCTGATCGCGGGCCCGGGCCGTGGCCGCCTCCACCAGCAGCGCGCCGGCCAGCCCGGCGGCGTGCCGCGGATCCTCCGACCGCAGCCGCCGATAGCGGGTGGTGGCCTCGCGGGCGGCCTCGGCCGCCTCCGCCAGGTGGCCGAGTTGCGCCAGGAGGCGAGCTTGCCGCACCCGGGCGTACGCCTCCTGGTCGGCGTACTCGTCGCCGAGGCGCTGGTAGATCGCGAGCGCCCCGGTGATCGCCGCGTTGCCCTGCACGGGCCGCCCGGCCCGGTCGAGCCGGGCCGCGTGCGTGGTGCGGGCGCGGGCCAGCGCCGCCTGGGCCCGGCTGTTGCCCGGCTCGGCCCCGGCCAGCCGCTGGCGCAGATCGATCTCCCACTCGACGGTGCGCAGGGCCTCGTCGTCGCGGCCGTCGCGCTCGGCGATCATCCCCATCTGGTACGCCGCGTCGGCCAGGGCCGACCGGTGCGGCGCGCTGGACACGGCCAGCCGCCGGTAGCCGTCGGCGAGCGCGGCGGCCCGCCCGGCCGACTGTCCGGTGAAGACCGCCTCGGTGCCGGGGACGCCCTCGACGACGGCGCGCAGGACGGCCACCGGGGTGCTCTCGTCGGCCACGGTGGCGCGGGCCAGCTCCAGCAGGTCGTCGTCCGGGCCACCGGTGCGGCGGGCCTCGTCGAGGACGGCGGTGCAGAGCTCGGGGCGCTGGACGGCGGCCGCCCAGACCGCGGCGGCGAGGGCACGGCGGCCGCGGGCGGCGCGGACGAGCAGTTCGATCGCCCGGCCCGCCTGCTGCGCGGAGACCGACGGGAGCAGGCCGAGCACGGCCGGGTCGCGCAGGAGGGCCGGGACGACGAGGCGCTCCCGTAACGGCTCCGGAAGCAGCCGCCAGTACTCCTGGCCCTCCCCCGGGTGGAGGCGCTGCAGCCAGTCGGCCGCCTGACGGCTCGCCTCGTACGACTCGAGGCCGCCGGCCAGACGCGCCACCTCGCGGGCCTCGGTGGCCGAGCGCGCGCCGAACAGCTGCGCCGCCGCGAGGTAGGCGTCGAGCTGCCGGTGCTCGGCGAACGAGATGCCGGTGCCGGCGGTGGAGCGTTCGGCCAGGAGCCGCTCGCGCTGCGCCAGCGCGTCGGCGGCGGCGCTCGCCAGTGAGCTGTCCACGGCTTCCAGCGCCGCGAGAACGACCGCGCCCGGCGTCCCGCCATGGTGGTCCCGGTTGGCCGGCTGGGCGGCCCCCAGATGCTCGGCGAGGTCGGTAACAGCCGTCCAGTAGAAGCTGCTCCCGTCGAGCGCGGTGAGCCGGACCGACGGCGTGGACCGCGGGCCCTGCTCCGCCGCCGTGGCATATCGGGCCAGCGCCAGAACGCGCACCGGCGCTGCGCCGATCATCGTGGAGCCGCGCGGTTCGCCGTCGTCCACCTCCGCGATGAGGTCGTCCACCGCGAGGTCGCCGTCGCCGGAATCCGCGATGATCAGCAGCGGGTTGTCGTCCGGAGGCGTCGGCGCGCCCGCCTTGGCGACGCGCCAGCCGTCCGCCCCGAGCTGCGCGGCCACCTCCAGCGCCAGGCGGGTCTTGCCGATCCCGGCCGGACCGGTGATCCACAAGGTCATCGCCGGCTCCGGGCTTCGCGCCCAGTTCAGGATCCGATCGAGTTCATCGCCGCGCTGAACGAAGCGGACGACGGCGGCCCCGGGGCTGACCAGCTCGGCCGGATCGACCGCCCGCTCCGGCCGGGGCTTCTCCGTCGGCTCGGCCGGGCCCCGGTCGTCGGGCGGCGGGAGCGGCGGCGGCTCGGCGTGGCGCTGCAACCGGGCCCGGGCCATCTCGAGACGCCGGCGAGCCAGCGGCGTGACCGCGAACGGCGCCTCGTGCCCGCCGATCGTCCCGGCGCCCTCACCCGGGGTCCGCACCTTCAGGCGGGCCCGGTTGCCGGCCATCTGCCGGTTCACCGAGGCCGACACTTCCTCCAGCAGCTGGGTGGCGTGCACGGTCTCGCTGATCGACAGGGTGGAGAGCAGCACGTCCGGCACCTGCTCGACGAAGCTGTACCACCCGTGGCGGCCGTCCTCGACCCGCAGCAGCCCGCTGAGCAGCACCTCGGCCAGGTGGGCGGGGTAGGCCGGCTTGAACATGGCGTAGTGCACGTGCCGGATCACGTCGATCTGCGGGTCACCCACCGCCACGTACCGGGCCAGGCGGAACGCCTCCTCCGAGGCGGCCGCACGGAACAGCCGTACCCGCTGCTCGGCGCTGAGCGCGGGGGCCGGCGGCACCGGCGCCGGCTCGGGCGGCCGCCCGGTCGCCACCGTGACCGCGGCGGTGATCCCCGGGCCGCCCGCGATCAGTCCGGTCCACCGGCGCAGCCAGGTCCGGTCGACCTCGAGCACCGGAACAAGCGTCCCTTGCGGACGGTCGCGCCCGCCGAAGGCGGTGAACTTGAGCGTGCTGTTCGGGGCGCAGGCGCGCGGCGCGACCAGGGTGCCGGCGATGGTCCGGGCCGCCGTGCGGGCCCAGAGCCGCTCGGGCAGCGGCTGCAGGATGGCGACCGGTCCGTGGTGTCCCCACTCGTGCAGCACCCGGGCCGCGCCGCCGGAGCGCCAGGCCGGGCCGACGCAGTCGCTGATGACGAAGATGACGCGGCGGTTCCCCGGGTCGATCAGGCGGGCCGCCGGCAGCGGCCGGCCGGTCCAGTCGGTCACCACGGCCGCGCCCGTCTCGTCCGCACCGGCCAGGCGGTACCGGGCGACCTGGCGGAACGCGCCGGACTCGCGCAGCACGTCGACGATGTCGGCCGCCAGGTCCTGCCAGATCGCCATCGAGTCGCCGCGGTCGACCACCACGGCGGCGTCGAGCCAGAGCCGGTCGGCCGGGCGCAGCACCGCCGGCCACGGATGCCCGGCCGGCATGTCGGCGGCCCGGCGGGCGGTCGCCTCCTCGTCGAGGGTGCCCAGGCCGGGGGCGGGCACGCGGCGCAGCAACGGGCGCAGCGCCCGCTGGAAGGCCAGCCGGTCGGCCAGGGCGATCGGCTTGGGCACCTCGACCGTTCCCGCCGCGCGGGCTTCTCCCGGCGGGCGCTCCGGCCGGCGCGCCGGTCGCGGCGAGTAGAGAGGTACGGGGGCCGGCGGCGCCGGCTCGGGCAGATGAACCGGCGGCGGGGCCACCACCGGCTCCGGGAGGGGCCGGGGCGAGGTCGGCGGCGCGGCCGGCGGCCCGCGGTCGGCCGCCGCCATCTGCGTGGCCAGCCACAGCGACTCGGCGAGCTCCCGGGCCGTCGGCTCGAGGCCGGCCCGGTGCATCGCCTGGACGAGGTGGTCGAGGCTCATGCCTACTCCGGCACCAGCGACGCCATCACGGCCGCGGCGAGGGCCTCGCGGGCCTGATCGGTGTCGAGCGCGGCCGCGTGCACCAGATAGATCGCGTTGAGCAGTTGGTCGGTGGCGAGCCGGTCGTCGCCGCGGCCCTCGAGGAACTGCAGGATCTCGCGTTCGCTGCCCGGGGCCATGCCCGGCAGGTGCGCCTCGACGATCTGGCGCAGCTTCACCGCGTCCGGCGTCTCGATCTTGATCTGGACGCATCGCCGCAGGAAGGCGGGCGGGAACTCGCGCTCGTTGTTGCTGGTCATGACCACGATCGGGAACCGGCTGCAGCGGACCCGGCCGTTGCGGACCACGACCCGCTGGGTGCCGTCGATCGTGCCGACCTCGGCCTCGGCGTTGCGCTCGGGATGCCGCAGCAGCTCGGGGATCTCGAACTCGCCGTCCTCGAAGACGGTCAGCAGGTCGTTCGGCAGATCCAGGTCGGCCTTGTCGACCTCGTCGATGAGCAGCACCCGCGGGCGCTTGCGGGGCAGCAGCGCGGTGCCGAGCGGGCCGAGACGGATGTACTGGCCGAGGTCCTCGTCCCACTCCCCCTCGGCGCCCTCGTGCCGGCTGGCCGCGTAGAGGCGCGCGAGCGGGTCGTACTGGTAGAGGCCGTCGCGCAGGCTCACCCGGCTGGTGACGTTCCAGCGCAGCACCCGCCCCAGCCCCAGCTCGTGGGCGATCGCCGTGGCCAGGGTGGACTTGCCGGTGCCGGGGGCGCCGGTGACCAGCAGCGGCCGCCGCAGGTAGAGGGCGGCGTTGACCAGCCGGACCGTCTCCGCGTCGGGCCGATACCGCGTACCGGCCCGCTTCTCCTTGTCGCGGGTCTCCGGCACGAACTCCGGCTCGTCCTTCGGGTCGGGATCGAAACCGCGCCACGGCGGCGGATCGGGCAGGTCGGTGATCCGCGTGTGCGGCACGCCGGTACCCCGGTAGATGTACCAAGCGTCGTCAGCCAAGAGAACCGCCCCTCATCCCGCGAATCCCAGCGGCATCGGGCGCCGCCGGGCGTCGTCGCGCAGCAGCACCAGCCCGCTCCCGCAATGCGTCTCGTCCTCGCCGGCCACGGAGTCGCGCCGCAGCTCCAGCACGTGGCTCGCCACGTCGTCGATCGTGACGCCGGCCAGGTGCCCGGTCAGCTCCCGGACGAAGCGCTGGCTCACACACTCGGCGTAATCGGCGTGCCGGCCCGGCGGGCACGGGTGACGCCGCCACAGCAGCACCGGCGGCTGGGCGCCGACCGCGACGCTCACCTGGGCCGGCAGCGCCCACTCGCCGGCCAGGCACACCGCGTGCGGGCCGCCGTTCTTGCGCAGGTTGGCCTTGAAGACGACCGGCTTGGTCAACGGCTGCCCGCAGTCCCAGACCCGCAGCACCTCGGCCAGCCCGGTCTTGCCCTCGCGCAGGGACTCGGCCCGCCAGGCCAGGTCGGGCGGGCCGTCCTGGAACCAGTCGAGATCACGCACGACCAGGGGCTTGGAGATGCCCAGCGGGGTCCGGTCGTCGCGCAGGTTGAGCCACTCGTCGACCGGCTCGGCCAGGAACATGCGCGGCAGGACGAACTCGACGGTCACCTCCCGCACCGACCGCGGGATCCGGTCGATCGCCGCCGCCAGCTCCCGCTCGACCGCGGGCTGCCACTGGTCGCGGCTCAGGCCGGGCACGTCGGCCACCGGCTCCTCCAGGAGGCCGTCGGCCTCGGTCACGGTCCAGACCTTCAGGCGGTACGCTTCACCGCCCTCCCGCGCCGTCGGCTCCAGGCAGATCACGACCGCCCCGTCACGGACCGGCTTCGCGGCCGGCGCCTCGACCCGGCCCAGGTGCCGCCCGGCCCAGCGGCTCACGTCCTCGTTCTCGAACGTGCTCAACAGGCCGGACAGGTGGTAGCGCATCTCCCGGTCGTCGACGGCGACGGTATCGACCACCAGCGCCTCGACCAGGCCCGGCACCGAGGTCAGGTCCTCGCGCAGGCTCGGGATCTTCCCGCGGACCCAGGTCAGCAGCTGCGTGAACCGCTCGCGGGGGAAATCGACCGACCGCAGGGCCGCCCGCAGCTCCCCGTACGCCGCGGGGTCGATCAGGCCGAGCCGGATGCGGTCGGCCAGCGCCGGGCAATGCCCGGCCAGACTCGCCACCGGCGTCATCAGGCCGATCCGCTCGTCGCCGGTCGCGGCCCGCCGGACCATGCCCACCACCTGCCGGGTGGCCCGGTGCACGACGGCGGCGCCGCTGAAACCCTCCTGGAGCCGGACCCCGGTCGCACCCTCGGCCTCGATCTGGATGTCGTCACCGACCAGGTGGTGCGGCTCGGCGACATAGTTGGTGTGCACGCCGCCCACGCCGTACTGGTCCGGGAACCCGAAGATGTCGAGGGTCTGCCCGGCATAGATCTCCAGCGCCGCGTACGGCGCCAGCCGGGCCGGCGGCACCGCGACCGCCGCCGGCAGCTCGAGCACGGCGACGTCGGCGCCCGCCGCGGTCTCCGTCCACCACGGCCCGGCGCGCACCACCGTGGCCATGGCCGACGTGCCGTCGCGCAGCGTCACCCGCGCCCCGTCGTGCCCCCGGACCACGTGCGCGCAGGTCATCACGTGACGGTCGGTGACCAGGAAACCGGCGCCCCGGCGGGCGGTGCCGGGAATCTCGATCCGGGCCGGCCAGAACGCCTCGGTCAAGCCCGGGGCCCCTCGACGTCGCCAATGGCGTCATCGTCGTCGTCCAGCGCCGGCCGCCCGACCGGATGCTCCCGGCCCGACCAGGCCATCCGTACCACGATGTGGCCCTCCCCGGCCGTCCGGGCGAAGACCGCGGCCCCCGCCTCGGCCTTGAACTTCACACCGAACTCCAGCTCGACGGAGTCGGGCCCGTGCCCCCGCCCGTCCCCGGCCCGGAACTCGTCGAGCGCCTTCAGCGCCACCGTCCGCACCCCGTTCAGGGCCTGCTCGAGGGTCTCCCGGGCCTTGAAGACGGCCCCGTCGAAGGCCACCTCCCCGAACCCGGAGTCCGGTTTGTCGATCTCGATCAGCACCGCGCTGCCGTCGTCGGCCTGCACACGCATGAGCTCAGTCGGCACGTTCGTCCCTCCCGGACGGTCTCGGGTGGATTGAGCATCCTCCGTCCCACCGCCGTGCACTATCAGCTTTCCGTCCGGTGCTGAGCACGGCGACCGGTGTCCCCCGGGGGAAGGCAGATCATCCGGGCGACCAGGTCGTCCCGTCGGGCTTCACGATCCACCGTTCGGCGCCGTCGTCGTGCCGGCCGAAGCTCCGCCACACCTCGACATCGTCGCCGGTGTCCGCAGCCCGGGCGCGAGCCGCGGCGAACGCCGGCTCCCGGCCGGTGGACTCACCCTCGAGGCTGCCTACCGCCAGTGCTCGGTCAGGTCAAGGTCGCGGTACTGCTCGGCGGTGATGCCCGCGCCGCGCAGAACCAGCATCGCCTCGAGGATCTCGCGGCGGCTCAAGGGCGACTCGTTCATCACACCTCCTCCATTGATTACTGTCGCCATAGAGGTCGTCGCCGCGGAGGAAGGACCTACTCGGGCTGTGCGGCGTCCCGGCGGCCGAGGCCGGGCGTGGCCGCGTAGGCGATGCCGGTGCCCCGGCTGGACGAGATGCTCGCGACCCTCACCGGCGGCGTGCCCGCGGTGAGCTGAACCGAATCGCCCGGGATTCCCCTGGGCCGGCCGGTCATCCAGCTTTCGGTGGGCTCCCGGGCGATTCGCCTGCTCCGCGCGCGGCAGCTGCCGTTACCGCGCGCGGAAGATCATCAGGACTGCGACGCTAGCGGCACGTCGAGCCTCTTCGCTGCCGTTTCCGCTTCGGACCACACCTTCGATCGATCCGTACGTCTTCAGCCGGCCGCGCGGTCCCGGTTGTGGCAGTGTCCTCGGCGGTCAATGGGCGACGGCCACGGTGAGCGCTTCGTGGACCTTGTGGAGCAGGTCCTGGCGGGTGAAGGGCTTCTCGACGAAGGGGATGCCGGGGTCGAGGACGCGGGTCTCGCCGAGCAGGCCGTTGCTGTAGCCGGACATGTAGACCACCGGCAGGTCGGGGCGGTGTTCGTGGAGCAGCTCGGCCAGCCGGGGGCCGGAGATCTCGGGCATGATGACGTCGGTCAGCAGGGCGTCGCAGCTCTTCTCGGCGAAGATCTCCAGGGCGTGCGGCGCGCTGTCGGCCAGCAGCACGTGGTAGCCGGCGGCGGTCAGGATGCGGGTGACCACCCGGGCCAGGTCGACCTCGTCCTCGACGACCAGGATCGTGCGGCCGTCGCCGGGCGGCGGAGCGGCCGGCCGGGCCGCCACCGCGGTGTCGCCCGAGACGGCGGCCAGCGGGAGGTAGATCCGGAAGGTGGTGCCCACCCCCGGCTCGGAGTAGACGTTCAGTGCGCCGCCGGCCTCGGTCACGATGCCGTAGACCGTGGACAGCCCCAGACCCGTACCGCGCCCTCGGGGTTTGGTGGTGAAGAACGGCTCGAAGATGCGCTGGACCACCGCGGGCGGCATGCCCTCGCCGGTGTCGCTGACCTGCAGCCGGGCGTAGCGGCCGGCCGGCAGCGCGGGCTGCATCTTGACCTCGTTGCCGTCGACGTCGGCGACGTCCGCCTCCAGCACCAGCGAGCCGCCGTCGGGCATCGCGTCGCGGGCGTTGATGGCCAGGTTGAGCAGGATCTGCTGGAGCTGGCCGGGATCGGCGCGGACGACGACCGGCGCGGCCGCCGGGCGTGCGATCAGCGCGATGTGCTCGCCGATGGTGCGCTCCAGCATGTCGCGGACCTCGGCCAGGGCGAGGTTGAGGTCGACGTCCTGCGGCTGCACGGTGTCGCCCCGGGTGAAGGTGAGCAGCTGACGGGTCAGCCCCATCGCCCGGTCGGCGGCCGTGCGCACGTGGGTCAGGTCATTGCGGACGCCCGGGTTGTCCGCGCTCTCCTCGAGGGCGAACTCGGTGTAGTTGACGATGATGGCCAGGATGTTGTTGAAGTCGTGGGCGATGCCGCCGGCCAGCTTGCCCAGGCTCTCCATGCGCTGCGCCTGATGGGTGCGCTCCTCGAGCGCGCGCTGGCGCTCGGCCGCCTCACGCGCCTCGCGGATGTCACGGGCCACCACCGAGACGCCGGTGACCGTGCCCGAGCTGTCGCGGATCGGGGCGACGTTGAGCGACACCTCGACCGGTGAGCCGTCCTTGTGCAGCCGGCGGGCCTCGTAGTAGACGCCCCGCTCGCCGTTCGCGATGCGGCTGCGCACCGCTTGCTGCTCGGCGTGGCCGGCCTCGTCGGTCAGCATCGAGGCGGGCTGCCCGAGGGCCTCGTCGGCCCGGTAGCCGAACAGCCGTTCGGCCCCGCCGTTCCAGGCGGTGATCAGCCCGTCCATGCCCAGCCCGATGATGGCGTCGTCGGTGTACTCGACGACCGCGGCGAGCGTCGAGCGGGCCCGCTCGGCCTCGGCCTCACGGTTCTGCTCGCCGAGGGAGACGTACATGGCGTCCCGGCCGAGCAGGATGCCGTAGCGGCGGCGCAGCGACCAGTAGTAGACGCCCACGCCGGCGGTGACCGCGTCCCACACCGCGAGGGTCCACGCCCAGCTGCCGGCCAGGGCGTGGTGGCCCGCCTGGGCGGTGATGGCCTGGTACGACGTCCAGGCGTGCAGCCCGTGGCCGATGGCACAGCTGAAGAAGATCAAGGCGGTGGCGACCGCGAGCCGGTTGGTGCGCAGCTGTCCCGCCCGTCCGACGGGCACCACGATGGCCACCATGATCCCCGAGTAGGCGACCATGATGACCAGGTTCGCGAGCAGGTACAGCTGCTCCGGCACGTTCGTCCTATCGGCGGCCATCCGGAGAAGTTGAGCCGGTCGTCACCAGGTCGCGGGGTCCGGCCGGGGGCACGGGGTGGCGGCCGGCCAGGCTCGCGGTCAGCGAGGCGACGATCTCGCCGGCCCGGACGGCGCCGGCCGAGAGCAGGGTGGCTGTTATCCCGTGGGCGTGTTCCGTGCCGCCCTGCAGGTAGAGCCCGGCGTGCAGCTGCGCGTCGGTGACCAGGCGGTAGTCGCGCCCGGCCCGCAGCAGGTCCTCCTCGTCGCGTTGGCAGTGCTGGCCGGCGGTGCCGAGCAGGCGGGTGACGTCGACCGGGCGGTAGCCGGTGGCGTAGACGATGGCGTCGGCCGCCAGGGTCGTCCGCTCGCCGGTCGGCAGGTCCTCGACCACCGCGGTGACGCCGTCGGCGGCCGGGATGAGTTCGGCCACCCGGGAGGCGCGCATCATCCGCAGGCGGCTGCGGCCCAGCACCTTCTCCCGGTACGAGCGGCGGTACAGCTCGTCGATCAGTTCGCCGTCGACCACGGAGTAGTTCGTGTTGCGGTGGTAGTCGAACAGCATCCGCTTCACGTCGGCCGGCGCGTCGTAGTAGAGGTCCACCGCGGCCGGGTCGAAGATCTGGTTGGCGAAGTTGCTGTCGTCGGCGGGGCTGTAGCCGTACCGGAAGAAGACCGAGTCGACCTCGGCCGTGGGATAGCGGGAGTGCAGGAAGGCGACCGACTCGGCGGCGCTCTGCCCGGCCCCGACCACGATGAACCGGCGCGGCTCGGCCACCTCGAACGACGCCACCCGGTGCAGCAGGTCGAGGTTGTGCCAGACGCGCGGGCCGGGGGTCACCCCGGGCGGCAGGCTCGGCTCGAGGCCGACCGCCACGACCACGTTGCGGGCCCGGAAGGTGCCCTCGGAGCTGACGACGTCGACCGCCCACGCCTCGCCGTTCTCGTCGGCCACGGGCACGACGTCGGTGACCGTGTGGCCGTAGCGGACGGCGTGGCTCATCCGGCGGGCGGCCCAGACGAAGTAGTCGTGGAACTCCACGCGCAGCGGGTAGACCGACTTGAAGTTGATGAACTCGGCCAGCCGGTCGTGCGCGTGCAGGTACGACACGAAGCTGAAGTCGCTGGCCGGGTTCCGCATGGTGACCAGGTCCTTGAGGAACGACACCTGCATCGTGGCGTCCTCGAAGAGCATCCCCCGGTGCCAGCCGAAGTCCTCCTGCTTCTCCAGGAACACGGCGCTGATCGGGGTGTCGCTTTCCTGGAGGGCGATGGCGAGCGCCAGGTTCGACGGCCCGAAGCCGATGCCGACGAGGTCGTACACCGGCTCTTCGGTTTGAGACATGGGCTTGCCTTTCACAGGTGGGCAGCGATCTCGGACGCCGTGGCCACGACGCCACAACGGTCGGCGACGTGCCGCAGCGCGTCGCGGTGGTGGGCGGGGCTGAAGTCGGCCACCGCGTCGGCCACGACGAACGGCTGGATGTCGCGCATGAACGCGTCCAGGGCGGTGGCGAGCACGCCGATGTGCGCGTAGACCCCGGTGACGATGAGCTGGTCGCGGCCCGCCAGCAGGGACGCCAGGGGCGTGCCGGCGAAGGCGCTGTAGCGGCGCTTGGTGATCCGCTGGTCGCCGGGTCCGGGGGTGAGGGCGTCGGTGATGGCCAGCGCGTGCTCGGACGGCGGCGGGCCGTCGCCCCAGAAGTCCTGCAGCAGGCCGCGTTCGGCGAGGCTCTGGCCGCCGGGCTGGGCCGAGAAGACGACCGGCATGCCGTGTTCGTGGGCGTGCTTGCGCAGGGCC
This sequence comes from Actinoplanes sp. NPDC049598, assembly GCF_040675435.1. Taxonomy (NCBI): domain Bacteria; kingdom Bacillati; phylum Actinomycetota; class Actinomycetes; order Micromonosporales; family Micromonosporaceae; genus Actinoplanes; species Actinoplanes sp. NPDC049598. The sequence continues at coordinate 828,042 of NZ_JBFAOX010000001.1, read as the reverse complement.
GCGATGTTGTCGACGACCCGGGCCAGCAGGGCGTGGTCGGCCGTGCCGAACGGGGCCAGGAAGTAGTTCTGCATGTCGTGCACGAGCAGGGCGGCCCGGCTCGGGTCCGGTCGCCAGCCGACGCGGGCGCCGGCCATCGAGAAGCCGGTGGGCAGCGGGTAGGGGGTGATCCTCGGCAGCATGCTCATCCTTCCTGGGACGCACGCAGGGCCGCGCGCAGCTCGCGACGGCTGATCTTGCCGACGCCGGTGACCGGGAACGCGTCGACCACGTTCACCCGGTCCGGGATCTTGTACGCGGCGAGGCCGCGCTCGCGGAGATACTTCTTCACCTGCGGCAGCGTCACCGTCTCGCCGGGGCGGGGCACGACGAAGGCACACGTCCGCTCGCCCAGATAGGCGTCCGGGACCGCCACCACCGCCACGTCGTGCACGGCCGGGTGGGTGAGCAGGTGGTTCTCCACCTCCTCGGCCGCGATCTTCTCGCCGCCGCGGTTGATCTGGTCCTTGGCCCGGCCCTCGACCACGAGGTAGCCGTCGGGGCGGTGCCGCACGAGATCGCCCGTCCGGTAGAAGCCGTCCGCCGTGAACGCGGTCTGGTTGTGCTCCTCGGCGTTCCAGTAACCCCGGATGGTGTACGGACCACGCGTGAGCAGATGGCCGACCTGGCCCCGCTCGACCGGGACGTCGGCGTCGTCGACCACCAGGATCTCGTCGTCGGGCGAGATGGGCCGGCCCTGGGTGTTCAGCACGATCTCGTCCGGGTCGTCGAGCCGGGTGTAGTTGACCAGCCCCTCGGCCATCCCGAAGACCTGCTGCAGGCGGCAGCCCAGCACCGGCTCGACCCGGGCCGCGACGGTGCTGCCCAGCTTGGCCCCGCCCACTTGCAGCACCTGCAGGCTGGAGAGGTCGGGCTTCTTGTCCATCGCCTCGACCGCGTCCACCCAGAGCAGCGCCAGCGGTGGCACGACGGCGGTGATGGTGACCCGTTCGACCGCGATCAGCGGCAGCACGGTGGCCGGGTCGGGCCGGCGGGCCAGCACGATGCGGCCGCCGGCGTGCAGCACGCCGAGCACGCCGGGCGACGACATCGTGAAGTTGTGGGCCACCGGCAGCACCGCGAGGTAGACGCTGTCCGGGGTCAGGCCGCAGATGCCGGCGCTGGCCCGCACGCTGTAGAGGTAGTCGTCGTGGGTGCGCGGGATCAGCTTGGGCAGGCCCGTGCTGCCACCGGAGAGCTGCAGGAAGGCCAGCTCGTCCGGGGCCGGGCCGTCAGGCAGGTCCACCGGGTCGGCGTAGAGCGAGGCGAGGGCGGTGTGCTCGCCCGGGTCACCGGCGATGACCGTACGGGCGTCACCGGCGGCCGCCGCGAGGGTGCGGTGGTCGAAGCCCTCATGCACGTCGGTGGTCACGTAGGCGACGGCCGACGTGTGCGAACAGAAGTAGCCGATCTCCGCCGCACGGTGGGCCGGCAGGGCGAAGACCGGCAGCGCGCCCAGCCGGAACAGGGCGAAGATGACGTCGAAGTACTCGGCCGTGTTGGGCAGTTGGACGACAACACGATCGCCCTTCTTCACGCCGAGCCGGTGGAAGCCCGCGGCCAGGCGCAGCGCGTTGTCCCGGAGCTGGGCGTAGCTGACCTCCCGGCCACCGTCGACGACGGCGATACGGTCCTGGTGACGCACTGCTGATCCAGTCAGAAGATCGTCGAACGTCTGGCCGATCCAATAGCCGCGCGAACGGTACAGATCCTCAAACGACATCGGAATGCTCCAATCCCAGGGCGGCGAGCATGGTGCCGAGCTTGGCCGTGGTCTCGGCCAGCTCGGCCCGAGGATCCGAGCCGGCCACCACGCCGGCCCCGGCGAACAGGTCGAGGCCGTCCTCGTCGGCGGTGGCGCAGCGGATGGTGACCGCCCATTCCCCATCGCCGGTGGCGTCGACCCAGCCGACCATGCCGGTGTAGAAGCCGCGGTCGAACGGCTCCAGCTCGCTGATGGCCACGCGGGCGGCCGCCGTCGGTGTCCCACAGACCGCCGGCGTGGGATGCAGCGCGGTCGCCAGCCGCAGCGCCGAGACGGCCGGATCGGCCACGACGCCGGTGACCAGAGTGGACAGGTGCCACATGGTGGCCGTACGGACGAGCGACGGCTCCGCCGGGACGGTCAAGGACGAGCAGTACGGCCGGAGGCCCTCCGCGACCGCGGTGGCGACCACGGCGTGCTCGTGCCGGTCCTTCTCCGACCGCAGCAGCGCCTCGGCCCGGCGCCGGTCCTCGGCCGGGTCGTCGCTGCGGGCGGCCGAGCCGGCGAGCGGGTTGGCCGTGACCTGAGCGCCGTGCCGGGAGACCAGCAGCTCGGGGCTGGCCCCGAACAGCGTGCGCCCGCCGCCGAGGTCGACGCCGAACGTGTACCCGCGGGGCTCGCGGCCGGCCAGGGCGCGGACCACCGGACCCGGGTCGAAGCCGGGAGCGTCGGCCCGCAGGGAGCGGGCCAGGACCACCTTGGTGTAGCGGCCGGCGTTGATCTGCCGGACCGCTTCGGCCACCGCGGCCGCGTAGCGCTCCGGCTCGGGCACCGGCCGGATCTGCTTGACCGGGGCGGCGGCCTCATCGCTCACCGAGGCCACCGGCGGGCCGCCCCGCCGCAACCGCATCGGGACGACCAGATGAGCGTCGGCCCCGGGCGCGAACGGGACCGCGCCGACGACCGTACGCACCTCGTGGCCGGCCGCCTCGGCCACGCCGAGCACGGCGTCCACCCGGTGCGCGAGGTCGGCCAGGCCGTCCGGGCGTCCCGACGGCGGAACCGCGAAGTAGGTACCCTCGGCGAGCAGGGTGCCGCTCGGCGAGGCGAACAGTGAGGAGCTGCCCGGGCGGTAGCCCGCGAGCAGCTCGGCCCCGGAGGTCGCGGGCTTCGCGGCAGACACGGTAGTCACTGGATGGTTCTCCCTAATGTTCAGGCCCGCAACGTCGCGCCGCCGTCGACGTACAGGTCGTGCATGGTGATGTGCCGGGCGCGGTCGGAGGCCAGGAAGAGCACCGCGTCGGCGACGTCCTCCGGCTCGGCCAGCCGTCCCAGCGGGATCCCGGTGCGGAAGGTGGTGGGATCCCCGGCGATGACCGGTTCGGGGCCGCTGTGGTCCCACAGCGACCGCTGCATCGGGGTGTCGGTGGAGCCGGGGGCCACGACGTTGCAGCGGATGCCGTACGGGGCCAGCTCGAGCCCCAGACTCTTGGTGAAGGCGGTCGAGGCCGCCTTGGACGCGGCGTAGGCGGCCATGCCGGAGCGCGGGATGCCGGCCGCGTTGGACGACACCGTGACGATCACCCCCGCCCGGCGCGGGACCATCCGGCGGGCCACCGCCCGGCTGACCCGGAAGACCCCGCCCGCGTTGACGTCGAACAGCGCCGCCCAGTCGGCGTCGGCGAAGTCGACGACCGCGCCGGTACGCAGCACGCCGGCCACGTTGGCCAGCACCGAGATCGGGCCCAGGCCGAGCTCGACCGCCTCGACGACGCCCTCCACTTCCTGGGTCCTCGCCACATCGGCCACGTACGCGGTGATGTTCTGGTGTTCCGCGGCGAGGCTTTCCACGCCTTTCGGCTCCCGGTCGACGGCTGCGACCCGGGTCCCGGTGGCGGCGAACGCGTGGGCGACGGCCCGCCCGATGCCCTGTCCCGCCCCGGTGACCAGCGCGATCACGCCCGTCCTCCGGCGAACTCGAGCGCCCGCTTTTCCTCGTGCTCGGTGACCTGCACCTTGGACATCGCCCAGCGCAGGATCGGCGGTCCCATGACCGAGGTGATGACGGCGATGAGCACGACGACCGTGTAGGTGGCGATGGACAGCACGCCCAGCCGCAGGCCGGTCGCGGCCACGACGACCTCGACGATGCCGCGCGAGTTCATGCCGGCCCCGAGGGCGATGCCCTCCCAGTGCGACAGCTTCCCGGCCCGCGCCCCGAGGTACGCGCCGGCGAACTTGCCCACGACGGCCACGAGCAGCAGAGCGATGCCGGCCAGCAGCACCTTGGGGTCGGCCAGGGCGGTCAGGTCCATCCTCAGACCGGCGGTGGCCATGAAGACGGGCGCCAGCACCGAGAGCACGATGGTGCGCAGCGGCGACAGGTCCTGCCAGATCGAGCGTCCCGGCCGCGGGTCGGGCGGCTCGGCGGCGCGGGCCTGGCCGATGAGGATGCCGGCGATGAACGCGCCGAACAGCGCCTCCATGCCCATCGCGTGGGTCGCCGCCGCGCCGAGCAGGATCAGCACCACCGAGGCGGTGACCCGCGGGCCGCCGTCGCCCGCCCGGCCGGCCCGCGTCAGCACCCAGCGCACGAGCGGGCGGCCGATGACGAGCGCGGCCACCACGAAGCCGATCAGGTACACCACGGACAGGGTGACCGCTCCGGCCCGTACGCCCGTGGTCGCCGCGGCCGAGACCACCGACAACAGGAACCAGCCGACGGCGTCGTCCACCATCCCGGCGGCCAGCGTCAGCTGGCCGATGTCGCGATGCAGCAGGCCCATGTCCGACAGCGTCTTGGCGATGACCGGAATCGCCGTCACACACATCGCGACGCCGAGGAAGAGCGCGAAGGTGCCGCGGTCGCTGGTTCCGGTCAGCAGGGCGGCCGGCACGAGGAAGCCGGCCGCGATGCCGAGGGCCAGCGGCAGCAGCAGGCCGGCCAGGCTGACTTTGACGCCGGTGAGGCCGCGCCGGCGCAGCATCGCGGTGTCGAGCTGGACGCCGGTGACCCCGACGAGCAGGAGAACTCCGACCTGGCCCACCACGTCGACCAGATGCAGCTGGTCGGCGTCGGCCGGCAGGACCCAGTCGAAGGCGCCCGGGGCCAGCGCGCCCAGCAGGGACGGGCCGAGGATCACGCCGGTGAGCAGCTCGCCGACCAGCGCCGGCAGGCCCAGCCGCACCGCCAGCCGGCCCAGGGCCAGCGCGACCAGCAGGAGCAACGACACCTGCAGGAGGAAGACCAGCAGGCTGTGCGGCGCCAGACCGGGCAGCGGGCTACTCATCGTCGTCCTCGTGGTGGTCCAGGTTCTCGACGCCCTTCTTCCAGTAGCCGTCGATCTCCGTCCACTTCCGGTTCTGGCCCCGGGCCCGGATCTCCCGGCGGATCGGCTTGAGACCGGTGGCCTCGCCGGCGATCCAGACGTAGCCGTCGCCCTCCGGCAGGGTCAGCTGCTGGACGGCCGCGCCGAGCGTCTCGCCGCGATCGCGGTACAGCCACCGCACGTTCGGCAGTTCCTGCGTCTCTTTCTCGTCGGCCACCTCGGCGAAGGCGAGCACGGTGGCGTCGGCCGGGAGCTGCTCGAGCCAGGCGGCCAGCGCCGGCAGGGCCGTCTCGTCGGCGCCGAGCAGGTACCAGTCGAACGTGTACGGGACCACAGTGGAGCCCCGCGGCCCGAGGATCCCGACCCGCTGGCCGGGCTCGGCCCGGGCCGCCCACGAGCCGCCCGGGCCGTGCTCGTGCAGCACGAAGTCGATGTCGAGCTCACGCACTTCGGGCCGCACGTAGCGGATCGTGTAGTCGCGGTAGACCGGCAGCGGCGAGCCGGGCGGCGGCGGCTCCAGGCCCTCCTCGCCGATCGTCGGCATGACCGGCAGATCGGCGCCGGGCTCGCAGAAGAAGACCTTCACGTGGTCGTCCGGGGCCCCGTACTTGAAGCCGTCCAGGTCCTCGCCGGTGAGCGTGACCCGGACCATGCCCGGGGTGAGCCGTTCGACGCGGCGCACCTCGAGCAGGCGCGGGGTGAGGTCGTGCCAGACGAGTTCGACCTCGCGGGCGGTGGTGTTCATGCGGTTTCTCCATCGAAGAACGCGAGCAGCTCGGCGTTGAGCCGTTGGGGTTGTTCCAGGTAGCCGTAGTGACCGGCGTCGGGGATCTCGGCGTACCGGGCGCCGGGAATGGCCTCCGCGACCTCGTGGGCACCCTTCGCCGGGGCGATGAGGTCATCGGCGAAGCCGACGACGAGGCAGGGCACTTCAATGGCGCCGTACGCCTTCAGGCGATCCTCGTCGGCGCCGGCCTCCTGCCTGCTCGTCCTGACCGTGCTGGGCTGGAGCGGGATCTGGAAGACGTCGAGCCAGTCCTGGGCCGCACGGTCGTCGGCCAGCGTGCGCGGCGACAGGTTGAAAGCGGCCCGTACGACGGCGAGATAGGCGTCGGGCAGCTCGATCCCGGCCTGCTGCAGGCTGCGCTCGCCCGCGGTCATCGCGGCCTGGTAGGCGCTGCGGCGGCCGAAGGTGGCCATCAGCACCGCCCGGTCGACCAGATCCGGACGCTCCAGGCACAGCTCGGCGGCCACCCGCGCGCCCATGGAGGAGCCGGCGATCCGGCACGGGCCGAGGTCCAGCCGCTCGATGAGCCGGGCCGCGTCGGCCACCAGACCGGGCATGGTGACCACCTCCGGGGTGTCGCTGGGTGGCACGCCCCGGGCGTCGTACGTGACGACGCGGTAGCCGGCCGCCACCAGCGCCGGCACCTGGTGCAGGTGCCAGGTGCGCCCGCGCGCGCCGTTGCCGGCGAGCAGCAGCACGCCGGGACCGCGGCCGGTCTCCTGGTAGTGCACGCCGTCGATGACAGGCATCTCTCAGCCCTCCGGGGATGTGATCCGCCCGGCGTGCAGGCGCACGACGCGGGGCAGACGGTCGATGGTGGACGGACGGTGGGCGATGACCAGGACGGTCCGGTTGCGGCGCAGCCGGGCCAGGGCCTCCTCGATGCGGTGGGCAGTCGCCGGGTCGAGGTCGGCCGTGGCCTCGTCGAGGATCAGCACCTCGGGATCGGTCATCGCGGCCCGCAGCAGCCCGACCAGCTGGCGCTCACCGGCCGAGAACCGCTCGCCGCGCCGCCCCAGCTCGGCGTCGAACCCGCCCGGCAGCCCGGCCACCCACCCGTCGAGCCCGAGCCGTTCGGCCGCCCGCGCGAAGTCCCCGGGCCCGGGCCGGCCCGGGGTCAGCGCCAAGTTGTCCGCGAAGGTCCCGGCGATCATGTGCACCTGCTGCGGGATCAGCACGAGCCGCCGCCGCAGATCCCCGCCGTCCAAGCTCGCGAGGCCGGCGCCACCCAGCCTCACCGCGCCGCTGTCGGGCAGATAGAGCCCACAGAGCAGCTTGGCCAGCGTGGTCTTCCCCGACCCGGTCTCCCCCACGATGCCGGCATGCTCCCCCGGCCCGAAACTCACGCTGACCCCGTGCAGCACCGGCTCCCCCGGCCGATAGCTGTAGCTCACCCCGTCAGCACTGAGCCCCGCCGTCGACGCCACAAGACCACCGACGACCCGACCCACCGCCGCGCCCTCCACCGCCGCGCCACCCGCTGAGCCCTCCGCCGCCGCGGCGGCCGCGCCCGTTCCCCGGGCCGCCCCTCCCGTGCCCGATTTTTCGGTATTTACCGGGCTCTTGGCGGAAGTTGCGTCGAGCAGGTCGAGCAGGCGGGCCAGGCCGACGCGGGACTCCAGCATCTCGCCGGCGACCAGGGTGAAGTCGTCGATGGAGCTGAACAGGTCGCGGCTGGCCAGGACGAAGGTGACGACGACGCCGATGGTGACGACGCCCTCGCCGGCCAGCACGCCGCCCGCCACCAGCAGCGCGGCGCTGGTCAGGCCCTGCACCACCCAGGTGGCGTCGATCCAGGTGGCCCCGCGCTGGGCGGCCCGGGCGGTTTCCAGGTAGGCACCCGCGTCCCGGCTCAGCCGGCCGAGCCAGGTTCCGGTGGCGCCGTCGATCTGCAGCTGCTCCCGGGCCAGCAGGCTCTCCGAGAACGTGGCGGCCAGCGTCGCCTGGGCGGCGGCCTCGGCCGGGTAGGCGCTCGCGGCCGCCCGCCGGAAGCGCCGCGAGATGAACCACATCGGCGGCGCGAACACCAGCACGAGCAACCCGAACAGCTGCCACGAAGAGGAGACCAGCACGATCACGCTGAACAGCAGATAGCCGCCGAGTGAGATCAGGTCCGGGAGCTGACTGCGGACGAAGGTGGCCAGCTCGGCGATCTCGACGGTGGCCCGTTGCAGCAGATCGCCGCCGCGGTGCGCCTCGAGGAAGCGCAGGGAGGTGTTGCCCAGCCGCTCGACCACCAGGTCGCGCAGGCTGTGCACGACCTTTTCGCCGACCCGGGTCAGCAGCAGCTCGGACCAGCGCAACAGCACGGTCCGGGCCACCACCAGGCCGAGCACGACACCGGCGATGACGAGCAGACCCGTACGGTCGCCGTCGAGCAGGGCGTCGACCGCCCGGCCGATCATCACCGGGACCAGCGTCAGCGACAGCGTGGAGAGCAGGTTGACCGTGACCGCGCCGGCCATCGAGCGGCGGTGCTCGCGCAGGTGGGGCCAGACCCGGCGGAGCACGTGCCGCTGGTCCGGCTCCTCGGTCAGCAGGCGGACGTCAGCCATGGGACACCAGCTCTCCGTCGTGCACGCCGAGGTCGACGACCCGGTCGGCGCGGTCCTTCACCGCCGTACGGGACGTGGCGAAGACGATCGTCACGTCGAGGCCGCGGAGCCCGTCGAGGATGCGCTGCTCGGTGCGGGCGTCCACGGCCGAGGTGACGTCGTCGAGCAGCAGCACCTTCGCCCCGCGCAGCAGGCCGCGGGCCAGGGCGAGGCGCTGGAGCTGGCCGCCGGAGACGGTGCTGCCCCGCTCGCCGACCACGGTGCCGAACCCCTCGGGCAGGGACTCGATGTGCTCGAGGATCCCGGCGATCCGGCACGCCTGCCGCAGTTGCTCGTCGGTCAGTTCGGTGCGGCCCAGGCGCAGGTTCTCGGCCAGGGTGCCGGAGAGCAGGAGCGGGCGCTGGCCGACGATCGTGATGGTGTCGCGGACGTCCTCGACGGCGGCGTCGCGCAGATCCGTACCCCCGTAACGGATCGCACCTGTCGCCGGATCGGCGAGCCGGGCCAGCAGGCGCAGCAGCGTCGACTTGCCGGTGCCGACCGGGCCGACCACCGCGACCATCTCACCCGGCTGGACGGCGATGTCCGGCAGCCGGAGCGGCGCCCGGTCCTCCAGCGCCACGGTGATGTTCTCCGCCACCAGCGCACCGCTTTTCAGCGGCTCCGGTTCCCCCTTCTCGGCCAGCCCCGAGGCGGCCGACAGGACCGTCTCGATGCGCCCGGCGGCCGTCCAGGCGTCGCCGAGCTGGCCGAAGCGGAACGTCAGCATCATCACCTGGCGGCCGAGCAGCGTCATCCAGCTGGCGAACGAGACCAGTCCGCCGACCGAGAAACGGCCGTCCAGCACGGCCAGGCCGCCGAAGGCGACACCGATCGCGGTCGCCAGCCACGGCACGAACGGCGCGTTGGCGGCCCAGCCGGCGGCGATCCGGGCCAGGGCCAGGGTGCGGTCGCGGACCGTGGCGCTGACCTCGTGGTGCCGCTCGATGAGCACCTGCTCGCCGCCGAGACCCCGGACCGCCGTGCTGGCCGAGAGAAGGTCCTCCACGGCGTCGGCGCGGGCGCCGTGGGCCGCCGACAGCGCGGCGTTGGCCCCCTCGTAGCGGCGCGGGTACCAGAGGTTGACCGCGATCAGCAGCGGCACCGTGCTGAGCCCGACGATCGCCAGCATCGGGTCCAGGGTGGCCACCACGACCAGGACGGTCAGGAAGCCGAGCACCCCGCTGGCCAGCGAGGGCACGGTGGACAGCCAGATGGTGATCTGCTCGACGTCGCGGGTGCCCCGGGTGACGAGATCGCCGGCCGAGAACCTGTGGGCCGTGGCGGAGTCCCAGCCGAGGACTCGTTCACTGAGCCGCAGCAGGAGACGATTGCCGGTCCGTACGCCCGCAAGCGTGGCCCACCACCGCATGGTGAACTCCGCGCCGGTGAGCGCGACCGAGACGACCAGCGTGGCCGCCGCCCAGTAGAGCAGCGGTGACCGGTCGCCCGGCGTGATGCCCTCGTCGAGCGCCTTGCCCAGGCACCACGGCAGCAGGATCAGACCGGCCTGATAGCCGAGGCCACCCACCCAGGAGGCGGTGAGACCCCGGGCCGAGTCGCGCACGGCCCAGCGCAGCAGCACGGACGGGCTCATCGGGCCACCTCCGCCAGCGCGGCCACGGTCTTCAGCGCCACCAGGTCGGCCAGCCGCAGCGGCACACCCCGGGCGCGGGCCAGGCTCGTCAGCCGCATCGCCGCGATGCTGTCGCCACCGACGTCGAAGAAGCTGTCCTCGGCCCCGACCGGCACCCCCAGCACCTCGGCGAAGAGCGCGGCCAGCCTCTCCTCGGCCTCGCCCCGCGGCTTCCTCGTCGCCGAGACGTACACGGCGCTCGGCAGCGCGGCCCGGTCGAGCTTCCCGTTGACCGTCAACGGGAGCGCCGCCAGCTCGACGACGGCCGCCGGCACCAGGTGATCCGGAAGCCTCTCGGCCGCCCAGGCCCGGAGGCCCGGCGCCTGGCCCACGACGTACGCGACGAGGCGGCCCGCATCGGCGACCACGACCGCCTGCGCGACCGACGGGTGCTGTGAAAGCACGGTGGCGACCTCGCCCAGCTCGATGCGGTAACCGCGGATCTTCACCTGGTCGTCGGAGCGGCCCAGATAATCGATGCGGCCGTCGGCGGTCCAGCGCACGACGTCACCGGTGCGGTACATCTGGCGGCCGGGTGCCCGGTCGAACGGGTCGGGAACGAACCTGGTCGCGGTGAGACCGGGCTGATGCAGGTAGCCCAGGGCCAGCTGCGCGCCGCCGATGTAGAGCTCCCCGGCCACGCCCGGCGGCACCGGCCGGAGCCGGCCGTCGAGCACGTAGAGCGTGGTGTTGGCGACCGGCCGCCCGATCAGCGCGCGCGGCACCTCCTTGACCCGCTGCACGATGGTGTCGACCGTGCACTCGGTGGGCCCGTAGAAGTTGTACGACTCCGTGCCGGGCAGCGCGGCCATCCCGGCCCAGAGCGGATCCGGCACCGCCTCGCCGCCGACGCCGAGCACGGCCAGCCCCGCCGCGTCGAACCCGGCCGCGAGCAGCTGGTCGAGGTGCGACGGCGCGACCTCGATCATGTCGATCCCGTTGTCCCGCAACAGCTTCGCGAGCAGATCCGGGTCGCGGCGTGGCCCCTCGGTGACCAGATGCAGCTCGTGGCCGCCGAGCAGCGCGAGCAGCGGTTGCCAGGAGGCGTCGAACGCGAACGACCAGTTGTGCGCCACCCGCAGCGGCCGCCCGAGCCTCTCCGCGGCCGGGCCGAGGATCCGTTCGGTGTGGCTGGCGCGCAGGTTGGCGATCGTCCGGTGCGGCACCAGCACGCCCTTGGGCCGCCCGGTCGATCCGGAGGTGTAGATGACGTACGCCGGGTGGTCCGGCGTGATCGCCTGCGGCGTGCTCCGTCCCGGCTCGTACGGCTCGTCGAGCACCAGATGCTGGGCCCCGCCCGGAAGCAGGTGCGCCGTCTCCCGCACGACCAGGGTGACGACCGGCCGCGCGTCCTCGAGCATGGCCGCGATCCGGGCCGCCGGGTAGTCGGGGTCGATCGGCAGATAGGCCGCTCCCGAGGCCATCGCCCCGAAGATGGCCGGGACGATCTGCTCGCCCCGCGGCAGCAGCAGGGCCACGATCCGGCCCGGCCCGGCGCCCCGGTCGGCCAGCGCCGACGCCAGCGCGTCCATCTCGGCCACCAGCTCGGCGTAGCTCCAGCGCCGCTCGCCCACGACCAGGGCCGGCCCGCTCCACCGGCGCATCAGATCGGGCAGCGTCCGCGGCGTGACCGGGAGCGAGCCTTCGTTCCAGTCCACCAGCACGCGGTGCCGCTCGGCCGGCGTCAGCGCGTCGGCCCGGTCCACCGCCTGCCGCGGATGCTCGCTGACTTCCTCGGCGAGCGCCACGAGCCGGTCGAGCAGCTGCCGAGCCGTGTCCTCGTCGAACACGTCGGGCCGGTATTCGAGCGCCAGGTGCAGACCCCATTCAACCGCCCCACCAGCCGCCCCTGACCGGTCTGAAGGCCCTTCTTCCGCCGCTACCAGCGTCAGCGGGTAGTGCGTCGCATCCCGGCCCGTCACTCCGGCCAGCTTGAGCCCGGCATCGCGCTGGCTCTCGTCGAGCCCGTCCTCGTCCACCGGGTAGCTCTCGAACACCAGGAGCGTGTCGAACAGCTCGCCCACTCCCGCGAGTTGCTGGATCGACGCGAGCCCGAGGTGCTGGTGGACCAGCAGTCCCGCCTGCTCCTGCTGCAGCCGCCCGAGAAAATCGGCCCAGCTTTCGCCGGGCACCAGCTTCACCCGGACCGGCACGGTGTTGATGAAGAGCCCGATCGTCTCCTCGGCCCCGGCCAGCTCCGGCGGCCGCCCCGAGACGGTCGCGCCGAACACGACGTCGTCCCGCCCGGTCATCCGCCCGAGCAGCACCGCCCACAGCGCCTGCACGAGCGTGTTCGGCGTGACGCCCTGCTCCCGGGCGAAGTCGACGGCCTTTCCTGACAGCTGTGCCGTCACCTCGCCCGGCAGCAGGGCCGAGCGTCCCGTGACCCCCGGCGCCACCAGAGTCGGCTCGGCGACCCCGGCCAGGGTCGCGCTCCAGGCCGTACGCGCCGCTTCCTGGTCCGCCGCGGCGAGCCACCGCAAGAAGTCCCGGTACGGCCGCGCGGCCCGGCCCGCCTTCCCGGCGTAGGCCGACAGCAGCTCCCGGCCGATCAGCGGCCCCGACCACCCGTCCACGATCACGTGGTGCTGGGTGATCACCAGCCGATGCCGTCCCTCCCGCAGCCGGATCAGCAGGAACCGCATCAGCGGCGCCTCATCCAGAGCGAAGGCCGTGCCCCGCTCGACATCGGCGAGCCGATCCGCCTCGGCCGGGCTGTCCACCACGACCTCGCGCCACAGCACCTCGACCCGGGCCGGGATGACCTGCACCGGCCGCCCACCAGCCGTCGTCGTGAACGCGGCCCGCAGATTGGGGTGCCGCTCCAGCATCGTCGCCGCGGCCCGCTGCAGCCGCTCGGCTTCCAGCGGGCCGTCGAGCTCAAGCTGCTGCTGTACGAGATAGACGTCCCCCGCCCCGTCGAGCGCGTGCAGATAGAACAGCCCTTCCTGCAACGGCGTCAGCGGCAACACGTCGACCAGCCCCGGATAGCGCCCGGCCAGCTCGTCGAGCCCACCCTGGTCCACCGGCGCCAGCACATCGGACGGCGTCAGCCCACCGTCGCCCGGTGCCGCATCCAGCTCGACCAGCGCCGCGCCCCAGGCCGCAACCAGCCCCCGCACCGTCTCCTCGGCCAGAACCCGCCGCGGGTAGGCCACCGACAGCACAATCTCGCCGCCGACCACGGTCGCCTCGACGCTGAGCACATGCCGCACCGGCAGCTCGTCACTCGCATCCCCTCGGAGCCCGCCCACGACCTGCCATGGCCGCCCGGAGCCGCCTTCGCCTTCCCCAGGCCCGCCACCTCCGACACCGTCGGGCGGCAGCTTGTCGCGTGCGGCCCCCTCGGCACCCGCAGGCAGCGGCCGCTCGACGACGCGCGACCCCTGCTCCCCGGCAGCCCCTTCAGCTCCTGCAAGCAGCGGCCGCTCGATGACGCGCGACGGCTGCTCCCCGGCGGCTCGGCCGAGGTAGTTGAAGAGGATCGGCGGCCTGGGGTCGGTTCGGTGGAGGAGGCCGTAGCCGATGCCGGCGTCGGGAGCGGCGCGGAGTTGCTCCTTGATCTGCTTCAGGGCGGCCGGCCACCGGGTAAGGCCGTCCGGGTCGGTGCCGAATGGGGTGAGGCGGACCGGGTGGCTGGTGGTGAACCAGCCGACGGTCCGGGACAGGTCGGCCCCGGGCAGGATCTGCTCCTCGCGGCCGTGACCCTCCAGCTCGACCAGCACGTCGCGGCCGGCGGCCACGGTCAGGGCGGTCAGCAGCACGTCCTGCGGGTTGGCCCGATAGGCGGCCGGGACCGTGGTGGTCAGGCCCCCGACCGGGATCCGCGCGGTGACCTGCTCGAGCGTGCCGAGGGTGTCGGCGGCCGGGTCGAGCTCGACCTCGGCCAGGTAGGCGGGCGGGCCGGCCCGGACCGCATCCCAGTGCTGACGTTCTTCGTCGCGGGTGGTCGCCGCCAAGGCCAGCGCCCAGGAGCGGAACGACGTGCCGACGGGCGGCAGCGGCCCGTCGGCCGCCAGATCGGCCAGCAGGATCGGCCAGGAGACGGCGTCGACGACCAGATGGTGAATCGTCAGCCGCAGCCGGTCGCCGTCGAGCAGCTCCGCGTTGACCATCCGCCCGTCGGCCGGGGCCAGGTCGCCGTCGATCAGGTCGGCGGCGTTGACCGTGCCGGGCGGCGGGACGTGCAGGGCGGCGCCGGTCCAGCGGGCCCGGAGCATGTCGTGATGGTCGATCAGCTTCCGGAGACGGGCCGTCAGGTCCACCCGGGTGAGGCCGGCCGGTACGCGGATCACCATCGACTGGGTCAGCCGGGGGTCGGCCGGGTTGTCGAGCGACCGCATGAACGGGGTGAGCGGAACGTCGCCGAAGGCGGCAGTCGTTTCCGTGCCCGCGACAGCCAGGGGCGAGGCGGCCGCAGCCAGGCCCTCCACGGTCGGGCGGGCGAAGACGTCACGGGCGGACAGACGCCAGCCGGCCGCGCGCGCCCGGGCGGTCAGCTGCAGCGCGAGGATGCTGTCCCCGCCCAGGGTGAAGAAGCTGTCGCGGATGCCGACCCGGTCGAGGCCGAGCACAGCGGCGACAAGCCCCGCGAAGAGCTCCTCGGTGGGAGTACGCGGCTCGTCGTCCCCGGTGGCGGCGGCGAAGTCGGGCGCGGGCAGGCGCCGCCGGTCCAGCTTCCCGTTCGGGCTGAGCGGCAGTTCGGCAAGGAACACGAACGCGGCGGGCACGAGATGCTCCGGCAGCGTCGCGCCCAGCGCCTCGGCCAGTCCGTCGGACGTCACCGGGCGGAAGGAGGCGCCACGGCCATCGTCGGAAACGGAGCCAGGGGTGAGGGCGACGCCAGAGGGGGCGGCATCCGCGACCACGTAGGCGACGAGGCGGCGGGTGGGGCCGTCGTCCCGGGCCACGACGGCGGCCGCGGTGACGCCGGGGAGGGCGGTCAGGGCGGCCTCGATCTCGCCCGGTTCGACACGGAGGCCGCGGATCTTGACTTGATCGTCGGTGCGGCCGGCGTATTCGAGGTCGCCGGTGGCCGTGAAGCGGGCCAGGTCGCCGGTGCGGTAGAGGCGGCTGCCCGGAGCGCCGAAGGGATTGGCCACGAAGCGCTGCGCGGTCAGGGCGGGGCGGCCCAGATAGCCCCGGGCGAGCTGGACGCCGCCGAGGTAGAGCTCGCCGGTCACGCCGGGCGGGACGGGGCGCAGCCACGGGTCGAGGATGTGCACCTCGGTGTTCCAGACCGGGCGGCCGATCGGCACCGGGCCGTCCGCGGAGGGGTCCACCCGGTGGTACGTGACGTCGACCGCGGCCTCCGTCGGTCCGTACAGGTTGTGCAGCTCGACCCCCGGCAGGACCTCGCCGAAGCGACGGGCCAGATCGCCGGGCAGGGCCTCGCCGCTGCAGATGACCCGCCGCAGCGGGGCCACATCGGGCCTGGCAGCCAGGAACGCGCGCAGCATCGACGGGACGAAGTGGACGGTGGAGACGTCGTTGCGCGTGATCACGTCGGCCAGGTAGGCGGGGTCGCGGTGCCCGTCGGGGCGGGCCACGACGAGGGTGGCGCCGGTGATGAGCGGCCAGAAGAACTCCCACACCGACACGTCGAAGCCGGCCGGCGTCTTCTGCAGCACCCGTTCGCCGGGCTGGAGCCGGTACTGGTCCCGCATCCAGAGCAGCCGGTTGACGATCGACCGGTGCGAGATCGTGGCCCCCTTGGGCCGGCCGGTCGAGCCCGAGGTGTAGATGACGTACGCGGCCGCATCGCCCGGCAGGTCCGGGGCCTCGGCGACAGGCGTGCCCGTAGCGGTGGCCGATGACGGCGTCAGCACGATGGTCGCGCCGGAGTCGGCCAGCAGGAAGTCGTTGCGCTCTCGCGGATGCGACGGGTCGAGCGGCAGATAGGCCGCCCCCACCCGATGCACCGCGTGTAGGGCCACAACGAGGTCGAGCGACCGGGGCAGCGCCACCGCCACCACCGACGACGTCCCCGCCCCAAGCTCCCGCAGCCCGCCGGCCAGACGAGCCACCCGCGCGTCGAGTTCGGCGTAGGTCAGCTCCGTGTCTTCGAAGACGACCGCGACCCGGTCCGGGTGGGCCCGCACGGCGTCGGCGAACAACTGCGGCAGCGTCGCCGGCGGCAGTTCGACCACGTCGACGGCCGGCCGGTCGGGAAGAGCCCGCCCGACCGGCCGGTTCGGGTCGGCGGCCAGTTCGGCGAGCAGAGCGCCGTACCGGTCGAGGATCTCCGAAGCGGCGCCGGCGGTGAAGACGTCGGTCCGGTAGGCCAGGCCCAGCCGCAGCCGCTCTCCCGGCGCGACGGCCAGTGTCAACGGGTAGTGCGGGGCGTCGTCGCCGGTCACGCCGGTCATCCGCAGCCCGGCCGAGCCCGTCGCGTCGTGCAGTGCCTCGGTGTCGAGCGGGTAGCTCTCGAAGATGGTCAGAGTGTCGAACAGCTCACCGATCCCGGCGATCCGCTGCACGTCGCTAAGAGGCAGATGCTGGTGCTCCAGCAGCTTCGACTGCCCGGCCTGGAGACGATCGAGCAGGGCGGCCCAGCTCTCCCGGGGGTCGAGCGGAACCCGTACCGGCAGGGTGTTGATGAAAAAACCGATCATCTCGTCGACGCCGGGCAGGGTAGCCGGGCGGCCGGAGACGGTGGTGCCGAAGACGACGTCGGTGCGGCCGGTGAGCTGCACGAGCAGGACCGCCCAGGCCGCCTGGACGACGGTGTTGAGGGTGACCTGACGCTCGCTGGCGAGCGCGGTGAGCCGTTCGGTGACCTCGCGCGGCAGCTCGCTGTCGAGCTGGCCGGGCCGGTTGTCGAGGACGGCGCCGGCGCCGGGCGCGACGAGCGTGGCCTGGTCGAGCCCGGCCAGCGCCTCCCGCCAGGCGGTCTCGGCCGCGGCCCGGTCGGCGCCGGCGAGCCACCGCAGGTAGTCCCGGTACGGCCGCGGCGCGGGCAGCGACCGGCCGGCGTACAGGTCGAAGAGCTCCCGGACGGCCAGCGGCGTCGACCATCCGTCGAGGAGCACGTGGTGGTTGGTGAGCACCAGCCGGTGGCGCTGCTCGCCGAGCCGGACCAGGGTGAGGCGCAGCAGCGGGGCGGCCGCGAGGTCGAACGCCCGCCCCCGGTCGTCGGCCGCGAACCGCGCGAACTCGTCCTCGGTCAGGTCCAGGACCTGCCAGGGCAGCGACACCTCGGCCGCGACAACCTGCCGCAGCGCACCACCCGGGCCGGCCACGAAGCTGGCGCGCAGCGAGGGATGCCGGTCGAGCAGCGCCTGCCCCGCCGCCGCCATCCGCTCGGCGTCGACCGGGCCGGAGAGTTCGATGACTTGCTGCACGACGTACGGATCCACGTCGTCGGCCACCGCGGCGAGGAAGACCAGGCCCTCCTGCAACGGCGACAGCGGCCACACGTCCTCGAGGCCACCGGCCCGCAGGGAAAGGGCGTCGACCTCGTCCTGGGCCAGGCCGGCGAGGAGCAGATCGGACGGGGTGTGCCCGCCCGGGGCCTCGGCGAGGCGAGCCAGCGCGTCAAACCAGGAATCGGCCAGGGCCCGTACGGCATCCTCGGTGAGCACGCCGTCCGGATAGGTCAGCGCGAGAGTCAGCCGGTCGTCCGGCCAGGAGGCGTTGACCTCCAGGGCCCGCGCCAAAGGCATCGCGGGGTCGGCGTCGCCATCGAGGCCACCGATCGGCGCCCAGTCCTCGCTGAGCGAGTCGCCGCCGCTGAAGCGGCCGAGATAGTTGACGAGGATCTGCGGCTCGCGCGCGCCGGCCAGCTGCGGGCGGAGCAGGCCGTACCCGGCGCCGTGGCCGGGCACGGCCCGCAGCTGTTCCTTGATGCGCTTGAGCGCGGTCGCCGGGTCGGCGCCGCCCGGGCTCAGGCGCACCGGGTACTCGGTGGTGAACCAGCCGACCGTGCGGGACAGGTCGGCCTCGGTGCTGTCGCGCCCGTGCCCTTCCAGCTCGACGAGCACGTCCCGCCCGCCGAGCGCGACGGCGAGCCCGGCCAGCAGCACCTCGGTGACGCCGGTGTGGAACGCGGCCGGCACGCCGGACAGGACTGCGGCGTCCCTCGAGACCGTGACCGTGCGGGCGGTGGCCACGGTGTCCCGTGCCGGGTCGACCGGCCGGGCCCCGAGCAGGGGCTCGTCGGCGTCAACGACGTCGCGCCAGTAGGGCAGCTCGGCCGGATCGGGCCGGAGGGCTCGGGCCCACTCGCGGAACGAGGTGGCCACGGGCGGCAACACGATCGGCTTTCCGGCGAGCACAGCAGCCCACGCCTCAGCGATGTCGGC
This sequence comes from Actinoplanes sp. NPDC049598, assembly GCF_040675435.1. Taxonomy (NCBI): domain Bacteria; kingdom Bacillati; phylum Actinomycetota; class Actinomycetes; order Micromonosporales; family Micromonosporaceae; genus Actinoplanes; species Actinoplanes sp. NPDC049598. The sequence goes on along the minus strand of NZ_JBFAOX010000001.1, from coordinate 809,649 downwards.
CAGCAGGATCCGCCACGAGACCCCGTCGACCACGGTGTGGTGCACGACGATCTCGACCTGCCCCGGCGTCCACACCACCCGCAGCGGAACACCCTCCCCGGGGCGGAGCCGGTCCGCGCCGATGACGGTCGCGGCGGTGAGCGAGCCGGGCGGCGGCACGGTCAGGCCGGCCGAGGGGGTCCAGCGGGCCCGCAGCAGGTCGTGCCGGTCGAGCAGCGCCTGCACGACCGCCTCCAGCCGGGCCGCGGTCAGCGCGGCCGGCGCCCGCAGCACCATGGACTGGCTGTACCGCTCGGCCGGTCCGTTGTCCCGCAGCCAGGCCAGCATCGGCGTCAGCGGCACGTCACCCAGCCCGGCCGAGGAGTCCGAGACCGTCGGGACGGTGGCGGGCGCCGCCACCGCGGCCAGCGCGGCCACGGTACGCAGCTCGAAGATCTGCCGGGGCGTGATGCGCAACCCGGCCTGCCGGGCCCGCACCACCAGTTGAAGTGAGACGATGCTGTCACCGCCGAGCGTGAAGAAGCTGTCCTCCACCCCGACCGCGGGCAGCCCGAGCACCTCGCCGAAAAGCTTGGTCAAGGTCTCCTCGGCCGGCGTGCGGGGGGCCGCCGAGCCGGTCAGCGCGCCGAAGTCCGGCGCCGGCAGGGCCCGCTTGTCCACCTTGCCGGCCACGGTGACCGGCAGCCGGTCCAGGCCGACGAACACCGCCGGGACCAGGTGATCCGGCAGGCGCGCGGCGGCCCACTCCCGCAGCCCGTCCGGCTGCCCGACGACGTACGCCACCAAGCGGCCGTCGCGCGGCACCACTACAACCTGGCGCACCGACGGGTGCTCGCTCAGGACGGCGGCCACCTCGCCCGGCTCGACCCGGAAGCCACGGATCTTCACCTGGTCGTCGGCCCGGCCCACGAACTCCAGCTGGCCGTCCGCGTTCCACCGCACCACGTCACCCGTGCGGTACATCCGCTCGCCCGGCGCCCACGGATCGGCCACGAAACGGGTGGCGGTCAGCCCGGCGCGATCCTTGTACCCACGCCCGAGCTGAGCCCCGGACAGGTAGAGCTCTCCGGCGACGCCCGGCGCGACTGGCCGCAGCCAACCGTCCAGGACGTACGCCCGGGTGTTGGCGATGGGCCGGCCGACGATCGGCGTCCCGCTGTCCGAGACCCGGGCCATCAGCGTGTCGACCGTGCACTCCGTCGGTCCGTACAGGTTGACGCCGTGGGTCTTCTGCAGGGCTTCCCACAGCGCGGGACCGGCCGCCTCGCCGCCGATCAGGACCAGGGCGGGCACGTGGCCGGAGCCGAGCAGGCCCGCGTTGACCAGTTCCTGCCCGAGCGATGGGGTGACGTCCAGCGCCTCGATGCGGTGCCGGCGAACGTAGGCGACGAACAGGTCGGCGTCGCGCCGGGTCTCGTCGTCGAGCAGGTGTATCTCGTGCCCGGCGACGAGCCAGAGCAGGGCTTCCCACGAGGTGTCGAAGACCAGGGCGGCTGAGAGCGCCACCGGGAAGCGCCGGTCCACCGCGAAGATCCGTTCACGGTGGTGGTGGAACAGGTTGGCCAGGCTCGCGTGCTCGACCACCACGCCCTTGGGCCGCCCCGTCGAACCCGAGGTGTAAATCAAGTAGGCGCCCGACCGCGGATCGATCACCGGCAGCGGCGCGTCCGCCGTCTCCTTCAGGAGCGCGGGTGTCACGACAACAGCGGGCGCGGCATCCTCCAGGAGGTACTCGATACGCTCCTGCGGATAGTCGACGTCGATCGGCAGATAGATGCTGCCCGACTTCAGGGCGGCCAGCCAGGCGACGATCGCGTCCTCGCTGCGCGGCAACAGGACCGCGACGACCTTCTCCGGGCCGGCCCCGTGGGCCACGAGCACGCGAGCCAACCGCTCCACGCGCGCCTGCAACTCGCCGTACGTCAGGGAAGCGTCACGGAAGCGCAGAGCGACAGCACCGGGCTCCTGGGCGTCGAACGCGTCGAGCAGCAAGGAGGACGGCACGGGGAACGCCGTGTCGATCGGGACGAGCGATCCCGCCGGCGGGATCGCGGCGAGTCGCCCGTCCGGTGCGGCCGCGAAGGCTTCGAGCAGCGCGGCGATCCGGTCGAGCACGCGGACGGCGGTGTCCCGGTCGACGGCGTCGGCCCGGTACTCCGCGCCCAGCGCGATCTCCTTGGCCCCCGGCACCACGGTCAGCGTCAGCGGGTAGTGCGTGGCGTCGGTTCCCGTCACGGCGGCCAGGCGCAGGCCCGCCGCGTCCTGCAGCGTCCGCAACCCGTCCTCGTCGAGCGGGTAGCTCTCGAACACGAGCAGCGAGTCGAAGAGCGCCCCGGCCCCGGCCTGCCGCTGGATGGTCGCCAGCCCGACGTGCTGGTGGTCCAGCAGGGCGGCCTGCTCTGCCTGCACCCGCGCGAGATAGCCCGCCCAGGTGTCGGTGGGCCGAGGACGGATGCGTACCGGCACGGTGTTGATGAACAGGCCGACCATGTCCTCCACACCGGCCAGCGCGCCCGGCCGGCCCGAGACGGTCGCCCCGAAGACGACGTCGTCCCGGCCGGTCAGCTCGGCCAGCACAAGCGCGTAAGCGCCCTGCACGACGGTGTTCAGCGTCAGGCCGAGCCCCCGGGCCACCTCGGCGACCCGGACGACGTCCACCTGACGCTCGATGATTTCCGGCTCCGCGGCGGCCCGCTCGACACCCGGCGCCACCAGAGTGGCCTCGGAGACGCCGGCCAGCGACGACGCCCAGGCCCGCTCCGCCGCGTCCCGGTCCTGCCGGGCGACCCAGGCGAGATAGTCCTTGTACGGCCGGGCCGCGGGCGGCTTGGCGCCCGCGTAGAAGGTGAGCAGGTCGCGGACGACCAGCGGGGCCGACCAGCCGTCGAGCAGGATGTGGTGGGCGGTCAGCACCAGGCGGTGCTGCTCCTCGCCCATCGCGAGAAGCGTCCAGCGCAGCAACGGCGGGCGCGCGAGGTCGAACGGCCGGCGGCGCTCGGCCGCGATCAGCTCATCGGGGTCGCCCGCGTGGTCGACGATGGTGAAGTCGGCGGCCAGCGCGGCCGGGATGAGCTGCACCGGCTGCCCGGCCTTGCGGGGCCGGAAGGCCGCCCGCAGGTTGGCGTGCCGGTCCTGCACCGCCTGGGCCGCCGCCCGCAGCCGGTCCGCGTCCAGCGGTCCGTCGAGCGTCAGCACCTGCTGCACGACGTACACGTCCGGCCCGTCGCCCGCGTAGGTGGACAGGAAGTAGAGACCCTCCTGCAGCGGCGACAAAGGCAGGATGTCCTGCAGTCCGCCCGGGCTGGTCACAGAAGCCTCCACTCGTCGGTGAACTCGTCGATCTCGTCCTGGCTGAGGGTGACCAGCAGGTCGGAGGGGGTGTGGCCGCCACCGTCGAGGGCGGCGGCGCGGAGGCCCTCCAGGGCGGCCCGCCAGCGCTCGGCGAGCGCGGTCACGTCCGCCCCGGTGAGCACTCCGTCCACGTAGGAGAAGCGGATGTCGAGCTCGGGACCGGTGGGCCGGTCGGCCGTGGCGGCGTTGACTTCCAGCGCCTGCCCGGCCGGGAAGGCGGGGTCGAGCCCGTCGCCCAGGGTGTCGTTCTCGGCCGCCGCGACCCAGTCGCCGTCGCCGGCGGCCATCCGGCCGAGATAGTTGAACAGGATCTCCGGGGCCGGCCGGCCACGTAGCGCCTCGGCCGAGCCCGGGTGGAGATAGCGCAGCAGCCCGTATCCGGCGCCGCTGTCGGGCACGGCCCGCAGCTGTTCCTTGACCCGCTTGAGGGCCGGGCCGGGGTCGTCGCCACCCGGGTCGAGCCGCACCGGGAACTCGGTGGTGAACCAGCCGGCCGTACGGGTGAGGTCGCTGCCGGGCACCAGTTGCTCCTCCCGGCCGTGGCCCTCGAGGCGCAGGAGCACGCCGTGCCGGGCCGTCTCGGGCCGCCACTGCCGCACGGCCAGGGCCAGCCCGGCCAGCAGCACGTCCTGCACGCCGGCGTGGAACGCCTCGGGCACGGTGGTCAGCAAGGGCGCGGTCTCGTCCGGGGCGAGGCGCAGGGTGTGGTGGCGCAACTGCGAAACGGTGTCCCCACGGACGATAGGGCGGGCGCCGATGGCCGCGGCGGGCCCGTCGACGACACCGAGCCAGTACGGCAGCTCGGCCGCCCGGTCGCGCGCCGCCGACTCCAGGCTCCGGGCCCATCCTCGAAACGACGTACCGGATCGGGTCAAGGTCTTGCCCTCGGCCGCGGTGGCCAGGTCCTCGACGATCACGCGCCAGGAGACGCCGTCCACCACGAGGTGGTGCGCGACCAGAAGCAGCCGGGCGTCCGCCTCGAACCACACCGCCTCGACCATTCGTCCCTGGGCCGGGTCGAGACGACCGACTGCGGCGGCGTGTTCTTCCCGCAAGCTGCCGCGCGCCGGGCGCAGCGAGGGCGTCACACCGGCAGGCGGCACCACGAGCCCGTCCCCGGTCCATCGGGCGCGCAGCACGTCGTGCCGGTCGAGCACGGCCTGCAGAGCGGCCTCGAGCACGTCCACCGTCAGCGATCCCGGAACCCGTACCAGCAAGGACTGGTTGAAGGAGGCGATCGGCGCGTCCTGCTCGCGCAGCCAGGCCATGATGGGGGTCAGCGGCACCTCGCCGACCGCCACCGCGGCCGGTTCCGCGGCCCCCGGGGCGGCCCCGGCCACCTCGGCCAGCGCGGCGACGGTCTGGTGCTCGAAGACCTGCCGGGCCGAGAGCTCGAGACCGGCCGCGCGGGCCCGGGCGACGAGTTGCAGGGCGACGATGCTGTCCCCGCCGAGGGCGAAGAAGCCCTCCCCGGCGCCGACCTCGTCCAGACCGAGCACCTCGGCGAAGAGCGTGGCCAGCAGCTCCTGCAGCACCGTGGCGGGCCGCTCGACGGCCCGCTCGAGAACGGGGTCGGGCAGACGCGTCCGGTCGATCTTGCCGGCGGTCGTGCGGGGCAGGGCATCGAGGACGACGATGGCCGCCGGCACCAGGTGATCCGGAAGCCGCCGGGCGAGCCACGCCTTGACGGCGGCGGCGTCCACCGAACCCTCGACGTAGCCGATCAGGCGGCCCTCGCGGGCGACCACCACGGCGTACCGGACGCCGGTGTGCTCGACCAGGACCGAGGCGACCTCGCCGGGCTCGATCCGGAAGCCGCGGATCTTCACCTGGTCGTCGGCCCGGCCGAGGAACTCCAGCTGCCCGTCGCGGGTGCGCCGGACCAGGTCGCCGGTTCGGTACATGGCGGCGCCGGGCGCGCCGAACGGGTCGGCCACGAACCGGGACGCGGTCATCGCCGGCTGTCCGAGGTAGCCGCGGGCCAGACCCGCGCCGGCCAGATAAAGCTCGCCGGGAACGCCCGGCACGACCGGCCTGAGGGCGGAGTCGAGGACGTACGCGCTCTTGTTGCGGTCCGGCCGGCCGATCAGCACCGGGCCGTCCGGTTCGCATTCCCAGTAGGTCGAGTTGACGGTCGCCTCCGTCGGCCCGTACGCGTTGAGCATCCGGTGCGTCGCCGTCCAGCGCCGGACCAGCTCCGGCGGGCAGCGGTCGGCGCCGGTCACGACGGTCACGCCGGGCGGCAGCGAGCCCTCGGGCAGCGCGCCGAGGGCGGCCGGCGGCAATGCGAAGTTGGTGATGCCGTGCTCCCGGACGAAGGCGGCGAACGGCGCGCCCAGCCGGTCCGCCTCGGGCGTGATGACGAGCGTGGCCCCCCGCAGCAGCGACACCGCGAGCTCGGCCACGGTGACGTCGAAGCTCGGCGAGGCGAACTGGGCGATCCGGCTCCCCTCGCTCACCCGCCACAGCTCGGCGAAGGTCTCGCTCAGGTCGAACAGGCCGGCGTGCGGCACCACCACGCCCTTGGGCTTGCCGGTCGATCCGGAGGTGTAGATGACGTACGCCGCGTGGGCGGCCCGCAGGTCGGCCCGCGGCACCTCGCTGTCGTCGTCGGCCAGGTCGCCGGGGTGGACGACCGGCACGCCGGGTGGCACGGTGGCCGTGCCCCGGGCGGCTATCACCAGCACGGGCGTCGCGTCCTCGGCCAGGGCGGCCACCCGCTCGGCCGGGTAGGACGGGTCGACCGGCAGGTAGGCGCCGCCGGCCTTGGACACGGCCAGCTCGGCCGCGAACAGGTCGGCCGAACGCGGCAGCAGCACCATGACGATCCGGTCCGGGCCGACGCCGCACTCCTTGAGCCGCCGGGCGAGCCGGTTGGTCCGCCGGTCGAGCTCGGCGTAGGTGAGGCGCAGCGGGCCGTCCTCGATGGCGAGCCCGTCCGGGGTGCGCTCGGCCTGGGCGGTGAACAGATCCGGGAGCGTGACCTCCGGCGTGGTTCCGCGAACGCCCTGCCACCCCGCGGCGAGCGCCTCCCGTTCCTCGGTCCCGAAGATGTCGAGATCGGAGACGCGCCGCGCGGGGTCCGCCACCGCGCCGGTCACCAGCCGCGCCAGCCGGGCGGCCAGCGTCGCGGCGGTCTCCCGGTCGAACAGGTCGGTGCTGTATTCGATGACGCCCTGCAGGCCGTCCACGCCGTCCTGCTCGGTGACGACCACGCCGAGGTCGAACTGGGCCACCCCGGTGTCGATCGGCAGCGGCGTGCTGGTGAGGCCGGGCAGCCCGGGCGTCTCGGCCGGCACGTGCTGGAAGGCGGCCATCACCTGGAACAGCGGGTTCCGGCCGAGCGACCGCTCCGGGTTGACGGCCTCCACGACCCGCTCGAACGGCACGTCGGCGTGACCGAACGCGGCCAGATCGGTGGCGCGGATCCGGTGCAGCAGCTCGGCGAACGTCGGGTCGCCGCTGACGTCGGCCCGCAGCACGAGGGTGTTGACGAAGAACCCGGCGAGCCGGTCGAGACGCTGATCGGGGCGCCCGGCGACCGGGCTGCCGAGCGGGATGTCGGTGCCCGCGCCCAGCCGGCTCAGCAGGGCCGCGAGGGCGGCCTGCAGGACCATGAAGGGCGTGGTGCCGGTACGCCGGGCGAGTTCCCGAAGGCGACGATGGCCGTCGGCCCCCACCTCAAACGGCACGATGCCACCACCGTGCGAGGCCACCGCGGGCCGCGGCCGGTCGGCCGGCAGCTCCAGCTCGGCCGGAATCCCGGCCAGGGTCTCGCGCCAGAAGTCGAGCTGCCGCTCCTGCACCTGGCCGAGCAGGTCGTGGTGCCAGAGCGTGTAATCGGCGTACTGGACGGGCAGCGGGGCCCAGTCGGGCTCGGCTCCCCGGGCCCGGGCCGCGTAGGCGAGGCCGAGGTCGGCCAGCAGCCGGCCCTCGGACCACTCGTCGGTCACGATGTGGTGCAGCAGGAGCAACAGCACGTGCCGGTCGGGGCCGAGCACGAACAGGTGCGGGCGCACCAGCAGCTCCGCGGCCAGATCGAAGCCGTGGCGGGCCGCGCCGGCGAGCAGCCCGGGCAGCTCGTCCTCCGAGCACTCGACCTGTCGCCATTCCGGCCGCGCGTCGGCGAGGATCCGCTGGGCGGGCCGCCCGTCGACGGTCGGGAAGACCGTGCGCAGGCTCTCGTGGCGGGCCAGCACATCGTCCAGGGCGGCGCGCAGCGCGGGCGCGTCGAGCCGCCCCTCCAGGCGCAGCGCGAAAGCCACGTTGTAGGTCGGGCCGGGGCCGTTGAGCTGGTGGTGCAGCCAGAGCCGGTGCTGCGCGGGCGAGACCGGCAGCGGATCAGGCCGCTCGGCCACGGTCAGCTCGGGCAGCCCGGCCTGGGGCCCGGTCCGTTCCAGATGGGCGGCCAGCGCGGCCACGGTCGGCGCGTCGAACACCTCACGCACCGACAGCGGAACGCCGAAGGCCGACCGGACCCGCGCGGCGAGCGAGGTGACGGTCAGCGAATGCCCGCCCAGGGCGAAGAAATCGTCGTTCGTTCCCACGGTTCCGAGGCCGAGCACCTCCGCGAAGAGCCCGCACAGGATCTCCTCGGCCGGCGTGCGCGGCGTCTCCGAACCCGTCAGCGCGCCGAAGTCCGGCACCGGCAGGGCCCGCTTGTCCACCTTCCCGGCCACCGTCACCGGCAGCGTCTCCAGCGCCACGACAACGCCGGGGACGAGGTGGTCGGGCATCCGCTCGGCGGCCCACTCCCGCAGGCCGTCGGTCCTTCCCACGACGTACGCGACCAAGCGCCCCTCGATCGCCACGACCACCGCCTGCGTCACCGCCGGGTGCTCGCTCAGCAGCGCGGCCACCTCGCCCGGCTCGACCCGGAAGCCGCGGATCTTCACCTGGTCGTCGGCCCGGCCCACGTACTCCAGCCGGCCGTCGGCGGTCCATCGCACGACATCGCCCGTGCGGTACATCCGCTGCCCCGGCTGCCACGGATCGGCGACGAAACGGGTCGCCGTCAGGCCCGCGCGGTTCTTGTAGCCCCGGCCGAGCTGGGCCCCGGACAGATAGAGCTCGCCGGTCTCGGCCGGGCGCAGCCAGTCGTCCAGGACGTAGGCGCGGGTGTTGCCGATCGGCCGGCCGACCAGCGGCGTCTCGCTGTCCGACACGGTCGCCATCAACGTGTCCACGGTGCACTCCGTCGGCCCGTACAGGTTGATGCCGTTGGTGTCCGGGGCCTCCCGCAGGGCGGCCCAGATGCGCGGGTCCGCGGCCTCGCCCCCGAGCGCGACCATCGCCGGGTGGTGACGGCCCTCGGCCAGCAACCCGGCCGCGACAAGCGGCCCGGCGAGCGACGGCGTCACGTCGAGGAAATCGATGGCGTGCTCGTCGACGTAGGCCGCGAACAGCTCGGGGTCGCGGCGCGTCTCGTCGTCGAGCAGGTGAAGCTCATGCCCGGCGGCCAGCCAGAGCAGGCCTTCCCACGAGGTGTCGAAGACCAGCGCGGCGCTCAACGCGGCCCGGATCCGCCGGCCCATGGGCTCCATCAGCCGCAGCCGGTGGTGGTGAAACAGGTTGGCCAGGCTCGCGTGCTCGACCACCACGCCCTTGGGCCGCCCGGTCGACCCCGAGGTGTAGATCAGATAGGCGCCCGTTCGCGGATCAACCACCGGCAACGGCGCGTCGGCCGTCTCGTCGAGAAGCGCGGGCGTCACCACTACGGCCGGCGCGGCGTCCTCGAGCAGGTAGTCGATGCGCTCCTGCGGATAATCCACGTCGATCGGCAGATAGATGCCACCGGACTTCAACGCGGCCAGCCACGCCACGACCGCGTCCTCCGTTCGCGGCAGCAGGACCGCGACGACCTTCTCCGGGCCGGCCCCGTGGGCCACGAGCACGCGAGCCAGTCGCTCCACGCGCGCATTCAATTGGCCGTACGTCAAGGAAGCGTCACCGAAGCGCAGAGCGACAGCACCGGGGTCCTGGGCCTCGAACGCGTCGAGCACCGTCGTCGACGGGACCTCCAGCGTTGTCTCGGCCTGTCGCCCGTTGACGGGCAGAGCCGCCATGGTGGTGCCGGGCGCGGCCACGAACGCGTCCAGGAGGGCGCGGAAGCGATTCAGCACGGCCTCGGCGGCTGCCGCGTCGTACAGATCGGGCCGGTGTTCCAGGCGCAGCCGCAGCCGGTCGTGCGGCACGACGACCAGGCTCAGCGGGTAGTGGGTGGCGTCGACCGGGATGCCACCGCCGATCCGCAGGCCACCCGCGTCCGGCACGGCCGTACCGCTCGGGTAGCTCTCGAAGACGGTCAGCGTGTCGAACAGCTCGCCCAGCCCGGCCCGGCGCTGGATCTCGGCCAGGCTCGCGTGCTGGTGGTCCAGCAGCGCGGCCTGCTCGGCCTGCACCCGGCTCAGCAGCTCGGGCCAGGTCTGCTCGGGCCGCAACCGGACCCGGACCGGCACGGTGTTGATGAACAGGCCGACCATGTCCTCCACACCGGCCAGCGCGGCCGGCCGCCCGGAGACGGTGGCGCCGAAGACGACATCCGTCCGCCCGGTGACCTCGGCCAGCAGCAGCGCCCAGGCGCCCTGCACGACCGTGTTGAGCGTCAGCCCGTGGCCGCGGGCCGCCGCCGTCAGCGCGGCCGTCGCCGTCTCGTCCAGGACGATCTCGGCGACCTCGGGCAGCGTGGTGATGGCCGGGGCGCCCGGCGCGACCAGCGTCGGCTCCGCCAGCCCCGTGAGCGTTTCCTGCCAGGCGGCCGGCGTGGCCGCCGCATCCTGCCGGGCCAGCCAGGCCAGATAGTCGCGGTACGGGCGTGGCGCGGCGACCGCCTCGCCGGCGTAGAAGGCGAACAGGTCCCGCATCGCGAGCGGCCCCGACCAGCCGTCCATGAGCAGGTGGTGCTGGGTCAGGATCAGCCGGTGGTCGTCCTCGCCGACCCGGGCCAGCACGAACCGCAGCAGCGGCGGCGCGGCCAGATCGAAGCGCCGCCGCCGTTCCGACTCCCGCAGCGCGTCGAGGTCACCCGTCTCGACCACCTCGAACGGCACCTCGACGGCACCGGGGACGACCTGGACCGGCCGGCCGTCCTCGGTGCGATCGAAGGCCCCCCGCAGGTTCGGATAGCGGTCGAGCAGCCGGGCCGCCGCGTCCCGCAGCCGCGCCGCGTCGACGGGCCCGGTCAGCGTGAAGACCTGCTGCACCGTGTAGACATCGGTCTCGTCCTCCAGCCCGGCCAGGTAGTAGAGGCCCTCCTGCAGCGGCGACAGCGGCAACACGTCCACCGCGTCCGGCCACCGCTCGGCCAGCTCCTTCTCCCCCACGCCGGCCAGCGCCACGTCGGCCGGCGTCAGCGCCCCGGCGCCGGGCTCGCTGGCGGCCGCCCGCACCGCGACCAGCGCCGCCAGCCAGTCGTCGGCCAGCCGCCGCACGTCCTGCTCGCCCAGGGCTCCGGCCGGATAGTCGAACGAGGCGCGCAGCACCGGCCCGTCCGCCGTGTCCACGGCCAGGACGTTCAGAGCAAGCCCGTACCGTACGGGCATGCGCGGCTCCGCCACCGCATGAGCGGCCGGCAGCTCGGGTGCGGGCGCCCAGTCGGCCGTCTCCCCCGCCCCGAAACGGCCGAGGTAGTTGAACAGCACCTCGGGCTCGGCGGCGGGCTCGAACGAGCCGAGGTACCGCAGCAGGCCGTAGCCGATGCCGCCGTCCGGGATCGCGCGCAGGCGCTCCTTCACCCCGCGGACGGCCGCGGCCGGGCCTCCCGCCGCGGCCGGGAGCCGCACCGGATATTCGCTGGTGAACCAGCCGACCGTACGGACGAGGTCGGCACCCGGGACGACCTGCTCCTCACGGCCGTGGCCCTCGAGACCGATCAGCGGCTCGGATCCGGGACCGGTGCGGCGCGAGAGAGCAAGCGCCAGACCCGCGAGCAGCACCTCCTGCACACCAGCCCGGAACCTCTCGGGAACCGTCGTCAGAAGCGGCGCGGTGATGGACGCGTCAACCGTCACGCTGACATGCCGCAGGGTTCCCGCCGTGTCTCGAACCGGGTCGAGCGGCCGCCCGCCCAGGCGGGTGACCGGTCCGTCCAGCGTGGCCCGCCAGCGCTCCGCCTCGCTGACCCGGTCGGTTGCGGCGGCGTTCAGCCCGAGCGCCCAGGCCCGGAAGGGAGTTCCACTCGTGAGCACTTGCCCGCCACGCGCCGCGGCGGCCAGATCCTCGGCGAGGATGCGCCACGAGACACCATCGACGACGAGGTGATGGGCGACGAGCAGCAGCCGCCCCGCCTCGTCCCCCCGGTCGAACCAGACGGCCTGCACCATCACGCCGTCCCGGGGCCGAAGCCGATCCGCCGCCGCCTCCCGCTCGACCGCGACCAGCTCGGCCAGATCCCGCCCCCGCGCGTCGACCACCCGCACCGTCAGCCCGAGCTGCCCGTCGGGCACCTGCAGCGCCCACCGCTTCGACGCCATCGCACCCTCGGTTGCCGAATTCTCGACCGCCGAGCCGTCGGCGTCCGACCCGTAGGCCGCCGGGCTCTCGGCCCCGACCGGCTCCGTGCGTGCGACGAGGCGTGCGCGCAGCAAGTCGTGCGGGGCCAGCGCCGTGCGCACGACATGTTCGATGTCCACGCCCGCGGGCGTGTGGACGAGCAGGGCCTGCGAGTAACGGTCGATCGGCGCGTCGAGCTCGCGCAGCCAGGCGATGATCGGCGTCTCGGGGACGGTGCCCACACCCGATTCGGCCACCGCCGACGTCTCGGCCGCCTCGGCCACCCGGGCCAGCTCGGCCACGCTCTGGTGCTCGAACACCTGCCGCGGCGCAATCTTCAGCCCCGCCGTCCGGGCCCGCGACACGAGCTGGATCGAGAGGATGCTGTCCCCACCGAGCGCGAAGAACCCGTCATGGCGGCCGACCGCGCCGTCCTCCACCCCGAGAAGACCGGCGACGATCCCGGCCAGCGCCGTCTCCACCGGCCCCACCGGCGCCTCGGCGGCGGTCGCGCCCGGCTCCGCCGTCAGCTCGGGCAGCGCCTGCTTGTCGAGCTTCCCACTCGCCGTCAGCGGCAGGGAATCGAGCAGCACAACCACCGGCACAAGCGGCGCCGGCAGCACCGCGGCGGCATGCTCACGCAGTTCTTCCGCGCTGACCGAGTCACCCTCCTCGCGGCTGCCGCTCGAGGGCGCGGTGCGGGCGGCGACATACGCGACGAGGTGGCCGGCGCGTGGGACGACGGCTACCTGGGTGACGGCGGGGTGGGTGGCGAGGACGGCTTCGATCTCGGCCGGCTCGACGCGGAAGCCGCGGATCTGGACCTGGTCGTCGGTGCGGCCGAGGAACTCCAGATCCCCGGCGGCCGTGCGGCGGACCAGGTCGCCGGTGCGGTAGAGACGGCTGCCGGGCGCGCCGAACGGGTCGGCGACGAAGCGGGCCGCGGTCAGCGACGGGCGGCCCAGGTAGCCGCGGGCCAGGCCGTCACCACCCAGGTAGAGCTCGCCGGGCACGCCCGGCGGGACCGGCCGCAGCCGGGCGTCGAGGACGTGCGCGGTGCGGTTCAGATCGGGGTGACCGATCAGGACCGGGCCGTCGGTCGCCGGCCAGGAGGTGGCGGTGACGGTGGCCTCGGTCGGACCGTAGGCGTTGATGAGTTTGCGGCCCCGGCGCCAGCGGGCGACCTCGTCGGCCGAGGTGGCCTCGCCGCCGACCGTCAGCGTGACGCCGGCCGGGATCGCCTCGGTGGGCAGGGCGGCGAGCAGCGCCGGCGGAAGGTCGGCGTGGGTCAGGCGGCGGGCGGTGACGAACTCGCCGAGGGCTGAGCCGAGCCGCGCCTCCTCGGGCACGATGACGAGCGTTCCGCCGGACAGGATCGAGGCGGCCAGCTCGCTGAAGGCCACGTCGACCGTCGGCGAGACGTACTGGGCCACCCGCGAGCCCGGCCCGGCGCCGAAGGTCTCGCGCACCGAGGCGACCAGCGCGGCCAGCCCGGCGTGCGGCACGACGACGCCTTTGGGGTGGCCCGTCGAGCCTGAGGTGTAGATGATGTACGCCGCGGTGGCCGGATCAGCCACCACCGACGGAGTCGAGTCGTCGTCACTCAGATCGGTGACGCCGTCGATGGTGAGCACCGGGCCGGCGTCGGCGAGCTGGTAGGCGATGCGGTCGGCCGGGTGGTGCACGTCGAGCGGGAGGTAGGTGGCGCCGGTCTTCGTGACGGCCAGCAGGGCCACCAGCAGGTCGGCCGAGCGCGGCAGGCGCACGGCGACGGCCCGCTCCGGGCCGGCGCCGTCGGCGATCAGGCGGTGGGCCAGCCGGTTGGAAAGGGCATCGAGCTCGCCGTAGGTCAGCGAGCGTTCGCCGTCCTCGACGGCCACGGCGCCGGGCCGTGCGGCGACCTGGTCGGCGAAGAGCTGGGCGAGGGTGCGGGGCGTAATCTCCCGGCGTACCCCCTGCCAGCGCGAGAAGACCGCCTCCCGCTCGCCCTCGGAGAGCAGGTCGATGTCGCCGATGGGACGGTCCGGCGCGGCCGCGACCGCCGACAGGAGCCGCGTGAAGCGGTCCGCGAGCGCGGCGGCGGTGTCGGCGTCGAACAGGTCGGCGCGGTACTCGAGGGAACCGACCAGGCCTTCCGGGCGCTCGGCGACGTCGAAGGTCAGGTCGAACTTGGCCGTGCCGGTGTCCACGAGGCGCGGCGACACGGTCAGGCCGGGGAAGCCGGCGACCTCCGGCAGCGCCGCCTGATAGGACACCATCACCTGGAAAAGCGGATGGTGGGCCAGGGACCGGGCCGGGTTGAGCTCCTCGACGAGCCGCTCGAACGGCAGATCCTGATGGGCCAGCGCGGCCAGATCGGCCTCCCGGACCCGCTGGAGCAGATCGGCGAAGGTGGGATCGCCGCTCACGTCGGTGCGGAGAACGACGGTGTTGACGAAGAACCCGACGAGCCGCTCCAGCGAGTCGTCGCCGCGGCCGGCCACGGGGGTGCCGAGCGGGATGTCGTCGCCCGCGCCCATCCGGCTCAGCAGCGCGGCCACGGCGGCCTGCACGGTCATGAACAGGGTGACGCCGTGCCGCCGGGCCAGCGCGCGCACCGCGGGGTCGACCGGGAACGAGACGACGCCGCCGGCCTGGCTCGCGCGCGCCGGCCGGGGGCGGTCGGTGGGCAGGCGCAGGCTCTCCGGGGCGCCGTCCAGGGCCGTACGCCAGTAGTCCAGCTGCCGCTCGAGGTCGAGCCGGTTGTGCCAGGCCGCGTAGTCCGCGTACCGGACCGGCAACGGCGGCCACGCCGGCGCCGGCCCGGCCACCCGGGCCGCGTAGGCGGTGGCCAGGTCGTCGAGCATCGGCGTCAGCGACCACTCGTCACCGGCGATGTGGTGCACCACCAGCAGGAGCACGTTCTCGATGAGGTGGGCCCGGATCGGCGCCTCGGCGGTGATGTCGAAGGGCTCGCGGACGGCCTCGGCGATCGACGTTCCGGCCCGCAGCTCGATGACCGCGTCGCGGACGACGGGGTGCGGCTCGCCGTCCCGGTCCACGAAGACCGTCCGCAAGGGCTCGTGGCGGGCGACGAGGTCGTTGATCGCGGCCCGCAGGGCGTCGACGTCGAGCGGTCCGTCGAGTTCCAGGGCCAAGGGCAGGTTGTACGTCGCGTTCGGCCCGTCGAGCCGCGACAGGAACCAGAGCCGGCGCTGGGCGGCCGACATCTCGTTGCCGGCGCCGCGCGTGATGGCCGTGGCCGGGCGGGCGCCGTCGATCCGGCCGGCCAGGGCGGCCACCGTCGGAGCGTCGAAGACGTCGCGCAGCGACAGGTCGGCGCCGAAGAGGGTACGGACCCGTGCCGCCACCCGGGCCGCGAGCAGCGAATGACCGCCGAGCGCGAAGAAGTCGTCCCGCCGCCCGACCGCCGGGACGCCGAGCACGTCGGCGAAGACGCCCGCGAGCATCTCCTCCTGCGGCGTGCGCAACGCGTCCTCCGCGCCCGGGCCCGAGAACGACGGCTCCGGCAGCGCGGCGCGGTCGAGCTTCCCGTTCGGTGTCATCGGCAGCTCGTCCAGCGCGACGAAGGCCGACGGCACCATGTAGTCGGGCAGCGCCTCACCGGCGACCCGGCGCAGTTCCGTGATCGAGGCGGTACCGGCGAAGTAGGCGACGAGCCGCCGGTCCCCCGGCCGGTCCTCCCGGATGACGGCCACGACCCGCTGCACGCCGTCCACCGCGCCCAGCACGGCCTCGATCTCGCCGAGCTCGATCCGGAAGCCGCGCAGCTTGACCTGGTGGTCCACGCGTCCCAGCACGTCGAAGTCGCCGCCGGGCAGGCGCCGGGCCCGGTCGCCCGTCCGGTACATCCGCTCGCCGGCCACGAACGGGTCGGCCACGAACCGGGAGGCGGTCAGCGCGGGCCGGTTGAGGTAGCCGAGCGCCACGCCCTCGCCCGCGAGGTACAGCTCGCCCGGGAAGCCGTCCGGCACCGGCCGCAGCGCCGCGTCGAGAACGTAGGCCCGGGTGTTCCAGATCGGCCGCCCGACGGAAACGGTGTCTCCCACGATGGGGGACGAAGTCGACCAGATGGTGGTCTCGGTCGGCCCGTACAGGTTCGTGACCGAGGCCGCCGTCGCCCTCAGCGCCACGGCCAGATCCGGCGGTAGCGCCTCGCCGCCGACGAGCACGCGCAGGCCCGCCACCGCCGAGGTTCCGCCCGGCACGTCGGTCAGCGCCCGCCACAGCGTCGGCGTCGCCTGCACGACCGTGGCCCCGGTGGCGGCGACCAGATCGGCCAGCACCTCGGGGTCCTGCACCGCCTCCTTGGCCGCGATCACGACCGCCGCCCCGCTCAGCAGCGGCAGGTAGAGCTCCAGGGCGGAGATGTCGAAGCTGACCGTCGTGACCGCCAGCAGCCGGTCGTCGCCGGACAGCGGGATCGAGTCGCGCATGGCCAGCAGGAAGTTGACGAGGTTGCGCCGCGTGACGACGACGCCCTTGGGGCGGCCGGTCGAGCCCGAGGTGTAGAGAACGTAGGCCGCGTCCGCGCTCACCGATCCCGGGTTCTCGAGAGCGGCGATGCCTTCCGCGTCGACCAGCAGGGCGGGGGCGCTGTCGGCCACCATCCACGCCAGCCGGTCCGCCGGGAAGGACGGGTCCAACGGCAGGTACGCGGCCCCGGTGCGCTGCACCGCAAGCAGGGTGACGAGCAGCTCCGCCGTGCGGGGCAGGCGGATCGCCACGATGCGCCCCGGCGCCGCGCCCAACGAGGCGAGACGGGCGGCGAGCTCACCGGCCCGGGCGTCCAACTCGGCGTACGTCAGCGGCGTCCCGCCCGGCGTCGTCACGGCCACCGCCGACGGCGTACGGGCCGCCTGCTCGCGCCAGAGCGCGTCGAAACCCGCCGCGGGCAAGGCGTGAACGGTGTCGTCGACCGCCGGCGCTCCCAGCAGCCCGAGGCGGCCGGTGGGCACGCCCGGATCGGTCGAGGCGAGCGTTTCGAGCAGCGCGACGAATCGGGCGGCGTGCGCGGCGAGGTCTGAATCCGAGTAGCGGGCCGGGTTTCCGTCGAACACGACCTCGAGGACGTCCCCGCCCCGGTCGTCCACGGTGATGGACAGGTCGTCGACCGGCCCGGCCGCGATGTAGCGCGGTGTGCCTCGCATCCCGGCGAAATCCAGCGAAGCCCCGAACGGCTTGATGTTGACCCACGGCCCGACCAGGCGCCGCTCGCCGCCGACCAGCCCCAGATCGCGGCGGATGTCCTCCCCGCGATACCGCTGGTGCGGCCGGATCGCCTTGATCTCCGCGGCCACCCGGCGGATCAGGTCGCCGGCGCTCTGGGCGGGGCTGACCGGGATGCACAGGGGCACCACGTTGACCGCGGTCACCGGCACCCGGGCCGCGACCGATCCGAGCCGTCCCATCATGGGCAGGCCGAGAATGACCTCGTCGCTGCCGGTCAGCCGGTGCACGTACAGGGCTGTGGCGGCCAGGATCGCCTCGACCCGGGTCGCCCCGAGTTCGTTGAGCCCCCGCCCCGCGGCCGCCGGAAGCAGCACGCGGTGACGCAGGAAGGTGGGGCTGGGTCGCGTCGGCCCGTCGGCGAGGTCCGGAACCTCCACGCCGGCCAGGCGCTCGCGCCAGAACTCGCGGTCCAGGGCCCGCTTCTCCGAGCCCTGGTACGCGACGTCCTCGGCGACCACGTCGGCCAGCGACCCGAACGGGTTGGCCGACGGCTCCGACCCCGCCGCCAGAGCCGTGTAGACCGAGGCGACCCGCTGGGCCACCAAGGCCGACGTGTACGCGTCCATGACGATGTGGTGGCAGCGCTGGTACCAGGTCCAGCGCCCGGGGCCACGGCGGATCAGCGCCTCGGCGAAGACCGGCCCCGCGGCCAGATCGATCGGGGTGGCCAGATCCGCCCGCATCCACCGGTCGGCTTCCGCGTCGTCGAGCTCGAGAATCCGAAGCTGCCACTCGGGTTCGGCCACGATCTCCTGGCGCGGCTGCTCCGCCGTACCGCCGAATCGAGCGCGCAGCGCCTCGGCCTCGCCCAGCACCCGGCGCAACGCACGCTCGAAGAGCGAGGGGTCGACGTCGCCGTCGACATCGACGGCGGCGGCCGTGGTGAAGGCCGGCCCCGGGTCGAGGTGCTGGGCGAACCAGACACCCGCCTGGGCCGCGGAGAGTTCGAGTCGATCGGGCACGGTGGTGGCTCCTTGCGGTGCTGAGCGCAGGGCGGAGCCCGCCGCCCCGGTCGGAATCCGGTGCGGCGGTCCGCGTTCGGGCGTCTTTAGACGGCGTCCATGCGATCGATCAGGCTCTTCGGGCGCAGATCGGTCCAGTTCTTCTCGACGTAGTCGAGGCAGGCGGCGCGGCTGTCCTCGCCGAACACGATCCGCCAGCCGGCCGGGACCTCGGCGAAGACCGGCCACAGCGAATGCTGGTTCTCGTCGTTGACCAGCACCAGGTAGCGGCCGTCCTCGTCCTCGAACGGGTTGGTCGTCACTTGCTCTCCTCCGTCCAGGCCAGGCCGTCCGGGCTCGGCACCAGGCCGGCGTCGAGCAGCGGGGCCTCGAACGCGTCCTCGCCGCGCACGCCGCGCACCTGGATGTTGTTCATCTCGGTCATCACCTCGCGCACCACCGGGGTGCCGAAGAGGTGGTGCATGCGCTCGCCGGACTCGGTCTGCATGCTGCCGGTGCGCTGCACCGCGTCGGCGAGCCCGGCCGAGGACTTCTGGAACTCCTCGACGAGCGCGTCGGCGTTGGTGAACGCCTGCTCGCCCGAGTGCACCCCGCCGACCAGGGTCACGAACGCCTCGAGGTCGGTCGCCTCGAAGTTGGTGACCTTCCGGGCCTTCCAGAAGTACGAGTCCTCGTTGCTCTGCATGTCATAGAAGGCCGACAGGAACTCGTAGAACACGCGGAACTCGCGGCGGTAGCGGCCCTCGAACTCCTCGAACGCGCGGTCCTCGCTGATGTCGCCGGCCAGCACGCTGTTGATGGAGCGGGCCGCGAGCAGACCCGCGTACGTCGAGAGGTGCACGCCGGTCGAGAAGACCGGGTCGATGAAGCAGGCGGCGTCGCCGACCAGCACCATGCCGGGCCGGTGGAACGAGCTGTTGGTGTACGAGTAGTCCTTGCGGGTGCGGATCTCGCCGTACGTGCCGTCGGTGACCCGGGTCGCGTCGGACAGGAAACCTTTGACGATCTCGCACCGGTCGATGAAGCCGCGCAGCGCCGTCTCCTGGTCGCCCTGCAGCTTGGCCGCGTGCTCGCGCGAGATGACGGCACCGACGCTGGTCAGCGTGTCGGAGAGCGGGATGTACCAGATCCAGCCCTCGTCGAAGGCGGCGCAGAGGATGTTGCCGGAGTCGGGCGCGGGCAGGCGTTTCCCGCCCTCGAAGTAGCCGAAGATGGCGATGTTCTTGAAGAAGTCGGAGTAGATGCGCTCGCCGCCCACGTTCTGGTGGATCCGGCTGCGGTTGCCGGAGGCGTCGACCACAAAGGACGCCCGGAGCTCGTGCGGGGTGCCGTCGGCATCGGTGTACCGGACGCCGCGTACCCGCTCGTCGTCAGCGATGACCTCGGTGACCTGGCTCTGCTCGCGCACGTCGACGCCCTTGGCGGCGGCGTTGCGCAGCAGGATCTCGTCGAACTTCATGCGCTCGACCTGGTACGCGTACGAGGTGGGCCCGGAGAGCTCGGGGGCGACGGCGAACAGGAAGTTCCACGGGACCGGGTTGGTGCCCCAGCGGAAGCTGCCGCCGCGCTTGACCATGAAGCCGGCCTTCTCCAGTTCCTCGGAGGCGCCGAGCAGACGGCCGATGCCGTGCACTGTGGACGGAAGGAGCGACTCGCCGATCTGATACCGGGGGAACTTCTCCTTCTCCAGCAACACCACGCGGTGACCGCGCTTGGCCAGCAGCGTGGCCGTGGTCGACCCGCCGGGGCCGCCACCCACCACGACGACGTCGGCGTTCTCGGCGACCGGGCTCATCGCTGCGCCTCCACGAGGTTGTACCAGGCCTGGACGGTCGGCTCCTGCGCCAGATCGAGGTAACCGGCCTCGAAGCCGGCCTCCCGCCACCGGGTCGCGAGCCTCATCAGCCGGATCGAGTCGAGGCCGCGGTCGATGAGGTTGTCGTCGTCGGCGAAGCTGCCGGGCTCCTCGGCGAGCACCTCGGCGACGTCGCCGCGCAGGCGTTCGAGGCTCAGGGATGCGGTCATCTGTGCGCTTCCTTCGGTCCGGCGGGCGTTGTTAGGTAAGGCTTACCTGACGGTTTCTCGTGAGTAAAGGATTCATCTCGCTCTTTCTGCGGATAAGTCGTAAACGTGCAGCGCAGCCCGCTTGTGTCCAAGATCTCGAATCCCCAGCAACTGGAATCCGGCGCCTAAGAACATGCGGCGAGCCATCACGTGCCGCTCGTCCGGGTCCGCCAAGACCTTCTTCGTGCGCCCGTCCGCGGTGCCCAGCCCTTGCGCGATCGCACGCACCATCGCCCGCCCCAGGCCGCGCCCGGTGCGGGTCCGGTCCCCGATCGCCAGGTGCAATCCGAGGTCGTACGGGTCGGCGTCGTACACCTGCCCGACGACGTCCCGGGGCGTGCGGTAGACCTCGACGTAGGCCAGCGGCTCACCCTCGTACGACACGAAGTAGGGCCTTGTGCAGTCGCCTTCGACCTGCCCAGCCAAAGTGTCGGCCCATTGCCCGGGCGGCCACGCCTGCTCCCAGAACTTCTCGACGTGGGGCTCACGCATCCACCGGCTGACCAGCCCGGGATCCGGGCCGGCGGGATCGATCGGGCGCAGCGACCACGGCGACGACAGGACGGGCGACGGGGGTGGCCCCGCCGCGACCACGGCCGCGGCGAGACCGGCCGTCACCTCACGGGTGGACACTCAGGGCGCTGCCTTGGCCGCGGTGGCGATCGTCGGCAGGACGTCGGTGATGATGTACTGCACCGACAGCGGCGTCGGAGTGCGCAGCGAGCTGAACTGCGGACCGGTCAGCGCCACGTAGGACTTGCGCTTGACCGAGGCCAGGTTCTTGAAGAGCGTGTTGCCCTCCAGGGTCGGCTGGAGCGACGGCTCGGCGTAATAGATCAGGGTGGTGCCGGCGTCGAGGATGCCGACCTTCTCCAGGCTCAGCTGCACCGCGAAGTCCTCGCCCTTGAGCGCGGCCACGGCCGGGGCCAGCTTCATGCCGAAGTCGTTGAGCATCTTCACGCCGGCGTCCTTGTCGGAGCGCAGCACGCCGATCGAGCCGGCCTCCCACATCTGGCTGAGCGTGAACTCCTTACCCGCCAGCTCCGGGTGGTCGCTCTTCGCCTTGGCGATCTTGCCCTCGACGTCGGTGATGATCGGCGCGGCCTTGGCCTCCTGGCCGATGGCCCGGGCGACCTGCTTGAGCGTGGTCTGCCACGGGTCCTCGAAGGCGCCGGTGGTCTCGTACGCGGTGGTCGGCGCCAGCTTGCTGAGCTTGGCGTACTCGTCGTCGATGTAGTAGTCGCCGCCGGCCAGGATCAGGTCGGGGGCCAGGGCCGCGATCTTCTCCACGTCGAAGCCGGTGTCGCCGGCCGTGAGCACGGTCGGCTTCGAGGTGAGCAGGGGCTTGGCCCACTCGGTGATGCCGTCCGGCCCGGACGACTCGGCCACCCCGACCGGCTGCACACCGAGCATGAGCAGGGCGTCGAGGTCGGCGTCGGACAGCGCGACGATCCGCTGGGGAGCGGCCTTGACCTCGGCCGTGCCCAGCTTGTGGGTCAGCGTGACCGGGAAGCCGGCATTTGTCGCGCCGCTCTGAACGGCATCGTCGCCGGCGCTGTCGTCGCCACAGCCGCTGAGCAGGGAAAGCCCGACGGCGGCGACCAGGCCGGCCGCGGCGACACGTCTGCTGAAGGACATTTCGGACCTCACGTTCGCAAGTTAGGTTTGCCTAAGCTAAGCGACGTCGGTTCGTGGGGGCAAGGCCGGGTCCCAGTTTCGGTAAGGCTAACCTTCCATCGGATTGCACGAGACCGTGCACGGTTAGTTGGCACAGATGGCCACTGTGCTGGGTGTTGAGGAGGGCAGGGTGCACGTCGACGTCCGCCCCCGCCGCCTTCTGGTGCTGGTCGGTCTCGTGGCGGCGGTTGTCGTGGCCGTCGTGCTCAGCCTGGCCATCGGGACACAGTGGCTCGGGCCGGGCTCGGTCTGGCGTGCGGTGTTCGACCCGGACCCGGCGGCGCCGGCCACCGCGATCGTCCGCGAGCTGCGCCTGCCCCGCACGGTTCTGGGGGTCCTGGTCGGACTGGCGCTGGGCGCGGCCGGCGCCCTGATCCAGGGCCACACCCGCAACCCGCTGGCCGACCCGGGCCTGCTCGGCATCTCGGCCGGCGCGTCGTTCGCCGTGGTGATCGGCATCCAGTTCGGCGCGGCCCAGCTCACCGGCTACATCTGGTACGCCTTCGCGGGCGCCCTGGCCGCGAGCATCGCCGTCTTCGGCATCGCCGCGGGCCGCCGCGGCGGCCCCACCCCCGTGACGCTGGCCCTGGCCGGCATGGCGATCAGCGCGCTGCTGGCCTCGTTCACGCAGTCGCTGCTGCTCTCGGACGACGCCAGCCTGAACGTCTTCCGCTTCTGGGTCGTCGGCTCCCTCTCCGGCCGCGACGCCGACGTGGCCGTGCAGGTGCTGCCGTTCATCGCCGTCGGCCTGCTGCTGGCCCTGGTCAACGCCCCAGCCCTGAACGCGCTCGGCCTGGGCGAGGACGTGGCCCGCGCCCTGGGCCAGCGCGTCACCGCCGCCCGCGTGGTCGGCGTAGCCGCGATCGTCCTGCTGGCCGGCGCCGCCACTGCCGCCTGCGGCCCGATCGGCTTCCTGGGCCTGATCGTCCCGCACGTGGCCCGCTCGTTCACCGGCCCCGACCATCGCTGGCTGATCCCCTGCTCAGCCCTGGCCGGCGCCACGTTCCTGCTGACCGCCGACGTCCTCGGCCGCATCGTCGTCAGCCCCGGCGAACTACAGACCGGCATCGTCCTGGCCGCCGTCGGCGCCCCGTTCTTCATCGCCCTGGTCCGCCGCCGTCGAGGAGTCGTGAAGCTGTGACCACTCCCCCGGCCCTCCGGGCCCCAGCCACCCGGCCCGCAGCCACGCCGCTCGCCGCCGTCCAGCACACAGCCGCGTCTTCGTCACTCAGCGCGGGACGGTGAGCCCGTGACGCAGGCACCCGTCGCGCCCGCCGGCCGGCGCGTCGTCCAGGCCGGACCGGTCTCCGGCACCGTCTCGCTGCGAGCGGTGGCGGTCGGTATCGCCGGGCTTGCGGCGGCCCTGGCCGTCGCCGTGTTCAGCATCGGCCACGGCAGCTTCACCATCGCGCCGGGCGACGTAGTCCAGGTGCTGCTCGGCGGCGGCACCGCGGCCCAGAAGCTGATCGTTCTGGACCTGCGCCTGCCCCGCATCCTCGTCGCCCTGCTCGTCGGCGCCGCCCTGGCCGTCTCCGGCGCGCTCACGCAGACCTTCGCCCGCAACCCGCTGGCCAGCCCCGACGTCCTCGGGGTGACCCACGGCGCCTCACTCGGCGCGGTCGCCGTCATCGTCCTCGGCCTCGCCTCCTCCCTGGTGCCCTTCGCCGCGCTGGCCGGCGCCCTGGTCACTGCCGTACTCGTCTACGCGCTGGCCTGGCGCCGCGGCATCGACGGCTTCCGCCTCGTCCTCGTCGGCATCGGCGTCGGCGAGGTCCTCACCGCGGGTATCTCCTGGTTCCTGGTCCGCGCCGAGATCGTCGACGCCACCCGCGCCACGATCTGGCTCAACGGCTCGGTCGCCGGCGCCGAATGGACCCAGGTCCGCCCCCTGTCGATCGCTCTGCTGATCCTCCTCCCCCTAGCGGTGGCCACCGCCTTCACCCTGCAGGCCATGCAATTCGACGACGACGTGGCCCAGGCCCTGGGCATCCGCCTCCAACTGGCCCGCCTGGCCGTGGTCCTGACCGCCGTCGCCCTGGCCGCCGCCGCCGTGGCCGCCGCCGGCCCGATCGAATTCGTGGCCTTCTTCGTCCCCCAGATCGCCCTCCGTCTCTGCGGCGGCTCCCGCCCGCCCCTGATCGTCTCCGCCATCCTCGGCGCCCTGCTCGTCGTGGCGGCCGACCTCGCCGCCCGCACGATCCTGCCCACCCGTGAACTCCCCGTGGGCCTGGTAACCGCGATCGTCGGCGCCCCCTACCTGCTGTGGCTGTTGGTACGCGCCAATCGAAGGATTTCCGCATGACCGTCCCGACGCCCTCGGAGCGCCCCCCGATGACCGCGGCCGGCCACCACGCCGCCGCCGGCTCCTCCCCCCTCGACGCCACCCGGCCCCGGTGGCGGGAGCCGCGGTTGCGGGCGCGCGGGCTCCGGCTCGGCTACGGCGAGAACATCGTCGTGGACGGCCTGGACCTGGACGTCCCCGACGGCGCGATCACCGCCGTGGTCGGGCCGAACGGCTGCGGCAAGTCGACACTGCTGCGAGCCCTCGGCCGCCTGTTGAGCCCCCGCGACGGCGAGGTCCTCCTCGATGGGCAGCGCATCGACAGGATGCCCACCCGCGAGGTCGCCCGCATCATCGGCATGCTGCCGCAGAGCCCGGTCGCGCCCGACGGCCTGACGGTCGCCGACCTGGTCATGCGCGGCCGGCACCCGCACCAGAACTGGTTCCGCCAGTGGTCGCCCACCGACCAGCGCATCGTCACCGAGGCCCTCGAGTGGACCGACATGCGCGACCTGGCCGAGCGCCCGGTGGACGCCCTCTCCGGCGGCCAGCGCCAGCGTGCCTGGATCTCGATGGCGCTGGCCCAGGGCACCGAGATGCTCCTGCTCGACGAGCCCACCACGTACCTGGACCTGAGCCACCAGATCGACGTGCTCGACCTGGTGGCCCGTCTGCACCGTGAGCGCGGCCGCACCATCGTCATGGTGCTGCACGACCTGAACCTCGCCGCGCGATATGCCCAGCACGTGGTGGCCATGAAGGACGGCCGGATCGTGGCTCAGGGCCCGCCGGAGTCCGTCTTTACGGTGGAGCTGCTGGCCGACGTGTTCGGGTTGGCCGCGCTGGTCGTGCCGGACCCGGCCACGGGAACACCTTTGGTCGTGCCGCTTCCCCGCACCTGAGCTCGTCTTTCCTCATCTCTCGGCCCTCGCCTTCCTCGCTGTCCTTGTTGCCGTTATCTTCCAGTGCGCTTTAGTAAGCGCCTGCTCGATGGTCCTGCCTTGCGGTAGGACGGTCCCGGTCTGACCGGCGGATGCCGTGCCGGGTTCACGCTTCACGGCCACCTGCCCGCGTACGCGGGTCTCTGGTCGGCTCCACGTGCTGCCACCGGGCCACTCCCGGCGGTTGCTGCCGCTAGCGCGGCGAGGTTGAGCGCGGCGTTCAGGTCCCGGTCGATGACCAGGCCGCACGCCTCACACACGTACTCACGATCGGAAAGGGCGAGCTTGGTTTTCACCGCGCCGCATCCCGAACACGTCCTCGACGACGGGAACCAGCGGTCAGCGACCACGAGTTGGCCGCCGTTCCACTCCGTCTTGTAGTCAACTGGCGACGGATCTGCGCGAACCCGGCGTCGGCGATGTGCCGGGCCAGGCTCCGGTTACGGAGCATGCCGGTCACGTTCAGGTCTTCGACCACGACCGTTCCGTGCTCACGGGCAAGGCGGGTCGTCAACTTGTGGATCCCGTTCCGGCGCAGGTTCGCCACGCGGGCGTGCGCTCGGCCGAGCCTCGCCGCGGCCCGCTTCCACCGTCTCGATGGCTTCCGGCCGGTACGCCGGTTCGGGCCCGTCTTGCGGGAGAGATCCCGGCCGAGGGCCCGCATCCTGGATTGCGCTTTGACCAGGTGCCGCGGGTTCGCGACCAGCTCACCCGTCGACAACACCGCGAGGTGCTTGATGCCGACGTCGACACCGACCGTCGAGTCCAGCCGCGCCGGGGCCCGCTCGGCCCGTTCCACCTCGACGGTGAACGACACATACCAGCGCCCGCCATCGCGGCGCAGGGTCGCAGACATGATCCGGGCTGTGCCGTTCTCGACACGCCGGGCCAGCTTCCGGGCCGACTCGTGCAGCTTCAACCGGCCCAGCCGCGGAAGCGCAACGTGCATCCGGTCCGGCTCGACCCGGATGACGCCGGTCGTGAAGCGGACTGTCGGGGTAGAACGGCGGCGGGACTTGAAACGCGGGAACCCGAGCGGCCGGCCGGCCCGCTTGCCTTTGCGGGAGTCGGCCCAGCTCTTCAGTCCGCGGGCGAGCACATCGAGGCCGGTGTTGAACGCCTCTTTCGACACCTCACCCCACCACGGGGCAGCAACCGGTTTGGCGGCGTTCCACGCCTTACGCAGAGCGGGCAGCGACCATAAGCCAGCAGCTGTTAACCCCTGAAGCCTCGCAGCCGCCGCCTCGCCTGTTGTCATACCTGGGTCGGTCATACCGTGGTCTGACGACATCACCCGTCTTCCTCCGTAGCTTCGTCGGCACGAGCTACGGAGGGAGGCGGAGGCGATGCGGGCACTGGCTGAACGGATCGACGGGGCGACGCCGGCCCGCCGGGACAGGGGTGTCGACGGATTACGAGCGATCGCCGTGCTCGGCGTGGTGTCGGGGCATTGGCTGGTCACCGCGCTCGTGGCGGGCGGCGGCGCTCTTCACGGAGCCAGCCCGCTGCACTATCAACCCGCGCTGGTCCCGGTGAGCTGGCTGTTCCAGACCCTCGCGGTCTTCTTCCTGGTGGGCGGCCTGACCACTCGCCCGGGTCCGCGTTACGGCTCCTGGATCTCGGCCCGCCTGTCCCGGCTGTTCCGCCCGGTCGCCGTCCTGGTGGCGGTGTGGGCGGGGGTTGCGCTTCTGGTGCCTTCGGCGCCGGTACGCCTCGTGGTGAGCCCGCTCTGGTTCCTGCTGGTGTTCGCCGTGCTGACCGCCGCTGCGCCGGTGCTCCGGCGCATCCATCCGGCGTGGCCGCTCGCCATCGTCGCCTTGGTCGACCTCGTGCGGCTGGCGTTGGACGGCCCGGCCGGTCTGGGCTGGATGAACGTCATGGCCGGATGGGCCGTCCCCTTCTGTCTCGGCATGGCGTGGGCGCGAGGCCGCCTTCAGGATCGCTCAACCCTCTGGGTGATGCTGCTGGGCGGCGCCGCAGCAACGATCGCGCTGGTGCACTGGTGCGGCTATCCCGCTTCGATGGTCGGCGTGCCCGGTGACGGCTTCTCCAACCTCGACCCGCCGAGCCTGGCCGCCGTGACGTTCGGCCTGGCCCAGTGCGGTGCCGCCGGCCTCCTGCTGGATCCGCTACGGCGACTGCTTACGCGCCCGGCGGCGTGGGCGCCGGTCGCCTTGGCCAACCTGAACGCCATGACCATCTTCCTCTGGCATCAGACCGCCATGATCACGGTGACCGCGGTGGCCCTGATGTCCGGCCGGCTCTTGCCGGGTCTGCACACTACGCCATCGGGCTCCGGCTGGATTCTGGCTCGCCTGGCATGGTTGCCCGTCTTCGCCGTCGTCCTCATGCTGTGCTGCGCCGCCTTCCAGCGTTGGGAACGCCCGGCCCGCCGACCCGAGCCTGGCATGCCCCTCAGACCGGAGCGGCCGCGTCCGGGTGGCGGCACCTCAACCGACCGGGACGGCGACGGGGAAGTTCTGGTGGAAGACGTCGTCCGGGTCGACCGCGCGCTTGAGGTCCCGCAGGCGGCCGAGGGTCGCCGGCGGGAACGCGGCCTCCAGCAACTCCGGCGAGAAGCTCGTCTCGAAGCTGAGGTAAAGCCCGTCCATCGCCGGCCGCACCCGCTCCCACCCGTCGTCGAAGGCGGCGCCACCCGTTCCGGAGACTGCGGTCACCGAGAAGTTCTGATGGCGGTGGGCGTATGCGGTGGCGTCCGACGGGACGTCGTTGATGGCGCCGCCGACCGATCGGATCTGCAGCATCTCGGCGGTCCCGTCGGCGACCAGCTCGGCCAGGCGCTCGGTGACCGTCTCGTCGAGGTGGACGGCAAGACCGCTATGGGTGCTGGCGCCTTGCTGTCCGCGGTGCGGCGCGTGGGTCGCGGCGACCACTCCGGCGTAGGGCACGAGCTGGCCCCGCTGGCCGAGCAGGGGCGCAACGCCGGTGAACGGGCCGAAGGCACGGCTGGCCCGTTCGGGGTCGTCGCCGGCGTAGACCACGGTGGCGAGGGCGAACCCGCCGCCCATCAGGTACAGGAAGGCGGAGATCTCCCGGGGCGCCGACTCGACGGTCTCGCCCCAGGCGCGCAGGAACCGTGCGGTGTCGTCGACCTGGTATTGCAGTGTGGCGTGACCGACCACCGGCACTCGATCGGCCCGGAAGTCGAACGACGTGATGATCCCAACGTTCGCTCCGGCGCCGCGGATCGCCCAGAAGAGCTCCGGATCGTGCTCGGCGTCGACCCGGCGCGCGGTGCCGTCGGCGGTGACGATCTCCGCCGCGACGAGGTGGTCGATCGTGAGGCCGTGTGCGCGTCCCATCAGGCCGATCCCGCCGGTGGTGGCGAGACCGCCCACGCCGACGTCGCCGGAGTCACCCGAGCTGATGGCGAGGCCCCACGGGTGGAGCGCGGCCGCGACGTCGCCCCAGCGCGCTCCCGGACCGATCCGGACCAGGTCGCCGCCGATACGTTCGACGGTGTTCAGGCGGGCCAGGTCGATGACGGTGCCGTCCACGTTGGTGGCGACGCTGCTGATGCCGTGGCCGCCGCTGCGTACCGACAACGGGCCGCCGGCCTCGCGGGCGAGGCGCAAGGCCTCGGCGACCTCGACCGTCGACGACGGCCGGGCCACGGCCGAGGGCTTGCCCACGGCTGTGTAGACATCCCGGACGGCCGGGTAGAGCCGGTCTCCGGGGCGGACAACCTCAAGCATCGGAAAGCTCCTTCGACTGACCCGGTACCGTTCGGGCCCGGGTCCTCTCCGCCGGATGGCGGCTCAGGCTGTGCGGGGGCCCTCGGACAGGTCCACGAAGTAGTGCAGGTCGTCGGCGGTGAGCGGGCTGGTGCCGGCGACGAGCTCGGCGATGTGGGCGCCGACGTGGGCGGCCGGGATCCAGCGCTCGTTGTCGACGCCGGCCAGCTGGCGGGCCCGGGTACGGATGACGCCGAGGATCACCTCGTAGACCCGGGGGCCGCGCCCGCCCAGCTCGGCGGCGATGGTTCTGGTCATCGACTTGGTGGCGGCCGCGGTCAGCGCGACGCCGCCGGCGCCGGGGAACGGCAGGTCGGCGCTGAGGCCGTTGAGCTGCGCGATCATGCCGTCGGGGGCGAGCGTGGTGAGGAACGCGCGGTAGGCGCGGAAGATCGTGGTCTGGTTCTGCACGATCAGCTCGTCCCACTCGGTGTCGGTGAGCGCGAGCAGCGGCTTGCGTCCCTGGCGGCCCCAGTCGGCGACGCTCAGCACGACGCCCGCGAACGGGCCGTAGGTGGCAGCCAGCTCGGCGGCGCGCTCGCCGAGGGCCGGGTCGAGCAGATCCAGGGTTTCACCGTGGAGGCTCGGGTCGCCGATGCGGGTGGCGAAGTCGTTCAGGGTGACCGGCCGCCGTGAGGTCACCACGACGGTGGCGCCGCGCTCCAGCAGGGTCCGGGTGACGCCCTCGCCGACGCCGCCGGCGCCGCCGATGACCAGGACTGTCTTGCCGGTGAGGTCGGTTTCGGGCCGGGCCCAGGCGGGAGCCGGCTCCTGAGAGGTGGTGGTCATTTGGTGTGCTCCGCTTTCTTGTGCACATGATCGAGCAGGGTCTGCAGGGTGGCGTCGAGCTGCTCGACCTGCTCGGGGTCGAGCGCCTCGAGGAACCAGCTCTTGGCCGAGCGCATGTGGGGGCCGAGCGCTTTGCGGTAGGCGGTGCGGCCCTCGTCGGTCAACGTGACGACGGCGGCGCGGCCGTCACCCGCCTCGCCGCGACCGCGCTGGACCAGGCCGCGCTCCTCCATTCGCTTCAGCTGGTGGGAGAAGCGGCCGGTGTCCCAGCCGAGCGCCCGGGCGCAGCCGGTCGAGCGCATGGTGCCGTTCGGCGCGGCGGCGAGCTCGGCCAGCACGGTGAAGTCGGCCTCGGACAGCTGCGCGTCGGCCCACAAGTCGCGTCCCACCTCCCGTCGCACGACCTCGCCCAGAACGATGAAGTTCTGCCATACACGCCGTTCAGCGGCACTCAATTTCCCTGACACGTCAGCAAAGTTACGGCTTTGCTGACGTGTCAGCAAAGTGATCTGCCTCGCATGGCGGGCCGACCGGCCTGACCAGGAGAACCCAGCGGCGACGCCCAGCGGAATGCGACGCCACAAGAGCTGCACGTAGGGGCATACCGCGACGCGCCGGCGGGCCAGGCGCTCCCGATCGGGCGCGACGCTTCCGGGGTGGCGCGTCCGTGAGTCACAGCGGGACGGCCGCGCGTGGTCGACCCGTGCCTACATGGCCGGACCGCGCCCAGGTAGCGAGCCGCGCCCAGGTAGCAAGCCGCGCCCAGATGGCGAGCCGCGCCCAGGTAGCAAGCCGCGCCCAGATGGCAAGCCGCGCCCAGATGGCAAGCCGCGCCCAGATGGCAAGCCGCGCCCAGGTAGCGAGCCGCGCCGAGGTGGCGAGCGTCGCCCAGGTAGCGGACGGCGCCAAGGGTAGCGGGCGGCGCCTACGTCGTGTAGGCGTGCCTGTGCGGCAAGAGCGCGCCCAGATAGCCGGGGCGCCGACATGGCCGGGGAGCGCTCAGGCGACCGGCGGCACGCAGGTGGCGGACGGCACCTACGTGGCTGGGGGTGCACCCAGGCGGCGGGCCGCGGCCGGCCGGCTGGCGGCGCCTACGGGCCGGGGTGCGCCTATGTGGCGGGGTGCGCCTATGTGGCGGGGTGCGCCTATGTGGCGGGGGCGGTGACGGTCAGGGTGCCGGTGGTGGCGTTCAGGTGGGCGGGGACGCCCAGGCCTATGGCGATTTGTTCGGGGCCGTGGCCGATGGGGAGGCCGCCCAGGACGGGGATGTTGAGGCGGGTCAGTTCGGCGGTCAGGTAGTCGATGACGGGTGGGCTGGGGTCGGGGTCGACGCAGTCGGTGAACTGGCCGATGGCTACGCCGGCGAGGGTGTTCAGCCAGCCGGCGCGGCGTAGGTGGACCAGCATGCGGTCTACGCGGTAGGGCTCCTCGTTGACGTCCTCCAGCACGAGGATGGCGCCGGACGTGTCCAGGGCGTGAGGGGTGCCGATGGTTGAGGTCAGCATGGCTAGGTTGCCACCCAGGAGGGTGCCTTCGGCGGTGCCGGGGACACGCACGGGGAAGGTGTCCTCGTCGGGGTCGGCTTGCACGGTCACGGGGGCGGCGGTCGTCAAGGCGTGACGGAGGCTCTGGGCGGTGGGGGTGTCGGGGCCGCGGTCCAGCTGGCCAGCGGTCGGGCCGTGGATGGTGGCGAGGCCGGTCTCGTGCCAGAGGGCGGCGTGCAGGGCGGTGATGTCGGAGAAGCCGGCGATCAGTTTGGGGTCGGCCCGGACGGCGCCGAAGTCGACGCCGTCGACGATGCGCTGCATGCCGTAGCCGCCGCGCAGGCAGAGGACGGCGCGGACCTCCGGGTCGCGCAGGGCGGCGTTCAGGTCGGCCAGGCGCTGCTCGTCGGTGCCGGCGAGGTTGCCGTGCCGGGCGTGGGCGTGGGCGCCGACCCGCACCCGCAGGCCCCACGTCGAGAGCGTCTTCGCCGCGGCCTCGGTGCGCGCCGGGTCGATGGCCCCGGACGGTGACACCAGCGCGACAAGGTCCCCGGCCACCAGACGCTGCCCTTGGATCATGGCGGGCAGCCTACGCCTGCTCCGCGCGGAAGCCCCAGACCGCGACGAGCCGCCGCAGCGCCGCAGAATTGAAACGCCGGTGGTGGCGGCTCCGCGGCGCGCCCCGCCGTCCGGAAATGGAGGGGCACGGGGCGGGGGCCACTGCCCGGAAATGGAAGGGCCCGGGACCGGTTGCCGCTGAGCGGCTACGCCGGGCACCCACCACCGGGAGTGGAGGGCGCGGGGCCCGGCACCGAACGACCTGCGGATCAGGGTGAGCTGCGTGCCGTCACAGGTGGGTGGCGAGGGCGGCCTTGTCGGGTTTGCCGCTGGGGGCGGTGGGGACCTGGTCGATCAGGGTCACTGTGGTGGGGGTGGCCTTCGCGCCCAGGTGGGCGGTGACCAGGGCGGTCAAGGCGGCGGGGTCGGCGGTTCGGCCTGCGGTGGGGACGATGAAGGCGTGGACGGCCTCGCCGGAGTCGGGGTGGGGGCGGCCGATGACGTAGGCCTCGGCTACGGACGGGTCGGTGGCCAGGATGCGTTCGACGGCGCCGGCGTGGATCAGTTCGGCGTGGACGATGATGACGTCGCGGGCGCGGCCGGTCAGGTGCAGGTAGCCGTCGGGGTCGAGGTGGCCCAGGTCGCGGGTGCGGACCCAGCCGTCGGTGAAGACTTCGGCTGTGAGGGCCGGGTCCTGCCAGTAGGAGGAGGCCTGGGCGGGCGTACGGACGTACAGCTCGCCGTCCTTGACCTTGACCTCGACGCTCGGGGGTGGGCGGCCGACCGAGGCGAGGACTGACGGGGTGGCCAGCATCTCCTCCGGGGTGACCATGGCGATCATGCCGGTCTCGGTCTGGCCGTAGCCGTGGAAGATCACCGGGCCGAGGACTTCGAGGGCCTCGGCGAGGCGGCCGGGTTCGAGCGGGGAGCCGGAGACCATCAGCGCGCCCAGCGTCGGCATCGGCTCCGGGTGGGAGCGCACCAGCTGGTGGAGCTTGCCCACGGTGATGACCGAGGCGGTCGCGCGGTACTCGACGATCGCGGCTGGGAACACCGGTTTCGCGGCGACCACGAGACGGCCGCCCGCAGCCAGGGCCAGGATGCCGTACTCGAGCATGACCTGGCTGGTGAGCGACCCGAAGACGAGGAACCGCTGCAGGCGGGCGGCCAGGTCGCGGATCGCGGGCGGCCAGCGGTCGGGGTGCGCGGCCCAGGCGGCGGTCATCGCGGCGTACGTCTGGCAGCAGCCCTTGGGAACGCCGGTGCTGCCGCTGGTGTAAATGATTCGCGCGATGTCGTCGCCGCGCCCGGCCGGCGTCAGCGGCTCGTCGCCGCTCTGCAGCAGGACCCGGACGCGGGCGTCGTCGATCAGGGTGCCACCGCCGGCGGCCAGGACGTGGTCGAGCTG
The DNA here is from genome assembly GCF_040675435.1 of Actinoplanes sp. NPDC049598. NCBI lineage: Bacteria > Bacillati > Actinomycetota > Actinomycetes > Micromonosporales > Micromonosporaceae > Actinoplanes > Actinoplanes sp. NPDC049598. Next base: position 776,657 of record NZ_JBFAOX010000001.1, on the reverse strand, counting down.
GTCCGGCCGTACGCCCGAGACGCGTGCCCCCACCGCGAAGGCGGCCAGAATCGCGGCGAAGGCCGGCGCGTCCACGCCCAGCGACAGGACCACGCCGTCGCCGGGACCGATGCCGTCCGCCCGCATCCCGGCCGCGATGCGGCGGACCATCGCCGACATCTCGGCGCCCGACACCTCGAGCGGTCCGTCCTCGAAGACCGTCCGGTCGCCGGCCCCGGCCAGGATCCGCAGGACGGGCTCAGGCCACATCGGCCAGGACGCCCTTGACGAAGACCTCGAGCGGGGCCACGTGCACGCCCGGCAGGTTCCAGTCGTTCTCCAGGTTCTCGGCCAGGTGGTGGGTGGCCACGACCTCGCCGTCGCGATAGGCCCGTACGACCGGATGCAGATAGCTGGCGTCCTGGGCCGCCGCCGCGTCGTTCTCGGCGACCCGCGGCACATCGATGTCGAAGGGGTCCACCTTGTCGTGCTCCGGCCCGTATTCGAGGGTCACCACAAAGGCCGTGCCGTACGGCCCGAGCGCGCCGTCCTTGAAGTACGCGACCGGCACCTCCTCGTGGTACGCCGCCGACCCGTTCACCGTCACCACGTCCGCGAGCACCGCGAACTGCTGCCACAGCGCCGAGCTCCGGTTGATGCGCGCGATGACGGCCGCCGTGATCGCCTCCGGCGTCGTGTCCAGGGTCGCGGATGGCCACGGCTGGTTCTCGTAGCGCGCGGCCAGAATCCGGGACAGCGCCCGCACCCCGTACCGGAAACCGTGGATGAACCCGTTCGTCGACTTCTTGAAATCACGCTGCTGCGACAGTGTCCCCGCGAAATACAGCCCCGGCACATTGACCGACTCAAAAGCCGCGGTCTGTGACGGGAATCGGTCGTTGATCACGAGCGACGGCGCGGCATCCCCCTCGAATGGCGTGGCGTCGAAAGCGAATCCCGTGCACAGGATGATCCGGTCGTAGGCCAGGACCCGGATGGCCTCGACCGTCCGCGCGTAGCGGAAGTCGACCCGGTAGCCGCCGTCGTCCCGCTTGACGATGCGCTCCACGGTGCCGTCGAGAACGGCGTTCTGCGACTTCAGCTGATACGTGTCGAGGAAGTTGTTGTTGACCGCCCGCAGATGTCCCACATAATGCGTCTGCCACGCCAGCTTCACCGAGTGCGGCCCGGCCACGTGAATGACCGCCGCCGTCTCGACGAGCGCGTCCGCTGTCTCGAAGGCCGAGTTCCCCTTGCCGATGATCAGCACCCGCTGATTGGTGAAGTCGGCCGGCTCGACGCTGACCGTGTCGTACCGTTCGGCGAGCGCCGCGCCCTCGATCGGCGGCTCGTACAACCGCGACACCCCCGTGGCGACAATGACCCGGCGTGCTTCGTAGACAGCGTCGCCGGTGGTGACCACGAAATCGGACGGCCGGATGACCGAGGTGACCCGAGCGCCGTAGACGACGTTCAGGCCGGACGCGAAATCCTCCAAATACCGGACCATGTCGTCGGCGGCCGGGAAGTACTTCGAGCTGTAGTTGCGGAACTGCAGCGCCGGATCGTCGGTGAGCAGCGAATTCCAGTCCGCCCGCAGATTGAACTCGGGGTCGCTCGACCCGGTCCAGATCTTGTTGATGGAGATCAGCTGCCGGTGCCGCGGATAGGTGCGGAAGAACGTCCCCGCGCTCTGCCCCGCCTCCAGGACGACGTAGTCGCGACCGTCGCGCTCCAGAAGCGCCGCGAGCTGCAGGCCCGCCGGTCCGGCCCCGATGATCAGGTAGTCGTGCGTCATGCGGCGCACCGTATCGAGGCGATTTCAGAGGCTTCTGAGAATCCGCCTCTAGCGTCCGCTTTCATGAGAAAGGTAGACCTGGCCGCGCCGCTGCTCCCCGCCGACCTGCTGGCCGCCCGCGACCCGATCACGGTGGTCGTCGACGACCGGACACGAGCGACCATGGAGGTGGCGCGCCGCTACTTCGACAAGGTCAAGGGCGAGGACCGGGCGGTGTACGGCGCCACGACCGGCTTCGGTGCCCTGGTCAACTACGCGGGCCGGCCGGACGCGCGCGACCAGGCCGACAACACCCTGGCCCACCTCGGCGCCGGTCAGGGCCCCGACCTCGACCCGGCGGTCGTCCGGGCCACCCTGCTGGTGCGCGCGTGGTCGCTGGCCCAGGGCGCGTCCGGCGCCTCCCCGCACGTGGTCGACGCGCTGGCCGCCATGCTCGCCACCACGTTCACCCCGGCCGTGCCGCGCTTCGGCTCGGTCGGCGCCAGCGGGGACCTGATCCCGCTCGGCGCGGCCGCCCAGGCCCTGCGCGGCCGCGGGCACGCCTACCTGGACGGCCGGCGGCTCCCGGCCGCCACCGCGCTGAGCAGCGCCGGCCTCGAGCCGCTGCCGCTCGACGGCCGCGACGCCCTCGCCCTGGTCAACGGGACCTCGCTGACCACGGCCGCGCTGGCGCTGGCGCTGGACAGCGTCCGCCGCTCGCACCGCTCCGCCCTGCTGATGACCTGCCTCCTGGCCGACCTCCTCGGTTGCGATCCCCAGTTCCTCGACTCCCGTCTGATCGCCCGATTCAACCACCGGGGTACGACACAAGTGGCCGCCCGGATGCGACATTTCGCCACGACGATCGAACCGACCGGAACCAGGCCACTCCAGGAGCCGTACAGCATCCGATGTGCTCCGCAGCTGCTCGGGGCGGCCGAGGACGCGTTGGCCCACGTGGACCGGACGGTCGCAGCGGACCTCGGCGGCGTCTCCGACAACCCGCTGCTCTTCCCGGACGACGACGCGGTGGTCCACGGCGGCAACTTCTTCGGCCAGCCCGCCGCCTTCGCCGCCGATCTGCTCGCCATCGTGCTGGCCCAGATCGGCAACCTGGTCGAACGCCAGCTCGACCTGCTCGTCGACCCGCACCGCAACGGCGGCCTGCCGCCCATGCTCGCCGCCGGCCCCGGCCAGCAGCACGGTCTGCAGGGCGCCCAGCTCGCCTCGACCGCGCTGATCGCCGAGATCCGCCGCGACGCTGTCCCGGCCAGCATGCAGAGCCTGCCCACGAATCTGCACAATCAGGACGTCGTCCCGTTCGGCACCCAGGCCGCCCTGCGCGCCCTCGACCAGGCCGCACTCCTGCGCCTGATCTGCGGTTCGCTGGCGCTCGGCCTGCGCCAGGCCGCCCACTGCGGCGCCCGGCGGCCCACCGCGTCCGGGACCAGGGCGCTGCTCGAACGCCTCGAGGAGCAGATCGCACCCATCGATCCGGACCGTCCTCTCGAGGACGACGTGCGGAAATGCGCCGAGATCGTCGAACAAACTGAAATTTCTCTGATTTCCGGTTCCTAGCGTCCCTGTACGTGACGCTCGATTACCTGATCATCGGCGCCGGCCCCGCCGGCCTGCAGCTGGCCGCCCACCTGGAACGCGACGGTCACGACTACCTCGTGCTCGAGGCCGGGGAGGGTGCGGGCACGTTCTTCCGCACCTATCCCCGGCACCGGACGCTCATCTCCATCAACAAACCGCGCACGGGCAGCGACGACCCCGAGCTCAACCTGCGCCTGGACTGGAACTCGATTCTGAGCGACGACCCGGCCCTGCGCTTCACGAGCTACACCGACCGCTACTTTCCCGGCGCCGACCTCATGGTGCAGTATCTCGCCGACTACGCGGCCAAGACCGGGGTCAATGTCCGCTATCACAGCCGGGTCGAGAGCGTCGCCAAGGAAAACGGCGAGTTCCAGGTCAAGACCACGACCGAGACGTACGCGGCCAAGCGCGTCATCGTCACGACGGGGGTCAGCCGGATCCACCGCCCCGACATCCCCGGCTTCGACCTGGCCGAGACCTACGACACCATGCCGGTCGACCCGCAGGACTTTCTCGACCAGCGGGTGCTCATCATCGGCAAGGGCAATTCCGCCTTCGAGACCGCCGACAATCTCATCGAGACGACCACCCTCATCCACGTGGCCGGCCCGAGCGAGGTCAAGCTCGCCTGGCGCACCCATTACGTGGGCCATCTGCGGGCGGTCAACAACAACTTCCTCGACACCTATCAGCTGAAGTCGGCCAACGCGATCCTCGACGGCGTCATCCGCCGCATCGAGCGCGACGGCGACGAGTACAAGGTGACCTTCGCTTTCTCCCGGGCCGACGAGGTCATCAAGGAGCTGCGCTACGACCGGGTGCTGGCCTGCACGGGATTCGCCTTCGACGCGTCGCCCTTCACCGGCGAGGCCCGGCCGAACCTCGTCATCAACGACCGGTTCCCGGAGCAGACCTCCGCCTGGGAATCGGTCAACGTTCCCGGCCTCTATTTCGCCGGGACCCTGTCGCAGCAACGCGATTTCAAGAAGTCGACGAGCGGCTTCATCCACGGTTTCCGTTATTCGGTGCGGTCGCTCTATCAGATCCTCCAGCAGCGGTACGAGGACACGCCGTGGCCGGCTTCCTCGCTGGGGAGCACGCCCGCAGCCATCACCGCCGCGGTCATCGAACGGGTCAACCGGTCCTCCGCCCTGTGGCAGCAGTTCGGCTTCCTGGCCGACATAGTCACCGTCGGCGACGACGCGGCGAAGTACCACGAGGAGGTGCCGGTCGGCTACTTCAAGGACGGCGGCATCGGCGCCGGCCCGGCCTTCGTGGTCACCCTCGAGTACGGCCCCGACCACGACAAGGTAGACCCGTTCGACATCACGGTGAGCCGGATCGCCCAGGACACTCCGGGCCGGGCCCACGACGCCGCGTACCTCCACCCGGTCGTGCGCTTTTACCGCGACGGCGAACTCGCGGGCGAGCACCACCTGGCCGAGAACCTGGAGAACCGCTGGGACCGGCCCGACGTCCACGTCGCCCCGCTGGCCGAGTTCGTCGAGCGCAGCCTGAGGGGCTGACGTGCGCGAGAAGGCACGGGCCGCCCTCGAGCCGGCCCGCTGGGACTTCTTCGCCGGCGGGGCGGGCGAGGAGCGCACCCTGCGGGCCAACGAGGAGGCGTACGACCGGCGCCGGATCCGCCCCCGCGTCCTGCGGGCCGTCGGCGAGCGGGAACTGAGCACCACCGTGCTCGGCACCGCGATGAGCATGCCGGTGCTGATCGCGCCGACCGCCTTCCACCGCCTCGCCCACCCGTCGGGCGAGGCCGGAACGGCGAGCGCCGCCCAGCGGACCGGCACGGTGATGGTGGTCAGCATGGCCGCGACCCAGCCGATCGAGGAGATCGCGGCGACCGGGGCGGCCCTCTGGTTCCAGATGTATCCCCAGCCCGACGCGGCGTTCCAGCGGCACGTCGTGGCCCGGGCCGAGGCCGCCGGCTGCCGGGCGCTCGTGGTGACCGTGGATTCGCCGGTCTTCGGCCGCCGCGAGCGCGACCTGCGCAACGGCTTCACCGACCTGCCGCCCGGCTTCGCCTGCGAGAACATGCGCGACGCGACCGGCCGGATCCGGGACATCACCATGGACCCGGCCCTGGGCTGGGACCACATCGACCGGCTGCGCGCGAGCACCACCCTGCCGATCGTCCTCAAGGGCGTCCTGCATCCGGCCGACGCCCGCGAGGCCGTCGCCCACGGCGTCGACGGTCTCATCGTCTCCAACCACGGCGGCCGTCAGCTCGACGGGGCGATCGCGACGATCGACGCGCTACCGGCCGTGGCCGGGGCCGTCGACGGCCGGATCCCGGTGCTGGTCGACGGCGGCATCCGCCGCAGCACGGACGTTCTCGTCGCGCTGGCTCTCGGCGCGGACGCCGTCCTGCTCGGCCGTCCGGTGGTGTGGGGTCTCGCGGCGGGCGGACCGGAGGGCGTACGGCAGGTCCTCGAAACCCTCCGCACGGAGCTGGACCACGACCTGGCCCTGGCCGGCGCGAAGCGCCCGGGCGACCTCACCGCGGACCTCGTCGCATGAACGCGGTCGTCCGGCTCCGCGAATGGATCTTCACCCGGGTCAACGGCGCCGAGGGGATCCCGATCCCCGGGCCGCTGGTCGGGGCCGAGCACTTCGAGCGCGTCTACGCCGACCCGGCGGCCGACGGGCGCAGCCGGGGCGCCGGGCTGTCCGACCTGTTCTGGTACTGGCTCGCGCCCGGCCCGCAGATGCACCAGGAGCACCTCGAGCCGGGCGAACGCTACAAGACCGTGTCCCGGACGACCCGGCGGGTGCTGGCGATCCCGCACGCGGAGGCCGACGCCCGGGTGACCGCGGCCGCCCGGCGCGTCCTGAGCGAGCTGCCCGCCGACCGCACCAGCTTCGTACGGCTGCGCGACCTGATGATGCCGATCTGGGCCGAGGTCCACTACGAGCTGGTCTTCGGCGAACCCTGCCCGCCCGAGGCCCGCGACCTCATCGTGGCCAACGCCGACGACGTCGTCAGCGCGCTCAAGGGCACCCGGCTGCGGCACATGGCGCGGCGGGATCGGCTCACCCGGTATCTGCTGCGGCGCATCGAGAACGGCACGTGCCCCGTCGCGCTGCCGGCGCCGTTCACCGCGCAGGAGACCGCCTGGTATCTGCAGGGTGCGTTCTTCAACACCGCGGTCGTGCAGATGTCCGAGGCGATGGCGCACATCCTGCTCTGCGCGGCCGCCTACCCGGCCGTCGCGACGCAAGTGGACGACGACGACGCGCTGGACCGGCTCATCGACGAGACGCTGCGGGTCCACCCGCTCTTCGGCATCGCCCACCGCATCACGTCGGCCCCGATCGTCGTCGACTCCCGGGTGACGCTGCCGGCGGGCTCGGTGCTGCTGTTCAACTACCTCGCCTTCCAGCGCACGGGACCCGCCGCCGACGACGCGTTCGACCCCGAGCGCTGGCTGACTGTCACGCGCAAAGAGGCGCACTTCATCCCGTACGGAATCACGCACAACCGGGCCTGCCCGGCCCGGGGCGTCGCGCCGGTCATGCTGCGCGCGGCGACCCGCGAGGTGCTGCGCAGATACGCGCTGGCGTCCAGCGCCCGGCACACGCGGTCGCTGCCCAGTCGCGGACCGGCCTTCCTGACCCCGGCCGGGCGGCCCGGACCGGGGCGGGCCCGGCTGCGGGCGATGCAAGTGGCCGACCGCTGGCAGGACGCGGGCCGCTCGGTGCTCCAACTGGTCCTCGGCACCTGGATGGTGCTCGACGCACGCCGCCAGAAGCTCTGCGCCCGTTATTTCGAGGAGGTAAGGCAGTGACGCCCACCGAACTGGCCCCACGGTTCTTCATCGCCGTCGCGGTCATCCTGCTCTTCTGCCGCCTGGTCTCCTGGCTGCTCGGCAAGGGCGGCCAGCCACCCGTGGTCAGCGAGATGCTCGCCGGTGTGCTGCTCGGCCCGTCCCTGCTCGGCCTGCTGCTGCCCGGCGTGCAGGACGCGCTCTTCCCACCCGCCCTCTACCCCGTGCTCTACGTGGTCGGCCAGGTCGGCCTGGTGCTCTTCATGTTCCAGGCCGGGTACGCGTTCACGAGCCACCGTGTCACCGGGCTCGTCGGCACCTCCGGGGCGATCTCCCTGGCCGGCGTCACCGTTCCCCTGGTGCTCGGCGCCGCGCTGGTCGTGGTCACCGCCCACGCCGTGCCGATGCGGCCCGACGGCGTGTCGATCGGCGTCTCCGCCGCGTTCGTCGGCGTGGCCCTGGCCATCACGGCCTTCCCGATGCTGGCCCGCATCATCACCGAGCGCGGCCAGGCCGGCACCCGGCACGGCTCGCTGGCGCTGGCCAGCGGCGCCATCGACGACATGATCGCGTGGATCCTGCTCGCCGTCGTGCTGGCCTTCGCCTCGGGTGAGGCCGGCCCGGCCTTCGTCACGGCGGGCGGCGCGGTCCTGTTCGGCCTCGCGCTCTGGCTGGGCGGGCGCCGGGTGACCGGGGCGCTGATGACCTCGCCCCGGCTCGACGACCGCGGCCGGTTGCTCGGCACGGTGGCCCTGCTGTTCGTCGTCGCCTGGTACACCGACGAGATCGGTCTGTACGCGGTCTTCGGGGCGTTCGCGATCGGCGTGGTGATGCCGCGGGCCGAGCAGACCGACAGGGTGGTCGACACCCTGACCCCGGTCGCCTCGGCCGTCTTCCTGCCGCTGTTCTTCACCTTCTCCGGCCTGCGCACCGAGTTCGGCCTGTTGAGCGACCCCAAGGTGCTGCTGTTCGCGCTGGCCTGCATCGCCGTCGCCATCGCCGGGAAGTTCGGCGCCTGCTGGGCCGCGGCCCGGCTGCGGGGCGAGCCGAACGGGGTGGCGCTGCGGATCGGCTCGCTGATGAACGCCCGCGGGCTCATGCAGCTGATCGCCTTGAACGTCGGGCTCGAGGCCGGGATCGTCAACTCCTCGTTGTTCACCGTGCTCGTGCTGGTAGCGCTCGTGACGACGCTGATGACGACGCCGATGCTGAGCTGGATCGAGCGGCGGGAGCGCCGCCGGGCCCCCGCAGCGCAGGTGCCCGAGTTCGCGGCGTGATTCGCCGCGGGAAAAGTTGTAATTGCAACTTTCGGCTATGCAAGGACTCAGGGGATATGTCATGGTCGATCAGTGCAGAGCGGACGATCACACCGGGTCCTGCTCGTCGAGGACGACGCTGAGCTGAGCGAGATGCTCATCGATGTCTTGCGCGAGGACGGCTACGAGGTCGACGGGGCCCCGGACGGGCAGCGCGGGCTGCATCTGGGGCTCACCCGGCCGTACGACGTGATGGTCATCGATCGTCTGTTGCCCGCGCTGGACGGGCTCGACCTGCTCGCGCGGCTGCGGGCGCGGGCAGTGCCGGCCCGCGCGCTGATGCTGACGGCGCTCGGCACCGTGACCGATCGCATCGCCGGGCTGGACGCGGGCGCCGACGACTACCTGGCCAAGCCGTTCGACCTGGACGAGCTCAGCGCCCGGCTGCGGGCCCTGTGCCGACGCACCCCCGAACCGGCCGACGTGCTCCGCATCGACGGCGGCGGCCTGATCGACCTGGCCCTGCGCGACGTGGTCCTGCCCGACGGCGGGCGGGTCGCCCTCTCCGCCCGCGAGTTCGAGCTGCTGCGGGTGCTGGCGGCCCGGCCGCACAACGTGCACTCCCGCTCCCAGCTGCGCAGCCGCGTCTTCGACGAGGCGGCCGCGGCGTCCATCGTGGACACCTATGTGTATTACCTGCGCCGCAAACTCGGCCGGGCCGTGGTGCGCACGGTCCACGGCCTCGGCTACCGCCTGGGCACACTGTGACCCGCCGGCGAAGCGAGTGCGGACGACCGGGGCACGCTGTGACCCGCCGCCAGAGCGAGTGCGGCCGACCGGGGCACCCTGTGACGCGCCGGCCAAGCGGCCGCGGACGACCGGGGCACACGGTGAACCGCCCGCAAACGGGCGCTGGACGACGGGTCGAGCGATGACAGGCTCGGAGCGGGCTCTCGTGCGCCGTGCGAGGCTGCGCATGGGGCTATTCGTCGGGCTTGCGGTCGGGATCCTGCTCACGCTGGTCGGCGGGGTAGCCTACGCGACGCTGGTGGCCAACCAGGAGCGGCAGATCCAGCGCGAGCTGGCCTGGGGCGCCGAGCACGGCACGGTCAACGGCCCGGTCGGATGCAACTGGATCATCACGTTCGTGGACGGCCGGATCAGCGCCGGGCCGGTCGCTCCCCCGCCCGGCTTCCCGCAGCGGGCCGCCCTCGACCGGGTCGCCGCCGGCGGCGAGCAGGAGATCACGACGGTCGCCCGCAACGGCACGACCTACCACGTACGCACGGAGGCCACCGCCCGCGGCGTCGTGCAGGTCGTGTTCGACGCCCGCTACCAGCTGGCCGACCGGCGGCACCTGCTGTGGGCGTTCGCCGTGGCCGCCCTGGTCGGGCTGCTGGCGGCGACGGCCACCGGCGCCGTCGTGGCCCAGCGTTCGGTCGCCCCGCTGGCCGAGGCGCTGTCGCGGCAGCGCCGCTTCGTGGCCGACGCCAGCCACGAGCTGCGCACGCCGATCGCGCAGGTGCACACCCGGGCCCAGCTGCTGGCCCGCCGCACCGGCAAGGCCGAGCGCCGCGACCTGGAACGGCTGATCGGCACCACCCGCCAGCTCGGCGAGATCGTCGACGAACTCCTGCTGTCGGCCCAGCTCGCCGCCGACCCGCAGCACCGCCCGGCCGCCACCCCGGTCGACCTGACCGCGCTGGCCACGGCCGCCGTGACCGGTGAGGCCGAACGCGCCGCCGAGCGCCAGATCACGTTGACCTCCGCCACGCCGGGCGGCCCCGTCCAGGTCGCCGGCGTCGAGTCGGCCCTGCGCCGGGTGGTCTGCGAGCTGCTGGCCAACTCCCTCAAGCACACCCCGGCCGGCGGCCACATCCTGGTCACCGTGCGCGCCGACCGCGACCTGGCCGAGGTGGTGGTGGCCGACTCCGGCGACGGCTTCGACCCGGCCGACGCCGAACGCCTCTTCGACCGCTTCCACCGCGGCGCCGGCGCCGGCGACCGCCGCTTCGGCCTGGGCCTGGCCCTGCTCAAAGAGGTGGTGACCAGTCACGGCGGCAGCATCACGGCCGAGGGCCGCCCGGGCCGCGGCGCCACCTTCACGGTGCGGCTGCCGGCCCTCACCCCGGCCCACCCGCTACGCCCGTCGCGGCGGCTCTTCCCCACCCACCCGCGCCGCGACTTCGCCTGGCGCCGCTGACCCGCTCTCAGAGGTCGAGGTCGGCGACGACGGCGAAGTGGTCGGAGGGGTAGCGGCCGGCGATCGGGTGGTGGCCGGCGAGGAAGGCGCGGTGGACGGTCAGGGTGCCGGGCGTGCGGGCCAGGATGTGGTCGATGCGGCGGTCGATCTGGGCGGTTGCCTCCAGGGGCGCCTCGGGGACGGCCGTGCTGAGGGTCACCGCGTCCGGGTCGCCGCCGCCGGCCGGCCATGTGTCGGTCAAGACCGCGAGCAGGGGGGCCAGCGCGGGCGCGTCGGCGGGGGCGTTGAGGTCGCCGATCACCAGCACCGGCACGTCACTCGCGGCGGCCAGGGCGGCCACGGCCCGGGCCTGGGCCAGCTGGTCCCCGGCGTACCGGGGTTCCCACTCCAGGCAGGTGACGATGACGCGGCAACCGTCGACCACCGCGGAGAGCGCGGTGGGTGGCGGGCCGGGCCGTTGAGGATGGGGCAGCTCGTGCACGGTCACGTCGGACGGCCGTGACCGGCTGATCAGCCCGATGCCCATGGTGACGCCGGCCTGCGACGGTTCCTCGGGCGGCTGCGGTTCGGGTGGCAGCGAGGTGGGCGCGAACGCCGCGTGCATCCCGCCGAGGCGCTCGGCGAACCGGTGCGGCTGGGTGGTGCCGTCGCCGGCCCAGGTCTCGCACAGCCCGACGACATCCGGCCGCAGCGACGACAGCGTCGCCATGATGCCGGTCTCACGCTCGCGCCAGGCGCCGCCGAAGCGCCACCAGACGTTCCACGTGAGAACGCGCATCGTCTTACGATCGGCGGCGGAACCAGCCACGGTTGCGGGGGACCTGGCGCGGGATCGGGCGGGGCGCCGCGCACTCCTTGCACTGCGAGGCGAGGGTGAGCTGATCGGCCAGCAGCGCGGAGTGGGAGCGGCAGATGCGCCGCCGGCAGTCCGAGCAGCGCCGAGTCGTCACCACATTGCACTTCACGCCCGAGCCGAGGGGTAGCTCGCAACCCAGCACAATCAGTGATCTAGTCACAGGGCGCAGTCTGCCAGGCACACGAAGATCAGTCCAGAGCGCTTGCAAACCGGTCACACGCGTGCAATTGGCTTCGAGACCACCCGTAGGGTGGGCGGGTGGACGACTCCCTCGAGCTGGCCCGGCAGATGACCGTCTTCGGCGCGGTGGGCCGGGTGCTGCGCCGGGCCGTCCGGCGGGCCGCCCCGGTCGACCGGCTCTCCCTGGCCCAGGTCGAGGTGCTGCGGGCCGTCGAGGCCAACCCGGGCATCGGCACGAGGGCGGCCGCCGAGCAGCTGCAGCTGGTGCCGAACACGGTGTCGACCATCATCGGGGAGCTCGTGACGGCGGGGCTGCTCACCCGCGTACGGCACCAGGAGGACCGGCGTGTCGCCCGGCTGAACCTGACCACCCAGGGTGAGGAGCACCTGGCCGCCTGGGGTGAGACGCAGGACGCGGTGCTGGCCGCGGCCCTGGAGCGCCTGGACGAGGCCGACCGGCGGGCCGTTCGCGAGGCGCTGCCCGCGGTGCGGCGGCTGCTGTCCGTGCTGGAGCGGGACGGCGGCGCTTCTTAGGGATCTCTTAGCCCGGTTTACTTGAGCCTTCATCTAACCGGGTCATGGTGGGGCCATGACGATCACGGCCAGACCCGGCGCCGGACAACAGGCGCCACCCGTTTCCGGGCCTTCCGCGACGCCACGCTGGTGGGCCGACGCCGCCGCCGTCGTCGCCGGCACGACCCTGCTCGTGGTCACCGCGCTCTGGGTGAGCCACGGCGGCCTGCGATCCGTGGGCGAGGGCGGGCCCGGCGCGGTCTCCTCGATCGGCCGGCTCCTCGGCCTGTGGGCCTCCGACCTGCTGCTCCTGCAGGTGCTGACGATGGCCCGGATCCCGCTGGCCGAACGCGCCTTCGGCCAGGACAAACTCGCCCGCTGGCACCGCTGGTCGGGCTTCACGTCGTTCTGGATGATGGTCGCGCACATCGTGCTGATCACCGCCGGTTACGCCGGCACCGCCCGGACCAACCCGTTCGCCCAGCTCTGGACCATGGTCGGGAACTTTCCGGGAATGCTGCTGGCCGCGGCCGGCACGCTCGCCCTGATCATGGTCGTGGTGACGTCCATCCGCGCGGCGCGGCGGCGCCTGCGGTACGAGTCGTGGCATCTGCTGCACCTGTACGCGTACCTCGGGGCCGGGCTGGCCCTGCCCCATCAACTCTGGTCGGGCTCCGACTTCGTGAGCTCGAGTTGGGCCACCGCCTATTGGTGGACGCTGTGGGGAGTCGCTGCCGCAGCCGTGCTGCTCTTCCGGCTCGGCCTGCCGCTGCTGCGCAACCGCCGGCACCGCCTGGTCGTCGACCGGGTCGTCACCGAGGGGCCCGGCCTCACGTCGGTCTATCTGACCGGGCGTGAGCTGCACCGCCTGCCGGCCCGGGCCGGCCAGTTCTTCCAGTGGCGCTTCCTCGACGGGCCCGGGTGGACCCGCTCGCACCCGTTCTCCCTGTCGGCCGCGCCCGACGGCGACCGCCTGCGCATCACCGTCAAGGACTCCGGCGACGGCAGCCACCGCGTCGCCCGGCTCCGGCCCGGCACCCGCGCGCTCGTCGAAGGCCCCTACGGCAAGCTCACCGGCGAGTCCTACCGCGGTGGGCCGGTCGTCCTCCTCGCCTGCGGCATCGGGATCACCCCGCTGATCTCGCTGCTCGGCGAGCTGCCGTACGCCCCCGGCGAGGCCACGCTCGTCTATCGGGCCCGCAGCGAGGCCGAGATCGCCTTCCGGGCCGAGCTGGACCGGTTCGCGGCCCAGCGCGGCGTGACCGTGAAGTACCTGATAGGCCCGCGCGCCGCCGACGGCTCGTGGCTGCCCGCCGGCCACCGTGACACCGACGGCTCCGGGCGGCCCGCCGGGCACCGCGACGCCGACGCCCTGGGCCGTCTGGCCCCCTCCGTCGCCCGGGCCGAGGTCTACCTGTGCGGTCCCGACGCCTGGACCGAGGCCGCCCGCAGCGCCGCCCGCGCCGCCGGGGTGCCCGCCGCCCGCCTGCACACCGAACTCTTCTCCTGGTAAGGATTCCGATGCGACGAATCACCCTGTGGCTGTTCTCCACCGTTGCCGCCGTGGTTCTGCTCTTCAGCTACCGCACCAGCACGAACAGCCCCGCCACCCCGGCCGCCGCTGAGGCCCCGATCGGGGATCCCACCGCGGCCGGCAGCGCCCCGACCTCCGCCGGGACGGAAAGCGAAAGCAACGCCCCCAAGGAGTACGACGGTTCGTCCGTCCAGACGCAGTGGGGCCCGCTCCAGGTCCGCATCACCGTCGCCAACGGCAGAATCACCGAGGTCACCGCCCCGGCCTCCCCCGCCGACAACCCGGCCGACGCGGGCGTCACCGCCGGCGCCCTCCCCCAACTTCGCGAGCAGGTCCTGGCCGCGCAGAGCGCCACCATCGACGGCGTCTCCGGCGCCACCTTCACCAGCGAGGCCTACCGGCAGTCCCTGCAGGCCGCCCTGGACGCCGCGCACCTTTAGGGTCGGAGGCGATGCGGATTCTTGTTGTGGATGACGACGCGGCCGTGCGGGACTCGCTGGCCCGGACGCTGCGGTTCGAGGGCTACCAGGTCGACACGGCCGGCGACGGCAAGCAGGCGATCGACGTGGCCAAGGCGCTGGCCCCGGACGCGATGATCCTGGACGTCAGCATGCCGGTGATGGACGGCCTCGAGGCGTGCCGCAAGCTGCGGGCCGAGGGCCTGCTGCTGCCGGTGCTCATGCTGACCGCCCGGGACAGCGTCGGCGATCGGGTGGCCGGCCTGGACGCGGGCGCCGACGACTATCTGGTGAAGCCGTTCGCCCTGCAGGAGTTGCTGGCCCGGATCCGGGCGATGCTGCGGCGGTCGGCCCTGACGGCTCCCGCGGGCGACGATTCCCGTCTCGCTTTCGGCGACGTCTGGATGGACGAGGTCACCCGGGAGGTCCGGCGCGGTCAACGGCAACTGCGATTGACCCGTACGGAATTCGCCATCCTCGAGGCCTTCCTGCGGCACCCGCGGCAGGTGCTGACCCGGGCCGCGCTGTTCGAGCAGGTGTGGGGCTACGACTTCGGCGAGGGGTCGAACAGCATCCACGTCTACCTCGGTTATCTGCGCCGCAAGCTGGAGGCTGGCGGCGAGCCGCGCCTGCTGCACACCGTGCGGGGAGTCGGGTTCGTGCTCCGCGAGGACCCGTTGTGACCGACCGCCCCGGCTGGTGGCAGCGGCGGACCCTGCACACGCGGCTGTCGCTGATGGTGGCCTGCGCGGTGGCGGCCGCCGTCGTCCTGATGGGCGGGGCGGCCCTGCTGACCGTGGCCGCCCTGCAGGCCCACCAGTTGGAGGCGGCGCTCAACTCCGATGCCCGGTCCATCGCGGCCGCCCCGGACGAGTGGGCGGACATGCCCCGCGGCTACGACAAACACAAGCCGCTCGGGCCGACCTGGCAGCTGCTCGACGCGTCGGGCGCGATCGTCAGCGGCTCGGCCAAGACCCTGCCGGTGACCGCGGCCGCCAAGGAGATCGCCGCCGGGAAGCGGCCTCCCTTGCAGGAGGAGGTGATCATCGACGGGGACCACCACCAGATGCTCACCGTGCCGGTGAAGTACGGCGACGGCGCGGTGCAGGTGGCCATCGACCAGGAACGTACGCGGGATCTGCTCACCCTGCTGGCCGGGGCGCTGGCCGCGGTGTGCGTGCTCGGGATCGCCGGCGCGGCCTGGCTCGGGCGGGCGGTGGCGCGGGCCGGTCTCGCGCCGGTGGAGAAGCTCACCAAGTCCGTCGAGCAGGTCGCGGTCACCACCGATCTGACCAAGCCGGTCGAGGTCACCGGGGTCGACGAGATCGCGCGGCTCGGGCGTTCGGTCAACACCATGCTGGCGGCCATCGACTCGGCCCGGCGGGCCCAGCGCACCCTGGTCGAGGACGCCGGGCACGAGCTGCGGACCCCGCTGACGAGCATCCGGACCAATGTGGAGCTGCTCCTGGAGGTCGAGCGCCGCCCCGAGCTCGCGCACCGCCTGCCGCCCGCGGAACGGGCGTCGCTGCTCGAGGATCTCGACGCCCAGGTGCGCGAGCTGGCCACCCTGACCACCGAACTGGTCGAGCTCTCCCGGGAGGAGACCACCCGCGAGGCCGTCGAACCGGTCGAGCTGCCGGACGTGGTCACCGCCGCGGCCAACCGGGTCCGTACGCGCGCCCCCGGCCTCACCTTCACGACCGACCTGACCCCCGCCACCGTGACCGGCCGCCCCGGCGAGCTGGAACGCATGATCGTCAACATCCTGGACAACGCGGCCAAGTGGAGCCCGCCCGGCGCGACGGTGGCGACGTCGCTGAAGGCCGACGGCCCGCACTGGTGGGCGTTGACGGTGGCCGACACCGGGCCGGGCATCGCCGAGGAGGACCGGCCGCATGTGTTCGACCGGTTCTACCGGGCGCCGGCCGCCCGGTCGATGCCCGGCTCGGGCCTGGGCCTGGCCATCGTCGCCCAGACCGCGGCCCAGCACGGCGGCACGGTCAGCGCGACCGCCAACCAGCCGCACGGCACGGTGGTGACGGTGAAGCTGCCTAGGAGCGAGTGAGGTCGTCCAGCCAGTCCCGGCTGGCCCGGGCCACCCGGGCCGGCACGCCCAGCGAGTCGAGCAGATCCGCGGCCGCCGCCATCTCCTCGCGCCGGCGCACCGCGTGCACCCGGGATCCCTCGACCACGCGATCCAGGGTCGCCGCGTCGCTGCGGACGAACTCGGCACGGATGTTGTCGCTCAGCCACTCCTCGAGCCCGGCCGCCCGGGCCGCCGCCAGCGCCTCGGTCACCGCGGCGGACATGCCCTTGTAGAAGACGCTGCGCAGCAGTTTGCGGGTCGCCGCCGCCCCCACCGGCCCGTCGATGACCTGGACGTCAGCGCCGTAGGCGGACAGCACCGCCGCGACGCCGGCCGCGCCCGGGCCGCTCGCCGTCATCGGAGTCCGCAGCCCCCGCCCCGGCACCGGCGCCATCAGCGCCACATCCACGACCTCCACGGCCCCGCCCGCCACCGCGGACAGCTCTTTCTTCAATCCGGGCGCCGACGTGTTCAGGTCGGCCCACAACGTTCCCGGCCGGCACGCGGGCAGCGACTGCCGCAGCGCGTCGAGCGCCTGGCTCGCGCTGTTCACGCTCAAGACGAGCCCCACGCCCTCGCAGGCCTCGGCGTCGCTCCCCGCGGGAATCACTCCGGGAGGCGCCGCGACCAGCGGGTCGAAGCCGTGCACCGTAGCGCCCGCGGCAACCAGATCGGCCGCGATGCGACTGCCGGCCTCCCCGAGACCAAGCACCGCTATCGGAGGGAAGGCTGCCGGACCGGGCGCCGCGGTCGCCGCAGCCGGGGGGAGACTCACGCCGGGCCGCCCAGCGAGTCGATGGAGCGCAGCGCCTCGATGACGCTCGCGATGTGCTCGCGCATCGCGTTCTCGGCGCCCTTGGCGTCGCGCTGGCCGATGGCCGCGATGATGCGCTCGTGCTGCGGCAGCGAGGTTTGGGGCCGCCCCGGCAGCAGCGACAGCATGAACTGGTGGCGCACCAGCTGACCGCGCAGCGTCTCGACGATCCGGTCGGCCGTGCCGTGCCCGGCGATCCGGCGGATCAGCGCGTGCAGCCGCTGGTTGAGGTCGCTGTAGGCGCGGTACTCGCCGTCGGCCACCGCGGCCCGCATGAGCCGGCCGATCTCGCTCAGCTCGGCCGCCTGCTCGCCGGTGACCCGCTCGGCCGCGCGGGCCGCGATCAGCCCCTCGACCACCATGCGGACCTCGGTGATCTCGACGGCCTCCTCGAGGGACACCTTGCGCACGTGGGCGCCGCGGTTGCGTTCCATCTGCACCAGGCCCTCGCCGGCCAGGTCCTGCAAGGCGGCGCGCACGGTGAAGCGGCTGGCCGAGAAGCGCTCGATCAGCTGGGCCTCGACGAGCCGCTCGCCCGGCAGGTACTCGCCGCGCAGGATGGCCTCGCGCAGCCCGTCCCGCGCCTGGGCGGCGGCCGTTCCTCGGTCCTTCTCCCGGTCGGGCAACATCGTTGACGGTCCTTCGTCAGTCGGGGGCCGGTGCAGCCTATCGCATGACGGCGACAAGATTGTCAACAATCCCCGCCGAGTCTGATCGAGGACCGATCGAGTCCGCTGGATGCCCGCCGGGGGCAGGCTGAGCGGATGAGGAAAACCCTGGTCGTGGTGATGATGGGCCTGGCCGGCGGGTTCGCGGCCGGGCAGCCGCCGGCGACCGTGGACAGCGTCCGCGGGTGGAACGACCTGGCCCTCGAGGCCGTACGGGTCACGCGCGCCCCGGACGCCGACGCGGCCCGGCTCTACGCGATGGTCAACGTCGCGATGTACGACGCCGTCAACGGGCTGGCCGGTCCCCGGGCCCGTACCTCCGCCCTGGTCCCGGGCCCCGGCCCGCGCGACGCGGGCCCGGAAGCCGCCGCCGTGTCGGCCGCCCACGAGGTGCTGGTCGCCCTCGACCCGCCCCGCGCCGCCGCCTACGATGCCCGGCTCACGGCCGACCTGGCCCGGTTGCCCCACGCGCGATCGGGCGCGGCCTGGGGCCGGCACGTCGGCCGGGCCGTCGTCTCGGTCCGGGCCGCCGACGGCTCGGCGCCGGTCGAGACGCAACCCGCCGGAACGGGTCCCAGTGTGTTCCGTACAGCCTGGTCCGGGGCCCAATACCGCGCCGTGCGCCCGTTCGCCGTGGCCGATCCCACCCGCTACGTCCCGGCCGCCCCGCCCGCGCTGGACAGCCTGCCCTACGCCGCCGCCTTCGCCGAGGTCGCGCTGCTGGGCAACGCCGCCCGGCCCGCGCCCGATCTGCTGGCGACGTACCAGTTCTGGTCGCTGCCGGCCGGCTCCGACCAGCCGCCGGGCGAGTGGCTGCGGATCGGCCTGGCCGTCGCCGCGGCCCGGCACCTGCCCCTGGCCGAGCAGACCCGGCTGACCGCGCTGCTCACCATGGGCCTGGCCGACACGACGGTCGCCACCGTCGCCACCAAGTTCCGCTACCGCCACTGGCGGCCGACCACCGCCATTCGCGAGGCCGACACCGACGGGAACCCCCTGACCGCACCGGATCCGGCGTGGTCGGCCCGCGCGGGCAGCGTTGGAAGCACTCCCGAGTACGTCTCCGGGCACAGCTCCTACAGCGGCGCCGGCGCGGCCCTGCTGGCCGGCTTCTTCTGCGACGACGCCGTCGCGTTCACCCACGCCACCGATTCGGCGCCGGGTGGCACGGCCCGTTCCTACCCCGGTTTCTCGGCGGCGGCCGCCGAGGCCGGCCGGTCCCGGGTGTACGGGGGTCAGCACTTCGAGTTCAGCAACCAGGCCGGCCTGTCCACGGGCCGGGGCGTGGCCGCCGAGGTCCTCGCTACCCGCCTGCTGGTCCGGAGCGGGCCGGCCCACGTCGGGGCCTGCCCGCGCTGAGCCGGCCGAGCGCGTCCCCGGCGGCGGCCCGGGTCATCGGCAGCAGCGGGCTCGAGGCCATCAGGGTCAGGTCCTCGGCCCGGGAGGTGGTGCCGTCGAGGAAGCGCAGCACCCGCTCGGGCGGGTTGCGGTCGAAGAGCCGGTCGAAGAAGGCCACGCCGTCGACCAGACCGCGGTCGAGCGCGCGCAACTGCACGGCGTCCATCCACCGGTGCCGGGGCGGATAAGGCTTGGCCGGTACGGGTGGACGACCGGCCGCCACCGCACGGGCGATGTCGTCGGCCTGCCGGGCCATCGCGGAGAACGTGAAGCCCGTGGACGGCCTCGTGGCGCCGCCCGCGGTGCCGAGGCGTACCACCCGGGGTGAAGGGCGAGCGTCGAAGACGCCGTCGGTCATGGGGATGACACCCTCCTCGACCTCACGCGCCCGCAGCCCGCTCAGGTCGAGCTTGATGAGGTCGGCGTAGGCGCGCAGCGCGGTGTCGTAGGCGTCGCCGGAGAGTACCGACGGCGAAAACTCGGTGTACTCGACCAGCGCGAACCGGTCGCTGACCGGCAGCACGTAGCCGAACGAGACGCCGCGGGCCGGTTGCGGCGTCCGGAAATCCATCAACACCGCCCGGTCCGGGTCGAAGACCGGCCCGTCCGCCTCCAGCCACCAGCCCCGGAAGTGCTGCAGCCAGTTGGTCCGGCCCGGCCGCCGCGGTTGGCGGGGCCGCGAGTCGAGCGCCCAGGCCGCCCGCACCAGCGGCGCGCCGTCCGGATCCGTGACGACGACGCCCGCGCCGTCGTCGCGGACACCCCCGGCCGGCGCGGTGATGCGTACCGCACCCAGCTTCTCCTCCGCCTCGGCGGCCAGCGCGTAGAGCGGCGCCGAGCGCAACATGGCGTACCGCAAGGGTTTGAGGGGTAAGGCCCGCCGGCCCGCCGGGGTGACCACGTCGACCTCGTCCCAGCTCGCGCTCAGCAGCGGATCGAGCGCGGAGCCCGGCGTTCCCCAGAACGCCCACGTGCGGTCCTGCCCGCGCTTGCGCACGGGATCGACAACCGCCAGCCGTACGCCGGGAAGCCGCCCCCGCCCGAGCGCGGCGAGCACGAGCGAGGCCGCTCCCCCACCGCCGACCAGCACGATGTCGACGTCCACGGGTGCGATCACCCGGCCCAGCCTGCCACAGGCTCAGACGACGGCGACCGGCGACGGGTCGAGCAGCGTACGGTCGCCGTCGACGCCGTGGCTCAGCGCCCCGGCGACGTCCTCGTGCGGGGTTCCCAGCCGGACCGCGCTGACCTCGTCCAGGCGGCGGTAGTGCTGCTCGCCGAGCTCGACCGACAGCGACTTCAGGTAGTCCTCCAGCTGGCTCAAGGTGCGCGGCCCGACGATCGGGACGAGGGCGGTCGGGGCCAGCGCGGCCCGGCGGCGCAGCCAGGCCAGCGAGACCTGGACCGGTCCGGCGCCGATCTCGTCCGCGATCGCCAGCACGGCGTCGAGGATCTCGGTGCGCTGCGCGGTGCCCTCGGCCCCGCCGCCCCGGGCGCTCAGGCGGCCCTGCCCGCCCTGCCGGTACTTGCCGGTGAGCAGACCACCGGCCAGCGGGGAGTACAGCACCACGCCGAGGCCGTGGGCCTGCGCCATCGGCAGCAGCTCCCGCTCGGCGGATCGTTCGGCCAGGCTGTACTCCGTCTGCAGACCGACCAGCGGGGCCAGCCCGCGCAGGTCGGCCCGCACGGCGGCGCCGGCCACCCGCCAGGCCGGGAAGTTGGACAGCCCGCCGTGCCGGATCTTGCCGGCCCGGATCAGGTCGTCGAACCCGGCCAGGATCTCCTCGATCGGCGTGACACCGTCCGGGAAGTGCGGCATGAAGACGTCGACGTAGTCGGTGCCCAGGCGGCGCAGGCTCGCCTCGAGGGACCGGACCATGTTCTTGCGGCTGTTGCCGGTCGTGCCCGGACGGGGGTCGGCCTGCCGGGTCCCGCTGTACTTGGTGATGACGACGAAGTCGTCCCGGTCCCGCCCGAGCAGGCCGCCGAGCACGGTCTCGGCCTGCCCGTCCTGATAGATGTCGGAGGTGTCGAACGTCGTGCCGCCGGTCGCGACGAAGGCCTCGAAGATCTCCCGTGCTTGTGCGGCGGTCGCAGTGCTGAAGTTCGCCGTGCCGAGCGCGTACTCCGACACGCGCAATCCGGTCCGGCGGCCGAAGGTCTGGTAGCGCATGAGAGTTCCTTCCTGGGGGGTAGGCTCCGACAGTAGCAGCTAAAAAGAGAGGTCACTCTTTTAAATGCCCAGGGTCAGTCAAGCTCACCTCGACGCGCGCCGCCAGCAGATCGTGGACGCCGCCCGCACCCGGTTCGCCCGCCACGGCTTCGCCCACACGTCGATGGCCGACGTCATCGCCGAGTCCGGGCTGTCCAACGGCGCCGTCTACCGGTACTTCAGCAGCAAGGAACAGCTCGTCATCGCCGTCTGCGAACAGGGCACCGAGGCCCTGCCGCGGGCGCTCACCGCCGAGGCCGTGGCCGGCTTCCTCGACCACGTCCGGACCCGGGCCCGGGAGACCGGCCACGCCCAGCTGGTCGCCCAGATCTACGCCGAGGCCGCGGTGTCACCGGCGCTGGCCGCCGTGGTCCAGCGGCAACTCGCCGCCATGCGGGCCGCGATCGCCGAGCTCGTGCCCGACGACCGGCGGGCCCGGGCCGGGCAGATCGCCGAGGGTTTCGTGGCGCTGTGCGTCAGCTACAACCAGCAGCTGGCCATCCGTGGTGACCTGGACCCCGCGCCGTTCACCGCCGCCCTCCTGGCGATCGTCAAGCAGTAGGAGAGAGATCTCTCTTTTAGAGGGCGTCGGAGCTCGGCGAAGCCGTCGGCGCGTTCGACCTCGGCAACTGCCTGGCCGGGCAGGGACGCTGGGCGGAGGCGGTGGACGCCTACGAGCCTGCCCCTCAGCTCACTTGATCAGCCGAAACCCGGGTAGCGCCTGATCGGGAACCGGACCAGGAAGCTCGATGGTCAACACCGGACCGGCCACGTCGGCACCATACGGCAGCAGAGCCCGGCCGTTCACCCGCAGACCCGAGCAGGCCGTCAGTTGAGGTCGAGGGTGTTCGCCAGGCGGGTGAGGTCGGGGTAGCGGGCCGTCTCCAGCAAGCGGAGGGCCTCCTCGCGGACTTCGCCGGCGGCTGTCGGGTCGCCCGCTTCGCGGTAGCACGAGTACAGGCCGATGAGGGGCTCGATGCGCAGGTCGGCCATGTCGCCGTACAGGTCGATGGCCTGCTGGAAAGCGGCGACGGCCGCCGTCAGGTCGCCGGCGTGCTGGTGGAAGCGGGCCAGCTGCATCCAGCCGGCGGCGGCGCCGTACGTGTTGCGCCAGCGCTCGTTGATGGTGATGCTCTCCTCGAACAGGCGGCGGGCCTCGCCCTGGCCGCCCGGTTGATACGCGTGGTACCAGGCGATCGGGTGCAGGGCGTTGGCGACCTCGACCGCGCCCTGCTCGGTGCCCATCCGCAGGTAGTTGTCGCGGGCCTCGACGGCGAACGGGTAGGCCGCCTCGGCCTGGGCGCGGGTCGGGACGTCGTGCACGGTGACGATGGAGACGGCCACGCTGAGCAGGCCGTGGGCCATCCGGGCGGGGTCGTCCATCTCGCGGCCGATGGCGATCGCCTTCTCCAGCTCGGTGCGCGCCTCTTCGTGCCGGTTCATCCGCAGCAGGCCGCGGCCGAGGATGTAGTGCAGGTAGCCGGTCCACCACGGCTCGCCGGTGGCCTTCAGCGCGTCGGCCGTGAGGGCCAGGGAGTCGGCCAGGTGGAACCGGATGTCCTGCTGGTAGGAGGCCAGGGTCCAGACGAAGAGCGGCAGGTAGTGCTGGAGGGCCTCGGAGCGGCACAGGTCGAGCAGGGCCAGGATGTTCTCGTACTCGGCGTCGAGCCAGGCGATGGCCGCGGGCGGGTCGGCGAAGGAGAAGCCGTGCACGCCGGGCGGTGGCGGGCCGACCATCACCGGCCGGCGGTACGGGTACTGGGTCTGGGCCGCGTTGCCCGAGGAGTGCAGGTAGAAATCGAGCAGCCGGGTCACCGCGGCGTCGCGTTCGGCCGCCGGGTCGACCCGGCCGGCGGTCTCCTTGGCGTACGTCCGGACGAGGTCGTGCAGGACGAAGCGGCCCGGCCGGTGCTCGTCGATCAGGTGCGCGTCGGTCAGCCGCCGCAGCAGGACCCGGGCCAGGGCGCCCTCGGTGCCGGCCAGCGCGGCCGCCGCCGCGATGCTCAGGTCGGGCCCCGGGTGCAGGGCGATCAGCCGGAACATGCGGGCGGCGAGGGGCACGAGCCGGCGGTACGACCAGGAGAACACCGCCCGCAGGTCGTGTTTGACGCCCGGCACCGCGAAGCCGTCGAGGCCCTCGGCGAAGGCCAGCTCGGCGTCGATCTCGGCCGGCGGGAAGGCGCCCCGGGCGCAGATCAGCGCGAGGGCCAGCGGCAGGCCGCCGCAGCGCTCGACGATGGCCTCGCACGCCTCGGGATCGGCGTCGACCACCTCGTCGCCGAGCCGCCGCCGCAGATAGGCCACGGCCTCGGAGGGCCGGAACGCGTCGAGCCGCATCGGGTAGGCCCCGTCGGTCACGATGAGGTCGATGAGGTGGCTGCGGCTGGTCACCACGACCGCGCAGTCCGGGTTGCCGGGCAGCAGCGGGCGCACCTGGTCGGCGTCGCGGGCGTTGTCGAGCAGCAGGAGCATCCGCCGTGAGGCGAGCACGCTGCGGAACAGCGCCGTCCGCTCGGCCGTGGCGGCCGGGATGCGCTGGTCGGGCACGCCGAGCGCGCCCAGGAAGGCGGCCAGCACGTCGCCCGGGTCGGCCGGGGCGTCCTCCGGACCGAAGCCGCGCAGGTCGACGTGGAGCTGCCCGTCGGGGTAACGGGCCGCGGCCTGGTGGGCCCACCGTACGGCCAGGGTGGTCTTGCCGACCCCGCCCGTCCCGCTGACCACGACCAGGGCCGGGGTGTGCCGGTCGAGCCGGCGCAGCTCGTCGGCCCGCCCGGCGAACGCGGGCTGCGAGCGCGGCAGCTGCTCGGGGCGGATCGGGGTCGGCCCGGGTCGCAGCGCCGCCTCGAGGACCTCGGCCCGCTGCTCGCGGATCGCCTGCTCGAGCGCGGCCAGGGCCGGGTCGGGGTCGAGGCCGAGCTCGTCGGCCACGATGCCCCGATGCTCGCCGAGCACGGCCAGCGCCTCGCCCGAGCGGCTGGCCGCCCACAAGGCGAGCGCCAGCAGCCGCCACGGCTCGCCGCGCAGCGGGTCCTCGGCGGTGAGGGCCCGGGCGGCCGGGATCGCCTCGTCCGTGCGCTCCAGCCGCAGCAGGGCGTCGACGGCGCGCTCGCGGGCGGTGTGGTGCAGCTCGGTCAGCCGGGCCGTCTCGGCGGCGGCCCACTCGTCGTCGGCGAACTGCTCGTAGGGCCGGCCCCGCCACAGCGCCAGGGCCGCGCGCAGCCGGTCGAGCGCCCCGGCCGGTGGCAGCCCGTCGGCCGCGCGCACACCCTGTTCGAACCGGGCGGCGTCGAGCGAGCCGGCCGGCAGCCGCAACGCGTACCCGGCGGACTCGCGGACCAGCAGGGAGGCGGCGCCACGGGGCGGCCGGTGCGGCTCCAGGGCCCGGCGCAGCCGGGACACGTGCGACTGCAGCACCGCGGCGGCCCCGGCCGGCGGGAGGTCGCCCCACAAATCGTCGATCAGCCGGTCGGCGGCGACCGGGCGGCCGCGGGCGGCGGCCAGGATCGCCAGCACGGCGAGCGGCTGGTTGCCGCGGACGGCGATCGGCTCGCCGTCGAGCAGAACTTCGACCGGACCGAGAACCCTCATCTCGATCACGGAACCGATCCTAGGTGCCCCCCGACCCGCGTTGAACTGCTGAAACGGTCGGGTAGTCGACATCGAGGATCATCCGGTTCAGGTTTTGCAGCTCCGGCATCGGTTCGACACCCATCTCTGTGGCCAGGGTGTAACGGACCGTGCGGTAATGGGCCAGCGCCTCGGCTCGGCGCCCCGCGCGATGCAGCGCGGTCAGCAACAGCGCATGCCCGGGCTCGTGCAGCGGCCGCTCGGCCACCAGCTCCTGCAGGCCGGCGATCGCCTCGTCGTACCGGCCGAGCTCGACCTGCACGGCGAGCAGACGGCCGGCCGCCGTGCGGCACAACTCGTCCAGCCGGTCCCGCTGCGCGTCGGCGAAAGACCCGGTCACCCCTTCGAGAGGTACGCCCCGGCGCAGAGCGACCGCTTGTTCGAGCTCCGGCGCGGCCTCACCCGGCTCGGCCCGCACCGACCGGGCGAGATGGCCGACCAGCCGGCGCGCGTCGACCGACTCCGGCGGCACGTGCAGCGCGTAGCCGCCACCCGACCAGGCGAGGCGCACCGGGCCGCCGTCGAGGGTGCGGCGCAGACGGTAGGCGTATGTCCGCACCTGGCTCTGCTGGGTTGTCCCGGCCGCCGCGGCCAGCTCGTCGAGATCGGTGACCCGGCCCTCCTGTAGCAACAGCACGGCCAGGACCGTACGCTGCGGCGGCGGCCCCAACGGCAGCTCGACGCCGTCGCGCCAGGCCCGCACCGGTCCGAGCAGCGAGAATGTGACCCCGACGCTCACCAGGGCTGCGGCTCCCGCAGCCGGGACACGGTGCGCTGGTACTGGTGCCGGCCGATCAGCCACCACACCATCCGCCCGGTCAGCGGCACCTTGGCCAGGAAGTGGCGGCGCTCGTCGGGCTCGGCCTCCTCCAGGATCGCGCCCAGCGTCAGGGTGGCCAGGCCGCGGCGGGCCACGTGCTCCCACTCGGCCGGGGCCAGATGCTCGGTGATCAGCGGCAGGATCAGCTCCTCCTCGTCGTCCAGGTGCTCGACGAGGACGACGCGGTGCTCGGCCAGGTGGTCGGTCAGCTCGTCGCGTACGGCCTCGGCCGCACCCGCCTCCCAGCGCGGCAGAAGGTCCCCGATCGTCAGCAGGGAGTGCTCCAGGCGGGCGTGCTGGGTCTCCATGCGGACCAGAAGCTCGTCGTAGAGGCGGGCCCGCTCGCGCAACAGCGGCCACAACAGGTCGTCCTCGGCCCGGTGGTGGCAGAGCAGCTCACCGGTGTAGCGCCGGACCGCGTCGGCGACCTGCGTGGCCCGCGCCGTGTCCCCGGGGCGGCAGCCGGTCACGAAGCGTGACAGCAGCGCCGCCTCCCGGCGGAAGACCCGGTGGATGATCACCAGCTCGTGGTCCATGGTCATTTCCCTCACGAGGGCGCAGTCTCGGCCAGCCGACTTGCCCGCGACTTGACGGGCCCTCAAGTCGGCCCGGTCGCTTGCCGATGCAGAGGGGGACGTGAACCTCTCGCTACGGAAGGCGACAATGTCCACCGATACCGACACCCGTTTGATGCGGCCTCCCGCGCCGCCGGCCTCCTCGCCGGGCACCGGGCGATGGTGGGCACTGGTCGTGCTCGCCATGGCCCAGCTGATGGTCGTCCTCGACGCCACCATCGTGAACATCGCGCTGCCCACCGCCCAGGCCGACCTGGCGTTCTCCGACGCCGACCGGCAGTGGGTGGTCACCGGCTACGCGCTGGCCTTCGGCAGCCTGCTGCTGCTCGGCGGCCGCCTGTCCGACTTCTTCGGCCGCAAGAGGATGTTCCTCATCGGCCTGGTCGGCTTCGCGCTGGCCTCGGCCCTCGGCGGCGCCGCCAACGGCCTCGAGATGCTGATCGTCGCCCGCGCCCTGCAGGGTGCCTTCGGCGCGGTGCTCGCCCCGGCCGCCCTCTCGCTGCTGTCGACCACGTTCACCGAGCCGGCCGAGCGCGGTAAGGCGTTCGGCATCTTCGGCGCCATCTCCGGCGCCGGCGGCGCCGTCGGCCTGCTGCTGGGTGGGGTGCTGACCGAGTACGCGTCGTGGCGCTGGTGCCTGTACGTCAACCTGGTCATCGCGGCCATCGCCGTGGTCGGCGGCCTGATGAAGCTGCAGGACGAGCCGGTCGACGGCAAGGGCCGCATCGACGTCCCGGGTGTCGTCGCGGTCGTCGTCGGTCTGGTCGGCCTGGTCTACGGCCTCGGCAAGGCGGAGACCGACGGCTGGACGGCCGCGGCCACCCTGATCCCGATCGCTGTCGGCGTCGTCTTCCTGATCGCCTTCGTGCTCATCGAGCGCCGGGTCGCCCAGCCGCTGCTGCCGCTGCGCGTGGTGCTCGACCGCAACCGCGGCGGCTCCTACGCCGCGATCGGCATCGCCGGCGCCGGCATGTTCGGCATCTTCCTGTTCCTGACCTACTTCCTGACCGCGATGCTCGGCTTCACGCCGATCCAGACCGGCCTGGCCTTCCTGCCGATGCTCGCCTGCATCATGTTCTCGGCCACCCTGGCCGGCTCGATCCTGACCCCGAAGGTCGGCCCGCGGCCGCTGGTCCCGGTCGGCGCCCTCGTGGCCGCGCTCGGCATGGTCTACCTGACCCGCCTGCAGCTCGACTCGACGTACGCCGGCGGCGTCCTGCCCGGCCTGCTCATCATCGGCCTCGGCCTCGGCCTGGTCTTCGCCCCGACCCAGAACGCCGCCACCAGCGGCGTGCAGCACCACGACGCGGGCGTGGCCTCGGCGATGATCAACACGGTGCAGCAGATCGGCGGCTCGATCGGCACGGCGCTGCTCAGCTCGTTCGCGGCCACGGCGGCGTCGAACTACGCCTCCTCGCACACCCCGTCGGCCACGCTGGCCGCCGAGGCGCAGCTGCAGAGCTACCACACGGTGTTCTGGTGGTCGTGCGGATTCTTCCTGGTGGCGGCGGTCGTGTCGGCGCTGATGTTCCGCAGCGGGCCGCTCGACGTGGACCCGGACGCGCCGCCCGCGATGGCGCACTGAAGTTTGTTACGAAAAGCCCCGGCTCCGGCCGGGGCTTTTCGCTTGCTTGATCGTCTTTCGTCATGTGGTGGCCGGGTGATCCTGTGTGCGGATCTTCGGCACCCATCCGACCGCCCCGCCCGCCACCCTAAAACGGACTGAAGGCAATAATGGATGTCAATGAGCATGAACGAGTGGCAGACGTGGCGGCGGGAAGTCTTCGGTGACCCGTACCTCGTCCACCACAACGGCCCCGACTTCGCCGGGCTGCTCACCGCCGTCCGGGCCGACCCCCGCCGCGTCGAGCGCATGCTCCGCGCGGGCCTGACCGCCGGCGACCCCCTTGCGGCGCGTGCTCTGATGGAGCTGGCCGCCGCCGGACGGGCCCCGGCCGACGCGGTCAGCTATCTGCGCGGCGCCCTGGGCGGGGCCACCGGGGAGATGCGGATCCGGGTCGCCGAGGCCCTCTACGCCCTCACCGGCGACCCGTCCTGGGCCCGCCCGATCGTCGGGGTGCTGAGCGCGGCCGCCTCCGAGTTCGCGCGGCTCGACGCGGCCATCGCCCTGGCCCGCTTCCCGCCCACCAGCGCGCTGGTCGCCGCGCTGACCCGGGCCGTGCGCGATCCCGAATACCTGGTGCGCTACCACGCCGCGACGACCCTCCTGCGGTACGCCGGGGACCGGCGCCCGCCGGAGAATGTGCCCCACTTGTTCGACCGGCTGACCGCGTCCGCCGAGGACCAATGGCGCTCGGCCGCCGAGGAGCTGGCGGGCCGCTTCAACGGCTCGTAGTGCCGCCCGCCGCCGGCTTGTAGCTCGGCCCGCCCCGCCGCGGCTCGTCAGCGGCTTCCGGCGAGGCCGTTCAAGCGAGCCACCGCGTCGTCCGACAGCTCCACCGCGCCCGCGGCGATGTTCTCCCGCAGGTGGGCCACCGACGACGTCCCCGGGATCAGCAGGATGTTCGGCGAGCGCCGCAGCAGCCAGGCCAGCGCCGTCTGCTGCGGCGTCGCCCCGGCCCCGGCCGCCACCTCGTCCAGCACCCCGGACTGCAGCGGGCTGAAGCCGCCCAGCGGGAAGAACGGGACGAAGCCGATGCCGTCGGCCGCCAGCTCGTCGATCAGGGCGTCGTCGTCACGCAGCACCACGTTGTACATGTTCTGCACGAAGACGACCGGGGCGACCGCACGGGCCTCGGCGACCTGGGCGCTGGTCACGTTCGAGAGCCCGAGGTGGCGGACGAGCCCCTCCTTCTGCATCTCGGCCAGCTCGCCGAACCGGTCGGCCACCGCATCGGTCTTCTCCACCCGCAGGTTCACCCCGTCGATGGCGTCCAGCCCGAGCCGCTTCAGGTTGTCCTGCACCTGCTCGCGCAGGTTGTGCGGGGACGGCAGCCAGCTGCCGTCGGGACCCCGGCGGTAGCCGACCTTGGTGACCAGGCGCAGGCCCTGGGGGTACGGGTGCAGCGCCTCCCGGATGATCTCATTGGTGACGTACGGGCCGTAGTAGTCGCTGGTGTCGATGTGGGTGACGCCGAGCTCGACCGCGGTGCGCAGGACGCGTACGGCCTCGGCCCGGTCCCGCGGCGGCCCGAAGGCGCCCGGCCCGGCCAGCTGCATCGCCCCGAACCCGATGCGGGAGAGGACCAGGTCGTCGGCGAGCTTCAGTGATTCGGTCATGCCGCCCAGCGTGCCCCGGTGTCCCGCCTCGCGGGTGCTACAGCCTGTACCACTCACCGGCCCCGCGCGCGGGGCAGCATGGAACCCATGAACCAACTCGGCGCGGCCCTGCGAGCCTGGCGGAACCGGACCGCACCGGCCGACGTGGGCCTGCCCCAGCAGACCGCCCGCCGCGTGCCCGGCCTGCGCCGCGGCGAGCTGGCCATGCTGGCCGGCATCTCCGTCGAATACGTGGTCCGCCTCGAACAGGGCCGCGCCCCGACCCCGTCCGCCCAGGTCTGCGCGGCGCTGGCCCGCGCGCTGCGGCTCTCCGCCGACGAGCAGGCCCACCTGATGCGCCTGGCCGGCCACGCCGCCGACCCGTCCCGGGTGCCCCGGCACATCCCCGAAAGCCTGCACCGCATCATGGACCAGCTGTCGGCCAGCCCGCTCGCCGTCCACGACGCCACCTGGGCCCTGCTCGCGTGGAACCCGCTGTTCGCCGCCACCTTCGGCGACCCCACCGCCCACCCCGCCGACGACCGGCACGTCCTGATCCGCCAGTTCGAAGGCGGCTTCAGCCGGGCCCGCCAGACCCCGGCCGAACGCGCCGACTTCGAAGAATCCCTCGTCGCCGACCTGCGCGGCACCACCAGCCGCTACCCGAACGACCCGGCCCTGGCCGCCCTGCTCACCCGTTTGCGGCGCAGCCCCCGCTTCCGCGAACTGTGGGCGGCCCAGCGCTCGGTCGCCGCCCACCAGACCGCCACCAAAGTCGTCGAACACCCGGACGTCGGCGACATCCCCCTGGACTCCAACGTCCTCACCACCCAGGGTTCCGACCTGCGCCTGGTCGTCTACACCCCACGCCCTGGCACCGACGCCCGCAGCAAACTGGACCTGCTGGCGGCCATCGGAATCCAGCCGTTCTCGCCCCAGCCGTGATCGCTGGGCGGTGGAGCGAAACCGCGTGCTCAGTCCTCCAGCAGGTCCCGCAACGCCGCCGCGGCCAGGGTGTCTCCGCCGTCCGCGGCTTGCCGGTAGTGTCCTCGGCCCCGGCCCGGTCGCCGAGGCGTTGCGAGCCGAGGGGTAAAGCTCCGCCGCTGCGCGCAGGGCCGGCTCAAGGGAGGGGTCGAGACTCTGGTCCCACCGCCAGCAGGCCAACACCGCCGCGGCCAACTCGTTTCCGGCGGCCTCGGCGCGTTCCATCGCCGCGAAGGCGGCGGGACGGCGGGTCGGGTCAGAGCCCACAGCAGGGCGCTGCCCATCCTCCACGCGGCGACCGCAGCCGAGGTCGTCGGCGGCACCTGCATCGGGCTGGACGGTCTCTTTCAGCGCACCGGCCGACCGGCTGTCGTCCGTACCAGCCGGGCCTCGTACGACCCGGACCGGGCGGCCGAGCTGGGGTCGCGGTCCGAGCGGCTCGCCGGCATCCGGTCCTCTCGCGCTGAGCCGTTCTGGTGTCGCCGGGTGGGGTCGAACCACCGGCCTCGGACTTATCAGGTCCGCGCTCTGACCGACTGAGCTACGGCGACATTGTTCGCTGTTTCTTCGAGGAGAGCGAGGGATTCGAACCCTCGACGGAAACCGAGGTTCCCGTTGCGGATCAGCACTCCGCCGCCTTCAACCGG
The DNA here is from genome assembly GCF_040675435.1 of Actinoplanes sp. NPDC049598. NCBI lineage: Bacteria > Bacillati > Actinomycetota > Actinomycetes > Micromonosporales > Micromonosporaceae > Actinoplanes > Actinoplanes sp. NPDC049598. The sequence continues at coordinate 745,467 of NZ_JBFAOX010000001.1, read as the reverse complement.
ACTCGGCCAGCTCTCCATTTTCGGTGCGTACCCGGGGCGCGATTCGAACGCGCACCAACGCCGTCCTGAGCGGCGCGCCTCTGCCGTTGGGCTACCCGGGCTTGGTGTTTCCTGCGAGCGGTTGACCGGGATCGAACCGGCGACCTCCACCATGGCGAGGTGGCGCTCTCCCTGCTGAGCTACAACCGCAGAGCGGCATCAGCGTGCTTCAGCTGGGCCACCGACCTCGATCAATGCGCAGGGGAATCGTGAACATTTGCTTCTCCTTTCCCTGCGCCTCGGTGGTGATGACGATGTTAGGAGGCGTCGCGCTGGTGGGGCAACGGATTAAATCGGCGGCGGAGTTCGGCTTTGCGGACCTTGTTCGATCCGGTTCGGGGGAGGTCGTCCACGATGGTGAAAACGGCCGGGATCTTGTATTTGGCGAGGCGCTCCGTGAGGTGGGCGCGCAGTTCTCCGGCGCTCGGTGGCCGGCCGGCGGCCGGGACGACGAAGGCGTGGCCGGACTCGCCCCACTTCTCGTCGGGTACGCCGATGACCGCGGCCTCGGCGACGGCCGGGTGGGTGAAGAGGGCGGCCTCGACCTCGGCCGGGTAGACGTTCTCGCCGCCGGAGATGTACATGTCCTTCAGGCGGTCGAGGATGCGGAAGTGGCCGTCCGCGCCGACCGCCGCGATGTCGCCGGTGTGCAGCCAGCCGTCGGTGAAGGCGGCCGCGGTGGCCGCCGGGTCGTTCCAGTAGCCGGGGGTCACGTTGGGGCCGCGTACCAGCACCTCGCCCGGCTCCTCGGGGGACGTGCCGGTAAGGTCGGGCCGCACGGCCCGTACGTCCGTGAAGAAGACCGGGACCCCGGCCGAGCCGACATGGCTCAGGCTTGCCCGGGCCTCGAGGAAGGTCGCGCCGGGCGCGGTCTCGGTCATGCCGTAGCCCTGGCAGAAGGTCAGGCCCCGCTCCTGATAGGCACGGATCAGCGCCGGCGGGACCGCCGCGCCCCCGCTCATCACGCAGCGCAGCGAGGACAGGTCCGTGGACGCCCACCGCGGCGACCGGGCCAGCGCCGCGAACATCGCCGACACCCCGAACATCCAGGTCACGCGCTGCGACTCGATCAGCTCGAGCGCCGCCTCGGCATCCCACGAGGGCATGATGACCGACCGGCCGCCCTTGAGAACGGTCGGCAGCAGGCATTGGTTGAGCGCCGCCACGTGGAAGAGCGGCGCCCCGATCAGCGTCACCTCGTCGCCCGCCACATCGACCCCGACGAGCAGATTGAACGTGTTCCAGATGACGTTGCCGTGGGTGAGCACCGCGCCTTTCGGCCGCCCGGTCGTTCCCGACGTGTAGAGGATGAACGCCGGATCGTCCAACTCCGTGTCGATCGTCTCCAGGTCGGCCGGCTCGGGCCGCTCCGGGCCGGCCAGCTCGGGCACGAGGATCGTGGCCGGGGCCTGGGCCGCGGCGCATTCCGGCGCACGGATGAGGAGCCGCGCGCCGGAATGCTCGAGTTGATAGGCGACCTCGGCCGAGGTGAGCCGGAAGTTCAGCGGAACGAAGATGCCGCCGAGCAGGTGGGTGGCGAACAGGGTCTCGACCAGCGCCGGATGATTCGGCCCGAGGTAGGCGACGCGGTCGCCGCGGCCGACCCCTTCCGCGCGCAAACGGTGGGCGAGCCGGGTGATTCGGTCACTCATTTGGCCGTACGTCCATGAGTCGTCACCGAAGACCAGCGCGACCCGATCCGGCGAGATGGCGGCCCGGCGGGCCGGCCACGAGCCGAGTCCCCTGTTCATGGCGTCAGGGGTAGTAGCGGTAGATCGGCCGCGCGACACACGCCGGCTTCTCGGCCCCGTCGATCTCGACCGTGAAGTCGAGCTTCACCTGCGCTCCGCCGCCACCGACCGGCCCGACCTCCGCCACGGTGGCCGCCAGCCGCACCTTCGAGCCGACCTTCACCGGCGACGGGAACCGCACCTTGTCGAGGCCGTAGTTGATGCCCATGGACACCCCGCGCACTTCGAGCAGCTCCGAGAAGAGTGGGATGACCAGGGACAGCGTGAGGTAGCCGTGCGCGATCGGGCCGCCGAACGGCCCGGCCTGGGCCCGCTCCACGTCCACATGGATCCACTGATGGTCGCCGGTGGCCTCGGCGAACTGGTTGACCCGCTCCTGGGTGATCTCCAGCCACTGGCTGTGCCCGAGGTCCTTTCCGCCGAGGGTTTTGAGCTCATCGATGCCGTTGACGCTGATCATCCGGTCTCCCCTAGCTGTGAGTCTGTGTTGACTGATTCTGCGCTGCCACCTGTGCGACACGCGTCTCAAACTTCGGCCTCACGGTGAAGGGCCGGCGTGTAGTTCACGTGGACCGGGGTGTCCACGGAGGTGGCCAGCGTGTTCAAGGCGCGGGGTGAGGTGTCCGGCCAGCGGCCGGTGGCAACCCGGCGTTCCAGGCTGCGCAGGGCGGCAAGCATTTCGCCGGTGGTGAAGGTGCAGTGGCCGGCGCGGTGCACGAACGCCTGCCGCAACAGCCGCTGCGAGCCCTGTGCAACCGGAGCAGAAACCGGCGCAGCACCCCCCACCAGCGCGCCGATGATCGCGGCGAATCCTCATGCGCGCCCCTCCAAAGAATCAGCAGACGACCCAGCCCCACCCGAACCCGACGCCGCGCCCCACCCCGCACCGCTGCCTGAACCCGACACGGCACCTCCACCCGAATCCGACTCAGCGCCCCCACTCGAACCCGACGCGGCACCCCCACCGGAGACCCCAGGCACCCCACCGTCCGATCTACCGTGCTCAGGCTCCGCCTCCTCAGCGACATTTCGGGCTGTGGACGCGGGCTCGCCAGGACGGACCTCTCGGGCTGTGGACGGCGGCTCGTCGATAGGGGCATCTCGGGCTGGGGACGGCGGCTCGGCCATCGGTACACCACGGGCAGCGGGCGGCGGCTCGGCAACAGGGGCATTTCGGGCTGGGGACGACGGCGCGGGTGTGGGTGTGGTTTGGGGTGAGGGGGTTCGGAGCAGCGGCAAGCGGGCGGACAGCTGGTGGAGGGCGGGGACTATGCCTTTGGGCATGTAGAGGATGGCGAGGATCAGGAGCAGGGCGTAGACCGCGTAGGACAGGACGCTGGGGGCGTAGCTGGGCATGCCGGGCTGGGTGCCGAGCTCGTTGAGGAGCTGGACGAGCAGGACGATCACCGTGGCGCCGACCAGCGGGCCGGCGATGGTGCCCAGGCCGCCTACCACGGCCATGACTACGAACTCGATGGACAGGAGCACCGGGAAGGAGCCGGGGGCCAGGTAGCCCAGGTAGAACGCGTAGACGCCGCCGGCCAGGCCGGCGAAGGCGGCGGAGAGGGTGAAGACGGCCAGGCGGTAGCCGCCTACGGGGACGCCGCTCGCGGCGGCGGCGATCTCGCTGGTGGCGGCGGCGCGCAGGGCGCGGCCGGGGCGGGAGGCGACGACGTTGCGGGAGATGAGCAGGACGATGGCGAGGACGGCCCAGACGACGTACGCGTAGCCGATGTCCTCCTTCAGTTCCAGGGGGCCGAGGGACAGGCGCGGGATGCCCTGCAGGCCGATCGCGCCGCCGGCCCAGGTGCCCTGGCCGAGCAGAGACAGCAGGATCAGCTGGACGGCTAGGGTGGCGAACGCCAGGTGGTGGCCGCGCAGACGCAGCAGGGGCGCCCCGAGCAGCACGGCAGCGACGGCGGCGACCACGGGGGCGAGCAACAGTCCGACCAGCGACGGGACACCGTGCACGGCGGAGAGACCAGCCGCGTAGGCACCGATGGCGTAGAACGCGGCCTGACCGAGGGACACCTGCCCGGCATATCCCATGAGGAGAGAGACACCGGCGGTCACGGTCGCGGCGAGGCCGAGCAGAATGAAGACCGAGAGTTGCCGCTCCGGCAGGAGCGGTGGTAGCACGAGCGTGACCACACCCGCAGCAAGCAGAAGCAACTTCCTCACCGGACCGCCCCTCGTCGCCCGCCCGCGCGGCACCACGGCGATGGGCCGACCCCATCACGCGGTGGCGGCGGGCAGGTTGGCATCGGCCCGGCCTGGGGAGCGCGGCCGAGGAGTCGCGAGTGGGGGAAGGCGCCCCGGTGGAAGGACCGCGAGCGAGGGAAAACAGCCCGGCGGAAGGACCGGGACCGAGGGAAGACGGCCCAGCGGAGGAGGCACGAGCGACAGAAGGCAGCCCAGCGGAGGCGCCGCGAGTGGGGGAAAGCGGCCCGGTTCGCGAGGGGCGGGGGCGCGGCGGCAAAGCTGGTCATCCGGTGGCCTCGCGGACGGGGCCGGAGCGGGTGGCTTGGACGATCATCACGGTGAGCATCAGGAGGAGGGCGACCTCCAGCTGGTAGGCGGCGCCCCCGTAGCCGGCGATCATGGTTTGGGTGACGCCCAGCAGGAGGCCGCCGGCCAGGGCGATCCCGGGGCGGGTGAGGCCGCCCAGGACGGCGGCGGCGAAGCCGTTGACGATCAGGGTGACGTCGCTGTCGAAGGTGACCTGCTGGACGGGGGTGGTCAGGACGCCGGCCAGGCCGCCCAGCGCGCCGCCCAGGGCGAAGGCCAGCAGGCCCATGCGGCGGACGTCGATGCCGACGACGCGGGCGGCGTAGCGGTTGGAGGCGCAGGCGGACAGGGCCTTGCCGAGGTCGGTGCGGGTGAAGAACAGGGCCAGGGCCAGGAAGACCGGGCCGGTGACAGCCAGGATCAGCAGGTAGTGGGCCTGGATGCGGGCGCCGCCGACGGTCACCACGCCGCTCAGGCCGGCGAAGGAGCGGGGCTGGTCGCCCCAGATGACGATCTCCACGGCGTACGCGAGGACACCCAGCCCGAGCGTGATGATCAGGGCGGCGCCGGGGTCCCGGCCGGTGGCCACAAGCCCGACGAGGACTCCGACGACTGCGGCCACCAGCACCGCGGCGAGCTCGGCGACGACGTGTGGCAGCCCGGCGGTCAACAGCGACGAGGTGAGCATGGCGGCGATGACCGCGAAGGCGCCCTGCGCGAAGTTGACCACGCCGGTGACCCGGTAGATGGCGACGAGGCCGCTGCCGACCAGCGCGAAGCCGGCCCCGAGGCCGAGCCCGGTCAGCAGATAGCCGAGGAAGTCACGCATAGTGCCCGCCGAGGTAGGCCGCGGTCACCCGCTCGTCGCTCGCCAGCACCGGCGATTCGCCGGCCAGGACGATCCGTCCGGCTTCGAGGACGTACGCCCGTGAGCACAACGACAGCGCGAGGCGCGCGTTCTGTTCGATCAGCAGCACGGCGAGCCCGCGGGTGCGATGGAGCTCCCGCAGGTGCTCGACGAGCGCGGCGACCACCAGCGGGGCCAGGCCCAGGCTGAGTTCGTCGATGACCAGCACGTCGGGCCGGGCCATCAGCGCCCGCCCGATCGCCACCATCTGCTGCTGCCCGCCGGAGAGCGTCCCGGCGTCGCGGCGGCGCAACGGCACGAGCGCCGGCATCAGGTCGTAGATGCCGTCGGTGTTCCGGCCGCGCCGCCCGTTGCGCCAGCCGCCCAGCCGCAGGTTGTCGTCGACGCTGAGGTCGGCGAACACCTCGCGGCCCTCGGGCACCTGGGCCAGCCGCCCGTTGATCGAGATCCGCCCGGCGGCCGGGGCGACCAGGCCGGACAGGGCCTTGACCAATGTCGACTTGCCGGCCCCGTTGGCCCCGATGAGCGCGACCATCTCGGACTTGTCCAACGACAGCGACACGCCGGCCAGGGCGGTGGCGCCCGAGTACCGCACCGTCAGATCCGAGACGTCGACCAGCGTCATGCGTTCGCTCCCAGGTAGGCGGCGATGACGTCCGGGTCGGCGCGGACCGACGACGGCGAGCCCGAGGCGATGACCCGGCCCAGGTCGAGGACGGTGATCTGGGACGCCAGCCGCATCACGAAGGACACGTCGTGCTCGACCAGGAGCATCGTCAGGCCTGAATCACGCAATGAGGACAGGAGGGCGGCCAGTTGTTCGCGCTCCCCCGCCCGCAAGCCGGAGGCGGGCTCGTCCAACAGCAGCAGCCGCGGCTGACCGCACAGAGCCCGCGCCAGCTGGAGAGCCCGCTGCTGTCCCAACGGCAGCGACGACGCCGGCCGTGAAGCCCAGCCGGCCAGGCCGGTCGCCTCCAGGCACGACAACGCCCGGGCCCGGATCACCCGCTCGGCCCGGTGGTGGGCGGGCAGCCGCAGGGCCGCGGCCACGAACCCGGCCCGGGTGGTGCCGTGGGCCCCCACCATCACGTTCTCCAGGACGGTCAGCCCCGGGAAGATGCGGGCCGCCTGGAACACCACCCCCACCCCGAGCCGGGACCGGCGGTGCGCCGCGAGCCGGTCGATGCGTACGCCGTCGAGCCGCACGGTTCCCGCGTCGGGCGCGAGCTGACCGCCGATCAGGGCGAACAGCGTCGACTTGCCGGCGCCGTTGGGCCCGATGACGGCCCGGAGCTCGCCCGGCGCCACGTGCAGGTCGACGTCGCGTACCGCATAGACGCCCCCGAAGGCCCGCGACGCACCGGTCACCGCGAGCGCGGCGCCGGTCATCAGCGCCCGCCCAGCTTCTGCGCGGAGTAGTCGGTGGGCACGAACGCGCCCTTGGTCACCGTCGTGATGGCGATGAAGTCGGTGGTGAGGCCGCTGTGATCGGACGCGGAGTACTTGTAGGCGCCGTTCGGCGTGGTCAGTGTCAGGCCTTCCAGGGCGTCGCGCACCTTCTTCTTGTCCGTGCCGCCGGCTCTGCCGAGAGCGGCGGCGAGCAACTTGACGGCGCTGTAGCCGTCCTGCGCGAACTGCGGCGGCGGGTACCCGTACTTGGCCTGGAACGCCTTGGACAGCTCCTCGACCGCCGTCCTCTGCTCACCGGCGGGCAGCGTGTCGCCGACGATCCCGATCGAGCCGGCCACGACCGCTCCCTCGGCGGCCGGCCCGGCCGGGTCGAGGAACAGCTTGCTGGCCTGGGCGCCGGTCAGCACCAGCGGGATCTTGAGGCCACTGGCCGCGTACTGCTTGGTCAGGGCGACCGCGGGCGCGCCGGTGGCCCACACCATCAGGGCCTGGGCGTCGGAGGAGCGTACGTGCGTGAACACCGCCCCGAACTCGGTGGCCGTGGTCTGGAACTGCTCGATCGGGTTCAGCGTCACCCCGTACTGCCCGGCCTTGGCCTGAAGGCCTTTGAAGCCGGCGACCGCGTAGCTGCTCTTGGTGTCGTAGGCGACGGCCACCTTGCTGAGGCGGGAGGCCTGGAAGTACTGCAGCGCGGCCTCGGCGTAGGTGCCGGACAGGGCGGGCACGACGAAGACGTACGGGTGGACGGGCGTGACCTGCTCGTCGGCGGGGGTCAGGGAGAGGTACGGGATCTCCTCGCGGTCGACCAGCGGGACGGTGGCCAGGGCGGAGTTGGAGAAGGGCGAGCCGATGACGGCGTCGGCGTCGCCCTTGAGCTCGTTGAAGGCCAGGACGGCCTGGTCGGGCTGGCTCTTGTCGTCCTTGACGGACAGTTCGATCTTGCGGCCGCCGATGCCGCCGGCCGCGTTGATCTGCTCCACGGCGAGGGCGACCGACTTCTGGTTCTCGGTCCCGAGCGGCGAGTAGTTGCCGGTCAGCGAGACGATCTGCCCGACCTGGATGGAGTCGTCCGAGGAAGAAGAGCCGGAACAAGCGCTCAACATGAGCACGAAAGCGACAAGCGGCACGGATCTGCGCACGGGTACCTCCCGTAACAGGGCCATCGATAGCCACCGAAGTTAGGCGCATCTTCCACAGCCGTCAATATTCTGCCTAACATCTAGCCCATGCCGATAACCGAGGCCCGGCCGCAGACCCTGTTGCTGATGCTGTTCGGCGACTTCGTGCTCGACCGCGGCGTCCGCGTCTTCTCCGGCAGCGTGATCGACGTCTGCGCCCGGCTCGGCATCTCCTCGCACGCCGCCCGCTCCACGCTGACCCGCATGGTCGGCCGCGATCTGCTGCACCGGCAGCGGGCCGGCCGGCGCATGTACTTCGGGCTGACCGAGCGCTCGACCGCCCTGCTGCGCGACGGCCGCACCCGGATCTGGGGCACCGGCGCGGTCAACGACCACTGGGACGGTACCTGGACGCTGCTGAGCTTCTCGCTGCCCGAGTCGTGGCAGCGCCAGCGGCACGACCTGCGCTCGCAGCTCGCGTGGTCGGGCTTCGGGCCGATCCAGGGCGGCCTGTGGATCGCGCCGGGCGAGGTCGATGCCCAGCAGATCGTCAGCGACCTCGGGCTCGAGGCGCACGCCCGGGTCTTCCACGCCCGGGCGGGCGGGCTGACCGACATCGCCGCCATGGTCTCCGACGCGTACGACCTGAGGGGTCTCGCCGCCCGCTACGAGGACTTCCTGGCCCGCTGGGACGGGCCGCCCCCGCTGGCCGACCCGCTGGCGGCCCGGCTGAGCCTGATGGCCGAGTGGCTGCACGCCATCCGGCGCGATCCAAGGCTGCCGGTCGAGCACCTGCCCGCCGATTGGCCGGCGCCGCGGGCGCAGAAGGTCTTCCGGGAGCTGGAGACCGCGTACGCCGAACCGGCCCGGGCCGTGGCCGGCGAGGTCCTCGAATACTTGAGTTCTTTGAGCAACTTGCCGACAGGAAATGAGTGCGGAAGCTGATCCTGGTCCTCGCCGCGGGCGTGGCCCTGCAGGCGGCCCTCCCCCATCTGGACGAGGGCGCCGGTCTGGTGCTGGGCAACCTGCCCATCGCGGTGGCCGGTCTGGTCGCGTGGGCCGGCTTCCGGGCCCAGGCCCGCCGCCACACCGGCCGGGAACGGGCCGGCCTGCTGCTCGGCTCCGGCGCGGGCGTGCTGCTCGGCGTCTCCTACCTGCTGTACGCCCTGGAGGGCGTCCCCGGACCGGCCGGCGCCATCGAGCCGATGGGCGACCTCGCGTCGATCGCGGCCGCGCTCGTCAGCGTTCCGGGCGTGCTGCTCGCCTCGCCGCCCTTCCCCGACTGGCACACCCGTCTCATGTACCTCATCGAGGTCGTCACGGCGGCCGCCGCCATCTTCGCCGTGGTCTGGCAGTTCGTGCTGGTGCCGGCCGGCGCCGACCCGGTCTGGGTGGCCACCTTGACCCCCGAGATCGTCACGGCCGCGCTGGCGCTGATGATGATGTCGCGCACCAGCGGCCGCAACACGCTGCAGCTGCTGGCCGTCGCAGTGGCGACCTTCGCCCTGGCCGGGGTTCTCAACGTCCGGGTCCACGCGTTCGACCTGCCCTGGTACTCCTACGGGCTCGGCGGAACCTACCTGGTGGCCGGGTTGCTGTTCGCGATGGCCAGCCGGGAGGGCCTGCCGCCGGCCGACCCGACCGGGTGGCGGGCGTTCACCAGCTCGTGGAGCACGGTCTCGACCGTGCCGACCGTGCTGCTGATGGGTTCCGTCGTCATGGACTACCGCGCCGGCGGCACGCTGAGCCCGGTGCTGTTCGCCGTCGTGCTGGGCTCGGCCGTCATGGCCATCGGGCGGCAGTTCCTGAGCCTGCTGATCGTGCGGCGACTGCGGGCCGAGCTCGATGACCGGGCGTTCCGCGACCCGCTGACCGGGCTGCCCAACCGGGCCGCGTTCCATCGGCACGCAGCCGGGCAGGAGCAGATGGCCCTGCTCTGGCTCGACCTCGACGGCTTCAAGGCGGTCAACGACACCCTCGGCCACGCGGCCGGGGACGCTCTGCTGGCCGCGGTCGGGGCCCGCCTGGCGGCCGAGCTGCGCCCGGGCGACCTGGCCGCGCGGCTCGGCGGCGACGAGTTCGCGGTGATCCTGTCCGGCGCGGACGAGCACGAGGCGGCCGCGATGGGAGCGCGCCTGCTCGACCGGCTGGCGGAGCCCGTTCCGTACGGCACCAGGCGGTTGATCGCCCGTGGCAGTGTCGGGGTGAGCGCCGGGCCCGGCGAGGAGATCGACCGGTTGCTGCACGAGGCGGACACGGCGCTGTACGCGGCCAAGGCCGCCGGCAAGGGCGTCGTGCGGGGTCACGCCGCGGCGTGAGGATCGTCCGTGCGGTGCGGCATCGCCGAGAGGGTGAGCACGTGCTGGGCCGGGCTGCCGGCCGGGGCGTACAGCACCAGGCTCCCGTCGTGCTCGGCGTCGCGCCGCAGGACGTGCTGCAGCACCACCACCCCGGCGCTGGCCAGCAGGGTCACCCCGGTCAGGTCGACGGTGAGCGGCCGCGTGCCGTTGCGGGTGAGCCGCTGCAGCTCCTTGGCCAGCACGCCGGCGGTGGCCGCGGTGACCGGGCCGTCGAGCCGGACGCGGGGACCGGGCGCGGACGGCTGGTCGAGCACGAGCAGCAGCTCCGGATCGCCGGCCACGGACGGGCCGACCCGCTCGGCGATCAGCAGCCGGGCCGGGGTGGTGATCCGGTGCCGGACCTCGGCGGTGGTGCCGTGGTGGCCCCGGCGCAACCGGAACTGGTGGACCATCTGCTCCACCAGGACCAGCCCGAGACCGCCGGAGATCGAGGGCGGGTGCTCGTGCCAGCGGCCGTCGTCGGCCACCTCGACCCGGACCTGACCGTCGATGTCAAGATCGGCACTGAGCCGTACGCGTCCCGGCGCGCCGCCCCGATAGGCGTGCTGGATGCTGTTGGTCACCAGCTCACTCACCGCGTGCCGCAGCGCCGTCACGTCCTTGTCGCCGGCGCCGAGCTCCCGCAGCCAGTCGCCGATCGCCGCGTGGGCCGGGGCGATCGACTCCAGCGTGGCGCCGAACGAGCGGCGCAGCGGCGCCGGCGGCAGCACCCGCTGCACGGCCAGCATCGTCACGTCGTCGCTGTGCCCGGTCGGGCGCAGCAGCAACTCGATCGTCTGCACGCAGACCCGCTGGACCGGGGTCAGCCCGGAGTCGCGCAGCACCCGGTCGGCCGCCGTGTCCTCGGCGACGTTGGCCAGCTCGACCAGGCTCTCCGCGTACTCCCGGCCCGGCCGCTCGATCAGGCCGTCGCTGACCAGCAGGAGCAGGTCGCCCACGGCGAGCCGATCAGAGCCCAGCGGAAAGGGGCCGCCCCCGCCGCCGAGCGGGCCGGCCCCGGTGGCCGGCAGGTAGCGGCTCGGCCCGCCCGCGCCGACCAGCAGCGGCGGCGGATGCCCGGCGGTGCAGTAGACCAGCGAGCCGTCGGCCGGATCGAGGATCGCGACGCAGACGGTGGCCCCGCGAGCCGCCGGCAGCCGGCCGGCCAGCCGGTCCGCCGCGGCCAGGGCGGCCGCGATGTCGCCGCCGTCGAGCAGCCTGTCCTGCACCACCGCGCGCAGCTGGCCCATGGTGGCCGAGGCGGCCACGCCGTGCCCGGCCACGTCGCCCAGGATCAGGGCCAGGCGGCCGTCGGACAGCGCGAGGGCGTCGAACCAGTCGCCACCGGCGGCCGTGTCGGCCTCGGCCGGCAGATAGCCGGCGGCGGCCCGGGCCCGGGGCAGCACCGGCATGCCGCCGGGCAGCAGCTCGAGCTGCAGGGCCACCACCACGTCACGGGCCCGGGCGTAGCGCCGCTCGGCCAGCTCGGCCCGCTGCCGCTCGGCCTCGCGCTCACGGACCCGGCCGGTCACCTCGACCGAGTACTGCGTCAGGCCGATCACCGCGCCCGACTCGTCGAACCGCGGACTGACCACGAAGTCCCAGTACTTCTCCTCGCGGCGGCCGTCCTCGCGCTCGACCTGCAGCCGCCACTCCAGGGCGGGCTGGGCCACGCCGGTGCGGTAGACCCGGTCGTACACCTCGAGGATCTGCTGGGTCAGCGCCCCCGGAAAGACCTCGGCCACCGTGCGGCCGACCTGGCCGGGCCGGCCGCTGATCGCCCGCGCGACCGCGTTGGCGGCGACGATGCGATGGTCGGGGCCCGCCATGGCGTACATGACGATGGGCATTTCCTCGAACACACGGTGGACCTCGGCGGCGTCGCCGGCTTCCTCCAGAGCCACGTGAGCACGATAACCCCGCCCACCTGATCATGGCCATGGCGAGCCCGGGGGTGGCGGCTCCTCGTCCGTACGGTCGGCGGCCGGCAGCCACAGCACGAACGTGCTACCCCGGCCCGGCTCCGAGTGGGCGGCGACCCGGCCGCCGTGCGACTCGACGATCTGCCGGACGATGGCCAGGCCCAGCCCTGTCCGCCGTTCCGTCCCCTTCTGCGGGCCCCGCCAGAACCGGTCGAACACCTTGGGCAGGTCGCCGGCCGGGATGCCCGGGCCCTCGTCGGCCACGGCCAGCCACAACCACGATCCCGTACGCCCCGTGGCCACCGTGATCGTCGAATCGGGCGGCGCCAGCCGGACCGCGTTGGACAGCAGGTTGCCCGCGGCCCGCCGCAGGGCGTCGGCGTCGCCGATGAGCCGCAGCCCCGGCGCCGTCGCGTAGGCGACCCGCCCGGGCGACTCCTCCCCCGCCTCGCGGGCCACCACGCTCAGGTCCAGGTCGGTGTCGGTCATCGTGCCGGCCTCACGCCGGGCCGTGGCCAGCAGGTCCTCCACCAGCCGGGACATCCGGGTGGTGGCCCGGTCGACGACCGCGACGGCCCGGCCCCGCTCCTCCGGTGTGGCGTCGGGCGCGGTCAGCGAGGCGTCGAGGTTGGTCCGGATGATGGCCAGCGGGCTCCGCAGCTCGTGCGACGCGTCGTCGATGAGCTGCCGCTGGGCCGAGAACGCGTGGTCGAGCCGGTCCAGCATGGAGTCGATCTCGTCGGCCAGGTCGCGCAGCTCGTCGCGGGGCCCGTCGAGCCGGATCCGCCGCGACAGGTCGGTCGCCTGGATCTCCCGGGCCGTCCGGGTGATCGCCCCGACCGGCCGCAGCGCCCGCCCCGACAGCACCCAGCCCACGCCGAGGCTGGCCACGAAGAGCCCGCCCAGGGCGTACAGCGAGTACTGCCGCAGGTTCCTCATCGTGTTGTAGTTGACCGCCGCCTCGATCTCGCCGACCTCGGCGAACGTGACCTGACCGAGGTACTGGCGGTTCTCGTAGAGCTTGGCCGTCCGCTCGGTGATCGGCTGCGGCTCGGTGGTCTGCGCGATCGCGATGTAGATGCCGCCCAGGGTGAGCCCGGCCAGCGCGAACAGCACCGTCGAGTAGATGACGGTCAGCCGGGCCCGCAGCGACCTCACGGCGCCGCCTCCCGCAGCCGGTAGCCCCGCCCGACCACCGTCTCGATCCACCCCTCGCCCAGCTTGCGGCGCAGCGTGCCGACGGTGACCCGGACGGTCTGGGTGAACGGGTCGGCGTTGGCGTCCCACACGTGCTCGAGCAGCTCCTCGCTCGGCACCACGTGCCCGGGCCGGGTCATCAGGTACTCCAGGACGCCGAACTCCTTGGGGGTCAGCGGCAGCGGCTCGCCGTCGCGGTCCGCCTGGTGCCGGGCCGTGTCCAGCGCCAGTGGGCCGACGGTGAGCCGGGCCGAGCCGCCGCCGGTGTCGCGGCGCAGCAGCGCCCGCACCCGCGCCAGCAGCTCGGCCAGATGGAACGGCTTGACCAGGTAGTCGTCGGCGCCGCCGTCCAGCCCGCGCACCCGGTCGTCCAGACCGCCCCGGGCGGTCAACATCAACACCCGCAGGTCACCCGGGCCGGGGGTCGGGGTCTCGCCGGTACGCACGGAGCGGCACAACGAGAAGCCGTCGCCATCCGGCAGATTCACGTCCAACAGCATCAGGTCGTACGCGTTGACGGTCAGCCGGTCGTACGCCTGGGCGACGTCGCCGGCGACGTCCACCGCGTACCCGGTACGGGCCAGTCCCACCCGGAGGCCTTCCGCCAGATCTTCCTCGTCCTCAACAACCAGAAGGCGCATCCCCCGACTGTGCGTCGGTTTCATGGGAGTTTGCTGAACCAGAGAAGGGAAGCGAGCGCCGCCCCCAAAGCGAGCACCAGACCGACGCCGATGAATCTCGCGGAGATGTCGCGCACCTCGGTCTCGTGCCCCACCGAGCTGCCGATGTCGGCGTACGCGTCGCGCAGCTCCTCGGCGCTGGCCGCCTCGAAGTACTGCCCGCTGGTGGCGTCGGCGATCGAGCGCAGCGTCTCGCCGTCCACCGGCACCTGCTGACCGCCCTCGATCGTGCCGCCCTGGGTGCCGAACGAGATGGTGTCGACCGGCACCCCCAGCTCGGTCGCGGCCCGGGCCGCCTCCGACGGCTCCTGACCGGATGTGTTGGCGCCGTCCGACAGCACCACCACGCGGGCCGGCGGCGTGTCCTCACCGGCCTGGGCGTCCAGCGTACGGATCTGGTCGAGCGCGGCCGCGATGGCGTCACCGATCGCCGTGCCCGCCCGCCCGGCCGAGCCGTCCGAGAGCCGGTCGATCCCGCGGGCCAGCTCGTCGCGATCGGTCACCGGCGGCACGAAGACGGAGGCCGTGCCGGCAAAACCGACCAGGCCCACATTGAACGGCTCAGGAAGGTCGCCGACGAACTCGTGGGCGGCCGCCTTGGCCGCCGACAGCCGGTCCGGGGCCACGTCGTCGGCCAGCATCGACCGCGACACGTCGACCGCGACCAGCACGGTGGCCCGCTCCCGGTCCACCTCGACCTCGGCCTGGGGCTGGGCGAACCCGGCCACCAGCAGGGCCAGCATGCCCAGGAACAGGCCGGCCGGCACGTGGCGGCGCCAGCCCGGCCGCTTCGGGGCGACCCGGTCGAGCAGGCGCAGATTGGTGAACCGGACGGCGTAGCGGCTGCGGCGGCGCTGGGCCCAGACGTACGCCCCGGCCAGCGCGGCCACGCCGAGGAGCAGCCACAGCCGCTCCGGGGAGAGCCAGGTCATGCTGTCCTACCTCGTTTGTTGGCATTTTTCTGGGCGGCGCGGCTCAGTCGTCGGCGCGCGTGCACGTGCCGGACTATGTCGGCGATCCAGTCGCGGTCGGTGCGCAGCGGCAGGTGCGCGGCGCCGGACCTGCGGATGGCGGTCGCGATGGTTGCCTGCTGGTGGGCGGCCGCGGCGGCGTACCTCTCCCGCAGTCGGCGGCTGGCCGTCGGCACCTCGCGGCGGCGGCCGGTCTCCGGATCGACGAGGGTGAGGATGCCGACGTCCGGCAGCTCGTGCTCGCGGGGGTCGCCGACCTGGACGGCCAGCACCTGATGGCGGGCCGCGAGCCTGTTCAGTGGCTGCTCCCAGTCGGGCGGGCCGGCGCCGAGCCCGTCCTCGTCGAGGCCGTCCAGGAAGTCCGAGACGATGACGACGAGGCCGCTGCGGGTCATCCGCATGTTCTGCAAGCCGCGCGCCAGCGACCCACTGCCGGCTGCCCGTGGGGTCTCTCCCAGCGTGCGCAGAAGGCCCATCAGAGCGGCGCGGCCACCGCGGGCCGGGTACCGCTTGTCACGGTCTCCGATCACATAGGCGCCGAGCCGGTTGCCGTTGCCCAGCGTGAGGAAGCCGACGGCCGCCACCGCCGCTACGGCCAGCTCCCGCTTCTCCAGCTCGGCGGTGCCGAAGTCCATGCTGGCGCTCGCGTCGACCAGCACCCAGGTGGCCAGCTCCCGGTCCGCGTCCACGGTCCGCACGTGCGGCACGGTCGTGCGGGCGGTCACCGACCAGTCCATCCGGCGCACCTCGTCCTCGCCCGGGCGGTACTCCCGGCTCCCGGCCGGCTCGCTGCCCAGACCGGGCAGCAGGCCGAGGTACGAGCCGTGCAGCAGCCCGTCGAGCCGGCGCGTGACCACCAGCTCGAGCCGGCGCAGCCGCCGTTCCCCGCTGTCCATCACGCGGCCTCTTGCTGTTGCTGCGGCGCGATCACCGGCAACGGCACCGCCGCCACGATCTTCTGAACCAGTTGCTCGGCCTCCACCCCGTCGGCGACCGCGTCGAAGCTGAGCACCAGCCGGTGCGCGAGCACATCCTCGGCGATCTCCTGCAGGTCGGCCGGCAGCACGTAGTCGCGCCCCCGCAGCAGCGCCAGCGCCCGGCCGGCGGCCACCAGTCCCAGGGTGGCCCGCGGGCTGGCCCCGTACGCCAGGGCCTCCGCCACCTCGGGCAGCCCGAACCGCGCCGGATCACGCGTCGCCATGACCAGCCGCACCACGTACTCGGAGAGCGCGTGATGCACGAACACGCTGCGCGCCCGCCCCTGCAACGCCTTCAACTTGCCGGTGTCGAGCACCGGCTGCGCCACCGGCCGTTCCCCGCCCATCCGGTAGAGGATGCCGAGCTCCTCCTGCTCGCTCGGATAGCCGACCACGACCCGCATCAGGAACCGGTCCCGCTGCGCCTCCGGCAGCTGGTAGACGCCCTCGCTCTCGATCGGGTTCTGGGTGGCCAGGACCAGGAAGGGCTGCGGTACGGGATGGGTGCGCCCACCGATCGAGACGTGCCCCTCGGCCATCACCTCCAGCAGCGCCGACTGCACCTTGGCCGGCGCCCGGTTGATCTCGTCGGCGAGCACGATGTTGGCCATCACCGGCCCCAGCTCGACGTCGAACGCCTCCCGCGACGCCCGGTAGATCCGCGTACCCAGCAGGTCCGACGGCACCAGGTCCGGCGTGAACTGCACCCGCCGGAACTCCCCGCCCACCGCCACCGCGAGGGTCTCCGCGGCCAGCGTCTTGGCCACCCCCGGCACGCCCTCCAGCAGGCAGTGCCCACCGGCCAGCAGCGCCGTCATCAATCTCTCGACAAGCCGGTCCTGCCCGACAATGACTTTCTTGACCTCAAACAGCGTCTGCTCGAGCAGCCGCCCGTCCGCCACGTCTTCCGTCATGCTCCCGATGGCACCATCCGCCACCGAAAAACAACCGAAGGCGTTGCCTCAGCCGGGATACTCCGCCCGAAGATCGCCGTCGAAGAGGCGCGAACAGAAATCGTTCATCCGGGCGGCGGCGGGGCTGTGCCGAGCGATGATCTCCCTGATGGGCAGCGGCACGTCCGGTGGGACACCGCCGACCGAGCACCGGCGGACGAACTCGTCGCGGGCCGGCCCGGACAGCCCGTACACCGAGGTGACGAGCCAGTTCAGCAAACGCATGGCGGCGTAGCCGGCGTCATGGCCGGCGTTGCGGGCGGCGAAGTCCCGCTCGGCGCCCGACAGGTCGAAACGCGGCGACGTGGCCAGCCCGAAGTCGACCAGGTAGAGCCGCTCGTCATCGGCCCGCAGGTTGCCGAAGTGCCCGTCCAGGTGCAGCAGCTGGCGCCGCCGCAGGAAGTCCACCATCCCGAACAGCTGCCGCTCCACCGCCGAGGCCCGGCCCACCGGGTCGGCCAGCCACCGGGCCAACCCGTCGGGAAGATGCTCGAGGAACAACACGAGGCTGGCGGTGGCGCCCGCAAGCGCCTCCAACCGGGCCCGCACAGCCCGATCACCGCCGAACTGAGCCACGACCGCCTCGACATCGAGGTGCTCATCGGCGACCGGCGGGCGGCCCGGCAGCACCCGCCAGTGGTACAGCAACGGGAACGATTCCGACTCACCCGCGAGGACACCTTCGGTGACGCTTCGCATCGCGGCGAGCTCCCGCCACGCCCCGAACCCGGGAACGGCCAGGCGGTACATGCCGTACTGCCAGCGCGCCGGCAGCCCGAACAGATTCGCCGTGCTGTACGGGCGCGCCAGCTCCACGTCGGTGATCGGAACACGCTTGACGAACACGGCCACGCCATCCACGCTCACCGTCGACGAGCCGCCACCCACGCCGACGCTCTCCACCGAGGCAGTTCGCAGCAACGCCGCCAGCTCACCGTCCCCCCGAGCCGCCAGCGCCACCCCGACCCGCTCACGACGCGAACTGCGGGCAGAAAGCACCGCCCCATCATGCCGCCCGGATCCCGTCGGCCGGGAGGCCTACCATGGCGTCGATGACGAATCCGGTGGTGCGACCAGACGACGACCCGGCCGTGGCGGAAGCTTGGCGGCTGCTCTCCGGCGTGCCGGTCGCGGTCGGCACTGCCGCCAAGAGGCTCGGCCGGGGTGGCGGGGTCTACCGGACCACGGTCACCGATCGGGTGGTCCTGATCCCGGAGGATGAGGCCCGGCTGACGGCGTGGATGCATCAGCACTTGAGCCTGACCTGGGCCGAGGACGAGGAACCGGCCGCCGTCGAGGCCACGCTTGTCCGGCGGCTGCGTCCGCCGCTGAACGTGTCCGGAGTGGAGCCTGACCACGTTCAAGCGGCCGTGGTCGCGGCCAAGCGCGCCTACGACAACTCCGTGGTCAGCCGATGAGGGCCTCGGTGATCTGCCGGGTGGTCTGGGTCGCCACGCGGGTGTCCGTGGCCGCGTACGAGCAGTAGGCGTTCAGCCCGGCCGACAGCGCCCATCCGCGGCCGCGGGCCCAGGTGGCGTCGTCCACACCGAGCGCGGCCCGGAAGACCGCGCGCGAGCCGGCCGACATCAGCGTGTACGCCATCATCATGTCGCGGGCCGGGTCGCCCACGCCGAGGCCCCCGAAGTCGATGACCGCGCTGACCCGGCCGCCGACGGTCAGGACGTTGCCGATGTGGAAGTCGCCGTGGAACCACACCGGCGCCGCCGTCCATCCGGGCGCGTCCAGGGCCGCCTGCCACACCTCGGTCATCGCGTCCGCGTCGAAGACCTCCGCCACCTGGGCGATGGCCTTGCGGGTCGCGTCGTCCCGCTCGGGCAGCAGCCGTACGTCACCCTGGGGCGCCCCGTCGGTGGGGAGGCGCTACAGCGCGCCGAGGAACCCGGCGAGCGCCTCGGCCGCCGGCCGGGAGTCGGCCAGCTCAATCGTGGCCACCGAACCCGGCAGCCACCGCGCGATCGACCAAGCCCACGGATAGCCGTGACCGGGCCGCCCCACCGCGACCGGCTCCGGCACCGCGAGCGGCAGGTGCGGCGCGAGCCGGGGCAGCCATTCGCTCTCCTTCTCGGCCTGCCCCACGGCGTCGGCGTGCCGGGGCAGCCGCATCGCCAGGTCGTCGCCCAGCCGGTATATGACGTGGTCCGATCCGGCGTTCTCCGCCGGCCGCAGCGGCAACCCGGCCCACCGCGGGAACTGGTCCCTCAGCAACTCCCCGGCCAGCGCCGGGTCGATCTCAGCGAACATCCCGCGACGTTACTGCACCCGCCCCTATGGTTTGGTCATGGACACCGGCGACGCCCTCTCGGGCGCCGGCTTCGGCCTCGTGGCGCTCTTTCTCGCCGGCTCCGGCGTGCGGGCCTGGGCGCGGCGGCATCGCAGCGACACCCAGGAGCCTCAACTGCAGGCGTACGCCCGTTTCAGTCTCGCCCTCGGCTGTGCCACCCTGGCCGCCAGTTTCCTGGTCGCCACTTCCCAGGCCGTACGGGCCGTGCTGTTGTCCGCGGCGATCGTCGCCCTGCTCGTCTCGGTCTTCCTGGAGAACCGCCGAAGCCGCCGCCTGCACCAGGACTGAGGAGGACCCGCCTCCCCGATCCCGGCCTGGGGGGGTCGGGCCGGCCGGGGAGGCGGGGGTCTTCACCGCGTGGCGGTGGCGAGCGCCGGCACGGGGCGGCTCAGCGTCAAGCCGATCACCGAGGTCGCGACCGCCAGCACGGCGGCGACGGCCCACGCCCAGCGGAAGTCGGTCACCGAGCCGGCTGTCACCCGGTCGCCGACGATCGTGACCAGCACGGCCACCCCGATCGAGGCGGAGACCTGCCGCAGCGCGTTGACCAGGGCCGAACCGGTGGCCGCCCGCTCGGCCGGCAGCGACTGGACGCTGGCCGCGATCAGCGTGCCCAGGGTCAGGCCGACGCCGGTGCCGCTCAGGAGCAGGCTGGGCAGCAGGTCGCGGACGTAGTCGGGCTGAGCCGAGACCGTCGCCACCCGCCACAGCATGCCGGTCGCGAAGAGCAGACCGCCCACGGTGACCAGCCGGCCGTGCCCGAAGCGGTGCACGGCCCGCACGGTCAGGATCGTCACGACCGGGACCAGCGCCGGCCCGGGCACCAGGGCGAGACCGGTGCGCAGGGCGCTCCAGTGCCACACCTCCTGGCACCAGAGCACATTGGACAGCAGCATGATGGCGAACGCCACACCGAAGGTCATGGTGCCCAGCCCCGACGATCCGAAGCGGGGCAGCCGCAACAGATGCAGCTCGAGCAGCGGTGTGTGATGCCGCACTGAGCGCAGGCCGAACCAGGCGCCGGTCACGACGGCCAGCGCCGCGAGCGCGAGCGTGCCCGGCGACAGCCAGCCCCAGCCGGGCGCCTCGACCAGCGCGCCCGACAGCGCCGCCACCGCCGCCGTGACCAGGACGGCGCCCAGCAGGTCGGGCAGCGGCCCGGACTCGCGGGCGGCCGGGCGGGGCAGCGCGATCAGGCCGGCGATCAGGGCGAGGGCGCCGATCGGCAGGTTCACCAGGAAGACCCACCGCCAGTCGAGCTCGACGAGCAGCCCGCCGGCGACCGGCCCGGTCGCGGCGGCCAGGCCCCCGACGGCGGCCCAGGACCGGGTCGCGGCGGTGCGGCGACCTTCCGGTACGGCCGCGAGCAGCAGCCCGAGGGACGTCGGAAGCTGCGCCGCCGCGCCGACCGCCTGCAGCACCCGCGCCGCGACCAGCCATCCGAGCGTCGGGGCGGCCGCGCAGGCGACCGAGGCCACGGTGAAGATCACGACGCCGGCCAGGAAGACCGGCCGCTGCCCGATCCGGTCGCCGAGCCGCCCGGCCACCACGAGCAGGGCGGCCAGGGTGATCGCGTACGCGTTGAGCACCCAGCTCAAATCGCCCAGCGAGGCCCGGAAGTCGGCGCCCATCGCGGGCAGGGCGACGTTGACGATCCAGAGGTCCAGGTTCGTCATGAAGACCGCGAGCGTCACCACGAGAATGGCGAGGCGGCGGTTTGATTGTCCAACCACGGCTTAGGTTGGAAAATCAAACCGTGTCATGCTCGGGAGGTGACCGACATCCGCCGCGACCCCGCCACCTTGCCCGGCCGCCCCTGCTCCGTCGCCGCCGCTCTGGAGCTGGTCGGCGACCGCTGGGCCTTGCTGGCGGTGCGCGAGATCTCGTTCGGCAACAACCGCTTCAGCCAGATCGCCCGCAACACCGGCGCCCCCCGCGACCGCCTGGCCGCGCGGCTCAAGGCCCTGACCGAGGCCGGCATCGTCGAGAAGAGTGACGGCTACCACCTGACCGAGGCCGGCCGCGACCTCTTCCCGGTGATCTGGTCATTGCTGGCCTGGGGTGACCGCTGGGCGGTGACCGAGCCCCCCGTCCGCTTCGAGCACCGCCACGACCACGAGTTCCACCCCACCACCGTCTGCGCGGAGTGCGGGGAGCGCCCCGCCCCCGGCGACCTCAGCCGCAGCATGCGCACCCCCGGCTGGACGATGACCGGCCCCGCAGCAGCCCAGTAACAGCTCTCAGTAAGCGACGGAGAAGCGGGCGCGGTGGTGGGCGCCGGACTCGATCTCGTCGACGAAGGCGATGGCGTAGTCGGCGCCGGAGATGTTCGAGTCGCCCTTCTCGTCGGTGAGCAGGATGTCGCCGCCGACCCGGAACTTGCCGGTCCGCTCCCCCGGGTTGTAACTGCCGAAAGCGGCCGCCGGGCTCACGTAGAACCAGTCCAGGGCTTCCTCGCTCGCCCGCAGAGCCTCCAGCGCGTCCCCCGCCGCCCGGGCCTCGCCCTTGTAGGCCTCGGGGAAGCTCGGCGTGTCCACCAGAGCCGGGCCACCCTCGGACACCAGCAGCGACCCGGCCCCGCCGACGAACGCCAGTCGAGCCCCGTGGGCGACCGCGGACTCGATCAGCGACGGCAGCGCCTCGATCAGCTGCGGCTCGTCGTCCTGGGGACCGAAACGCAGGGCCACCACGATCTGGTCGGCCCCCTCGGTGACACTGCGCACGAACGCGGCGTCATGAATCGTCCCGGCGCGGCCCTCGATGCCCTCCGGCAGCGTGGAGATCTTGCGAGCGACCCCGGTCACCTGGTGCCCGCGAGCCACCAGCTCGGCCCCGATGTGCCCGCCGGCATACCCGGTGATCCCGAAGACGACAACCTTCGCCATGACATGCTCCTTCTATCTCACAGATAGCAACTACCTGAAACATAGCGACCCCTGGCTGCAGCGACGACAGCTCCCCTCGGATTGTGGCCATGCTCTCGCCCCAATTGCCCGCTGTGTCGCCCCCGAGTGGCGCCTGAGCAGCAACGCAGGTGTGCAGCAGTCGGCGAGCGCGCGGCGGGTGCGGGCTGTCAGCGGCCGGGGCGGCGGCCCCAGCCGCCCTCGGGAGGTACGCCGGTGGTGATGGTGGCGAGCTCGGTGGTGGAGGTCAGGGTGCCGGTCGTGGTCAGGCCGCCGGAGAGGATGCGGTACCCGGTGTCCTTTTTCAGGGTCGGTGCCGAGAAGACGATGTTCTCGGTGGGCTTGCGGGTGGCGAAGGTGGCCAGGGCCCGACCGGTGCCGTCGGCTACCTGCAGGGTGGCGCCGACCGGGGTGGCGGTGTCCAGGGTGACGGCCAGCCAGGCCTGGGTGGAGTCCACGGCGGGGGCCACCGGCATGGAGGCGCTGCCGGTGACGAAGACGGTGCCGCCCGCCACCGTGAAGGTGCCGTTGACGTCCAGGGCGCCGTTGCCGCGGCCGGAGGGGCCGCTGACCACGACGGTGCCGCCGGTGATGGCGGCGGTGCCGTTGGAGTCGAAGCCGTCGCCCTCGGCGTCGATGACGAGGGTGCCGCCGCTGACTGTGGCGGTGTAGTCGCCGACTTCCTCGCCGGCCGGGCCGCCGCCGGGGCCGCCGCCGTCGCCGGAGGCTGCCGTCACGGTGGCGCCGGCCAGGTGGATGGCGCCGTTGCTGTGCAGGGCGTCGTCGGCGGCGGCGGTGATCAGCAGGCCGTTCTTGGAGGCGATGCCGTCGTTGCCGTTCCCGGTCACCGTCAGCGCGCCGGCGCCGCTCACGGTCAGATCGCCGGCGCTGAACAGCGCGGCGTCGACGTCCGCTTCCTGGGGGTACGAGGCGGCGTCGGCCAGCGAATTCCGGCTGCCCGGAGCCAGCACGACGTCCAGTTGGACCGCCTCGACGGCGGCGATGGCGGCGGTCGTACGGCTGGTGATCGTGACGTTGTCGAGGATGAGCGTGACGGCCGCCTTGGGCGCGCTGGCCACCACCTGGCCGGTCAGCGAGCCGGTCAGGCGGTACGTTCCGGCCGCCCCGATCGCGACCGTGCCATTGTCGATCTTGACAGCGGCCGAAGAAGCCGAGCCCGAGAGGTCGACCGTGACGGGGCCGCCCTGGTCGGCGGGAGCGTGGACAGCCTTGTCGGCGGCAAGGACGGCCGCCGCCGAGTCACCCGGCGAAGGCGAGGGTGCGGCCGGGGCGGGCGACGAGGTGGTGCAAGCGGCCAGCAGGAAGAGCGGAACGACGGCGAGCTTTCTCATGATGGGCTCCCGAAGTGGCGGCGCAGCAGCGGGCGCCAGCGGTTGGCGGGCAGATCGGTACGGAGCGCGGCCAGACCGGTCGCGTACTTGGACGGCGGGGCCGGGCGGTGCGCCAGCGACCACAGCAGACGGTCCACGGGCGACGTCAAGCGCGGCGCTGGCGGCGGTGCGCGGCCCCGAGGTAGCTGTCGAGGCCGGGGGTGTCGAAGTAGGTCGAGCGGTACGGGAACAGGCGCCGGCCGTCGATGGCGAGGATCCTGGTGTCGGGCGGCAGCGCGCCGATCAGAGCCGGCAGCGCCCCGGCCGGCAGCACGTACTTGTGGTCGAAGCGCTTGAGCAGGGCGCCTTGATCGACCAGTTCGGCCAGCGAGATCGTTCTCATGGGGCGCCGGCCACGTAGCGGACCTCGCCCAGGGTGGTGTCGTTGACCAGGTCGAGGTGGCGCACGGAGAGGTTGACCACGCGGGCGCCGAGCAGGGTCTCGAGGTGCGCACGCAGGGCGCCCTCGTCGGTGTGGGCGGTGTCGAGCTGCACGGTCTGCTGCCGGTAGCGGGCGAACAGCCGCGGGTGGTCGCCGACGAACAGGGTGGCCACGATCAGCGCCATCAGACCGCCGACCGGCAGGTCCACCCGGCCGGTGAGGCCGGGCAGCAGGCCCAGGGCGAGAGCGGCGAAGTAGTACGCGATCTCGTGCTGGGCGATCTCGTACGACCGCAGCCGGATGATTGACAGCAGCAGAAGATTCACGACGACCAGTAAGCCGGGGTTTGCTGTGCACCGGGCTGTATTTGCTGTCCGCCTTGCGGTCATTCGCCGGACTGCACAAATTAACTTAGAAACGCGTCCTGGAGGGCGAGGGTTATCGTCCATACGGACGTAGGCCTCCGAGAGACACTGGGCCGGGAGGTTGACCCGATGGCAACGAACGACAAGGAACGAGAGTTCGCCGAGATCGTCGAGCGGCTCACCACCGACTACCCGTCGCTGGCGGGCCGGCGGCGCCTTCCCCGCCGCGTGCTGGTCGCGCTCGCGGTCGCGGGCGGGCTCGTCTGGGGCCTGCTCTCGGTGGCGATGGTGGCCTGGGGCGCGTTCGGGGTGGCGCTGACCTGCACCCTGGTCGTGCTGACGGGTACGGCGATCGCCGTGGACGCCTATCGATGGCGACGACGCTGAGCCGAGGGGTTTGCGGCGGGCATGCGGCGCTTCCCTTTGAAAGGAAGCGTCTGCCATGTCCACTGCCTCCTCCGCCGGCCGCGTCGCCGCTGAGCGCTCCCCCGTGCGCACCGCGGCCCTGGCCGTCTCCATCGTGTTCCTGCTGGTCGGCGTGCTCGGGTTCATCCCGGGGGTCACGACCGGCTTCGACACCATGACCTTTGCCGGCCACCACTCCGACGCGCACCTGCTCGGCATCTTCCAGGTGTCCGTTCTGCACAACATCGTCCACCTCCTCTTCGGCCTGGCCGGGCTGGCGCTGGCGCGTACCGTCAGCGGCGCCCGGTCGTACCTGATCGGCGGCGGCGCCGTCTATCTCGTCCTCTGGCTGTACGGGCTGGTGGTCGGCCAGAACAGCTCGGCCAACTTCGTGCCGCTCAACACGGCCGACGACTGGCTGCACCTGGTCCTCGGGCTCGGGATGATCGCCCTCGGCTTCCTCACCACCCGCCGGACCGCCTCAACCCGCTGACAGCAGATGGGTGGCCTGGGGCGGGCCGTCGGCGAGAGCCAGGGCCCGCTCCTCGGCCGCCCGGTCCACACCGGTCAGCCGGCCGGTGTGCTGCCGCCAGTGCTCGTCCCAGCTCGGCACCAGGTAGGCCTCGACGAACCGGCCCGGGTCCTCGCCGTCACGGAACAACCCCCACTGCACGGCTCCGGTACGCAGCCGGCCCAGCCGGACGGCTCGCATCGCCTCGGTGAACTCCTCCTCGTGGTCGGCGCTGACCGGGTACGAGACGGTGACCAGGACCGGGCCGTCGTGCTGGTCCGGCTCCAGGACCAGGTGCGGCTCCGGCCAGTACGCGGCCGGGTCGCGGTCCATCCCGGCGGTGTCCAGCATCGGCCACCAGCGCAGCGTCAGCACGCCCGCCGCCATCACGCCGGCCGCGGCGAGGTGCGCGGCGACCAGACCGGTGGCGTCGGAGAGGGCGCCCCACAGCAGCGCCCCGGCGGCCTGGGCCCCGGCGAAGACCATCTGATAGACGGCCAGGCCGCGGGCGCGGACCCAGTTCGGCAGGAACAACTGCATGGCGGCGTTGACGCTGGACAGCACCATCACCCAGCCCACCCCGGCCGGCAGCAGGACCAGCACGACGGCCAGCTCCGAACGGGCCAGGCCGAGCACGACGAAGACCCCGGTGAACACCACGCCCGCGATCAGCAGCAGGCGGTTGACCGACCACCGGGCCCGGAGCCGGGGCAGCAGCACGGCGCCGGCCACCGCGCCCGCACCCACGGCGCCGAGCAGAACACCGTACCCGCCGGAGCCGAGACCGAGCCGCCGGCTGGCCACCAGCGGAAGCAGCGCCCAGAGGGCGCTGCCCGGGATCAGGAACACACCCGCCCGCAGCAGGATCCGCCGGACCACCGGGGAGTGCCGGACGTAACGCCCGCCGGCCCGGACCGCGGCGCCGAACCGCTCCGGGATCTCGGTGAGGCCGTCGGCGGCCGGCCGCCAGCGCCAGAGGGCGAGGACGAAGACGGCGAAGGTCAGCGTGTTGAGACCGAAGACCACCCCGGCGCCGGTACGGGCGATCAGCACCCCGGCGATCGCGGGGCCGACCGCGCGGGCCAGGTTCATGCTGATCGCGCCCAGCGCGGAGGCGTCCGCCAGCTGCGACCGCGGCACCAGCTCCGGGATCACCGCCTGCCAGGCCGGCGCGGTCAGGGCCTGACCGGCGCCGAGGGCGAAGGTCAAGGTCAGCAGCAGGGCCGGCGGCATGTGCCCGGTCAGGGTGAGCACGGTCAGCACGGCCCCGACCCCGACCAGGGCGCTCTGCACGGCGATCAGCAGCCGCCGCCGGTCCAGCGTGTCGGCCAGCGCCCCCGACGGCAGCGCCAGCAGCACGATCGGCAGGGTGCTGGCGGTCTGCACGACGGCCACCAGGGTGTCGGAGCCGGACTCCTCGACCAGCAGCCACTGCGCGCCGACGGTCTGCATCCACGTGCCGATGTTGCTGGCCAGCAGGGCGAGCCACAGGCTCCGGTAGGCGGCGATGCGCAGCGGCGCCCAGGCTTCCATGGGCCGTCGATACCCCGATTCGGCCCGTGTATTGGCGGAGATCGCGGGTAGCCGGGCCGCATGACGAACCCACAGCAGCCGTAACTGCGCCGCAGCGAGGAATCGCCGGCCACCAAGCAGCGCACCCAGGACGCGAACCCCACGGACGGGCCGCACGGCGGGCCCCACGACCGGGCCGAGGACCGTCCCGTGCCCGAAGATCAGGTGTCGCCGTACGGCAGGAGCTGACGTTTAGCACTATTTGCGATGGGCAAGCTGCGCCTCATGGAAAGAGGCAGCAGCAAGCACAGTCCCCGGGTCGACGACGCCCTGGACCGCGGCGAACGCGGCCACGACAAGGGGCGCGCCGACGAGTGGAAGATGGCCGAGCCGCCGGGCGAGGACCAGCCCGACGTGTCGGCGGTGGCCGGCAGCGAGCCCGCCAACGACCTGAGCCGCTTCGGCACCTACATCGGCCTGTCCGCCCTGCCCGGCGACCGCGAGAAGCTGCGGCAGAGCGCCGAGACGCTCGGCGCGCCGGACGACGTCCTGGCCGACATCGACAGCCTGCCGGCCGACGCCACCTACGACAACGTGAGCCAGATCTGGGCCGCCCTCGGCCGCGGCTGACGCCGGCCCAGCCGGGGCGCGCGGCTCACCTCACCAGGGCACGTCTCCGTCGCGGCTGAGGAACACGCCGGTCGGGCCGTCGTCGCCGAGGGTGGCCAGGTGCACGATCGCGTCGCTGCCCTCGGTGACCGTCTGGGTACCCTGACCGCCGTTCAGGTCGGTCGCGGTGTAGCCGGGGTCGGCCGCGTTGACCAGGATCCCCGGCAGCGCCCGGGAGTACTTGAGGGTGAGCATCGTCAGCGCCGTCTTGGCGATGGCGTAGATCGGCGGCACGACCCGCCAGTCGAACATGTCGTACTCGAGGGTGGCCGCGAACGAGCCCACCCGGGACGAGACGTTGACGATCCGCGCGTGCTCGGAGGCTCGCAGCAGCGGAACGAAGGCGTTGGTGACCCGCAGCGCGCCCAGCAGGTTGACGTTCAGCTCGGCCGCGGCGTCCTCCGCGGTGATCTGCTCCAGCGGGGCGGCGACGCTGTTGACGGCGGCGTTGTTGACGAGGACGTCGAGGCGCCCGAACTCGGCCCGCACCCGGGCCGCCGCGGCGTCCACGCTCGCCTGGTCGGTGATGTCCAGGTGCAGCAGCCCGACGCCGAGCTCGGTGGCCGCGACCCGGCCGCGCTCGGGGTCGCGCGCGCCGATGAGCACCGTGTGCCCGGCCGCCTGGAGCCGGCGGGCGGTCTCCCGGCCGATGCCCTTGTTCCCGCCGGTGACGAGAGTGATCGTTTCCATGCCCACCACCCTGCGGCCGGGCCGCGACGGGCGGAAGGCGACACCCGTCGGTAGGACTGCCGGTACCACCCGCGGGGACGGCTACGATGATCACGTGAAGGCACCGGGGTTCGGGACGCTTCTGCGCGGGTTCCGGGACCGCTGCGACGCCGACCTGACCGGCATGGTGGCCACCGCCCGCCGCGCCCCCGGCCTGCGCCGCGAGGAGCTGGCGCTGCTCGCCGGCGTCTCGGTCGACTACGTCGTCCAGCTCGAGCAGGGCCGCGCCGCCCGGCCCTCCGCGCCGGTGGTGGCCGCGCTGTCCCGCGCCCTGCGCCTGGACCGGGACGACTCCGCGCTTCTGCACCGCGCGGCCGGGCTGGCCCCGGCCACCGGGTCGCTCACGCGGGTCGTCCCCGCCGGCCTCGAGCGCATGGTCACCCGCATGCGGGAGTGGCCGGCCGCGGTCTACTCCGCCGACTGGTGGCTGCTGCGCTGGAACGCGGCCTGGACGGCGCTGCTGGGCGACTCGGCGGAGCTCCGGGGACGGGCCCGCAACGTGGTCTGGTTCGAGATGACACAGCCCAACCCCGGCGTGTGGGTCGACCCGGCCGAGGATCAGACCTACCGCGACGCGATCGTGGGCGACCTGCGGGTGGCCTACCTGGAGAACCCCGGCGACGCCGAGCTGGCCGACCTGGTCACCGCCCTGCACGAGACCAGCCCCGAGTTCGCCGAGCGCTGGACCGCCGCCCGCCCGGCCCGCTACCGGGGCATGCGCAAGCACATCGACCATCCCGATGCCGGCCCGATGGTCCTGGACGGCGACGTCCTCCAGGCCCCCGGCTCCGACCTGCGCCTGGTGGTCTACTCCCCCGCGCCGGGCACACCGGACGCCACCCGCCTGGCCCGGTTGACCACCTCGGGATGACAAATCCCGGGCCATCTGCCTTGATGGCCGGGTGACTCTGCAGGCTGTCCTCGACGAGATCGCGGCCACGTCGGCGTTCGGCGTGGTGGCCGAGGTACGTGCGGGTGATCGGGTGTGGCGAGGCGCCGGCGGCGTCGCCGAGCGTGGTTCGACGCGGCCGGCGCCCGCCGGCGCGCGGTTTCGGGCGGGGAGTGTCACCAAGTCGTTTGTGGCGGTGGTGGTGCTGCAGCTCGTCGGTGAGGGGCGGATCGGCCTCGACGAGCCGGTGGGGGCAGGATGCCGGGTCACCGTTCGGCATCTGCTGCAACACACCAGCGGTATCGCCGACTACGGCGAAAGTGAACGGTTCCGGAGTCTCTACGGCACCACGGAGGCGATCCTGGGGTTGCGTCACCGGAGCTGGACGGCGGCCGAGCTTCGCACGCTCGTCGACGGGCAGCCGTTGCTGTTCGAGCCGGGGTCGTCCTGGGGCTACTCGAGCACCAACTACCTCCTGCTCGGGCTGCTCGTCGAGCGGGTCACCGGTCGCCCGTACGGCGGTGAGGTCGAACGAAGGATCCTGCGGCCGCTCGGTCTGCGCAACACCGAGCTGCCGGGTTCGAGCCCGTACATGCGCGGGTCTCATCTGCACGGCTACCTGGGCGAGGAGGACATCACGGTGTTCGACCACTCGTTCGCCGGCGCCGCCGGGGAGCTCGTGTCCAGTGCGGCGGACCTCAACCGCTTCTACCGGGCGCTGATGACCGGGCAGTTGCTGGACGCGGCGGAGCTGGCCGAGATGCGTACCGGCTCGGCTCTGGGTTATGGCCTTGGTCTTGCCACCAGGCAGTTGGACGACGGCGCGAGACTGTGGGGGCACAACGGCGGAACCTTCGGGTACGAGACGTTCAGCTGGACCACCGGCGACGGAGTGCGCCAGGCGACCGTGGCCGTCACACCCCGGGCCGGCGGTGACACCGGTAGCCGTATGAATCAGTTCGTCGTAGCCGCTTTCCGCGAGGGACTGTCCACGGCCGGGCGGAGCTGAGCCGGGCGTGCTACAGAGGAGGGATGGACGTCCACGTCGATCGGAAGAACCACAGTGATGTGGTTGTCCGGGACATGATGGCGGCGACCTTCGGGCTGGCGGCGGACCTGCCGGGCACGGTGACCACCGGGTGCGGGCTCGAGGTGCCGCTGGTGACGACCTCGATCGAGCCGTCCAAGGTCACCTGCCGGCCGTGCCGGGTGTTCGCGCACCGCCATCATCTGGAGCTGGCCGAGCAGATCGAGCGGCTCGGGGCCATGCCGGGCAGCGTCGTGACGGCGGACAAGGTGCAGGCGGCGGCCGCGCTGCACCGGGAGCTGGCGGCGCAATACATCGATTAATTGCGATGACATGGCGAACCGGTTAAGTTGTTTCCAGCGTGGTGCCGACGGCACTGAGTGGGCGCGCCCGTCTTCCTTCAGAGGTAGGTCATGAAGAGACTCGCCGCCGCGCTGGTGGCCGCCGCCGTGTCCGTGCTGTTCTTCGTCGCGCCCGCGTACGCCGCGGCCGGCCTGCACATCGTGGGCCGCAACATCGTCGAGGCCAACGGCCAGACCTTCGTCATGCGGGGTGTGAACCACGCGCACGCCTGGTACGCGAACCGCACGAACTCCATCGCCGACATCAAGGCCGCCGGGGCCAACACCGTACGGGTGGTGCTCAGCGGCGGCCGGTGGACGGCCAACACGGCGTCCGACGTGGCCAACGTGATCGCGTTGTGCAAGGCCAACAAGCTGATCTGCGTCCTCGAGGACCACGACACCACCGGCTACGGCGAGGACGGCGCCGCGTACACGCTCGACCAGGCCGTCAACTACTGGATCAGCCTGAAGAGCGTGCTGCAGGGCCAGGAGGACTACGTCGTCGTCAACATCGGCAACGAGCCGATCGGCAACACGAACCCGGGCCAGTGGACCGCCGCCACCGTGGCCGCGGTGCAGAAGATGCGCAGCAACGGCTTCCAGCACCTGCTCATGGTGGACGCGCCCAACTGGGGCCAGGACTGGCAGTACACGATGCGGGACAACGCGCAGACCGTGCTCGACGCCGACACGCAGAAGAACACCGTGCTGTCGATCCACATGTACGCCGTGTTCAACCAGCCCTCGGCCATCACCAGCTACCTCGACACGTTCGAGAGCAAGGGCTGGCCGCTGGTGATCGGCGAGTTCGGCTGGCAGTTCGCGAGCGGCGAGGTCGACGACCAGACGGTGCTGGCCGAGGCGGTCAAGCGCAACCTCGGCTACCTCGGATGGTCGTGGTCGGGCAACACCGACCCGATCCTCGACATGACCACGAACTTCGACGCCACCCAGCTCACCACGTGGGGCCAGCGGATCGTGAACGGCCCGAACGGTCTCAAGGCGACGGCCAAGCAGGCGAGCATCTACGGTGGCACGACGCCGACCACTCCCCCGGTGACCACGCCGCCGGTGACCACCCCGCCCGTGACCACCCCGCCCGTGACCACCCCGCCCGTGACCACCCCGCCCGTGACCACCCCGCCGCCGGCCGGCGGCGGCTGCTCGGCCACCTACGCGGTCACCGGGCAGTGGCAGAACGGCTTCCAGGGCGAGGTCAAGGTCACGGCGGGCAGCACGGCCGTGAAGAGCTGGACGGTCACCTGGTCGTACGCCAACGGCCAGAGCGTCACCCAGGCCTGGAACGCCACGGTCAGCAGCAGCGGCTCGACCGTGACGGCCCGCAACGTCGGCTACAACGGCAGCCTCGGGGCCGGCGCCAGCGCCACATTCGGCTTCCTCGGCTCCTGGTCCGGCACCAACAGCGTCCCCACCCTGGCCTGCTCGGCCACCTGACCGGACGGCCGGACCCGGCTCAGGTGGCCGGGTCCGGCTCCGTGCTGGCCAGCGGCGGGACCGGTGGTTCCGGTTCGGGTTCGGTGGACGGTTCGGGCGGGTTGTCGCTGAGCTGCTCGCGGATGTAGTTCCAGATGACCGCGATGACAGCCGCCACCGGCACGGCCAGCAGGCTGCCGATGATGCCGGCGAGCCCGCCGCCGAGCGTCACCACCAGCAGCACCACCGCCGCGTGCAGGCCCAGGCCGCGGCTCTGCACGATCGGCTGGAACACGTTGCCCTCGAGCTGCTGCACGGCCAGGATGATGGCCAGCACGATCAGCGCGTCGGTCAGGCCGTTGGAGACCAGCGCGATGAGCACGGCCACGAAACCGGCGAAGACCGCGCCCACGATCGGCACGAAGGCCGACACGAACGTCAGCACGGCCAGGGGCAGCACCAGCGGCACACCGACGATCCACAGCCCCAGGCCGATGAAGACCGCGTCGAGAAGACCGACGAACGCCTGCGAGCGTACGAACGCACCCAGCGTGTCCCAGCCGCGCTGGGCGACCACCGGAATGTCCACCGACAGGCGGCCGGGCAGCTGGCGGGACAGCCACGGCAGGAACTTCGGGCCGTCCTTGAGGAAGAAGAACATCAGGAACAGGGCCAGCACCGTGGTGATCACGCCGTTGACGATCGTGGTGACGGTGCCCAGGGTGACGTTGACGATGCTGCCGGCGCGGCTCTGGATCTGGGCGATGGCCGCGTCGAAGGCGTGCGTGATGTCGTCGTCGCCGATGTTGAGCGGCGGCCCGGACGCCCAGTCCCGCAAACGCTGGATGCCGTCGGCCACCCCGTCCGCGAGCTGACCGGACTGGCCGGCCACCGGCACCGCGATCAGCACGATGATGCCCGCCGCGATGGCCAGGAACAGGACCGTCACCACCGCCGCGGCCAGGGCCGGCGGCATCCGGAGCCGGGTCCGCAGCAGGCGCGTCACCGGCCAGGTGAGGGTGGTCAGCAGCAGCGCCACGACGATCGGCCAGATCACCGACCACGCCTTGCCGAGCAGCCACAACGCGACGTACGACGCCGCCAGCACGAGCAACGTCTGGGCCGACAACAGGGCGCTGGTCCGGAGCGCGGACCGCGCCTTGTCGGCATTGAGCTTGGCAGGCATGCCGATCACCTTAGAGATCGCCGGTCCCCACCGCGCGCCGGCCCGCGTGACACGCTGGGGGTCATCCAGCGGTCCAGCTCGGTGAGGATGGAGGCCACTTCGGCCAGGAGGCCGGCGGCGATCTCGGTGGGCGCCTGACCCTCGAGGGCCCGGCGGCCCGACTCGCCGAGGATGACGCGGAAGACGCCGGCCAGCGCGATGCCCTGCAGCTTGGCTATTTCCGGCGCGACAGTGCTCGTCTCGGCGATGGCCGCGGCCAGGGCGGTGGCCTGCCGGTCGATCAGTTCCAGGGCGAGCCGGTGCACGGCGGGACTCACGGCGGCGAGGTAGCCGAGCGTGCCCCGGGCGAGTTCCGGCGGCATGTCGCGGATCGCGGAGATCGATTGCAGGACGTACGCCCGGACGGCGGCGGCCGGGCTCGTAGTGGTGTCCCGGGCGCGGATCAGCTCGCTCAGCCGCTCCTCGATCTCCTGCTCACGGTCGATGACCAGCTGCTCCTTGGTCGGGAAGTAGTTGTAGAGCGTCTGCTCCGCCACCTCGGCCGCCCGGGCGATCTCGCTGACCGTCACGCGTTCATAGCCGCGCTCGGCGAACAGCCGGGTCGCCGTGTCGGCGATGAGCCGGCGAGTACGCGCCTTCTTGCGATCCCGAAGTCCGGATTCTGCCACCACCTGAGTGTACCAAGCCACAAAATTAGAGTGCGCCCTATTTTTGGCGTACGCTCCAAGCGAGACAAGAACCGAGCCGAGGAGCACGTGATGAAGGCAGCCCGTTTCAGCCGCTTCGGGGAACCGGAGGTCCTGGAGGTCGTGGAGGTGCCGGAGCCGCACCCCGGTCCCGGCGAGGTCCGGATCGCGGTGCGGGCCGCCGGCATCGGCCTCAGCGACATGAAGAAACGTCAGGGGCTGATGGGCGGGACGCTCCCGCAGACCCTGGGCCATGAGGCCGCGGGCGTCGTCGACGAACTCGGCGACGGGGTCACCGGCGTGGCCGTCGGCGACCGGGTGTTCGGGTTCGACGCGGGCGGGGCCGCGCAGGCCGAGCTGGCGGTGCTGTCCGCCTACGCGCCGATCCCGGCGCCGCTGGACTTCGCGACCGCCGCGGCGCTGCCGGCCGCGATCGAGACCGCCGTGCGGGCGCTCGACCACCTGGGCGTCCGCGACGGCAGCACCCTGCTCGTCAACGGCGCGTCCGGCAGCGTCGGCAGCGCCGCGGTCCAGTTCGCGGTGGCGCGGGGCGCACGGGTCATCGGCACCGCGAGCCCGGCCCGCCACGACTTCGTCCGCTCGATCGGAGCCGAACCGGTCGCCTACGGTGACGGCCTCGGCGGGCGGGTCCGGGCGCTTTCACCGGGCGGCGTCGATGTCGCGCTCGACGTGGCCGGCAGCGGCGTCCTGCCCGAACTCATCGATCTCGCCGGCGGCGCCGACCACGTGCTGACGATCGCCGACTTCGCCGGCGCGCAACGGCACGGCGTGGCGTTCAGCCGGGGCGAGGACGGGCGCGCGCTCCACGCGCTGACCCAGGTCGGCGAGCTGATCGAGGCCGGGCGCTTCCGCCTGCCGCCGGTGCGCACCTACCCGCTCGCCGAGATCGCCCAAGCGCACCGGGCCGGCGAGCGGGGCCGGGTCCGGGGCAAGCTCGTCCTGCTCGCCGGAGCGATCCCCCGCCCGCCGTACGATCCGGAGCTGCTGGCGATGGTGCCGGAGCAGGAGATCCCGCCGTTCACCAGGGAACTGCTCGACGCGATGAGGTCCGCCCCGGCGCCGGGCATCGCGGAGCTGGAACCGGCCCTGGCCCGCACCGGTGTGCGTCACGAGGAGCGGACGGTGCCCGGGCCGTCGGGCGACATCACCTTGTCGATCTTCACACCGCCGGCTCCCCGTCCGGGCATGCCCGCGATGTACTCGATCCACGGCGGCGGCATGATCGCCGGCGACCGGTTCGGCGGGCTGGACGCCTTCGGCTTCCTCGACTGGGTGGCCGAGTTCGGCCTGGTCCTGATCTCCCCCGAATACCACCTGGCGCCCGAGGTGCAGGGCACCGCGCTCACCGAGGACTGCCACGCCGGACTCGCCTGGACCTTCGAGCACGCGGCGGAGCTCGGCATCGACCCCGCGCGGATCGTGGTGGCGGGGTTCTCCGGCGGCGGCGGGCTGGCGGCGGGCACCGCACTGCTCAACCGCGATCGCGGCGGCCCGGCCCCACTCGCCCAGCTGCTGATCTGCCCGCAGCTCGACGACCGGGGCCGGACCGCGTCGGCCCGCCAGTTCTCCCGGGCGAACGGCGCCCGGCGGGGCTTGACCACGGAACACATCGCCTTCGCCTGGGACATGGTGCTCGGCGAAGGCCACAGCGACGCCGCACCGGACCCCACCGCGGTACCGGCCCGCGCGCTCGACCTCAGCGGCCTGCCGCCGGCCTACATCGACGCCGGATCGGCCGAAGTCTTCCGCGACGAGGCCGTCCAGTACGCCACCCGGTTGTGGGCGGCCGGCGGCCAAGCGGAACTGCACATCTGGGCGGGCGGGTGGCACGGCTTCGAACAGGCCGGCACCGCGGAGATCTCCATCGCGGCCCAGGCGGCCCGCAAGAGCTGGATGCGCAGAGTCCTGTCGGCCTAGCGGGGCCGGCGCTTGAGCCACGGGCGGCCGCCCTCCACACTGGCCCCGTGGGCGAACTGAGCAGGCGCCGGTTCCTGCAGGCGGTCGGGGTGAGCAGCGGGGCCGGGGCCCTCCTGGCCACCCTGGTCGCGTCCGACGGGGCCGCCGTCACCCCGCCCTTCACCGCGCCGACGTCGAGCGACGGCCAGTCGGTGGTCGTCCTGGGCGCCGGCATCGCCGGCCTGACCAGCGCCTACGAGCTGGGCAAGGCCGGCTACCGCTGTACGGTCCTGGAGGCGCGTCCCCGGCCCGGCGGCCGGGTGCTGACCATCCGGGGCGGCGACACCGAGACCGACCTCGACGGTCACACCCAGCGGGCCACCTTCTCCTACGGCACCTATTTCAACGCCGGGGCGGCCCGCATCGCGCCGTGGATGGTCACTCTGGACTACTGCCGGGAGCTGGGCGTCCCGGTCGAGGTCTTCGTCAACTCCAATGCCGACGCCTTCATCCACCGCCGGGGTGGCGGCCCGCCGGTCCGCTTCCGCACCGCTCGGGCCGATCTCTACGGGTACGTGTCGCAACTGCTCACCACGGTCGTACGCGGGGGTGGCCTCGACGCCGAGCTGGCCGGCGGCGGCCGGGACCAGCTGCTGGAGTTCCTCCGCGACTTCGGCCGGCTCACCGACGACGGGGAGTACCAGGGCGGCCCCGACCGCGGTTTCGTCACCTATCCCGGGGTGGACGGCGGTGTGCCGCTCGACGGCCCGCCCGGCCTGGCCGAGGTGCTGGCCGGCGGCACCGGGCCGTACCTCGGCTTTGATCTGGCCTTCGACCAGGCCATGCCGATGTTCCAGCCGGTCGGCGGGATGGACCGGATCCCGATGGCGCTGGCCCGGGCGGTCGGCGCCGGCCGGATCCGGCTCGGCGCGGTGGTCACGGCGCTCACCGGCCAGGCCGACGGGGTCGAGGTCCGTTACCGGCAGGGCGGCCGGGAGCGGACGATCGTGGCCGACTACTGCGTCGCGGCCCTGCCGCCGCATCTGATGGCCCGGCTGCCGCACAACCTCGGCGATGACGTGAGCACGGCGCTGGGCGCGTTCGCTCCGTTCCCGGCGGGCAAGCTCGGGCTGGAATACGGCCGCCGGTGGTGGGAGACCGACCTGGGCATCTACGGCGGCAGCACCAGCACCGACCTCGATCTGCAGCAGATCTGGTATCCGTCGTCGGGCTTCCACGGCCCGCGCGGCCTGCTCGTCGGTTACTACAACTTCGGGACCGACGCGGAGACGTACGCCGCCCTGGCCCCATCCGATCGGGCCGAGCGCGCCGTCTCCCTCGGCGAGCAGATCCACGGCGCTCAGTTCCGTACGGACCTGGTGTCGTCGTTCTCGGTGAGCTGGAGCCGCGTCCCCTACCTGGAGGGCGCCTGGGCCGCGCCGCCTTACGGCAGCCCGGCCGTGACGGTTCTCCAAGCGCCCGCCGGCCGGGTGTTCTTCGCCGGGGACTGGCTGAGCCACACGGTCGCGTGGCAGCACGGCGCTTTCGTCTCGGCCCGGGCCGCCGTCACGGCTCTTCACCGAGCGTCGACGGCGCGCGCATCCGCCAGGCGTCGGTGATGAGTTCAGTGAGCCGCGCCACATCAACGGCGGGTAACCGCAGCATCACCAATGGAAGACCGTCGTACCCCGGTGTGGTGAAGAAGAGGCCGGGTTCACCCAGAAGAAGGGCTTGCTTTTCCGCCTCGTCCCCCACGTAGAGGACGGCCACATCGGTGCGAATCACCCGTGGCCGCCCCGGTTCCCGCTCCGGGTACGACCAGACGAAGCCCTTGTCGGCCACCCGGAAGTCGAAGCCGTCGCTGTCGATCTCGACGACGTGCGGAAGGGACAGCGCCAGGCGGCGGACATCGTCGGCGGTCGCCACGACGGTCAATCCTTTCTGTCCGAGATGACACAACAACGTGCCACCGCCGACAGTCTTCCAAAGTTCATGCGTAGGATTCGTCCCCGCACGGTCTTGCCGCAGGGATCCGAGGGAAACGATGCCACTCACTCCAGCCGACATCCACAACATGGCCTTCAAGAAGCCTGCGATCGGCAAGCGGGGGTACGACGAGGAGGACGTCGACGCGTTCCTCGACGAGGTCGAGCAGGAGCTCATCCGCCTCATCGAGGAGAACCGCGCCCTCTCGGACCAGGTGCAGCGGGGCGGCGGCGGCATGGGCTCCGGCCCGTCCGGCCCGTCGGCCAACAGCCGCGCCATGGAGGCCGAGCTGCAGGCCCTGACCACCCAGCTCGGCCGCATGCAGGAGGCCCGGGCCCGCGCCGAGCAGAACGCGCGCAGCGTGCAGTCGCAGCTCGAGCGCGCCCGCACCGAGCGCCCGGCCACGCCGCCGCCGGCCGAGAAGGACGACCGGCTCTCGGCCGTGCTGATGATGGCTCAGCGCACCGCCGACGACCACATGCGCGACGCGCAGCAGGAGGCCGACACGCTGCTGGGCAACGCCCGCACCCAGTCGGAGCAGATCACCGGCGACGCGCTGCTGGCCGCCGACAACATCGAGACCGACGCCCGGCGCAACCACAACGACGCGCTGGCCAGCATCGACGAGAAGCGCGACGCCCTGCTCGACGAGATCGACCGGCTCGGGCAGCTGGCCCGCACCTACCAGCAGGCGCTCGGCGCGCACGTCCAGCAGCAGCTGCAGGAGCTCGACAGCGTCTCCAACGGCGCGGGCCGCGAGCTCGACTGACCTACCCCAGCCGTACGCCGTAGGCCACCTCCCGCACCTCGGGCGAGGGGTGGCCGCGCAGCGCGTTCAGCGCCCGCGCCCGCGGCGGCCCGTGCTGCAGCATCGCCACCGCGAGCAGGCCGCCGGCCAGGTCGCCCCGCCCGGCCAGACGGTCCGAGGTGCCCGCGAGGACGGCGGGATCCTGCGCGGCGTACATCCGGTTGCGCAGCACCTCGGCCGCCGCCACCGCCGTCACCGGCCGTGACGCGCACAAGTCGGCGATTTCCGCCATGTCCGTCACGGGCAGCAGGTCCGTCAGCAGCGTGACAGCCACGGCGAAGAAACCCTCCTGGCCGGCCAGCCAGCGGGCGGCGCCGATCATCGGGCGCCGGTCGGCCGCGGCGGGAGCGTTCCGGTACCGGGCGGCGGCCGCCGCGGCCAGGGTCTCGAGACGGCGGCGGGCGGGACGGTCCGCGCCGGGCCGGCCCGGTTCGGCGTCAGCCTGATCCTGCGCGACCAGCCCGGCGAAGACCGTATGAGCGGCCGGCTCACTCAGCAACGGCAGCAGCCCAACCGCATCCGCAAGCTCCACCTGCTCGTTGAGATCGGTGAGACGCTGCGCGATCAGCTCGTGCCCACCCTCGATCCAGCGCTCCCACGCCGGTAGCGCGGCGAACGCCTCCCGGCGAAGCTCGCGGTCGGCGGCGCGGCACAAATCGACGACCAGCGCGGCGTAGCGGGCCCGGAACCGCGCGGCGATGGAGGCGGGCCCGCCGGCCAGCACCGCGCGGCCCTCCTCCCGGCTCCCGCCCGCCGCCGCGGTCAGGATCTCCCAGCTCGGCCCGGCCTCGAGACGCTGCCGGGCGGCCGACACGATCGCCGCGCGCACGTCGCGGTGGGCGCCTTCCCGGACGTACGCGTCAAGCAACGTCGCCATCACGCTCGGCGGCCCGAAGCGGCCGAGCAGCCGGGCCACCTCCTTGCGGCTGGTCACCTTGACCGGGGCCGTGACGAGCCCGCCCAGCAGCGCGGGCAGCCGCGACGGCGACGCGTGGGCGACCGCCCGCCCGGCCGCGTACATCGCCACCCGGGCCCGATCGCCACCCGCGTACTCGAGCAGCACGGACAGCGCCTCGTCGGGCCGATCGGTCCACACCAGGGCGCCCAGCGCGGCCTCGGCCACGACGACGTCGGCCGCCTCGACATGCCGCAGCGCCAGCGCGCGACCGGCCCCCGGCACCCGGGCCGCCGCCTGCAGCGCCCGCGCCCGCGGCCAGACGCCGGCCGCACGGTCGTCGACGACGAACTCCAGCATCCGTACGAACGCGGCCTGCTGACGCGGCAGCCACCGGTCGGCGTGCCGCGGCGCGCCGGGCACCCACCGCTGACCGGCCTCGATCATCCGGCCCCGGGGACGGCGGCCCAGCACGCGGTCGAGCAGATCGGTCCGGGACGACGCGACGATGTCCCAGACCGCGGGCACGGCCACCATGGACGGATCGGTCTCGATCACCACCGCCACCCGGGCCGCTCGGTGCCGCGGGTCGGCCAGCCACAGCTCCACCGCCTGGCGCGCCACCCAGGCCGAGGCCGGCGGCTCGATCGCCCGCCGCAGCAGCTCCTGCAGACCCGGCAACTCCCAGGCCCGCTTGCCGAGCGCCAAGGTCAGCGCGAACAGCGGCCCGTACTGCCCCCGCTCCATCCCGGTCCCGACCCATCCGCGCAGCCGTTCGAAGACCATGACCTCCTGCCCCCGGCGCAGCACCTGGTCGAAGCGGCGCAGCAGCGGCACCGACGACGAGCCGCTGACCAGGTCGATGGTGAGCAGCGCCCACTCGCGCAGCTCCGGCGAGCCGGTGTGGTGCTGCAGCACGTCGGCCGCGAGCGTGGCCAGCGCGCTCGTCGTGCCCCGCGAGGTGTCACGCGCCTCGACGGCGTCGGTGGTGAGCCGGGTCAACTCGGCCGCGGCGGCCGGCGGGAAGAGCCGGGCCAGGCGGGCCAGCGCGGTCAGCGCCACGGCCCGGACCGGGTCCTGCTCGTTGCGCAGCCGTCCCAGCAGGTTCAGGGCCGCCATCGGGTCCCGGTGGCGGCGGGCGGCGTCCAGGATCAGGCGGTACGCCTCCTGGCGCTCCTCGGCCCGGCCGGAGCGCAGCGCCGGCATCAGCGCGGCCGACGCCTCGGGCCAGGCGAGGAAGGCACTCCAGGCGCGGATCCGGTCCTCGCGCTCGCGGGTGTGCGGGAGCCCGAGGACGCGGTTCGCCTCGCCGATCCGTACGGCCGCGGGCAGCAACTCCATCACGGCCTCGGTGGGCGGAAGGTCGGCCGGCTCGTAGAGCTGCGCCCGCCGGGCCGGCGGCATCGCCGCGAGCAGCGCCTCGAACTGCCGTGGAACATCCCGAACGGCAGCGACGAGCGGCGCCAGCTCGGCGCCGGACAGCACCCGCAGACGACTCAGCAGCGCGGGCCGCAACCACGCCCGGCGAAGCGCGGCCCGCCTCCGCGGCGCGGTCAGCAGCCCCACCACCCGCCGCGGATCGTGCGCGGCCAGCTCACCCCGGCTGGGCAGCCAGTCGGCCGGGGCATACCGCTCGGCCAGGTCGAGGAACCCGCCCGGGTCACAGATCTCGGCCGCGTCCGCCACCCGCCGCCACAGCGCGTCCCGATGCTCCGGCGGGGTCGCCGCCAGCCGCACCCCCACCCGCTCCAGCACCGGCCCCGGATGCCGCCGGGCCAGCGTCGACAGGTTGACCGCGTGCTCCAACTCAGGCAACAGCGCCCGTACGGTCTCAGCGCCGCACCCCGGCAGAACGGCCGCCGCCTCCGCATCGCCCCAGTACGGCCGCACCTCGGCGATCAGCCCTTCCGCCACCTCAGGCAGATACCTTCGCCGCACCGTGCGATAGACCCGCCGCCGATCAGCCTCCGCCAGATCGACCACCCCGCCCCGCAGCAGCCCGCCCCGCAGCGCCGCCACCAGCCCTGCCGCCCGCACCGACGGCGCCGGATCCCCCACCGCGGCCAGGATCCCGTCCCGATCCCGCACCACCATGGCCGCCACCAGCGCGAGATGCCGCTCGTAATCCCCCGCCAACCGCAGCTCAGCACAGACCGCGGCCCGATCCTCCGCACTGCGGGCCCACCCGGCCAGCCGCCGCATCCTCTCCGCGTAGGCCAACGGCTCCAGCAGACTCAGCAGATCACGCGTAGCAGCAAGCACCCGATCATTGTCCCCACCCCGCCAACCGAGTTGTCAGCGCCGGATCCGCGTGGACTCAGCAGGTCATCGCCCCCAACCTCAGGACCTCCGCGGGCTGGGCGCGGTCGGTGACCGCGGTGCCGGCTCGCAGCGTGCTGATCTCAGTCACCGCCCAGGGCCCGGATGGCGCGGGACGGCCGGAAAGCATGCGCCCGAACCTGGTGCGGGTCCCTCTCGAGCAGACCGGTGCGGGTCGGCGGAGCCGCGAGCGGCTGCTCGACCGGGTGGCTGGGCTGGAGGCGCCCGGGCTGACGCGGTGCGCCGGGGGTGTGCGGGGGGCGGGTCATCACACGAAGTTATGTGGGAAGTGGAGGGTAACGGCGGGAGCGGGCGGCACGTACGGTACTTCGACAGCCGTCTATCAATGGAAGGAGCTCCGCGTGCGTATCCGCATCGTCGTTGCTTCG
Source organism: Actinoplanes sp. NPDC049598 (assembly GCF_040675435.1). Lineage (NCBI taxonomy): Bacteria > Bacillati > Actinomycetota > Actinomycetes > Micromonosporales > Micromonosporaceae > Actinoplanes > Actinoplanes sp. NPDC049598. The sequence continues at coordinate 703,685 of NZ_JBFAOX010000001.1, read as the reverse complement.
TTTGCCACCGCTCTGGCCGGTGCCGTGGCCGTTCCGTCCGCGGCCTCGGCGGTCGAGGATCCGTCCACCAACATCATCGGGGGCGGCACGGTCTCGTCGGCGCCGTGGGCCGCGGCCGTGTTCAGCAACGGCAGCTTCACCTGCTCGGGCACGATCATCTCGGCCAACTACGTGCTCACCGCGCGGCACTGCATCAGCGGCACGATGTCGGTGCGGGTGGGCAGCGTCAACCGGACCTCGGGCGGCACGACCCGCAACGTGACCAGCACGGCGACCCGCTCCGACCTGGCCCTGATGCGCCTGGCCAGCCCGATCACGACCACCTACATGCCGCTGTCCAGCGCGTACCCGCCGGTCGGCTCGACCAACAGCATCTACGGCTGGGGCATGACCTGCTACAGCGGCTGCAGCGCGTCGACCACCCTGAAGACGGCGACGGTCCAGGTCACTTCGACCAACCAGACCGACGCGTACGGCGGTCGCGCCATCGGCAGCACACGGATCAACGGCAACGCCTGGCGGGGCGACTCGGGCGGCCCGCAGGTCTACAACGGCGCTCAGGTCGGCGTGGCCTCCACGGCGGACGGCACGAGCCGGCAGTACTACGGCAGCGTCGCGTACAACCGCGCCTGGATCACCTCCACGGCCGGCGTCTGACCGCCGCGCCGCCTTGGCGCTCCGGCGAGGGGCGCCAAGGCGGGCGATGGTTCAGGCCGTGAACCCGAGCGCCTTGTCGAGGACCGCGGCCGCGCTGCCGGGCGGCAGGTCCTCGCCGCGCCAGGCTACGTGCTGGTCGGGGCGGATCAGGACGTTGGCGGCGCCGAAGCGGCGGCGTTCGGGCAGGTGGATGACCGTGAACGGGAGGTTGCGGGCGTCGGCCTCCTTGCGGAAGGCCTCGGCGCCGCCGTCCAGGACGAGCAGGGCGAAGCGGTGGCCGATGCGGTCGTAGAGGGTGTCGCCCCACGGGTCGACATAGCCGTCGGGGGCGCGGTGCCCCGGCATGCTGGTTCTCCTCGTACCAGACGATCGGTGAGGCGTCGTAGCGCTAGTGCCCCATCGCCCCCGGCCCGGACCAGCGCAGTCAGCTCGACCGGGCCGTCCGTGGACGTTCTCGGGGATCGGCAGACCCAGGTTGCCGCGCAGGGTGGTCGCCTCGTACTCGCTGCGGACCACCCCTCGCTCGCGCAGGATCGGCAGCACCTCGTCGGTGAAGCGCGCGAACTCGCTGGGGCGTTGACGGTGATGTTGATGCCGTCGAAGGCGCCGGCGCGCCACCAGCGCTCGATCTCGTTCGCCACGGTCAGCGGTGACCCGGCTAACGGCGACCGACGCGAGGTGAGCGTGTGCTCGACCGTCTGCCGCAACGTGAAAGTCCTTGGTGCCGCGCGTTTTCTCCAGCGCCTCCTCGTCCGTGTCGGCGATGACCACGCCGATCCCCGGAAAGATGAGGACATGGGAGGGGTCACGGCCCTTGGCGGCGGCCCGGGCCCGGATGTCGGCCGCGAACGCCTGTCGCTCGCTCGAGCTGACCTGGTACTCGGCCCCCGGCTGGTCGCCGAGCGCCGGCCCGGTGCCGCTGGTCGCCTTCGACGCGCCCTGCGCGCTGCGCAGCCGCGCCCTGGACACCCTGGCCGCGCAAGACCTGCCGGCCGAGGTCAGCTGCGAGGCGGCCCACCTGGCGGGCGTGCAGGCCGCCGTCCGGGCCGGCCTCGGCGTCGGGCTGATGGCCACCCTGGGCGAGCATCCGGACGGTCTCGTCCCGCGCGACGACCTGCCCCCGCCGGCCCCGCTCGAGCTGTCGGTGCGCAGCCGCCGCGGCATCACCCGCGAGCTCGTCGAGGGTGCCGTGGCCTCGCTCGCCCCGCTGCCGGCGGCCGCTTGATCATTCGCTCTGCGCCCTCGCCGGACTACGAAACGTCGACATTTCAAATCCGAAAGTCGCTGTGAAATCACGCGGTGTCATTCGGCTTGACTAACGTTTCCGGACCATATATCTGTTCTGTCGGCGATGAGCGCGGCCTCACGGAGGCTATAGCCCGACAGTGAGGAGTTCGACGTCTATGCCGGCACAGGCCACGTTGGGGGAACGAGGGCAGGGTAAGCCGCAGGGCGGGTCCACGTACAGCGCGAAAAAGCCGCCGAAAAGGCGCAAATTGCCGCTATGGACCAAACTGCTCACCGTCTTCGGCGCGGTTCTGCTGGTGGTGGGCGCCGGCGGCCTGGTCTCGGTGAAGTACTTCCTCGGCCAGCTCACCAGCAACATCCAGACGACGTCGACCGTGCTCGGCTCGGCCGGGCTCAGCAACCAGGCCGTCGCCGCGGGCAAGATGCCCGAGGGCGCGATGAACATCCTGATGCTCGGCCTCGACACCCGGACCGGCTGGGAGGAGAAGGGCGAGCTGTCCCGCTCCGACACGATGATCATCCTGCATGTCACGGCCTCGCACGACCAGGCGTACATGCTCTCGATCCCCCGCGACACGATCGTCGACATCCCGGCCGACGAGCAGCTCGGCTTCCGCGGCTCGACCGAGAAGATCAACGGCGCGTACGCCAACGGGTCGAAGGACGGCAAGGGCTGGCAGGGCGGCGCCAAACTGGCCACCAAGACGGTCAACAAGCTGACCGGCATCGAGTTCGACGGCGTCGTGGTCATCGACTTCGGCGGCTTCAAGGGCATCCTCGAGGCCATGGGCGGCGTCTACATGTGCGTCGACAAGGACATGTGGTCCAGCCACTACATCGTCGTCGACGGCAAGGTGAAGTACGCCGAGGGCGCCGACCCCAAGTCCCCGCCCAGGAACGCGCTCTGGTTCAAGAAGGGCTGCCGCAACATGCAGCCGTGGGAGGCGCTGGAGTTCTCCCGGCTGCGCCACTCCAGCAACGGCGACTACGACCGCCAGAAGCACCAGCAGCAGCTGCTGCGGGCCATGATGAAGAAGGCGACCAGCGGCGGCATCATCAGCAACCCGAGCAAGGTCTCGAAGATCCTGGCCGCCGCCGGCACCTCGCTGCGGATGGACACCCACGGCGTCCCGGTCACCGACTTCATCTTCGGCATGAAGGGCCTGGCCGCGGGCGACCTGATCCCGATCAAGACCAACGGCGGCACGTTCGCCGCGGTCTCGGGCGGCGAGGGCATCAACGACGCCACGCGGGAGCTGTTCAAGGCCACCGCCGACGACAAGCTGCCGGCCTTCCTCGGCCGCCACCCCGAGATGCTGATCAACGACGCGGCCACGTCCTGAGTTCTGTACGGGCCCGGCGTTTCCGCCGGGCCCGTCTTTTTTCAGCGCAGGGCCGGCAGGACCTTGCTGCCGAACGCCTCGATGAACGGGTTCAGGTTCTGCCCCACGTGGTGCAGATAGATCCGGTCGAAGCCGAGGTCGGCGTACCCACGCAGGAGCTCGGTGTGCTCCTCCAGGTCGGCCGAGATGTTGACGACCTTGGCCACCTGCTCGACGGTGACGTTCTGGGAGATCACGTCGAAGTGCTCGACGGTCTCCGCGTCCCAGCAGACCGGCGGCGGGAAGATGTTGCTGCGCCACTGGTCGTACGCGATCTCCTCCGCCTCGGCCTGCGACGGCGCCCAGCTCAGGTGCACCTGCAGGCACACCGGCCCCTGCCCGCCGGCGCCCCGGTAGGCGTCGATCATCTCGCGCAGGTGCTCCTCGGGCGCGTTCACGGTGACCAGCCCGTCGGCCCAGCCGCCGCACCAGGCCGCGGTCTTCGTGCTGACCGCCGCCCCGATCAGCGGCGGCGCCTGTTCCGGCCGCGTCCACAGCCGCGCCCGGTCCACGGTGATGATCCCGTCCCGGGTGACCTCCTTGCCCGCCATCAGCCCCCGGATCACGTCGACGCAGGCCAGCAGCCGCGCCTCCCGCACATCCTTGCGGGGCCACTCCCCACCGACGACGTGCTCGTTGCTGTACTCACCGCTGCCCAGCGCCGCCCAGAACCGCCCCGGGTACATCGAGGCCAGCGTCCCCATCGCCTGCGCGATGATCGCCGGGTGGTACCGCTGCCCCGGCGCGTTCACCACCCCGAACGAAAGATTCGTCGCCTGCAGCGCCGCCCCGAGCCACGACCAGGCAAACCCGGACTGCCCCTGCCGCGCACTCCACGGCGAGAAGTGATCAGAACACATAGCTGCCTCAAACCCCGCCCGTTCCGCAGCGACCACGGCGGCCAGCAGCTCGGCGGGCGGGATCTGCTCATGAGAGGCGTGGATTCCGTAGACCGTCATACCCCTCCTCTCTACCCAGAGCGACCCCCCACACCACCTCTTTGGCCGCCCCTTCAGCCCGACGTGCCGCCCGGCACGGTCTGACGTTTCGCGCCTCACGGGTGACCCGGCCCCAGCACCGGCGTGACCGGACCCCTCGGGAGACCTACAACCCGTAATCGATTCCATGGCCGACCGCGTGGCCCGATCGGCCGGGCGACACCGTCCCTTTTGGTCACCAAGAGGTGACAGCAATTGCGGGATGCTGACCAGCAAGCGAAGGCCGGCCCGGTCGCAACGACGACTGCCGCACCGGTTGCCGATCCCTTCGCCGGCTTGGACGGTGCTGAGCTCGGCGTCCCCAGCTGACGGGCAGCGAAGACGGTCCCATCATCGGCACCTTCGAGGTGACCGGGCCGAAGTACACGGAAGACGAGCAACACCAGGATCACCGCCAAGGTGACGGGTGTGGAGCGGGCCGGCTGAGCCGGCGGCGGGAGCGCACGACGGCGGAACGGCTCTTTTTGCCCGGAGCGATTCCTTTGGCGGACTTCAACGGTCATCACTGGCGAGAGGAAGGGATCGGGTGGCCCATGGTTGAGGAACGGTCGGCGGAGTTCGCGCGGGTGGCGGAGCCGTTTCGGCGGGAGCTGGTGGTGCATGCCTATCGGATGCTCGGGTCGGTTGAAGAGGCCGAGGATCTGGTGCAGGAGACCTATCTGCGGGCCTGGCGGGGCTACGCGGCGTTCGAGGGACGGTCGTCGCTGCGGGCCTGGCTCTACCGGATCGCGACCAACGTCTGTCTGTCGGCGCTGCAGCGGAAGGGGCGGCGGGTGCTGCCGTCGGGGCTGGGCGCGGCCGCGGAGGATCCGGACGCGCAGCCCGGGGTGGCCGAGCCGGAGCTGGCTTGGCTGGGGCCGATTCCGGATCCGGCCGCGATTTTGGCGGCGCGTGACCACGTACGGCTGGCTCTGGTTGCCGCCCTTCAGTATCTGCCGGCCCGGCAGCGGGCGGTTCTGCTGCTCCGGGAGGTGCTCGGCTTCAGCGCGGCCGAGGTCGCGGGCATGCTCGGCATGTCGGTGGCGGCGGTCAAGAGCGCGCTGCAGCGGGCCCGGGCCCGGCTCGACGAGGTCGATCCCGACCCGGACAGCGTCGTCGAGCCGGTCGAGCCGCGCGCCCGGGAGCTGCTGGGCCAGTACATCGCCGGTTTCGAGAACGCCGACCTGGCCGCCCTGGAGAAGGCGCTGCGGGCCGACGCCGCCATCGAGCTGGTGGGCACGCGCACCTGGTTCTCCGGCAAGCGGACGTGCCTGCGCTACCTGGCCCGCGTGATCGGCGCTCCGGGCGACTGGTTGATGACGCCGACCAGCGCCAACGGCCAGCCCGCGGCGGCCGCGTACCACCGCGGCCAGGCGCTGGGGATCGCCGTGCTCGACGTCGGCCCGGACGGCGTCGCCCGCATCACCGTCTTCGCCGGCGGGCCGGACCTGGTGGCGAGATTCGGCCTGCCCGCGGCGCGAGGAGAGCACGATGCCCACTGACGAGGAGTTCCTCGCCTACAACGAGGGCGTCATCGACGAGTTCCGCGCCAACCAGGGCCGGGTCAGCCGGCCGCCGTTCCCCATCCTGCTGCTGACCACGACCGGGGCCCGGACCGGACGGCGGACGACCGTGCCGCTCGGTTTCGGCGTCGACGACCGGGGCCGCGTCTTCGTGGTCGGCTCCAAGGCGGGCGCCCCGCGGCATCCGTCCTGGTTCCACAATCTGCGGGCCCATCCAGAAGTGACGGTCGAGCTTGGCGGCGGCTTCTTCCCGGCTCGGGCCGTCGTGACGGCCGGCGAGGAACGGGAACGGCTCTACCGCCTGGTCTCCGACGGCGCCTCGCCCTACGAACAGAACACCGACCGGGTCTTCCCCGTCGTCGTCCTCGAAGGCGTGCCCGCGCCGTGACACGAATCGGTCACGAGCGCTGCGAATCGATGGCGATCGTGAGCGGGCGGCATCAATCATCGGACCATGACGGAGTTTCGGGTCACCCGGCGGCGGCTGCTGATGGGTGCGGGGGCCGGAGTCCTCGGCGTGGCCATCGTGAACACCGTGAGCGGATGCTCCGATGCGGATTCGGGGACGGCGGCAACGCCCACGGTCGCCGCGAGCGCCGGGTTGGGTGACTGGAAACGGGTCAGCCTGTCCTTCGTCTCGGCGTACCTGCTGATCCGGGGCAGCGAGGCGGCCGTGGTGGACCTCGGCACCGGCGGCTCGGAGAACGCGATCGGCGACGCCCTGACCGCGGCCGGCAGCGGGTGGTCGTCGGTCAAGCACGTGATCCTCACCCACTACCATCAGGACCACGTGGGTGGCCTGCCCGGGGTGGAGCCACAGGTGAAGGCCAAGTTCTACGCCGGCCAGGACGACGTCGGCTCGATCGTCAACGCGACCAAGCCGCTGGAGCCGCTCGACGACGGCGACGAGGTCTTCGGCCTGCGGATCGTCAGCACGCCGGGGCACACGCTCGGGCACGTCTCGGTCTTCGAGCCGTCGACCGGCGTCCTCGTGGCCGGCGACGCCCTGCGGACCAGCGGCGGCCTGCAGGGCTCCGACCCGCAGTACACGGCCGACCTGGACAAGGCGGCCGCCTCCCTCAAGAAGCTGGCCGCCCTCGACGTCAAGGCGATCCTCCCGGGCCACGGCGAGCCCCTCACCGTCAACGCGGCCGAGGAGTTGCGCAAGCTGGCCGGTGTCTAGAGATTCGTCCCTTCTGGCCGGTCCCCAACGGGCGCGAGATCAGGTAGCGTTCCCGCGGCGCAAGTGTGCGCCCCATCACCTCTCCTGGAGCGGACCCCCATGCGCCGGATCCTCGCCGCCGCCGTTGTTCTTCTGATGTTCGCCACGACGGCGTGCTCCTCGGGTGACGACAAGGACAAAGCGGGCGGTGGCACCAAGGTCACCGTCGGCGTCATCCCGATCATCGACGTGGCGCCGATCTATCTGGGCAAGGCCAAGGGTTTCTTCGCCCGCCGCGGCATCGACCTGACGCTGGTGCAGGAGCAGGGTGGCGCCGCGATCGTCAAGAACGTCGTGGGCGGCAAGTATCCGTTCGGCTTCAGCAATGTGACCTCGCTGATGGCCGCGCAGGCGGGCGGGGCGAAGCTGAAGGGCGTGGCGGCCGGCGTCTCCTCGACCGGCCGGCCGGGGCGCGACTTCTCGGCCATCGTGGTGCACGACGGCAGCCCGATCCGGTCGGCCAAGGATCTGGCCGGCAAGACGATCGCCGTCAACACCTTGAAGAACCTGGGCGACACGACCGTACGCCAGTCCGTGCGCAGCGACGGCGGCGACCCGAAGAACCTGAAGTTCGAGGCGATGCCGTTCCCCGACATGCCGGCCGCCTTGCAGGGGGGCCGGGTCGACGCCGCCTGGGTCGTCGAGCCGCAGCTGTCGCAGGTGCTCACCCAGGGCGGCCAGGTCGTGGCGTCCAACTTCGTGGACACCGCGGCCGACCTGACCGTGGCGCTCTACTTCACCAGCGAGGCCGCGGTGGCCAAGAGCCCGGAGCTGGTCACCCACTTCACCGAGGCGATCAAGGAGTCGCTGGCCTACGCCGCGACCCACCCGGACGAGGTGCGCGACATCGTCGGCACCTACACGACCATCAACGACACGGTCCGGATCGCGATGATCCTGCCCAGCTGGCCCGGCGAGATCAACCGGGCCTCGATCGACCGTCTGGCCCAGCTCGGCCGCCGCGACGGCATCCTCACCAAGGCCCCGTCGCTGGACCAGCTCCTGCCTTGACGAAAACCTTGACGAAGCCCTGACCGAGCTGCAACACGGCCACTTGTCCGTCACCGTCCGGTCATTTCCCGGGGGCCGAGGGGCCGGAAATTCGACCGGCCCGGTCCGCGGTTCGGGCGCAGGGGCAGCTGGGAGTTGCACGAGATCGCTGGCTGAGTAGTGTGCCTCGCGTTGTCCCGCAAACAGGAGCGCACCCACCAATGATCTCGAACCTGAACGACCTCGCGTCCAACGAGACCACCGTCAAGGCGATCGCCACCGACCTGCAGGGCGTCGTGGAGTCGGAGCTGGCCAAGAAGTCCGGCGTCTCGGCCGGCGCGGTCAAGCTCGCCTACAAGGCCGTCACGTCGTTCGCTCCCGGCTACTACGGCCAGACCGTCGAGCTGATCGTCCCGTCGGCGCTCGAGCAGCTTCAGCCGTTCTGGGCCGACTTCCACGCGGCCGGCGGCGGCACGTTCGGCGACTACCTGGCCAAGCGCAGCCCCGAGGTCACCGAGGCCATGCTGAAGGTCACCGACGACATGGCCAAGGACTCGGAGAAGGCCGTCGTCGTCAAGGCGTACGGCGCCGTGCGCGGGGGCGCCGGCAAGCACATCGAGGCCGCCCTGCCGGCCGTCGGCACCCTGGTCGAGAAGTACGCCGCCTGAGAAACAACGGCCATGCCCCTACCAGAAGGGGCATGGCCGTCTTTTTATGGCAGCAGCAGGTGGACGTCGCCGAACTCGTGCCACCGGTACCGCTCCCGCAGCGCCTCCTCGTAGGCCGGCCGCAGCTCCGAGGAGATCGCCGACAGCATCCGCAGGTGCGACGCGCGCGGCTCGTGCAGGCCGGTGAGCAGCCCGTCGACCGACCGCACCGGCCGTTCGGGCCCGATCACCAGGTCGGTCCAGCCCGACGAGGGCCCGTCGTACGCCGACTCCAGCGCCCGCACCACCGTCGTACCGACCGCGATCACCTTGCCCCCGCCGGCCCGCACATGCCCGATCAGGCGCGCGGTCGTCGACGGCACCGAGTACCACTCCGGGTAGGGCGGCTCGTCCACCTCGGCCGACGCCACACCGGTGTGCAGCGTGACCGGCGCGACCAGGATCCCCCGTCCGGCCAGCGCGGCCAGCACCGCACCGGTCAGCGGCCGCCCGGCGCTCGGCATCTCGGCGCTGCCCGGCTCGGTCGCGTAGGCGTTCTGGTACGTCGCCAGCGGCCAGTCCCGGTCCGTGTAGTCGTACCGGATCGGCCGCCCGTGCCGCGCCAGATACTCGACCCGGCTGCCCGGCACGTCGGCTTTCGCAGTCCAGAGCCGTGCGGTGTACGGATGCAGCAAAGTCACCGCTCCCTCGGGCACCGGCAGCCGCAGCCCCGCCCGCGCCGGCCCCGTGCCCGGCGCGAACGGAGCCGTGCTGCCCCCGGCCGGCCGGCGCAGCTCGACCAGCCACGACCCGTCGGCGTGCTCGGTCGACACGTGCACGACCAGCCCGTCGGCGGTGTCCACGGCGGCCGGCACGGTGGCCGAGTTGTTCACCACCAGCAGGTCCCCGGCGGCCAGGAGGCGCGGCAGCTCGGGGAAACGATGGTGGCTCACCGCGGCGCCACGGCTCACCAGCAGGCGTACGTCCTCACGCCCTTGACCCTGGGTCTCCGGCGGCTCGCGGGCCTCGAGGCCGGCGGGCAGCTCGAAGTCGAGCGTCCCGGCGCTCATCGCACCACGTCGACGGCCGGCAGGTCGGCCGCGGCATAACGGCCCGACGCGGGACGCGACCGCAACAGCCCCAGCAGATGTGGCACGACGGTCTCGGGCGGTGGCAGGTGGGAGATGTCCTCGCCCGGTGCGGCCTGCTGGTAGAGCCGGGTGCGCATCTCGCCCGGGTCGACGCTCCACACGCGTACCACCGGCTCCTCGATCGCCAGCACCCGGCCCGCATGATCCAAGGCCGCCTTGGCGGCCCCATAACCACCCCAGGAGGGGTACGCCTCGACGGCCGCGTCCGAACTGATGTTGAGGATCGCGCCGCCCGCCCGCGACCGGCGCAGCTGCGGCAGGAGGAGCTGGGTCAGCGCGATCGGGGCGAGGGTGTTGACCTCGAAGGTTTCCAGCAGCGCCGGCAGCGGGAAGGTGGCCAGTGCGGGCAGCGGCGAGCCACCCAGCACGGACGCGTTGTTGACGAGCAGGTCGGCCCCGCCCAGCCGGTCCGCCGCGGCGGCCAGCACGGCCCGATGGTCGTCGTCCACCACGTCCCCGGCGAGGGCGATGACGGTGGTCAGACGGCCGAGCTCACTTGCGGTGGCGTCGAGGTCCTCGGCGGTACGCGCGTCCAGCACCAGCCGCCACCCGGCCCGGGCCAGCCCGTCGGCGAGGGCGGCCCCGAGCCCCCGCGAGGCCCCGGTGATGACGGCGACCGGTGTCGTGTTGTCGTTGGTCATGCTGTCGACCTTGCTCTTCATCGACGCCGGTTCCATCGGGCGCGGGACGGCCCCGCCCCGGGACCTTGGTCCTAGGACCATCGGCGCAGGGTTTCTCCGCGGCGGGCCCGGCTAGGGTGGCGGCATGAACGACGGGCTGCACACCGCGCGGCGCTTGTCGGCCGCGGTGCTCGCGGTCAGCGATCGGCTGACCGTCCCCGAGGTGCTGCAAACCATCGTCGACACCGCACGCGAGCTGGTCGGCGCGCAGTACGCGGCGCTCGGCGTCCCCGACGAGGCCGGCTCGTTCGCGCAGTTCGTGGTCTCCGGCGTGAGCGAGGAGATCCAGGCCGCGATCGGCCCGCTCCCCCGCCAGCACGGCTTCCTCGCCGTGATGCTGCGCGACCCCGCCACCCAGCGCGTGGCCGACATCCGGGCCGACCCGCGCTTCAACTGGTGGCCCGCCGCCCACCCGGTGCTCGAGGCCTTCCTCGGCGTCCCCGTCACCAGCGGCGACGAGATCCTGGGCGCGCTCTACCTGGCCAACAAGCCCGGCGGCTTCACCGGCGACGACGAGGAGCTGGTCGGCGTCCTGGCCGCCCACGCGGCCATCGCCTTGACCCACGCCCGGCTGTACGCCCGCAACCGTGAGCTGACCATCGCCGAGGAACGCGCCCGCATCGCCCACGACCTGCACGACGCCGTGGCCCAGCGCCTCTTCAGCCTCCGCCTGACCGCCCAGGCGGCCGGCCTCGTGCTCGACCGCGACCCCGCGGCCGCCCGCGCCCACCTGGCCGAGGTCACCACCCTGGCCAGGGAGGCCACCGAGGAGCTCCAGGCCGCCGTCCAGGAGCTCCGCCCGGGCGACCTGGCCACCGACGGCCTCCCGTCGGTCCTGCGCAAACAGGTGAGCATCCTCGACCGCGCCTACGGCGGCGCCCCGCACCTGACCTACTGCGAGAAGGACGACCCACCCGAACTTCCCATCGCCGCCCGGACCGTCGTCTTCCGCGTGGCCCAGGAGGCCCTGCACAACGCCGTCCGCCACGCCAAGGCCACCGAAGTCAGCGTCTGTCTCCAGAACGCGGCCCCCGGCGCCGTCCGCCTGGAGGTGACCGACGACGGCATCGGCTTCGACGTCGAGGCCACCTTGCGAGCCGGCCGCAGCCTGGGCCTGCGCTCCATGCGCGAACGAGCCTGCGCCGTCCGCGGTCTGTTGTCCGTGGACTCCACCCCGGGTGCCGGCACTGTCGTCCGCCTCGAGGTGCGCAATGCCTGACATCAAGGTGCTGATCGTCGACGACCACCCCGCCGTACGCCGTGGGCTGCGAACCTTCCTGGAGCTGGCCGGCGACCTGGAAGTGGTCGGCGAGGCGGCCGACGGCCCCACCGCCCTCGACCTGATCGCCGAGACCGCCCCCGAGGTCGTCCTGCTCGACATGGTCCTGCCCGGCCTGGACGGCGTCGAGGTGCTCCGCGAGCTGCGCCGCCGCGAACTACCGGCCCGCGTCCTGGTCGTGACCAGCTACACCGACCGCGCCCGCCTCCTCCCGGCCGTCCGCGCCGGCGCCCGCGGCTACCTCTCCAAGGACGTCGACCCGAACGCGCTCGTGGCCGCCGTCCGCTCGGTCGCCGCCGGCCATCTGCTGCTCGAACCCGACGTCGCCACCAGCTTGCTCGGCGCCCCACCCGAGGATCCACCCCTGACCGCCCGCGAACGCGACGTCCTGGCCCTGCTGGCCGAGGGCCGCTCCAACCGCGAGATCGCCCGCGCCCTGGTCGTAGCCGAAAAGACCGTCAAGACCCACGTCTCCAGCATCCTGCTGAAACTCGGCCTGGCCGACCGCACCCAGGCCGCCCTCCACGCCGTCCGCACCGGCCTGGCCGCCGGTCCCGACCGCCCATAGCGGATCAGCGACAAACCGGAGCGCCGGCCGCCGCCCCCGTTGTTCCATGAGGGCATGGCCGGACTCCGGTGGCGCCGATGGACGCCGGCGTTGTGGGCGCTCGGCGGGCTGGCCGGGACGCTGGTGCTGGTCTTCCTGCTCGCGGTCGGTCCCTGGCTGTTCACGCGGTACCCCCGGCACAATCTCACCGCCGAGCAGACCCTCAAGGCCAAGAACGACGTACGCACCACCCTCGTGCAGGCTTTCGTCGGCCTCGCCGTGGCCAGCGGCGCAATCGTCACCTACCGCACCTTCAGCCAGAACCGCCGCGAACACGACCGTTCCTACGAACTCCGCCAGGCCGAGCAGATCAACGAATTCTTCGCCACCGCCGTCGACCAGCTCGGCCATCAGCACGCCCCGGTCCGGCTCGGCGCCCTGTACTCACTGGTGCAGCTGGCCCAGGCAAACCCACCCCAGCGCGCCTCGGTAGTCGACGTCATCTGCGGCTACCTGCGTATGCCGTACACACCGGCGCCGCCCCCGGTCGCAGCCGCGAAGCCGCCACCGCTCGCCGAGCTACCGCCGGCCCCGGCCGCAAAGCCGCCGCCGCTGGCCGGATTGCCGCTACGGCCGGCCGCGGCACCGGCCGACGATGGTGACGCGCAACAGGAGCTCCAAGTCCGGTTGACCGCTCAACGTTTGCTGGCGGCCCACCTCCGCCCGCCCGACAGCCACCACGGTGCGGCTCTGGACGCCTCACCGAGCAACCACTTCTGGCCGGGAGTGATCCTCGATCTTGTCGGCGCCACCCTCGTGGATTTCGATCTGCGCGAGGCGTCCCTCAGCACCGCCCGCTTCGACGGCGCCAGCTTCACCGGCGACACCTCATTCGTCCAGACCACCTTCACCAGCGATGCCCATTTCGTCGGTGCGGCTTTCGGCGGGCGCGCACGCTTCGTGGATACCGAGTTCCTGGGCGGCGCGAGCTTCGATCGGGCGCGATTCGCCGCCAGCACCCGATTCGACGGCGCCCATTTCCACGGCGACGCCCATTTCGAGGGCGCGACCTTCACCGGCGACGCCCGTTTCACCCGGGCCCGGTTCGCCCAAGGCACCCTGTTCCGCGGGGCCACTTTCGCCGGGGACGCCATGTTCGGACACGCGGCTTTCACGGGGAGCGCGGTATTCGCCAAATGCACGTTCTCCGATCTGACCCGGTTCGCCGATGCCACCTTCGACGGTGTCGCCGAGTTCGCCGAAGCCACCTTCGCGGGCATCGCCCGGTTCGGCGGAACACAGTTCAACCGCACTGTCCAATTCAGGGAGGCAACCTTCGTCAGCGGCGCGCAGTTCGATGAGGCGACGTTCGCCGACGACACCGGGCTGCGCCTGGCGCGCGTCCTGCACCTGGACGACCCGGATCTCAACAAGCCCGGCGGGGGCGCCCGCCGCATCTGGCCGGAGAACTGGAAGGTGCGTGCCGGGTGGGACGACCCGACGCAAGGAACCCTGGTCCGCACGACCCGGCCTACGCCCCGCGCTCAATCGTGATGACCGGTCCTTCGGCGTAACCGACGATGTCGTAGCACCGTCAGCGCCGTCAGCCAGATCGGCACCAGGTTGCCGAAGATCCGCCAGCTGACCACGATCCCGAAGGCCCGCGACGATTCCACGACCAGGTCCGAGGCGCCGGCCCGCCCTTCCTCCGTGACCACGACCCCCGTGAACTCGCCCTGGATGCACGCGCCGTTCGGCCTCGTCGGCGGGTGGTGTGGGGCGAAGCGGTTGGGCATCACGGCACTACCATCGCGACCGCGACGGCGCGGGTCAGCCGGATCAGCGACATGTTCAGATGGTGCCTCAGCTCGCGGTGGCGTCGTGTTTGGCCATGGTTTCCTGGCGGGCGGGCTCTTCGCGCAGGATGGCGGCGTCGAGCCAGGTGTCGGGGAGGGCGAAGGCGTCGACCAGGGTGCGCATGTGGGGGCGCAGCTCGCGCAGGAGCTCGTTGACGGTGGCGGTCACCGCCTTGGAGCGGGCCGGGGTGAGGCGCTGGTGTTCGAGGAACCAGCCGCGGTCGGCCTCGATGGTGGTCAGCGCGTACAGATCGCAGACCTTGGAGAGCAGCGCCCTGGCGTCGGGGTCGGCGGTGCGCTCGATGCCGGCCACGAAGGCCTCCAGCACGACGCGGTCGATGTGCGCGGTGGCCGTTTTCAGGACGTGGTCCTGCACGTCGTTGAAGATGTCGAACTGGCGGTCCTTCTTGGTGGCCGCGCCGCGGCGCAGGCGCCGGATGACGCTCTCGAGAACGTGCTTCTCGCGGTCCTCGAGCATCTTCAGCTGCCAGCCGCGGTCGGTCAGGGCCACGTCGTCGCCGCGGCCGGGGACCGCATCGACCAGCCGGCGGATCAGCGTGCGGGCGGCCGTACGCTCGAGCACCATCTCGCGGACCTGGTCGGCCACGAAGGCCGTACGTCCCCAGCCGTCGAGCGAGCCGAAGGCGTCGCGGTAGCCGGTGAGCAGGCCTTTCGCGACCAGCTGGAGTAGGACGGTGTTGTCGCCCTCGAAGGTGGTGAACACGTCGGTGTCGGCCTTGAGGCCGGGCAGCCGGTTCTCCGAGAGGTAGCCGGCGCCGCCGCACGCCTCGCGGCAGGTCTGGATCGTGTGGGTGGCGTGCCAGGTCTGCGCCGCCTTGAGCCCGGCCGCCCGGGACTCGAGCTCGCGCTGGTCGTGATCCGAGGCGCCGGCTCCCGCGGTCTGCACGTCGTGCAGCTTGGCCACCAGCTCCTCCTGGCCGAAGTGCAGCGCGTACGTCTTGGCCAGCGCGACCAGCAGCTTGCGCTGGTGGGCCCGGTAGTCGTTGAGGACGATCTCGCGGTCGTGGCCGGGCGCGCCGAACTGGCGGCGGACGTCGCCGTAGCGGACGGCGATGGCCAGCGCGACCCGGGTCGCGGCCGACGAGGCGCCCCCGACGCTGACGCGGCCGCGCACGAGCGTGCCGAGCATGGTGAAGAAGCGGCGGGTGTCGTTCTCGATCGGGCTGGAGTAGGCGCCGTCCTCGGCGACCTGGCCGTACCGGTCGAGGAGCATGTCGCGGGGCACGCTGACGTGGTCGAAGCTGAGCCGGCCGTTGTCGACGCCGAGCAGGCCGGCCTTGTGCCGGTCGTCGCCGATGGTCACGCCGGGCAGCGGTTGCCCGTGCTCGTCGCGGATCGGCACCAGGAACGCGTGCACGCCCTTGCCGACGCCCTGGGTGATCAGCTGGGCGAAGACGACCGCCATCCGGCCGTCGCGGGCCGCGTTGCCGATGTAGTCCTTGCGGGCCGCCTCGTGCGGCGTGTGCAGGTCGAACGTCTGGGTGGCGGGATCGTACACACAGCTGGTGCGCAGCCGGTGGACGTCGGAGCCGTGACCGGTCTCGGTCATCGCGAAACAGCCCATGAGCTCGGCCGACATGATGTCGCGGACGTACGCCTCGTGGTGTTTGTGCGTGCCCAGCGCGGAGACGGCCCCGCCGAACAGGCCCCACTGCACGCCCGCCTTGACCATGAGTGACAGGTCGACGTGCCCGAGCATCTCGGCCGCGACCACGGCCGCGCCCGGGTCGAACGTGCCGCCGTACTCCGAGGGGAAGGCCGCGGTGACCCCGAGCTCGCCGGGCAGCTCGGCCAGGAGCCCGGTGATGCGGGTGCGGGCCTCCTCGATGCTCTCGCCCGGCACGGGCGTGAAGCGGCTGTCGTCGAGTCGCTCGCGGGCGGCCTGACGGATGTGCGCCCAGCGACCGTCGAGCACCTCACGCAGCGCGGCAGCATCAACCATGACGACCTCCAAGCGGTGGTACAGCGTGTACCCGTCCGTGGGTACAGACTGTACCAGCTAGGGTGTGCCCATGAGGAGGGACACCGTCGCCGCGCGCCGGGCCGGGGGCGTCAACCACCGGGAGCGGATCGTCGCGGCGGCCGTGCAGGCGATCGAGGAGCACGGCAGCGACCCGGGGCTGGCCGTTATCGCCGATCTCGCGGGTCTCCCCCGGCCGCACGTCTACCGGCACTTCACCGGCAAGGAGGAGCTCGACCAGGCCGTGGCCCGGCAGGCCGCGAAGATGCTCGGCGCCTGGATCCGCCCGTCGCTGACCGTGCGCGGCACCCCGCCCGAGGTCATCGACGGCCTCGTCGCGCGGGTGCTGCAGTGGGCCGCCTTCCACCCCAACCTCTACCGCTTCCGCGTCCGCCTCGGCCCCGGCGAGGCCGTGCCCCAGCTGACCCGCGCCCTGGCCGCCTATGCCGGCGAGGCCCCGCCCGAGCACGTCGTGGCCGGGGTGATCGGCCTGGTCGACGCGAGCGTGCTGTGGTGGTTCGAGCACCGCGACGAGATCGGCCAGGAAGCGCTGAGCGCCTCGCTGAGCGCCCAGGTGTGGCTGCTGCTGGCCGCCGCGCTGACCACCCTCGACCCCGGAGCGCCCCTGACACCGTCCTATCCGGAGCCGTGACGTGCGGGCACGCCCCTCGCTGAGCCCCGAGCTGATCATCGACGCGGCCAGCCGGCTCGCCGCCACCTCCGGGGCCGGGGCGCTGACCGTGCGCCGCCTCGGCAGGGAGCTCGGCGCCGACCCGACCGCCGTCTACCGCCACTTCCGCGACCGCGACGAGATCATCCTCGAGGTGGCCGACCGCCTGATCGGCCGGATCATCGAAGAGCTGCCACCGGGCCTGGGCTGGCGGGCTCGCCTCGAGTGGCTCGGCCGGGCCCTGGTCCGTACGTTCGTGGAGCACCCGGCCATCGCCCCGACCGTCGCCATGCGCACCACCCGGCGCCCCGGCGAGTTCCGCACGGTCGAGGCCGTCCTGGGCGCGCTGCACGACGCCGGCCTGGACGACCGCCAGGCCGCGGTGCAGCATCGCGTCTTCGCCGACACCCTGTTGTCGTACGCCGGCATGTGCGGCAGTTACGCCGCCCTGGACGAGCCGAGCCGCCGCGGCGACGAGTCGGCCTGGACCCGCGAGTACCAGGCCCTGCCGGCCGCCGAGTTCCCGCACATCGCCGCCGTCGCCCCGCACTTCGCCACGGTCGACGACGACGTCGTCCTCACCGGCCTGCTCACCGCCCTGCTCGACACGATAGAACGGCTCGCCCGATGACCACCGCCCTCGCCTCGATGATCGCCGCCCAGCCCGACGTCATCGCGTCCCTGGCCGCGCCTGTCCCCGCCGCCGACCGCCTTGCCGGCGCGCGCCGGATCTGGCTGATCGGCACCGGGACCAGCCTGCACGCAGCCGAGCTGGGCGCCTCCGCCCTGGAGACGGCCGGCCTCGACGCCCGCCCGATCGCCGCCAACCGCTTCACCGCCGTACGCCCCGGCGACGCCGCCATCGTCATCACCCACACCGGCCAGACGGCACACGCCCGGCGCAGCCGCCAGATCGTCCTCGACGCCGGCCTCCCGCTCGTCTCGATCACCGGCCCCGACGTCGACTGGCCCGAAGCCGTCCGCACCCCCGTGGCCGAGCAGTCGGAGACCTACACCGTCAGCTACACCGCCGCCCTGACCGTCCTGGCCGGCCTCGCCCACCACCTCGGCGCCCCCGGCCTCGACCCGTCAAAGATCAAGTCCACAGCCGAGGCCGTACGCCACGTGCTCACCGACCCGGGCATCGACGCGGTGCCGATCCCGGCCCGGGCCATGGCGATCGTCGGCCCCGGCGACTGGTCGGTGACCGCCCGCGAGGGCGCCCTGAAGATCCGCGAGGCCGCCCGCCTGCTCTGCGAGGGCTTCGACCCCGACCGCCTCCTGCACGGCGCCGCCGTCCCCTACGGCAGCGCCGACACCCTGCTGGCCCTGGCCCCCACCGACGACCTCACCGCCGGCCTGACCCACGCCGCCCGCGTCACCGGCCTGGGCGTCTACATCTTCCCCGCCACCAGCGCCGACGCCGGTCGCAGTGCCGATTCCGTCGCCCGCGCCGGGGGCGGTGCCGATGCCGTCGCCGGTGACGGCGCTGATGCCAGCGCTCGCGCCGGTGGCGGTGCCGGTGGCGGTGGCGATGCCACGGCCCGCGTTGGTGGCGATGGCGATGGCCGCGCCGGTGGCGATGCCGGTGGCGATGCCACGGCCCGCGTCGGTGGCGATGGCGATGGCCGCGCCGGTGGTGGTGGCGGTGCTGTCGCCGGCGACGGCCTGCTGGACCAGATTCCGATGACTGTCCGCCTTCAGTTGCTGGCCTTGCGCTTCGCCCGCCAGCGAGCCCAGAACGCCGACATCGCCATCACCGGCGCCTGGGCCGACCACGCCCTGTGGGAGGCCCTTTAACCGCCACGAACGCCGCAAGCGACCGGGCCGGCCCACGCGCGACCGGGCCGGCCCACGCGCGACCGGGCCGGCCGGGCCCGCCCGGACCGGCCCATGCTCTGCGGAGGCCCCCTAAGCAGCCACGTAGACCCAGGCCGAGTCGCCCGAGGCCAGAGGGGCCGCCACCCGCCGGTAGTCGTCCACTTCGTACTCGTCGGCCTTGAGCAGCTCGGCGTCGGTCACCTCGAAGACCGCGCCGTCGACGCCGTCGGCCGGGTTGCCGGTGGCGAGCAGGATCGGGTGGTGGGTCTCACCGCTCAGCGCCAGGACCTGAGGGTCGGTGATCTCGACCTGGGCCACTCGGAAGCCGGCGAGGCGGGCCGGGTGGCCGGTCAGCTCGCGGCCGAAGGTGGCGCGCTGGACGGCGGGGTCGCGCAGCGTGCCGTACGAGAAGAGCAGTGGCATCTATCCTCGATCCTCGGTGAGCCGGCCGCCGGCGAGGCGGAGCCGGCGGTTGACGCCGATCTCGGCCAGGAAGCGGTCGTCGTGGCTGACCACGACGAAGGCGCCCCGGTAGGCGGTGAGGGCGCTCTCGAGCTGGCCGACGCTGACCAGGTCGAGGTTGTTGGTCGGTTCGTCGAGCAGCAGCAGCTGCGGGGCCGGCTCGGCGAACAGGATGCAGGCGAGGGTGGCCCGCAGCCGCTCGCCGCCCGACAGCACCCCGACCGGCAGGTGCGCCCGTGCACCACGGAACAGGAACCGGGCCAGCAGGTTCATCCGCTCGGCGTCGGGCCGGGTCGGCGCGAACGCCGTGAAATTCTCCGCCACCGTGCGGTTCTCGTCGAGCAAGTCCAGCCGCTGGGACAGATAGGCCGTGGGGACGGTGGCACCTTGCCCGATCTGTCGCATCAGGGTCGACTTCCCGGCGCCGTTGTCACCGATCAGCGCGATCCGCTCCGGCCCCCGGATCGTGAGGTCGAGAGCTTCGAAGACGACCCTGTCATAGGCGGCCCGCAGTCCGTGGCCCTGGAAGACCGTCTTACCGGCGGGGACGTCGGTGCCCGGCAGCTCCAGCGTGATCCGGTCCTCCTGGCGGGCGGCCCGGCTGGCCTGGTCGTAGCGGGCCTGCGCGTCACCGACCCGGCTCGCGTGCGTGTCGGCCTGCTTGGCCGCCGAGACCTGGGCGTCCCGTTTCAGGTTCCCGGCCACGATCCGGGCCAGGCCGGCGTCGGCCAGGTTGCGGCTGGCGTTGGAGGCGCGGCGCTGGGCGCGCTCGCGGGCCTGCTGCATCTCGCGTTTCTGCCGTTTGAGGTCGGCCTCGGCGTTGCGGACCTGCCGCTCGGCCACCTCACGCTCCCCGCGCACGGCGTCTTCGTACTCGGTGAAAGTGCCGCCGTACCACCGGATGTCGCCCTGGGGCTCGAGCGCGGCGATGCGGTCCATCTCGTCCAGCAACTCCCGGTCGTGGCTGACCACGAGCAGACACCCGGGCCAGGTACGCAGCACTTCCAGGAGACGGTCCCGGCCCGTACGGTCGAGGTTGTTGGTCGGCTCGTCCAGAAGCAGCACGTCGGGCCGCTTGAGCAGCTGGGCGGCCAGCCCGAGCGACACGATCTGGCCGCCGCTGAGCGTGGCCAGCCGCCGGTCGAGCGTGACGTCGCCCAGCCCGAGCCGGTCGAGCTCGGCCCGGGTGCGCTCCTCGACGTCCCAGTCGGTGCCGACGATCGCGAAGTTCTCCTCGCCGGCGTCACCGCTCTCGATCGCGAGCAGCGCCGCGACGATCCGGTCGACCCCGAGCACCTGCGCGACGGTCTGATCGGTGGCGAACGGCAGATGCTGGGGCAGATAACCTAGGACGCCTTCGACGTGCACGCTGCCGCCGGCCGGTTTCAGCTCCCCGGCGATCAGCTTGAGCAGCGTCGACTTGCCGGCGCCGTTCGAGGCGACGAGCCCCGTACGCCCGCCCGGCACCGACACGGAGAGCTCGTCGAAGACCGGGGTGTCGTCCGGCCAGGAAAAGGACAGCGCGGAACAAACGATGTATGCATCGGACATGTGAGAATCCCAGAGAAGAGGGCGAACGAAGGCATGACGACGGAGGCCGCGGCGACAGCGCGTGGTCCACGCGCGCCTGCGGCCGGCCGGGGAACTCACCCGGAGATGTCGTCCTCGCCTGCCATGCCCACTCCCTCTTCCCAGGGCAACTCGCTGAAGCTTAGCGCGACCGGGCGGCCTCAGTCGGGCGGGAACACGTACTGGTCGTGCTCGATGGACAGTCCGAGCCGGGCCGGGCAGCGTTGCAGGGTGCGCGCCGATTGACATCCTCTTCGCCTTAAACGGCGGAGAATCCCTCCACGCTGCGCGTGGGCCGCGCGGCGTCCGGTGAAGCCGGCCCATCCGGCGTCGTGCACACTCTTGGCGAGCCGGGTCCGGCCGAGACCGCCCACGCACAGGTCCTCGACGTACACCGCTTGGTTGTCGCGGATGATCGCCGTGGACAGCTTGTGCTGCCAGTCGCGCCGGGTGTCGGCCACCCGCGCATGCGCCCGGGCAACCTTGACAACAGCCTTCTTGCGGTTCGCGCTACCGCGTTGCTTGCGCGAGACAGCCTGTTGCAGCCGCTTGAGTTTGCGAGCGGCCCGCCGCAAAAACTTCGGCGCCGCGATCCTCGTGCCGTCGGACATGACCGCGAAGTGAGTCAGCCCCAGATCGATCCCGATCTGCGAGTCGACCGGCGGCAGCGTCTCGACCTGCGTGGCCCGCACGACGAACGAGGCGAAGTATCGCCCGACGGCATCCTTGATGATCGTCACGCTGGACGGGTCCGACGGCAGCGACCGCGACCAGCGCACCTGCAGGTCGCCGATCTTCGGCAGCCGCAGCCGGCCGTTGTCGCAGACCTTGAACCGGGAGTTCTTGGTGAACCGGATGGCCTGCCGGTTGTCCTTGCGGGACCGGAAGCGGGGCGGGGCCACCTTGCGGCCCTTGCGCTTGCCCGAGATCGAGGCGAAGAAGTTGCGGTAGGCGGTGTTCAGGTCGGCCAGGGCTTGCTGCAACACCACCGCGGACACCTCACCCAGCCACGATCGTTCCGGGGTCAGCTTGGCCTCGGTGATCAGACGGCGGGACAGCTCGCCATCGGAGATGTACTTCTCGCCCGCCTCCCGGGCCTGATGACGTAGGCGCAGCCCGTCGTTGAACACCACCCGCGCACACCCGAATGCCCTGGCCAACTCGATCTGCTGGCCAGGCGTCGGGTACACGCGGAAGTTGTAACGCAGCTGCACAGAAAGCACCGTACCGCCCGCTGGTCAACTTCCCGCCCAAGGTGACCGTGGCCCGGCCGGTCAACAGTCTCGAGGGCGTGTCGTCGCGCCGCCTACGGCGGGATTTCCCCGATCTGGCGCGGCACTACGACCGGGCCAACAAACTCTGGTCGGGCCCGTACCTCGCGGGCTCCACCGGTGGTATACCGCTGAGCGCAGCTAAGCAATACATCGAATTGCAAAACCGTCCCGGGTAAGGCACTGCTCGAGCCATGGCGTCCCTCTCAGAGCGGGCCTTCGCCCCCGGTCTGAAAGCCGGAACACTGGACCGCATTCCGGTAGCAGATGGCCACGGTCGAGACGCCCACGCTGCCGTCGGCAGTGTCCCGGTCGCCGTACATCTTCGCCACCACCATGATCCCGGCTCGGAGGTCCAGGTCCCGCCGGGCGGCGGTCAGGCCTTGGGCGTACGGCTCGATGGCGTCCGGCAACGACACCACGACCACCTCGGTGTCGACCTCGTCCACTTCGGGCCGGCCGTGACTCCAGGTGTCGAAGCGGTGCTCGCCGCGGCGCGTCACCCGCGTGGGCGTCAGCCCGACCGTGCGCGTCACCTCGTCCAGGTCGAAGGGCCCGTCGTCCTCGCGCGTCAGGAACAGGTACGCGCGCTGCCCATACCTACTCAAGTCGCCGGTATTGGTGGAAGTTGACCGGTCGGCGCACGCTGAACCCCATTTTCTCGTAGAGCCGGATGGCGTTGGTGTTGCCGATGGCCGCGTGCAGAAAAGGCGTCTCGCCGCGCGCGACAATGCCGGCCGCGACGGCACTGACCAGGCGGCGGGCGAGGCCGTGACCGCGGAAGGCCGGATCGGTGCAGACGGCGCTGATCTCGGTGTGGCCGGAAAGGCGCAGGCGTTCGCCGGCCATCGCGATCAGCCGGCCGTCGCGGCGGATCCCCAGGTACGCGCCGAGCTCGACGGTGCGGTTCTCGAACGGTCCGGGGCGGGTCCGGGCGACCAGGTCCAGCATTTCCGGCACGTCGACTCGGGTCAATGTGACTGCTTCCGGGTCCGCTTCCGCCCGTACGGCCGAACCCACCAGCTGGACGCCCTGATTGCGTGAGCCGATCTCCCAGCCCGGCGGATTCTCGTCCGGGCCGAACGGCAGAAAGACCGGGTCGTGGCCGCCGGTCAGCGCGGCCAGATCGGCCCAGGCGGCCGGATCGGCGGCATCGGCCAGCGCGTGAAAGGGCGAGATGCCCGGCGCGAAGCGCGCGGCCCGGCCGTGCACCTCGGCGAACCCGGTCTGCGGGCCCGACAGCGCGCCCCACACCGGATTGTCCAGCGGGCCCGCGTCCAAGATCGTCATGCGTTCTGGAATAGCACGGTCCGGCCCGCGAACGGAAAGTGAGGTCGGCCACGACTGGCTCTTCGAGCAGTCGATCGACCGATGCCCGCCGATGCCCGTCGGCCGCACGCTCAAGTCGGCATCGCGTTCGAGACGACCAAGACGGGACCCCATGAAACTCACCAGGAATCTCGCCACGGGATTCGCTTTCGCCTCACTGCTGGCGACCGGTGTCGCCGTCGCCCCGGCCTCTCCGGCTTCCGCCTCCATTCAGATCGTCGAGCAGGCGGCGGCCCGGAAAACGGTCACGCTCACCTTCGACGACGGACCGTCCAAGTACACGCCGCAGATCCTCGACATTTTGAAGCGCAACAATGTCAAGGCCACCTTCTGCATGCTCGGCAACAATGTCGGCTCGTACGCCAAGACCGCGCGCCGGGTTGTCCGGGAGGGCCACCGGCTGTGCAATCACAGCCGCAGCCACCCGAATTTCACGAAGCTGTCCAACTCGGCCGCCCGCTCCCAGGTCGTCTGGACCCAGAACAAGATCTACAGCGTGACCAAGGTCAAGCCCAAGGTCTTCCGCTTCCCGTACGGCGCGAGCAACTCCCGCACCCGCACGGTCGTCCGCGGCCAGAACCTGCGCATCCTCGGCTGGACCGTCGACACCCGCGACTGGTCGCGCCCCGGCAGCGCCACCATCACCAGCCGCGCCGTCAAGGGCGCCCGTCCCGGCGCGGTGATCCTGATGCACGACGGCGGCGGCAACCGCAGCCAGACCGTGGCCTCCCTCAACGCCACGATCCGCCAGCTCAAGGCCAAGGGTTACACCTTC
This sequence comes from Actinoplanes sp. NPDC049598, assembly GCF_040675435.1. Taxonomy (NCBI): domain Bacteria; kingdom Bacillati; phylum Actinomycetota; class Actinomycetes; order Micromonosporales; family Micromonosporaceae; genus Actinoplanes; species Actinoplanes sp. NPDC049598. The sequence continues at coordinate 679,648 of NZ_JBFAOX010000001.1, read as the reverse complement.
GTCCTGGCCTGACCGATTAAGAATCGACCATTGTCGATGGATGGGGCGGCACCAGGACGGCAACGTCTTGACGTCCTACTTCGCCGTCACCACCGACCTGGCCCGCGCCCGCCAGATGGGCGTCGTCTACTGGCCCGGCCCCGCGACGGCGACAGCTACTCCCTCACCCGCCGCACCGGCTCCACCCTGGCCGTCAACAACACCTCGGGCGTCGCCGGCCTCCGGAAGGGCTGGGCGCTTCAGCAACCGTCAGGTGCCGGACTTGTCGACGCCGGCGGCCGAGACGCCGGCGGCGGCGGCGATGAAGGCGCCGAACATGCCGGTCATCAGGGCGATGTAACGCAGCGGGTCGGCGTCCCAGGTGGCCGAGGTGAGGTAGAGCGCGGTGAAACTCCCGAAGGCGGCCGCGCCGCCGGCTGCGACGGCGAGCAGGCCGTTGCGGCTGAGCAGGTAACCGGTGGCGTGCGTGGCGTTCGTGTTGCTGTTGATGGTGCCCTGGAAGCTGCCCTTGAGCAGCCAGAGGTAGATGACCGCGGGAAGCAGGATCCCGATCAGCAGGGCCAGCGGGAACTGCCACGTCGGGTAGGCCATCGTGACCGTCATCGGAACGTCGACCCGCTGCACCCTGGGGTCCACGACGCTGATCGCGCCGGCGTACGAGCCGGACAGGCCCAGGGAGTCGGCGGTGCGGTCGAACTTGACGTCGACGCGCAGCAGGTTGCCCTGCAGCACTCCCGTCGCGGTGATCTTCGCGGGGTTGAGCTCGGTGTCGCCGCTGTCCCGCAGGAACTGGCCCACCTGTACGCCTACGCAGTCGGCGCCGGCGAGCACCGAGGACGGATCGTCGAGAACGTATTGCAGCGTGCGGGTCTGCGGCTGGAGGTACCGCCCGAACACGATGGCCGTGTTGGCCTGGCCCTGGGCGGTGAGGGTGGCCGGTTTCTTGTCCGCGGCCGGGGCGGGGGCGGCGCACTGGGTGACGCCCGTGCGGTCCGCATACGGCTGCATCCCGCTGCGCTCCTGGACGCCCCAGATCACCAGGCCGAGAACGGCGGCCAGCCAGAGCCCCAGCAGGATCCCGAACGGCCACCAGGAGTCGTGGCCGTACTTCATCAGCGGATCCGGCGCCCGGACCGGGGCCGGCGGAGCGCCTGGGACTGGAGTAGTGCTCATGGCCGCCTATCGTGCGCCGCTGTGGGCGCCTTTCGAGCCTCATGTCCAAGAACCGACGCCGGGACGAGCCGAATGGCCGTGGGGTCTGGACCGGCGTCCTTAGGTGGCCTTAACCTTGACGGCCCGGGAACCTGCGGCTAACGGAAGGTGTCGCCTTGACGGCCACCGTGGTCGACGTCAACACCGGTCCCGACGGGACACTGGTGATCCGGCCGCATGGTGTGCTCGGCTCCGCGGATGCCGGCGAGCTGCGCCGGGCTCTCATCGAGGCGATCCGGCACACGCGGCCGCAGCGGCTGATCCTCGACTTGGCCGACGTCGTCGATCTGGATCCGATCAATCTGGGGACGCTGGCCGCGGCCTGTCAGCTCGGCGACGACCACCGGGTCACCGTCCTGTTCGACCACGCGGCGGCCGGGGTGGCCGACCGCCTCGCGGCGGCCGGCGTCCCCCGTCATCGGCTGCGGCGCATCGTCAGTTGACGCCCGCGGTCAGTTCGCCGAAGAGGCGGCTCGCGGCGGGGGAGGTGAACTGGCGCTGCAATTCGGCCCGGGCGGTGCGCCGGCGGAATTCGCCTTCGTGGGACGGGTTGCCGGCGTTGTGCATGATCTCGGTGATCCAGGTGGCGAAGGCCTGGTAGTTCCAGATGTGGCTCAGGCAGGTCTCGGAGTAGCTGTCGAGCAGGCTCTCGTCGTTGTTCTGGTATTTGCGGATGAGCGCCTGGGCCAGGACTTCGGCGTCGTGCAGGGCGAGGTGGATTCCTTTGGCGCTCATCGGCGGGACGATGTGGGCCGCGTCGCCGAGCAGGAAAATTTTGCCGTGCTGCATGGGCTCGTGGACGGCGTTGCGGAGGGGAACGATGGTTTTCTCGACGATGGGGCCGGTGCTCACGGGCGTACCGAACCTGGCTTGCAGTTCGCTCCAGACGCGGGTGTCGGGCCAGTCGGCGGGGGTGTCGCCGACGTCGCATTGCAGATAGGCGCGGCTGAATGCCGCGCCGCGCGGGATGAGGCCGGCCAGGCCGCGGGAGTGGATGGCCATGCCCGACGGGTTCGGCGGAACTTCGGCCAGGACGCTGAGCCAGGAGTAGCCGTATTCGTGGGTGTACCGGGTCAGGACGCCGTCCGGGATGGCGGCCCGGCTGATGCCGCGGTCGCCGTCGCAGCCGGCGATGTAGTCGCATTCCAGAACGGTGGATCCGTAGCGGACGGAATCGCCCAAGGCGATGTCGTCGACCTCATAACGCAGGTCGCCGCCCTCGCGCAGGAACACCTCGGTGAGATTGCGGACGAGCACCTGTTGCGGGCAGAAGACGCTGTCGCTGTTGTCGTCGCCCTCGAAGTCGACCGGCATCTCCTCCCCGTCGATCCAGAAACCGCTGGCCTCCTCGGTGGAGAGACCCTTCTCCACCACTTCTTCCAGGCCCCAGTCCCGGTACATCCGCACGCCCCGGCTGTCGATGGTGCCCGCCCGTTGGCGCTGTTCGACGTAGGCCCGGCTGCGCTTTTCGAGGATGACGCAGTCGATGCCGTTGCGCCGCAGGAAATTGCCGAGGGTCAGGCCGGCCACGCCCGCCCCGATGATGACGATGTTCATGCGCCCACTATCGGCGCGTTCCGGACTGCGCCCAACCAGCATCAGGCCACGCGATGCCGGAAACCCGCCAAGTAACGGCCCGGCGTCTGCCCGACGACCTCGGTGAAGGCGTCGATGAAGCTGGACGGGTTGGACCAGCCGCACTCGGCCGCCGTCTCGGTCACCGTCAGGCCGTTGCTCAGGTGCACCAGGGCGTGGTGGACGCGCAGGATCGTGCGCCACCGGTGGAAGCTCATGCCGAGCTCGGTGTGGAACAGGCGGCTCAGCGTGCGCTCGCTCGCCCCGGCGACCCGGCCCAGCTCGGCCAGCGTGGCCGCCCGGCCCGGGTCGGCGTGCAGCAGATCGGTGACCGCGCGCAGCCGGTCGTCCCGCGGCTCGGGCAGGTGGATCGACTGTTCGGGCGTCTCGGCCAGCTCGTCGAGAATGACGGCGCGCAAACGTTCGTACGCCCCCGGTCTGTGCTCTTGACGGTCGGTCAGGGCGAGCAGCGCCTCCCGCAACAGGGGGCTGACCGCGAACAGGCTGGGCCGGTCGCTGACGCTCAGCCCGGCCGGGATCGCGACGAGACGTACGTCCGTGCGGCCGTAGAAGTGATGGGAGTGCTCGAAACCGGGCGGCGTCCAGGTGACCCGGTTGGCCGGCGCGATCCACGTGCCGCGCTCGGTGGTGATGGCGAGCGCGCCGGCCGCCGCATAGACCAGCTGCCCCTCGTCGTGCGTGTGCGCGTCGAGGTGGAAACCGTGCGGCAGCCAGCCCGCGCCGCTGATCGAGGGCATAGCCTGTCACCTTACGCACCTGGGGTGTTCTGGTAGTACCTGTCTCGGCAGTGACTCCCAGCGCCGGCCGCCGGCGGGTTACATGAAGGGTATGGAACTCCTGCCTGTCCGTCCCGCCCTGAAAACGCCCATGCCGACGTTCACGGGAGACATCTATCTGACCCCGATCGTCAACGGCACCGGACCGTCGCGGTTGACCGTGGGACTGGTGCGTTTCACGCCGGGCGCGCGTACGTACTGGCACTCGCACGCCGTCGGCCAGACCCTGCACGTCACCGAGGGCGTCGGCCTGGTCGGCACCCGCGACGGCTCGGTCGTGCGCATCCACGCCGGGGAGACGGTGGTCTGCCCGCCCGGCGAGGAGCACTGGCACGGCGCCGCGGCCGACACCTTCATGAGCCACCTGGCCATGGTCGAGGCGGAGGCGGACGGCGGCGACCCGACGACCTGGCTCGAGCCGGTCGCCGAGGACGTCTACCAGAAGGACGGCCAGGCTCAGTAGTAATGCGGCTGACTGGCCGAGAGGTCGGCCGGCACCACGTCGATGCGCGGGTCGGCCATCAGGGCGGCGACGGCCGCGGCCGAGGCGCCGATGCCGGCCCAGTCGTAGTCGTTCTCCTGCTGGCCCGGGTGGCTCGGGTCGGAGATGAAACGCAACCGGGCGTACGCCTCGAAGCCCGCCGACCGAAGGTGACCAGGTCGCACCAGTCCTGGTCACTGGTGATGATCCAGTCGGCGGCGGTGAGGTCGGCGCAGTGGGTCAGCGTCACCCCGTCACCCTGCCTCAGCCGACCAAGCTGCCGACCGCGTAGGTGACGGCCATGGCCAGAGCGCCACCCGCGACGAGGCGGAGGACGGCGCGGGCCGGGCGGGCGCCGCCGAGCCGGGCGCTGAGCCAGCCGGTGAGGGCGAGCGCGATCAGCACCACCGCGAAGGTGACGGGCACGCGGGCGCCGGGCGGCGGTAGCAGGATCGCGGCCAGCGGCAGCAGCGAGCCGGTGGTGAAGGCGATCGCGGACGCGCCGGCCGCCTGCCACGGGCTGGTCAGCTCGTCCGGGTCCAGGTGCAGCTCGACGTCGGCGTGGGCGGCGAACGCGTCGTTGTCGGTCAGCTCCCGGGCCACCTGCCGGGCGGTGGCCGGGCTCAGGCCCTTGGCCTCGTAGAGGGCGGCCAGCTCCTCGAACTCCTGCTCCGGGAAGTCGGCCAGCTCGGCGCGCTCCTTGGCCAGCAGGGCCCTCTCGGAGTCGCGCTGGCTGCTGACCGAGACGTACTCGCCGAGCGCCATCGAGACGGCCCCGGCCACCAGACCGGCGGCGCCGGCCGTGAGCAGCGGCCCGGTCGAGGTGGTGGCGCCGGCCACGCCGACGACCAGGCCGGCCGTGGAGACGATGCCGTCGTTGGCCCCGAGGACGCCGGCCCGAAGCCAGTTGAGCCGGCCCGCCAGCGCGTCGTCGTGGGGCTCACCCGGATGCGTGCTCATCCGATGATCTTGCCTCGCGCTTACAGATCCTGCATTCTTCTGATCTCGCTGCCCTGTTCGACGGCCATTTCGCCGGCCGTCTCGCGGAGGCGCTCGTCCTCGCCGCTCTTCATGACGTCGCCGGCCATCTGCATGGCGCCGCGGTGATGGGCGGTCATCATGGCGATGAATCGCTGGTCGAAGTCGGCGCCGTTGAGGCCGGCCAGGGCGGTCAGGGCCTCGGGGGTCTGCATGCCGGGCATCGTGCTGTGGTTGTGCGAGGGATCGGTCTCGGGCAGCCGGCGCTGGGTGAGCCAGTTGCGCAGCCAGCCGATCTCCGGTTCCTGCACGGCCAGCATGCGCTGCGCGAGCGCCTGCAGCTGACCGTTCCGGGCCCGGCCGGGTACGAGTTTCGTCATCTCGACGGCCTGACCGTGGTGGGCGATCATCATCTGCACGAAGGCGACGTCGGCCGCGTTGTAGGTCACGCCGGCCGGGGCCCGCACCTTGTCGGAATCGGTCACCGTCGACGACTCACCGGGTTTTCCGGGCACCACGACCCGTACGGCTGCCGTGGCACTCACGCTGGGCCGCGGGGCCGCGGCCGACTCGCCCGGTCCCGACCGCACGGCCAAGGCGATCCCGACCGCCGCAAGCACGATGACCAGGGCGATCAGCATTGACGTCCGTGAACGGCTCATCAAATCCTTCCATTGACCCTTGCGGATGTTCCCGAGGCGCGCCCCGCCAATTACTGTAGCGACAGAGTTGAATACGGCCGGTAGGGGTCCATCCTGCCCCGGCGGGCCGTCATCCGGAAGGAGCTACATGACGCACCCACGAGGGCGCATGGCTGCGATCGGTGCGGTGGCGCTCGCAGCCGCCCTGCTCGTGGCGCCGATGAGCGGCGCCGCCCAGGCGGCCGAACCCAATCCGATACCGGGCGTCGACGAGATCGTCAGCAGCCCGAACCTCAAACAGGTCGCGCACCGGGACAAGATCGGCCCGTTCGCGAACTCCACCAACTCGGACTGGGCGTTCCAGGGCAAGTACGCGTACAGCGGCAACTACAACGGCTTCACCGTCTACGACATCCGCAACCCGAAGGCGCCGTTCGAGGCGACCCAGGTCGTCTGCCCCGGCTCGCAGAACGACGTCTCGGTCAGCGGCAACCTGCTCTTCCTGGGCACGGACTCGCAGCGCACCGACGACTCCTGCGCCAGCGCCGGCTCGACCACGGAGAACCCGGGCGCCCGCTGGGAGGGCATCAAGGTCTTCGACATCAGCAACCCGCTGACACCGCGCTACCTCAAGTCGGTCAAGACGGACTGCGGCTCCCACACGCAGACCCTGGTGCCCGGTAAGAAGGGCGACCCGAACGTCTACCTGTACGTCTCCTCGTACAACCTGTCCACGGTGGACCTGCCGAACTGCGCCCTGCCGCACGACAAGATCTCCATCATCAAGGTGCCCAAGCGCAACCCGACCCAGGCCGCGGTGGTCGCCACGCCGGTCGTCTTCCCCGACGGCGGCTACCCCGGCAGCGAGGGCAAGTCGGCCACCACGGGCTGCCACGACATCACCGTCTACGCCGACAAGGACCTGGCCGCGGGCGCCTGCATGGGCGACGGCGTGCTCTTCGACATCTCGAAGCGCACCGCCCCCAAGGTGATCACGACGGTCCGGGACACGGTGAACTTCTCGTTCTGGCACTCGGCCACGTTCAACAACAGCGGCACCAAGGTCGTCTTCACCGACGAGCTCGGCGGCGGCGGCCTGGCCACCTGCAACGAACGCTTCGGCCCGAAGCTCGGCGCCGACGCCATCTACGACATCGTGGGCAAGCGCAAGCTGGTCTTCCGCAGCTACTTCAAGATCCCGCGGACCAACGCCGACACCGAGAACTGCGTGGCCCACAACGGCTCGCTGATCCCGGTCCCGGGCCGCGACATCATGGTCCAGGCCTGGTACCAGGGCGGCATCTCGGTCTGGGACTTCACCAACTCACGCCAGCCCAAGGAGATCGCCTACTGGGAGCGCGGCCCGCTCTCCCTGACCGAGCCGATCGGCGGCGGCTCCTGGTCCGCCTACTGGTACAACGGCTACATCTTCTCCAACGACATCGCCAAGGGCATCGACGTCCTCGACCTGAAGGACCCGCGAACCCACATCGCCAAGTTCTTCCGCACCGGCGAGTTCAACGCGCAGACCCAGAACAACTTCCTGCGCTGGTAGCAAACGCTCAGATGCCGGGTCCCGCCTCGCGCGGGGCCCGGTTGTACGTTTCGGGGCCCGGCAACAGCTTCTGGTAGATCAAGCAGTCCTCTTCGACCTGCTCCACCCCGCCGTCCTCGCGTACGGCCCAGCCGTGGGTTCTGATCGGCTCGTCACGCCATCGCGTGAACGACAGGCTCTCGTAGAACGCGATCGCCCGCGTGTTCTCCGGGTCGACACCGAGCGCAACCATCGGATGCCGCCCCCGGGCCAGGATCCGCTCCGCCTCCTCGACGAGCCGGCGCCCGAGGCCATTGCGCTGATGTTCGTCCACGACCCGGAGGTACAGCAACAGCGGAGCTTGCCGCAGCCGGTCCGTCAATTCGGGCTCATCGTTGGGCGCGATACGGATGAAGATGTGACCGGCGAAGACGGCACCGCCGGCGGCGTCCCGGCGGAAGGCGAAGAGCAGAATCCCGCGCCGATGCCGGAGGTGGTCGAGCAGCCCGTGCCGGTCCTCGGGGTCGAGCACCAGCTCGCGTACGTCGTTGGCCCCCGCGCGCCGAATCGACACCCCGTCCGACATCCACCCTCCGATCCGCGGCCAAAGGTGATCGTCCTGCGATCGCGCGCTGCTGTCGAACCGGCAGCAGCGCGCTGTCGGTTCAGCGGTTGAGCACGCCGATCACCATCACGGAGACGAAGAGCCCGAGCGTGATGAAGAAGGCCACGTGCGTGAACAGCCGGAGGAACAGGTACGTGGCTTTGAAAACCAGGTAGATGACGGCGAGCATCGCGATCAGGCCGGCCGCGGCCGTGAGAGCATGCGCCAGATCCTGGCTGTACGCGGTTTCCACCGGCGGGTCCGGAGCCGCCGACGAGAAGTACGCGAATATGGTGCGCATCGAGAGGTCCTTTCTTGGTCAGCCACCGAGAGGTCCTGCTCAGAAGGGCGAAGTGCCTTCGGTTGTCGCGAACCGGAGGCACTTCGGCATTCGGAGGCGCACGCGGCGCCGGATCGATCAATCGGGACGGCTGACTCATGTAGGCCCCCCTACACGTCACCCAGAGGTACACCTGGATTTGGGTGTATCTACTTTTTCTGACTGTACGACAGCTGTACCTGCTCGGCAATCCAGTGGAGTGCCAGGAACCAGCTCACGAGAACTCACTCACGCGGATAACGATCTCAGGCCGTCATGCCAAAAGCCTGGCGGTCACCGGCTGAGGTGGTGTATATCAATCCACTCTAGGTACAGTGGATTTTTCTGGAGGTGGCTGAGTGCCGGATCCGGATGAGGCGGCCCGAGCCCTGGCCGACCGTCTGCGCGGTCTACGCCGGTCGCATTGGTCTGATGTCTCAGTGACCCAGGCGCAGCTGGCCAACGCCCTGGCCCAGCGTAAAGCCACCAGCGTTCAGCTCATCTCCTCCTGGGAGCGACCGTCGAATCCGGCTCGCCCACCCGAGGATCGGCTCCACGCGATCGCGACGTTCTTCTGCACGCGGCGCTCCCTCGAGGGAGCGGCCTACCACTTGCTCGACGACAGTGAACTGACGGACGACGAGCGCGCCGAGCGGGAGAGGCTGTGGCAGGAGCTTCTCGAGCTGCGGCAGGCCGCTCCGGCGTCCACCGGCGGCGGCGAAGCGTCGCCGGCCGGGGAGACCGGCGCCGAGCCCAGCATCGTCGGACGCGGCCCGTGGCACTTCGCCGATGGCGCTCCCATCATCATCGTCTGCTCGGAGCTGCCCCCGAACCAGCTCCCACCGGACACCGCATCCGGCCCGGACAGCTCCGAGCTGGCCCGCGTGGCCGACCTCGACGCCCTGTTCGAGGTGCACGGGCACATCCGGGCTGTCAACCCGGACTCCGAAGTGCAGTACCGCAGCGCCGGCCGTCTCCGCCGCGACGACTTCACGGCCCACCTCGTGCTTCTCGGCGGCATCGACTGGAACGCCGCGACCAAGGACACGATGCGCCTCACGGGGGTGCCGGTCCGGCAGCACTCGCACGACGACGATCCCCTCCGGGGCTGCTTCGAAGTCACCGAGAAGGACAACGCGAAGTCCTTCTCGCCGGAATGGGACGGACCCGAAACCGGCCGGGCGCTGGTCCAGGACGTGGGACACTTTCTCCGCGCGCCGAACCCGTTCAACCGATCGCGGACCGTGACCGTATGCAATGGCATGTACGCCATCGGAACCTTCGGGGCGGTTCGCACGTTGACCGACAAGGTGTTCCGCGACGAGAACGCGGACTACCTGACACACACGTTCGGTGACGCCAGCACCTTCAGTGTGTTGTTCCGCATCAACATCGTGAACGGTGTGCTGGCCACGCCCGACTGGACGGCGCCGGACACCGTCCTGCACACGTGGTCGGAGGCTGCTTCGTGAGAAAGCCGGCGGAATCGTCTGCCGAGCTGGGCGCCCTGCATCACGGGTCGCACAGCAACCTGTTGACGGACGCGGAACCCGGTGTGGCCGCCCGGCTGGACGCCATCGTCGTGCCCACCGCGCGACCGGTCGGCGAGCTGGGTCACGTCATGGCGCTCAGCCGGTCGGTGGGCTGCCCGGTGGTGGTGCTCTGCAGCCGGGAGACGAACGCCGCCTCGGCGGTCAGCCTGGCCAACCGGCTCGACGCGGCCGTGCTGGCGGTCGACGTGGACGCCTCCTTCGCCCGCGTTCTGCCGCACTTCGCCGCCGACCGGTTGCTCCGGCCTCACGCGCTGGGGACGACGAGCGACACCAGTCTCAAGCGCAACCTCGGCCTCGCGCTGGCTCGCGGCGCGGGCTGGGAGCGGATCCTCTTCCTCGACGACGACATCATCGTCGATCGGCCCGCGGATCTGCCCCGCGTGGCCGGGCTCCTCGACGAGTTCCGCGCAGTGGGCCTGGCCAACACGGGCTTCGCCGACAACTCCGTCGTCTGCCATGCCCACCGCGCGGTCGGCGGCTCGCAGGACACCTTCATCGGCGGCGGCGCGATGATGGTGAAGACCTCGGCGACGAGATCGTTCTTCCCCAACATCTACAACGAGGACTGGTTCTTCCTGCTCGGTGACGGGGTCCCGTTCCGCGCCGCCCGCGCCGGGCAGATGCGGCAACGCGCCTTCGACCCGTTCGCCAACCCGCGGCGCGCCGCGGCCGAGGAGCTCGGTGACACGCTGGCCGAGAGCTTGTTCTGGCTGCTCGACTTCGGTCAGTCACCCGACACCGCGGTCAACGGGTTCTGGGGCGAAGCGCTCTACCGGCGCCGGCAGTTCATCGACCACATCCACGCGCGCGCCGACCGGACACCCACGCCGGCCCGGATCCGTCAGTCGCTCGAGGCCGCCCGCGGCCGCAGCGCCCTGATCAGCCACCGGCTGTGCGAGGACTTCCTCGGCGCCTGGCGCGCCGACCTGGCGACCTGGCGCGACTTCCTCGACTGGGTGCCGGTCAGCTCCGACCCGGCCAAGTTCGCCTGGGAGGTCGGCATGTCCGGTCGCCTGCACCGCTCGAACAAGATGATCGCCGCCACCTGACGGCTGCGGCATGCCCCAGCCTTGGCACAGCTGGGCGACGCCCGAGGTGTTTAATGACCGCCAGATCGGAGCCGGCGCGGCGGGGGTGAGGAAATCGGTGACACGCTGGCCGAGAACTTTTCTAGTTGCTCGACTTCGGCAGTCACCCGATACCGCGGTCAACCGGTTCTGGGGTCAGGCGCTCTAAGTTCTATCTCTTAGATCATTGGTGTCGATCATCGGGTGAGTATGGCAAGCCCAGGTCGACGCGACAGTCGTGCGTACTCATCAGCATGCTGCTGGCGCCGCAGAAAGGGGCCGCGCAACGGTGGCTGCCGCCGGCGTCGACGAGCAGGCACGTGAAGGCGGGGGGTCCGGCACGGAGAACCAGAACCCGTTGACGACGCGCAGGACGCCGGTCTCAACGAGCCGGCGGCAGGCGGCTTCGATCTCCGCCTCGCTCCAGACGACCTCGGCTCCGTCGGCGAGGAACGCGCGGATCCGCCAGGAGTCGAAGGCCTCCACCCGCTGACCGGTGAGGGAGTCATGGACGAGGTCGATGTCCACGACGGCCCCGCCGGGGGTGCGCATCCAGCACCCGGCGCCGTGCACCGAGTACTCGATCCCGCTCGCGGTGACGCCCCGGCGAGGCAGCTCGCGCCGCGACCGTACGGCCGTCAGGAGGTCGTCGAGCCCGTCGATCGGCGCCAGGTCGCCGAAGAAGCGTGCCCGCACGTCTCGCCAGGCGTCGACGAAGCGCCGGACGGCCGCGACCGGGCTCATCGGACGCGGCGGCGGGTGGTCTGGACCTGTTCCTGGTCCAGGTGGTCCTGGAGCTGCCGCAGGACCTCGTCGTCGATTCTGCCCTCGTTGTGCAGGCGCATGACGGTGTCGTGCTTGTGGGCGAGCAGGGCCAGATACAGGTCGGCGTACTGTTCCTGGCCGGCGCCGTCGCCGTCGCGGAGGGCGTGCAGGCGACGTTCGTACTCGGTCTGGACCTGGGCGGTCACGTCGGCGCTGCTGCCCAGCCGGGAGGCGGTGCCGGGCAGCGCGTTCAGCGCCTCCTCGGTGGCCGTGACCTCGGCGATGTGGCGTTCCTGGTCGGCCGTGTGGTCCTCGCCGAGGCGGGCCCAGCGGACCACGCGGGGCAGCAGCGGGGCCTGGACGAGCAGGGTCACCGCGATCACGACCGCGGTCACGAAGATGATCAGGTCGCGGTCGGGGAAGGGGGCGCCGGCGGTGGTGGTGTCGGGGATCGACAGGGCGGCGGCCATCGAGACGGCGCCGCGGAAACCGGCGGTGGCCATGACCGTACGGGGCCGGGCGCTCAGCCGCCGTTCGCGCTGGGCCGGGCGGCGGTCGAGGGTCCGGATGACGTACGGCAGGGTGAACAGCCACCCGAACCGCACGGCGATGATGACCGCGCACACGCCGACCGCCACGAGGATGCCGCGGGTCAGGCCGACGCTGTTGAGCCCTCGGACGGCCGACTGGGCCTCGAGCCCGGTCAGGATGAACAGCGCCGAGTTGGCCAGCGTGGTCAGAAACCCCATGACGGTACGCACGTGCTGGCGCGCGTAGGCCGGGAACAGTTGCGGCGACACCCGCCCCACCCACAGCCCGCTGACGACCACCGCGAGCACCCCCGAGACTTCGGCCAGCTCGGCCAGGAGGTACGCGATCAGGGGCGTCACCACCGCGAAAAGCGTGTGCTGGAAGGCGTCGGTCAGCCGCCGCCGGAACTGCACCACGACGTACGTCACCCCCAGGCCGATGACGACCCCACCCCCGTACGACAGCAGGAAGTCGATGCCCAGATGGCCGAGGCTGAAGTGTTCCTCGCCGAGGGTGATCCCGACGGCCAGGGCGTAGAGGACGAGCGCGGTGCCGTCGTTGATCAGACTTTCGGCGCGCAGCAGGGTGCCGACGCGGCGGGGCAGGACGCGCCCGAGCACGCCGACGGCGGTGGCGTCGGTGGGGGCGATGGCGGCGCCGAGGACCCAGGCCGGTCCCCAGGGGACGCCGAGCGCGTGGGCCACCGCCGCCGCGCCGGCCGCCGTCAGCACCACCAGGACCGTGCTCATGAGCACGACGACGCGCAAGTCGCGCCGGATCTGCCGGATCGAGGAGGTGAAGCCTTCCCAGTAGAGCAGGACCGGCAGGAAGAGCAACAACACCGCCTCCGGCGGCAGGTGTACGGATCGGAGCGCCGGCACGAATCCGAGGAGGATCCCGGCCAGCAGCATGACCACGGGCGGGGCGGTGCCGAGCCGGCGGGACAGGCTGGTGGCGATGAGGATCGTCAGGCCGACCGCGACGACCAATTCGAGACTGGACACTGGCGCCCCCGCTGAGATGTTTTGGCCGCCCGATCATCGCGCCCGCTGCCTGCTCCAGCAAGGCGAACCGCTCTGCGGACCTACTGGACCAATGAGCGGACCGGGGTTAGGGTCACGCCATGATGACGCTCGATGGGTCGAGTCGTCGGCCGATAATGAACTATCCAGTACGTCCATCCGTTACGCGGCTGACGATCGCCACGCACTGTCTGTCCGGGACGCTGGAGGACAAGCTGGCGGCGGCCGCGGCGGCCCGCTTCTCCGGTGTCGAGCTGGCCGAGAGCGACCTGGTCGCCTCGTCGTGGAGCCCGCGGCGGATCCGCGACGAATGCGCGCGGCGCGGGCTGACCGTCGACGCGTACCAGCCGTTCACCGACTTCGAGGCGGTGCCGCCCGCCCTCCTGGCGGCCAACCTGCGGCGGGCGTCGCGCACGTTCGCCGTGCTCGAGGAGCTGGGCGTACGGACCGTGGTCGTCAGCTCCTCGATGTCGCCCGACGCCGTGGACGACGACCAGCTCGCCGCGGAGCAGCTGCGGGCGCTCGCCGCGCGGGCCGAGCCGGCCGGGCTGCGGATCGCCTACGAGCCCCTGGCCTGGGGTCGTTTCGTCAACACGCCCGCGCACGCCTGGCGGATCGTGCGCGAGGCCGATCACCCCGCCCTCGGGCTGTGCCTGGACAGCTTCCACGTGCTGATCAGGGAGGCGTCGGCCCGGAGCATCCGGGTCATCCCGGGTTCGAAGATCTTCCACGTGCAGCTCGCGGACGCGCCCGCGGCCACCATGGACGTGGTCGAACGGAGCCGGCACCATCGCCTGCTGCCCGGCCTCGGCGAGCTGGACGTCGCGGCGTTCACCCGGCACGTCGAGGAGACCGGCTACGACGGCCCGGTCTCGCTCGAGGTCTCGAACGACATCTACCGGCAGGCCGATCCCCGGCACGCCGCCATCAACGGAATGCGGTCATTGCTGGCCTTGCGGGCCGGCGACAAGCCGCCGCCACTGACCGGCATCGTCTTCACGGAGCTGGCCGTCGACGAGATCTCCGGCCCCGAGGTGTCGGCGGCGCTGACAGCGCTGGGTTTCGTCCACTCGGGCCGGCATCGTTCCAAGCCGGTGGAGCTCTGGCAGCAGGGCACCGCGCGAGTCCTGCTCAACTTCGCCGCCCAGCGCACGGTCGCTCCGGGCACCGCGTCGGTCTGCGCCCTGGCCGTCGAGACCGCCGACCCGGCCCTCTCCACCGCCCGCGCCGAACGGCTGCTCGCCCCGGTCCTCCCCCGCCTCCGCCAACCGGGCGAGGCCGACCTCGCCTCGATCGCCGCCCCCGACGGCACGTCCGTCTTCCTGGTCCGCAACGAGAGCTGGCTCCAGGACTTCACCCCGGTCGCCGGCGCCCCGGCCGGCGGCGGCCCGATCGACGGCACCGACCACGTGTCGCTGACCGACTCGGTCGACGACTTCGACGAGTCCACGCTGTTCTACCGGGCCGTGCTCGGGCTGCAGGCCGGGCGGACCACCGAGATCGCCGCGCCGTTCGGCCCCATCCTCAGCCGGGCCGCGGCCGACCCGGCCCAGCGGGTGCGCCTCACCCTCAACACCGCCCCGATGCGCCGCGGCGACTGGGCCCCGGTCGTCCCCAACCCGCAGCACGTCGCGTTCCGCACCGGCGACGCCATCGCCGCCGCCCAGGCGATGCGCGACCACGTCCTGCGGATCCCCGGCAACTATTACGCCGACCTGGACGCCCGCCACGACCTGGACCCGGATTTCCTGGCTGCGCTGCGCGAGCACTCGATCCTCTACGACACCGACGAGCACGGCGCGTACCTGCACTTCTCCACCGAGATGCTCGGCCACCGCGTCTTCTTCGCCGTGGTCCAGCGGATCGGCGGCTACAACGGTTACGGCGGCCCGGTCAGCGCCCCGGTCCGGATGGCCGCCCACCGAGAACGCCGGCTGACCCGGCTGCGCCGGCGCCAGGAGCCCGACCAGCGCCACGACTTCTCCCTGGCCCACCTGACCGCGCTCAGCCTCTCCCCGCCCGAGCTGGTCGACGCCGCCGCCGAGGCCGGCTACCGCTACGTGGGCCTGCGCCTGACCCGCGTCACCGCGCGGGAACCGCACTATCCGCTCGCCACCGACCCCGCCCTGATGCGGACCACCAAGGTGCGCCTGGCCGCCACCGGCATCGAGGTCCTCGACATCGAGCTGGCCCGGATCAGCCCCGACGAGAACCCGCGCGACTTCCAGCGGTTCCTGGAGGCGGGGGCCGAACTCGGCGCCCGGCACGTCATCGGCCAGCTGCCCGACCCGGACCACGCCCGCAAGACCGACCGCTTCGCCCAGCTGTGCGAGATGGCCCGCCCGCTGGGCCTCACGGTCGATCTGGAGTTCCCGTCCTGGACCGAAACCCCCGACCTCAATGCGGCTGTACGGGTTCTGCGCGGCGCCGCCCAGCCGAACGCGGGCATCCTGGTCGACCTGCTGCACTTCGCCCGCTCCGGTTCCAGCGTGGCCGACCTGCGGCAGCTGCCCGCCGAGTGGTTCCACTTCGTGCACGTCTGCGACGCGCCCCCGGCCGTGCCGGCGACCAACGAGGGCCTCATCCACACCGCCCGCTTCGAGCGCCTGTTCCCCGGCGAGGGCGGCATCGACATCCCCACCATCCTCGGCGCGCTGCCGCCCGGCCTGCCCTACGCCCTGGAGATCCCGCACGCCGAGCTCGTCGCTCAGGTCGGCGGCAAGGAGCACGCCCGCCTCGCCCTCAGCCGGACCCGCGACCACCTGGAGCACCGAGAGGACAAGCCATGCACCGACGTACGCTGCTGACCGGCACCGCCGCCCTCGCCGCGCTGCCCCCGATCGCCACCCCGTCCGCGGCCCCGCCCCGGGAAGCCCGATCGCTCGACGGCCGTCCTTTCCCGGACTACGACTACTCCCGGGCCAACAAGCTCCCCCGCGAGATGAGCGGCCTCTGGACGAAGACGATCACCGAAGGGCGCGCCGCGAAGGTCTACATCTCCGCCGAGACCCCGATCCGCTCGTACTTCACCGTGATCGCCCTCCCCGACCACGACAGCACGGCCCTGCGCGAGTGGATCAGCATCGCGGACCAGCGCGGCGAGGGCCTGTTCGTCCTCGAGCCCGGCCCCGGCGGCTGGGGCACTCCCGAGGAGGAGGCCGCCTACGTCGACGCCGCGCTGTCCTTCTTCCAGAACAACCGCTACTTCACCATCTTCGGCCTGCACTACCTGGTCGGCTACGGCGCCGGCGCCCCCGCCCTGGAGGCGTGGGCCCTCGCCCACCCGCTGAGGGTCATAGCCCAGGTGTACGTGGACTCGCCCGGCCTGAGACCCGGCCTGCTCGACACCTACGCCTCGCGGACGTTCGGCGGCCAGACCGACGGCTACACCCCGGTGGTGTTCCCTCCCGGCTTCGACCTGATCCGCTACGACGAAACGGTGCTGCCCACCGCGTACGTCAATCCCCGCCCGCAGGCCGCCGCCAGCCTGGCCTATTGGAAGCGAGCGAACGACACGCTCCCGACCGCCGTCGGCGGCGTCTACCGTCAGCGCCCCCGCTCGGACCGCTGGATGACCTCGCACGCCGGCCCGATCTCCCAGGTCGCGGTCCGCCACGGCCGCACGACCATCAGCGACATCGTTAGCTTCCTGACCGCCTACACCCGCTACGAGAACTTCTTCGCCTACGGCAATCAGCTCTTCGAACGCGCCGACTACGCGCGCCTCGGTATCGGAGTCCACACGATGACCGTCAACGGCTACCTCCGGGAGTACCTCGTCCACCGCCCCCGGCCGGCCCGCCGGAAGGCGCCCGTCGTCTTCGTCTGGCCGGGTAACAGCCAGACCGACAAGGTCTTCCTGGACGCCACCCAGTGGTGGAAGGTGGCCGAGCGCGAGGGCTTCATCCTGGTCATCGTCTGCGAGCAGTACAGCGTCAACTCCGTCTCGGTCAGCCACCGCGACTCGCTCGCCTTCTACCGCCAGCTGCGCGACCACATCACCGCCCACTACGACGTCGACCCCACCCGCTTCTACTCCACCGGCCAGTCCGCCGGCAGCAGCGTCACCCAGACCCTGGCCATCGCCTTCCCCGACTACTTCGCCGCCGTGGCCTCCACGTCCTTCACCGTCGCCCCCGGCGCGAACGGCACCGTCACCCTCGACGGCGTGGCCCACCCCGCCGCGTACCGCCCGATCCCCACCTACCAGATCTACGGCTACGGCGACCTCGCCTTCCTGGCGGGCACCCTCTGGGACACCACCGAGAACCAGCTGGACGCCTGGGCCCGCTACCACCTGACCGTCAACGGCCTGACCCTGGCCGACGTACGTCAGCAGGGCCGCTCCGGCTACCGGAGGCGATTCCAGACCTGGCTCTGGGAAACCGACGGCATCCCCGTCCTCAAGCTCACCAAGAACCTCTACCGCTCCCACAACACGATGCCCGAGGAATGTCCCCTCCTCTGGGACTTCCTCAAGCACTACAGCCGCGAGCTGACCCCTGACGGCACCGCGATCCGCTACTACAGCCCGTCAGCCTTCAAGCACCCCTACGACCGCCGCCGCCTTGACTCAGCGCCTGCACCAGCAGCTCACGAAGCCGCCGGCTGAAGGTGCTCGCCTCATCCGGGGTCACGATCGTGACGAGGGAGAGCCCGGCCGCGACCAACGTGGCCGGATACGGCTCGAATCTGAAGGCCGTCCACCATGGCCCGGATCCCGGCACCAACCGGCGTCCGCGCGACCACGACGCTGTCGTAACCGGTGATCATCCGCGGTCGCTGATGACGGTTCCGCCGAGGCCGGTCCGGGTGGTGGGCTGACCGATCAGGTCGACGAGGACGGCGTCTCGGCGGTCTTCGCCGAAGACGGTGGTCGCGGCGTCGGTCAGGGCGGTGATCAGGGCGGCGGTGAGCCGCGGGGCGTCGTCGCGGGTGAAGACCTCCTCGCGCATGCTGAAGCTGATCGCGGGGGCGGCGGTGGTGACCGGCTCGCCGCCGCGGGCCCAGCGGCCAGTGGGGATGCCGATCAGCCGCACCTCGACGGAGTCCCGGGCCCATTCGCCGTAGACGGAGACCACAGCGTCGGTCAGGGCGGTGATCAGGGCCGGTTCGCGGCCGGCGAGCTCGTCCTCGAGCGCGTAGAGCGTGGCGTGGGGCATGGGCCGAGCATAGGGCCGTGGCTACACTCCGCGGCCATGCGCTTGTTCAAGAAGAAGGCTCGCCCGGAGGCCCAGGCGGAGGCGATCGGCGAGTTCTGGTCGTGGTGGGCGACGGTACGCGACGAGGTGGCCGCGGCCGTCGAGGGCGGCACGGTGGAGGGCTACGGGGACGCCTTCGGCCGGCGGGTGGACGCGATCCATCCGGGCCTGCAGTGGGAGCTGAGCCCGGGTGACGGCAGCGCGCACGCGTTGTCCGTGACGCCCGGTGGGCAGGCGGAGCTGCGGGCGGTGGCCGCCCGGTGGCTGGCCGCGGCGCCGCCCGCCGATGCGGTCTGGTCGTACCGGGCCGCGCGGGCCGCGGATCCGTCCACTTTCGAGTCGGTGATGGAGATGGGCGGGCACAAGCTGGAGCTCTCGGAGATCCGGTACGGCGTCACGGTCGATCAGCAGCGCCGCCAGGCCGACGTCGTCTGCTACCACCCCGCCTTCGCCGGGCTGCCGGACGACATGCGGGGGCAGGTCACTTTCCTGTCGCTGGACTGGGCGATCGGCGAGGACGCGGTGGAGATCTGGCTCGGCGAGATCTCCTGGACCGGGGCCGAGCCGGCCGAGCCGCGGACGCCGGCCGAGCTTCGGCAGGCGGTCGGGGCCCTGGCCGCCGGTGAGGACTCCTGGATGCTGATGCAGGGGCAGCGGGACGACGGGGTGCCGCTGCTGGCCATGGCCACGGCGCCGCTGCGGCCGGCCCGATGGCCGCGGTTCGACCTGCACGTGCCCGTCCGGCTGCCGTACGCGCAGTACAACGCGGGGCAGCTCCCGGCCGACGAGTCGCTGGAGGCCCTGCGCCGCTTCGAGGACGAGGTGGCCGCGGCCATCGGCGGCAACGGCGCGCTCGTCGCCCACGAGACGAGCAGGCGCCTGCGGACGCTGCACTTCTACGTCGACGCGCAGAGCAACGCCCGGGCCGAGATCGAGTCGCGTCTCCCGCAGTGGCGGGAGGGCCGCTCATCGGCCGAGGCACGACTCGATCCGGCCTTCGACGGGGTGCGTCACCTCATGCAGTGACCCTGTAACTGCCACCAGTGTCGTCATCTCACTATGAGAGCCCGGCCCTCACCTTCGTGTCGGCGGCCATGCGCACCTGACAGGTGTTGGCCTCGGCCGTGTCGCAGCCGGTCCACAGGATCTCGCCGCCGGCGTCGAAGGCGGCCGTCAGGGTGACGTCGGTGCCGGGCGCGAAGGTGGCGGTGCAGGTGTCACCGCAGTCGATGCCGCCGGAGCCGCTGGTCACCCTGATCCCGGCGGCGGCGTCCACAGTCAGTTCGTAGTCCTGGCCCCCAGTGCCGGTGCCCGCGCCGGTGAGCTTGACGCGCGTGCCGGTGTCCGGCCTCGGGAGGTTCTGGTGGATCACCAGAGTGGCGCTGACAGGGCCGTCGCCGGTGGGCCGGAAGCCCACCGTCATCCGGCAGCTGGTCTCGGGTTCGAGCCAGAGGTTCTCGCACTCGTCGCCGGCGACGAAGGCCTCACGGTTCTCGCCGGTCACGGTGATCCGGGTGATCTGGAGCTTCGCGAAACCGGTGCTGTTGACGGTGAGCTCACCGCACGGGTCCGCCTCGCACGTCAGCGACTTCGGGTCCACCTCGATCGCGGGCAGCTTCTTCTTCGCGACGACGATGGCGTCGGTGGTCTTCTTCTCGACCTTGCCGACTTCGACGGCGTCCTGGCCCGACGCCTGCTCGCGGGCCAGCGTCAGGCAGGTCTTCACGAACTCCAGGGCGGCGGCGCTGTTCTCCTTGCGCGAGCGGGTGTACGCGGCCTTGAAGGTGGTGTTGGCCGCGGCGGGCACTGTCGCGCCGAGCCCGACCTCCTGGGTCAGGTCCTTCTCCTTGGCGTCGACGCACTGGACGAACAGAGCCGTGATGGGCGGCAGGCACTTGCCGTTGTAGTTGTCCGAGCCATCGGGGCAGTCTTTCGCCTCGACCTTCTCGTCGCAGGCCGCGCAAAGCCCGGCGCTCAAGGACAGCGCGATGACCGCCGCTAGACAGGTGATCCGATGCATCTCAGCCTCCCGATGCCGACGGGATGAGGACCACTTCCAGCGGATGCCTGCCCGGGCCGGGAGTCGAGGGCTTCGACCGGTATCCGACATCGATCGCCGGGCCCGGTGACGGCGCTCCCGCCGCCGCGTGGTCGACTGATCGGGTGAACGCGGCTGACGTGCAGGAGCACCTTCAATCGGGCGAGACGTTCCGGGCCGCCGTCTGGGTGAGCCGGGCCGCCGGCCACTCGGCCGAGATGTCCCGGGCCGAGATGTCGCCGTGGCGCTTCCGCCGCCCGCCGGCCGCCCGCCGGGATGCCCCGAGCAGCCTCGCCACCGCCCTCGAGGAGCACCTCGACACGGTCAACGACCCGCGGGTGCTGGCCCTGACCGACCGCCGCCTGCTCGTCCTGGCCAAGCGCTCCGGTCTGTTCCGCCGGGGCTCGGGACCGCTGCGCCTGCGCTGGGAGTGCCTCCGGTCGAGCCTCACCTCGGCCACCGAACAGAACGGCCGGCTGCGCCTGACGTTCACCGACCGCTCCACGGCCACCGTGCTCACCCCGACGGCCCAGGTCCAGCCCTTCCTCGACGTGCTGGCCCCTTAACCGAAGCGGCGGTGGGCGTCCCCGGCAACCGCGTCGGCGGCCTCGGCCGCGGCGGCCAGGTCGGCCGGGGTGAACTGCTGCGGATGGCCGGCGCGGTGGCGGACGGCCCGGGCGGCCAGGTCGGCGTACTCCGGGAAGCGCTTGGCCAGATAGCCGCCGGCGGCCGCCTTCGCGATGACGTCGCCGTAGACCAGGGTGTAGTGCAGCCGGGCCGGGCCGAGCACCACCCACACGACGGAGTCGGCGTCGACGGCCTCGCCGGTGATGGCGGGGACGGCGGCGGTGATCTGAGCCGCCATGTCCTGCCAGTAGTCGCGCAGGTTGTCGAGCAGGTAGCGGCGCAGGTTTTCGTGGTCGACGCGCACGCCCGGGTCGGCCGCGCCGCGGATCGCGATGCCGTACTTCCGCAGCACCAGCCACACGACCGGCGTGAGCTCGCCGCACGGCCGATCGGTGACCAGCACGCCGTCGACCGCGAACGGAACCGGCCGCCGGTCGTCCGGCCAGATCCCGGCCAGGGCCGGCGAGAGGTAGACGCCGTCGAAGAACGGACGGCCCAGCTCGCTGTGGATCCCGGCCAGCGCGGCGAGGTCCTCCGGCGCCGTCTCGCGCGAGGTCAGGATGACGGCGTCGACGTCGCTGTGCTCGGGCTGCCAGGCGCCGAGCGCGGCCGATCCGACCAGGTACAGCCCGGTCACGAGGCCGGGCCGCCGGTCGTCGGCGAGCTTGAGATATCGATGGGCCACGTCCTGCGCGATCATGCGCGGGACCGTATCAACCGGCCGCCACCGAGCCGTCGTCGAAACCCTCGTCGGCGCGTTCCCGCCGTAGGTGGGCCTCGGCGCGCTCGTTCTTCTCGGCCGCGAGCCCGGCGTACATGGGCTTGATCTTCTCGAGGCTCTGCAGCGGCGGCAGCAGGGGGATGTCCGGGTCGACCCGGGCGTGGATCACGGTGGGCCGGTCGGCGGCCAGGGCCGTCTCCCAGGCCGCGGTCATCGCCGCCGGGTCGCTGACCTCGATGCCGCGCAGGCCGAGCAGCTCGGCGTAGCCGGCGTAGGGCACCGGGGGCAGATCCTGGGAGGTGGCGAAGCGGGGCTCGCCCTCGATCTCGCGCTGCTCCCAGCTGACCTCGGCCAGGTCGCCGTTGTCGAGTACGCAGACGACGAAGCGCGGGTCGGCCCAGTCGCGCCAGCGGGCGGCCACGGTGGCCAGCTCGGCCAGGCCGAGCATCTGGAAGCCGCCGTCGCCGGAGAGCACCACTACTGGCCGGCCGGGCTCGTCCAGCTTGGCCGCCAGGCCGTACGGGATTCCGCAGCCCATCGACGCGAGCGTGCTCGACAGGTGGGCCGGCACGCCGGCCGGCAGGCGCAGGTGGCGGGCGTACCAGTAGACGACCGAGCCGACGTCGACCGCGACCCGGGCGTCGGACGGCAGCGGGCCGGACAGCGACCGGACGACATGCTGCGGGTTGAGCGGCTCGGCCGCCGCTGAGGCCCGCGCCGAGCCGATCTCGTGCCAGCGCCGCACCCAGCCCTCGACCCGGTCCCGCCAGCTTCGGTCCCGCGCCGCTTCGACGAGGGGCAGCAGGGCGCGCAGGGTCTCGGACGCGTCGCCGAGCAAGGGCACCTCGACCGGGTAGCGCACGCCGAGCCGGCGGCCGTCGATGTCGATCTGCACCGCGCGGGCCTGGCCGGGCGCCGGGTAGAACTCGGTCCACGGGTCGTTCGTGCCGATCAGCAGGAGCGTGTCGCAGTTGCGCATCAGCTCGGCGCTGGCCGTGGTGCCCAGGTGCCCCATGACTCCGGTGTGGAAGGGCAGGGTCTCGTCGAGCACGGGCTTGCCGAGCAGCGAGGCCGCGACGCCCGCGCCGAGGCGGTCGGCCAGCTCGACGATCTCGCGCTCCGACCCGTACGCCCCCTGGCCCACCAGGATCGCGACGCGCTCCCCCGAGCTCAGCAGGCCGGCCGCCTCGCGCAGGTCCTCCTCGCGCGGCAGCAACCGCGCGGGACGCAGACCGGGACTGGTCACCAGGACGCCGTGCTCGTGCCCGGCCGGGTCGGGCGCCGGCTCGGACTGCACGTCGTGGGGCAGGATGACGCAGGCCGGGCTGCGGGTGGCCAGCGCCGCCCGGAACGCCCGGTCGATCAGCATCGGCACCTGCTCGGCGGTGTGTGCGGTCTGCACGAACTGGGCGCAGACGTCGCCGAAGAGCCGCTGCAGGTCGATCTCCTGCTGGTACGCGCTGCCGAGCACCGTCGAGGCCTGCTGCCCGACGATCGCCACCACCGGCTGACTGTCCAGCTTGGCGTCGTAGAGGCCGTTGAGCAGGTGCACCGCCCCCGGCCCCTGGGTGGAGAGGCAGACGCCCACCCCGCCGGCGTACTTGGCGTGGGCGACCGCCATGAAGGCCGCCGCCTCCTCGTGCCGGCCCTGCACGAACGCGGGCCGCCCGGCCCGCCGCAGCGCCCCCAGGACGCCGTCGATGCCGTCGCCGGAGTAGCCGAACACCCGCTCGACGCCCCACGCCGTCAGGCGCTCCACCAGAAGATCGGAAACCGTGCGCTCAGTCATGTCTCCGGGCTACCCCCGGGCGGGCCTCTCAATCGGGCAGGCGGCCGGTGTCGAGCAGATGCTGGGCGACCTCGGCGATCTTGCGACGCTGGCCCCGGGCCGTGCTGCGGAGCAGGTTGAACGCCTGCTCGGCGCCGGTCTCGTGGCGGGCCATCAGGTAGCCGACGGCGCGCTCGATGACGATGCGGTAGTCGAGCGCGTACTGCAGCTGCCCGGCCAGCTCGCCGGCCCGCTGCGCGGCCAGGGCCGTGCTCAGCGTCGCCTCGAGCAGGCCGGTGTACCGCTCCAGGGCGGCCGCCTCGGTCTCGTCCCAGTCGTGCGGCACGTCGTGGAAGACGTCGAGCGTGCCGACCGGCACCCCGCCCAGGCGCACCGGCGCGCCCAGCACCGAGACGACGCCGTGCTGCAGGAAGGTGTCGTGGATACGCGGCCAGCGGGCGTCCTGGCGCAGGTCGTCGGTGTGCACGACGCGGTTGTGGACGAACGCCGACACGCACGGGCCCTCGCCGGTGGTGCTCTGCGCCTGCTCCATGATCTTGCTGGGCGCGTTGCTGGCCGCCACGTAGCGCAGGCTGTTCTCCTCGTCGGCGATCATCAACCCGCTGCCGGTGACCCCGAACAGGTCGACGGCGGCGTGCACGACGTCGGCCACCGCGCCGGGGACGTCGCCGCTGCCCAGCTTCTCGAGCCGGCGCAGGCTGCCCGCGAGGACTTCCGGATCGATGTTCGGCATCGGGCCTCCTCATTCCTGAGCGGTGGCGCCGAGGCGGAGCAGCACCGAGATGAGCTCGGCGTACGCCTCGGCGGCCCGGACGCTGTCGAAATCCCAGGCCTGGGGCTCGGTGCGAAGCACGTTGAGCGTGCCGACGACCGAGCCGGCCACCTGTACCGGAACGGACAGTACCGCCCGAACCGGTTCCTCGCCTCTTTCCAGGTCGGCCCATACGGGGGCGTAGTCGTCGGCGGCGGCCAGGTCGGCCACCGCGACGGTCTCGTTCTCCCGCACGCAGTCGATGCCCGGGCCGCAATTCAGCCGCAGCTGGGCCCGCTCGAGCGCCATCCCGGCCGGAGTGGAGGCGCCGGCCAACCGCAGCGCACCGGCGTCGTCCAGCAGCATCAGACCCACCCCATCGACGTGGATCATATCGCGGGCGGCCGTCATCACCTCGTCCAGACGTTCCGCCAGGGGCCGTCGGTCACCGTCCAGGCCGGCGGCGCCCAGGGTTTCCAAGCTGGTCGCGAGCGCTCTTTGATCAACGGGCATGGCACTCTGGCTTCCCGGCGTCACCCCGAAAAAACCTCTTTTGTTTGAAGACAACTCTCTCGGGAACCTTGCTGTCGCTGGTCATGCTCTCCGCCCTGTGTCCGCGGACAACACCGGAGGAGTCTCCATGTCCGCACACGCACAGCTCGAGAACCTCGACGTGATCGCCGAGAGCTACGCCGCCGGCCGCGACGCCGCGGACGCCACCCGGGCCCGCCGCCTCCGCGACGCCACGATCGAGATCATGCTCCCGATGGCCGACCGGCTCGCCCGGCGCTACCGCAACAGCTCCGAGCCGGCCGACGACGTCACCCAGGTCGCCCGGCTCGGCCTGGTCAAGGCGGTCGAGCGCTACGACCCCGAGCGGGGCTCGTTCACCGCGTACGCCGTCTCGGTGATCACCGGTGAGATCAAGCGCCACTTCCGTGACAACGGCTGGAACGTGCACGTGCCACGCCGGCTGCAGGAGCTGGCCCTGGCCGTCGGCCGGGCCCGCCAGGACCTCACCAGCGAGCTGGGCCGGTGGCCGACCGAGACCGAGCTGGCCGACCGGTGCGGCATCGACCGCGAAGACGTGCGGGCCGCCCTGGTGTCCAGCGCCGGCTACCGCGCCACGTCGCTGAGCCAGCCCACCGGCGACGGCGGGGCCGAGCTGGGCGACCTGATCGGCTCGGACGACCACGACCTGGAGTCGGTGCCCGACCGGGTGAGCCTGGCCGACCTGCTCGACCGGCTGCCCGAACGCGAACGGCACATCCTGACCATGCGCTTCCACGGCAACCGGACCCAGCAGGAGATCGGCGAGGAGCTGGGCATCTCCCAGATGCACGTCTCCCGGCTGCTGACCCGCGCCCTCACCTGGCTGCGGGAGGCGATGCTCAGCGACGCCCTGCCGCCGTGGCCGGGCGAGGCCGACCAGAACGGGAACCTGAAGGTCATCCCCGAGCTGCGCACCGGCGGCGGCCCCTGGCTGCGGGTGATCGGCGAGATCGACCGGGACAACAGGAGCCAGCTCCGCGCGGCCGTCCAGCCCCTGCTCGCCCGCTCCGACAACACGACCATCACGCTCGACCTCACCCGCGTCCCGACGCTCGACGCGGCCGGCATCGAGACTCTGATCGCCCTCCGCCGCGCCGCCGCCGGCCGCGGCGTCCGGATCGCCCTCACCGGCATGCAGCCCTTCGTCCGCCGCGTCGCCGAGATCGCGGGCCTCCGCGCCCACAGCTAGCCGCCGGGGTCAGCCCAGCGTCTCCTTCAGGGTGGCCAGCGGG
Source organism: Actinoplanes sp. NPDC049598 (assembly GCF_040675435.1). Lineage (NCBI taxonomy): Bacteria > Bacillati > Actinomycetota > Actinomycetes > Micromonosporales > Micromonosporaceae > Actinoplanes > Actinoplanes sp. NPDC049598. Next base: position 653,658 of record NZ_JBFAOX010000001.1, on the reverse strand, counting down.
CCGTCCCAGTCGCGGGCGAGGGCGGCCAGGAACTGCTGGGCGACCTTCATCGGGGCGGAGTTGACGCGGAAGCGGACCCGGCGCCGCTCCCCCGGCTCGGCGATGACGAGCTCGGCCTCGGCCAGCAGGGTCAGGTGCTTGGCGATGGCCTGCCGGCTGATCGGCAGGCGGGCGGCGAGGTCGGTCGCGGTGGCCGGGCCGCCCGAGGCCAGCGCGGCCACGATCTCGCGCCGGGTCGGGTCGGCCAGGGCGGTGAAGACCTCCTGGGCGACCGCTTCGCGGTCAGAGCCGGCCATCGAGGTACGCGACCAGCTCGCCCAGCTCGTTGGTCCAGCCGCCGGTGTTGCCGTCGAACGCCTTCTTGTGGTCGTCCTCCGGGAGCTGGGCGAAGCCGCTCTCGACCACGGTCAGGGTGGTGCCGGCGCCGGCCGGGGCGAGGGTGAACTCCACGTACGTCCGCCGGGGGTCGTCCTGGGGCAGCCCGTAGATCGCCCACGTGTAGCCGAGCACGGCCGGCGGCTCGAGCCGCTCGATGGTCAGCGTGGCAGTGTCGCCGCTGGTCCAGGCCAGTGTGATCCGGCCGCCGACGCGCAGGTCGACCTCGGCGCTGTTACCGAACCAGGTGCCGAGGCCCTCGGCGGTGGTGAGCGCCGCCCAGACGCGCTCGGGCGGCTGGGCCAGGTCGAGGGTGCGCTCGATGCGATCGGGAAAAGCCATGACTGCCTCCTGAGTAGCAACCGTTTGGTTGCCACTCAACTTATAGCAACTCCATGGTTGCGTCTAGGGCCACCAGCAATTCGGACAGGGCGGCCGCGTCGCACGAGCCCATCGGGATCCGCCGGGCCCGCTGCCAGTGGCCCGAGTCGGCGTCGTCGGCCCAGATCTCGGTGATCCGCTGCTCGTCGGCGGCGTTCGGGACCGACATGGTCACGCCCGGCTCGAGCTCGACCACCAGGTCCAGCCCGCCCGGCAGCAGGTGGTTCATTTGGGTGTGCACCCGGCCCGGCGCGTTGAATCCGTTGCCGTGCCACGACCTGGTCCGCAGGTCGACGATCCGGTCCGACGGCACCGGCTTGGCCACGGCCAGGCTGGTCGCGGCCCGCTGCCGCTCGGTCAGGGCGACCGCCGGCCGGTGCACCTGGGGAAACGGTTGCAGGATCTCGTAGTCGGCGAAGATCTGAACCCAGCCGGCGAGCTCCCCCGGCGCCAGCTCGGCCGGGTGCACGAGCCCGAGGAGCACGTCCGGGGCGACGGTCGCGGTCGTCTCGTGGACATCGGCGAAGGTACCGTCCTCGGCGATCCGCAGCGCCCGCAAGACGCGCCCGCCGGTGTCGTACTCGGCCCACAACAGCCGCCGCGCGATCGGTCCCAGGACTAGATGCGGCAGGACGACGGCCGCCAGGTCACCGGCCGGGCGCCGCCGGTGGCGGAGCATGTCGCGCTCCAGCCGCGCGATCTGCGCGGCAGCGCTCGCCTTGAGATCCTTCTTGAGCCGTACGAATCGTTCGTAGCCCCCGGGATCGGTATCCCGCACGCCCGGCTTCGGTGGCCGCGCCAGCCGCCGCCCGTCCGCGCCCACGACGTACGGAACCAGATGCTCGTCGGTTCGGACGGCGAACGCGCGCGGGCCGTAGTCGAGCGTGACACCCTCGTCGAGGCCGTGCGTGACGGCGAGCCGGTCGGCCAGCTGGGTCACCGACAGCCCGCGCCGGGCCGCGGCCTGCGTGAGGTAGGTGCGGGCCCGATCGGTCATCGGGCCGCCCGACATGCCCTCCTCGATGGCGATCAGGTGCCGCAGCGCCGCGTCGGTGCCGGCGGTGGCCAGCACGGCGTAGCCGTCGATCGCGCGCAGCCAGCGGCTGCGGGCCGGCCACGACTTGAGCAGTGGGGCCAGCCTGTCCCACGTGGAGTCGTCGCCGAGATGGGCCTGGGCCAGCAACATCCAGGCCCCGGCGGCGGGCATGTCGGCCGTCAGCCAGTCGTCGAGCAGCTTGTGGCCGTACGCGGCCAGGCTCGGCCGGTCGCAGCGGGCCAGGACGGCCGCGGCCCCGGGCTCGAGCGGCCGCACCTCCGGCTGGGCGGCGGCCGACGACTCGACCGCGACCGGTGGGCCGCCGGCCGGCGCCGGGTCGCCTGGGGCGGGCTCGGGCGGATCGGCCAGCCCGGACCAGGTCAGGGCGCCGACCAGACGCAGGGTCTCGTCCTCGGGCAGACCGATCTCCGGCAGCATCTCGAACAGTGCCGTCGGCTTCCCCATCGGGCGGCCGAGGGGACGGTCGGCGAGGTAGGCGAGCGCGTCCTCGGCGTTCTGCCGCGTCTTGCCCGCCCGACCGGCCGCGGCCGGCGTCAGGGCCCGTACGGCCGCCTCGGGGTGCCGGTCCAGCCAGAGGCGGGCCCAGAGCCGGGCCGATCCGAGATGCCGCAACCACCCCGCGACCAGCAGCGCCGGCGCCGGGCCCCGGAACGGCAGCAGCAGGAAGCCCCGGCGGTCCGGGCTCTCCCCCGCCTCGCCGAGCGCGAACGCGAGCGCGTCCAGCTCCAGCCGGGCCACCGCGACCAGGCCGATGTCGGTCCGCTGGGCGTGCCGCAACAGGATCGGCTTCAGCAGCGCCCGGGCCGAGCTCTCCGGGCCCTGGCCGAACAGCCACGCCACCTGCATCGGGTGCAGGTCGGAGAGGTGGTCGGCGCCGGCCACCACCCGCGGCCAGTCGGGCTCGGCCCGGCCGTGATCGAGGACGGCGGCCCGGGCCAGCCAGCGTTCCCGCTCGCCGTCGGCCCAGGCCATCACGGTCGGATCCGGCTCGTCGCCCGCCATCACTGAGCCTCCACATCGTTTCCCCGGCCCGGAGACCGTACCGGAGCGCGTCAGGCGGCGGGCAGCGTGATCACGAACATCGAGCCGCCGTCCGGGGCGGGCTCGTAGCTCAGGTCGCCGCCGTTGGCCCGGGCCAGCTCGCGGACGATGTAGAGACCCAGCCCGGTGCCCTTGACCGTGCCGGCGGTGCCCTCGGCCCGGGCGAAGCGGGTGAACAGGTGCGGCCGCAGGTCGGCCGGGACGCCGGCGCCGTTGTCCCGCACGACGATGCGGACCTGGTCGCCGGCCGTCTCGGCGATCAGGGCGGTGGCCCCGCCGCCGTACTTGGCCGCGTTGGAGATCAGGTTGGTCAGCATCTGGTCGAGGTGGCCGGGCTGCACCGCCGCCTTCAGGTCGTCCCGGCACTCGACGCGGGCCTGGACCCGGCTCGCCGAGCCGAACCGGTCGAGCGCCCGGACCCCGGGGTCGGAGCAGGTCAGAGTGGCCTCCAGGTGGGCGCGGACGGCCACCGGCTCGGGGACGGCCGTGAGCTTGCCGGCGTCCACGGCGACCATGGCCAGCACCTCCCGGACGATGCCGTCGAGCAGCTGGGCGTTGCGGTCGACGGCGCCCAGCATCACCTTCTGGCGCTCCGGCGGCAGCACGTCCCAGCTGTCGAACAGGGTCTCGGTGTAGCCCATGATGGACGAGAGCGGGTTGCCGATCTCGTGGCCGAGCATGCCGATCAGGTCCTGCTTGAGCTGGTTGGCCGCCTCGAGCTGGCAGTTGCGCTCGGCCAGGTCGGCGATGGCGGCGTCGCGGGCCCGCTCGGCCTCGCGGCCGGCCGTGACGTCGGTGTTGATGGACAGGATGGCGAACGGGTTGCCGTCCTCGTCGCACTGCACCGCCTTGCGGGACAGCACCGTCACCCGGCGGCCGTCGGCCCGCCGGTGCTCGATCTCGCCCGCCCACAGGCCGTCGCGCAGCAACGTGTCGGTGACCGAGCGGCGGTCGTCGCCGCCGGTCCACTCGGTGCCGAGGAGACGGTCGAGGTCGTGCCCGATGATCAGGTCGGCCGGCCAGCCGTAGACCCGCTCGGCCGCCGGGTTCCAGTAGAGGACCCGCCCGCTCAGATCGCGCACGATCACCGCGTCCTGGGTGAGGTCGAGCAGCTGGGCCCGCTGGCGCAGTTGCTCGTCCATGGCCCGGCGGGCGGTCACGTCCTGCACCTGCGTGATCAGGTGAAGCGGGCGGCCGTTCTCGTCGCGGACGACCGCGCCGTGGATCTGCACCCAGACGATGTGCCCGTCGGCATGCCGGTAACGCTTGGCCGCGATGCCCGTGTCGAGCGCGCCGTCGCGGAGCGCAGCCAGGGTGCGGTCGGTCTCCGCGTGATCGTATGGGTGGTGGTAGTGGTGCACCGTCCGGCCGGTCAGCTCCTCCATGGCGTAGCCCGTGATCTCGGCCAGGGCCGGATTGGCCTGCAGCACGGTGCCGAGATCGCCCGGGCGCAGGCTGGTGATCGCCATGCCGAGCGGACTGTTGTCGAACGACGAGCGGAACCGGGCCTCGCTGAGCTGCAGCGCGGCCACTGCCTCGTTGGCCTGGGCGAGCAGGCGGGCGCGGTGCTCGGCCTCCTCGGCGTGGCGCAGCGCGCCGGAGAGCGCGTCGGCCAGCAGGGTGAGCTGCTGCGCGTCGGCGTCGTCGAAGGCGTGGGGACGGCCGCTGGAGACCGTGAGCACGCCGACCGGCTTGCCGTCGACGAGCAGCGGCGCGATGATCAGCGAGCGCATGCCGAGGGCCTGGGCCAGGGCCGGCTGAACGCGCGGGTCCGTGGTGGTGTCGTCGCAGCGCAGCGTCGTCTTCGTGCGAACCGCCAGCCCGGAGAGCGAGCCGTCGAGCGGCGCCTCGAACATCGTCCGGTGGGCCAGCGAGCCGGCCGTGGCGGCGGGCCGGAGGACCTCGTCCTCGACGAGCCCGACCACGGCGCCGTCGGCCGGGATGGCGGTCAGGGTCCGCTCGGCGATCAGCCGCAGGGCCGTGCCGAGGTCGGAGGCGGCCGCGGCCACCTCACGCTGGATGCTGATGGTGGTGCGCAGGCGGTACGTCTCCCGGGCGGCCAGCGCCTCGGCCTGGTCCTGGCTGCGCCGCTCCACGTCGATGTCGACCATCTGCATCAGGAACTGCAGCGGCCGGCCCTCGTCGTCGCGCAGCAGCACCACGGACACCATGCACCACACGGAGGTGCCGTCGCGGCGGACGTACCGCTTCTGCAGGCGCGCGCTGTGCGCCTCGCCCGCAACCATCCGGGCCACCAGGTCGAGGCAGGAGTCGAGGTCGGCCGGGTGGGTGATCGACTGGAAGGTGCCGGCGAGCAGCTCGTCGATCGAGTAGCCGGTGATGTCGGCGACCGCGGCGTTGACCCGCACCCACGAGCCGTCCAGCCCGACCAGGGCCACGCCGATCGGCGACGACTCGAACATCGAGCGGAACCGGGTCTCCACCCGGTCGACCGAGACCGCGTTGGCCGCGTCGAGCCGGCCCTGGGACCGGGCCGCGCGGGCGCGCATCTCGGTGTCGGCCCGCCGCGCCGCCAGCTCCGCCTCGGCCGCGGCGGCCAGGTCCTCGAGGGTGGCGAGCTCCTCGGCCGTCCAGTCCCGCGGCTCGACGTCGACGACGCAGAACGAGCCGAGGGTCTCGCCGCGCGGGGAGCGCAGCGGGAAGCCCGCATAGCCGCCGGCGCCGGGAGCCGCGGTGCGCGCCCGCGCGTCGCTGACGATCTGCGGGGCGTCGGCCTCGATCACGTGCCGGCACGGCGCGTAGGCGAGCTCCGGCGACTGGCCGACCGTGCTCAGGAAGACCTGACGGCTGTCGCCGACGAGGGAGACCGCCGCCACCGGGACGCGCAGCAGCCGGGCGGCCAGGCGGGTCAGCCTGTCCAGGACGGTCGTGCTGTGCGCCGGACCGTCCTGCCGAACGGCCGCCTGTGCGTTGCCTGAGTGCCGCAGAGACATGCCGCCTCTATCGGCCGGCCCCCGGCGGCCTTGAGGCAACCAGGCCCGGCCGCGATCGGCCGGGCCCTTCCCGTCACGGGAGCTGGACGTCCTTGTTGCCCTCGTAGTCCTTCGGGTCGCCCTCGCCGCCCGCCTCGGGGTCACGGTGACCGAGCGCGGTCTCGCCCGGCAGCTCCTCGACGCGCTCCTTGGCCAGCTCTTCGAGTTCTTCACGCTTCTCGGCGGCGTCGCTCATGACGTACCTCCATGTTTTGATCTTGACCTGTACGACTTTGCTTGTACCCGGAGACATCGGCGCTGATACGTACGTGGGATGGGGGTCACCTCCTACTGGTTTTTTCAGGGAACGATCGAGATGAATGTCATGTGACGATGGCGGCATGTCCCTATCGAAGGTCGCCGTTCTCGCCCTCGCCGTCCTGTCGGCCGGGCTGACCGCGCCGTCCACCGCCGGCGCCGCCCCACCCGCGCTCACCTGGACCGCCTGCGCGGAGGAGGAGCTGGCCGGCTACCAGTGCGCGACGAAAGAAGTGCCGTTGGACCACGACCGGCCCGGCGGCGCCACCACGACCATCGCCCTCTCCCGCCGCCCGGCCACCGACCCGGCCCACCGGATCGGCAGCCTCTTCCTCAACCCGGGAGGTCCCGGCGGGGCCGGCCGCGGCATGGTCACCTATGCCGACGAGCTCGTCTCGGCCGACGTGCTCGCCCGCTTCGACATCGTCGGCTTCGACCCGCGCGGCATCGGGGCCAGCGACCCGCTGCAGTGCTTCGCCACCGACGCCGAGGCCGAGGCGCTGCTCGCCCAGATGACGCTCGTCCCGATCAGCAAGGCGCAGATCGCGAGCACGCTGCGCGCCAACTACGCCTACACCGAGGCCTGCAAACGCGACGCCGGGCCGCTGCTCGAGCACATGAGCACGCTCAACGTGGCCAAGGACCTCGACCGGCTGCGCCAGGCGGTGGGCGACACCAAACTGAACTACATCGGGTACTCGTACGGCACGCACCTCGGCGCCACCTACGTGAACCTGTTCCCGAACAAGGTCCGGGCGGTCGTGCTCGACGGCAACGTCGATCCCGACCAGCGCACGAACCGGCGGCTGGCCAACAAGTTCGAACGGGCCGGCGGCTTCGAGACCGCCCTCGACGGCTTTCTGCGCGCCTGCGACACCGCCGGGGACGCTTGTGCGCTCTCGGGCCACGCCCGGGGCAAGTACGAGAAGGTGCGGCTCCGGTTCCGGCAGGGGCCGGTGACGCTGCCGGGGTACGGGGTGGTGACGCTGGACGACTTCACGGGCTACGTCGCGTCGAGCATGTACGACGTCGCCGCGTTCCCTTCGCTGGCCGACGTCCTACGGCTCGCGTACGACACGATCACCGGGGCGCCCACTCCGCTGTCGGCTCGGAAGATCGACCTGCCGGCCGTGCCGGCCCGGGGTGGGCTGCCGGACGCGTACTCGTACAGCGGGAACGACGCCTCTTTCGCGGTGAACTGCGCCGACGCGCCGCTGCCGCGCAACCCGGCCCTCTACCCCGGCTTCGCGGCGGCGTTCGAGGCGGCCCACCCGACCTTCGGCCGGATGGAGGCGTTCAGCGAGGTCGGCTGCGCCAACTGGCCGCGGACCACCGAACGCTACAACGGCCCGTGGAACCGTAAGACCTCGGCGACGGTGCTGCTGGTCAACCCCACGTACGACCCGGCCACTCGCTACGCCTTCGCCCAGCGCATGGAACGCGAGCTCGGCAACGCCCGGCTGCTCACGATGGACGGCTTCGGCCACACCAGCAGCTTCAGCACCTGCGTCACCGACTGGTACACGAAGTACCTGATCGGCGGCGCCGTGCCGCCGAAGGGCACCCGCTGCGCACAGGATCGCACCCCGTTCCCCGCATAGAACCACGCGAGCGTCCGCGGCCCCCTACCTCTGGGTCACCGCGGACGCTCGCTTACGCCTCCTTAGACGGTCGTACAGACTGCGCCGTTGAGGGTGAAGGTGCTGGGCAGGACGTTCGGGCCGCTGTAGGAGCCGACGAAGCCGACCGTCGTGGTGGCGCCGGCGGCCAGGCCGGCATCGCTGGTCACGCGGACCGTGCGGCCGGTCTGCTCCCAGGTGGCGCTCCAGCCGCTGCTCACGCTCTGCCACGTGGTCGGCCAGGTGTAGGTGAGCGTCCAGCCGTTGACCGGGCCGGCGGCGTTGTTGGTGATGTCGATTGAGCCGACGTAGCCGTTGCCCCAGTCGCTGGTGTCGCGGAACTTCACCGTGCACGGGGCCTGGGCCGGGCTGCCGGTCGTGAAGGTCACCGGCGGCGAGCTCGGCGACACCCGTCCCGCTCCGTCACGGGCCAGCACGTTCACGGTGTAACGGCGGCCCGGGTCGAGGTTACGTACGGTCAGGGACGTTGCCGTGGTCTCGCCGAGCTGCTCGCTGATCCCGCCGTTCTGCCGGTACACCTCGTACTTCAGGCCCGCGCCGGCCGGCGGCCAGGAGATCGTCGCGGTGCGGTCGGTGACGGTCGCGGCCGGCTGGGCGGGCGCCTTCGGCCCCGCCGGGACCGGGCCGGCCGGGTGCAGGGTGACCAGCTTGAGCTCGTACGGAGCAAGCGTCTGCCCGGCCGCGCTGCCCTCAGCTCCCGTGGAGATCGCGCCGGCGCCGTTGGCGAAGGCGGCGACCTGCGGAGCGCCCGAGGCCGGGGTGAAGCCGTGGTAGTTCAGGGCGACGGTGTGCTCCGCGCCCGGATCCTTGTTGATCAGCAGCACCGCCAGGTCACCGTTGGCGCGGCGGACCGCGTGCGAGCTCACCAGGGCGTTGTCCGTGCCCGTGCCGACGAACTGGTCGCCCGTGCGGGCGAAGTCACCCATCAACGACAGCGCATAGTAGGGAGCGAACGGGGTGTTGAGCGGCGGCTGGCAGACGTCGTCCTGGCAATTGCCGCTCGACAGCAGACCGAAATCGTCGTAGTCGGTGTGCCCCGCCACCGTGGTGACATCGCCGATGCCGTTGTGCACATTCCACCACTGAACCGTGAAGACGCCCTGTTCGAGCAGTCCGCTGTACACATCGGCCAGGAACAGCGCGCCGGGTTGCGTGTTGCGCCCGACGTCGACATTCGTTTCGGTCATGCTGATTCTGATGTTGCCGTCACCGGCGTACCGCTGAATCTGCTGTTTCAAGAGATAGACGGCGTCCTCGATGTGCGCGGTCTTGGTCAGCGCTTCGGCCGGTGTGCTGCCGCCCGGATACCAGTGGACGTCCACGAAATCGATGGCGGCGCCGGCCCGGGTCAGCACTTCCTCGTTCCAGCTGCCCTGGTCCCCCGCCGCCACGATTCCGTCCGGCCAGTTCCCGGGCATCGTCAGGACGGCCCCGATCTTGATGGTCGGGTCGACCGCTTTCATGGCTTGCGAGTAGGCCACGACATTCGCCGCGTACTCCTTGGGGCTCTTGTCCGCGTGGTCGTCCGCTTCCCACGCCGACCCGTAGTGCCCGTTGCCGTAGTTCTCATTGCCGATCGCCCAGTATTTCGCCCCGTACCCCTTGGTGACGTTGGCATAGCGCACCCAATCGGCCGCTTCCTTCGCTGTGCCGGTCCCGTAGTTAGCGATGATCATCGGCTCGGCGCCGGTCCGCCGCGCCCCCGCCATGAAGGTGTCGAAGTCGGTGTTCGGCGCCACATAGCCACCCGGCGCGGTGTGATCCTTCCAGTGATAGATGTCGGCGTAGGACCCGCCCGGGTAACGCACCATCTGGACGCCTGCGTCGCCGAGCAGATCGGTCACCGCCGGCGTGCCGAGCTCCGAGTCCCAGATCGCGTGGTTGACCCCCAGCGCGAGGTCCCCCACGGTCGCCAGACCCGCCCTGACATCCACATCGACCCGCGTGACGGCCTCCGCCGCCGCGCTGGCTCCCGTCGGCACCACCGCCCCCACCGCGACCGCCACCGCCAATGCCGTACCGCTCAAGACACGCCGAAATACCGAGGATCGCACCACATGCCTCCAGGCCCAACCGATATGGGAGCGCTCCCAATCGTCGCCGTTAAAGTGATCAAAGTCAATGAATGAATCCACCACCGTCTGGTCGACGCCGCCCGTGATCGAGAGTGCAGCCGACACGATCGGCTGAATGACGTGCTCGATCAGGAGCCAGTGGAAGTTCCTCCCCCGTCTTCTCAAGTCCGAGCCGATCGGGGTGCGCCTGGTCATGACCGGGCCGGCTGCTGTGGCCCAATGGCATCTACCGAACGACTACCGCCGACCGCGGCCCGCAGGCACATCGTGGCCTCGCTCAGCGACCACTCGGCTGCCAGCGGTGCCACACCAGGGGCAATGCCGTGGTTAAGGGTCTGGGCTGGCTGTCGAGATGGGCCCGGGGCGAGAATGATGAGGCTGATGGTGGCCTGGTAGGCACGTCGGTCGATGTTCGGGCCGCGAGCGTCGTGCCTGGAGATTGCTCGTTTGACGGTGCGGGCATTGACCGGTAGCCGTCGTTCGGGCAGCAGGTCGTTCAGGACGAGGCGGCCGGTCTTGCCCACAAGGTCGATGACGGTGCCGGCGATGACACCGGCGGCGTGGACGATCTGATCGCGGGCAGCGGCCAGGGCTAGACGTCCGCGTCGAGCGGTGGTGATCAACCGGTAGGCACCATTGGCCGTTGCGGTCTTCGTCTTGACGCTGATCTCGGCGTCGATGACCCGGACACTCTGGCCGCCGAACACCGACTGGTAAGAGCTGTGGGGAATCGGCGCAGCTTCGGGCCGTCACGGCCGGTCTTGGCCCACATCAGCAGATGCGCGCCGCGTCCGGCCACGACCGCCAGCACGTGGTGCCACAGGCCATGACCGTGGCCAGCCGCAGCATCGGATAGCTCGACCCACCGAGACGACCCCACGCTGTTTGGAGTATCTGGCCAGATTCGCCGCGCTGTCCGCCGCGTTCAAGGTGGTCCCGTCGATCACACGAAGCAGTAACCCTCGCCAGCGCACCAGCCCGGCCATGCTGGCCGCCGCACCTCGCAGCGTCGCCGGGCCGGTAGCCGTCGACCTGTGCCAGGGCGCGCGAACCGCTGATCAGATGAACAGCAGCTGAGCGCCGTCGGTCTTCTCTATGAAGTCAGATGCGTTGATGATGTCCTCGACGCCGTCGTAGAGGTCCTCCTTGTTCAGGTGCATCATGTCGGCGGACATCCGGCAGGCCCACAGGTGGCCGCCGGAAGCGACGATATGTTCCAGGAATTCCGGCACCTCGGGCACGCCGAGGTCGGCGATCTGCTTCTTCATCTGGTGGGTGGCCAGCGCGGTCATCCCGGGCAGGCCGCCGACACCTTGCGGCAGGTGGGTGGCGGTGTTGCCCAGCAGGGTGAACTTGAGGTTCCCCATCCGCGACTTCGTGATCATGTCAAAGCCCCAGAACGTGAAGAACAGGTGCGTCTCGACGCCCTCACCCAACGCCGCGTTGGCGAGCACGAGGCCGGGGTAGGCCATGTCGAGGGTGCCTTTGGAGCAGATGACGGCAAGCTTGCGGCCCTCGGTGCGGTCGTCGTCGAAATTCGGGACGATGGCCGGCACTGCTTCGGGACTGGTCATGGAATGCTCCGTTTCAAACGCAACCGTGCGGCTTGGGCAGGCCGGCGATGTAAGCCATCTTCTTGGCCGGCTTCTTGGGGAACAGGGCGAACAGCTCCTTGGTGCCGACCCCGCTGAGGGACGTGACTCGGCGCAGGGTGGCCGTCTCGCCGTGTGCGGTGTAGTCGTCGCGCAGGCAGGTGATCACCTTGCGGTGCGCGTCGGTGAGGTCGATGCCGATCTGGGCGGCGAGCTGCTCGGCCAGCTCCGGGGTCCATTCGTCGTAGCTGGTCAGGAAGCCCTCGGCGTCGACGTGGATGTCGCGGCCGGCGATGCTGGTGACAGACATGGTATTACTCCTCGGCTTGCGGGATGTGCTTGCCGGCCATCGACATGTTTGCCGGCAAAGGGATCGGCCGCCCGGGCAGCAGCACATTCCAGTACATCCACCGGAACGCGAGCTTGCCCCAGTGATTGACGGCTGCCTCGTCGAGCAGCCGGAACGGGCCCAGGATCGGCACCGGGTAGCGGCCCGGCAGCGGTTCGGTGTCGTAGTTGAAGTCGATTAACAGGGCCTTGCCGTCCCCGGACTCGACGAAGCAGTTGGCGTGCCCGTCGAATCGTCCGGTCATTGGCTGGCCGGCAACGTATGCGACGAAGTTGTCGGTGAACACCTCGACGGCGAAGTGCGCGACCGATCCGGCCTTGGAGGTGGGGATGTCGCTGGCGTCGCCGAGGGCGAAGATGTTGTCGTGCGCCATGGCGAGCATGGTGCCCCGGTCGACCGGTACTAAGTTCAGCTCGTTGCCCAGCCCGGAGCGGGCCACATAGTCGGCACCCATGTTCAGCGGCACGGTGACCAGCAGATCGAACGGGATCTCCCGCTCGTCGTACGACACCAGCGACGTGCCGTCGACGCGCTCGACCTGAAAATCCGGCTCGACGGTGATCTTGCGCTCGTCCAGCATCGAGCCGAGCCGGTCGGCGGCGATCGGCTTGGTGAACGCTCCCGGCAGCGGTGTCGCGTACACCAGCTCGACCCGGTCCCGCATACCCCGCCGACGGAAGTAGGCGTCGGCCAGGAAGACAAACTCCAGCGGCGCGACCGGGCACTTGATCGGCATCTCAGCGATGTGCACGACCAGGCGGCCGCCATCAAACGCCTCGAGGGCCCGCGCGAGGGCCAGCGCGCCGTCGTAGGTGTAGAAGTCGAAGATGCTCAGACGCCACTGCCGGCCGTCGAGCATGCCCGGAGTCTGCTCCGGTCGCGGGGTCACGCCGGTGGCAATGACCAGGTAGTCGTAGGGCAGGGACCGGCCGTCGGTCAGCAACACCCGGTTCTCGGCCGCGGCCACCCGGTCGACCTCGGCCCGCACCAGGTCCACGCCGGCGGCGACCAGCGGCTGGGTCGGCTTGACGACCTGATCCGGGCAGTACATGCCGAACGGCAGGAACAGGTAGCCCGGCTGGTAGAAGTGTGAGTCGCTTGGCTCCACCACGGTGACCTGCCAGTCCGCTCGGGACAACCGGCGACGCAGCTTATTGACCACCATAAGGCCCGCCGTACCGGCGCCCAGCACGAGCAACCGTCGCATCACGCCACCTCCTGCCGAGCTCCGATACCCCCCACGGTATCGACGAGCTGGACTGCGTCGTAGGGGACTAAGTCCTGACCACGACGAGACGATGGGATCATGCGGACGCAATCCTTGTGCTGTCGGCATTGCGCGGCGGCGTTGGCGTCACGGGCGTCGGTCTTCGCCGTTCCGGGATGGAGATCGGCGAGCCGCCGGATGACCGGACCCGGCAGGTAGGCGATCTGGTGCCTGGCGGCTCGGGCGACCGCGAGGGGCAGAAAGCCGATCGAGGCGGACTGGTCGACCACGGCCAGGATCCGGCCGTCGCGGCCGAGTTTGTCGAGCGATTTCCGCAGCCCGGCCCCGGTGTTCGGCAGCGCCGACTCATGCAGCTGCAAAGACCTCCGGCGAACCCGACGATCGGCCCGCCCGGACGGCGCCTGGAACCGGCCCGGGACGCGGAAGGTGTCCTCGTCGTCATCGCGCACCCGGACGACGAATCGTCCGCGCTGGGCGCGGCGCTGGACCGCCTTGTCGCCTGCATGGTTTCCCGTGCTTCACCGCGCTCATCGCAGCCCGCGCCGCCGGCTCCACCGCCGGCCGAGGCGATTCCGGACGAGATCGACGCGCGGCTCAGCGTCTCCTACTCTCGTCAACAACGCCCGATCGTCGCTCACCGGAGCCAAATCGCTGCACAACCATATGTTGCGCCCTTGCTTGGCGCTGCTGTGCGACCGCGAGTACCTGCAGGTGCTCTACCAACAGAACCAAGGAGATCCGACGATGTCCTATGCATACACCGCCCGCCTTTCGGAGCCGTTCTCCGCCGCCGTCGTGGACCGGATCCGCGCCGCGCTCAAGGACCAGGGTTTCGGCGTGCTCACTGAAATCGACGTCCAGGCGACCCTTCAGGCGAAACTCGGGGTGACCATGGAGGACTATTTGATCCTCGGCGCCTGCAACCCGCCGCTCGCCCACCGCGGCCTGAACATCGACCGGGAAATCGGGCTGCTGCTGCCCTGCAACGTCGTCGTCCGCGCCGACGGCCCCGACGCCACCCTCGTCCAGGCACTGGACCCGCAGACCATGGTCCAGGTCACCGGCCGACCCGAACTCAAAGTCGTCGCCGACGACGCCGCCGCCCGGCTGCACGCCGCCCTCGACCAGCTAACAGTCTGAGCGCCGAACCGGCCAAACTAAGGCAGTCACCGGCAGGTGCGACAGTCACCGGCGCGAGCCACGGCCGGTACCGCGGCTCACGCTGGTGGACCTGCCGGTGTTCACCGCCGCACTCGGTGGCGGTCAGCCGACGGCTGGCCGGGCGACTCGTCTCGATCGTCGGCGCCGGTCGTGTCGGTCAGGTGAGCGGACCGGCGGCGCGCGAGAGCCCAGATGACCCCTGCGGCGACGAGCCCGACACCACCCGCCCAAAGGATCGGATCGGTGTAGAGACTGGTGGGCAGTTGCTGGGCCAGGACGAAGAGACCCATGACGGCGACGAACCAGCCGAAGGTCTTGCGCAGTTGCGGTTCGGGAATGCGTCCGGCGAGTCTCCCGCCGGCCAGGCTGCCGAGGACGGCGGCGGCGGTGACCGCGGCGGCGAGGGCCCAGTTGATGTGCACGGTGGAGAGGTAGCCGGCGAGGCCGGCGTACGACTTCATCGCGATGACCAGCAGGGAGGTGCCGACGGCGACGGGCATGGGCAGCCCGCCGAGCAGAGCCAGGGCGGGCACGACGAGGAAGCCTCCCCCGGCGCCGACCAGACCGGTGACCAGGCCGACGACGATGCCGTCGGCAATGACGTGCAGCACCGGAAGCTCGTGCGGAACGGGTTTTCCGGGTTTCGGGCGGCGGCCGCGGATCATCGCGATCGAGGTGGCGAGCATCATCAGCGCGAATCCGGCGAGCAGGACGGTGCCGGGGATGTAGGCGGCGAGCCGGCCGCCGCCGTAAGCGCCGGTCATTCCGGCCACCCCGAAGATCAGGCCGGTACGCCAGCGGACCCGCCGGGCCCAGGCGTGCGGGATGACGGCGACGGCGCTGGTGGTGCCGACGACCAGCAGCGAGGTGGCGATGGCCTCCTTGGCGGACAGGCCGGCGACGTAGACCAAGAGAGGGACGGCGAGGATGGAACCGCCGCCGCCGAGCAGGCCGAGGCTGACGCCGACACCGACCGCGAGCACGATGGTGAACACAAGAGTGGTGGCGGTCATGGCCGGCCCTCCGGCTGTGGCGCGGTGTCCCGCAGCCGGCCGACGATGCTGTCCAGGTCGCAGGTGGCACCGCGGTTGTAGGGCAGTTTGGCCAGCAGCATGCCCATGGCGCAGGTGTTGGTGAGGGCCGCGATCGCCAGGCCGGCGCCGACCAGAGCGGCGACCCATTGCAGGCCGGGCACCAGCAGGGAGCCGAGGATGCCGGCCAACACGATGCCGCCGGCGACGAGGCGGACCTGTCGTTCCAGATCCCAGCGGGGCCGGATTCGGTTGACCGGGGCGTCGGCGGCCTGCCAGGCCAGCATGCCGCCCTCCAGGATCTTCACATTCGGCAGACCGATGTCGGTGAAGGCCTGAGTGGCGCGGGCGCCGGAGCGGCACACCAGCACGATCTGGTCGTCGAGGTGAGCGAGAAGTTCGGCGCGGTGCTCGCGGAGCAGGTCGAGCGGGACGTTGTAGGCGCCGGGAATGTGCGCGCTGTCGAACTCGCCCGGTGTGCGCACGTCGAGCACCCGCGATCCGTCTGCGGAAGTGAGCAAATCGCGCAGTGTGCCGGCGTCCACGGCGCCCGGTGTGGTCGGGTCGGAGGGGGTCATAGCTCCTCGTTCGGCTTGATTGCGGGCAGGGAGAACCCGCCGGGCGGCTCGGCGGTGGCGCCCGGCGGCGGTGCGGGATCGGTCAGCCGGCGGCGAGGGCGAGCACTCCGTCGGCTCGGGCCTGGTCGAAGTCATCGTCGACAACGACGGGGGCGGCGGCCGTGGGCGGCCAGGATGCTGGCGGCGATGGTGGCGCGGTAGCCGGCAGCGCAGTGCACCCAAACTTCGCCGAGGGGGACCTCGTCGACGCGGCGGAGCAGGTCATGCAGCGGGATGTGCACAGCCCCGTCGATGCGACCCTGGGCGGCTTCGAGATTGCGGCGCACGTCGAGCACGGCGACCGTCCGGTGGTGGCGGACCTGCACGAGGTCGGCGAAGGTGGCCCGCGGGAGGGTGGCGAGGTCCTCGCCGCCGGCCCACTCGGTGGGCATGCCGGTGGCGTAAGCGGCGGGGCGGTCGATGCCGATGCGGACGAGTTCCCGCAGCGCCTCGTCGACCTGGTCCGGGGTTTCGCCGAGCAGGGTCACCGCGGTGCCCCAGCCGATGAGCCAGCCCAGGTAGGTGGCGAAGCTGCCGTCCAGGCCGAAGTTCAGCGTGCCGGCGACGTGCCCGGCGGTGAACGCGACCCGGTTGCGCAGGTCGACCACCCACTCGCCGGCGGCGATGCGCTTGCGGATCTGGTCCGCGTCGGCCCGCTCCGGCCGGGACAGATCCGGGGCGGCGGGCCCGGCGCTGTTGGCCGGTGCCATGTGGGCGTAGTAGGCCGGCCAGGCGTCCAAGCCGGCCAGCAACTCGTCGACGAAGGCCTGCTCGTCGCGAGTCAACGCGGGGTTGATCAGTTTCTCCGAGCCGATGGTGGCGGCGTCGGCCGCGCTCTGGGTGGCCGAGCAGAAGCTGCCGAACCCGTGAGTCGGATACACCTCGGCAGCATCCGGCAGCTCGGCGGCGAGACGCTGCGCGGAGGCGTACTGGTGCCGGACGAGGGCGTGGGTGTGGTCCGGGCCGAGCAGGTCCGGCCGGCCGACCGAGCCGTACAGCAGGGAACCGCCGGAGAACACCGCCACCTGTTCGCCGCCGGCATCAAGGGCGTACGACAGGTGGGTGAAGGTGTGCCCGGGAGTGGCCAGCACCCGCACCCGAAAGCTGTCGCCGACGGCGATCACGTCGCCGTCGCTCACCGGGACCCGTTCGAAGGTGACCGGGTCGTCGGCGTTCACGTGGTACGCCGACCCTGTCGCCCGGGCCAGAGCGTACCCGCCGGTGACGTAGTCGTTGTGGATGTGCGTCTCGAAGACGTGGGTGATCGCGACGCCCTCGCTCGCGGCCAAGCCCAGCACCCGGTCGATGTCGCGCTGGGGGTCGACCACGAATGCCACCTGTCCGTCGTGCACCAGGTAACTACGATCGCCCAGGGTCGGGGTGTCGATCGGCAGGATTCGCAACACGTTCGGAACTCCTTCTGCTGTCATCGATCGGGGATCAGGCCGCGGCTCGTGTGCCGCGTACGAGGGGCCGGCCGGCGCGCAGCCACGCCTCGGTGCTGTCCGTCACCGACCAGGCGTCGATACCGGCCGCGGCCAGGTGATCGGCGGCGGAAAGGCTGTGGTTGCCGCTGACCCAGACCACGTAGACCGGGACGCCGCGAGGAAACTCGGCCACCCGCGACACCGGCTGCCGCAGCGAGATCAGCACCGCGCCGGGCACGTGCCCGCCCGTGTACTCGAACGGCTCGCGTACATCGACGATGATCAAGCCTTCTCGGTGTGCGGCCGCGAATGCGGTCCGGTCGACTTCGCGCATCGACAAACGCCTCCTCCATATACCCCCGGGGGTATCTGAATCTCACCATAGCGCGCTGATCGGCCGTCGCGTCAAGCCTGGCGATCCGCGCGAGCCGCCAGCCGCCCTGCCGCAGTCACCCCGACCGTCCGCCCGCTGGGGATTGGCGATCGGCGATGGATCTGGTTACAGTTCCGTATACCCCCAGGGGTATGCTGATCCGGGCAGAGAAGGTGAACGGCAATGCGTCATGAGGTGATCGTCATCGGCGGGGGCACCGCGGGCATCAGCGTCGTGTCACGGCTGCGCCGGGCCGGTGGCGGGGACATCGCGATCGTCAAGCGGTCGGACCGGCACTTCTACCAGCCCCTGTGGAGCCGGGTCGGCGGCGGCCGCGCCGACGCCGACGAGTTGCTCCGCCCGCAGGCAGCCCGGATGGGGCGAGGTAACCACACGATGCCGCACGCCACCCCGCCACCGAGCGCTCCCGGCGGTGTTCACCCGCCGGCGAAGGACGCAAAGCTCTGTGGCTGGTCGAAAAGGCTGGCAGGCACTCGCAGCCCGATGCCGGCCCGCGACACCGTCGCGGTCGCCACCCGGCCCTGACATTTCTCCACGCGTTCTGCATCTCGGTTGCACGCCGTCATCACGCCGGAGAGCGACCGTGAAGGTGCAAGAACAAGGAAGGAGAAAGTCATGAAGACCGTCACCCGCCGCACAGCCACCCTGGTGGCGGCCGGCGCGCTGGGCCTGGGCGGACTCGCGGTCGCGGCACCGGCACTGGCCGGCGTCGGCCCGTTCGGTCCCGGACCGTCCAGCACTGCCCCCGCCGGCTCGTCCGCCCCCGGCCGGGGCTTCGGCTACGGCATGGGGTCCGGCTTCGCCGACGGCACCTGCATGGGGCAGGGCGTCACCGCCCAGCAGGGCACCGTCACCGATGCCCAAGAGACCACGCTGGCGTCCATGGCGCAGGAGGAGAAACTCGCCCACGATCTCTATGCGGCCTTCGCCACCCGCTACGACGCTGCCGTCTTCGACCACGTCGCCGTCGCGGAGAACCAGCACCTGACCGCCGTGCGCACACTGCTGCAGCGCTACGCCGTGACCGACCCGACCGCCAACCAGCCGGCCGGCACGTTCACCGACCCTGCCGTCCAAGCCACCTACGACAAGCTGCTGGCACAGGGTAACCAGAGCCTGTCCGGGGCCCTGGCCGCTGGACAGCAAGTGGAAGACACCGACATCGCCGACCTGAAAGCCGCTCTCAACGCTCTGACCGCCTTGGACGTCAAGCAGGTCTACACCTACCTGCTCGCGGCATCCGAGCGGCACCTGACCGCCTTCACCCGCTGGGCGAACCGGTGAACCATGGTGGGCGGGGCGGTCATCGCCGCCCCACCCACCGCAGCCGGACGGCACGGCGAGTCTCGCCGACCCACCAAAGACGATCGGGTGTTCGCGGCGTTACCGGAAGCCGGACCAGGATCAGATGCCGTCACCCCTTTCCCGGCATTGACACGCTGGCCGAACGAGCCTCATGCCAGCGACAGGAAGAGCTTTTCCATCTGGGCCATGTCGACGGTCGGGTCTTTGCCGTCCTGTTCGGCGATCACGCATTGCCGCAGGCCCGTCGCGATGATTTTGAAGCCGGCCCGGTCCAGGGCCTTCGACACCGCGACCAACTGGGTCACCACGTCGGCGCAGTCACGGCCGGACTCCAGCATGGCGATGATGCCGCGGATCTGGCCCTCGGCGCGGCGCAGCCGCTTGATCACGTCGGTGAGGGCGTCTGCCTCGATCTCCATACTTACCTCCCGGAGCAGCCGAGAACCAGCATACCCTGCGGGGTATGCCGGTCCTCGGTGTCATGCCGCTGCCGGTTCGCCGCTACCACGCTGGTGCGCGACCTTGTTGCGGAGCTCCTTCATGTCCAGCGCGCGTACGGCGGTGATGAGTTCCTCCAGCGCCGCGGACGGCAACGCGCCGGGCTGGGAGAAGACGAGAATTCCGTCCCGGAATGCCATCAGCGTCGGGATCGAGGAGATCCGGTCCGCGGCTGCGAGTTGCTGCTCGGCCTCGGTGTCGACCTTGGCGAAGACGATGTCGGGGTGTCGCTGGCTGGCCTGTTCGAAGACGGGGGCGAAACGGCGGCACGGGCCACACCACGACGCCCACCAGTCGACCAGGACGATGCCGTCACCGGCGATGGTCTGCTCGAAGGTTTCTGCCGTCAGGCCTGTCGTACTCATGATGTTCTTCCCTTCTCGCCGCGGCGCACGTCGGCGTTGCCGGCGTCGCCGAGATGCACGTCGCCCGCGGCCCCATGATACCCCCGGGGGTATAAATCGGCGGGTCGCACGGCTCGGACACGGAGGGGCGAAGGGATGACGACGACCGTAGCGACGCTGCCGTGCCCATCCCGCTGCGGACCTGTTCGCTTGGCTCAGCGAGGTATCCGACGGCGAAGTGCGAGTGCAGTGCCGGCCGGGCGCCACCACCGCATTCCTGCGAGTTCTTGCCTTGCGGGCGAGGCAAGACCCGGCTCTCGGAACCGGCCGTGCCCGACGGTGAACCGGTCAGCGCCCGTCATGGTCGTGGAGGCAAGGGGGCGGCTGTCGGCAGCCTGATGGTCACGGTGACGCCCCCGGAGGCCGGCGAGTCGATGCCGACCGCGCCGCCGTGGGCGGTGACCAACTCGCGGACGATTGCTAGACCGATCCCGGAGCCGGCTGTTCCCGCTGTGGCGCGGCCGCGCCAGAGCCGGTCGAACGCATAGGGCAACTCGTCGGAGGCAATACCAGGTCCGGTGTCCGCGACCTGCAGAACGGCCTGCCCATCCGCGAGGTACACCCGCAGGTGCATCCCGTCACCGGGACGGCAGTAGCGGGCCGCGTTGGCGAGCAGATTGGCCACCGCCTGATGCAACCGGTCCGGGTCCCCCCGCACCGGCACCCGTCGGTCGAGATCCGTGGTCACGGTCAGTCCGGCTGCGTCCAGCCGCGGCCGCTGCGCCGCCAGCGCCGCCGCGGCGACGCCGGCCAGATCGGTGTCGACCGGGTGCAGGGACAGCGCAGCCGATTCGGCCGCGGACAGGTCGGCCAGATCCTGCACGATCCTGCCCACCCGCAGAGACTGGTCGTGCAGAGCCGCCAGGCGCTCAGTATTCGCCGGTTGCAGGCCGTCGCGTAGTTCCTCTAACCCGGCCTGCAGCCCGGCCAGCGGAGTGCGCAGTTCATGGGCGATGTCGGCGGCTAGGCGGCGGCGCACGGTCTCCGCGCGCACGACTTCGTCGGCCATGGTGTCGAAGGCGTGTGCGACCTCGCCCAGTTCGCCGGGTGTACGCAGGTCAGCTCGGGCGTCGCGCTCGCCGGCGGCGAACCGACGGGCGGTCGCGGCCACGACCGTGAGTGGCCGGATCAGCCGGCCCGACACGAATGCGCTGACTACTAAGGCAGCCAGCAGCGCCACGCCTGCCGCCCCGACAACCCACGACCACGCCACCGTACGGCCACCCGGCTCACTCACCGGGAACGCCAACCGGACGTTGCCCGCCCGTTGTCCGCCGACCGTGACCGCGGTCTCCACGACCGGCCCGGCACTGTCGATGCTGTGCATGCCGCCCGCGCCGGCTCCCATTCGGCGTCCGGGCCACACCATGCCGCCGCGTGTGTCCCACACCACCAGCCGGGCGTCCGCAGCCCCGGCGAGGGCCGACGCGGCGGTCAGGTCCGCGCCGTCCCAGCCGTTCGACCGCGTGTAGGCGTCCGCGGCGGCCGCAGCGACCCGGGCCGCGACACGCTGCCGGTCCTGCTGCGCGGCGCTGGCCAGCCCGCGGTCCGTGGCGACCAGCGCGGCCACCGTGAGTACGGCCACCGACGACAGTGCCACGAGCAGGAACGCGGCCAGCAGCCTGCGGCCCAGCGGACCGGTCAGCGCCGGGTGGTCACCGATCACGCGACCACCCCAGCCGGTAGCCGACGCCCAATACGGTCTCCACGATCTGCGCGGCACCGGGTCCGAGCTTGCGCCGCAGGTTCTTCACGTGCGAGTCAACGGTGCGTTCGTAGCCGGGGAACTCGTACCCGCGCACCTGGTTGATCAGCTCAAAGCGGGAGTACACCCGCCCCGGCGTTGCGGCCAGCGCGGTCAGCAGGCCCCACTCGGTCGGCGTCAGGTCCAACCGGCCGCCGTCCAGGTGGGCTTCGTGGCGGACGTCGTCGAGCCGCAGACGTCCGCCACCGAACGACTTCGCAGCCGGATCATTGCCGTTGACGGCTTGTGTGCGATGCAGCACCGCCTCGACGCGCAGCACCAGCTCCGTCGGCGAGAACGGCTTGGTCACGTAGTCGTCGGCGCCGCGGCGTAGCCCGTCGATGCGGTCGTCGACGCTGCTGCGCGCGGTCAGCACCACCACGGGCACTTCCCGGGCGTCCCCGTGGGCGGCTGCCAGGACCTCGTGACCGTCGATATCGGGCAGGCCGAGGTCGAGGACCACCAGTCCCACGCCGCCGCCGGTCACCAGAGCGATCGCCTCGGCGCCGGAGCCGGTGCTCTGCACCACATGGCCGGCCCGCTGCAGATAGCGGCGGATCAGCTCCCTCAGCTCGCGGTCGTCCTCGACGACCAGCACAGCGCCCGTCACACTTTCACTCTGCACACCAGATGCACACCCGGACAGGGCCGATCGACCCCACCACCGGAAGGTAGGTGATGACGAGTTGGCCCGTCCCACACATACGGGGACGCTTGGGCCCCGCTGAACATGGCCCGTCACGCCGACCCACCTGGCCGGCGGCCACGCCCAGCTCATGTACGCCTTCGACTACTACGGCCCGATCGGCAGCCGGCGCGACGAGATCACGGTGATTCGCCGCCGTACCCAGAAGGTCGAGTGCGTTGCACCTTGTAGGCCTGGGCCTTTAGCGGCGTCTCGACGATCTCGGCCCACGCGAGCACGGGGTCGTTCAGCCGCTGCCGCGCCTCACGGAACATCTCGGCCAGGACCCCGCGGACGTACGGATGACGCACGCGCGACGGCGAGTACTCGTACCAGGAGAACGACTCCCCGCGGGAACAGCCGCGCGGCTCGTAGTCCGGCGCGTCCGGCCCGGTCGTCGGTTAGTCGGTGGCCTGGTGGGCAGGATCCGGTGCAGTTCACGCCGTGGGTCGAGCGGACCACCTTGTCGTAGCGCCACCGGTCCCGGTAGAACGCGTCCCAGGCGCTGTCGTCGAGCTGGTGCAGTGTACGGCCGTGGTCGCCGACCGTCTCGCGTTTGAGGAAGCGGCGGGCCGCGAGTAGCGGAGCACTGCCGGGGACGGCATCGGTCGCGGGTTCTGGTGACACGGGGCCACTCCTTCAAGCGGTGACCGGCGACGGCAGGACCGTCGGCGCCCACGGGAGCGAGACCTCTTCAGCGTCGTCGGCCGAGCGCCCGGGGTCAGGGGGACGTGGTCCCGAGCCGGGCGGGACCAAAGTCCTAACCCGCCGGACCCGCAGACGGTGAGCGAGCCGGTCCGCGAGCAGCGGCGGCCCGGGTTCCTGCGGGCGACCGGCTGCCCGAGGCGCCACAGCGTCGGATCGCTCCGGCCTCCGGGCGGTTCGGCGCGTCGTCATCGATGGGCCCGCCTGCGGACGCCCGACACCACGCCTTCGACGCCGGCGGCGACCAGGACAACGACAACGGCGCTGGACACGGGTAGCAGGACGGTGTAACCCGCCGCGATCAGATGGCGCTTGAGCATGATGACCGGCCTCCTTCGGTTTCTCCTTCCAGGAGACCGCTGAGACGTGCGGCGAGGCAGAGCCCAAAGCCATTCCCGCGGCTCCGACGGACCCGGCAGTTGCGGGCCTTTCGGCCCTGACCGGTCCGGCCCGGGCCTGAGACGGTGAGGTCAGTCAGCGAAGCCGGAGGTTGCCATGACCAGGCCCGAAGAACACGTGACCGCCGCCGAGGCGCGTGCCGCCCTCGAGTTGGCAGCCCGGGAGTCGCTGCGGGCGCCCTCGGTGTTCAACACCCAGCCGTGGAGGTGGCGCCTCACCGGCACCGTGCTGGAGCTGTCCTCCGATCCGTCCCGTCGCCTCGGGATCACCGATGCCGAGGGCCGTCTGCTGCTGATCAGCTGCGGCGGCGCCCTCCACCACGCGCGGGTGTCACTGGCCGCCGCGGGGTGGCGCGCCGAGGTGCAGCGTCTCCCGGACGAACGGCGCCCCGATCTACTGGCCCGCATCCGGGTCACGGGTCACGCCGTCTCCGACGAGCACGCCCGGGAATTGGTCGCCGCCATCAACCGGCGGCGCACCGACCGCCGAGCGTTCGGCCCCCGCCCGGTGGCCGAGAAGACGCTGGACCGCCTGCGCCGGCTGGTGGAGGAGCAAGGCGCCTACCTGCACGTCGTGCCGGACGACCGGGTGCCCGAGCTTGCCATCTCGGTCGACGAGGCCGCCGATGCCAACTACTTCGACCCGGCGCACCACAGCGAGCTGACCAAGTGGACACACCGGCCGGCCTGGACCGACGACGGAGTGCCGGCGGCCACCGCGGTGCAGCCCGGACTGCGGCGGGTGCCGGTGCGCAATTTTCTTCCCGACGGCTCCCCCGGCATGCTCGCCGGCGCCGACCACGACGAGGGCGCCTCCTACGTGGTCGTCTTCGGAACCACGGACGCACCCGTCGACCTGCTGCGCGGCGGTGAGGCCATGTCAGCCCTGCTGCTGCAAGCCACCGCCGAAGGCCTGGCGACCGCGCCGATCAGCGAGGCCGT
This sequence comes from Actinoplanes sp. NPDC049598, assembly GCF_040675435.1. Lineage (NCBI taxonomy): Bacteria > Bacillati > Actinomycetota > Actinomycetes > Micromonosporales > Micromonosporaceae > Actinoplanes > Actinoplanes sp. NPDC049598. The sequence continues at coordinate 629,358 of NZ_JBFAOX010000001.1, read as the reverse complement.
CGAGCTGGCCTGGCCGCGGCATCTGCTGGGCCGGCTGCTGTCCGGAGTCGGCGAGCCTTATCTCATCGTCCGGCTCGGCTACGTCGAAGCCTCGGACGCGGTGCCTCCGTCGCCCCGTCGGACACCGACCGACGTCATCCATATCGACGATTGACGCCTCACCATAACTCCTCGGCGGTCAGCCCATCGGACTGCCGAGGCGGGTCACCAGGAACACCGGGTAGTCGGCGGCGATCGGCACGAAGGCGGCCACAGGCGAATGCCGGTCAACAGGGATGTGCGGTCTCGCCCCGGGCGCCTTCGCGAGGTACCGCCGCAAGATCGGCGGCCGCTGGTCCACGGCCACCTCGCTGAGCTGGATCCGCTGACGGCGGCCGTGTCTCAGGATCGCTTTGCCTCCGGCGGCACGCGCATTGGCAACCCAGTTGGCGTCATTTCCCAGCATCGACACCAGGTACTCCCGGCGTCCGTATCGGGTGACCACGACAGGGCAGGCCACCGTTCGGCCGGTACGACGTCCCGGCACCTCGAGCGTGACCCAGGTGCGGGGCACAAGGAAACCCGCTCCGAACTGAATGGCGGACAAGCGATTCAGCAGGCGGGCCAACCCGTGAGGACGGCCGCCACGGTACATCCAGCGTTTCAATGGACTCGCGATCAGCATGGCGACTCCGTCGGGTAGGCGTAGAGCTCGATCAGCCGGTGGCGCGCGGCCTGCAGCCGAGCCGACACGACGGCCAGCATCCGGCCTGTCAGCTCCCGACCGAGTTCGGCGTCCTCGGCAATCATCGTCAGCACTCGCTTCGCGTCGAGCTCGACGGCGTGCACGTCCTCGGCGACCACAGCGCCGAACCGCCACCGCGCGGGTGGCCGCATCCACGACCAGCCGACCGGGGCGCCGGGCCCGACCCGTTCGACGACGATGTCGCCGCGCCCGGGCACATGGAAGTCGATGACGACCGCACCGGAGTTGATCAACCAGAACCGGTCGGCGTGGGCGTCCTCGCGGCACAGCCGGCGCCCGGCGCCGAGGAACACCGGCCGTCCGGCCGCGGCGAGCCGGTGCAGCCAGCCGGACGGCAGATCGGCCACGAAGTCGTGCATGGCGAGCAGGTCGAAGACGCTCAACGGCGACATGGCAGCTCCCGTGGTGGGCGCGGAGCCCGGTGGCGGCCGGACTCCGCGCGATGAGATCAGGCGACGTAGAAGACGCCGGCGCCGGTGGTGTCGGTGTCCTCGAAGGCGACCTCGAGCTTGTCGGTCACCTCGACGACCCCGGGCACCTGCCGCGCCAGCCGCACCGCGCGGTTGGCAGTCGAGCGGCGGTCCAGCCGGCCGGTCATCGTCACGACGCCTTCGTCGACCGTGACGTCCAGCTGATCGGAGCCCCCGGGCCGTACCGCGGCGATCACATCCCGGCCGAGGTCGGCCAGGATCTCGTCGTCCGGCCGCAGGTGGACCTTGAGCAGGTCGCCGCGCGAGACGATGCCGATCAGCCGGCCGAGGTCGTCGACGACCGGCAGCCGCTTGACGCTCTCGGCGTCCATGAGGCGGGCCGCGGCGGCGATCGGCGTCCCGCTGGTCACCACGACCGGTGGGCTGCTCATCAGGCCGGCCGCCGCGCCCGCGTACGCCTTGGCGCGCTCACTCCGGCGACGGCGGCCCTCGAACAGCCGCGGCGACTCGTCGCCGGCGTACTCGATCTTGCGGAGGAGATCCGCCTCGGAGATCACGCCCGACACGCGGTGGAACTCGTCCACGACCGGCACGGCGCTGAACCGATGGCCGACCAGCAGATCCACCACGTCCCGGTAGGAGGCGGCCGGTTGCACCGACACAACCGCCTTGGTCATCACGTCGTCCACTTTCCACGCTGACATGGCAGCCTCCTCGATGAGTCACCTCCGACGCTAGGAGGGGGATCACCCGGCCGTCAGGGCCGAAAGTCCCATGCAGCCCGGCGAGGACTTTCGGCCCTGATCGGCCCGGACGCCGCGGAGTAACGGTGGAGGGGACAACTGAACGGAGGCCGACATGAAGGCTCTGGTCGTTTACGAATCCCTGTTCGGCAACACGGAGGCGATCGCCCGGGCCGTCGCGGAGGGCCTGGGCGACACGTTCGAAGTCCGGCTGGTGGAGGCGCGGGAGATCCCGTCCGCCGACGATGTCGAGCTGCTGGTGGCCGGGGCGCCCACGCATGCGTTCGGGTTGAGCCGGCCCAGCACCCGGCAGAGCGCGGCCCACCAGGGCGAGGTCCGGCCGGACACGATGGACGTGGGTCTGCGGGAGTACCTGGACGTGTCGCCGAACCTGCCGGGCCTGGCCGCCGCGGCCTTCGACACCAGGATCGACAAACCGTTCATGCCCGGCTCGGCCGCGCACAAGGCGCACCGGCGGCTGCGGCGGCTCGGGTGCCGGATGGTCCGCGGGCCGGAGAGCTTCCGCGTGTCGGGGACCGAGGGCCCGCTGGTCGCCGGCGAGCTGGAGCGGGCGTGCCGGTGGGCGGCCGAGATCAGCGCCGCGGTGCTGATCGCCCGTCATCCGGTATGACGGGACTTCCGGCCCTGACACTGTTAGCTGGAAATAGCTAACGTGCTAACCGAGAGGAGGGAGGCGAGGAAGTCATGACGAACCCCAGCACGAAGACCGTCCGCACGGCGCCTCCGGCCAAGGTGGAGACCCACCCGGAGGACCGCCGGGTCCGCACCCGCCGGATCGGGCGTGAGGTCAGCACCTTGGTGGTCAACGTCTACGAGCGTGGCGTCTCCGACCTGGTGGCGTTCGAGAAGGACGCCGCGAGGATCGCGCCGTACCCGTGGATGAAGTCCGCGCTCACCATGAGCGCCGGGCTCGTCGAGGACGTCGGCGCCGCCTACGTCAAGACCGCCCGCCAGGCGCTGAAGTGAACCACCGCGGATCGGCCCGGGAGATCAGCTCCCGGGCCGATCCTTGTCCCCGGTCGCCACGAAGGCGAGGTAGACGTCGATCAGCGCGCTTTTCTGCCGGGCCGTCAGCCGAGGATCCTCGCCAATCGCGCTAAGGACGGCGGACGATTCCCCGGCTGGCGCTGACTCACGCCGAAGCACGTCGGCGGTCGTCCGCAGCGATCGGGCTATGCCGTCCAGCACCTTGTCGGAGGGCGCACGCAGCCCCCGCTCGATCTGGGACAGGTACGGCCCGGAGATGCCGACCATGGACGCGAACTGCCGCAACGGCAGCTCGGCCAGCTCGCGCCGATTGCGGATGATCTCCCCGAGGGCCGGGCTCACGTGGCCACCCGCAGGGCGGCCGGGACGGTGGCCTGGGCGGTACGCAGCACGTCCCGCCGACGACGACCGTCCATCAGGTTGACTCCGATCGCGGCGAGGTCGTCCGGACCCGGGGTGAGCACGACGACCCGGGTTCCGGCCCGCTCGACCTTGCGCCGCTCGGCGTCGAGCTGGGCCGCGAAGACCTGCCGGAGCAGCCGTTCGGCCCGCCAGGCCGGCCGCAGCGGCCGGTCGGTGCGGTGGCTGGCCATCGGCGCGAGCACGTACACCTCGTCGAGCTCGGCGGACTGCAGCAGGTCGAGGGAGGCGGACGACCGCACTCCCCCGTCGACGTACCGCCGGTCGCCGATAGTGGCCGGGCGGTGCCAGCCGGGGATGGAGCAGGACGCCACGACGGCGTCCGGCAGCGAGGCGGCCGGGCTGCCCGGACGGCCGAACACCACCCGGCGGCCACGCTCGTAGTCGACCCCGACGATCCACGTGGCCCGCTCGGGCCAGCGGTCGGGGTCGTCGCTGACCAGGGTGTCCACGTAGCGGCGGAGAGTGCGGTGCTCCGAGCGCCCCTGGAGCACGAAGGCGCTGGCCAGTGCCTGGGGATGGACGCTGTGCGGGGCCAGCGCGGCGGTGGCCAGCATGCGGGCCGAGCCCAGCCGCAGGCGCGGCGGTGGCGGCAGTCGGCCCGAGTCGTGCTCGAACTCGTGCGCGCCGGGCAGGTGGGCGGCGTCCTCGCCGAGCTGATGGGCGACCAGGTCAGCCGGGGTGAAGCCATGCCGGAGGGCGGCGGCCACGATGCTGCCGGCGCTCGTCCCGACGATGACGTCAGCCTCGTTCAGCGGGCGACCGATCCGCTCCTGGACGGCAGCCAGGCCGCCGATGGTCCATGCCGCGCCCAGCGTTCCGCCCGCGCCGAGCACCAGTCCCACACGTCCGACGGCCATCGCGTTCACCATCCACTGGCAGTGATCTGGAACACAATGGTGCCACGGCGGTCACGGCGCCGCCCACTGCCGGGACAGTCCGGCGATCTCGTCCACGATGGCCGGCTGCAGCGCGGTGGGCAGGTCGTGACCCATCCCGGGGAAGACGACCAATTTCGCGCCGGGGATCGCGCGGGCCGTCGCGCGGCCGCCGGAGAGCCGAACCAGCGGATCGGCGTCCCCGTGCACGACCAGCGCGGGCAGGTGAAGGCGGCGCAGCAGCGGCCGGCGGTCGGCGGCCAGCACGATCGCGGCGAGCTGGCGGCGCACCCCGTCGGGGTCGTGCGCCTCGTCGAAGCTGCGGGCCGCGACCGCACGCAACCAGTCCTCCTCGAGCGGATAGCCGGGCGAGCCGATGATCCGGAAGATGCGGACCATGTGCTCGGCCGCCTCGACCCGGTCGCGGGCCCGGCCGGACAGCAGGGCGGGCAGGGCGCGCGGATGCGGCCGGCCGACGTGCGGTGACGGCGTCGAGGACAGCGAAATCAGGCTGCGGACGCGGGCCGGGTGAAGCACCGCCGTGAGCTGGGCGATCATGCCGCCCAGGGAGACACCGGCCACGTGGGCGCTGGACCAGCCGAGCGCGTCCAGCACCGCCACGGCGTCGCCGGCCATGTCCGGCAGGCCGTACGGCGGCCGGCGGGTGAGCAGCACCCGAGGCGAGGCGAGGCCCAGCCCGGTCAGGTGGGTCGACCGGCCGGCATCGCGGTTGTCGAAACAGGCGACCCGGAAACCCCGCTCGACCAGCAGACGACGGAACGAAACGGGCCAGAACAGCATCGGCAGCCCCAAGCCCATGATCAGCAGGAGCGGGTTGCCGTCGGCCGGGCCCTCCACCTCGTACGCGATCTCGACCGCACCGTGTCTCGCCACACCCGTCGTCATGACTCCAGCCTGTCGCGCTCGGACGTCCTGGGCAGGAGGCGAACGTCGGGGCCGCCGGGCCGTCCGGCCCTGGTTCCGGTGGCCGGCGCGGGTGACCGTGGAGGTGTGTGACGACCGCGAGGAGGGCACCGTGGAATACCTCAGCCCGTTGGACGCGTCCTTCCTGGACGCCGAGGACCAGGATCCGCACGCATCACTCGCCATCGCCTCGATCGCGGTGCTCGACGGGCCGGCGCCCAGCCAGGCCGAGTTCACCGAGGCGATTCGCGGCCGGCTCGCGCTGGTGCCGCGGTACCGGCAGAAGGTCCGCCGGGTGCCGCTCAACCTCGGCCGGCCGGTCTGGGCCGACGACCCGGACTTCGACCTCGACTTCCACCTGCGGCGCACCGCGCTGCCCGAGCCCGGCGACGACGCCGCGCTCGAGCGCCTCATCGGCCGGGTCATGTCGCAGCGCCTGGATCGCGAACGCCCCCTCTGGGAGGACTGGCTCATCGAGGGCCTGCCCGAAGGGCGCTGGGCGCTGATGTCCAAGGTGCACCACTGCATGATCGACGGGATCGGCGGCAACGAGCTGTACCGCCTGGTTTGCGACACCAGACCCGAGCCGCGCAGGCCCGTGCCCGACCACTGGCGTCCCGGCCCCGCGGAGGCCACCGTCGACCTGGCCCTGGACGCGCTCGGCAACTGGGCCCGGCTCCCCTTCGAGCAGGCTCGCTGGCTCACCGGCGCGGTCCGCGACCCCGGCGGGACCGCCCGCCGGCTCGGCGATGTCGCTCGCGGCGCCGCCGCGCTGGCCACGGCCTTCCTGCCGGCCCCGGCCACGTCTCTGGCCGGGCCGTTCGGCCGGGCCCGGCGCTACGCGGTGGCCCGGATGCCGCTGAAGGACATGGTCGCGGTGGCCAAGGCGCACGACACAACGATGAACGACGTCTACCTGGCTGCGGTGGCCGGCGCCTTCCGGCGCCTGCTGCTGTCCCGCGCCGAACAACCTGAGGCCGGCAGCATCCGGACTCTGGTGCCGGTCAGCGTGCGAACCTCCGACGCCGAGCACGTGCTGGACAACCGGGTGGCGTCGCTGCTGCTCGAGCTGCCGGTGGAGATCGAGGAAGCGCCCGGCCGGCTTCGCGCGGTGCACGAGCGCATCGCCGAGCTCCGGGCCCGCCACGAGGTCGAGGCCGGCGTCGCCCTCGTCGCGATGGCGGAACAGGAGCCGTTCGCCGCGGTCTCGTTCTTCGTTCGCAGCGCCCTGCGCCTGCCGCAACGTGGACTCGCCGCCGTGACGACCAACGTTCCCGGTCCCCGGGCGCCGCTCTACATCCTGGGCCGCCCGATCCGCGAGATCCTGCCGTACGTCCCGATCGCGGAACGGCTGCGCGTCGGTGTCGCCGTGATGACCTACGCAAATCAGGCCGCCATCGGCGTGACCACCGACCTCGCCTCGGTGCCCGAGGCCGCCGAGTTCGCCGCCGCCGTCGTCGACGAGGTGCGCCGGCTGTGCCCGGCGCCGCGGCGCACCGCCCGCGTCGCCCAGCTCACCTGATCCCCGACCCCGGAAAGGGGTGACCGACATGTTGAACCTGGCCGTGATCCTGCGCGAGTCGGCGCAGAGCCGCCCGCGGGCCCCGGCGGTGATGCACGACGGCGGCACGATCACCTACGCGGAGCTGGACGCCCGCTCCGACGCGGTCGCCGCGACGCTCGCCGCCCGCGGCATCGGGCCCGGCACGGCGGTGGCGTTGCAGTTGCCCAACATCCCGGCGTTCCCGATCACCTACTACGGCATCCTCAAGGCGGGCGCGGTCGTCGTGCCGATGAACGTGCTGCTGCGTGCCCCCGAGATCGCCCATCAGCTGCGCGACTCGGGTGCCAGGGCGTTCATCGCCTGGGCCGGTGTCGCCGCCGAGGCGGCCAAGGGCGCCGCCGAAGCGGGACTGCCCGCGCCGTACGTCGTCGACGGCTCGACCGAGGAGCTGTCCGTGCCTGTCGCCGAGCCGTTCCCGGTGTGCCCCCGCGAGCCGGGTGACACCGCGGCCATCGTCTACACCTCCGGGACGACCGGCCTGCCCAAGGGCGCCGAGCTGACCCACTTCCAGATGTACATGAACGCCGACATCCCCGGCCGGATTTTCGAGATCAGGCCGGACGACGTCGTCCTGACTGTTCTGCCGCTGTTCCACGTCTACGGCATGTCCAGCGCGATGAACCTCGGCATCCGTTTCGGGGCCGCCCTGTCGCTGGTGCCGCGCTTCACGCCGGAGAGAGTGCTGGCTGCCATCGAACGCGACCGGGCCACCATCTTCGACGGTGTGCCGACCATGTTCGGCGCGCTGCTGGCCCACGCCGAGGAGCACGACTACGACACCTCGTCGCTGCGCGTGTGCGTCTCCGGCGGCGACGCCATCGCCGCTCAGCTGCTCGACGCCTTCGAGGAGCGCTTCGGGGTGCCGATCCTCGAGGGGTACGGCATGACCGAGACCGCCTCCACCATCACGTTCAACCCGGGGCCGGACGAACGGCGCGCCTACAGCGTCGGCAAGCCCGTCTGGGGCGTACAGGTGCAGGTGTGGGACGACGCCGGCCGGCGCCTGCCGGCGGGCCGTGAGCACATCGGAGAACTCGTCACCCGCGGATACCACACGATGCGCGGCTATCACGGGCACCCCGTCGCCACCGCCGAGGCGTTCGACCGGGGCTGGTTCCGCACCGGTGATCTGGGCTATGCCGACGAGGACGGCTTCCTCTACATCGTGGACCGCAAGAAGGAGCTCATCATCCGCGGCGGCTACAACGTCTATCCACGCGAGGTGGAGGAGATCCTGCACCGTCATCCGGGCGTGCTCGAGGCGGCCGTCGTGGGAGTGCCCGACGAGCGGCTCGGCCAGGAGATCAAGGCGATCGTCGTGCCACGGCCGGGCCACACACCGTCGGAGCGGGAGATCATCGACTACTGCCGGGACCGGGTGGCCGCCTACAAGTACCCCCGGCTGGTCGAGTTCCGCGCGGCGCTGCCGCTGTCGAGCACCGGCAAGGTCCTCAAGAAGGATCTGGCCTGAGACCTCAGGGCAGCAGGACGGCGGCGCCGGTGACCCGGTCCGCGGCGAGGTCGGCCAGCGCGTCCGCGGCCCGGGCCATCGGATATCCGGTCACCGTCACCGACAGAGGGTGCTTGTCGGCGAAGGCCAGCAGGTCACGTCCGTCCTGCCGGGTGTTCGCGGTGACGCTGCGGACCGTACGCTCCTGGAAGAGATCCCGGTCGTAGTCTAGGGCCGGGATGTCGCTGAGGTAGATGCCGGCCACGGCGAGCGTTCCGCCCCGGTCGAGAGCCCGCAACGCGACCGGGACGAGATCACCGGCCGGCGCGAACAGCACGGCCGCGTCCAGCGGCTCGGGCGCGGCGTCGTACGCCCCGCCCGCCGAGGCCGCGCCCAGCTCCAGAGCCAGCTCACGGGCCCGTGCCGAGCGGGTCAGCACGTGGACGCGGGCGCCCTCGGCCAGGGCGACCTGGGCGGTGATGTGAGCCGAGGCGCCGAAGCCGTAGATGCCCAACCGTCCACCGGGTGGCAGCTCGGCCCGCCGCAGCGCACGGTAGCCGATGATCCCGGCGCACAGCAGCGGCGCCAGCTCGGCGTCGGGATAGCCGCCGGGCAGCGAGTAGGCGTAGTCGGCCCGGACCGTCAGGTAGCCGGCGTAGCCGCCGTCGGCGTCCCAGCCGGTGTAGCGCGACGACGGGCACAGGTTCTCGGCGCCGCGCAGGCAGAAGCGGCACTGCCCACACGTCTCGCGCAGCCAGGCGACCCCGACCCGGTCGCCGGGCCGGAACCCGCCGGCCCCCTCGAGCACGTGCCCGACCACCTCGTGGCCCGGCACCACACCGGCCCGGTGCGGTGGCAGCTCGCCCGAGACCACATGCAGGTCGGTGCGGCAGACCCCGCAGGCGTCCACGGCCACCAGCAGCTCGTCGGGCCCGGGCCGGGGAACGTTCATGGGTGTGCGCCGCAGGGCCCGTCGCACATCCGGGCCGGGTTCGGTCACTTGCCAGCCGTACATGCCGTCCTCCTCACACACCCGCAGCGCCCTGCTCGGGCGGAACCGCGAGCGGGTGGCGCTCGTCGTCGCGGGCCGCGAGCTTGGCCATGGCCCGGATGTACTGCCCTCTCGTGATCTCACCCTCGGCCAGCTGCGCCACCAGGACGCCCTCGAGGCTCTCCGGGCGAGGCAGCGGGGAACCGGCCGTCGTCGCGTCGCCCGCGGCGGTCTTGCCGCGCTTGGCCGCGGCCAAGTCGTCGTACCACGAGTAGACGGCAGGAAGAACACAGACCGCGACGATGCATCCCAGGATGACCAACATGATCCACATGAATCTCACCTCCGCCCATCATGCTCGGCCGGCCGGCCGGCGTCGGGCAGGGAACGAAGTCCCGCCTCCTCGGGCCGGTCCGCCCCCGGTCGCCGAGGCCGGCCCGGGGTGACAGTGCCCGACGGCCCGGCCGACAGGCCGGTCGGCTCTGCCGCCGGTGGCCGCGGGCGGACAGGCTCGAAGGGGACCGCAACGTGCCAGGGAGGCCACGATGACTCTCGATTCAGCGGACCCGCTGGCCCAGGCCGTGATCTTCGCCGGCCGGGCCCCGTCGCTGCACAACAGCCAGCCGTGGCACTGGACGCTACGCCACGATGTGCTCGAGCTGAGCCTGGAGCCGCGGCGGCTGCTTCGCGTCACCGACCCCACGTCCCGGCTGGCGGTGCTCAGCTGCGGGGCGGCGCTGCACCACGCGCTGATCGCCCTGGCCGCCCAGGGCTGGGCGGCCGAGGTGACGCGCGTGCCGGTGGCCGACGATCCGTACCTGCTGGCGCGGGTCGGCCTCGGCGACCGGATCGCCCCCGACCGGGACGCGGCCCGGCTGGTCCGGGCCGAGCCGCGCCGGCACACGGACCGGCGCAACGAGCCGGGCCCGCCGCTCGACACGCACCAGGTCCACACCGTGCAACAGGCGGTACGCCGACACGGCGCCGGCCTGATGGTGCTGCGGCTGAACGAGATGTTCGCCGTCGCCCAGGCCGCCGAGCTGGCCCAGGAGGTCGAGGCGGCCGACCCCGAATGGCAGGTCGAGATCGCCGGCTGGGTCGGCGGCGACCGGCCCTCGCACACCGGCGTGCCCTCCTCCGCGCTGCCCGACGATCCGCAGGTGCTGACCGCCCCGGCCCGGGCGCTCCGGCGGGCCGGATCGGTGCTGCTGGACGAGTCGCGCGGCCCGGCGGCCACCTTCGCCGTTCTGCACAGCACGCACGACCTGAGGCCGGACTGGCTGATCTCCGGGGAGGCGCTGTCGGCAGGCTGGCTCACCGCGACCCACCTCGGTGTCGCCGTGCTGCCGCTCAGCGTCGTCACCGAGGTGGCCGGCGGCCGCAACCGCATCCGGCAACTGCTCAACTGGTCCGCCTACCCCCATCTGGTGGTACGGCTGGCGGCCGCGTCGGCGCACCCGGCCGGTCCGGGCACGCCCCGCCTGCCGAACTCGGAGATCTTCTCGACTGGCTGAAGGTGAGGCACGGCCATGACCTCGACGAACCGATCGGCCCTGCTGGAGACGCACGCCGCCGTGCTCTTCTTCCTCGGTGACCGTGTCTACAAGCTCAAGAAGGCCGTCGACCTCGGCTTCCTCGACTTCCGCCGGCGGCCGGACCGGGAGGTCGTCTGCCATCGGGAGGTCGAGCTCAACCGGAGGATGGCGCCCGACGTCTATCTGGGAGTGGCGGACGTGCACGGCCCGGACGGTGAGCTCTGCGACCACCTCGTGGTGATGCGCAGGATGCCGGCGGACCGCCGGTTGTCGGCGCTGATTCGCGCCGGCGCGCCGGTCGGCGACGATCTGCGCCGGGTGGCCCACATGCTGGCCTCGTTCCACGCGCACGCGCTGCGCGGGCCGGACGTCTCCGCCGAGGGCAGCCGCGACGCGCTGCTCGCCCGCTGGAGCGCCACCTTCGCGCAGCTGAAGACCTTCGCGGGCGGCGTTCTCGACGCCGCCGCCGCGGCGGAGGTGGAGGACCGGGTGCATGCCTTCCTGGCTGGGCGGCAACCGTTGTTCACCGATCGGGTCGCCCACGGGCGCGTCGTCGACGGCCACGGCGACCTGATCGCCGACGACGTGTTCTGTCTGCCCGACGGGCCCCGCCCCCTGGACTGTCTCGAGTTCGACGACCGGCTGCGCCGGCTGGACGGGCTCGATGACGCGGCCTTCCTCGCCATGGACATCGAACATCTCGGCGCGGGCCTGCTCGCCGGCTCCTTCCTCGACTGGTACGCCGAGTTCAGCGGGGATCCGGCCCCGGCGTCGCTGCGGCACCACTACATCGCGTACCGCGCGTACGTACGCACGAAGGTGGCGTGTCTCCGGCACGCCCAGGGCGATCCGTCCGCCGCCGCGGACGTCGCCGACTACACCGGGCTGGCCCGGCAGCACCTGCGGGCCGGCGAGGTCCGGCTCGTGCTCGTCGGCGGCGCTCCCGGCACGGGAAAGACCACCCTGGCCGGGAAGCTGGCCGACCGGCTGGGCGCGACCGTGCTCTCCAGCGACCGGATCCGCAAGGAGATTGCCGGCCTGGCCCCGGAGCGGAGCGCGGCGGCCGGCTGGCGTGAGGGCATCTACACCACCGAATGGACCGACCGCGCCTATCACGAGCTGCTCGATCGGGCCCGCCGGCTGCTGGAGCGCGGCGAGACCGTCGTTCTGGACGCCTCCTGGTACGCCCCGCGACGCCGGGCGGCGGCCCGCGAGCTGGCCCGCGCCACCAGCAGCGCCCTGCACGAGATCCGCTGCACCGCCGGCGCGGCGACCGTCTCCGGTCGGCTCGCCCGGCGCCACGGCGACGCCTCGGACGCCGACACGGTCATCGCCAAGGCCATGAGCGCGGCCTTCGGCCCCTGGCCCGAGGCCACCCTGATCGCCACCGACGAGAGCCCGGACCAGTCGCTCAGCCGCGCCCGCGCCGCCGTGGAAACCTGATCACCAGACGGGCCGCTGGACGCATCAACGGCGGGGAAGGGGGTACGGGCACGCGGCCGTCGGCGCGATGGCCTCGGCGCGGTGCTTGATGTCGCGCAGCAGTCGCCTTTCCGCGACGAGCCGCTCCGGCTCGGTGACCAGACGGGCCGTGCGCTGCCCGGCCAGGACGATGCGGTTCCGGCTGATCAGCCTGGTCATCAGCCAGACGACGGACAGCGACAGCGTCCAGACCCAGGTGCCGTCGGGTGAGCTCAGGACGAGGTCGTGCTCCGGCTGACAGCTCTCGATCCGCATGTGGGCCGGCCACGGAGCGATCGACAGCGAGTCGCCGCCGAGGCGCACGAGCCACGGCCACACCGACGACGGCGGGGCCTCGATGGTGACGGCCCGCGTCGACAGCACGTCCGGGCCGGGCAGCAGGTCGTCACCCGGCAGCGGCCTGGTCACCTCCTCGGCGGTGGCGCCGTAGTTGTAGCGCCACCGCCGATCCGGCGCAGCTCCCATCGGTCAACCCGCCAGGTGGACGGGCCGGTGCGTGAACTGCTCGATGTCAGCCGCGGTCACGTCGAGCAGCTTGTAGGCCAGATCGGCCAGCGCCCGCGCGGTCGCCAGCTCGTCGCCGATCTCCGGCACCTCGGTGTCGGCCGGCCGGCGCCGGGCCTCCCCCTCGCCCCGCACCGGCGTGCGCGCGTCCGAGTGCAGGACCGCAGCGGCGGTGGTCCGGCGGTGCATGTCGTCCTCGGTGATGTTGATCTCCACCGTCCACGTCCGAGTGTGGATCATGGCGTCACCTCCAGCTTCGTTACCTCCTGTCTAGGCCCGGGGACACGCCGGTGGACAGTGCCGTTGGTCCCCGGGACAGGACCAACGGCCCTGCCGGGCGCCGCCGCCGGCAGGGAGGCTGGAGAGGAACCCACCGGATGCCGGAGGCGACGGCGGCGAGACCAGTCAGACGGCCGTCGCGCCGCAAGACCCACCGTGGAGAACGGCATCGACCGCACGTCGCCACCGCACCCGGTGGGTTCCGACTCTCGGAGGAGGACCTCTCATGATCGCGCGGATCGGTGACCGGATCGTCCTGGAAGGCACTCATCTCGGCGACAGCCGACGGATCGGGGTGATCACCGCAGTCGGTCACGCCGACGGCGGACCACCGTACGAGGTGCGCTGGCTCGACGACGGGCGAACCACTTTGATCTTCCCGGGCGCCGAGGCGCGGATCGAGCACGACACTGAAGAAGAAGGCGCACAGCCGTGATAGCACGGGCCGGGGCGCCCGTCGTGGCGGGGGTCGACGGATCGGCGCCGAGCCTGGCCGCGGTGGAGATCGCCGCTGTCGAGGCGGCCCGGCGCCACCGTCGGTTGCATCTCGTGCACGCGCTCGCCGGGCCGCCGTCCGGCCGGGCCGGTCACGCGCGGGCGGAGGCGCTGGTGGCGGCGGCCGCGGCCCGAGCCGGTGACTACGCTCCCGGCCTGACCGTCACGACCAGGATCGCGGCCGGGCCCGCCCGCGACGTGCTGCTGAGCGAGAGCCAGGGCGCCGAGATGATCGTCATCGGCGGCCGGCGCCGCGGCCCGTGGCCGGCGCTGCTGAGCGGGTCGATCGAGCGTGTCCTGCTGCGCCGGCCCGGGTGCCCGGTGCTGGTGGTGCACGCCGACCGCTCTCAGGCGCGGCCCGACCCGGTGCGCCACTTCTCGTAGGCGGCGACGGCGGTCGGCAACGTGGGGAAGATCCGGTCGGCGCCGACCGCGTCGGCCAGGCCGTACGACTCGAGATCGACGAGCAGGTCCTGCTTGACGCGGGCCAGCGCGAAGACGATCCCCCGTTCCACCAGATCGTGCCGCAGCCGCTCCACCGCGTCGAGCGCCGTGATGTCGACCTCCACGTTCGCCTCCGCGTTCAGCACGAACCAGGCCACCGGACCCTCGTGGGCGGTCACCGCGGCCAGCGCTCGCCGCCGGAAGTTGTCGGCGTTGGCGAAGAACAGCGGCGAGTCGTAGCGGTAGACGACCAGACCGGGCACCGTGCGCGCCTGCGGGTTGTCGCTGTAGCCGACCAGGACAAGACCGGCCGGCGGCAGGACGAGCGACGGCAAACTGGCCAGGTCGGGCAGGGAAGGCGACGGGACGCCGACCGGCACCGCCCCGACGACTCGGATCCCCTGGCCCTCGAGTCCGAAGATCCTGACCACCACGGCAGGCCGGAGACGAACGACGCCACCTCACCGAACAACGTGCCGCCGTCGACCGGCACGCCGGTGATCTTGTTGGGCTGGCTCACCACCATGATCGCCGCGATACCGGCCAGATAGCCGACCAGGATCGGCCGGGACAGCAGGTCGGCCACGAATCCGAGCCGCAACAGGCGGCTCAGCAGGCACAGCAGGCCGAACGTGACGGCCAAGGCGGCTGCCAGCCCGGCATACCGCCCGGGATCGCCGGGTGCCATCGGGCCCACCACCGCCGCCGTCATCAGGGCCGTGGTCGACTCCGGCCCGGCCGACAGCAGCCGCGACGTGCCCAGCAGCGCATAGGCGAGCAGCGCGGGAGCGGTCGCCCACAGCCCGGTCACCGGCGGCAGGCCGGCCACGCTCGCATACGCCAGCACCTGGGGCACCAGTTAGGCGGCCACGGTCAGTCCGGCCAGAACATCGCCCCGCAGCCACTTCCGCCGGTAGTGGGCCAGGAGGCCGACAGCGACCCGTCACGAGCGTGCCACGCGGGCGCTCGCGACGGACGTGTCCTCGTCCCGCCCGGACCAGCCGGGCGGCACGAGGACGATCGGGCTGTTCGCCCGCAGGCCGGCATGGGACTGGCGGGCGCTGCACAGCAGCTCGGCGAAGCTGCCGCCGCGGCCGATCCCGGCCACCAGCAGGCGACCGCGCCGCAGGGCCCGCTCGACGGTGAACGCGATGTCGAAGTCGTTGACGATCAGCTGTTCCACCGTCACATCGGGGAACCGCGCGACCCATTTGCCCAGCGCCGCGGACAGCGATTGCTCGGCGGCCGCACGCTCCTCGGCGTAGGCGCCCTTCGGCACGGCGACCGGCGGACCGTCCTCGGCACCGGGCCGCGTCCACATGTGCACCGCGACCAGGGGGGCGCCCACCAGGGACGCGCGTTCGAAGGCGTAGCCGAGAGTGCCGTCGCCTTCGGGCCGGGCCGAGGTGGTCACCACGACCGGCCCGTCAGCCGGAACCGAACCGCTGTACACCAGCGTCGGGCAAGCGCTGTGGAACGACAGGTAGGCGGTGGTCGAGCCCCACGCCGGGCGCCCGTAGGCCTCGTCGCGGTGACCGACCACGAGCAGCTGGGCCCGGGCCGAGGTCTCGGTCAGCAGGTTCGCCGCGTTGCCGTCGAGCAGTTCCGCCCGGACGCGCAGCCGCGGCGCGGCCAGCCGGGCCCGGCTGGTCAGCAGGTCCAGCAACCGTTGCGCGTCGGCCCGCGACGCGACCGCGCCGCGGCCGCGATAAGCGCCGGTGTAGCGGCCCGGCCAGACATGCACGATGAGCAGCGGAGCACTGTACCGGGCGGCCTCTGCCGCCGCGAGATCCACCAGGGCCGGGCCCGAGCGCGAGCCGTTCACTCCCACCATCACCGGCCGGATGCGAGGTTTCGACACGTCGGTGTGCATAGTCGCAGGCTAGGCGGGCCGGCGTGGCTGGGGTCACGGCCGGTGGGCACCTGTGCCGGGGCCGTTCGTCCCGGCCGTGGCCGCTCGGGACTTCCAGCCCGTCCGTACGGGACCTCACGCTCTGACCGTCCGCACCGGCGCACCCGACGATCGAAGGAGATCGAAGGGAGAACAGCCATGAGGAAGCCGATCATCGTCGTGGGCACCGACGGCACCACCTGTGGCAGCGCCGCCGTCGAATGGGCGGCCGACGAGGCACGGCGGCGCCGGATGCCGCTGCGCATCGTGCACGCCTTCGACTGGGACTGGAACGAGTCACGCCTGGACATCGGCAACGAGTACATCGACGTCGCCCGCCTGCTGGCCGACAGTGTCGTGTCGGCGGCCCGGGACCGCGCCCGCGCGCTGGCGCCGGACGTCGAGATCGAGACGGACACGTTGATCGGGCATGCCTCGCCCCGGCTGGCCGAAGCGTCCCGCGACGCGGACCTCCTGGTGGTGGGCAGCCGCGGCCGGGGTGGCTTCGCCGGGCTGCTGCTCGGCTCGGTCAGCCAGCGCATGGCCACCCGCGCCGCCTGCCCCGTCGTGGTCGTCCGCGGCCAGGTCACGCCGGAGGGCCCGGTCGTGGTGGGAGCCGATGACTCGCCCGGTTCCGACCGCGTGCTGGAGACTGCTTTCGCGGCCGCGGCCGCACGGGACGCCGTTCTGACGGTCGTCCGGTCCTATCTGCCGGTGATTCCGCTCTGGCTGGCCGACGTCCGCCCGTCCGAGGTGGAGACGCCCGCGCAGGACTCCGACGAGCGGGCCCGGCTGCACGAGCAGCTCGCACCCTGGATCGAGAAGTACCCCCAGGTGAAGGTCGAGGTCGTGCTCACGCATCAGAGCGCCGCGGCCGCGCTCGTCGCCGCCTCCGCGGGCGCCCAGCTCGCCGTGATCGGCAGCCACGGCCACGGCGCGATCGGCGGCGCGTTGCTCGGCTCGGCCGGGCTGCCGCTGCTGCACCACGCCGAGTGCCCCGTGCTAGTCGTACGCCCGGAGGCGTGAGCCATGCCGGCCGACATCGACCTCGGCGCCGCCGACGCCCTCGCCGCCGACGGCGGGATCATCACGATCCGGCCCGTGTCACCCGAGGACCGGCCGGCGCTCACTGCCCTCTACACCGGCGCGTCGCCGGAGAGCCTGCGGTTGCGCTTCTTCGCGATGCCGGGGCCGGGCACCCTCGCGGCTGAGGTGGACCGGCTGGTCCGCCCGGAGAACGACCGCCACCTGGCCATGCTCGCGACCGAGGGCGAGCACGTCATCGGGGTCGCGTCCTGCGAGCGCACCGACGACATCACACACCGGGCCGAGTTCTCGGTCTTCGTCGCGGACCCGCATCGCGGCCGCGGCATCGGCACCCTGCTGCTCGAACACCTGGCCGTACGGGCCCGACGGCGTGGCATCGCCGAGCTGGTGGGCGAGGTCCTGCCCGGCAACTTCGCCATGCTGCGCGTCGCCCGCGACCTCAGCGCGCACGCCTGGTCCCGGTTCGGCGACGGCATCGTGGACGTCGGGCTGGACACCACGGGCGATGAGGCGACCGAGAACGCGGTGGACGTGCGCGACAGGGCCGCCGAACGGGCGTCGCTGCGAGCCTTGCTCTGCCCCGCCGCGGTGGCGGTCGTCGGGGCCGGCCGCCGGCCCGGCAGCGTCGGCCACGAGACCCTGAGAAAACTGCGCGAGTACGGGTTCACGGGGGCGCTGTACGCGGTGAACCGCCACGGCGGCACGGCCTACCGCTCGGTTCGCGACCTCCCGCCCGCCGTCGATCTGCTGGTGGTCGCGGTCCCGGCCGACCAGGTCGCCGAGGTGATCGCCGACGGGGCGACGATCGGGGTCCGTGCGGCCGTCGTGCTCAGCGCGGGCTTCGGGGAGGCCGGGCCGGAGGGCCGGGAACGCCAGCGGGAACTCGTCCGGTTGGCCCGGGCGAACGGCATCCGGCTGGTCGGGCCGAACTGCCTCGGGGTGATCAACACCGATCCCCGGGTACGGCTCGACGCGACCTTCGCGCCCGGGAGCCCACTCCCCGGCGGGCTCGGCGTGGCCGCGCAGTCCGGGGCGGTCGGCATCGCGCTGCTGGCCACGCTCGGGATCTCGACGTTCGTGTCGCTCGGCAACAAGGCCGACGTCAGCGGCAACGAC
The DNA here is from genome assembly GCF_040675435.1 of Actinoplanes sp. NPDC049598. NCBI lineage: Bacteria > Bacillati > Actinomycetota > Actinomycetes > Micromonosporales > Micromonosporaceae > Actinoplanes > Actinoplanes sp. NPDC049598. The sequence goes on along the minus strand of NZ_JBFAOX010000001.1, from coordinate 611,411 downwards.
CTCATCGCGTACTGGTACGACGACCCGGCGACCGAGGCGGTCGCCCTCTACCTGGAGTCTTTCGGCAACCCCCGCAAATTCGCCCGCACCGTACGGGCCCTCGCCCGCCGCAAGCCGGTCCTGGCCCTCAAGAGCGGCCGCACCGACGCCGGACGGCGTGCCGGCGCCTCGCACACCGCGGCCGCGGCCGCCCCGGCGGCCACCGTGGACGCGCTCTTCGCGCAGGCCGGCGTCGTCCGCCCGGACGGTCTCGGCGACCTGATCGACGCGGCCCGCATGCTCACCGGGCAGCCCCTGCCCACCGGACATCGGCTCGCCGTGGTGAGCAACGCGGGCGGGCTCAACGTGCTCGCCGCCGACGCTGCGGAAGGGCACGGCCTGACCGTGCCCGCGATCGGCCCCGCCGTCCGCCGGAGCGCCGGCGGCCGGGACAACCCGGTCGACCTGGGCGCCGCCGCATCGGCCGAGGCGTTCACCGCTGCCGCCGCGGCGATCGCCGACAGCGGCGAGGTGGACATGCTGCTGGTGATCGCCGTGGCCACCGAGTCCAACGCCCCCGGCGACCTGTTCGCCGCGCTGGCCAAGGTCTTCGACGACCGGCCCGGCCTGGCCGCGGCCGCGGTGCTGGTCGGCGGTGACGGCGCCACCACCCGGCTCGGTGACCGGGCGGTTCCGGTCTACGACCTCCCCGAGCGGGCCGTGCGGGCACTCGCACACGCCGCCGCGTACGCCGGATGGCGGCGCCGTCCCCTGGGGCGACGGCCCGAGCTCCGGGGCGTCTCGGCCGCGCCGGCCCGGCACGCGATCGATTGTGCGCTCGCGGACGGCGGCGGCTGGCAGCCGTACGAACGGACGAGCGCGATCCTCGGCGCGTACGGCATCAAGCTCGTCGCCACCACCCATGCCGGCACCGCCGAGGCCGCGGTAACGGCCGCCCAGCGGACCGGATACCCGGTGGTGCTCAAGTCGGCCGACCCGGAGCTGGTGCACAAGAGCGACACCGGCGGCGTACGCCTCGGCCTCACCGGGCCGGCGGCGGTGCGCGACGCGTTCGCCGCCGTCGCCGGCGCGGGCCGGCCCGGCTTCGGCGCGCTCGTGCAGCCGCAGGTCCACGAGGAGACCGAGCTGGTGGCCGGCATCGCGCACGACGCCCGGTTCGGCTCCGTGGTGCTGCTCGGCGCCGGCGGGGTGCACACCGACCTGCTCAGCGACCGGAGCCTGCGCCTGCTGCCGATGACCGACCTCGACGCCGGGCGGATGTGGCGCGAGCTGCGCTGCGCCCCCCTGCTCACCGGCTACCGCGGCGCGCCCGCGGCCGACACCGGCGCGCTGGAGGACCTGCTGCTGCGTCTCGGCCGGCTGGCCGACGACTTCCCGGAGGTCGCCGAGCTCGACCTCAACCCGATCCTGATCGGTCCCGGCGGTGTGACCGCCGTGGACGCGAAGCTACGGCTGGCGCCGGTGGGCGCCGAGCCGGATGCTCTGCTGCGCCGGCTGAGCGCGGCCGGGCCCGCCTGAAGGGAGCCACCATGTCCACCCGCAAAATCATCATCGGCTACGACCGGTCGGCCGGGTCCCGCGACGCCGCGAGGTGGGGGCTGGACGAGGCCGCGCGCACCGGCGCCCTCGTCGAGTTCTTCTATGCCTACGAATGGCCGACGTGGATGCCTGCGACCTCGACCGTGCCGGCGCCCGCGGTCTGGCCGGACGGCGAGACCGACCGTGCCATCAAGGGAGCGCTGCACGAGGCGGTGGTGACGGCGCGCAAGACCCATCCCCAGGTCCGCACCGCGATCTCGATCGTCCACGCGAGCGCCGCCCTGACCCTGATCGACCGGTCGGCCGAGGCCAGCCTGATAGTCCTGGGCTGCCGCGGGCACAGCGCCGTGCTGGGCCTGCTCGGCTCGCTCAGCGCCGCGGTCAGCGCCCACGCCCGCTGCCCGGTGGTGCTGGTCCGTGGTGACGCCGCCGCGACGGCGCCGGTCGTCGTCGGCGTGGACGACTCCCCGGCCGCGCAGGCGGCTCTGGCGTTCGCGGCCGACCAGGCCCTCGCCCGCGGCGTCGCCCTGCACCTCGTGCGGGCCTGGAAGCCGGTCACCGGGCTCTGGGAGAGCACCGCGATGGTCACCCGCGAGGTCACCCCGGCCGAGCGGCAGCCGTTCGACGAGCTGGTCGCCGCGTGGCGCGACAAGCACCCCGGCCTGGAGATCCACGCCGACGCCGTGGTCGAGCACCCGGCCTCCGTCCTGCAGCGGGCCGGGCTCAACGCCCAGCTGCTCGTCGTCGGCACCCGCGGGCGCGGCGCCGTGCGCGGCACCCTGCTCGGCTCGGTGAGCCAGCACCTGCTGCGGCACTCCCCCTGCTCGATCGCGATCGTGCACGACGCCGAGTCCTGACCGTCATCCGTCCCGGCGCCCCAGCAACACCTCGCCGAGCGGGCGCCGGGGCGTCCGCCCGGCCACCCGGCCGTAGCCCACCCGCAGCACCATCTGCGCCGACAGGCCGCCGGCCGGGTCGGTCAGCGCCCGGCGCACCTCCGGCACCTCGACGAGCTGGCTGATCGGCGTGGTGGCCAGGTCCTGCCAGGTCGCGGTGAGCAGCACCCGCTGCAGAGCCTCGCCGGCCCGGACCTGGTCGGCGCGCTCGTCGCCCTCGGTGGCCAGCACCAGGATCGCCGGATAGGGCTCGAACGGCTCGCTGGGCCGGGGCAGCTCGGACAGCTCGGCGAAGTCACGGATCGGCACCGCCTCGAGGGAGTCCCACGGACCGACCGCCCACCACGGCACCCCGTCGTGGCGGGCGCCCCGGCCGGTCCAGCGCGCGAGCTCCTCGCGGTGTCCCGGCCGCTCCCGCAGCCACTGCTCGGCGGCCCGGGCCAGGCCGAGCACCGCGTCCCGGGCGGGCAGGGCGACCATCGTGAGCACCGCGCCCTCGCGGCGGGCCGCGTCGCGCAGGTGCTCGAGCACGGCTGCCGGGACGGCCGTCTGCGAGAACGGCCACCGATTGGTGTGCCGGTGCGGGACGGCAGCGGCCAGCGCCTCGGCCGCACGGCTGGCCGGCGCGGGGCGGCCGAGCCTGACCCGGGCCACCAGGTCCAGCTCAGCCGTCTCGGGGAAGATCTCCTCGGCGCAGCGGTACCCGGCCGCAGCGATCGCCAGACGTAACGTGAAAACGGCGGCGCCGACGCTGATCAGCTGTTCGCGGCCGACGGGATCGAGAACAGGCAGCCGGCGACGCGGATCGGCGTAGACCTCGACGGTGTCGCGGCTGATCCGGAACAGCCACGGCTGGCTGTTGTGCAGCGAGGGCGCGCTCGTCGCCGTACGGACACATTCAGTGAGCATCTCCCTCATGGCTCCCCCTTCCACGGCGTGCGGGCACCTCCACCCCATCGCGGCTGGTGACCACCGGCCAGGGCCGAAGGACAGTACGGGCCGATCCGCCCGGCCCTGTCCACCGCCCGTGCCGGGCGCGACGATGAAGTCATGAACACCGCAGGAGCACCGGTCGTGGTCGGAGTCGACGGGTCCGCGCGCAGCCTGACCGCGGTCGAGGCCGCCGCGGCGGCGGCGCTGAGTCGCAAGCGGCCGCTCCGGATCGTGCACGCCCTCGTCTACGTGCCGGCGGGCGTGACCATGTCGCCGTCGATCGCCCCGCCCGCCTACCCGGCCTACCGGGCGCAGGCCGAGCGTCTCGTGGCCGAGGCGGCCGATCTGGCCCGCCGTCACGCGGCGCGGCTGAGCGTCACCGCGGCGGTCGTGCCGGGCGGCGCCGCGGCCGTCCTGGTGGACGAGAGCCGGCACGCCGATCTTCTCGTTCTCGGCGACCACGGCGTGAGCGCGGCGGCCGAGTTCGTCATCGGATCGGTGGCCGCCCAGACGGCGGCCCACAGCTCCTGCCCGGTGCTGATCGTGCGCGGCCAGATCCGCCCCGATGGTGCCGTGGTGGCCGGTGTCGACGGCTCGGCCGCCTCGCAGAACGCGCTGCTGTTCGCCGCCGACGAGGCCGCCCGCCGGGGCGCGGAGCTGGTGGCGCTGCACGCCTGGAACGACGCCGACGGGACCGAGCTCAACGGCGAGCTGCCGATGTCCTCCGCGAACTGGTCGGGCGAGGACGAGCAGAAGCGGGTGCTCGCGGAGGCGCTGGCCGGGATCGCCGGGAAACACCCCGACCTGAAGATCCGGCCGCAGGTCCACCGCGGACCGGCACGGCGGCTGCTGACCGAGTGGTCGGCGAACGCTCAGCTCGTCGTCGTGGGCAGCCGGGGGCACGGCGGTTTCGCCGGTCTGCTGCTGGGCTCCGTCGGCCGTCATCTGGCCCACCACGCCGGCTGCCCGGTCGCGATCGTCCGGTAGCACAGACGTGAACGGGACCGGCAGCGCCGCCGGTCCCGTTCTCTCTGCCGTGTCACTCTTCGATCACGCCGGTCTCCACGCCTGCCACACCAGGGACGGTGCGGGCCAGCACGGTGACGACCGCGCGTTCGGTCTCGTCGCCGAACGTCCCGTGCACCCGGACGACGCCGCCGTGCACCGTCGCCGTCCAGCGCCGGCCGCCGTCGGCATACTCGTCGAGACGGTGCTGCACCTCACCGGCGAGCGCCTCGTCGCTGCGCACCATGGCCCGCAGGATGTCCCGGCGGCTCACGATGCCGACCAGCGCCCCGTCCTCGAGAACCGGCAGGCTGCGCACGTCGTTGTCCAGCATCGCCTCCGCGACGTCGGCCACGTCCATGTCGGGCCGGACGGTCAGCGGATAGGAGGACATGACCTCCACGACCATTCCCGGCCGGTTCTCCGGGTCGAGGTCCGGCAGGGGCCGCAGATGAGCGGTCGGATCCCGCGGCACCCGGTGCCACAGCAGATCGCTCTCGCTGACCATGCCGACCAGGACGCCCGTCGTGTCGACCACCGGCAGTGCTGTCACCGACCGCGCGCTCATCAGCTCGGCCGCGCTCTCCACCGAGGCGGTCTGCACCACGGTGTGCACCGGACTGCTCATGATGTCTTTGACCCGCATGTCGTCACCTCGCGGCCATCTGCGCCGTCAGGTCGACCAGACGGCTGGTGTAGCCCCACTCGTTGTCGTACCACCCGAACACCTTGACCAGGCGGTCCTGGGCCTGGGTGAGCCGGGCGTCGAAGACGCAGGACGCCGGGTCGCCGATGATGTCGGTCGAGACCAGCGGCGAGTCGGTGTAGCGGATGATGCCCCGCATCTGCGAGCCCGCGGCGGCAGCGACGGCCTCGTTGATCCGCTCGGCGGTGGCCTCGCCGGCCAGCCGCAGGGTCAGATCGCTGATCGAGCCGTCGATCACCGGCACCCGCAGCGCGACCCCGTCGAGACGGCCGGCCAGCTCCGGCAGCACCAGGCCGACCGCCTTGGCCGCGCCCGTGCTGGTCGGGATGATGTTGACGGCGGCGGCCCGGGACCGGCGGGCGTCCTTGTGCGGCGCGTCGAGCACGTTCTGGTCGTTGGTGTACGCGTGCACCGTGGTCAGGTAGCCCTGCTCGATGCCGAAAGCTTCGTGGATCACCTTGAGCAACGGCGCGACACAGTTGGTCGTGCACGAGGCGGCAGAGACGATCTGGTGCTTCACCGGGTCGTACGTCTCCGCGTTGACTCCGGGCACCAGCGTGGCGTCGACGCCCTTGCCGGGTGCGGAGATCAGCACGCGGCCGGCGCCGGCCTTGAGGTGTAGCGCCGCGTCGTCGCGGGTGCGCAGCTTGCCGGTGGACTCGATGACCAGGTCGACACCGAGCTCCGCCCAGGGCAGCTCGTCCGGCGTGCGGCGGGCGAACGCCGGGATACGCCGTCCGTCGACGATCAGGGCGTCGGCGGCGTGGCCGACCTCGGCCGTCATCCGGCCGAACGTCGAGTCGTACTCCAGCAGATGGGCGAGGGTGGCGGTGTCGAACAGGTCGTTGACCGCCACCACCTCCAGCTCGGGCGCCCGGTTCGCCAGCAGCCGCAGGTAGTTGCGGCCGATCCGGCCGAATCCGTTGATGGCGATGCGGTAGGTCATGGTGATCCTCCAGCTTTCGACGTGGTGTGTCTCCAGCGTTTCGCCCCTGGCGCCGGGTCAGGCAGAGCCGAAGGTCCCGACCGGCCGGGCAGAACCGGCCGGCACCGTGCCCCTCGGCCCCCGCGCCTCGGCCCATGTCCTCACGAGACGCGGATCGGCGGATCACCGAATGTCGTCGTCACCAGGGCGCGGGGTGTGACCCACCATCCGTTTTGTCGATGACGCAGGTCTATGTCCGTGACGGTCGGTGATGACGAAGGGAAATCAGCGACGCAGCGCATCCGAACCCGCTCCAGCCGATTTTGCGCCGGCGCCCCGAGACAGACGCCATCTGCCGCTGCGGACAATCCTGAAAGGACCTCCGTCTCTGGGTGAGCTTCGAGGACGGAACAAGCATCGGCATTGAGGGCGGCGCATTTCCGCGACCGTCCCGTCATCCGGGAGGAGCCTGTTATGACCGACCGCTTCGATCCCAACATCCCGCCGGCCGGCCCGGCCTCGCCGTCCATCGAGGGCGAGTTCATCGGCACCGTCGTGATCACCGAGCAGCCGGCGATCGGCACCGGCAACCTCGTCATCGACCGCACCAAGCCGTTCGACATCGAGGTCAAGTGGCATGTCTACGGCAACCTCGTGCCGCTCTGGCTGACCGCCCTCTCCCGCGAGACCGACTCCTGGGTCGTCACGGCCTACGTCGAGTCGCAGGGCCCCGGCGACGAGAAGATCCTTGAATCGGTGAAGGTTCCCGTCGGCGGGCCGCCGTTCTCGCTCGATGAGCACTACACGGCCAAGATTCCCGTTCCGGCCTTCGCCCTGTCCGAGGAGAACCCCGGCGATCCCGGCCAGTCCGGGACCTACAAGGTTGTCGTCACGACATTCCTCGACTCGAAGATCGGCGGGATTGGATACGACATGATGGGATACGCCGAAGGCCCCGTCATCAAGGCCGAGGATCCACGGTGATCCAGCAGTTCGGCTGACGACGGAACAGCGAAGGCGAGGTCTTGGTAACAAAGGCCTCGCCTTCGGGACTTTCGGAACATGCGCGTTCCCGTCGAGGGCGCATAACGTCGAATTATGGCCAACCAGCGACGACGCGAACCTTCCGCGGCACCCCGGGCGGTCGGACGGGTCACGGGGCGGGTGCGCACCGGTCCGGTGAAAGGCCGGGTCGCTCCGATCGAGCAGGCCCCGACCGAGGTGACGCGTCTCGGCGACGAGCCCCGCCCCGTCTTCGCCGACCCGACCGGCGGCCGGCGCCGGCGGCTGCGACATGTGGCGTACGCCGCCGGTCTGCTGGTCCTCGCCGTGCTGCTGGCCTTCTGGCTCAGCCAGCTCAGTGGTGGAGCGCCGTGATGGCGGTCTATCGCGGGGTCCGGACCACCGAACCCGACGTCACGACCGGCCGGCTCCCGGCGCTGCGCCGCCGCCGCTCCGTGCTGAGGGCGGCGGTCGCCCTCGCGCTGCTTCTACTGCTCGCCAACATGCTGCTGGTGGAGGCGTACCTGCGCAACGACTTCGCGCCGGACAGTTCCGCACAGGCCGAGCAGTCGACCTCGGCCGTCCCCTCGGATGTTCGCACCGGCGGACCGATCATCGACCTCTCCGGCGCCCGGCCGGTCTCCTACCAGGCGCCGGCACACACCATCGTCCTCACCTTCGACGACGGACCGGACCGGCGCTGGACACCGCAAGTGCTCGACGTGCTGCGCCGGCACGACGCCCACGCCACGTTCTTCATGATCGGCTCTCAGGTCGTGCGCAACGCCGCGTTGTCCCGCCGGGTGGTCGCCGAGGGCAACGAGGTGGGCGTGCACACGTTCACCCATCCTTTGGTGTCCGCCGTGCCGGCGTGGCTGCGCCACCTGGAGCATTCCGCCACCCAGAGTACGATCGCCTACCGGACCGGGCGTTCGACCACCTTGTACCGGCCGCCCTACTCCTCGACGGCCGACGCCGTCGGCAACGGCGACCTCGCCACCCTCCGGGAGACCGCCCGTCAGGGCTACGTGACCGTGTTGAACGACCTGGACAGCGACGACTGGCGCCGGCCGGGCGTCGAGACGATCGTCCGGCACGCGACACCGGCGAACGGTGCGGGAGCGATCGTCCTGATGCACGACGCCGGTGGCGACCGGTCGCAGACGGTCGCCGCGCTGGACCTGCTCATCCCGCGGTTGCAGCAGCGCGGCTACCGGTTCGTCACCGTCTCCCAGGCCCTGGCCGGGCGAATCCGGGCGGCGAACCCACCGGCCGGCTTCTTTCCGGCGTCCCGGGGATGGGCGATGGTCTCGATGGTGCGGATCGCCGACCTGACTCTCCGGCTGCTCTGGTGGTCGCTGTTCGCCGCGGGCGTTCTGGTCGTGGCCCGCACCGTCGCGCTGGTCGTCGTGGCAGTGCGTCACGCCCGCCGGCGGCGCCGGCCGGGCCCGGGCTGGGGCCCACCGGTCACCGAAGCGGTCTCGATCATCGTTCCGGCGTTCAACGAGGCGGCGACGATCGGCCCCGCGGTGCGATCGCTGGCGCTTTCCGCCCACCCCGGCGGCGTCGAGGTCGTCGTGGTCGACGACGCCTCGACGGACGGGACGGCGGACGTGGTGAGAAAGCTGGGCCTGAGCAACGTCCGGGTGATCCGGCAGCCGTCGGGAGGCAAGGCGACGGCGCTCAACACCGGCGTCGCGTTCGCCCGCCACGATCTGATCGTCATGGTGGACGCGGACACCGTGGTCGAGCCCGACGCCGTGCACCGGCTCCTGCAGCCGTTCGCCGACCCGGCGGTCGGCGCCGTCTCGGGCAATGTCAAGGTGGGCAACCGGCATGGTCTGCTCGGCACCTGGCAGCACATCGAGTATGTCGTCGGCTTCAACCTCGACCGGCGCCTCTACGACACAGCCGGCTGCATCTGCACCGTTCCCGGTGCGCTGGGCGCCTTCCGCCGGCAGGCCCTCATCGACGCCGGCGGTCTGCGGGTCGACACCCTGGCCGAGGACACCGATCTGACCATCGCCGTTCAGCGGGCCGGCTGGCGCGTGGTCTTTGAGGACTCGGCTCGGGCCTGGACCGAGGCGCCGACCGGCCTGCGGCAGTTGTGGCGGCAGCGGTACCGGTGGAGTTTCGGCACGATGCAGGCTTTGTGGAAGCATCGCCGGGCCGTCGTCGAGCACGGCCGCTCCGGCCGCTTCGGGCGCCGGACCCTGCTGCTCGTCGTTCCGTTCAGCGTGCTCCTGCCCCTGCTGGCGCCGCTGTTCGACATCATGGCGGTGTACGGGCTGTTCTTCCTGGACAGCTCGGCGGCGGCGATCGGTTGGCTCTCGATGCTCGCCGTGCAGATCGTCACGGCCGCGGTGGCCTTCCGGCTGGACCAGGAGTCCTGGCGCCCCCTGTGGACCCTGCCCCTGCAGCAGGTCTTCTACCGGCAGTTGATGTACCTGGTGCTGCTGCACTCGGCGCTGACGGCCGTGGCCGGGCGGCGGCTGCACTGGCAGAAGATGCGCCGTACCGGAGAGGTGCGTGTCCCGGCTCATTGACCGGAAGCTAGTGCGGCCCGCGAGGCCGAGCCGACGGCACGGCAGCGCCGCCCGGCCCGGATCAGCAACCTGACGACGTCGACATCCGTCGTGGGGGCGACATCGCCGTAATAGCGTCCCACCCCCAGGAACGGGTGGGGCCGGGCAAGGCACACGATCTCGTCGGCCGCGCCCCCCACCGCCGCCACGGCCTCGCGGGAGCCGACCGGGACGGCCAGGACGACCCGGCGGGCGCCCAACTTCCGAGCGATCCGGCAGGCCGCTCCGGCCGTCGCCCCGGTCACGGTTCCGTCGTCGACGACGATCGCCGTGCGGTCGGACAGCATGGCCCGATCCCAACCGTCACGAAGCGTCCGGGCCCGGCGCACGACCTCGGCGCCGGCCTTACGGCAGGCCTCGGCGAGTTCGTCCGCCGAGACCCGGCCGGCCCGGACGGCGTCTTCATCGACAACGGACGCGCCGTCCTCACCGACAGCGCCCAGGGTGAGTCCGGGACGGCCGGGCGCGGCCAGGCCGCACATCACGATGACGTCGAGCGGCAGCTCCAGGGTCTCCGCGACCTCGAACGCCACCGGCACGCCGGCGCGGGGCACGCCGAGGACGACCGCGCCGGACCCCTTCGATGCGATCAACCGGCGAGCCAGGACCCGGCCCGCGGCTGCCCGATCTGCGAAGATCATGTCGACCACCTCATGACGGACCCCGCAACGGGTGGACGGCGGCGTCGCGGCGTGCCAGCTCTTCGACGGCGTTCCGGTACTGACGCCGCGTGATCTCGCCGGAGTTCAGCTGCCGGAGAAGCGATGCCTCGGGGTCCGGCCCACTCGCTGGGGGCAACCCGAGCAGGGGGGCCAGACACGGATCAGGTGCGCCGGCACGCGGAGCCGCCTCCGCCGGGGCCCGCCGGACGAAGATCAGCACAGCGGCACCCAGGATCCGTACGGCCAGCATCGCCACCATGCCGGCGATCAGCGCGTCCATGGCCCGCCACCGTCAACCCACGCCGGACCCGACCACGAAGACCGGGCACAGTGCGCGGCGCCGCAGCACGTGGGTGGCCGCGCTCAAGGCCGTGCCGGGAGCAAGCCGGCCGCCCTCGGGCCGTCCGAGGACCAGGGCGGCGGCCTGGCCGGACGCCTCGATGAGCGCGGTGGCCGGGTCACCTTGGATGATCTTGTGGCGGATCGGCACGCGGGACCGCGTGTCCAGGCGCCGGGCGAGATCGGTGCCGTCGCCGACCACGTGCAGCACGACGACCTCGCATCCCCGGACCTCGGCCTCGGCGAAGGCGAACTCCAGAGCGGCCCGCGCCGGCGCGGAACTGTCCACCCCGACCACCAGCGGCCGGGTGGCCCAGCCGGACCCGGCCGGCATCCGTACGAGCAGGACCGGGCCGTTGTGGTGCCGGGCCACCCGGTCCGCGACGCTGCGGCCGAAGACCGTCGCGGTCGCACCGTGGTGGTGTCCCACCACCACCAGGGCGGCCTCGCCGGCCTCGGCCAGCAGCGCTCGCGCCGGGTCCGGGCCGATCACGAGCCGGCTGGTCACGACGGTGGACGGCGATCCCGCCCGTACCCGTGCGGTGAGCCGGTCGAGTAACGCCGGGCCGGCCTCGCCCGATTCCCCGCGCCGGACGTTCAGCAGGCGCAGGGTCCAGCCGTGCAGCTCGGCCTCGACCGCCGCGTGATCCACGGCGACGCAGGCGGACGGGCTCTCGTCGGCACCGACCAGCACCAGTCCGCCGGGCGGCGGAACGGCGGCCCGGGCCGCCGCCGGGCCCGGCTTCACGGCGTACGGATCCGGATACCCGACCGCGCCCAGGTAGCGGTTGATCGCCTCGCCGAAGCGGGTGGCGTCCTCGTTCGTTCGCGTCATGGCAGCCACCTCCTACGTCCATCTCACGCCTTGCGGACGGCCGATGGCAGGGCCGATGGACCTTTCCCGGGCGGGTCGCCGGCAAGCCGCCGGCGAAGGAGAGCACGGTAGATCTCGTCCACGCCCCAGACGATCACCGGAAACGGCGCCAGGAAAGCGAGTTCGGCCCCGCTCAGCGCGGCCGTGCCGAACACCGGCTGCAGCGGCGGCAGGTAGATGAGCGCGGCGGCGAAGACGATCTCGAAGGCGATGCCGCCCAGGAGAAGACGGTTGCTGAACACGCCGATGCTCCGAAGCGGCGCGTAATCGGTTCGCGAGGCCATCGCCGTGCCGATCTGGCAGGCGACGATGCCGGCGAAGGTCATCGTGGCCGCCTCGTCCCGCACCGTGGCGGGCAGGCTCGTGCCGGCTTGCCAGCCCGCACGCCACAGGACCCAGAAGAAGCCGGCCGTGACCAGGACGGCCGAGGTCACCCCGAGCAGGCCCCAGGCGCGCAGCAGGAGACGGCGATCGATCACCCCGGACCTCGGCGAGCGGGGTGGCCGATCCATCAGGCCGGGCTCGGCGCGCTCGCGGCCCAGGGCCAGCGCGGGCAACGTCTCGGTGCCCAGATCGATGGCGAGGATCTGCAGCACGGTCAGGGGCAGCGGCACGGCGCCGCCGGACAACGCGAAGATGAGGAACGGCACGACCTCGGGAACGGCGTGGGCGAAGATGTAGAGCACGAACTTGCGCACGTTGTCGTACACCCGGCGGCCGGCCTCGACCGCCCGCACGATGGTGGCGAAGTTGTCGTCGGTGAGGACCATCGTGGCGGCCTCCCGGGCGACGTCGGTGCCGGCCCGGCCCATCGCCACACCGATGTCGGCGCGCCGCAGGGCCGGGGCGTCGTTCACCCCGTCGCCGGTCATGGCGACGATGTGTCCCTCGGAGCGCAGGGCCTCGCAGACGCGCAGCTTCCCCTCGGGCGAAGAACGGGCGAAGACGATTTCCTGGTGGTCGCCGAGCAGCCGGTCGAGCTCGGCGTCGCCCATCCGCTCGAGCTCGGCGCCGGTGATGATGCGCCGGCCCGCGCGGCCGATGCCGGCCTGAGCGGCGATCTGGGCGGCGGTGGGACCGTAGTCGCCGGTGATCACGTGCACCGTGATGCCGGCGCGGTGCGCGGCGGCGACGGCGGCGGGCACGGCCGCGCGGGGCGGGTCCGCCATGGCGACGAGACCGAGCAGGGTCAGGCCGCTCTCCGCGGCCTCCCGGTCGGCGGCTGGGAGGCCGGAGCGGCGGGCGATCGCGAGAACGCGCAGCCCGTTCGCGGCGTAGCGGTCGACGGCCTGCACGACCTCCGAGCGTACGGCGCCGGTCAGTTCCTCGGCCCGGCCGTCCGCGGCGAGGATCGTGGTACAGAGCGGGACCTCCGATTCGGGGGCGCCCTTGGAGAACAGTTGCCCGCCGGCGGTGATGGACATGCGTTTGGTACGGGGGTCGAAGGCATACAGGGCCGTCCGCGCGGCGTCGCGCTCGGCCGCGTGCACCGGCGCTCCGGCGTCCGCGGCCAGCCTGAGCAGTGCCAGCTCGGTGGGATCGCCGGTGTCACCCGGTGTCCCGTCGCCGGCCAGGTGGGCGGTGGTGCACAACGCGGCCGCGGTGATCAGTTCCCGTACGGCCGGATCGGTGGCCGTTGTCGTCGCCTCCCGATCCTCGCCGGCCACCCAGAGGCGGGTGACCCGCATGCGGTTCTCCGTCAAGGTGCCGGTCTTGTCGGTGCAGATCACTGTCGTCGATCCGAGTGTTTCCACAGCGGACAGTCGTTTGACGACCGCGCCCGACCGGGCGAGCTCGCGCACCCCCGCGGCGAGCGCCAGGGTGATGGTGGGCAGCAGACCCTCCGGCACGTTGGCGACGATGAGCCCGATGGCGAAGCTGATCGCCGCCGCCCAACCGAGACCGGCGAGCACGCCGATGGGCAGGAAGGCGGCGCCGGCCACGACCGCCACCACCGCGATGATCCAGGTGGCCCGGCGCACCTGCCGCTCCAGCGGGCTCGGGTCCTGCTTGCCGCGCTGGGACAGAGCCGCGATGCGGCCGATCTCAGTGTGCATCCCGGTGTGGGTGACCACGGCCCGAGCTTGACCGGCAGTGCAGGACGTGCCGCTGAACACCAGCTCCCGGGCCTCCAGCAGGGGACCCGGAGCCGGCTCGTCGTCGGCCGTGCGGATGGCCGGCACCGATTCACCGTTGAGCGCCGACAGATCGACCGCCACCGAGCCGTCCACCAGGCGGGCGTCGGCGCAGATCCGGTCGCCTTCGGCGACGTCCAGCACGTCGCCGGGCACCAGGTCCCGGGCCGGCACCTCGATCAGCACGCCGTCCCGCATGACCCGCGCCGCATCCGGCAGGTAGGCGGCGAGCGCCTCCACCGCCCGTTCCGCCTGCCGCTCCTGGACGAAGGCGAAGGCGGCGTTGAGCAGGATGACGGCCATGACCGCGGCCGCCAGGGCGGGCGCGTGTCCGGCCCAGGCGAGCGCGGCGGCGATCATCAGCAGCACCGCGAGCGGCTGGGTGAACTGGGCCAGCAACTGCCGGGGCCATCGGCGGCCGTGCCGCCGGGACAACTCGTTGGGCCCATACACCGTCAGCCGGCGGGCCGCTTCCCGCGACCGCAGGCCCGCCGGGGTGGACCGCAGATGGCGGAAGAGCTCGGTCGGTGGTTGCCGGCCGTCGATCTCCGCCGCCGGCGTGGTCGTCTGTGCCATGACTTCAGGGTTCGCCGGCGCCCGCCGCCGGGTCAGGGCCGAACGTCCCGGCTGCCCGGTCCCTCGGGTCCGTGCCGCGGCACCACGAGCACGGGCCGGTAGGTGTGGTGCAGGGTGGCCATGGCGACGCTGCCGAGCACGATCTCGCGCACCGCCGACCGGCCCCGTGAGCCGACGGCCACCACTGCGGCGTGCGCCTCACCCGCTTGCCCGGCCAGCGCGGCGGCCACCGCCCGGCCGTGCTCCAGATGGCCGCCGGCCGGGCGCACCCGGACCAGATCGGCGACCTCGCCGTCCGGTGGCCCGTCGCCGTCCTCCGCGTACACCGGTACGACTGAGCGCCCCGGCAACAGATGCGCCACGCCCTGCCGGGCCGCCTCGGCGCCGGCCGAGCCGTCCCAGCCGAGCAGCACCGGCCCGGTGTCCAGGACCGCGCGCTGAGCCTCCAGCAAGGGATGAGGCACCACGAGCACGGGACAGGCCGCGCCGTGCACGACCATGTCCGACACGCTGCCGAGCACCGCCCGCGCGCCGGTGAGGCCGCGCGAACCGACCACGATGACCTCCGCGCCGAACTCCTCCGCGATCTCGCAGAGTTGCAGCCCCTCGCCGCCGTAGGTGCGGCGGATCGCCGGCTCGGCCCGCCATCCGTAGGGGGCGGCGAGCGCGACGCCCATGGTGGCCAGCCGTCTGGCCTCGGACTCGCCTTCGTGCTCGACCGCCGCGACGAACTCGTCGACCCCCGCGGTCCCCCGCCACAGCCGGCGCCGCAGCGCCTCGCTGGCGAACGGGGGTGTCCAGACGTAAACGATCCGTGCCCGGGCCGCGGGGAACAGCCGGGCCGCGACCTCGATCGCGGCTCCGGCCGGCAGGGAGCCGTCATAGCCGAGCAGAGCGGTGGGACCGGCTGTCTCGCTCACGGGCGCCGTCCCTCCAATGCCCAGTTCCGCACCTCGGGCATGTCCTCGAGGTGCTCGACCACGTATCGCTCGTGACGGACCAGCTGCTCCTGACACCACTTCTTCAGGTCCTCGGCGCCGCGCGGCAGCCGCTTGGCGTTGTTGATGGCGTCCATCACCAGGTGGTAGCGCGACACCCTGTTGCGTACCGTCATGTCGAACGGGGTGGTGGTCGTGCCCTGCTCGATGAAGCCGCGCACCCGGAACCGGTCGGCGTCGGGCCGGCCGTGCACCAGCTGATGGATGGCCCCTGGGAATCCGTGGAAAGCGAAGACCACGTCGATCGTGTCGGTGAACAGCTCGGTGAACAAGGTTTCGCTCATCCCGTGCGGGTGGTCCCGGCGACGGATCAGCGTCATCAGGTCGACCACGTTGACCACGCGCACGTTGAACTTCGGCAGCCGCTCGCGCAGGATCTGCGCCGCCGCCACCGTCTCCATCGTCACGACGTCGCCGGCGCAGGCCAGCACGATGTCGGGATCAGTCCAGTCGCTGCACGTGCCGGCCCAGTCCCACACGCCGGCGCCACGGGCGCAGTGCTCGATCGCGTCGTCCATGTTCAGCCACTGCAACTGCGGCTGCTTGTCGATGACGATCAGATTCACGTACGAACGGGAACGCAGGCAGTGGTCGGCCACCGACAACAGGCAGTTCGCGTCCGGCGGCAGGTAGATCCGGCTGACGTCACCACGCTGGTTGAGCACCACCTGGAGGAGGCCGGGGCCCTGGTGGGAGAAGCCGTTGTGGTCGTTGCGCCAGGCGGTCGAGGTCAGCAGCACGTTGAAGCTGGGCACGCGCGCTCGCCAGGACAGCTGGTCCGCCTCCTGCAGCCATTTGCTGTGCTGGACGGTCTGGGAGGCGCTGACCATGGCGAACGCCTCGTACGTGGCGAACAGTCCGTGCCGGCCGGTGAGGTTGTAACCCTCGAGCCAGCCGTGGCAGTTGTGCTCGGAGAGCACCTCCATCACCCGCCCGGACGGACTGATCGCCACGTCGTCGCCGGTGACGTGCTCCATGAACGCCCGATCGGAGACCTCGAAGACCGCGCCGAGCCGGTTGCTGTTGGTCTCGTCCGGGCTGAACAGCCGGAACCGGTCAGGATTGCGGCGGTACACGTCGCGGACCAGCTCGCCGAGGCGCCGGGTGGACTCCGCCTGCTCGGTTCCGGGGCTCGGCACAACGATCGCGTAGTCGCGGAAGTCCGGCAGGTCGAGCTCCCGCGTCAGCAGGCCGCCGTTGGCGTGCGGGGTGGCGCTCATCCGCTTGCCACCCTCGGGCGCCGCCTCCCTGACCAGCGCGACGGGCGTCCCCGCAGAATCAAAGAGCTCGGCGGGGCCGTACGACTTCAGCCACTGCTCCAACAGCGCCAAGTGCTCTGGGTTCTCGCGGACACCGGCCAGCGGCACCTGATGAGCCCGGAACGTGCCGCCGACCTGAACGCCGTCGACCTCCTCCGGACCCGTCCAGCCCTTGGGGGTTCGCAGGATGATCAGCGGCCACCGGGGCCGGCTGCCGTCGCCGCCCGCCGCCTGGATCGCCTTGATCTTGTCGTAGGCCGTGGCCAGGGCCGCCGCGAAGCGGGTGTGCATGCCGGGCAGGTCGGACCCCTCGACCTCGATGACCTCGTAGCCGTGGCCGCTGAGCAGCTCACGCACCTCCGCCGGATCTTTCCGGGCGAGCACGGTCGGCCCGGAGATCTTGGCCCCGTTCAAATGCAGGATCGGCAGCACGGCGCCGTCGTGGGCCGGATTGATGAAGGAGATGCCCTTCCACGAGCCCTCCAGCGGCCCGGTCTCGGCCTCGCCGTCACCGACCACCGCGATCGCGAGCAGATCAGGGTTGTCCATCACCGCGCCGAACGCGTGGACCAGCACATAACCCAGCTCGCCACCCTCGTGGATGGAGCCGGGCGTGGTCACCGAGACGTGGCTGGGGATGCCGCCGGGGCTGGAGAACTGCCGGAACAGCCGCAGCATGCCCGCCTCGTCCCGGCTGACGGCGGGATAGATCTCGCTGTACGTCCCCTCGAGCCACCCGGCCGCGACCAGGGCGGGACCGCCGTGCCCGGGCCCGGTCAGGTAGAGCGTCTCCTGCCCGGTGTGGCGGATCAGCCGGGACACGTGCGCGTAGACGAAGGAGAGGCCGGGGCTGGTGCCCCAGTGGCCGAGGAGCCGGGGTTTGATGTGCTCCGGTTTGAGCGGCTCCCGCAGCAGGGGGTTGGCCTGCAGGTAGATCTGGCCGATGGTCAGGTAGTTGGCGGCCCGCCACCAGGCGTCCAGCTGGGCGATTTCCGCCCCGTCCGGATCGGCGAGCGCGTGGAGCAGATCGGGCGCGATCGTGGTCACGATGATTCCTTCCGCAGAGCCGGCCGTCCTCCCGACCGTAGGACCGCGGTCTCGGCGGCCCTAGGGGCTTTCGGCCCGGGTCGCTGTCACTGAGCCGTATAGCCGCCGTCGGTGAGCAGGTACGAGCCGGTCGTGTTGGAGGCCCTGTCCGAGGCGAGGAACGCGACCAGTTCGGCGACCTCCTCCGCCCGGCCCAGCCGGCCCAGCGGGTGCAGGGCGCTCACCCCGGCGATGACCTCCTGGTCGGCCGTGGCCAGCAGCGGCGTGTCGATGAAGCCGGGGCCGACGCTGTTGATCCGGATGCCCTGCTGGGCGTACTCGATCGCCGCGGACTTGGTCATCCCGACCACACCGTGCTTGGCCGCCACGTAGGCGACCGCCATACCGAATCCGACCTTCCCGAGGATCGAGGCCATGTTGACGATCGAGCCGCCACCGGAGGCCAGCATCGCGGGGATCTCGGCCCGCATGCTGTAGAACACCCCGCTCAGGTTGACGCCGATGACCAGCTCCCAGCCGTCCAGCGGGTAGTCGCCGGTAAGCGCCTGGGGGCCGCCGACGCCGGCGTTGTTGACCGCCACGTCGAGGCGCCCGAACGCCTCCACGGTCGCGTGCACCATGGCGGCACAGCCCTGCGGATCCGAGACGTCCACCGCGTACGGGATGGCGGCGTCCCCGATCTGCTTGGCCACCCGTTCGGCGGCCTCGGCGTCCCAGTCGGCCACGACCACCTTGGCGCCGCGGCGGGCCAGCAGCACCGCGGTGGCCTCACCGATGCCCGACCCGCCACCGGTCACGATCGCCACCTTGCCCGCAAACTCCTGCTGCATCTCAGCCTCCTCAACTGGTTCTCGTCGCAACTGTCACTTCCTCGCCGAGGACCCTCAACGGGCATGACAGCCGATGTCGCACGGCCTGGAGAACCGCGGCATCACGCCGATTCACCGGTTTTCCCACCACCATCAGGGCAGAGCCGCGGGCGCCGGCCACGAGCGTCACCGCCGCGTCGAGGCCGGCGCGGACGGCGACCGTGCATTCGACGCCGGGATACTTCTCGCCCCAGCGCTCGATCGTCTCGGGCACCCCGGTCGCCGCGAAGGACGCGGCCGCACCGGCGACCACCACCCGCAGCGGCACATCCCGTCCCTGGGCCTCGGGGAAGGCGACCCGCAGGACATCCTCGGCCGACTGCTCGGCCAGAATCCCGGCAACGACGGGGCCTTGGACGCCGGCGCGGTGGGTCATGATCGCTCCTCAGGCCGTTTCTCGTACCCTCAGCGTCCCGCTGGGGCCGGCGATGAGGCAGAGCCGAAGGTCCCGGCGGGTGAAGACGTCCGCTCCGCAGCGGCACCCCGGGAAAGAGCCACGTGACTCTGCCTCCGGCGGCGACAGGTGCGCGATGGTGGTAGCGGGAGGCGAGCGCCATGCGCCAATCCATTCGCCTCGGGCAGATGCAGGGCATCGCGGTCGGGCTTCACTGGTCCACCCTGGTGATACTCGGTCTGCTGACACGGTGTCGTGGCCACGGTCCGGCCCCGGCAGGCCGGAGGTTATGCCGCCGCGGCCGGGTTCGCCGTTCTCCTGCTCGGTTCGCTCTTCCTGCACGAGTACGCGCATGCCCGGGTCGCCCAGCGTCACGGCATCCGGGTTCGCTCGATCACCCTGTGGATGTTCGGCGGCGTCTCGGAGCTCGACGGCGATCCGGAGCGCCCGCGGGCCGAGCTGGCGATCGCCCTGACCGGCCCGGCGGCCACCGGCGCCGTGGCCGGCGCCTGCCTGCTCGCGGTGGGGCCGGCCCATTCCGCCGAAGCCGGTCTGCTCGAGGCCGGTTTCGGGTGGCTCGCCGTGATGAACCTCGTGCTGCTGCTGTTCAACCTTCTGCCCGCGGCGCCGCTGGACGGTGGCCGGGTGCTGGCCGCCGTCATCTGGTGGATGGTCGGCGACCACGCGGCCGCCCATCGCGCGGCCGCCGTATCCGGCGTCGTGTTCGGTTCGGCCATGGCGATCGCGGGCCTCCTGCTGTGCCTGACGACCGGGGCCTTCGGCGGCCTGTGGCTGATCCTCGTGGGCTGGTTCCTGGCTGTCAGCGCCCACTACGAGCGAGCCGCCGACGCTGCCGGTGGCACCGCTGCGCCCGGCCGTGGTCCTGGACGGGGCCCGGCCGTGCGGAGTTCCGACCGCCGGTGATCTCACCCGGCTGGACCGTGAGGAGGCAAGACGATGAGCGGACGCGGTATTCGCATCCTGGATCCCCGGACCGGGAAGCTGACCGGGAGGTGTCCCGGGCCGGCCTCGTCCGGCGAGTGCCCGCTGGCCGGCGCGGACGGGGTCGTGCCGTGCGCCGGGCTGCTGATCGAACCGGTCAGCGCCGATCCGGAGTACTGGCCGCTGGCCGTGCCACGCGGCTACCGGCACTGTGATGTGCCGTGGAACGAACGGGCCCGGGCCTACATGCGTAAGGCTCAGCGGTCCCACGCCCGGTGGGCCGAGGGCCTCGAGCAGGAGACCAGCCGCATCTTCCGGCTCGCGGCGTCCGGTGACCGCCGGTACCGGGACATGACCGACTACCAGCTCAGGACGACGGCGCTGTGGCGCTGGCGGAAATCGCCGTTCGCGGAGGCCGACCGGCGCCGGGAGGAGAGGTCGCGGCACCGTGCGGGCGTCTATCTGAGCTTCGTCCGGCATCGCCGCGGATCGGCCGGCAAGTCGTGAGGCGGCCGAGCGTAACGGCCCGGGCGAGCAAGCCCGGGCCGTTCGGGGTTCGTCAGGCGGCGGCGGGCACGGCGGGTTCGATGGACGGCGTCGCTATCGCCGTGCCATTGCCGGGGTCGAAGAAGGACGCGGCGCCGAGATCGGCGGTGAGCCGGACTGGGCGCCCGATCGCCACGTCGGCTCCTTGCCCGACCTTCGCCGTCCACAACTGGGTGCCGGCTGATTCGTCCACCGCGACCGGCACGTCCCTGTCGGCGGCGGTCCGCAGCCCATCAGCCGGAGGTGCAAGGAGCACGTGCTTCTCGTCTCCGAGCGACTCCACACCCAGCGGTACCACTTCGAGCGCTGGTCCGTCGTCGTCGGCCGGCGAGAACGCTGCCGGTCGCAGGCCGATGACCAGCGGCTTACCCAGATACTTCCGGAGGCTGACATGGTGCCGGAGGGAGTCCGGGAGCGGCAGCATCCGTCCGCCGAGCTCGGCGGTCAACCGGCCGTCGTCCTCGCGCGGAGTGATCGTGGCGAAGTTCATGCTGGGCGAGCCCCCAGAGTCATCGCCTCGATCTGGTCGTGCGTGACGTAGACCGTGGTGGCGAGGGTGGCCAGCACGGCGACCAGGGTCACGCGCCACACGTGCCGCTTCTTCTCCGGCGGCTCCGGAACCGCCGGGAGCCTGATTGTGGGCTGATCGGACATCGCACACCCCCGGCTTTTTCCCTTCACCGTGCGCCGGACGGCGGAGCGCGACCAGAGGCCGACGTCGGGTCGCGGGAGGACCAACGGACCCGGCCCGGCCGCCTCGGCGTGACCGACGGCTCTGGCCGGCCGCGACCGGGCGGGCTGAGCTTGAGGGGCGGGTTGGGGAGGTGGCCATGGACGGACGCAGGTCGGCCCGGGTGCTGGCCGGCTACGACGGGACGCCGGCGGCGAAGTTGGCCCTCGAGGTCGCCTCGGCCCTGCTGCCGTGCACCCACGCCTGGGTCACCTGCTTGTGGACAACGCTGCCCGACGCTGCCGGCGCGGCTGCGGAACGCCTGATCGCGGTGGCCGAGCGGGACGCCGAAGTCAAGGCCCACCGCCTGGCGTCGGCCGGGCTGGCCGTGGCCCGGTCGAACGGGTGGTCGGCCGAGCCATGGGTCGAGCGGGGACACGGCGCCGTCGGCCGCCGGCTGGCCGAGCTCGCCGGCAAGCTCGGCCCCGACCTGGTGCTGGTCGGCACGAGCGGAGCCGGCGGCGTCGCTTGCGACGTCGTACGATTCTGCTTCCAGCCGGTGCTCGTCGTCTGCTCGCCCTTGCCGGTAATCGCGCGGGCGGCCCTGCGCGAGGGGCCGGTTCTGGTCGGCTGCGACGGATCGGTCGGCGCGGAGCGGGCCCGCGAGGTCGCAGGCCGGCTCTTCGACGAACGCCGGCTGGTGACGCTCACGGTGCCGCACGCCCGGCGGTCCGGCGGATCACTGGCCCCGGTGGTGGCCGAGACACTCGCCACAGGCGCAGACCGCGAACGGGCGGCCGTGGTCGTCGTCGGCGCTCCCCGCAGCGCCCTGACAGCGGCCGTTCTGCGCCGGATCACCCGCCCCTTGCTCGTCGTTTCCTGAGTCATCGGCCGGCCCGTCGGACCGGCCGGCTCGGGTCTTCGGGCCCTCTCGTCGCCTCCGGGTAGCGCCTACCTTGGTCAGTGGGAGCCCGGAAGGAGGGCCGGCATGAGCGTCATCGGCAAAGTTCTGTGCGTGGCCGGGCGACATCGAGGCCAGTGGTCCTACCCCGGCCGCCGATGCGAGAGCGTCCGGGTCTGCGAGGTCTGCGGCAGGACCGAGGAACGCGTGCAGCACAGCTGGGGCGAGTTCGCCTTCGTGGTCCCCGGTGGATGCGACCGGGTCCGCCGGTGCGGGCGGTGCGGCGCCACCGACTCGTGGCCCGAACACGACTGGGGGCCGTGGCGCTACGCGAACTGGGAGTTCAACTCGCCACAGATGCACACGTGCAAGCGCTGCCACGCGACCGAGCGCACGTCGCCCACCTACCGCTGAGCATTGAGGCTCGCCGGCCCGCGAACGGGCCGGCGTGGCCGTTTCTCAGGCCGAGCCGAAGCCCAGGCCGGTGGAAAGCATCTCCCGGTCGTCGATGTCGTACGTCAGCTCGCCGTCGACCTCGACCACCCCCGCCACCTGCCGGGTCAGCCGCCGGGCGATGTCCGCAGTCGACCAGCGGTCGGCCCGCCCGGCCAGCGTCACCACGCCCTCCTCGACCGTGACCGTCACCGACGTGTCGGAGCCGATCAGATACCTGCCGAAGACACCGTCGACGATCTCGCCCTTGATCTCGTCGTCCGGCCGTAGGTGCACCTTGAGCAGATCGCACCGGGTGACGATGCCGAGGAGCCGGCCCCGGTCGTCCACTACGGGCAGCCGCTTCACATCCTCGTCGTCCATCGTGCGGGCGGCGGCAGCGAGCGGGGTGCCGGCCCGGGCCGTCACCGGGGGGCTGCTCATCAGGTCGGCGGCCGTGCTCGCGAGCGCCTTCGCGCGCCGGCCGCGGCGCCGGCGGCTCTCGAACATGCGGGGCTGTTCGTCGCCCACGTACTCGATCTTGCGCAGCAGGTCGGCCTCGGAGACGACGCCGGTCACCCGCTCGAACTCGTCCACGACGGGCACCGCGCTAAAACGCCGGCTCACCAGCAGGTCGACCAGCTCGCGGTAGGAGGTGGCCGGTCCGGCGGTCACGACCGCCTCGGTCATCACATCGTCCACGGTCCAGGTCTTCATGGTGTCCTCCTCACTGTGCGACCGTGACGGTCGACGGCGTGCCCTGTTCGGCCCGCCGCCGGATTCCCCGGAGCATCCGGTGCTCCATGACCAGGCTGCCGGGCCCCATCAGCACGTCGTAGACGAACCTCTGTGACTCGGGCGGGGTGAGACGGTTCCGGCTGATCAACCGGGTCCGTCCGCCGGCCGGGCGCAGCTCGAAGGTCCACACCCAGGTGCCGTCGGTCGATCGGAGAGCCAGCACCCGGTCCCGGTCACAGATCTCGACCCGCATGCCGGGCCCGTTGCTGCCGAGCGGCAGGACGTCACCGACGGCCAGGTCCTGGAACTGCGGCAGGATCTCGTCGGCGCTGTGCATGTCGAGGCCGAACAGATTCTCGATCCAGTCGTAGGTGTAGGCGCCGCCCCGGCCGCTGCCCATCTGCACCAGCCACGGCCAGATCGCCGACGGCGGCGCGCCGATCGAGATCGCCCGAGTCGAGATGATCCGCGCGGCCGGCAGCAGGTCGTCGCCCGGCATCGGCCCGTACGCCTCCTCGGGTGCGGCGCCCCAGGTGATGTACCGGCGCTGAGCCGGTCGCGACAGGGCAGCCACCACAGCCGCGGCCGTCAGACCGGCCGCGGCGGCCACAGTCCCCATCCTCATCGCGACAACACCACCTTGAGCGCGCCCGAACGAATCGGGTCCGCGAAGACGTCGTACGCCTGCATGAAATCGCCGAGGGCGAAGCGATGGGTCACCAGGTGGCCCAGGTCGAACTGGCCCGCCACGAGCATGTCGAGCAGCTTCGGCGTCGAGAAGGTGTCGACCAGACCGGTGGTGATGGTGACGTTGCGGATCCACAGGTCTTCCAGATGCAACGTTGCCGGCTTGCCGTGTACGCCGATGTTGGCGACTCGACCGCCGGGGCGTACGAGCGAGGCGCACAGCTCGAAGGTCTGCGGGGTGCCGACGGCCTCCATCGCGACGTCGGCGCCGAGCCCGCCCGTCAGGGCCTGCACGGCCTGGACCGGGTCGTCGGCGCCGGCGACCACGGTCGTGTCCGCGCCGAACATCTTCGCGGCCTGCAGGCGGCTCTCCGCTTTGTCGATCACCACGATGTGCGCCGGCGAGTAGAGCCGCGCGGTCAGCACGGCCGCCAGGCCGATCGGCCCGGCGCCCACCACCACCACGGTGTCGCCCGGCCGCACGTGGCCGTTGAGCACGCCCACTTCGTACGAGGTGGGCAGGATGTCGGCCAGCAGGACCGCCGATTCGTCGCTGACCTGCTCCGGCAGCTTGTACGTGGACAGGTCGGCGAACGGGATCCGGGCGTACTCGGACTGCACCCCGTCGATCAGGTGGCCGAGGATCCAGCCCCCGCCGCCCAGGCACTGGCCGTACGCGCCCGCGCGGCAGAACCGGCAGATACCGCAGGCCGAGATGCAGGAGGCGAGCACCCGGTCGCCCGCGACGAGGCCCGCCACACCGTTCCCGGTCTCGATCACCGTACCGACCGCCTCGTGGCCGAGGACCCGGCCGGCCGCCACCTCGGGCACGTCGCCGCCGAGGATGTGCAGGTCGGTGCCGCAGATGGTGACGGCGTCGACCCGGATGATCGCATCGCGCGGATCCTGGATCCGGGGATCGGGGATCTCCGTCCAGGACCGCATCCCCGGCCCGCCGTACACAAGACCTCTCATTACCGTCTCCCTTCCGGTGTCTGTGCCTTCCACGCTGGCCCTGATCCGTCCCGTCCAGTAGGGACGTCCGGCCCTACAGGCCGGGTCCTCGGCCGGGTTACCAACGAGGAGAAGAGAGGGGTGCGACCGGCATGACCAGATACGTCTACGACTTCACCGAGGGCCACAAGGATCTGAAGGACCTGCTAGGCGGCAAGGGGGCCAACCTCGCCGAGATGACCCGCATGGGACTGCCGGTGCCACCCGGCTTCACTGTCAGCACGGAGGCCTGCCGCGATTATCTGCACACCGGCCGGATGCCCGAGGGGCTGCTGTCCCAGGTGCAACGCCACCTGGAGCTGCTGCAGACGCAGATGGGCAAGACCTTCGGCGACGCCGACGATCCGCTGCTGCTGTCGGTGCGGTCCGGCGGCAAGTTCTCCATGCCCGGCATGATGGAGACGATCCTCGACATCGGCCTCAACGACGCCAGCGTCGAGGGCCTGGCCCGGCAGAGCGGCGACGAGCACTTCGCCTGGGATTCCTACCGCCGGCTGATCCAGATGTTCGGCAAGACCGTGTTCGACGTGCCGGGCGAGGACTTCGACGCGATCGGGCCCGGCCAGCCCCGGGATCTGGTGGTCGCGTACAAGAAGGTCTTCCTGGCCCACACCGGCCGCGAGTTCCCGCAGGCTTCGCACGAGCAGCTGTTCCTGGCGATCGGCGCGGTGTTCCGGTCGTGGAACGCCGAGCGCGCCGTCCTCTACCGCCGCCAGGAGCGCATCCCGCAGAATCTCGGCACCGCCGTCAACGTGATGGCCATGGTCTTCGGCAACCGCGGGGAGGACTCGGGCACCGGGGTCGCCTTCACCCGCGACCCGGCGACCGGCCGGCGCGGCGTCTACGGTGACTACCTGCAGAACGCCCAGGGCGAGGACGTGGTCGCGGGTATCCGCAACACGCTGAGCCTGCACGAGCTGGCCGCCATCGACGCGGCGAGCTACACCCAGCTCCTGTCCGTCATGGAGCGCCTGGAGCAGCGCTACCGCGATCTGTGCGACATCGAGTTCACGATCGAGAACGGCAAGCTGTGGATGCTGCAGACCCGGGTCGGCAAGCGCACACCGGCCGCCGCCTTCGTGATCGCCGCTCAGCTGGTCGACGAGGGCACCATCACCCTGGACGAGGCGCTGCAACGGGTCACCGGCGAGCAGCTGGCCCACCTGATGTTCCCCAGCTTCGACCTCGCCTCCGCTCCACCGCCGTTGACCACCGGCGTGGCCGCGTCCCCGGGCGCCGCGGTCGGCGCGATCGTCTTCGACTCGGCCGCCGCGGCCGCCGCGACCGGTCCGGTCATCCTGGTGCGGCGCGAGACCAACCCGGACGACCTGCCCGGCATGATCGCCGCACGCGGCATCCTGACCTCCCGCGGCGGCAAGACCTCGCACGCCGCCGTCGTCGCCCGCGGCATGGGCAAGACATGCGTCTGCGGCGCCGAGGAGCTCACCATCGAGGGTGAGACGGTCACCGTGAACGGGCGCACCCTGCGCTCCGGCGACGTCATCTCGATCGACGGCACCACCGGCCGGGTCTACGCCGGCGAGGTCCCGGTCCGGCCGTCGGAGGTCGTGCGCTACTTCGAGGGTCAGATCACCGCGCACGGCGATCCGCTGCTGTCCGCGGTCGAGCGCCTGATGATCCACGCCGACCACCGGGCCCGGCTCGGGGTGCACGCCAACGCCGACACGGGCGCCGACGCCGCACGGGCCCGCCGCTTCGGCGCCACCGGCGTCGGACTGGCCCGCACCGAGCACATGTTCCTCGGCGAGCGCCGGCAGCTGGTGGAGCGGCTCATCCTCGGCGACCCGAGCGCCCTGGACGACCTGCTGCCCCTGCAGCGCGCCGACTTCGAGCAGCTCTTCGAGGCGATGGACGGACTGCCGGTGACCGTACGGCTGATCGACCCGCCGTTGCACGAGTTCCTGCCGCCGCTGGAGGAGCTGACCGCGCGGGTGGCCCGGGCCGAGGCGCTCGGCGAGGACCCCGGGCGCGACGGCGTCCTGCTGATCGCGGTGCGCCGCATGCACGAGCAGAACCCGATGCTGGGCCTGCGCGGCGTCCGCCTCGGCCTGGTGATTCCCGGTCTGTTCGCCATGCAGGTCCGGGCGGTGGCGCAAGCCGCGGCGGCCCGGGTCGCCGCGGGCGGCGAGCCGCGACCGGAGATCATGGTGCCGCTGGTCGGCGCGGTCCAGGAGCTGGAGACCGTACGGGCCGAAGCCGAGTCGGTGCTGCAGAGCGTGCCCGGCGCGCCGCCGATCCGGATCGGCACCATGATCGAGGTGCCGCGGGCCGCCCTGACCGCCGGCGAAATAGCCGGTGCGGCCGAGTTCTTCTCCTTCGGCACCAACGATCTGACCCAGATGACCTGGGGCTTCTCCCGCGACGACGTGGAGGGCGCGTTCTTCGGCCGCTACCTCGGGCTCGGCATCTTCGCGGTGTCGCCGTTCGAGACCATCGACGCTGACGGGGTCGGCGAGCTCGTCCGGATGGCCGTGACCCGCGGCCGGGCCGCCCGGCCCGATCTGACCGTGGGCGTCTGCGGCGAACACGGTGGCGACCCGGCCTCGGTCCGGTTCTTCCACGAGGCCGGCCTGGACTACGTGTCCTGCTCGCCGTTCCGCGTGCCGATCGCCCGGCTCGAGGCCGGTCGCGCCGCGAGCGGGGCAGCGGGCTCGGACAGCCGGTGACGGTCCCGGCCGGCGGGGGTCTATCGGCCCTACTGCGGTGATCCACGTCGGCCGAGACTTCGGAACGTGAACAGCAAGAAGGAGGACATCATGCGTGCAGCCGTGGTCACCGCTTTCGACCGGCCGCTGACCGTCCGGCAGATGCCGCTGCCCCTGCCGGGCCCCGGCCAGATCCGGGTCCGGATCGAGGCGAGCGGGCTCTGCCACACCGACATCCACGCCGCCCGCGGCGACTGGCCCGTCAAGCCGGCCCCGCCGTTCGTGCCCGGTCACGAGGGCGTGGGCATCGTCAACAACGTCGGCCCGGGCGTCACCGAGCACAAGGCCGGTGACCGGGTCGCCGTGCCCTGGCTCGGCCGGGCCTGCGGCACCTGCGAGTACTGCGTCAGCGGCCGGGAGACGCTCTGCGAGACCCAGCTCAACACCGGCTACTCGGTCGACGGCGGGCACGCGGAGTACCTGATCGCCGACGCCCGCTACGCGGTGGCGGTGCCGGAGGGCATCGACCCACGTGAGGCCGCCCCGCTGACCTGCGCCGGCGTCACCACGTACAAGGCGGTCAAGGTCGGCGGGGTCAGCCCGGGCGACCGGGTCGCCGTCTTCGGCATCGGCGGCCTCGGCCACCTGGCCCTGCAATACGCGCAGATCTTCGGTGGCACCACCATCGCGGTCGACGTGACCGAGGAGAAGCTCACGCTGGCCAAGGAGCTGGGTGCCGCCTACACCGTCAACGCGGCCCTGACCGACCCGGTCGCCGCGATCGAGGCGCTCGGCGGCGCCGACGTCGCCGTGGTGCTCGCCGCCGACCCCCAGGTGGTGGAGCAGGCTCACGCCTCGCTGCGCCGCGGCGGCCGGCTGATCCTGGTGTCGCTGCCCAAGGACAACGCCATGTCCCTGCCGATCTTCCAGACGGTCCTCAAGGGGCTGCAGGTGATCGGCTCCATCGTCGGCACCCGCGCCGACCTCGCCGAGGTGTTCCGCCTGCACGCCGAGGGACGCACGAAGGTGTTCTACGAGATCCGTCCGCTCGAGAAGATCAACGACGCCGTCGAGGACGTCCTGGCCGGCCGGGTACCGGCCCGGTTGGTCCTTGTGCCCTGACCGGGCCGGGACCTCCGGCCCTGTCCCCCGCGGGCGAGCCGGGCCAGGCTGAAGGAAGACGAAGGAGGAGTTCATGGCCCCCACATCGCACGACGCCTGGCACGGCTTCCGCGGGACGCAGTGGCGCGAGACGATCGACGTCGGCGGCTTCATCCACGACAACATCGAGCCGTACGCCGGTGACGCCTCGTTCCTGAGCGGGCCGACCCACCGCACGGAACGGATCTGGCGGCAGCTGCGGCGCATGTTCGCCGAGGAACGCCGGCGGGGTGTCTACGACGTCGACGCGCACACCCCGTCCACGATCACCTCGCACGAGCCCGGCTACATCGACCGGGACCACGAGCTGATCGTCGGGCTGCAGACCAGCGCCCCGCTGCGCCGCGCGATCATGCCCAACGGAGGCCTGCGCATGGTCCAGGCCGGGCTGGCCGCGTACGGCTTCAGCCTCGACCCGGCCGTGAAGACGATCTTCAGTCAGTACCGCAAGACCCACAACGACGGCGTTTTCGACGCCTACCCGGCCGACGTCAAGGCGGCCCGCCGCTCGCACATTATCACCGGCCTGCCGGACGCGTACGGCCGCGGCCGCATCATCGGCGACTACCGGCGGGTCGCCCTCTACGGCGTGGACCGGCTCATCGCCGACCGGCGCGAGCTCAAGGCCTCGCTGGACGCGCGGCTGTCCTCCGAGGACGTCATCCGCGACCGTGAGGAACTCGCCGAGCAGATCCGGGCGCTGGAGGAGCTGCGCTTCATGGCCGACCGGTACGGCTATGACATCTCCGGCCCGGCGGCCACCGGCCGGGAGGCGATTCAGTGGCTGTACTTCGCCTACCTGGCCGCGACCAAGGAGCAGAACGGCGCCGCCATGTCGCTGGGCCGCACGGCCAGCTTCGTGGACGTCTACCTGCAGCGCGACATCACCGAGGGCCGGCTCACCGAGCAGGACGCTCAGGAGCTGGTCGACGACTTCGTCATCAAGCTGCGCATCATCCGGTTCCTGCGCACCCCGGAGTACGACGCGCTGTTCTCCGGCGACCCGACCTGGGTCACCGAGGCCCTCGGCGGCATCGGTTGCGACGGCCGGCCGCTGGTGACCCGCACCAGCTTCCGCTACCTGCAGACCCTCTACAACCTCGGCCCGGCGCCCGAGCCGAACCTGACCGTGCTGTGGTCGCCGGCGCTGCCCGAGGGGTTCAAGCGGTTCTGCGCCCAGGTCTCCATCGACACCAGCTCGATCCAGTACGAGAACGACGAGCTGCTCCGGCCCGCCTACAGCGACGACACCGCGATCGCCTGCTGCG
The DNA here is from genome assembly GCF_040675435.1 of Actinoplanes sp. NPDC049598. NCBI lineage: Bacteria > Bacillati > Actinomycetota > Actinomycetes > Micromonosporales > Micromonosporaceae > Actinoplanes > Actinoplanes sp. NPDC049598. The sequence goes on along the minus strand of NZ_JBFAOX010000001.1, from coordinate 581,642 downwards.
TGTCGGCCATGCGCGTCGGCAAGGACATGCAGTTCTTCGGCGCCCGGGCCAACCTGGCCAAGGCCCTGCTGTACGCCATCAACGGCGGCCGGGACGAGCTCAGCGGCGAGCAGATCTTCGAGGCCGATCCGATCACCGCTGACGTGCTCGACTACGAGACCGTGATCGCAGCGTACGACAAGACGCTGGACTGGCTCGCCGAGACCTACGTGGACGCGCTCAACGTCATCCACTACATGCACGACAAGTACGCCTACGAGCGCCTCGAGATGGCCCTGCACGACTACCCCGTGCACCGGTTCCTGGCCACCGGCATCGCCGGTCTGTCCGTGGCCGTCGACAGCCTCAGTGCCATCAAGCACGCCCACGTCAAGGTCTTGCGCGACAAGACCGGCCTGGCCGTCGACTACGCGGCCGACGGTGACTTCCCCACCTTCGGCAACAACGACGACCGCGCCGACGCCATCGCCGTCGACCTGGTGGAACGCTTCATGGCGAAGATCCGGCGGCAGCCCGCCTACCGCGGGGCCGAGCCGTCGCTGTCGGTCCTGACCATCACGTCCAACGTCGTCTACGGCAAGAACACCGGCAACACCCCGGACGGCCGGCGGGCCGGTGAGCCGTTCGCCCCCGGCGCCAACCCGATGAACGGCCGCGACAAGCACGGCATGGTGGCCGCGGCCCTGTCGGTGGCCAAGCTGCCCTACCGGGCCGCCCGGGACGGCATCTCCCTGACCATCACGGTCACCCCCGACGGACTGGGCCACTCGTGCGACGAACGAATCGGCAACCTGGCCGGCGTGCTCGACGGCTACACCGACGGCGGCGGCTTCCACATGAACGTCAACGTCCTCGACCGCGCCACCCTCGAGGACGCGATGGCCCATCCGGAGGAATATCCGCAGCTGACCATCCGGGTCTCCGGGTACGCGGTCAACTTCGTCAAGCTCACCACCGAGCAGCAGCGCGACGTCATCTCCCGCACCTTCCACGGGTCGCTGTGATGACCACCGGCGCCGTCCACTCCTTCGACCTCTCCACCGGGGTGGACGGGCCGGGCACCCGCTTCGTCGCCTTCCTGGCCGGCTGCCCGCTGCGCTGCCAGTACTGCCACAGCCCGGACACCCAGTACCGGCGCAACGGCGTGCTCGAGACGGCCGGCGAGCTGCTGACCGAGATCCGCCGCTACGAGCGCTTCCTCAAGGTGGCGCACGGCGGGGTGACCCTCAGCGGCGGCGAGCCGCTGCAGCAGCGCGACTTCGCCCGCGAGGTGCTCCAGGGCTGCAAGGACATGCGGTTGCACACCGCGCTGGACACCAGTGGCTTCCTCGGCGACCGGGCCGACGCCGCCCTGCTCGACGCCACCGACCTGGTGCTGCTCGACATCAAATCCGGCGACCCGGCCACCTACCGCGAGGTCACCCGGACCGGCCGCCTGGCTCCGACCGTCCGTTTCGCGCACCGCCTGGCCGATCTCGGTAAACCCATCTGGGTCCGGTTCGTCCTGGTGCCCGGGCTCACCGACGACCCGGCCAACGTCGACGCCGTCGCCGCCATCACGGCCGGCGTGCCGACGGTCGAACGCGTCGAGGTGTTGCCGTTCCACCGGCTCGGCGCCCCGAAGTACGCCGCGCTCGGCCGGCCTTTTCCGCTCGCCGGCACGCCGTCGCCGGACATCGCCCTGATCGAGCGAGTACGGCGTCAGTTCCGTGAGCACGGTCTGACGGTGTTCTGACGGCTTCAGTGCGGATGCTCGCCGAGCAGGCGGGTGGCCAGCACCGCGGCCTGGGTGCGGCGCTCCAGGCCGAGCTTGGTGAGCAGGCTGGACACATAGTTCTTCACCGTCTTCTCGGCGAGGAACATCCGCTCGGAGATCTCCCGGTTGGTCAGGCCCTCGGCGATGAACTCCAGGATCCGTCGTTCCTGATCGGTGAGCGACCGCAGCTCCCGCGGCTGCTCCACACCGTGCCGGATCCGTTCCAGGACCCGCTGGGTGACCGCCGGGTCGAGCAGGGACTGCCCGGCCGCCACCCGGCGCACGGCGTCGACCAGATCACTGCCGCGGATCTGCTTGAGCACATAACCCGAGGCCCCGGCCATGATCGCCGCGAACAGCGCCTCGTCGTCCTCGTAGGAGGTGAGGATCAGGCCCTTGATCGTGGAGTCGACCGCCCGCACGTCCCGGCACACGTCGATGCCGCTGCCGTCCGGCAACCGGGCGTCGAGAACGGCCACATGCGGCCGCAGCGCGGGAATGCGATGCGTGGCCTCGACGGCGAGACCCGACTCGCCGACCACCTCGATGTCACCCTCGGCCTGCAGCAGGTCGACCAGGCCACGGCGGACCACCTCGTGGTCGTCGAGCAGATAGACGCGAATCACCCTCTCTTTCTACCGCCCGGGCCGACCGAGTCAAGGCCAGGCGGCCGGTTCCCCTTCACAACCCCTGGCGCTAGCGTGGGCCCATGGCCGAACGGCTGCCGGACGACGACCGGATCGATCCGCCTTCGCTGGGTCTCAGCCCGCTGTCCCGCGTGCGGCTCGACGAGCTCCTGCAGGAGATGCTCGATCGGGTCGGCGACGTGATGACCAGCAGGGAACGACTCCGTTCCCTGCTCGACGCCGTGGTCGGGATCGGCAGCGACCTCGAGCTGCGCAACACCTTGCAGCGCATCGTCGAAGCCGCGTGCGCACTGGTCGGCGCGCGGTACGGCGCCCTCGGGGTGATCGGAGCCGACCGTACCGACCTGGCCGACTTCATCACCCACGGCATGGACCCGGTGACGCACGCGAAGATCGGTGATCTACCTCGCGGCCGCGGTGTGCTCGGCCTGCTCATCACCGACCCCCGCCCCGTGCGGCTGCCCGACATCCGCCGGCACCCGGATTCGTTCGGCTTCCCGCCGAACCATCCGCCGATGCACAGCTTCCTTGGCGTGCCGGTGCTGACCCGCGGCCAGATCTTCGGCAACCTCTACCTGTCCGAGAAGCAGGGAGCCGATCAGTTCAGCGACGACGACGAGGAGATCGTGGTCGCGCTCGCCGCCGCGGCCGGTGTCGCCATCGACAACGCCCGCCTCTACGCGCTGGCCCGGCGGCGGGAGCGTTGGCTGGCGGCCAGCGCGGAGATCACCGGCGTCCTGCTCGGCACCGTCCGCCGCACCGAAGCTCTGGGGCTGATCGCCCGCCGCGCCCGCGAGGTGGCCGGCGCCGAGCTCGTGCTCGTGATGCTCTACGAGGAGGAGGAGGCCCGCTACATCATCGAGGTCGCGGAAAGCGCCGACCGGGCGTACGCCGGTCTGGCCGGTAAGAAGGTCTCGGTCGATCCGGCCGCAGCGGCCGAGTTCGGCCGGGAGAAGTACCGGCCCGTGGACAACCTCCGGACCGCCACCGCATGGCCCGGGCCGGTGCCGGACAGTCCGGCGATGGCCGTCCCGCTCGCCGGACCGGACACGTTGCATGGGGTCCTGATCGTCACCCAGCCCGCCGGCCAACCACCCAGCGACGAGGAAGCGGTGCAACTGTCAACATTCGCTGGTCAGGCCGCCCTGGCGCTCGAGCGGGCCCGCGCCCAGGAGGAACGCCAGCAGCTCGCCGTGCTGGAGGATCGCGAGCGCATCGCGCGTGACCTGCACGACGTGGTGATCCAGCGGCTGTTCGCCACCGGCATGCACCTGCAGGGCGCCGTTCACCAGGCGGTCCGACCCGAGGTGGCCCAGCGGATCAACACCGCGGTCGACGACCTGGACGCCACCATCCGTGACATCCGGCGCTCGATCTTCGAACTGCGCACACCCGTCGGGCCGTCCCTACGGTCCGAGCTGCGCGAGGAGCTGGAGGCGGCGGCCGAAGCGCTCGGTTTCCATCCCGTCCTGGACACGTCGGGGCCGGTCGACAGCGCGATCCCCGACGACTTCAAGTCGGAGATCCTGGCCGTTCTCCGCGAGGCGCTGTCGAACACAGCCCGGCACGCGCAAGCCAAGAGCGCCCGCATCTCCCTGCGGGCGGCCGACGGCGAGGCCGTGCTCTGCGTCGAGGACGACGGCGTCGGCTTCGATCCGGCCCGGGCCCGGGGCGGGGTGATCAGCATGGGCGACCGGGCCCGTCAGTTCGGCGGCTCATTCGAGGTCGGGCGCGGATCGAACGAGGAGGGGACGATTCTGACATGGCGAGTACCACTTCCGGGCTGAGACGGGACCTTCGACTCTGATCGATCATCCGGCGGGGCGGCACCGTGGTGAGAGACCGGACAACGGAGGTTCGCCGCTATGACACCGCTCGAGCAGGCCGCCCGCGCGGCCCAGAACGCGCCGTCGATCTTCAATTGCCAGCCGTGGAGCTGGCGGATCACCGGCACCAGCATGGAGCTGTTCGCCGATTTCGAGCGCCGGATCGACAATGTCGACTCTGACGGCCGCCTGCTGCTGCTCGGCTGCGGCACGGCGCTGCACCACGCCCGCACCTATCTGGCCGCGGCGGGCTGGGCCGTGACAGTCGAGCGGCTGCCCGACCCGGCGCGGCCCGAGCTGCTGGCCCGGCTCCACCTCGGAAAGCCGGTCCCGCCGGACCCCGAGGCGGTCCGGATGGCCGGCGCTATCGCACGCCGGCGCGCGCAACGGCGCGGGATCGGGAATCGGCCGGTCACCGAGTTCGAGCTGACCAAGCTGCGCCGCTTCGCCGAAAGCGAGGGTGCCGGCCTGCACACCGTCCGCACCGACGAACAAGGCGCCGTCTCGGTCGTCCTCTTCGGCCGCGGCGCCCGGCCGGGCGACCTGCTGCGGGCCGGGGAATCCCTGTCCGCGCTGCTGCTGCTCGCCGCCGCCGACGGCCTGTCCGCCACTTCGTTGAGCGACGCCGCCGAAGTGGCCTGGCCGCGTCAGCTGATCAGCGACAGCGGCGTGCCCTACCTGATCGTCCGGCTCGGCTACCCCGCCGGCCGCGAGCCGGCGCCGGCCACGCCCCACCACGACCTGCGTGACCTCATCACCCTCACGAAGTAGGTGACCCATGGGTCGCTCGATCGCGGCCGGGATCGGCGGGAACAGCGGATGGCGGGCGCTGACCTGGGCCGTCAACGAAGCCGAGCGGAACAGCGCGCGGCTGGTGCTGCTGCTGTACGTCCGCCCGCCGGGGTCACCGCTGGACCCGCTCGCCGGCGAACTCGGCCCGGCCGAGCTCGAGCTGGTCGATCCACCGTTGGCCCGCGCTGTCGTCCGGGCCCGGTCGCGCCTCGGCGGGCACCGCGTCGCGCTGCTCGCTCCGCGCGGCGAGCCGGCGGCGCGGCTCGCCGCCGCTTCCACCGGCGTACGGCTGCTGGTGATCGGCGAGGGCACGGGCGGCCGGACCGTGCGCCGGGTGGTGCGGCACGCCTGTTGCCCGATCGTGGTGGCCCGGTCGGAGACCCGGGAGTCGCGGGGCGCCGCGCTGGCCGGACACGTGGTGGTAGGCGTGGACGGCACCGCGGCGAGCCGGGCGGCGCTGGACTTCGGCTTCGCGTTCGCCGGCGAGCACGACCTGCCCCTGGCCGCCGCCCACGTCTCGCCGGCGAGCCGGGACGACTACTTCAACGACGACGTGACCTTGTCGGCGCACTTCGCGATCGAGCCGGCCGCGCTGGAGTTGCTGGCCGCCGAGACGGAGCCGTTGGCGCTCAGACATCCTGGCCTGCCCGTGCGGCGGGCGGTCCTGCACGGTTCGGTGATCGAGGGGCTGGACCGGGCCGGCTACGGCGCCGCATTGCTCGTCCTCGGGGACATGCGCCGCGGCGTCGTCGGCCGGGCTCGCACCGGCGACGTCCCCCTCGCTGTCGCCACCCGGGCGCCCTGCCCGGTCGCCGTCGTACCGGCGGACCAGCGCGAAGGAGATCCGCTGTGAGCACCGTTGTCACCACGACCGGATTGACTGCGGCCGAGGCTGCCGCGCGGCTGGCCGCCGACGGGCCCAACGTGGTCGAGGCGCTCCCGCCACGCCGGCTGTTCGGCCGGATCGTCCATCAGCTCGCCGACCCGCTGGTCGCGCTGCTGCTCGCCGCGGCGATCGTCACCACGCTGCTCGGCGACCTGCCGGACACCGCGGTGATCCTCCTGGTCGTCACCGTCAACACGGTCATCGGCGTGGTCCAGCAGGTCCGGGCCGACGCGGCCATCGCCGCGCTGGACCGCCTGGCCGCGCCCACCGCCCGCGTCGTGCGCGACGGCCAGGACCGCATCGTGCCGGCCGCCGAGCTGGTCCGGGACGACTTCGTCCGCCTCGAGGCCGGCGACGTGGTCCCGGCTGACCTGCGACTCGGCGAGGCCGAGCGGGCCGGCTTCGACGAATCGGCCGTGACCGGCGAATCCGTCCTCGTGCATCGCGCCTCCGGCGGAGAGGCAGCCGCCGGCACCGTGCTGGCCACCGGGCGGGCGGCCGGCACGGTGATCCGCGTCGGCCCCGCGAGCACGCTCGGCCGGATCTCCGCGCTCGTGGCCCGGACGCGGCCCGGGCCGACGCCGTTGCAGCGGCGGATCGCGACGTTGGGCCGGGTCCTCGGCGTCACGGCGGTCGCCGTCTCCGCTATCGTGTTCGCCCTGGGCGTCCTCGGCGGGCAGCCGCTGGCGCGGATGGCCATCACCGCGGTCAGCCTGGTCGTGGCGGCGGTGCCGGAGAGCCTGCCGGCGGTGGTCACGCTCGCTCTCGCGCTCGGTGCCCGGCGGATGGCCCGGACCCGGGCCATCCCGCGCCGCCTGCACGCCGTCGAGACGCTCGGCTCGGTGACCGTGGTCGCCTCCGACAAAACAGGCACTCTCACCCAGAACCGCATGTCGGTGCAGCGGGCGGTCACCGCCGGTGGAACCCGGTACGCCGTTCGCGGCGCGGGTTACGACCCGGCCGGTGAGATCAGCGCCGCGGAGGACACCGCCGCTTCGGGTGAGGAGCTTCTTCTACTCGCCCGCGCGGGCCTGCTCTGCAACGACGCCAGCCTCGTCGCGCCCACAGCGGACCGGCCGGAGTGGACCGCGGCCGGCGACCCGATGGAGGCGGCGCTGCTGGCCTTCGCGGCCCGCTGTGGCCTCGACGCCGCGGCCGAGCGTGCGGCCGCGCCCCGGGTGGCGGAGCATCCGTTCGACCAGGCGGCGCGGCGGATGACGACCGTGCACCGCCGGCCCGGCGGCGATTTTCTGGTCGTCTGCAAGGGCGCGCCCGAGGGGGTGCCGAGCGACGCCGGCGCGGCCGCCGAGCTGGCCGCCCAGGGGCTGCGGGTCCTCGCCGTCGCCACCGGGTTCACCGCGGACCCGGCCGTCTTGCCGCCACTGCGGCCGGCCGGGCTGGTCGGCATCGGCGACCCGCTGCGCGCCGGCGCCCGGGACACCGCCGCCGCGTTCGCCCGTTCCGGCGTACGGCTGCTGCTGATCACCGGGGACCATCCCGCGACAGCCGCCGCCATCGGCACTCAACTCGGAATTATCGGCCCGGGCGACCGCGTCGCCGAAGGCGGGTCGGGCGACGGTGAGGCTCGGGTCCACGCCCGCGTCCAGCCGGCCGAGAAGCTCGACATCATCGCCGCCCTGCAGCAGCAGGGCGAGGTGGTGGCGATGACCGGCGACGGCGTCAACGACGCGCCCGCGTTACGCCGGGCCGACATCGGCGTCGCCATGGGCAGCGGCACCGAGGTCGCCCGGCAGGCGGCCGAGCTCGTGCTGGTCGACGACAACCTGGCCACGGTGGCCACCGCCATCGGTGAAGGCCGCCGCATCTACGACAATATCCGCCGTTTCCTGCGTTACGGCCTGTCCGGAGGCATCGCCGAGTTGCTGGTCATGCTGGCCGGTCCGCTGCTGGGCATGCCGCTGGCGCTGCTGCCGGCCCAGTTGCTCTGGGTCAACCTGCTCACGCACGGCGTGCCGGGCGTCGCCCTGGGCGCGGAACCGGCCGAGGCCGGTGTCCTGGACCGCCGGCCCCGATCGCCACGCGAATCCGTGCTCGGCGACGGCCTGCTGGCGAGCGTGCTCGCCGGTGGGATCTGTGTGGCCACCGTCGTTCTGACCGCCGGCCTCGTCGCCCACCACAACGGGCGCCCCTGGCAGTCCGTCATGTTCGTCGTGCTCGGTCTCGCCCAGCTCGGGGTGGCCCTGGCCGTCCGCGCCAAAGCGGCGCCGGGCACCCCGCGCAACTGGTCGCTGCTCGCGGCCGTCGCCCTCTCGGCACTCCTCCAAGTCGCCGGGGTGCTGGTCGCGCCGCTGCAAACGCTGCTCGGCACCGAGACGCTCTCCCCCCTCGAGCTGCTGGCCTGCGCGGCCGTCGCGGTCGTGCCCGGACTGGCCCTGCGCCTGCCGACCGGCCCCGTACGGCGGGTCCTGCGCCTCTGACCGCCGGGCGGCGCCGGGCGCACCGTGAAGAACGAGGCAAAGGAGAGCGCCATGAGCAATCGGCTACGGCTCGCCCAGTGTGGCCTGAGCGCCGGCAAGAAGGCCCGGCTGCACCGGATCCTGTACAAGCACGGGCTGGGCAACGGCACGGCCCTGTTCCTCCCGTACGACCAGGGCCTCGAACACGGCCCTCGCGACTTCTTCCCCGACCCGATCGCCGCCGACCCGAAATACATCGTCCGGCTCGCCCTCGAGGGCGGGTTCAACGGCATCGCGATCCAGGTCGGGCTGGCCGAGAAGTTCTACTGGGACTATGCCGGCGAGGTCCCGCTGATTCTCAAACTGAACGGCAAGACCGACATCCCCAGCGACCGCAGCGCGCTGTCGCCGCTGCACGCCTCGGTCGAGGACGCCGTCCGGCTGGGCGCCGACGCGGTCGGCTACACCCTGTACGTGGGATCACCCGCCCAGGACGACGACTTCGCCCAGTACCGGGCCGTCCGCCAGGAGGCGCAACGATTCGGCATGCCGCTGATCGTGTGGGCCTACCCGCGGGGTGAGGCCATCGAGCGCAAGGGCGGCAAGGACTCCTTCTACGCCGTGCACTATGCCGCCCGGGTGGCCAGCGAGCTCGGCGCCGACGTCGTCAAGGTCAATTTCCCGCACCCCGAGAAGCACACCGACGTGCCCGAGGCGTACGCCACGGAGTTCAGCAGCCAGGAAGCGATCGACGAGGTGGTCCGCGCGGCCAACCGCACCATGGTCCTCGTCTCCGGCGGCGGACGGGCGAGCGACGAGGTGATGTTCGAGAAGGCTCAGGAGTCGATGTCGGCCGGCGCCACCGGCCTGATCTTCGGCCGCAACGTCTGGCAGCGCGACCACGAGGAGTCGTTGCGCTTCGTCGACCGGCTGCGCCAGATCCTGGCCAAGTACCCGACACCCTGACGGGACATGTCATGAACCAGTCCCACGACGACCTGACGGCCCCGCCCGACCTGCGCCTGGATCAGGCGCGGGGCGGGCCGGCCCGGACGCACCGCCCGGTCTACCTCGACCTGTTGCCGCCCTGCAACGCGGGCTGCCCGGCCGGCGAGAACATCCAGCAGTGGCTGGCGCTGACCCACGCCGGTGACCACGAAAGCGCCTGGCGGTCGCTGGTGGCGGCCAACCCGTTGCCGGCCGTGCACGGCCGGGTCTGCTATCACCCGTGCGAGAGCGTCTGCAACCGCGCCGAGCTGGACAGCCCGGTGTCGATCCACGCGGTCGAGCGGTTCCTGGGCGACCTCGCCCTCGAGCGCGGCTGGCGCTTCGACCCGCCGCCCGCGTCCAGCGGCCGGCGGGTGCTCGTGGTCGGCGCCGGGCCCAGCGGGCTGTCCGCCGCCTACCACCTGGCCCGGCTGGGGCATCACGTCGTCGTGCACGACGCCGAGCCGGAGCCCGGCGGCATGATGCGCTACGGGATTCCGGCCTACCGGTTGCCCCGTGACGTGCTGGCGGCCGAGATCGCCCGGATCGCCGCGCTCGGCGTCGAGATCGTCGGTGACCATCCGGTCCGCGACCTGGTCGCCGAGCGGCGCGACGGTCGCTTCGACGCCGTCTTCGTCGCCGTGGGCGCCCATCTGTCCAAGCGCGTTGACATCCCGGCGCGGGAAGCCGGGCGGATCGTCGACGCGGTCGGGTTGCTGCACAGCGTGGCCGCCGGGGAACGGCCCACCATCGGCCGCCGGGTGGCCGTCTACGGCGGCGGCAACACCGCGATGGACGCCGCCCGTGTGGCCCGCCGCCTCGGCGCCGAAGAAGCTCTAGTGGTTTACCGGCGTACCCGCGCACAAATGCCCGCCCACCCGGAGGAGGCGGACGAGGCCGAGCGAGAGGGCGTCCGGATCAACTGGCTGCGCACCATCCAGGCGTTCGACGGGCCGAACCTCACCGTCGAGGTCATGGAGATCGACGCCGAGGGACGGCCGGTGCCGACCGGGCGCACCGAGACGCTCACCGCGGACACCGTCGTGTTGGCACTCGGGCAGCGGGCCGACACCGCCTTCCTGCGCGGCGTACCGGGCATCGCGTTCACGCCGGACGGAACCGTCGTGGTCTCGGCGCAGCTCATGACCGGCTGTGCGGGGGTGTTCGCGGGCGGCGACATGGTCCCGGCCGAACGAACGGTGACGGTCGCCGTCGGCCACGGCCGCACGGCCGCCCGGCACATCGACGCGTACCTGCGGGGCCTGAGCCCCACCGAGCCGGCGCCGCCGCCGATCGCCGACTTCGGCGGGCTGCACCCGTGGTACTTCACCGACGCGGGACGACGACGGCAGACCGAGCGCGACCCCGGCCGGCGTCTGGCCGACTTCACCGAGGTGGTCAGTGGTCTCGGCGCCGACGCGGCCGGCTACGAGGCGGCCCGCTGCCTGTCCTGCGGCACCTGCTTCGAATGCGACAGCTGCCTGGGCTCCTGCCCCGAGGACGCCGTCATCAAGATCGGCCCGGGTGATCGCTACCGGTTCGATTACACGCGCTGCACCGGCTGCGGCACCTGCTTCGACCAGTGCCCGGTGCACCCCATCACGATGATTCCCGAGGCGACACCATGACCCGCGCGACGATCGACGGCAACGAGGCCTGCGTCTCGGTGGCCTACCGGCTCAACGAGGTCTGCTGCATCTACCCGATCACCCCGTCCTCGGCGATGGCCGAGCTGGCCGACGAGTGGTCAGCCGCCGGAAGAACCAACATTTGGGGCTCAGTGCCCACCGTGGTCGAGATGCAGAGCGAGGGCGGGGCCGCCGGCGCTCTCCACGGAGCCCTGCAGAGCGGGGCGCTGAGCACGACGTTCACCGCCTCGCAGGGTCTGCTGCTGATGATCCCCAACATGTACAAGATCGCCGGCGAGCTCACCCCGGCCGTGCTGCACGTGGCCGCCCGCTCACTCGCCGCACAGGGCCTGTCCATCTTCGGCGACCACTCCGACGTGATGGCCACGCGCGCCACGGGCTTCGCCTTGCTCGCCTCGGCCTCGGTCCAGGAGGCGCACGACCTCGCCCTCGTCGCGCAGGCGGCCTCGCTGCGGACCAGGGTGCCGTTCGTGCACTTCTTCGACGGCTTCCGCACGTCGCACGAGATCAACACCATCGAGACGCTCACCGATGACGATCTGCGCGCGCTGATCCCTCCGGGGCTGGTCCGCGAGCACCGGGCCCGGTCGCTCTCCCCCGAGCACCCGGTGATCCGCGGCACGGCGCAGAACCCGGACGTCTACTTCCAGGGCCGGGAGACGGTCAACCCGTTCTACGCCCGGGTGCCCGGGGCGGTGGACGACGCGATGCAAGCCCTCGGCCGCCGCACCGGCCGCCGGTACCGCATCGTCGAGTACACCGGGGCGCCCGACGCCGACCGGGTCGTCGTCCTGATGGGCTCGGGCGCGCAGACGGCCCAGGAGACGGTGGCCGCCCTGACCGCGGCCGGCGACCGCGTCGGCGTGCTGCGGGTCCGGCTGTTCCGGCCGTTCCCGGCGGCCGAGGTGGCGGCGGCCATCCCCGCCACCGCCACCCGCATAGCGGTGCTGGACCGGACAAAAGAGCCCGGCTCCCTGGGCGAGCCGCTCTTCCTCGACGTGGTCGCCGCGCTGGCCGAGCACCGCCGCGACGCGATGCCGACCGTGATCGGCGGCCGTTACGGTCTGGGCTCGAAGGAGTTCACCCCGGGGATGGTCGCCGGTGTCTTCGCCGAACTGGCCCGTGCACACCCCCGCCCGCGGTTCACCGTCGGGATCACCGACGACGTCACCGGTCTCAGCCTGCCCTACGGTGAGCTGGACATCGAGCCGCCGGGCGCCGTGCGGGCGCTGTTCTACGGGCTCGGCTCGGACGGCACGGTCGGCGCGAACAAGAACACCATCAAGATCCTGGGGGCCGATCCCCGGATGCACGCGCAGGGCTACTTCGTCCTGGACTCCAAGAAGTCGGGGTCGATGACGGTGTCACATCTGCGGTTCGGGCCCGACCCGATCCGCGCCCCCTACCTCATCGCCGAGGCCGGCTTCATCGGCTGCCACCACCTCGCCTTGCTGGACCGGGTGGACGTGCTCGGCCACGCCGCCCGCCACGGCACCCTCCTGCTGAATGCACCGGACCCGCAGCAGGTGTGGGACGAGCTGTCACGCGAGGTCCAGAACCAGATCCTCGATCGCGGCCTGACCGTCTGGGCCATCGACGCCGACCGCATCGCGGCCGAACACGGGCTGCCCGGGCGCACCAACACGATTCTGCAGACCTGCTTCTTCGCCATCTCCGGCGTGCTGCCCCGCGACGAGGCCATCGCCAGGATCAAAGACGCGATCACCCGGACGTACGCCCGGCGCGGGCCCGACGTCGTCGCGCGCAACCACGCGGCCGTCGACGCCACCCTGGTCGCTCTGCACCGCATCGCCGCACCCGGTCGGGTCACCGCCACCCGTCACCGTCCCCCACCCGTACCGCCCGGCGCGCCGCCGTTCGTCCGCGAGGTGACCGGCGCGATGCTGGCCGGGCAGGGCGACCGGCTGCCGGTCAGCGCCCTGCCGGCGGACGGCACCTATCCCGGCGGCACAACCGCCTACGAGAAGCGCAACATCACCGACCTCGTGGCCGTCTGGGACCCGCAGACCTGCATCCAGTGCGGCACGTGCTCGTTCGTCTGCCCGCACAGCGTGATCCGGTCGAAGTTCTACGACCTCAAGGAGCTCGCCGGTGCCCCGGATGGCTTCCCGTCCGCGCCGCTGAACGCGCGCGGGCTGCCCGAGACCGGGTTCACGCTGCAGGTCTACCTGGAGGACTGCACCGGATGCGCGCTTTGCGTCGAGGCGTGCCCGATCGGCACCCCGGAGCACAAGGCGATCAACCTCGAGCCCCGGGAGCCGCGGCTCGAGGCGGGGCGGTCCGACATCGCCTTCTTCGAGACTTTGCCGCACGCCGACCGGTCGCGGGTGGACTTCGGCACGGTCCGCGGCGCGCAGTTCCTGCAGCCGCTGTTCGAGTTCTCCCTCGCCTGCGCCGGGTGCGGCGAGACCCCATACCTCAAGCTGCTGTCGCAGTTGTTCGGGGACCGCCTCATGGTCGCGAACGCGACCGGATGCTCGTCGATCTACGGCGGCAATCTGCCGACCACGCCGTGGACCCGCAATCCGCAGGGGCGCGGGCCGGCCTGGTCGAACTCGCTGTTCGAGGACGACGCCGAATTCGGCCTGGGCTTCCGGCTCGCCGCCGACCTGCACCACCGGCTGGCCGCCGACCGTCTCGGCCAGTTGCGCGACCGGCTCGGGCCGGACCTGGTCGACGCCGTGCTGACCGCACCGCAGCGACGCGAGTCGGAGTTCGCCGCCCAGCGCGAACGCCTGACCGAGCTCAGCCACCGGCTGGACCTGCTGCCGCCGGACGACCCGGCCGTCGCCGACCTGCGCAGCGTGCTGGACCACCTGGTGCGGCGCAGCGTCTGGATCGTCGGCGGGGACGGCTGGGCCTACGACATCGGCTCGGCCGGGCTCGACCACGTGCTCGCCGGCGGACGGGACGTCAACGTGCTCGTGCTCGACACCGAGGTCTACTCCAACACCGGCGGGCAGATGTCGAAGGCCACCCCGCTGTCGGCCGTCGCCCGGTTCGCCGCGGCCGGCAAGACCACCCCCAAGAAGGACCTCGCCCTGCAGGCCATCGCCTACGGCAACGTCTATGTGGCCCGGGTGGCCATGGGCGCCGACCCGGAGCAGACGCTGCGGGCGCTGCGCGAGGCGGAGACGTACGACGGGCCGTCGCTGGTCATCGCGTACGCGCACTGCATCGCCCACGGCATCGACATGCGCGACGGTCTCGGCCAGCAGCGCCGGGCCGTGCGGTCCGGCTACTGGCCGCTGATGCGCTACGACCCGGTGCTGCGCACGGCCGGGCGCAACCCGTTCCTGCTCGACTCGCCGCGCCCCCGCACCCCCCTGTCCGACTACACCGACAGGGAGCTGAGATTCCGCCGGCTGCGCGACACCGATCCGGCCGAGGCGGCCCGGCTCGCCGCCCTCGCACAGGAGGCCGTCGACCAGCGCTGGGACACCTACGAGGAGATGGCCACCCGCGGCCCGGAGCGATTCCCGGCCGACGCCCGGCCCCAGGGGGAGAGATGACCACCATCGGCGTGCTCCGGGAGACCGCGCGCGGCGAGCGCCGGGTGGCGCTCACCCCCGACGCGGCGCGCCGGCTGTCCGACCGCGGCCTGAAGGTACAGGTGGAAGCCAGTGCGGGACGCTCGTCGAGCTTCGGCGACGAGGCTTACGCCGGCGCCGTGGTGACCACGCGCGAGCAGGTCTACGCCGACAGCGACGTGCTCCTGTCCGTACGCTGCCCGGACGACGTGGCCGCCGCGCGACCCGGCCAGGTGCTCATCGGGCTGCTCGGCCCCGGACCGGACCGGCCGGCCGGCGGCGTCACCGCGGTCAGCCTGGACCGGCTCCCCCGCACGCTGAGCCGGGCCCAGGCCATGGACGCGCTCACCTCGCAGGCGAACGTCGCCGGCTACAAGGCCGCGCTGATCGCCGCCGAGGCGTACCCCGGCTTCTTCCCGATGCTGATGACCGCGGCCGGCACGACGCGGCCGGCCCGGGTTCTCGTGCTCGGCGCCGGCGTCGCCGGGTTGCAGGCCATCGCCACCGCACGCCGGCTGGGCGCGCAGGTCACCGGCTACGACGTCCGCGAGGCGGCCCGGGCCGAGATCGCGTCCACCGGCGCCGCCGTGCTGGACCTGGCCACCGCGGGCGCCGAGGCGGACGGCGGCTACGCACGTAGCCTCACCGACGACGAGACCCGGGCCCAGCTGCGCGGGCTGACTGAGGCCGTCCCCGGCTTCGACGTGGTCATCACGACGGCCCAGGTCCCGGGGCGCACACCGCCACGGCTGGTCACTGCCGAAGCGCTCGCCGCCATGCGACCGGGCTCGGTCGTGCTCGACATCGCGGCCGGCGACATCGGGGGCAATGTCGAGGGATCCGAGCCGGGCAACCGCATCCGCGCCGGCGACGTCCTGGTCATCGGCGCCCCCGATCTGGCGGCGACCGTGCCGGTGGCGGCGTCCACGGCGTACGCCCGGAACCTGCTGGCCCTTCTCACCCACCTGATGCCACACGGCGATGTGGTCCTCGACCCGGAGGACGAGATCACCCGGGCCCTGCTGCTACCCGCCGAGGAAGGAACCCGGCCGTGAATCCGCTGCTTGTCGCCGACCTGACCGTTTTCGTCCTGGCCCTGCTGGTCGGCTTCGAGGTCATCAGCAAGGTGCCGGCGACCCTGCACACGCCGCTGATGTCCGGCGCGAACGCCATCCACGGGGTGGTGATCATCGGCGTCATGCTGCTGGCGGCCGTGGTGTCCACCGGGCCCGGCCAGGTGGTGCTGGCCGGGGCCGCGTTCTGCGCCGCGATGAACGTGACCGGCGGCTATGTGGTCACCGACCGGATGTTGGCGATGTTCCGGAGCCGGTCATGAGCGTCTTCGACACCGCCGTGCACCTGATCTACCTGGCCTGCGCCGTCGGCTTCGTCGCCGGCCTGCATCTGATGAACGCGCCGGCCACCGCCCGGCGCGGCAACCGGATCTCGGGCCTGGGCATGGCCGTCGCCGTCCTGGTCACCGCGGCGGTGCTCGTCCACGAAGGCGACGCCGGCGTGGGCGCCGTGACCACGCTCGTCGCCGGCGCCCTGGCCGGCGGGGTGGCCGGCACGGTCGCCGCCCGCCGGGTCCGGATGACCGCCATGCCACAGCTCGTCAGCGTCTTCAACGCGGTCGGTGGCGGGGCGGCCGCGCTCATCGCGCTCGGTGACCCGCCGGACGGCACCCGCGCGGCGGTCGCCGGCGTCCTGGACGTGCTCATCGGAGCCGTGACGTTCAGCGGCTCGCTGGTCGCCTCGGGCAAGCTCGCCGGAAAGATCGCCGGCCAGCCGATCATCGTTCCCTTCGGCCGGCCGGCCGCGGCCGCGCTCGGTGTGATCGCGGCCGGTCTCGGCGTGCTCGTCATCGGCTTCGACGCCCCGGTGGCCGCGCTGTACGGTCTCGCCGGCTGCGCGCTGGCGGCCGGGATCCTGCTCACGCTACCCATCGGCGGCGCCGACATGCCGGTGGTGATCTCGCTGCTCAACGCATTCACCGGCACTGCCGTGGCGATGGCCGGCTTCGTCCTCGCCAGCACCCCACTGATCATCGCGGGCGGGCTGGTCGGCGCGGCCGGCGCCATCCTGACCTCACTCATGGCCGACGCGATGAACCGGTCCATCGGCGCGATCATCGCGGGTGGCTACGGCACCGGTGACGCGATCGCGGCCGCGGCCGGGCCCGGCTCGGCCCCGGTGCGGGAGACGACCGCGGACGATGTCGCCCTGCAGCTCGCCTACGCGGAGCAGGTCGTGATCGTGCCCGGCTACGGGCTGGCCGCCGCCCAGGCGCAACACGAGGCGGTCGCGCTGGCCGAGGCGCTTTCCCAGCGTGGCGTGCGGATCAGCTACGCCATCCACCCGGTCGCCGGCCGGATGCCCGGGCACATGAACGTGCTCCTGGCCGAGGCCAACGCGCCGTACGAGCAGCTGCGCGACCTCGAGGAGGGCGACGCCGACCTGGCCCGGGCCGACGTCGCGCTGGTCGTCGGGGCCAACGACGTGACCAATCCGGCGGCGCGCCGTCCCGGCAACCCGGTCTCCGGCATGCCGATTCTCGACGTGGACAAGGCGCGGTCGGTCGTCGTGATCAAGAGGTCGCTCGGGCACGGCTACGCGGGCATCGACAACGAGCTCTACACCGATCCGCGGACGACGATGCTCTTCGCGGACGCCAAAGAGGGCCTGGCCTCGATTCTGGCCGCTCTGCACGCCTACGCCTGACGGGCCTGACGGCGGCCCCGGCTGGGGCCGCCGTCGTGGGGTGGATCAGCTCGTCACTCCTCGCGGGTGACAGCGATCTGCCGGCCGCTCGGCTGAGGCGCGGTCAGCGGCACCGTGATTTCGAGGATTCCCTTGCGGTACGTGGCCTTGATCGCGTCCTCGTCGGCGTGCTCGGGCAGGCGCACGGAACGCTGCAGCGAGCCGTAGCGGAACTCGCTGCGGTGCCGGTTCTGCTCCTCCTCGCGGCGCTCGGCGCGCACTGTCAGGACCTTGTTCACCGCGGTGATCTCGATGTCCTTCTCCGGGTCGATCCCGGGCAGCTCGGCGCGCAGCACGTACTCGTCCTCGCTGAGCCTGTCCTCGAACCGGATGGCGGGCAGCGGACGCGGGAAGTCGACCTCGAACCAGTCCGTCATGTCGCCCAGCAGGCGCGGCAACAGTGCACTCATCTCCTCCTCCTTCGCCGGTGTTCCCGTTCTCCTCCATCGGACCTCGCCGCGGCCGCGGCGGTCAGAGGCGAACGACCCGTCCTCAGGACCGGCCGGAGGCGTCGCTGCCGGCCAGGATTTCGGTGGCCAGGCCGCGCGCCCAGACCCGGACCCGCTCCGGGTTGCGGAAGTCGCCGCCGTGCCCTTCACGCTCGAGCCGCCGCCCGATCAGGCCCAGCCAGCCGTGCGCCTGAGTGGTCATCCGGCCGCCGAAGGTCACGTGCTGCCGGGCCGGCAGCTTCCGCAGCGCGGCGGCCGCGTGCGGCACCGGCGGCAGCTCCTGCGTGTCGGCCGAGCTGTCGAGCGGCCCGCTGCTGAACAGCCACACCGGACGGGTGGCGAACCGGCCGGCGAACCGGTGCACGAAGCGCCGGGCGTCGCGGTGCCATCCGTGCGCGTACAGGCCGGAGCCGAGAACGACCGCGTCGTACTCCCCGACCTCGCCGACCTCGCCGGCCGGCGCGAGACGCACCGGAAGCCCGGCCGCCCGCAGTTCGTCGGCGATCCACTCGGCGATCTCGCCGGTGCCGCCGCCCGTGGTTCCGTACGTCACCAGAACGAGCATGGCCCTCTCCTCCCTTCTCACCATCAGACGGCCGGGTCGCCCCCGCGGCCAGGGCCGTTCGTCCCTCGACGAGGGACCTCGGTCGCTGGCGGCGGACCGGTGCCGGGCCCGACGCTGAAGTCATGACGGCCATCGCGGTACGCGGTCTCGCGCGCTCCTACGGCAGCGTGCGGGCGGTCGACGGGATCACCTTCTCGGTCGGCCGGGGCGAGGTGTTCGCTCTGCTCGGACCGAACGGGGCCGGCAAGACCACGGCCGTCGAGATTCTCGAGGGCTACCGGCGACGCGACGCCGGCACGGTCGAGGTGCTGGGCTTCGACCCGGCCGCCGCCGATCCGGCCTATCGGGCCCGGATCGGCGTCGTGCTGCAGTCCGCCGGCTTCGAGGAGGAGTTCACCGTCCGGGAGCTGGTGCGCCTGCAGACGAGCCTCTACCCACGCCGGCACGACCCGGACGAGCTGATCGACCTGGTCGGGCTCGCCGGCAAGCGGACCACCCGGGTCAAAGGTCTTTCCGGCGGGCAGCGCCGCCGGCTCGACCTGGCCCTCGGCCTGGCCGGCGCGCCCGATCTGCTCTTCCTCGACGAGCCGACGACCGGCTTCGACCCGGCGGCCCGGCATCACGCCTGGGATCTGGTCGCGAGCCTGCACGAGCTCGGCACCACCATCCTGCTGACCACGCACTACCTGGAGGAGGCGCAACGGCTCGCCGACCGGGTGGGCGTGCTGCGCGAGGGCCGCCTGCTGGCCGTGGGCACGCCCGGCGAGCTGCGGGCCGCGAGCACCCTGCCGACCGTGATCAGCTTCCGGATGCCCGGGGGCGCCCTGTCGGATCTGCCGTCGCTCAGCGCCGCGCCCCGTCTGACCGACGGTGCCGTGCGGCTGGACACCCACGACCCGGTCGCCGACACCTGGCACCTGACCGCCTGGGCCACCGCGCGGTGGTTCCCGCTCGAGGACCTCTCCGTGACGCCGCCGACGCTGGAGGACGTCTACCTGAGCCTGACCGAGGATCAGGACGATGACCGTTGACGTCGCCCAGCGGGTGCGCCCGCCGTCGCCCGCGACCCGGATCAGGGCCCTGCCGCAACTGACCGTCCACGCCGTCCGCGCCTTCCTGCGCAACCCGGTCGCCGCGTTCTTCACGGTGGCCTTCCCGTTGACTTTCCTCGTCATCGTGTCGTCGCTCGTGGGCGGCGAGCTGACCGGCTCCGGTGTCCCGGTGGCGCAGTTCCTGGTTCCCCCGTTCGCGGTCTTCGGCGTCGCTCAGGCCTCGTTCACCCTGCTGGCGGCCGACACCGCGGTGCTGCGGGAGAACGGTGTGCTGCTGCGCCGGCGGGCCGCCCCGGTTCCCACGTGGACCGTCCTGGGGGCCCGCGTCGCCGCGTCGGTGATCGTCTCCGGCGTGACCGTGGCCCTGCTCGCGGCCGTCGGCGTGACCGCCTACGACGTGGACGTCATCTGGCGCAAGATGCCGGCGATGCTGGCCACGCTGCTGCTCGGAACAGCCTGCTGCGCCTGCCTGGGGCTGGCTCTGGCCGCGCTCGTGCGCACCGCCCGGGCCGCCCAGGCGCTGGCCCAGGGTGTGCTGATCCCGTTGGCGTTCGTCTCCGACGTGTTCATCGTCGGAGCCGATCTGCCCCGCTGGCTCTCGGCGATCGGCTCGGCCCTGCCCCTCAAGCACTTCGCCCAGGCCATGGCGGAAACGTTCGACCCCACCGGCGGGTACGGCTTCTCGCCGGGCCACCTGATCGTCCTGGCGGCGTGGACGCTGGCCGGCGCCGTGGTCGCCCAGCGCCGGTTCGGCTGGGAGCCCCGCGGCGACACCCGGCCCCGCCCAGCCGCCGAGCCACCCACCAGGGCCGGGAATCGCCTCTCGCCTCCGGTCGTGAGCCGGCGCCCGGCGTCGGCCGCGCTTCTGCCGGGGCAGATCCGGTACGCCGTGACGGGGCTGGCCCGCGATCCGCTCGCCGTGTTCTTCGCTGTCGTCTTCCCGGCGCTGTTGCTGGTGCTGTTTCCCACGGTGTTCGGCGATACGCGGGTGCACGGCCTGTCGATGGCCCAGTATCTGTTCGCCGGCATGCTGGCCTACACGGCCGCCGTGTCGGCCTACGTGGACCTTCCCGAGGCGGTGGTGAGCGCGCGCTCGGCCGGCGTGATCAAGCGGTTGCGGGGCACGCCCCTGCCGCTGCGCTGGTACGTTGCCGGGCGGATCGGCGCCGCGGTGCTCGTCGCCCTGCTGGCCGCCTCGTTGCTCGCGGCCGCGGGCCTCGGCTTCCTCGGCGTGCGGTTCCCGCCCCAGCACCTGCCAGCCGTGATCCTGACCATCATCGCGGGCGCGCTGTGCTTCGCCTCGCTCGGTCTGGCGATCGCCGCCGTGCTGCGCTCGGCCCGCTCACTCGTCGCGATCACGCTCGGCACCCTGCTGCCGCTCTGCTTCGTCTCGGAGATCTTCGTGGTGGGCGATCAGCCGCTGCCGTCCCCGCTCACGACGGTGGCCGGGGTGTTTCCCCTGCGCCACCTGCTGCAGGCGCTGCTGACCGCCACCGAGCCCGGCGGCGGTGGTTCGGGCCTGGCCTGGTGGCATCTGGCCGTCCTGGGCGCCTGGGCGCTACTCGGCCTTCTCGTGGTCCGCCGGCGCGGCCTCTGGTGAGGCTCACGACGTCCGGCGCGGCCGGCTCGACCGGCCGATTGCCCCGATCAGATCCACGGCCAGGCATACGAACAACGCGACCCCCCAGCCGTTCCACGGACCCCACGAAACGACATCCGGTGTCCCGTTGATGAGCCAGACGATCAGCCAGATGACAGTCACGGCGCGCCTCCCTCGTCCTCTCAGGCATACCGCCGGCAGCCGCCGGACCGGTAGGGCCGCTTGTTCGGGCACCACCGGACTTCCGGCCCTGCCGACCCCGGAGCACGCGGACCACAGTGGGGGCAAGCCCGGAAAGGAGCCGACAGTGACAACCTCGTTGACAGTCTTCGACAACCTCGCCCTGCACCCGCTGATCGCCGACTTTCCCGCCCGGTGGCTGCACCGGCTGGCCGCGTGCGGCACACCCGCCCGGTGGCCCGCCTCGACCCGGCTGTTGCGCGAGGGCCATCCCGGCGACCAGCTGTGGCTGATCTCGGCCGGCCTCGTGCAGCTCGACTTCCACGTGCCCGGCGGCGACGTGCCGATCGAGCGCATCGGCGGCGGCGACGTCGTCGGATGGTCCTGCCTCGTCCCGCCGTTCCGCTCCACCGTCGGCGCTTTCGTCGTCGAGGACTGTCACACGATCGAGCTGCGGGCCGGCGCGGTTCGTGAGCTGATCGCCGAGGACCCGATGTTCGGCCTGGCGTTCACCAACCGGATCCTCGCCGTGGCCCAGCGCCGCCTGCGGACGGCCCGGGGCCGCGTCGCCGATCTCTGCGCCGCCCGATCGCCGATTCTCACCCCGGAGGGCACAAGGGCATGAAGCCGGACGCTCGCTGCCCCGTACGGCCCGGTGAGCCCTGCACACTGTGCGAGATGGGCGCCACCGGCCCGCAGGACTGCCCGCTGGTGTACCTCGTCATGACCGACGACGAACTGTGGGCTGGGGTTCGCGAGGCGGCCCGGAGAGCCCGTGCCGCAAGGGCCCGGAGGAATCCGCCATGACCGGCCGGCGGCGCTCTGCTGGACCGGCTCGTCGACCACACCGGCGGAGCGCTGGCCGCCGCCGGCGACGATCGCTCGGTGGAGCATCTGCTGACCCTGGCGCGGGCCCGGGGGACCGGCGCCGACCGGCAGCGCGCCGTGTGGAACGGGGCCGGCTCCCCGGCCGACGTGGTGGCTGCCCTGGCCGCGACGACCCGGACGGACCGTTCACCGGCTTCGGGCGAGTCGCAGCGGTCCGAGGTCGAGATGGACGGCGCGCGCCGGTGACCCGGGCTCACCGGAGAACACGACTCGGCCCCCGCCGAACGGCAGATCGGCCCGGAACACGAAGGGGTCGCCGGGATCGTCGGGCCGCAGCGGCATCCCGCGCAGCAGCATGGGCACCGGGCTCAGGAAGCGGATCACCAGCTGCCCGCGCCGCACCAGCACCTCAGCCCCGGCGCCGAGGAACAAGCGCGCCGGATCGGTCGCGTAGGCCGACAGCCGGTAGCGGCCGCACAGATCGGCCCACACCTCCGGATGGTGCGGGGCGTCGTGCCGGGCGGCCGGATCCGGCAGGTCCAGCAGGTTCCGGATCAGGCCGGCCACTTCCGGGCCGAGCCAGTGCAGGCCGCGGCGGGCGCCGTTGGCCAGGGCCACCACGGCCGCGCCGGCCGCGGGCACCAGGAGCAGGTGCGCGTCGAAGCCGGGCAGGACACCGTCGTGCTCGACGGCGAGCAAGCTGCCCAGATCGGCCCGGAAGAACGCCAGGCCGATACCGGGGACGCGCGGGTCCGGCTGGTAGTGCGGGGCGAACATCTCGGCCACGGTGGCCGAGGGCAGGATCGATCCGTGCTCGTTGCGGCCACCGCCGAGCAGGGCCGAGGCGTACCGCGCGACGTCGGCCGCCGTGGACCACACGCCACCGGCGGCCGCGGTGATCACGTCGTAGTCCGCGACCATCGTGGCGCCGCGCCGCCGCAGCTCGTAGCCGATGGCCCGCTCCCCGCGCACCCGGTCCGAGCGCTCCAGGTCGGTGTGCCGCATCCCCAGCGGCTCGAAGACGTTCTCCCGCAGATACCGGTCCAGCGTCACACCGGTCACGTCGGCGACAATCTGGCCCAGCGTGACGAAGCCATGGTTGGTGTACATGAAACGGGTGCCCGGGTCGGCGTGGATCCGCAGATGACCCCGGTAGTACTCGGCCGGGCCGGGCACCGGCGCGCCGTGGCGCACGGTCTCCCCGAGGTCCCGCAACCGCAGCAGGCCGGACGGCCGGCGCACCTCGCCGATGCCCGCGGTGTGGGTCAGCAGGTGCCGCACCGTGGCCGGCCGGAAGCCGGGACGCCCGGGACCGAGTCGGTATGCCCGCAGGTAGGCCTGGGCCGGGGCGTCCAGGTCGATCAGCCCGCGGTCACGTAGCTGCAGGACCGCGATCGCGGTCATGGTCTTGGTGATGGAGCCGATCCGGAAGACCGTCTCCGGCGTGACCGGCGCCCGCGTCGCGATGCCGCCCAGCCCGTGCAAGCCGAACGCGATCGGCCCGGCCGGGCGGACCACGGCCAGCGCCAGTCCGACGCAGGGCCGCCGGCGCGCGATCGCGACGGCGCTGCGTGTCAGCGACTCCTCGGTCGGGCCGATCATATCCGTCAGCCGATCAGGAAGACGGGGCAGCGCGCCCGCTGCAGCAGCGGCCGGACGGCCGGGCTCCGGCGGGGTACCACCAGCGCGGCGGCCTGATCGGAGACGTCGAGCAACGCCTCGGCCGCGGTCTCGGTGACGAATCGCGAGTGCGTGGTGACGCCGTCCACGACCTTCGTGCGGGGCATCCTCGGGCTCCGGTCCGGGTACAGCAAGACGAGATCACTGCCCCGCAGGCGGGCCTCGCGCCGGGCGAACTCGCCGGCCGGATCCTCCGGGCCGTCGACGCCGGCCACGATCGGCCGCCGGCCGAAACCCGGTCCCGGCGGCCAACCGGGGACACGCACGACCAGCACCGGGCCGTTGTGGTCGGTGGCCACCCGGTCGGCCACGCTGACGCCGAAGACGGTACTGGCCGGACCGTGCCGGTGTCCCACCACCACCAGCCCGGCGTCCCGCGCGGCGACCAGCAGATGCGTGGCTGCCGAGCCGACGACCAGGCGACTGGTCACCGCGACCGTCGGCGCGCTCGCGTGTACCCGGTCGATCAACCGCTCGAGCAGGCGAGCGCCGTCCTCTCGGGTGGGCTGGTGGAGGCTGCCGGAGTGCTGCGCGTGCAGGATCCGCAGACCCCAGCCGCGCAGCTCGGCTTCGATGGCCGCATGGTCCAGGGCAATGTAGCTGGTCGGTGTGTCGTCCACCCCGGCCAGCACCAGCCCGGTCCGCGCCGATGCAACCACCGGCCGCATCGGTTCCTCCGATCGATAGCTACCCACGCCCAGATAGCGATCGACGGCCTCGCTGTATCTGGTGGACCGCCCGTCGCGGGCGTCCCGCTCCGTCTGTAGCTTCTCCAGCTCGCTCATGACCGGCCTCCCGGACCCGCTCGTCCTCTTTCATCAGAACCCCGGCCCGGCCCGGTGGGCAGGGCCGAAGGTCCGCTTCCTGGTCCCGTTCAGCAGATTCGCGGCAACTGCTCCCCCAGCGGCATGTCGATCACCCGCCGGGCGCCCATCGCCGTGCGCAGCATCACCGGGCCCGCCTCGGACACTGTGCCGACGCGGACCGCCCCGGTGCCCTCGGGCCGGGACCGCATCGCCTCGAGCACGGCCTGCGCCCGCTCCGGGGCGACGTAGGCGACGAGGCAGCCCTCGTTGGCCACCGACAGCGGGTCCAGGCCGAGCAGCTCACAAGCCGCCCGGACCGGCTCGCCGACCGGCAGCGACAGCTCCTCGACCTCGGCCCCCGTCCCGGACGCGACGGCGATCTCGTTGAGCGTTGCCGCCAGCCCACCCCGGGTCGGATCGCGCAACGAGTGCACGCCGTCGCCGCCCGCGGCCATCATGGCGGCGACCAGACGGTGCAGCGGCCGGGTGTCGGAAGCGACGTCGGCCTCGAAGCCGAGCCCCTCGCGGCTGCTGAGCACCGTGACGCCGTGACCGCCGATCGGCCCCGACAGCAGGATGGCGTCGCCTGGGCGGGCCCGGGCGGCCGACGGCAGCGGGTCCGGCGGGCAGCGCCCGAGACCCGCGGTGGTCACGAAGATCCGGTCGGCGGCGCCACGGCCGACGACCTTGGTGTCCCCGGTGACCACCGGCACCCCGGCATCCGCGGCCGCTCGCCCGACCGAGGCGGCCACCCGGCGCAGTTCCTCGATCGGGAAGCCCTCCTCCACGATGTACGCCACCGTCAGCGCGACGGGCATGGCCGCGCGCATGGCCAGGTCGTTGATCGTGCCGTGCACGGCGAGCGCGCCGATGTCGCCGCCGGGGAAGAAGAGCGGATCCACCACGTACGCGTCTGTGCTCAAAGCCAGTGCGGTCTGCCCCACCGCCACCACCGCGGCATCCTCCGGCGGGCCGCCCGGCGCGACGGCGCCGAGCGCCGGCACCAGGACGTGGCCGATCAGCTCGGCCGAGAGCCGGCCGCCAGCTCCGTGCCCGAGCAGGATCAGCTCCGTCTCGGGCCGTGGCGCCGGGCAGCTTCCGGTAGTGGGGTCGACGGCGGTCATGACGGTCCCTCCCGTTGTGGTGGCCGGCGCCGGCCCGCGGTGAAGTAGGCGGCGCAGGTACCTTCGGCCGACACCATGGGCGCGCCGAGCGGGGTCCGGGGCGTACAGGTGGTGCCGTAGGCGATGCAGTCGGTCGGCTTCCTGGCCCCGGTCAGAATCTGCCCGGCGAGGCAGGCCGGATGTTCCCGGGCCACGAGCCGGCCGACGTCGAAGCGGCGCTCGGCGTCGAACGCGGCGAACTCGGCGGCCAGGCGCAAACCGCTGGCCGGGATCGTGCCGATCCCCCGCCACCGCCGGTCGGTCACCGCGAAGACGCGCCGGACGGCGTCCCGCGCGGCCGTGTTGCCGTCGCGGCGAACCGCGCGGGCGTACTGGTTCTCGACCTCGTGCCGCCCCTGCTCGAGCTGCCGCACCGCCATCAGGATCCCCTCGACCAGGTCGAGCGGTTCGAAGCCGGTGACCACGATGGGCACCCGGTAGCGGGCGGCCAGCGGCTCATACTCGGTCCAGCCCATGACCGCGCACACGTGCCCGGCCCCGAGGAACCCCTGCACCTGGCAGCCGGGCGCGCGCAGCACGGCCTCCATGGCCGGCGGCACGAGGACGTGGCTGACCAGCATGCTGAAGTTGGTCAGGCCGAGGGCGGCCGCCTGCAGCACGGCCATCGCGTTGGCCGGCGCGGTGGTCTCGAAGCCGACGGCCAGGAAGACGACCTGCCGGCCGGGTTCCCGGCGGGCCAGGGTCACCGCGTCCATCGGCGAGTACACCACCCGCACGTCGGCGCCGCGGGCCCGCAGCGCCAGCAGGTCCGTCCGAGAACCGGGCACCCGCAGCATATCGCCGAAGCTGGTCAGGATCGTGCCGGGCCGCTGCGCGATGGCCACCGCCCGGTCGAGGACCTCCAGCGGGGTGACGCAGACCGGGCAGCCCGGCCCATGGACCATACGAAGACCGGCCGGCAGCAGCTCGTCGATGCCCTGGCGCACGATGGTGTTGGTCTGCCCGCCGCACACCTCCATCAGCGCCCAGGGCCGGGTGGTGATCCGCCGGAGCTCGGCCAGCAACGCCCGGGCCAGCACGGGATCGCGGTACTCGTCGAGATACTTCACGGTTCCAGCTCCCGCCCCAGCACGCCGTCCATGGCCCGCAGCACCTCCAGGGTGCGCCGGGCCTCGGCGGCGTCGACCGTGCTGATCGCGAAGCCGACGTGGACGATCACGTAGTCGCCGGCCCGCGCCTCGGGCACGTAGGAGAGGCAGACCCGCTTGCGGACGCCGCCGAAGTCGACCGTCCCCATCGGCAGGCCGTCCTCCCTCTCGATGGCGGTCACCTGGCCCGGAACGCCTAGGCACATGTCAGCTCCCCTCGGCCAGCCGGGCGGCGGCGACCACCGCCTGGCCGTAACTGATGCCGCCGTCGTTGGCCGGCACCTCACGGTTGAGCAGCGCGGTCAGCCCGGCCGCGCGCAGATCCCGGGTCAGCTCGCCGGCGAGGATCCGGCTCTGCAGGCAGCCGCCGGAGAGGCAGACCGCGCTCACCCCGGTCTGCTCGGCGGCGCGGGCGCACAGGGCCACGGTCACGTCGATCACCGCGCGATGCACGGCCGCGGCCAGGGCGGCGGCCGGCTCACCGTCGGCCTGGCGCCGCAGCAACGCGCCGAGCGTGCCCGACCAGTCGTAGACGGACAGGCCGCCGCGCCGGACGATCCGCCACGGAAGGGGTTCCGGCGTGCCGACGGCCCGATGGGCAGCGGTCTCCAGCCGAATCGCCGCCTCCCCCTCGTAGCCGGCGTCATCGCAGAGCCCGAGCAGGCTCGCGGTCGCGTCGAGGAACCGGCCCGCGCTGGACGCGTGCGGGCTGCGCACCCCGCGCTCGATCATCCGGCGCAGCCGGCCGAGGTCGGCGGCGGGCATCCGGGCCGCCGGCGCCGGTCGCGGCCCGGCCGGCAGGGGGAACTCGCCGCCGTACAGGTAGCCGAGCGCCATCCGGGCCGGGTGGCGGACCGCGGCCTCCCCGCCGGGCAGCGGCGCGGTGCCGAACCGGGCCAGCCGGCGGAAGCCGGTGTAGGTGGCCAGCAGCAGCTCGCCGCCCCAGAGCCGGCCGTCGTCGCCGAGCCCGAGGCCGTCGTAGGCGACACCCAGGAACGGGCCCTCGACGCCGTTCTCGGCCGCGCACGAGACCACATGGGCGTGGTGGTGCTGCACCGCGAGGCGCCGGGCGGGCGGCGCCACTTCCCGGGCGTAGGCGGTGGACAGATAGCCGGGATGCAGGTCGTGCGCGACCACCTCGGGACGGCACCGGTGCAACCGGCTGAGCTGGGCCTCGGTGGCCTGGAAGGCGGCCAGGACGTCGGCGTCGGCCAGGTCACCGCCGTGCGGGCCGATCAGGGCCCGCCCACCCCGGGCCAGGGTGAAGGTGTGCTTGAGATGCCCGCCGACCGCCAGCAGCGGCCGAGGAGCGGGGATCGGCAGATCCAGCGGGCGGGGCGCGTAACCGCGGGCCCGGCGGACCAGGCGCGGCGCACCGTCGATCACCTGGACGACCGAGTCGTCGTAACGGGCCCGGATGGGCCGGTCATGGCTCAGGAAGCCGTCGGCGATCCCGGCCAGCCGTTCGGCCGCGTCGGCATCGTCGATGGCGATCGGCTCGTCGGCACGGTTGCCGCTGGTCACCACGAGCGGACGGCCCAGCAGGCCGAGCAACAGGTGGTGCAGTGGGGTCGCGGGAAGGAAGAGGCCGGTCCGGTCGAGGCCGGGCGCCACCGCGGGGGCCAGGCCGGCCCGCACCCCGGCCAGCAGCACGACGGGCCGGGCCGGGGAGCGGAGGGCGGCGGACGCCACCGTGTCCGCCCCCACCACGTCGTGCGCCATCACCGCGAACGGCTTGGTCGGCCGGCGCTTGCGCTCACGCAGCCGTTCCACCGCCGCCGGCGCGGTCGCGTCGCAGATGAGCTGATATCCGCCGAGGCCCTTGAGCGCGACGATCCGGCCGGCCGCGACGGCGGCGGCCGCCGCCGTCAGAGCCCGCTCGCCGTCGGTGCGACGGCCGTGCTCGTGCCAGGCGAGCCGCGGCCCGCACGCCGGGCAGGCGATTGGTTCGGCGTGGTACCGCCGGTCGGCCGGATCGTGGTACTCGGCCGCGCAGTCCGGGCACATCACGAACCCGGCCATGGCGGTGCGCATCCGATCGTAAGGCAGGTCGTCCACGATGGTGGCCCGCGGCCCGCAGGCGGTGCAGTTGATGAACGGGTAGCGGTAGCGGCGGTCGGCCGGGTCGTACAGCTCCCGCAGACAGTCGTCGCAGGTGGCGAGATCGGCCGGGAGCCCGGCGAAGCCACGGGAGACGTCGGCGTCGGCGCTGGGCGCCACCCGGAAACCGGGGGCCGGCGCCGAGGCCACCGGCACAACCGTGATCTCGCCGATGTCCGCGGCGGCCGGCGCCTGCTCCCGCAGCGCCTCGACCAGCCGGTGGACGGCCGCCTCGGTGCCGCCCACCTCGATGAGGACGTCACCGCCGACGTTGCTGACCACGCCGTCGAGGCGCAGGTCGGTGGCGACCCGGTGGACGAACGGGCGGAACCCGACGCCTTGCACGGTGCCCCGGACCCGCACCGACCAGCCGGTCACGGCGTCGCCACCAAGGCGATCACCCGCTCGGCGACCGGCTGGACGGCCGCGGCGACGCCGTCGCTGAGACCGACCCCGAAGCCGAACTCCTGACCGTAGGCGACCAGGGCGACCAGGCGCTCCGGCAACCGATCGAGCGCCCGGGCCAGGGCCGCCGTGACGCCCAGCCCGATGCCGTGCCCCGAGGCGACGTGCCGGGCCTCGCCCGGCTCGGGCAGGGACAGCTCGCACCAGCCGCTGCTGCGGCCGGTACCGGCGGCGACGTCGATGACCACGGCCAGTTCCGCGCCCGACCAGGCGTCCAGCATCCGGCTCGGCTCCCCGTCGCTGACACACAGCTCCACCCCGGCCAGCCGGGCGTCGCGGCGGCCCCGCAGCTCGGCGACAACCTCGGGCCCGAAGCCGTCGTCGCGGCGGAACTCGTTGCCCACCCCGATCACCACCCGCCGGGCTGTCATGTCAGCCCCGGTCCACGCGCAGGTCGAGGAAGTGGGTGGCGCAGGAGATGCACGGGTCGTAGTTGCGGATGGCCTGCTCGCATTCGGCGGTGAGCCGGTCGTCGGGCAGATCCAGCCGACCGGCGACGAAGCGGGCGAGGTCGGCCTCGACCGCGCCCTGGTTCTGCGAGGTGGGCGGCACGATGCGGGCCGAGGTGACCAGTCCTGTGGCGTCCAGCTCGTACCGGTGGAACAGGGTGCCTCGCGGCGCCTCGGTCGCGCCGCGGCCGGCCGCGGCCCGCGGCGGCACCGGGACTGCGGCCGCCGGCGGGGGTTCGTAGTCGTCGATCAGGCGGATCGCCTCCTCCACCGCGTACACCGTCTCGACCGCGCGGACCACGATGCTGCGGTACGGATTGCGGCACTCGGCGCCGAGCCCAGCCGTCTCGGCGCTCTGCCGGGCCAGCGGCGACAACCATTGATGGCTGAGGGTGTAGCGCGCGGCCGGGCCGGTCAGATACCGCCCCCGGCCGGCCAGGCGGGCGTGCAGGGCCGTCGAGTGCGCCACCTGCTCCTCGACGACATGGTCCTCGAATTGCCGCACCTCGAAGGCCAGTCCGCCCGTGGTCCGGACCATGCCGCGCTCGATGGCGTACCGGCCGGGCTCGACCAGCGCCATCATCTCGTGATCGTGCGAGAAGTCCGGGAAGTCGAAGGCGGCCACCCACCGCACGGTGGCCAGCGCCTGGTCGAGGGCGACGCGCAGACGCTCCCGCAGCGCGGCCAGGTCGGCCGGCTCCGGCAGCCGGTAGAAGCCGCCGACCCGGACGTTGACCGGGTGGATGGCCCGGCCGCCGACCACCTCGACCAGGTCGTTGCCGGTCTTCTTCAGCGCCAGGCCGCGTTCGACCAGGTCCGGCCGGTCCTTGGCCAGCTCGAGAGCCGACGGGTAGCCCAGGAAGTCGGGCGCGTGCAGCAGATAGAT
This sequence comes from Actinoplanes sp. NPDC049598, assembly GCF_040675435.1. Lineage (NCBI taxonomy): Bacteria > Bacillati > Actinomycetota > Actinomycetes > Micromonosporales > Micromonosporaceae > Actinoplanes > Actinoplanes sp. NPDC049598. The sequence continues at coordinate 551,039 of NZ_JBFAOX010000001.1, read as the reverse complement.
GTGCAGCGTGTGGCTCTCGATCCACTCGCCGCAGTACAGCAGCCGGCGCAGATCGGCGAGGCCGGGCGGCACCGTGACGCCGCAGGCGTCCTCGATCGCCGCGCAGGCGCTCATCTGGTACGCCACCGGGCAGATCCCGCAGATCCGGGCCGTGACGTCGGGCGGCTCGGTGTGCCGGCGGCCGCGCAGGAACGCCTCGAAGAAGCGGGGCGGCTCGTAGATCTCCAGCCGCACGTCGGCGACGGCGCCGTCACGGACCCGGACGTGCATGGCGCCCTCGCCCTCCACCCGGGCCAGGGCCCGCACGTCGATCAGCCGGTCGGATCGGTGGGTCATGACGCGTCTCCCGCCACTGCCGCGAAGTCGAGCACGTTGAAGGTCCGGTAGAGCCGCGCGGCGTCCTCGCCGGACACGCCGGCCGCTCGCAGCAGCGCGGCCTGGGCCGGGCCGTTGGGGGTCTCGGCCGGCCCGAAGCAGCCGAAACAGCCACGGCCCAGCGCCGGGCAGATCGCCCCGCACCCGGCCCGGGTCACCGGGCCGAGGCAGGGCTCGCCCCGGGCCACCACCACGCAGACGGTGTTGTGGCGCTTGCACTCGAAACAGACGCTGTGCGCCGGCAGGTTCGGCTTGCGGCCGGCGAGCAGGGCGGTGAGGGTATCGAGCAGTTGCCGTTTGTCGATCGGGCAGCCGTGCAGCTCGTAGTCGACGTCGACGTGGGCCGCGATCGGGGTCGAGGTGGCCAGGGTGTCGAGATAACCGGGCCGGGCGTAGACCACCGCCGCGTACTCGGCCACGTCGGCGCTGTTGCGCAGCGCCTGGATGCCGCCGGCGGTGGCGCACGCGCCGATGGTGACCAGCACCCGCGAGGCGGCCCGGATCCGGTGGATCCGCTCGACGTCGGCCGCGGTGGTGATCGAGCCCTCGACCAGCGATACGTCGTAGGGCCCCGGCTCGACCGCGCGGGACGCCTCCAGGAAATGGGCGATCCGCACCTGGGCGGCCACGGCCGGCAGCTCATCCTCGCAGTCGAGCAGGGTGAGCTGGCAGCCGTCGCACGAGGCGAACTTCCAGACAGCGAGGGTGGGCATCACAACTCCCGTACGCTCATCAACGGCTCGGCCACCGGGTAGCGGACAACCGGGCCGTCCCGGCACAGCAGCAGCGGCCCGAGCTGGCAGTGGCCGCACCAGCCCAGCCCGCAGCGCATGTTGCGCTCCAGCGACACCTGCACCCGGCCGGGCGACACGCCCCGGGCGACAAGGGCCTGCACGGTGAACCGCATCATCGGCTCCGGGCCGCAGACGAACGCCGCGGCTGCGCCCAGATCGGCCCGCAGGCCGGGGATCAGGGTGGTCACCAGCCCGGTCCGCCCGGTCCAGCCGTTGCCCGCGCGGTCCACTGTCACCTCGACCTGCGCCCGCGCCGCCCACCGGTCACGGTCCCGCGGATAGAGCAGATCGGCCGGCTGCCGGGCGCCGACGAGGACCGCGATCCGCCCGAACGACGCCCGGTCAGCGAGCAACCGCTCCACGACGGGGCGCAGCGGGGCGAGGCCGATGCCGCCGGCCACCACGATCACGTCGCGTCCGGCGGCCGATCCGACGTCCCACGCCGTGCCGAACGGACCGCGAACCCCGATCACGTCACCGCGCCGCGCGTCGTAGAGGGCCTGGGTCACCGCACCGACCGCACGAATGGTGTGCAGCGGCCGCGGGCCGTGCCATCCGCTCACCGAGATCGGCACATCCCCGATGCCGTAGGCCGTGAGCATCGCGAACTGCCCGGGTCGGAAGACTGGCAGGGACGCGCCCGTCGGGGCCAGCTCCAGCGTGACCGTGTCGGCGGTGTCCACCCACCGGCCCGCGACCCGGTGCGGCACCGGCAGGGCCGCGTTCACGGCTCGTCCCCGGCGGTCGCAGCCGACAGGGCGGCCGCCTCCCGGGTGATGTCGATACCGGCCGGGCACCAGGCGATGCAGCGTCCGCACCCGACGCAGCCGGAGCTGCCGAACTGCTCGGGCCAGGTGCCGATCTTGTGGCTGATCCACTGCCGGTAGCGGGAGGCGGCGGAGGTACGCACCGAGCCGCCGTGCAGATAGGAGAAGTCGACGCTGAAGCAGGAGTCCCAGTGCCGCCAGCGCTCGGCGTGCTCGCCCGTGAGATCGGTGAGGTCCTCGGTCGTGGTGCAGAAGCAGGTGGGGCACACCATGGTGCAGTTGCCGCAGGTCAGGCAGCGCGACGCCACGTCGTCCCAGTGCGGCGACTCCCGGCTGCCCGCGATCAGGGCGGGAAGCGGTTCGTTCGGCATGTGCCGGGTCATCGCGGCCGCCGCCTGCTCGAGCGCGGACGTGGCGGCCAGGACGTCGGCCGTGCCGGCCGGCCGGGACGGCAGGGCGGCCAGCACCTCGGCCCCCGCCGGTGAACCGCTGCGGGCCACGAAACGGTGGCCGCCGTCGAGCAGCTCGGTCAGCGCCAGGTCGAAGCCGCCGGTGGCGGCCGGCCCGGTCCCCATCGACGAGCAGAAGCAGGTGGCGGCCGGCTCGGTGCACTCGGCGGTCACCACGAAGCTGCCGTCGCGGCGGGCGGTGTAGACCGGGTCCGGGTGCTTCCCGCCGGCCAGCACCCGGTCGAGCACCCCGAGCGCGGCGATGTCACAGGGATGCACACCGACGAACGCGAAGCGTTTGCCGGGCTCCTCCGGCCCGGTGGTCGACACCGCGCCGTTCTCGGCCCGCTCGGACGACCAGAGCCGGGCCCGCGGCGGATGCACGAAGTTCTTCAGCGACAGCGGGCCGGCGCAGTGGGCGAACACCGCCTCGTCGGCCCGGCGCCGCAACCGGTAGTGGCCGGCCTCGGTGTCGGCGCTCCACCCGGACGGAAGTTGCCGGGCCGATTCCAGCTCGGCCAGCACCACCGCGCCGTCGCGGACGGTCGGGCCCACGATCGTGTAGCCGCGTTCACGCAGCGCGCTGAAAAGCACGCCCAGCGCGGCGGGATCGATCAACCGAGGCGAATCTCCGGCTCTACTCATGGCGCCTCCCGGACTCCTCTTCACCGTCTGCCGGGTCGCGGCGCCGCGACAGGGCCGGAAGTCCCGCGTCGGCCGGGTGAGGCACCCCCTTGTCCCGGACAGTTCATGCCCTTGTGCCCTGTGCGAGGCCGCTGCGAAGGACTGTGCTGGTACTGATGAGAGGATCACCATGTACGCCAACGTCCTCGTGGTCTACGCGACCAGGAACGGCTCGACCCGGGAGGTCGCCGAGGCGGTCGCCACCGTCGCCCGGGCCGGCGGCGCCCTCGCCGAGACCGTGCCCGCGCATGCCGTCCACGAACCGCTGACGGGGTACGACCTGGTGGTGCTGGGCGCGCCCCTCTACTCCGGCCGCTGGCATCGCGACGCCCACCGGTTCCTCAAACGGCATCGCGATGACCTGCACACCGTGCCGGCAGCGGTCTTCGCTCTGGGGCCGCGCCGCGACGACGAACAGGCGTGGCGGCACAGCTGGGATCAACTCCATCGGGCGCTCGCGAGGCGGCCCTGGCTCACCCCTGTGGCGACCGGGCTCTTCGGCGGCGCCGACCCTGCCGGGCGTGGCGGCACGACGCGACGCGATCTGCGTGACTGGGCCGAGATCGGCGCCTGGGCCCGGCAGCTGATCGCCTGTCAGGAAAGGGCACCGTCATGACAACCAAGAAAATCATCATCGGGTACGACCGATCGCCACAGGCCAGGATGGCCGCGGCCTGGGCCCTGGACGAGGCGGCGCGGACGCGCGCCTCGATCGAGTTCTTCTATGCCTACGAATGGCCCGTCTGGGCGCCGGCGGTCTCGATGATCCCGTCACCCTCCATCCTGCCGCAGGCGGAGATCCGCCGCGGGGTCGAGGGCATCCTGGCCGACGCGATCGCCGAAGCCCGCCGGAGCCATCCGGAAGTGACCGCGACAAGTGTCACCATGGACGCCGACGCCGTTCCGTCGCTGATCGACCGGTCCGCGGGGGCCCGCATGATCGTGCTGGGCGCACACGGCCACAGCGGCGTGTCGGGCCTGCTCGGCTCGATCACCGTCGCGGTCAGCGCGCACGCACACTGCCCGGTCGTGGTGGTGCGGGGCACCGCGCAGGCGCACCGCCCGATCGTGGCCGGCGTCGACGAGTCGGCCGATGCCCACGCCGTGCTGAGCTTCGCTTTCGACGCGGCTGCCGACCTCCACGTGCCGCTGCACGTGATCCGGACCTGGGCGCCCACCGTCGGCATGGTGAACGCCACCGAGCTGGCCCGCGGCACGGTTCCGCCCGGGATCCGGCGGCCGTTCGACGAGCTCGTGACCGGCTGGCGGGACAAGTACCCGGCGGTGCCGGTCACCGCGCGGGCGGTCGTCCGCCATCCCGCGGCGGAGCTCACCGAGGCGAGCGGAGCCGCTCAGCTTCTCGTGGTGGGCACCCACGGCCGTGGCCGGCTGGGCGGGCTGTTGCTCGGCTCGGTCAGCCAGCATCTGCTGCGCCACGCCGCCTGCCCGGTCGTCGTCACCCATGAGACCAGGGGGTGAGGGATACCCATGGACCGTCGTTCGATCGTCGTCGGGGCCGACGGCTCCGACCCCGGCTACACGGCCGTCGCCTGGGCGGCCCGCGAAGCCGGGTATCGCCGGGCGCCGCTGCGAATCGTCCACGTTCTTGAGGGACGTCCGGTTGATCGGGGCGACCGCGACGAGCGCTCCTACATAGAGGCCATGTGGGCCGACTCGAACAGCTTCATCACCGAGGCGACCCGGCGGGCCCACCGGATCGCCCCGGAGGTCGCCGTTCGATCCGACACCCTGCTCGGCCGGCCGGTCGAACGGCTGCGTGAGCTCGCCCGCGAGGCCGACCTGATGGTCGTCGGGCACCGCGGGCGGGGCGGCTTCGCCGGCCTGGGACTGGGGTCGGTCGGCGAACGGGTCGCCCGCCGCGCGCCGTGCCCAGTCGCCGTCGTCCGCGGCCGTATCACCCCCGACGGGCCCGTCGTGGCCGGCGTCGACGACTCCCCGGCCGCCGACGCGGTTCTCGGCACGGCGTTCCGGGCCGCGGCCGACAGGGCCAAGGGCCTCGTGGTGGTCCATGCCGGGGCGCAGCGGGACCGCGTCGAGGAGCAGGTGGCGCCCTGGCGCCCGAAGTATCCGCGGGTGGCCGTGCGGCTGGATCCCTCCGGCGGGGATCCGGGGCCGGCGCTGGCCCAGCTCTCCACCGGCGCCCGGCTCGTCGTCGTCGGTAGTCGCGGCCGCGACTACCCGCGCAGCCTGCTGCTGGGCTCGACCGGCCTGTACCTGCTCCACCACGCCGGCTGCCCGGTGCTGATTACGCGTCCCACGGAAGCAAGGGACTTTGGACTCTGATCCGCCACCGCCGCGGACGGCACGGTGGAGGAGAACCCCGACGGAGGTGAAGCCATGACCGATCGACATCTGATCGTCGTGGGCGTGGACGGCTCGGAAGGTGGCCGCCGCGCCCTGGAGTGGGCCGTACGCGAGGCGGCCACGCGCGGCAGCGCCGTGCAGGCCGTCATCGCCTGGTCGTGGGACGGGCTCGAGTTCGGGCCGGTCACCGCGACCAACCCCGAGGAAGCGAAGGAGCGCGCCACCCGGGTGCTCGACGACGAGGTCCGAGCGCTCCTGCCGCGCTACGGCTCGCATCTCCCGGTCGCCACCGAGGTGATCGAGGGCCCGCCCGCGGATGTGCTCGGCGCCTGCAGCCGCTCGGCCGACCTGCTCGTGCTGGGCAGCCACGGGCACAACGGGGTGCGGCACACGGTCCTCGGCTCGGTCAGTGAGAAATGCGTCCGCAAGGCGGCCTGCCCGGTCGTCGTGATCCCGGTGCCGGCCGGGACGCGGGCCCATGGCGCCGAGCCCGCCCCGCGGTGAGTCGTCGTGGCGACCGGACCGGCGATCTCGATCTCAGTCCTGAGCAAGTCGTTCGGTCCGGTCCAGGCACTGGACCGGCTGGACCTGACCGTGCCGGCCGGCGAGGTGCACGGTTTCCTAGGCCCCAACGGCAGCGGCAAGACCACCACCATCCGGGTGCTGCTCGGCCTGCTCCGAGCCGACGCGGGCGAGGTCACCCTGCTCGGGCGCGACCCATGGCGCGACGCCGTGGCCCTGCACGGCCGGCTCGCCTACGTGCCCGGCGACGTCACGCTGTGGCCGGGCATCACCGGCGGTGAGGTGATCGACTTCCTCGGCCGCATGCGCGGCGGGCTCGACCGGCGGCGCCGGGACCGCCTGCTCGAGATGTTCGATCTGGACCCCTCCCGCAAGGCACGCACCTACTCCAAGGGCAATCGTCAGAAGGTCGCCCTGATCGCCGGGCTCGCGTCCGACGCGCCGCTCTTGCTGCTCGACGAGCCCACCTCCGGCCTCGATCCGCTGATGGAATCGGTTTTCCAGCAGTGCATCCAGGACATGCGACAGGACGGCCGCACGGTGCTGCTGTCCAGCCACATTCTGGCCGAGGTGGAGGCGCTGTGCGACCGGGTGAGCATCATCCGGCTCGGCCGAAGGGTGGAGACCGGCACACTGGCCGAGCTCCGCCATCTGACCCGCACGTCGATCACTGTGGAGACGAGCGAGCCGCTGACCGGCATCACCGGTCTGGCTGGGGTGCACGACGCCGTCCTGGAGGACCACCGGGCCCGCTTCGATGTCGACACGGCTCGGCTCGACGAGGTGGTGCGGCGTCTCGCCCCGCTCGGCGTGCGCAGTCTGACCAGCACCCCGCCCACGCTCGAGGAGATGTTCCTGCGCCACTACGGCGACGAGGCGACGCCCTCATGACCGGGACGATCGGTCTGCTGCGCTTCATGCTGCGCCGCGAACGACGAGGGCTGCCCTGGTGGTTGCTGGGCGCCACGGCCTTGCTGTACGTGCAGTCGCTGCAGAGCCAGAAGCTCTACGGCACCGCGGAGGCGCTGGCCAACCTGCGGCGCACGATCGGCGGCAACAGCGCCGTCATCGCCATGAGCGGGCCCACCCCGCTGCTGCAGTCGATCGGCGGCGAGATCGTCTTCGAGATCTTCGCCTTCGTGGCGATCGTGGTCGCGTTGATGAGCATGTTCCTGGTCGGCCGGCAGACCCGGGGCGACGAGGAGGCGGGGCGCGCGGAGCTGATCCGCTCGGTGCGGGTCGGGCGTCGCGCCCCGACGGCCGCCGCGCTGCTGCTGGCCGTGGTGGCCGACGCCAATGCCGGGTTCCTGGTGTTCTGCGCGGCCACTCTCACCGGTCTGCCGGCCGATGGGTCGCTCCTACTCGGCCTCGCGGTGATAGCCACCGGGTTGGTGTTCGCCGCGCTCACCGCGGTCGCCGCCCAGCTCTTCGAGAATGTCCGGGCGGTGTACGGCGCGGTGGGGTTCCTCCTGGGCGCGGCGTACGCGCTGCGTGCCGCCGGCGACACCGGCAACGGCGCCCTGTCGTGGCTGTCGCCGATCGGGTGGGGCCAGCGCACCTTCCCGTACGCCGGCGACCGCTGGTGGCCGCTGCTGATCCCGCTCGTGGTGAGCGCGCTGCTGGTGATGCTGGCCGCGGCGCTGCTCGATCGGCGCGACTTCGGCGCCGGCCTCGTGCCGTCCCGGCCCGGCCGGTCCACCGCCTCACCCGCTCTCGGCAACGCCTTCGGGCTGGCCTGGCGCCTGCAGCGTACGGCTCTGGTCAGTTGGGTCTGCGGGCTGGCCCTGCTCGGCGCCGGTTACGGGTCGGTCGCGAACAGCATCGAGCAGTACGTCGAGGACAACCCCGAGATCATGCAGTTCCTGCCCGGTGGTGGCCGCAGCGTGCTGGACGCCTATCTGGCTCTCACCCTCGGGCTGTCCGCCCTGGTCGCCGCCGCTTACGGAGTCACCAGCGTGCTGCGCCTGCACGCCGAGGAGACCAGCGGGCGCGCCGAACCGGTCCTGGCCACCCGGACCAGCCGTCTGGCCTGGCTGGCCGGGCATCTCAGCGTGGCCCTGGCCGGCACCGCCCTGGCCCTGGCCGCCATCGGCGGCGGCCTCGGACTGGCGTACGCCCTGACGGTGTCGGACCCGAGCCAGGTGCCCCGGCTGGCCGGGGCGGCGCTGACCTACCTGCCCGCGGTCTGGCTGATCGCCGCGGTGGCCGTGCTGACCGTCGGCTGGAAACCGCGGGCCGCCGCCGCGGTGTCGTGGATCGCGGTCGCCTACTGCGTGGTCGTGGGCCTGTTCGCCGAGTCCTTCGACCTGCCGGGCTGGGCCCAGCGGGCGTCGCCGTTCGCGCACACCCCGCAGGTCCCGCTGGAGCCGCTCAGCGTCACCCCGCTGCTGACGATCGGGCTGGTCGCCGCGGTCCTCACAACAGCCGGCTATGCCGGCCTCCGCCGCCGCGACATCGGCCCCTGAACCCGCCTCACGAAGCGGTCAGCTCGACGAAACGCTCTTCCAGGGTGGCCGGGGCGAGCCTGGCCCGCGCCCCCGTGCCGGACAGGGCGATCCGGGCCGCCGCGAGATCCGTTCCCGGCACCCGGAGCGAGCGGCCCACCAGCGAGGGCCGCAGCCCGGCCCGTTCCAGAGCGGACAGCGCGCCCGGCCAGTCGTCGCCGGTGACGGTGACCACCTGGGAATGCCCGACGATCCCGGCGACAGTGCCGTCGGCCACCACCCGCCCGGCCGCCAGCATGACCAGCCGGTCGCACTCCTCGGCCTCCTCCATGCTGTGGGTGGTCACCAGGACGCCGGCGCCGTTGTCGGCGACGTCGCGGATCACGTCCCACAGCCGGGTCCGGGCCAGCGGGTCGACCCCGGACGTCGGCTCGTCCAGAACGTACAACCGCGGCGAGTGCGCGAACGCGGTGGCGAACGCGAGACGCCGCTGCAGGCCCAGCGGAAGCCGGCCGGCGAGGACGCCGGGCGGAACGGCCAGCGCCGCCGGCAGGGACGCGGTCCGGCCGCCGAACGCGGCGGCGGTGAAGTCGAGGTTCTCGGCGGCGGTCAGGTCCTCGTACAGGCCCAGGCTCTGCGGCACATAGCCGATCCGGCTGCGGGCCCGCCGCGACGGCGCGGCGCCGAGCAGGCTCACCGACCCCGACGAGGGCGCCAGCAGCCCGAGAAGGATCCGGATGAGGGTCGTCTTCCCGGCGCCGTTGGCGCCGAGGAGACCGACGACCTCTCCCGTCGGCACTTCAAGGTTCACGACATCCAGAACCGTGTGGGTGCCGTATCGATGCGACACGGCGGCGCACCGGGCCAGAAGCTCGGTCATGGCCGGCCCTCCGCCCGAAGGGTCGCCAGCACGACCGCGTCCTGCAGATCCGGCTCGACCCGATCACCGTCTGGCCCGCCGTCGGCGCTCCAGGCGCGCCAGGTCCGCCCGCGCCGCCAGGCGAACGGCGCCGCCGGCCGAAACGCGACGGTGCGCAAGGTCCCCGGCACCGCCGCCGTGATGGCGGCCGGTGTGCCTTCCGTCAGGACCCGGCCGGACCGCAGGACGACGACGTGCCCGGCCCGATCCGCCTCGTCGAGATACGTGGTGCTCAGCACGACGGCGCATCCCCGGGCCACCTCGCGGGTGAGCAGCCACCAGAGGTCGGACCGGCTCACCGGGTCCACCCCGGTGGTGGGCTCATCGAGGATCAGCAGATCCGGCTGGTGCAGCATCGCCCGGGCCACACCGAGCTTCTGGCGCATGCCACCGGAGAGCCGGCCGCCGAGGCGATCGGCGGCCCCGGCCAGGCCGGTCCGTTCCAGCAGGGTACGGATGCGGTCGGCCGCGATCCGCTCGGGCAGGCCGTAGACGGAGGCGGCGAAACGCAGGTTCTCGCTTACCGTCAGGTCGGGGTACACGCCCGACGACGCCGGCAGGAAACCGATCCGGGACCGCTCCGGCCGCCGGATCGTTCCGGACGACGGCCGGATGAGCCCGGCCAGCGCGGCCAGCAGCGTCGACTTGCCGGCGCCGTCACCGCCGACCACGGCCACGATTTCGCCCTTTGTCACCTCCAGGGTCACCGCGCCGAGCACGGTGACGGCGCCCCGCTCCACCGAGACCCCGTCCAGGCCCCAGCTCATGGTTCCGCTCCCGCCGCCACGGCCGGGCTCCGCCGGGTGCCCTGCGGGGACAGGAAGGCCCGGAAGCGCAAGGTGGCGAAGGTGACCACCGCGACGCCCAGCAGGGTGAGGTAGAGGAACGGCTGCCACAGCGCCGTGATCGGGGCGCCGCGCAGCATGACGCCGCGCGAGATCTGGGTGAAGTAGGTCAGCGGCAGCAGGTAGCCGATCCAGCGCACCCCGACCGGCATCGAGCGCAGCGGGAAGATCAGCCCGGACAGCAGCACCTGCGGGAGCAGCGTCATCATCGCGAGCTGGATGGCCTGCCCCTGGTTCTGCGACACGCTGGAGATCAGCACGCCGGTGCCGAGCGTGACGAACAGGAACAGCAACGCGCCGAGCGCCAGGACCAGCAGAGAACCGTGGAAGGGCACGCCGAACAGCAGCGTCCCGGCTGCGACCACGACGGTGAGATCGACCGCGGCGACGAGGAAATACGGGGTGATCTTGCCGAAGAAGACGTCGCGGGGCCGCAACGGCATCACCGCGAGCTGCTCGAGGGTGCCGCTCTGCCGCTCCCGCACCACACCGAGGCTGGTGATCACGGTGCCCACGAAGAGCAGGATCATGCCGGCCAGGCCGGGGACCATGACGGCCGAGGTCCGCAGGTCCGGGTTGAACAGGACCTCGATCCGCGCGGTGCCGTCGGTGCGCGCGAGGGCGGCCCGGGCCGCGTTCGCGGTGAACAGCTCGGCGCCGTCGAGCAGGACCGTGACCCCGCTCGCCCCGGCCACGATCACGACCGGGACGACGCCGTCGCGCAGGCTCCGCACCGCCTCTGGCCGTCCTTCGGCGGGTGCGACAGCCCGCACCTCGAACGGTGGCGGCAGCTGCTCCGCGACCGCGGCGGCGCGGTCACCGACCACCCGGGTCGGGATGGCCGTGACATCGAAGCTGGCCGCATATCCGAAGACGACTAGCAAAAGCATCGGCAGCACGACCATCATGGCCAGGGTGCGACGGTCCCGGCGCATCTGCCGGAACTCCTTGACGATCATCGCCCACACGGGAGATCAGCCCTGACGGCGAACCGGTTCGCGGACGATGTACACCGGGCAATCGGCGTGATGCAGCAGCTGCAGCCCGACGGAGCCGAGCACCGTCCCGGTGATCGTTCCCCGGCCCCGGCTGCCGACCACGACCAGCTGGGCACGGGAGGACGCGTCGACCAGCGCGGCCGCCGCCCCGTCGCGGACCAGCCGGACATCGACCGGCACATCCGGGTACTTGCCCCGCCACGGTGCGAGTTGGGCCTCGACCCGGGCGCGTTCCTCGGCCGACGGCTCCGGCAGCTCCACGTCACCCGCCACATAGCCGACCGGCGCCTGACCGCGGATCACCAGCAGCCTGCTCCCCCGTCCGGCCGCCTGCTCGAAGGCGACCGCGAGCACCGTGTCGGCCGTCGCCGAATCGTCCAGGCCGACCGCCACCGGTCCCTCGGTGAGGTCGCCGCCGCGTCCCCGGACCACCACCACCGAGCAAGCGGCGTGGGTGGCCACGCGCTGGCTCACCGATCCCAGCAACAGGCTGGCGAACCCGCCGCGGCCCCGGCTGCCGAGCACCATCAGCTCGGCGTCCTCGGCTTCGCCCAGCAGGCGGGCCGGGGCGTGACCGACCAACGGGTCTCCTTCGACATCCACCTCCAGCGCCGCGGTACGGGCTTCGTAGACCGCGGTGCCGGTGACGCCTTCGGCGTGCTTGCGGGCTTCGTCGAAGTAGGTGTTGCTCATGTCGTAGCGGGCCTCGCCCCATTCCCAGTCGAAGACATGGGAGACCCGCAACGGCAGCCCACGGCGGTAGGCCTCGCGCGCGGCCCAGCGCACCGCGGCCTTGCTGTGCTCGGTGCCGTCGGCACCGACGACGATCGTGTGCGGTTTCATGACGCCTCCTTCGGGCTCCCCTCCAGCGTCATCCCGTGACCGGCGGGCCGGCAGGGCACCAGGTCCCGGTTCGGCCGGCCCAAAGACCCACGAAGCCCGGCCGCCGTGACGGCGGCCGGGCCGGTCGTGGGGTTCGCATGAGGTCAGATGAGCCAGCGGTACTTCTGCACGAGCGGCAGGGAGGCCCACCACTTGCCCAGGCCCCAGGTGTGCCCGGCGTAGGTGAGGGCGAGCACGATGCCGGCGACCGCGTAGATGAAGTGGTAGTCGGTGATCGGGTTGGTCGACATGCTGGGCTCGCCGGCGCTGGTGGTCTTGTCCAGCGGCCATTCGGCGGCCCACATCAGCGCCATCATGATCACACCGGCGCCGGCAGCGATCCGCATACCGATGCCGAGCATGAAGGCCAGGCCGATGCCCAGCAGGCCGAGCATGAACAGCCAGTCCGCCCAGGGGTCACCGGCGATGTTGTGGAAGAAGGTCTGGAGCCAGCCGGGCCCGACGTCGACGCCGGACAGGAAGCCCTTGGTCGGCGAGCCGCCGTTGGTCCAGGCCCGCGCCGAGGGGGTGGCGAAGCCCCAGCCGAACGTCTTGTCGAAGAACGCCCACAGGAACACGAAGCCCGTGGAGATGCGCAGCACGGCGAGCGCGCGAGCGGCGGCGTGGGTGAGCATGGAGCCGGGCGCCTCGACCCTTTCGAGATGAGCAGCGGAGCCGCGGCCGATGGTCGTCATGGTCTTCCTCCTTCATCGGTGTCCGTACCCCTGACACTGCCGGACGCCTCGGCGCGACGCCCGAGGCCAAGTGCCTGACCTCGACGGGACTGAAGTCCCGCCTTGTCCGGGACCGCCGTGCTGGGCCACAACCGCGCCGGCCGACGGGCGGCCAGGTCCTCGGCCCAGCCGAAGGCCAGCATGGTCGCGAGGACCAGCACGAAGGTGGTCAGCAATTGGACCGCGGCGCCCGGCAGGCCGCCCAGGTCGTCGAGGCCCGGGTAGGCCAGCAACGGCCAGACGGCCGCGATGGCCGCGTTGTGCCACAAGTAGATGGTGACGGCGCGAGAGTTGACGACAGTCACCGTCCGGTCGAGCGGGACGGCTCTGGTGAGCCATCCCATCGGCGGCTGCCAGCGCAGCACGATCAGGACGAACGCGAAGGACCAGAGCGCCTGCGTCTCCGGCACGTCGTTGAGGTCCCAGCTACCGGCGTCGTGGGCCCGCCACAGCGCCGCCGCGGCGAGCATCGGCGCCAGCGTGTAGGCCAGCCACGGTTCCACCCGGGCCAGCCGGCCGTCGTGGTGGGCGAAGCCGGCGATCCAGCACGCTCCGAATGTGGCGAAATCCCAGACCGCGGCGTCGGCGACCGCCGGCAACGAGACGCCGGACAGGCCGAGAGCGGCCAGGAGCCCGAACGGCAGGGCCACCGTGGCCCAGCCGATCCGGCGCCATAGCAAGATCAGCGCCGGCGAGAGCAACACGAACCACAGATAGGCCCGGATGTACCAGAGCGGCACCCAGACGTCAGCCGCGGCCTCGCTGCCCGGCGGATCGCCGACCGGCAGGATCCAGAAGATCAGCGACGGCACGGAGAAGGGGTGTTCGCCACCGCTTTCCCGCGCCCATCCGGTGAGGATCATGAACGGCACGGCGACCAGGCCGAGCAGCCACAGCGGAGGCAGCAGGCGCCGCAGGCGCGACCGGACCACCTGGACGGCTCCGCGCCGCGACATCGAGGCCGCGGTCAGCGATCCGGCGAGGGCGAACATGATGCCCATCGCGGGCAGGACCATGGGCAGCCACGGCCATCCGAACAGGTGGTAGACGATGACACGGACGATCGCGGCCGCGCGGAGCAGGTCCAGGTAGCGGTTACGGTGCCCGCCCGGCGGCATGGGTCATCGCCCGGCCGGTATCCGGGCCCGGGAGCGGGCCGGGTCACGCATCGCGCTCAGCGGAACACCGAGGCCGTACGTGACGAAATGACCGGTCGGCCGGATCTCGAGGATCACGCACGTGCCGCGCCGGTCGGGCGGCAGCAGCCGGGCCAGGCGCGGATGGTGCGCCAAATGGTCGCCCGGATGCACCACCGCGACCGCGGGGAAGCTCACTGTGCCCGGTGGAATCGGCAGCATCAGCGACAGCGGCCCGCCCCGGCGGATCGGCACGGTCATCGCGACCATCCCGTCGGCGGCCACGTGCCGGGCTTTCCAGCTGTCCGCGGCGACCGCCACGTAGAGACGGCCGTCCTCGAGGATGTAGACGACGCCGCTCGAGCGGGGTGCACCGGCCGGCGTGACGTGAGCGAGCACGGCGAACGACGCCCGGGAGATCGCACGCCACACGTCCTTGGCCGTCAACGACGGTCCGGTGCGGCGCATGGCCCTGATCGAGGTCGACATGGCGGCTCCCTTCCTCAGTCCACACCTACACCCCTGTCCATCACCGGCGGCAGGGCCGACCGGCACGGCCCTTCGGCCCTGGTGGCCTCGGCCGGCGCGGATGACAGTGAAGGCGAGGGTCCGCCCCGGGGAGGCTGACGATGAGATCGGCTGACATGGCGCACCAGATCCAGCGGTGGGCCGAAGAAGGACTGGTCACGACCGAGCAGGCGGAACGGATGCGTGCCGGGCTGCCCGGTGGCGCGTCGCGCCGTTCGCTGGTCAGCGAGGGTCTCGGCTATCTCGGCGGCAGTCTGGTCACTGTTGCCCTGATCGTGCTGAGCAGCCACTACTGGACCGAGCTGGGCACCGCGGGACGGCTGATCGTCATCGGCGCGGCCGGGCTGGTGCTCACCGGGGCCGGCGTGATCACGCCGGGCCGGGCCGGTGCGGCGGCCGCGCGCCTGCGCGCGGTGCTGTGGCTGGCCGCCGTCGTGACCGCGTTCGCCTGGATGCTGATCGCCGGGCGGGATCTGCTCGATCTGGGCTTCGACGGCGCGTTCGCGGTGGCGGCCGCCGGCGCCCTGGCGTGCGCCGGCACGTTCTGGGCCGCCCATCATCACCCCGTGCAGCACGCCGGGGCTTGGCTGCCCTGGCTCGTCCTGGCCGGCGCCCTGGTCGCTCTCGGGCTCGACGAGGATCTGTTGCCCTGGGCCGGGATCTGGGCCGCGCGCCTGGCTTGGGGCCTGCTGGCGTGGGGTGACCTGCTCAGGCCGGCGGCTCTCGGCCGGGCCCTGGGTGCGCTGGCCGCGGTGGCCGGCGCCGTCGTCCTCGCCGGGGCGGGCTGGCATGCCATGCTGTCCATGGGCACGGTCATCGGCCTCGTCGTGTTCGCCGTGGCCCGGCATGACCTGGCGGTGCTGGTCACCGCCGCGATCGGCTCGTTGTTCATCGTCCCGGCCGTCACCACCGCCTACTTCCCGGGGTCTGTCGCCACGGCGTTCGCCACGTTGATCGCCGGCGCGGTGCTGATCGGGGCGGCAGTCGCGCTGGCCCGCCGCCGGACACCCCTGCGCCCACGCGAGCTACCTGAGCTCTCCGCCGGTAGAGCTGTCTCGGCGGCCGCGGTGGTGCTCATGCTCGCTGCCGCCGGCATCCTCCTGGCCGCGACCTGACCTGAACCGGGTCATCGGCGGGTGGCGACGGCCTCGAGCTCGGCGTGCAAATACCGGCCGAACAGATCCAGCTCCGGGCAGCGGCCCGGGTCGGCCACCGTGGTCACGGTCAGCTCACCCGCGTAGGACAACGCCTGGCAGGCCATCGTCAGGTTGGAGGTGGTGGCCGGGGCGATCGGGATCATCCGCTCCACCGGGACACCGGCGAGGCACACCGGGCCGGCCGGGCCGCGCAGGCAGCTGATCACGATGTGCAGCCGGCGCTGGTGGTTCATGTACCACTGATAACTCCCGGTGGCGGCGGCGAGCCGGAAGACCCGGCCCAGCACCGTGATCGGGGCCGGCGCGGCCGCCCGCCCGCGCCGGGCCCGCGTGTCGGCCGCCACTCGGGCCATCCGGGGCCGGTACGGCCCATCAGCCGGCACGGTGACCACCATGAGGCTCACCGCGTTGCCCGCGCCCGGCGCGCTGTGGTGGCTGTCGCCGACCGGCACGCCGACACGGACGGCATCGAGGCTCTCGCGCCGGTAGGCGAGCAGGCGGCGCAGTGCTCCCGCCACCGCGACGAGCACGGCCGCGTTGACCGTGGCCCCGGCTTGGTGGGCGGCGGCGCGGACCGGCTCCAGGCCGGTGCGTACCGCCAGCGCCCGCCGTCGCGACCCGGTGGGCCGCAACAAGGAGTTCCGGGCCGCCCGGCCGTGGAAGAGATCGGTGCTCGCGGCGATCGGGCCCCGCCGGCGGCGACGCTCGGGTGGTCCGGCCCCGGGGCCGGACGGCGACCCGCCGCCGTCCATCAGCGCGTTTAGGACGGCCAGGCCACCCAGGCCGTCGGCCAGGGCGTGATGCACTATCAGCACCAGGGCTGTACGCCCCTCCGCCAGGCCGGTCACGAAGATCGCCCGCCACAGCGGCCGGTCGCGCCGCAGCCACCACGTCACCTCGGGGACGACGACTTCCAGCACCGAGCGTTCGTTGCACGGCCGGCGGCAGCGCCGGGTGTAGATGTGCCGGGCCGGGTCGAAGGAGCAGTCGTCCGCCCAGGCCGGTCCGCGACGGGTACGCACTATGCGCTGCCGCAACCGCGGGATCTGCCGGACGCGTTCGCCGAGCACGCGGGCTCCCCGCTCGACGTCGAAGCCGGGCCCGAGGAGGAGCACGACCGCGAACTGCTCGTGCACCGGCCCGCGGTCCATCGCGAGGTAGGCCAGGTCGGCGTCGCTCACCCGGCCGGCGAGCGACTCGTTGCGGTAGAGCTCCATCATCTTCTCCGCTCCTGTCCGTTCCACTGTCCGGCCGCTGTCCACGCGGATCCAGGGCCGCTCGGCCCACCGCCGGAGGCCGGAGGTTCCTGCCCGGACCGCTTTCACGGGAGCAGGGTGAAAGGAGGAAGTCCATAGTGACGAGGAATCGAGGAGCCATGAACGGATGGCTGATCGCCGGCATCGCCGTAGCCGCGGTGCTGGTCCTGGGGTTGCTGAGCCTGCGGCTGGTGCAGCAGTACCAGCGTGGCGTGGTGTTCCGTTTCGGGCGCGTGCTGGACGGCGTCCGCGAACCCGGACTGCGCGTGATCATTCCGCTCGCCGACCGCATGGTGAAGGTGACCATGCAGACGGTCGTGATGCCGGTGCCGGCACAGGGCGCGATCACGCATGACAACGTCACCCTGACGGTGGACGCCGTGGTGTACTACCGCGTCGTCGACCCGGTCCGGGCGCTGGTCAACGTGCGCGACTACCCGCGCGCGGTGCTTCAGGTCGCCCAGACCTCGCTGCGGTCGGTGATCGGCCGGGCCGACCTGGACATCCTGCTCAGCGACCGGGAGCGGATCAACAGCGAGCTCAAGACGACGATCGACGCGCCGACCGAGAAGCCGTGGGGGGTGCTGATCGAGCGGGTCGAGGTCAAGGATGTCGCGCTGCCCGACACCATGAAACGGTCGATGTCACGGCAGGCCGAGGCGGAACGCGAACGCCGGGCCCGGGTCATCGCCGCCGACGGCGAGTTCCAGGCGTCCAAGCGCCTGGCCGAGGCCGCCCACGCGATGGCCGCCACCCCGGGCGCGCTCCAGCTGCGGCTGTTGCAGACGGTCGTGGACGTGGCCGCCGAGAAGAACAGCACCTTGGTGATGCCGTTCCCGGTCGAGCTGCTCCGCTACTTCGACAAGGTCACCCGCAGCGGCGAGTCCGCCGGCGCCGAGAGCGCGCTGTCCGGACTGGAGCTCGCCGGCTCCAGCCGATGATCCGTCGCGGACGGCGAAGGGGTGACACCGCCGGTGTCACCCCGTCCCCGTCGCGCCCGGCTACTTGTGCCGCCGGAGCCCCGGACGACGGCGCGCCTTGAAGCGGCGGCCGCGCAGCAGGACACCGGCCACGAGCAGGGCGGTGACCGCCACGATCTGACCGCCGAGCACGATCCGGTTCACGTCCACGGCGGGATGCCAGCTGACCCGGCCGTCCTTGAGCACGAAGACCCCGAGCCCCCGCGCCGCCGTGCCGAAGCCGCCGCCGGAGCCCTCGGGCTGTCCCTCACCGGCGGGCCCGGACCCGCCGCCTCCTCCGCCGCCACCGGCGACCTTGGCCACCGGCAGCATCAAGGTGCCGTTCTCGGTGACCGGCTCACCGAACACCCGCCCCGCGGTGCTCGCCGACAGGCCGTCGCGTACCGCGCGGAGGACGTCCGTTCCCTCAGTCGTCGCCACCATTGTGATCACTCCCTTCCGGGGCCGGCACCCCCCGATCGAAGCACCGGTCCGTCGACTTCTCACGCTGCGCCCGGGCCGGCACCGAGGGCAGGGTCGAAGGACTCTTGTGCCGGGTACGGAGGTGGCGCGGGCGGGCCCTGCTGCGGGCGGCGGCGGATGCGGCGCAGCCGGGAGCGGAGGCGTTCCTGCATCAGGTCGGTGGCCTCCTGCAGGGTCTCGCCGATGGCGTGCACATGCAGGCCCACCCCGTTGACGTCGACGTGCGCGTCCACCCGGTCGCCGGGTGCCGCGGAGTCGATCGTCAGCGACGAGCGCAGCACCGGTCCCGGGGCGTGGTGCAGGGCCGCGGTCAGCTTGCCGACGGCGTAGGCAGCGGCCTCCGGCCCGACCTCGCCATGGGTGTGCACCTGAGGGCTGATGACTTGTTCCGTACGAGTCATGACGCCTCCCTGACTGGTCCCGGCCGTTCACCGGGTCGTAACTAATGATCAAATCTCCCGGGCCGTCCTCAGTAGGGTCATTGGGCCTGTCGACGGGCTGACACCGGCCGCTCAGGACCGGTGGGACCTTCGGCCCTTACGGCCAGGTGGCCGCCGTGCCCACGGTGGAGGTCCCACCGAAGGAGGGCCGGAGGATGACGACGACCACCGACCACGATGCTCCGGACGTGAGCACTCCCCTCCCCTCGCCGGTGCGGCCGCTGCTGGCGCCCCGGTCGATCGCGGTCGTGGGGGCCATGCGCGGCCATGGCCAGGCCGGCTACGAGATCGTGCACACGCTGCGCGATTTCGGTCTGCGGGCCCGGCTCTACCCGGTCCACGACTCGGGCCGCCCCGTGTGCGGGGTCCCGGGTCATCGCGCGATCGCGGGTCTGCCCAGGCCGGTCGATCTCCTCGTAGTGGCGACCCCTCCCGGTGAAGCGCCCGAGATCCTGCGGGCTGCCGGCCGGCTCGGCACCCGGCACGCCGTGCTGCTCGCGGCCACTTGCGCCGAGCGCGGGCGGGAACTGGCCCGGGTCGCCCGCGCCCACGGCGTCCGGCTGGTCGGCCCGGACAGCTTCGGCGTGCTCAACACCGATCCCCGTGTGCTGCTGAACGCCACGCTCACCCGGACCCCGCCTGCCCGCGGCGGCCTGGCGCTGGCCGTGCAGTCCAGCGCGGTCGGCGCCGCCGTGCTGGAGCACGTGGCCCGCAACGGCTGCGGGGTGGCCGGCTTCGTGTCCCTCGGGCCGGGCCCGGACGGCGAGATCGCCGACCTGATCGACTTCTGGCGGGACGACGCGCTCACCCGGGCGGTCGCCCTCTACCTGGACCCGGCCGGTCCATCCGGCGCCCACGACTGCGCGGCCCGGATGCTGGCCGCCTGCAAACCGGTGTTGACCGTCGGCGGTGCGCCCGGTCCCGGTATCGTCCGCGCGAACGGCCTCGACGAGCTGACGGACGCGGCCCGGATGCTGGTCGACCAGCCGCTGCCGGCCGGCAACCGGCTGGCCATCGTCGGGAACGCCGGCGGTCTCGCCTCGATCGCCGCGAGCGCGGCCCGGGCGTACGGCTTCGCCGTGCCGTCGATGCCCGGCGACTGCACCATGGATCTGGGCGCCGGCGCCGGTCCGCGCGAGATGGCGGACGCGGTCGAGGAGGTGGCCGCCGGTGGCCGGGCCGACATTGTGCTGCCCATGATCGTCGGCTCTCGGGCCAATGTACCCGGGGCGATGCTGACCGCCGTCGCCGACGTCCTGGACCGCCATCCCGGCCGCACCGCCGCCGCCGTCCTCATCGGCAGCTCCGACGACCCGCTCCACGTGGGAATCCGTCGCCTGCCCGTCTACCGGCAGCACGACCGGGCGATCCGGGCCATGGCCCACACCTACCGCTACGCGAGGTGGCGCCGTGGCGCCCGTACGGCCGTCCGGCCCGCAGGACAGGACTGACGGCCCTGGCCGCCGTCACCGCCCAGGCGGACGATGAAATCGAGTTCGCCGGCACGATGGTGACAACCTGAGGTGGTGGACGCTCCCACCATGGACCCGGGGAAGGCCCTGCCGGCGAACCCGAAACACCGATTACCCGTCCGCCGCCTGGCTCGAGGAGGAGCGAGGTGCTTGATCTCGCAGTCATCCGCAAGAGCGCGCGAGACCGTGCCCGGTCCAACCTCGACAATTACGCGTGGACGCGGCACGACTTCAGCTGGGCCCGGGCCCGGGCCTGGCTGAGCGGTCTGCCGGACGATCGCGGGCTCAACATCGGCTACGAGGCGGTCGACCGGCACGCCCGGACGAGCCGGCGGGACAAGGCCGCGCTCCGGTTTCTCCGTCCGGGTGGCGCATTTCCGAATTCACCTACGGTGACCTGGAGCGGGCCACGAGCCGGTTCGCCAACGTCCTCCAGGAGCTGGGGCTGCGGCCGGGCGATCGGATCTTCGTGCTTCTCGGCGCCGGCCCCGAAGCGTACGTCTGCGCCCTGGGGACGTTGAAGTTCGGCGCGGTCCTGACCACCTTGCCGGTCGAGCGGGCCGCGGAGACGCCGCGATGCCTGTCCGCGAGCGAGGCCGCCCTTCTGGTGACCAGCCCTGAGCTGTACGACCGGTTCGTCGCGCCGATCCGGCCACATCTCTCCCGGCTGCGCCGGGTCCTTCTCGTTGCCGAGCCGGACGGTCTCGACACGGTGCTGGGCACGATGTCGCCGCGCTTCGCCGTTCCGCCCACGGATCCCGGGCAACCGGCCATGGTGCATTTCACGGCCGGGACGATGGGCGCGGTCTCCGGAGTCGTCCACCCGCACGAGGCGGTGGTCGCTCAGCTCGCGTCCGCGACGTACGCCCTCGACCTGCAGGACGACGACAACCTCGAGATCTCGGTGTCCGCGGGCCGGGTCACCCACACCGCCTATGGGATGATCGCGCCACTGGCCCGGGGTGTCACGACCGTCGTCGACCTCGGCCCGCCGTCGTTGCCGCACGACGAGCGGACGACGCTGTGGTACGCGCCCGCCGCCCTGCTCGACCGGTTGCACAAAGACGGGCTGCCGCATCTACTGCCGCCGTCGCTGCGCCTGATCGTCGCCGAGGGAGGCGGTCTCCGGCCGGAGACTGTCGCCGGCAGCCACGCCACCCTGGGTCACACGGTGCACGACACGTGGTGGCAGACGGAAACCGGCGCCATTCTCGTCAGCAACTTCGCGGGCCTTGACGTGTGGCCGGGCTCGATCGGCCGGCCGATGCCGGGCATCCGGGCGGCCGTCGTGAAGCGGTCGCCCCGGGGCGGGTCGAGCCCGTGACCGCGCCGGGCGCCGTGGGCGAGCTCGCGTTCCGAGCCGGGTGGCCGTCGATGTTCCAGGGCTATCTCGACGATCCCGTCCGCACCGCCGACGCCTTCGGCGAGGGCTGGTATCTGACGGGTGACCTCGTCTCCCGCGACGACGACGGCTGTTACTGGTTCGCCGGCCGGCGCGGGGTCAGCCGTCGGCCAGGACGTCGGTGAGCGGGCGGCGGGGAGTGGCGGCGGCCGGTGCCCCGTATCCCAGCCGGATCAGCATCTGGGCCCAGCGGCCGGTCTTCGGGTCGGAGAGCACCTCGCGGATCGAGGCGATCTCCACCGGCTGGCTGACCGGCGTGGTGGCCAGGCCCAGGCCGGTGGCGACGAGCAGGACCCGCTGCATGGCCTGACCGGCCCGCAGCCACTGTTCCGGACCGTCCCCGTGGGTGGAGAGCACGACGATGGTGGGATACGCCTCGAAACGTTCGCCTCGGCGCGACGGCTGCGGGCTGACGACGCCGAAGTCACGCATCGGGACGCGCTCCATCGCGTCCCACGGCCCGATCGCGGACGGCGGGATGCCGTCGCGCCGGCCGGGGAACGGCCGTGTCCAGCGGTTGAGCTCCGCGAAGTAACCGCCGCGGCGGCTCAGACGCTCCGCCGCCGTCCGGCCCAGGCTGACGATCACCGTACGACTCGCCGGGCCGGCGACCGTCAGCATCACGTCCTCGTGGCCGGCGGCCTTCTCGAGCTTCTCGATGGCGCCGGCCGGGACCACGGCCGAGGCGAAGGGCCGCCGGTTGGTGTGCCGGCGCGGTATGGCGGCCGCGAGTTCCCGCGCGCCCGGGCCGGGCCGGGCGGACTGCTCGGGGAACACCCGGGCGACGAGATCCGGCCGGTGGTCGTCGGGGAACGTCTCGACTCCCGGGATCCAGCCGGCCTCCCGCATCGCCACCCGCAGGGTGAAGACGGCGGCGCCGACGCTGATCATCAGCTCGCGGCCGGCCGGGTCGAGCACCTCCAGCTGGCGCAGCCGGTCGGCGTACACCTCGACCGCGTCGCCGTCGATGCGGAAACGCCAGGGCTGGCTGTTGTGCAGCGACGGCGCCAGAGTCGCCGCCTCGACACACCGGACGAGCACGCGTGCGTCCATGACCGGGCTCCTCTCCGCTCCCACGCTAAGCCGCGCGCCGTCGCGGGTGGCAGGGCTGGACGGCCCGCACCCACGGACTTCCGGCCCTGCCGGGCCGGGGCCGGCGGCGATTCGCTGGAGGAAACGCCTTCTGGGAGGTGACATGAACCGCTTTCCGCTGCAGGTCGAGGCACGCCGTGACCCCTCGCCGAGCCGGTGGCTCTGGCTGGTGAAATGGCTGCTGCTGATCCCGCACTACATCGTCCTGCTGGTGCTGTGGACCGGTCTGGTGGTGCTCACTCTCGTGGCCTACCTGGCGGTGCTGTTCACCGGCCGCTACCCGGAGTCGATCCGGGCCTACAACCTCGGCGTGCTGCGCTGGACGTGGCGGGTCGGCTACTACGGCTACCAGGCCCTGGGCACCGATCAGTACCCGCCGTTCACGCTGGCCGACGTGCCGGACCACCCGGCTCGCGTGCACCTGGAGCCGTCCGGGCCGCCGCCGCGCTGGCTGCCCCTGGTCGCCTGGCTGTTCGCCGTCCCGCACCTGGTGATCCTGGGCGCGCTGACCGGCGCCGGCACCCGGCGCGAGGGCGCCCCGGTGAGTGTGATCGGCACCGCGCTGCTGATCGCGGGCGTGGCCCTGCTGTTCACCGGCAAATATCCGCGCGGACTCCACGATCTGCTGGTCGGGGTGGCCCGCTGGAATCTCCGGGTGGCCGCCTACCTGACCTTGCTCACGCCCACTTATCCGCCGTTCCGCTTGGATCAGGGAGAGACCGAGCCCGAGCCGCCGCCGGACGAACCGAGACTCGCTTCGCCACCGCGCGCCGGCTCGGTGGCCGGCTCGGTCATCGCGCTCGTGGCCGGAGTATTGCTGCTCGCGCCGGCCGCCGGCCTGACCATCGGCGGGGGTGTCCTGCTCGGCCTGGACTCGTCGCGGGACAGCGCGGGCTACGTGACCAGCCCGGCCCTGCGCCTGGGCAGCACTACGGCCGCGGTCACGGCCGAGAACCTGAGGATCGCCGACGCCGATCTGTGGACCCGCGACATCGCCGACGTCGGTGGGCTGCGGGTGTCCGCGACGTCGCCGTCCGGTCGGGCGCTGTTCGTCGGCATCGCCCCGCAGAGCTCCGTCGACGCGTGGCTGGCCGGCACCGCCCACGACGAGCTGACCGGCGTGAACTCCGGAGACGCCCGCTATCAGCGGGCCGGCGGCGTCACGCGGGCGGTGGCCGACCCCGCGGCTCAGCCGTTCTGGATCGCCACCGCGACCGGCTCCGGCACCCTGCAGTGGAACGTCACCGACGGCGACTACGCGGTCGTCGTGACCAATCTCGACGGCACGCCCGGCCTGACGGCCGACGTGCGCGGCGGGGTCCAGGTGCCCGATCTGACCGGTCTGGGCGCCGGCCTGCTCACCACCGGTATCGTACTCGGCGTCATCGCGATCGGGCTGATCGCGCTGGGCGGCATCGGCCTCGGCCGCCGGCACAGCCCGCCACCACCGGCCCCCGGTCCCACCGGCCCGGCCCCGCAACAGGTTCCACCGGCCACGGTCGGGTCATGACCGCACGGCGACCTTCGCCCGGCCCGCGAACGGGCCGGGCGATCGCCTTCCGGGCGCTCAGCCGGCGACCGTCCCCATCCGGATGCCCAGCGAGACGCGATCGTCGTAGTCGTAGGCGATCGAGGACCGCACATCGACCACACCTGCGACCTGCCGGCACAGCCGCTCGGCCAGCTCGGCCGACGTGTAACGGTGGACGCGGCCCGACAGCGTGACGACCCCGTCGGCCACGGCCGCGGCGACGTTGGTGCCCTCGTCGTCCACGTACGGGCGCAGCACACCCGACTCGATGTCGGCGAGGATCTCGTCGTCAGGTTGCAGGTGAGCCTTCAGCAGGTCGGCGCGGGAGACGATGCCGACCAGGCGCCCGAGGTCGTCGACGACCGGCAGCCGCTTGACGTTCTCCCTGTCCATCAGCCGCGCCGCCGCGGCGATCGAGGTGCTGCTGAGGGCCACGACCGCGGGCGCGCTCATCAGGTCGGCCACGGTCCGGGCCCGGGCCTTGCGCCGTTCGCCGCGCTGCCGGCGGCTCTCGAAGAGCCTCGGCTCCTCCTCGCCGGCGTACTCGATCTTGCGGAGCAGGTCCGCCTCGGACACCACCCCGACGACATGCCGGAAGGCGTCGATCACCGGCACCGCGCTCAGCTTGTTTCCGATCAGCAGATCGACCACGTCCCGATAGGAGTCGGTCGCCGTCACGGACAGGACCGCCCTGGTCATGACATCCTCGACACTCCAGGTCTTCACCATGTCCTCCTTCGATGGGATTCGCACCGGACGTTACGGCGGCCGGCGGACCGGCAGGAGGGCCTTCCGGCCCGTCCGGCCGGGACGTGCTCCCCGTCGCCTACGGTGCTCGGATGACGCGTACCGAGCATCGCGGCGCCCTGCTGCTCCTGCGGCACGGGCAGAGTGTGAGCAACGCCGCCGACGTCTTCACCGGCTGGTCCGACGTTCCGCTCAGCCCTCTGGGCGCCGCCCAGGCCCGCGGCGCCGCCGCATCCCTGCGCGAGCTGGGCATCACGCCGACGACCGTGCACACGTCCCTGCTGCGGCGGTCGATCCACACCGCCGAGATCGTCGCGCATGAGCTCGGCCGGTCCTGGATCCCGGTGCACCGCTCGTGGCGGCTCAACGAACGCCACTACGGCGCCCTCACCGGCCGTGACAAGCGCGCCGTGGCCGCGGAGGTCGATGCCGCCGTGTTCCGCGCCTGGCGGCGGTCGTACGAGGTGGCGCCGCCGCCGATGGATCAGGAAGACACGGCCGCGTTGTACGCCGACGCCCGGTACGCCACCCTGGCGCCTGGCGCGCGGCCACGCACGGAGAGCCTGGCCGACGTGTGGCGGCGCATGCTGCCGTACTGGTCCGATGTGCTGTTTCCGCAGTTGCTGGCCGGTGAGACACCGCTGGTGGTCGGGCATGGCAACACGTTGCGCGCCTTCGTGACGTACCTCGAGGAGCTCGGGCCGGCCGAGGTCGAACGCCTGGACATCCCGACCGCCGTGCCGATGCGCTACCGCCTGGACCGGCGCGGGAAGGCCGTCACCGGGCCGGCCGGCCGCTACCTCGACCCGATCGGCGCCGGCGAGCGCATACGCGTCGGCCCGGTCCGGCAGCCGTAGGGCCGTTCGGCCCTCGCGGGCCGGGACCGGGCGGGCTCAAGCTGTCAGGGGCGGCCCGTCACCCCGGATAGCGAGCGGAGGCCCACCATGATCCGCCACCCGGCGTACGCCGTGGAGCCGTGGCAGGTCCGCGAGACCGCCTTCGACAGCCGGCTGCTGGGGCGGTCGGAGTCGATCTTCGCGCTCTCCAACGGTCACCTCGGCCTGCGGGGCAACCTCGACGAGGGCGACCCGCACGCCCAGCCCGGCACCTATCTCAACTCGTTCTACGAGCTGCGCCCCTTGCCGTACGCCGAAGGCGGTTACGGCTATCCCGAATCCGGGCAGACGATCGTCAACGTGACCAACGGCAAGGTGATCCGCCTGCTGGTCGACGACGAGCCCTTCGACGTGCGCGACGGCCGGCTGCGCCGCCACGAACGCGTTCTCGACCTCCGCGCGGGGGTGCTGCGCCGGGACGTGGAATGGGAGTCGCCGGCCGGCCGGGCCGTGCGGGTGCGCTCAACCCGCCTGGTCTCGCTGACCCAGCGGCCGATCGCCGCGATCGAGTACACGGTGGAGCCGCTGGACGCGCCGATCCGGGTGATCCTGCAGTCGGAGCTGGTGACCAACGAGGCCCTGCCGGGCCCGCTCAAGGACCCACGGGTCTCGGCCGTGCTCCGGGCGCCCCTGGTCGCCGAGCTCAGCCGGGCCGGCGGCACCGGGGCCCTGCTGGCGCACGCCACCCGCGAAAGCGGTCTGCGGCTGGCCGTGGCGATGGAGCATCTCGTCGAGGGCCCCGCCGACTTGCGATGGCGCAGCGAGGCGGAGGACGACCTGGCCCGGACCACCGTGGTCGGCCGGCTCGAGCCCGGGCAGCCGCTGCGGCTGGTCAAATTCCTGGCCTACGCGTGGTCCGGCCGGCGGTCGTGGCCGGCCCTGCGCGACCAGGTCGAGGCGGCGCTCGAAGGCGCCCGCTTCGAAGGCTGGGAGGGGCTGACGGCGGCCCAGCGCGCCTACCTGGACGCGTTCTGGGCGGGCGCCGACGTCGAGGTGGACGGTGACGCCGAGGTGCAGCAGGCGGCCCGCTTCGCGCTCTTCCAGGTGCTGCAGGCCGGGGCCTGCCTGCGCGGCGAGCCCATCGCGGCCAAGGGCCTGACCGGCCCGGGGTACGACGGGCACGTCTTCTGGGACACCGAGCGCTTCGTCCTGCCGGCCCTGACCTACCTGCGCCCGCGGGCGGCCGCCGAGGTCCTGCGCTGGCGCCACGCCACCCTCGCGCTCGCCAAGGAACGGGCGGCCACCCTGGGGTGGGCCGGGGCGGCCTTCCCGTGGCGGACGATCCGCGGCCACGAGTGCTCCGGTTACTGGCCGGCCGGCACGGCCGCTGTGCACATCGCGGCCGACGTCGCCGACGCGGCCGTACGCTACGTCAACGCCACCGGCGACGAGGAGTTCGACCGTGAGGCCGGCACCGAACTGCTGGTGGAGACGGCCCGGCTCTGGGCCTCCTTCGGCCACCACGACCGGACCGGCGCGTTCCACCTCGACGGCGTGACCGGCCCGGACGAGTACACCGCCCTGGCCGACGACAACGTCTACACCAACCTCATGGCGAGGCGGAATCTGCTGGCCGCGGCCGACGCCGTGGCCCGGCGGCCCGATCAGCGCCGGGCTCTCGGCGTCGGCGACGAGGAGATCGCCGGCTGGCGCGCCGCCGCGGCCGCCATGACCGTCCCGTACGACGACAAGCTGGGCGTGCACCCGCAGGACCGCCGGTTCACCCTGCTCAAGGAATGGGACTTCGGCGCCGTACGCCCCGGCGAGTACCCACTGATGCTCCACTTCCCTTATCTGGAGCTCTACCGCAGCCAGGTGGTCAAGCAGGCCGACCTCGTGCTGGCGATGCACTGGTGCGGCGACGCCTTCACCCCCGAGGACAAGGCCCGCGACTTCGCCTACTACGAGCAGCGCACGGTACGGGACTCGTCCCTGTCGGCCTGCGCCCAGGCCATTCTGGCGGCCGAGGTCGGGCATCTGGAGCTCGCCCACGACTACATCGGCGAGGCGGTCCTGATGGACCTGCGGGATCTGCATCGCAACACCCGCGAGGGCCTGCACATCGCCTCCCTGGCCGGCGCGTGGCTGTCCCTGGTGGCCGGGCTGGGCGGGCTGCGCGACCACGGCGGCCGACTCAGTTTCGCGCCCCGCCTGCCCACCCGCATCGACCGGCTCGCTTTCTCCGTGCTCTGGCGCGGACAGCGCCTGCACGTCGAGATCGGCCGGCATCAGGCCACGTACTCGCTGGCCGGCGACCACGAACTTGACCTGTGGCATCACGGCGAACCCGTGACCCTCACCCCCGGCGCACCGGTCACCCGGCCGATCCACGGCGCCACCCCATTGACCGCCGAGCCGGTCCAACCACCCGGGCGCAGCCCGGTCCGCCGCCGCCACGCCGACGCGTAGCCGACGGTGAGCCGTCGCCGATCCGTTCCGGTGCTCAGCGCCGCTGTCGGCGGCGCTGCCACGCGTCGCGCCATCTCCGGTGCAGGGACGCGACGTCGGCGGCGGCCATCTGCCGGAGGGCGATGGCGCCGACGCTGAGTCCGCACAGACCGGCGATCGCGTAGAGGACCCGGCTGTCGGCCGGAGCCAGGGCCATCGGGCCGATCACGACATCGTGGCCGGCGCCGGCGCCGGCGAGCGCGCTCGATGCGGCGACCGCGAGCAACAACATCGCCCGGGCTGCGGTCTGGACGAAGGCGAAGACCCGGCCGCGTACGGCGTCGTCCACGTCCCGGCCGATCAGGGTGATGCCGCAGAGGAACGCCATGCCCGCACCGACCCCGACGGCGACGACTTCCGCCAAGGCCACCGCCGGACGGGTGGTGACGGCCAGCAGGAGCACGGCCAGGCCGGCCAGCTGCACCGACAAACCGAACGCCAGGCGCCTCGACACCCGCCCGGCCAGCCTCGGGCCGGCCGCGACGCCCAGCCCGAAGCCGACGAACAACCCGGCGAACAGCAGGGCGAACGTCGAATCACCGCCACCGAGGGAACGGCTGTAGAAGCGCGCTCCGCCCACCACGATCCCGGCACCGGTGAAAGCGCCGAGCAATCCCACGATCAATCCGCGCAGCAGCGGCGTGCCGGTGAGATGACGCCATCCGGTCCGTAGCGCCTCCAGCGAGGACTCGTGGGACGGCGCTGCCGAACGGCGTCCCGAGATCTCGGGCACCCCGAACAGCACCACAGCCGCCGAGGCCAGGAAGGTCAGCGCGTCGAAGTACAGCGCGAAGGCGGCGGCGTCGGTGCGGCCCAGGCTCGGCAGCCGGGCCGCGCCGGCGAAGGCCAGCGCCGCCAGCACCGGG
The DNA here is from genome assembly GCF_040675435.1 of Actinoplanes sp. NPDC049598. Classification (NCBI taxonomy): domain Bacteria; kingdom Bacillati; phylum Actinomycetota; class Actinomycetes; order Micromonosporales; family Micromonosporaceae; genus Actinoplanes; species Actinoplanes sp. NPDC049598. The sequence continues at coordinate 521,888 of NZ_JBFAOX010000001.1, read as the reverse complement.
GTGATGCCGTACGTGGTGATGATGGTCAGCTGGTTCGCCTTCTCGAGCCGCCGGCGGGGCAGCAGGTTCGGCACCGCCGCCTCCTTGGCCGGGTTCCACAGCATCGCGCCGGTCTGGGCCGCGAACGAGGCGATTCCCGCCCACGCGACCACGACCGCCCGGTCCTGCGACAGCAGCGCCACGGTCGGGATCGACGCGTACAGGGCGAACCGCGCGACATCGACCAGAACCATGGTGCGCCGCCGGTCGAACCGGTCGGCCAGCACACCGGCGACCGGCCCGAGAATCAGCGACGGCAACAGCTGGACCGCGATGACGCCCCCGAACGCCGCGCCCTGGGCCGCGGGCGAGCGCATCTGGGCGGACGCGAACGACGACGTCGCGAGCAGTCCCAGCCAGTCGCCCAGCGAAGACAGCCCGAACACCAACCACAGCCGGCGGAACGGGCGCAGCCGGACGACTTCCGCCAGGGCGGAGGACGACAGGTGCTGCCCGATACTCACACCACCACGGTCGGACGAACAGCACCGGCCGCGGCAGGGCCGAAAGACCGTCCACGACAGCACGCAGGACCTGACCCGCCGGCCGGGGCGGCACGCAGCACCTGCCGCACCACCGCCCGTCGACCGTTTCCCGTTCGACCAGCAGATCCGCGAGCCGGTCCAGGGCGTCGCGGTGGGAGCTCAGCAGACCGATAGCGCGTTCCTGCGCCTGGCGCAGCAGGGCGGCGACCTCCTGATCGATGACTCGCTGAGTCTGCTCGGAGTACGGACGGCCGAGCAGTTCGTCCCTGTCCTCGCCGAGAAAATCGGGACGCCCGCCCCAGCGCCATCCCCGCCGGCAGGATGATCACCTTGGCCACCGGGTCGGCGTGCTCGCAGAGGGCGGCGACGAGGGCGTGGCCGGCCTCGTGCAAGGCCACCGCGCGGCGCTCCTCCGGCAGCAGCGCGTTCGAGGAGTCCCGGCGGCCGAGCAGCACACGGTCGCGGGCCGCGTCGAAGTCGCCGGGCCCGACCACGACCCGCTTGTCCCGTACGGCGTTGATCGCCGCCTCGTTGACGAGATTGGCCAGGTCGGCGCCGGAGAAGCCGGCGTGCCCCGCGCCACCACGGACAGATCCACCGAAGGGTCGAGGTGCTTGCCGGCCGAGTGCACCGCCAAGATCGCCGAGCGCTCGGCCTGATTCGGCAGCGGCACGACCACCTGCCGGTCGAAACGGCCCGGGCGCAGCAGGGCCCCGTCCAGCGTCTCCGGCCGGTTGGTCGCGGCCAGCACGACGGTGCCGGTCGCCTGGTCGAATCCGTCCATCTCGGCCAGCAACTGGTTGAGAGTCTGCTCCCGTTCGTCGTGCCCACCGGTCCGCGCGCCGCCGCGGCAGCTGCCCAAGGCGTCGATCTCGTCGATGAACACGATCGCCGGCGCCCGCTTGCGGGCCTCGGCGAACAGGTCGCGCACCCGCGACGCTCCGACGCCGGCGAACATCTCGACGAACTCGGATCCGGTCACCGACAGGAACGGCACGCGAGCCCCGCCCGCCACCGCACGGGCGATCAGGGTCTTGCCGGTGCCCGGCGGCCCGACCATGATCACGCCTTTGGGACCGGTGGCGCCCGCCGCCGCGTACCTCTCCGGCTCCCGCAGGAAATCCACCACCTCGCTGATCTCCTGCTTGACGCCGTCGTAGCCGGCCACGTCGGAGAAGCGGGTCTGCGGGCGCTCGGCCTCGATGATCCGCGCTCGTGACCGGCCGAACCCGCCGACCCCGCCGGCGAGTTGCCGGCCGGCGCGCAGGCCGAGCCCCAGGAACAACACGATCAGGGCGAGGAACGGCAGCCAGCCCAACAGGCCCGATAGCCACAAGCCCTGCGCGCGCGTGGCGGTGACCTGCACGTTGTGGACGCTGAGCCGTTGATCGAGCCCGGTCGGGTCCAGCGCGGTGGGCAGCTGCGAGGTGAAGCGCTTTCCGTCGGTGTATGAGCCCGCCACCGAACCGCGGTCGTCGACCGAGACCGCGGCGATCTGCCCGGCATCGACCTTGCCGAGGAAGTCGGTGTACGACAGGGTGTCCGAGGCCGGGGCGTTCGCCAGCAGAGGCCACTACAGCAGCGCGAACAGCACCAGCAGGCCGACCGGCAACACCCATCGGCGCCACCACCCGGTTCGTGACGGAGGCGACGCGGGTGGCAGCTTCGGCGGATCGGTGGGGGCGGCTCGCGCGAGGTGGCGCAGCGACAGAGGCATCTCGGTGATCATGCCGCCCCCTTCGACGCGGTCCTGGTGTCAGCCTGCACACGAGCGGAGCCGGCCACCAGGGACCTAAGACACCAGCGGACGGGCCCTCGCTCGCGCCGTTGTGCCCGGGCGAGGGTGACCACGCCGACGTATCCAGAAGAAATGACACCGTGCTTCTGAGGAGGGGACCAGCCATGAGGACCATCTCCCGCCGGGCGGCCACGATCGCGGTGACCGGTCTGATCGGCATCGGAGGACTGGCGGTCACGGCGCCGGCCGGGGCCGGCATCCTCGGCGCCCCGGTCCCGGCGCCCTCGGCCACCGCCGATCGCGGCGGCTACCGGATGGGGCCGGGCTACGGCATGGGATCCGGTTACGGCAACGGCACATGCCGGCAAGGGGCGACGGGCCGCCTCACCGCGGCGCAGAAGACCACGCTCGCGTCCGTGGCGCAGAAGGAACAACTCGCCCGCGACCTTTACACGGCGTTCGCCGCCCGCTACGACGCGACGGTGTTCGATCACCTCGCCGCCACGCAGAGCGGGCATCTGGCCATGCTGCGGGTGCTGCTCCGGCGGTACGGCGTGGCCGACCCGACCACCGACCAGCCTGCCGGCACCTACGACAGCCTGCTGGCTCAGGGCAGTGCCGGCCTGGCCGCACCACGCGGCGTGGGGCGCCGGCTCGAGACGGACGAGATCACCACACTCGACGCGGCCCTGGCCGGGCTCAGCGCCCCGGACGTCGAGCACGTCTACACCGCGCTACGGTGGATGTCCGAGGGGCAACTGAACGCCCTCACCCGCTGAGCCGCCCTATCCGTCCGGCTCAGTCGTGCGGCCCGTCCCCACCGCCGGTCTAGGCGAGGCGCTGGCCCGGCAGCGCCGCTTCGTCGCCGACGCCAGCCACGAGCTGCGCACCCCGGTCACGCAACTGCACACCCGGGCCCAGCTGCTGCGGCAGGACCTGCGGGCCGGCGCCTCGCCGGCCGACACGGCGGCCGATGTCGAACAGCTGCTGGCCGGGACCCGCCAGCTCGGCGAGGTGATCGACGATCTGCTGCTCTCCACCCAGCTGGAGAACGGCGCCGGAGCGGCCGAGGAGGTCGACCTCGGCGTCGTGGCCGCCGGGGCGGTGGCCGGTTTCGCGGCCCGGACCGGCCAGCTCGGCATCGCCCTCGTGTTCGATCCGGACGACGCCGGCCCCTCACTGGTCGCCGGCCGCGAGGCGGCGCTGCGCCGCGTGGTGACGGCGCTGGTCGACAACGCGCTGAGCCACACCGCGGCCGGCGGACACGTGACCGTCGAGCTGCGGAACCGGCCGGATGAACGCTCGGTGGCGCTGACGGTGCGCGACGACGGCACCGGATTCGACCCGGCCGACGCGGACCGCATCTTCGACCGGTTCGCGCGCGGGCACGCCGACCAGCGCCGGTTCGGCCTCGGCCTCGCGCTGGCCCGCGAGGTGGTCGCAGGCCACGGCAGCACCATCGAGGCGACCGGCGAGCCCGGCCGGGGGGCGGTGTTCACCGTACGGCTGCCGGCGCACCCGGGATCACTGCGGGTCTTTCGGCCCTGAACGGGATTCGGCCCGCCCGGCACCCTGGTGAGGGAGCCGACATCGAGGAGCAACCCGTGGACACCTATACCGAGACCGATCTGTGGCGGGCGGCCGAAGCGGGGATCCGCGCTCCGTCCATGCACAACAGTCAGCCGTGGCTGTTCCGGCTGCGCGACGGGGCGATCGATATCCTGGCCGATCCGCGGCGGCGCCTGAGCGTGGCCGACGAACGTGGCTGGGCGACCCGGATCGCCTGCGGCGCGGCCACCTTCAACGCCCGCCTCGCGCTCGCCGTGCACGCCTCGCGGCCGGTCGTGGAGCTGCTGCCCGATCCCGGCGATCCCGACCTCATCGCCCGGCTGCGGCCCGGACCGGAGCCCTCGCCTTCGCCGGACGAGGCGGCCCTCTACGGCACGATCGCCCGGCGGCACAGCAACCGCCGGCCGTTCCGCCCGGATCCGGTGCCGCCCGAGATCCGGAGCCGCCTGCTCGAGGCCGCGCGGGCCGAGTCGGTCTGGCTCGACCTTCTGGTCGGCACAGTGCCGCTGGCGGGCTTCGCGCAGATCGCGGCCAGTGCCGACCGCGTGCTCCGGCGCGATCCGGCCTATCGAAGCGAGGCATCGGCCGCCTTCCGCGGCGGCTGGCTCCGCCCGGTGCCCGGGCGCGCCCACGACCAGGAGCCGCTCATCGCCGTGCTCGGCACCTATGCCGACCGGCCGGCCGATCAGATCGGTGCGGGCCAGGCGCTGCAGCGCATCCTGCTCACCCTCACCGACGCCGGCCTGGCCGGCTCGATGATGTCGCAGCCCATCGAGGTCCCGGCCGCGCGCGATCAGCTGCGCCGCTCGCTCGGCCGCTACGGCGCCCCGCAGATGACCTTCCGCATCGGCTACGGCGAACCGGGTGGGCTCACACCCCGGCGCCCGCTTCACGATGTGCTGCTCTCCGAGGTGTCCTCCCCCGTCACCTCGGGCCTAGGCTGACCGGAACCGCCTGCGGCAGCGACGACGCCTCGGCTGGAGGAGAACCGTGTCCACATCAGGCACCGACCCACGTGACCAGACGGCCGCCACACCCCCTCGGCTGACCTTCCCCGACCAGCCCCGGCTCGAGCTGGACGAGCTGCTCGGCCAGCTGATCGACCGGGCTCAGGAGGTGATCGGCACCCAGGGCCGGCTCCGGGGCCTGCTGCGAGCCAACCAGCTGATCGTCGGCGAGTTGAGCCTGCCGGCAGTGCTGCAGCAGGTCACCGAGGCGGCCCGGGAGCTGGTGGGGGCACGCTACGCCGCGCTCGGCGTCATCGCGCCCGGCGGCGGGCTCAGCGAGTTCGTGCACTCCGGCATGCCGGCCGACGCGGTGGCCCGCATCGGGCACCTGCCCCAGGGCAAGGGCCTGCTCGGCGCGCTGATCGACGACCCCCGGCCGATCCGGCTGCGGCGCATCGCCGACGACGTCCGCTCCTCCGGTTTCCCGCCGGGCCACCCGCCCATGGACAGCTTCCTCGGCGTCCCGATCACCATCCGGGGCGCCGCGTTCGGCAACCTCTACCTCGCCGAGAGCGAGAAGGGCGAGTTCAGCCAGGAGGACGAGGAGCTCACCCGGGCCCTGGCGGCGACCGCGGCCGCCGCCATCGACAACGCCCGGCTGTACGAGTTCGCCCGTGTCCGCGGTGAATGGCTGCAGGCCTCCGCGGCCATCACGGCTCAGCTGCTGGCAGCGGACGACCAAGAGGCGACGGCTTTGCAGCTGATTGCCGAACGCAGCCGGGAAGTGGCAAAGGCGGATCTCGTCGTGGTCGTGCTGCCGCTGCCGGACGGCAAGGCCCTCGGGATCGAGGTGGCCGTCGGCGAGGGGGCCGACGGGCTGCCCGGCCAGGTCCTGGAGCTGGAGGGCTCGCTGAGCGGGAAGGTCTACCGCGAGGGCAGGCCGTTGCGGCTCAACGAGCCACAGGAGGCGGGGCTCGAACCGCTGAGCACCGCCACCATCGACGTCGGCCCCAGCATGGTCCTTCCGCTGCGCGGGTCGACCCGGATCCTCGGTGTGCTCGGCGCCTTCCGCCGCCGCGAGGCGGCCGGTTTCGCGGCCGAGGAACTCGAGATGGCCGACGGCTTCGCCACCCAGGCCGCGGTGGCCATCGAGCTGGCCGAGGCGCGTGCCGAGCAGCAACGGGCCGCGATGCTCGACGACCGTGACCGCATAGCGGCCGACCTGCACGACCATGTCATCCAGAAGCTCTTCGCGGCCGGCCTGTCGCTGCAGACGGTGGCGGCCCGGATCGGCCCGGGTGCCGCCCAGGAGCGCATCACCGCTGTCATCGACGATCTGGACGACACCATCGGTCAGATCCGGACCACGATCTTCGCGCTGCACCGGAGCCGGCGCAACGACACGAACACCATCCGGGCCCGGCTGCTGGAGGTCGTCGGCCAGGCCCGGCACACCCTCGGCTTCGAACCCGGGCTGCGATTCTCCGGCCTGCTCGACGAGCTGCGGGGCGACGTGGTGGACGACCTCGTCGCCGTTCTCCGCGAGGGGTTGAGCAACATCGCCCGGCACGCCCGGGCCCGCTCGGCCGACGTCGCCGTCACCGTCACCGACGGCCGTGTGACGCTGGAAGTCCGCGACGACGGTATCGGCATCGCCGACAACGGCCGCCGCAGCGGGCTGGCCAACCTGCGACAGCGCGCGGAGCGCCACCAGGGCACGCTGACCGTCGCTCCGGCCCAGCCCGCCGGCACGCTGCTCGTCTGGTCGGCGCCCTTCGCCTGACCGGCTCCTCGTCGTCCTCGGGACGCCTACAGATAGACGACACGGAACACTAGATAGTGATCCGCGACCGCGTCGATGTCGGCGCGGGCCGGGTCGGGGCCGAGCCCGAAGTAGTAGCGTGCCTCGGCCGCACCGGCCGCCGCGCCGCTACGTCGCCGACCCGCCCGCAGATACGGCACGATGACGTCCGTGCGCTCCGGCGGCGCGAGCTCGTCGAGCCGTACGGGGCGAGCCCGTCGACGGCGGATCACCGCGTGGCCGTGCGCCGCACGCACGTCCGGACCCATTGCGGCTCCCCGGCGAGAGCGACCAAATGGTCCTCGCTCCGCCAGGATGTCCGGAGGAGGGGCACCCGGCGCATTCACGCTCTCACCGGCGACCGGCCCGGCGCAGAGGCGAAGGTCCCATTACGGGTGTTGTCCTCGTTCGGCGAGGGGAGGCGATCAGCGCCCAGACGATCTTCCCGTCCCGGAGCCTCGTCGCGCCCCAGTGAGTGCCGGCGGCGGCCACGATGCGCAGCCCCCGGCCGGATCCGGCCGGCAGGACGGCGCCGCCGGACATCGAGGCGTCGATGAGGCGCGGCATGGCGTGGCTTCCGTCCCGGACGGCGATGCGCAGGTAGCGGCCGGTGAAGGCGGTGATGACATCGAAATCGGTGCCGGCGTGCCGGATCGCGTTCGAGGCCAGCTCGGAGACGATCAGCTGGGCGTTGTCGTACACGTTGACCTGGTCCCACGCGACACAGGCCTCACCGAGCAGCTCCTGAGCCGCGGTCACACTCGCGACCGCCGGCGGCAGCCGCCGGCGCATCCAGCGAGGAACGTAGGCCCGCATCGCAGACAGCGCCTGCGGCCGGTCGTCGTACAGGCTCACGAAGCTGCGGTGTGCGCCGAGGGCTCGGCTGGTCTCCGGACCCGCGCCGTACAGGAGCACGGGCATGCCCCAGTTCTCCTGCGCCTGGCAAGTCGCTGTGGCGAAGACGGCCAGCGAGCCCGGGGCGACCCGGCCGAGGCCGGAGAGGTCGACCAGCACGGCGGCCGGGCACTCCGCCGCCGCTTTTCCGATCGCCTGGCGCAGCGGCGGCTGGGCCCTCATCGTGAGCCCGCCGCTCAGCCACAAAGTAACGACGCCCGTGTCGAGATCACGCATGCTCGAAATCTTCACGTCCCGGCCTCCGTCATCTTTCTTCCGGCACACGGCGCACGTGGAACAGAGTCAGGCGGAGATTGCCGGAAGATGGCACTTGATCGACTTCGGCTGGATCACCGGGCTGGAACTCGGCGTGAACGCTCAATCGGAAGTAGGCGTGGACGACGCGGCTCCGGGCGGCCCTGTGATCCACGATCTTCCTCGACGGCACGGTGACCATGATTCATCCCGGTGGGGCTGCTTCCTCGAGTACCGCATGACCACCGACGCAGGCCCACGGCTCGAGGACATGATGTCGCGGTGCCGAAGGTCCTTCGATCTTCCGATCCGGGTGGGTCCCCGGACCCACCCGGATCGCCGAGAGAGGCCCTCCGCCCCTGCCGGAGCGGTTCAGCCGGCGCCATGCTGAAAGTGCCGCGCCGACGCGGCGCTCGGGGGCCACCATGACGCACCGGACCGGAGACGTGCTGACCGGCCGCTACCGGCTCGACGACCGGATCGCGGGCGGCGGCATGGGCGAGGTCTGGCGGGCCACCGACCTGCAGCTGGGTCGCCGGGTCGCGGTGAAGACCCTGCGCTCGGACCGGGCGGCCGACGCGCACTTCCAGATCCGGTTCCGCGACGAGGCCCGGGCCCTGGCCGCCCTCGACCACCCCGGCGTCGTGGCAGTTTACGACTACGGCCAAGAGGCCGGCGGCGACGCCTATCTCGTGATGGCCCAGGTGGACGGCCAACCGCTGAGCCACCGGCTCGCCGAGCGGGGGTGGCTGGAGCCGGCCGAGACCATGTCGATCGTGGCCCAAGTGGGCCGGGCCCTACAGGCCGCCCACGATGCCGGCATCGTGCACCGGGACGTCAAGCCCGGCAACATGATCGTCCAGCCGGACGGCTCCGTGGTCCTGGTCGACTTCGGGGTGGCCCGTTCGCCCGGGTCGGCCGCGCTCACCGGCGCCGAGGAGGTCGTCGGTACCGCGTACTACATCTCGCCCGAACAGGTGTCCAAGCATCCGGCCGGCCCCGCGTCGGACGTTTACTCGCTGGGCGCCGTGGCCTTCCACTGCCTGGCCGGGCACCCGCCGTTCCAGGGCCACAGCCCACTGACGATCGCGTTGCAGCACGTCAACGACGACCCGCCACCGCTGTCGGCCGATATACCCCCGTCCGTACGAGCCGTGGTGTCGACCGCGATGGCGAAGGATCCGCGGGCCCGGTTCGCCTCAGCCGCGGCGATGGCGGCCGCGGCTGACCGGGCGGCAGCCCTGCCGGATCCGGACGACCCCACCGTCACGCTGCGAAGCTTCCCCGCGTCGCCGCCGGCCGCCCCACGGCTTCGACGGCCTCGCCGGCGCCCTCTCGTCATGGTCCTGGCCTTGTCGCTCGCGCTGGTCGTCTCCGGAGTGGCCGTTGCCGTCGCCGACCCCTTCGGATGGTTCCCGCGATCCCCGGCGCCGTCCACCTCGGCGCCGGCGTCGCCGCCCGCGCGGGCCACGTCGGAGAGCACCGCGCCGCCGGCGGGCGAGGGCGCGGGCTCCGGGGCGGCCACCACCGCCCCACCGGACAGTTCGCCGCCCCACCCGGCACCGGCGACCAGCCGCAACCCCGGCGGGGACCCGACGACACCCGGCAGCACGACCACGCCCACCGGCACGCCACCGCCCACGGGCACGACCGCGCTCACGGCCACCACACCGTCGGCGACCACGGCCACCACGCCGACCGGCCCGGCGCCGTCGGCCACCCGGACCTCCGCGCCCGGCCCGGTCACCACGGAGCCGGCGCCCTAGCTCACCGAGGGCAGGGGTCGCTGCTCGTGCCCCCGGGAGCGGCCCTCATCAGTGCCCAGACGTTCTTGCCCGCCGGGAGGCGGGTGACGCCCCAGTGGGTGCTGGCGGCCGCGACGATCGGCATGCCCCGGCCCGAGCCGGCCCGGACGATGCCACCGCTCGTGCCGTCGGGCTCCACCACGCGGGGCATCGCTTGGCTGCCGTCGCGCACCGAGATCCGCAGGTACCGGCCGGCGTAGGAACAGACGACGTCGAATTCCGTGCCGGCGTGCCGGATCGCGTTGGCCGCCAACTCCGAGGCCACCAGCCGGGCGTTGTCCCGCAAGTGGTTCAGCCCCCACATCAGGCACGCCTCGCCGAGCAGGCCCCGCGCCCCGGCGGCGCTCGAGGGCACCGGCGGTAGCCGTTCAGACAGGTACCGCGGGGCGTAGGCGCGCACCGCGATCATCGTCTGGAAGACGTCCTCGTACAGAGCGACGTACGTCCGGAAGGCCCCCAAATCGCGGCCGAGCTCTGGATCGGCGCCGTAAAAGAGCACGGGCACCCCCCAGGCCTCCCAGGCCTGGTGCGAGGCCGCCGCGAACGCGGAGAGCAGAGTCCCGCTCGTCCGCAACAGACCCGACAGGTCGACGATCACCGCCGCCGGACACTCGGCGGCCGCCTTCCCGAGCGCCCGCCGCACTGTGGTCACAGTGCTCCGGTTGAGCTCGCCCACCAGCCGTACGGTGGTCACCCCGCTCGCGAGGTCACGCTCCGTCGCCGTTTTCACCTTTCAACTCCCAGCGCACGCCCGGATGGCAGACCGTCAAGTCGAAGCGGGATGCGTCTCGCCTCCACCGTTGTCCTTGCCCGTCGTCAAGGCAAGACCCTGGATGAAGTAAGTCATGGTGTGCCGGATGGCCCCTGGCGCTCAGTCGTCCGGCAGCCGGCCGGTGTGGAGGATCTCCAGGGCCAGCTCGCGGATCTTGCCGTTGCCGCGCCGGGAATGGCGGCGCAGCAGGTCGAAGGCCTGCTCGGGGGTGAGCCGGCGCCGGGCCATGACGATGCCGACCGCCATGCCGATCAGGCGGCTGGACCGGAGCGCCTCGGTCAGCTCGGCGCCGCGCGCGCGACCCGCCGCGCCGGCCAGCGCCACGGCGGTGTGCGTGGCGAGGACGCCGCCCAGCGCAATGGTGGCCGGGCCGGCCGCGGACCCGGACCGCTCGGCCACCATGAGGGCCCCCAGGACGTCCGGACCGGCCTTGACCGGCAGGATCAGGACACCACAGATCGGGGCGCGCTCGGCGGCGTGACGGCTGGCCGCCGGCCATCGGCCGTTACGGCGCAGGTCCGGGATCGGGTGGACCGCCCCGGTCCGGATGGTGGCGAAGCAGGGGCCGTCCCCAGCGGTGTGCCACGTCCGGTGGGCCGCGGCCGTCGCCTCACCGCTGGCCGCGGCCGGCACCGGCCGACCATGCCGGTCCATCAGGCACAACGCCGCGTCATCGCAGGCCGGCACCAGCTCGGTGGCCGCCGCGACCGCTCGCTGCGCGATGGCCCCGGCGTCGGCCGGATACAGGGAGTCGGCCAGGCCGGCGAACCGCTCCGCCCACTCGTGCCCGTTGCCCATGATCGTGCTCCTCCACGGACCACGATCCCATTGCGGGCCCGGGCCGGGCAGGGTCACAAGGCCGGAGCGTACAGGTCAGATGCCGGCCCCGTCCGGCGGTGGCGGGAAGAGCGGCTGCAGCCAGACAGGAGGCTGGAACGGGCGCCACGTCCCCTCCGGCTGGGCCAGCCGGTCGGCGACCGCCCAGAGCGCGGCCGGGTGCTGCCCGAGACCGAGATGACTCCCCATGACCGCGATGTTCTCCCGCCGGTCGCCGGGCGGATGCAGCGAGGCCTGGTGCGAGACGATGCCGTCCCACCGCGACAGGATCGAGGTCGCGGGCACCGGCAACGGGGCTGGACCAGCTCCGAGGCGGGCAGCCGCGAGTGCGGGACGTGCCGGTGCGCCTGCGAGTTGTAGTAGGTCATGGCGCGGGTCTGGGCCGGATGCGACATGCGGATCGGGCTGCCCAAAGTGATCACCTGCCGGATCCGGTGGCCGTCACCGCACTCTCCGGCGGCTAAACCCCAGGCCGGCGATCAGAGGCGATCGGCCCTGGCCGTCCTCGGCGCGCCGTTCTAGCGTGACGAAGAGACCAGGTTCACCACCGCCGGAGGGAGCGAGCGCGGCACTGCGGTCACGAGGGCTCACCGCCAGGGCGGACTGGGTCGAACGCACGCTGCGCGAGCTCGTGGACGTGGCCCGCAACCGCAGCCTGCTGTCCACCCTCGACCTCGATCCCGAGGTGTTACCCGCGACGGCGAGCGAAGAGGCCCTCGTTGAGGCGTCTTCCGGAGGAGGGCACTCCGCCGGCTCCTCCTGCTGATAAGACCGAAGGATGCCATAAATCGCCCACACTGCCGCGGTGACGCGACGGTGCCTGCTCGGCGCCGCGGCCGATCTGCTGCTGGCCGCGCCGACCGCCGCCCGCCAGGGCGGCCCACCGATGGGCACGGGGTGCTGGGGATCGACATCGCTCGGGACGACATCGATGCCTCGCTACGCGGCGTCCGCTTCCGCCCGGCTTCCAGATCCGGCACGAGCTGGCTTTCCAGGCGAACGGCGACAGGACAGGTGATCCGCAACGGCGATCTGGCCGTGCTCGGGTCGGAGACCCAGGTCGCGCTCGACGCGTTCCTGGCCGCCGGCCGACCGTGCAGGCCTGCCACCAGCACTGGTACGACCCGCGATCGCGCCTGCCTCGACCGGACCTCGGCCGTACGGACCTGCGAGGGCCCGCCCCAGCTCAGTCGCTGGCGCGTTTGGGTGGCGGGAGGAGGCGGACGACCCGGTAGTAGTCGCTGGCGCACTTGTCGGAAAAGTTCGGGTAGCCGGGGCGCAGGTTGGGCTCGGCCAGGGCCGGCACCTGCAGGGGCCGGTAGACGACCTCGGTGGCGCCCCGTGCGACCTCGGCCCGGATGCGGGCGTCCTGCGCGTCGAAGGCCCGGGCACGGGCGATGGTGAAGTCGGCCTGCTTCTCGACCACCGGCAGCAGGGCGGCCGCGCCGCCCAGCAGGACCGCACCGGCGAGGACGGTCGTCAGGGCCAGGACGCCCTCGCGGACCGGCTCGGCCCCGCGGTCCAGCAAATGGGCCAGGGCCCGGCCCAGCAGCACCCCGTAGGCGCACAGGCCCAGCGTCATCGGCGCCACGTAGCTGAACCAGATGCGGGCATCCCGCCAGCCGGTGCTTCCGTAGCCCTGCCGGACCCCCAGGACGACCAGGTACGAACCGGCGAGCAGCACCGGCGCCGTCAGGAGCAGGGCGACCGCGACCGGTGCCGGAGGCAGCCGGCGGTGTGTCCCGGCCGGGCGGGTCACGGTTCCCAGCAGCACTCCGGCCACGAGCACCGCCGCGTACGTCCACTGGGAAGTGACGACGTGCATGATGCGGGCCCAGTCGCCGGCGGCGTCGGTCAGCAGGGACTCGGACAGCATCGTGGAGAGGGTCTTGCCCTGTCCCCGCCGCACCTGCGCCCCGGGCGCGGCGTAGAGGATCGCGAAGCCGGCGACCAGGCCGGCACACACGGCGGCGCACCACAGGAACGTGTACCAGCTGCGGGCCGGCCGCCGCCGGAGGACGCCCATCAGGCCGGCCGTGGCGGCCAGGAGACCGAACATGACCAGCGCCGGTTCGGCCAGCGTGCCCAGGACCACGCCGACCAGCAGAGCGCCGGCCACCGAGACGGCCCGGACCCACCACCGCCGGGACCGGCCGGCGAGCAAGGCGAAGTACACCGCCCAGACCGCGATGACAGTGGGCAGGGTGTGGCTTATCGACCCGGGCAGCCACAACACCGCCTGGTACGGATCGTGTGCCCCCGCGAAGAGCACCAGCTCGATCACACCGGCCACCGCGATCAGCACCGGCAGCGGCGCCTCCCAGCCCAGCATCGACCAGACCCGCCGCAGCAGCAGCACCAGGCCGAGACCGAACGCGGCGACCAGGAACGCCGGGAAGTACCGCATGCCCTGGGAGTCGTCAAGGCTCACCAGCCCGCTGACGAAAGCGTTGGCGATCCGCCCGTTCTGGGTCAGGTAGTAGTCCTTGGTGATGCCCAGGACCCCCAGGTCCCGGGTCTTCCACAACACGCACCAGTCGTCGGCGCTGGGCCGGACGAACAAGCCCAGGAAGGCGAACACCGCCAACAGCGAGAAACACGCGACGCCGGCCGTGCCGGCGACCACGGTCACGAGCCGGCGCACCCGCTCACTCATGGCGTCTCCTCGCTGTCCGGCCCGGCAGACTCCTTGACCAGGAAGTGCGGCCGCCGCTTGGACTCGACGTAGATCCGCCCGACATACTCGCCGATCAGGCCCAGCATCGAGATCTGCAGGCCGCCCAGCCCGACCACCGCCACCACCAGACTCGCGAAGCCGGGGGTGCGCACGCCCACGGTCAGGGCGGCGATCGCGATCCAGGCCGCGTAGGCGAGGCCGAGGCCGCCGAGGGCCAGCCCGAAGTAGATGCCCAGCCGCAGTGGGCGATTGTTGAAGGACAGCACCCCGTCGATGCCGTACTCGACCAGGCTCGCGAACCGCCACTTGCTCGACCCCGCCCCTCGGGCGACGTTGTGATAGTCGAAGGTGACCGTGTCGAAGCCGATCCAGGAGAAGAGTCCTTTGGAGAAGCGGTAGTACTCGGGCAGGCTCAGCAGGGCGTCGACCGCCGGCCGGGAGAGCAGCCGGAAGTCACCGGCGCCGTCGGTGAGCCGCACGTGCGCCATCTTGCCGACCACCCGGTAATACAGCCGGCCGGTCAGCGTTCGCCACGGCCGGTCGCCGTCGCGGGTGCGGCGGGCCACCACCTGGTCGTGGCCGTGCCGGTACAGCTCGAGCATGCGGCCGATCAGCTCGGGCGGATGCTGAAGGTCGGCGTCCATGATCACTACAGCGTCGCCGTGGGCTCGCCGGAGACCGGCGAGCATGGCCGCCTCCTTTCCGAAGTTCCGGCTGAAGGAGACGTACCGGGTGTCAGCCGGGTGCTCCTTGGCCAGCGCGCGGAGGCGGTCCAGAGTGGAGTCGCCGCTACCGTCGTCGACGTAGTAGAGCTCGTAGCCGACGTCCGGGTCGTCCACGGCGGCCAGCGCCTCTCGGAGCTTGCCGTCGAGGACGTCGATGACGCTTTCCTCGTTGAAGCACGGGACAACGACTGAGATCAGCATCGTTCATCCTCCCCGCCGGTCAGCCACGCGGCGCGGCGCGCCCCGAAAGGTCCATCGCGAGTTGAGCGAGTAGTTCACGGCCGGGATGGCGACCAGCGCGATCGACTGCACCACCGGATAGGGGCCGCGCATGACCTCAGCGCCGAGCCAGAGGATCACCGCGTTCAGCGCGAAGGCGATCGCGGTCACCACCAGGAACTTGGCGCCGGCCACCACGTGGCCGGTCGTGGACTGGAAGACCCATATCCGCTGCAGCAGGTACGAGACGACGATGCTCGCGGCGAATCCCACCGAGGAGGCCACGACCGGCCGTATCCGTACCACCTCGACCAGGGTCAGCCCCACCCCGAAATGGGTCAGCGCGCTGGCGCCGCCACTGATCCCGTAGCGAACCAACCGCCTCCACACCGGGTCAGGAGACATGGAGCGTGACCGGGCTGCTGTAGCCGACCGCGTTGAACGCCGTCGCGGGGGCCACGATCCGATAGACGTAGGCGCGGAACGCCAGACGAGGAAGAAGCGGTTAGTGCTGCCGGAGTGCACCATGAGCGCGCGACCCTCGATCATCCCGACCATCTCCCGGGCGCGGTTATGTCTCTCCCGAGCTCGACCCTGGCCAGCCGGGCCTGGAAGGCTCGACGGTGTTCGGCCCGAACGGCCTCGCCGGGGCCGGCACCCCGGATCGTCTCGTGTCCTTCCAGCACAGCCCCCGGATCGTGGGCTGTCCAGGGCCGATCGTCCCGGAGAACGTGGTCAGCCGTAGTAGGCGTCCCGCATCAGCTGCTGCATGTCCTCGAGCATCGGCATCCGTGGGTTGGCCGGCGCGCACTGGTCCTCGTACGCATTGAGCGCCTGCTGCGGCAGCGCGGCCAGGAAGGCGCTCTCGTCGACACCCACCTTGGCGAACGACGGCTCGATCCCGACCGCGTCGCGCAGCTTCTCGACGGCCGCGGCGAGGGCCTCGACACCGTCGGCCGCTGTGGCCGCGGACAGGCCGAGCATCCGGGCGATCTCGGCGAAGCGCTCCGGCGCCCGGTAGCTTTCGTACTTGGGCCAGCCGGACAGCTTGGCCGGGGCGGCGCCGTTGTAACGGATCACATGCGGCAGCAGCACGGCGTTGGTCCGGCCGTGAGCGATGTGGAAGGTCGCGCCGAGCGTGTGCGACATCGCGTGCACGATACCGAGGAACGCGCTGCCGAAGGCCATCCCGGCGATCGTGCCCGCGTTGTGCATGTGCTCCCGCGCCCGCGCATCGCCGTCCACGACCGAACGCTCGAGATTGGCGAAGATCAGCCGGATCGCGTGCAGGGCCAGCCCGTCGGTGAAGTCACTGGCATACACCGAGACGTACGCCTCGATCGCGTGGGTCAGCGCGTCGAATCCGCTGTCGGCGGCGATCACCCGGGGCAGGCCGGCCGCCAGCTCGGGATCGACGATGGCCACCGTGGGAGTCAGCGCGTAGTCGGCGAGCGGGTACTTCTTGCCGGTGACATGGTCGGTGATGACCGCGAACGGCGTCACCTCGGCCCCGGTACCCGACGTGGTCGGCACGCAGACCAGTTGCGCCCGCTCGCCCAGCGCCGGGAAGGTGAAGGCCCGCTTGCGGATGTCGAAGAACTTCTGGCGCATGTCGTCGAAGCCGACCTCGGGGTGCTCGTACTTCAGCCACATCACCTTGGCCGCGTCCATCGCCGATCCGCCGCCGAGCGCGATGATGGTGTCGGGCCGGAAGGCGCGCATCAGCGCGGCCCCGCGCTCCACAGTGCTGATCCGCGGCTCGGGCTCGACGTCGTCGATGATCTGCAGGGCGACCTGGTCCGGCCGGCTCTGCAGGACCCGGTTGATCCGGTCGACGAAGCCCAGCATGGTCATCGTCTCGTCGGTCACCACGGTGACCCGCCGGACGCCGGGCATGTCGGCGAGGTAGCGGATCGCGTGCGGCTCGAAGTAGATCTTCGATGGCACCTTGAACCACTGCAGGTTGTTAGTACGGCGGCCGATCCGCTTGATGTTGATCAGGTTCACCGCGGACACGTTGTCGGACACCGAGTTGCCCCCGTAGCTGCCGCAGCCCAGCGTGAGCGAGGGCAGGAACGCGTTGTACATGTCGCCGATGCCGCCCTGCGAGCCCGGCGAGTTCCAGATGATCCGTACGGCCTTCACCATGCGCCCGAAGTCCTTCACCAGCTCGGCGTCCTGGGTGTGGATCACCGCGCTGTGCCCGAGGCCGTGGAACTCCACCATCTCGGCGGCGTGGCGCAGACCCTCCTCACGCGAGCCGGCTCGCAGCACGGCCAGCACCGGGGCGAGCTTCTCCCGGGTCAGCGGCTCGGCCGGCCCGACCGCGCCGACCTCGGCCAGGATGATCGAGGTGTCCGGCGGCACGCGGAAGCCGGCCTGCTCGGCGATCCAGGCCGCCGGGCGCCCCACGACGTCGGGATTGAGCCGGTCGTCGTCGCAGCCGGCGCCGCCCGCTCCGGGACCGAAAATGAACTGCTCGAGCTGTGCCTTCTCGGCGGCCGTGGCCACGTACGCGTGCAGCTTGCCGAAAGCGGCGATCGCCTGTTCGTAGATCTCTTCATCGAGGATGACAGCCTGTTCGGAGGCGCAGATCATGCCGTTGTCGAAGGACTTGGAGAGCACGATGTCGTGGACGGCACGGTCGATGTCCGCGCTCGCCTCGATGTACGCGGGCACGTTGCCGGCGCCGACGCCCAGCGCGGGTTTGCCGGCCGAGTAGGCCGCCCGGACCATGCTGTTGCCGCCGGTGGCCAGGATCGTCGCGATTCCGGGGTGGTGCATGAGCGCCGCGGTGTTCTCGAGCGAGGGTTCCTCGATCCACTGAACACAGTCGGGTGGGGCGCCGGCGGCGACCGCAGCGTCGCGGACCACCCGGGCCGCCTCGGCGCTGCACCGCTGGGCCGCCGGGTGGAACGCGAAGATGATCGGGTTGCGGGTCTTCAGCGCCATCAGCGCCTTGAAGATCGTGGTCGAGGTGGGATTGGTGACCGGCGTGATCCCGGCGATGACGCCGACGGGGTCGGCGATCTCGACGATGCCGTTGATCTCGTCCTCGGCGATCACGCCGACGGTCCGTAGCTTCGCCATGCTGTGCGTGACGTGCTCACAGGCGAACAGGTTCTTGACCGCCTTGTCCTCGAACACTCCCCGGCCGGTCTCCTCGACCGCGAGCCGGGCCAGCGTGGCGTGCTGGTCGAGCGCGGCCACGGACGCCTTCCTGACGATCAGGTCGATCCGGTCCTGGTCGAACGAGGCGTACTCGGCCAGCGCCCGCAGGCCACCGCTCACCAGAGTCTCCACCATGGGCACCACGGTCATCGCTCCTCCTTGGACGTCCAGGTCGTCTCACCTCGAACGTTAGGCGGACGCAGCCCCGGCGCAGCAGGACCTTTGGTCCCGACCCGGCGGGACACATGCCCCAGGCACTACCGGGCCGGGTCCTTGCCGGCTGCGGTGCGAAGCAGGCTCGATCCGATGGACACGCCGATCGTGGCCACGATGAAGCCGAGGGTGACCGGGATCGGCAGTTTGCCGACCGGCGTCTCGGAGAGGATCAGCTTGACGCCGGCGAAGGCGAGCAGCACGGCGAGCCCGTAGTGCAGATGGACGAAGCGGCGGAGCAGGCCGGCCAGGCAGAAGTACAGGCTGCGTAGGCCCAGCAAGGCGAAGGCGTTGGCCGTCCAGACGAGGAAGGTGCTGGTGGTGATGGCCAGGACGGCGGCCACCGAGTCGATGGCGAAGATGAGGTCGGTGGCCTCGACGGCGATCAGCACGACGAACAGCAGGGTCGCCACGCGGCGGCCGTCGACGTGGGTGAAGAACCGGGCGCCGTGGTAGGCGGGATCGGTCGGCACGACGCGGCGCACGAGGCGAACGACCAGGTTGTTCTCCGGCGGGCTCTGCTCGCCGTGGCGAAAGGCCATCCGGTAGCCGGTCCAAATGAGGAAGGCGCCGAAGACGTACGCCGTCCAGAAGAATGTCTCGAGCAGTTCCGCGCCGACGAAGATGAACACCAGTCGCATCACCAGTGCGCCGACGACGCCCCAGAACAGCACCTTGTGCTGCAGCGCGGCCGGCACCGCGAACGCCGAGAAGATCAGCGCGAAGACGAAGACGTTGTCGATCGACAGCGCCTTCTCGATCAGGTAGCCGGCGTAGTAGGTGCCGGCCACGTCGGCGCCCTGCCACCACCACAGCAGCGCGCCGAACAGCAGACCGGCGCCGATCCAGACGGCCGACCAGGTCGCCGCCTCCCGGAAACCGATGACGTGGTTGTCGCGGTGCAGGAACAGATCGACCGCGAGCATCACCGCGACGGCACCCATCACAAGGACCCAGCCCCACCAGGCCACAGACACGCGGAACTCCCTCCGACCAGGCCGGCCGCACGGGCCGGCGACTCCGGTCGAAGGTCTTCCCGCACCACCATCGCGGTGGCCGTGTCACCGGGACCCGGATGGCCGGATCCGTCCTGACGGCGACACGCCGGACTTCGGGTACTCCCCCTCGAACTACGAACCATTATTCACGAAGTACAGTTCGTTTGACAATAGGAGGCGTACGGGATGCCGGCTTGGACTTTCCTGACCAACCACGCGCACGTGCTGCTGGCCATCGCGCGTGACCCCGGCGCCCGGCTCCGCGACATCGCGCAGATCGTGGGCATCACCGAGCGCGCGGCGCAGGCCATCGTGGCCGACCTCGAGGAGGCGGGCTACCTGGAGCACACCCGTGTCGGCCGCCGCAATCAATACACCGTCCACCGGTCCGGTCCCTTCCGGCATCCGGCCGAAGCCGGTCGGCGCATCGGCGATCTGCTCGCCCTGTTCACCCCGGCCCCGCCCGGCGAGTGACCGCCCCGGGCCACGGACCGGCCCTACGTCCCTGGTGCCGCCAAACCGGCCGGACCACAGTGGTGAGAGGAGACGACCCGGCCGCTGGGAGGACACAGCCATGACCAAGAAACCGTCAGGGCAAAGACCGAAGATGCCGCCGCGCCGGGTCGTCCGCCTCGTCTGGAGAACGCACCGAGCCCTCTACCGGGTCACCCGCGGCCGGCTCGGACTGTGGCGGCCGCGGCCCGGCCGGTGGGGTGCGATGCGGCTGACCACCGTCGGGCGCCGGAGCGGGATCGAGCGCAGCGTCATCCTCGGCTACTTCGAGGACGGTCCGCGTCTGGTCACGTTGGCCATGAACGGCTGGGGCGAGGGCGATCCCGCCTGGTGGCTCAATCTGCGAGCGAACCCGGAAGCCGTGGTCGAACTGGCCGGGAACCGCGGTGCCGTGCTGGCCCACACCGCCGAGGGAGACGAACGGGCCCGGCTCTGGGCGGTACCGGCGGCAGGTCGGGACAGCTCGATGGGTGGACGGGGACGTAGTTGAGGTTGTAGCTTGCAGCGGACCGCGACTTCGCCCTTGGAGGTGAGACCCATGAACGTTGTATCGAAGTGGGTGCTCCCCCTTGCCGTCACGGTCGGGCGATTGACGTAGGTGTCGCCGGGAGCGCCTCATCGTCAGGCACTCCTGAAAGGCAACACCTGTGTACTCGCTACCCTCCGCCGCTGAGCCGTCTGCGGACTATACGACTGTTCACCACTCCCCGACGCGCGCTGATCCTGGCCGTCCGCTACCCCGGACCAGCGGGGCTGAGCAAGCTGGGCAGGCGGCGCTCACGTACGACGTGATTGTTGCGGGGTGCGGGCCGGTCGGGGCGGTGCTCGCCGCCGAGTTGCGGCTGCATGGCGTACGGGTCCTCGTGCTGGACAAACAGACCGAGCCGGCGTCGTTCGTGCGGATCGTCGGCCTGCACATCCGCAGCTTGGAGCTGCTGGCCATGCGAGGGCTGCTGGAGCGGGTCGTCGAGCGTGGGCGACGACGGCCGGCCGGCGCCTATTTCGCGGGCATCGACAAGCCGGCGCCCAAGGATCTGGACTCCGCGTACGCGTTCCTGCTGGGCATCCCGCAACCGGTCATCGTGCAGCTGCTCGAGGAGCATGCGACGGCGCTGGGGGCGGACATTCGGCGCGGCACCGAGCTGGCCGGCTTCGCGCAGGACGACGACGGGGTGACCGTCGAGCTGGCCGGTGGGGAACGGCTGCGGGCGCGCTATCTCGTCGGCTGTGACGGGGCGCGCAGCGCTGTGCGCAAGCTGCTCGGTGTCGGCTTCCCGGGTGAGCCGTCGCGCAACGACACGTTGATGGGCGAGATGGAACTGGGTGTGCCGCGGGAAGAGGTCATGGCGGCGGTGGCGGCGATCCGGGCGACCGACAAGCGGTTCATGGTCGCGCCGTTCGGCGAGGCGGTGTATCGGGTCATCATTCCCGCCGCCGGGGTCAGCGACCGCTCCGCGCCGCCGACCATCGACGATTTCCGGCGACAGCTTGTTGCCTTGGCCGGCAGCGATTTCGGTGTGCATTCACCGCGCTGGTTGTCCCGTTTCGGGGATGCCACCCGGCTCGCCGACCACTATCGGGCCGGGCGGGTGCTGCTGGCCGGTGACGCCGCCCACATCCATCCGCCGATCGGCGGGCAGGGCCTGAACCTGGGCGTCCAGGACGCGTTCAACCTCGGTTGGAAACTGGCGGCCCAGGTCCGCGGCTGGGCTCCCGAAACGCTGCTGGACACCTACGAGACCGAACGCCGTCCGGTCGCGGCGGAGGTGCTGGACAACACCCGCGCCCAGACCGAACTGCTCTCTGGCGGCCCGGGCCCGCGGGCCGCCCTGCGGCTGCTCACCGAGCTCATGGACTTCGACGACGTCAACCGCTATCTGCTGGAGAAGATCACCGCGATCGGCGTCCGGTACGACTTCGGGCCGGGCCCGGACCTGCAGGGGCGCCGCCTACCCGACGTCAAGATCGGAGCGGGTCGCCTCTACGACCGGATGCACCACGGCCGCGGCGTCCTGCTGGACCGCACAGGAAGCCTGACCGCCGCCGGCTGGCCGGACCGCGTCGACCACATCGCCGACCCGGAAGCGGCCGTGGACGCGCCGGGCGTCCTGCTGAGACCCGACGGGCACGTCGCCTGGATCGGCGACTGCCAACAAGATCTGGACGCCCAGCTCACCCGCTGGTTCGGCCCGCCGGCCAGTTAGACGAGATGGGCGATGACCGGGGCGGCGCCGTCCTCGGCGCGGAGGCGGTGGCCGAGGTCGGCGGCCCGTTCCCGGTACGACGGGTCGTCGAGGCAGGAGCGGAGGGCCGCCGCCAGCTCGCCGGCGGTCAGTTCGGCCATCGGCAGCGGTCGCGGGGCGACGCCGAGCCGGTGCAGGCGGTCGGCCCAGAACGGCTGGTCGACCAGCACCGGCACGGCGACGGCCGGCACGCCGGCCCGGAGCCCCGCTCCGGTCGTGCCGGCCCCGGCGTGGTGGACGACGGCGGCGACCCGGGGAAACAGCCACTCGTGCGGGACCTCGCCGATCGACAGGAGACGGTCGCTCGGCGCGCCGAGGCCGGCCCACCCGGCCTGCACGATCGCGCGCACCCCGGCCCGCTCCACCGCGGCCGCGACGATCTCGGCGAGCTGCTCGCGCGACGGTGTCATGCTGCCGAACCCGATGAACACCGGTGGCGGCCCGGCCCACAGGAACTCGACGAGGGCCGGCGGCGGCCGCCAGCTCGTCGAGGAGGCCGGCCACCAATAACCGGTCACCCGCACGTTCGCGGGCCAATCCGGCGGCCGTGGCACCACGGCCGGGCTGTAGCCGTGGAAGACCGGCCAGGAGGGGGAAACGATCTCGAGCCGGGCCCCGAGCCGGCCGAGGACGCCCGCGTACAGGGTGCTCGATCGGGCGAGCGCCTCCCGTCCCGCCGCCAGGTTGCCGGCGGCCGGCTTGCCGGGCCACCCGGGCGGCGGGAACTCCGCTGTCGGCACTCCCGGCGCGAGGAAGACCCCCGCGCTTGGAAGGCCATGACCGTCGGCCACCGCCCGGCTCAGCGGGGCCGGACCGAAGGCGGACAGCACGACGTCGGTCCCGGCCGCCACCGCGGACACGATCCCCTCCCCCAGCTCGTCGAGGAACGCGGCGAAGACGGCGTGGGCCTCCTCGGGTGAGGGCGCTGCCGTGCGGGCGCGGGTCAGCGCCACCGGATCGCCCGGCAGCGGGCGGTGTTCGAGGCCGGCGGCCCGTACCAGGTCGGCGAAGCGGTCGTGAGCGGCCAGGGCGACCTCGTGCCCGGCCTGCTGCAGGCGCCGGCCCAGTCCGGTGAAGGGCGCGACGTCGCCTCGCGACCCGGCGGTGACGATGAGGATCCTAGGCAGGGCGCACCTCCAGACCGAGCGCCAGGGCGACGACCACCGCCTGGTCGGGGGTGATGATGGCGTGCTTGATCGTGGTCGTGGTGGGGTCGAGGCTGGTCAGGTCGGTGCCACGTAGATCGCAGCGGGTGAGGTCGGCCTGGTGCCATTGAGCGCCGGAGAGGTCGAGGCCGGTCAGGGTGGCGCCCTGGCCGCGGGCGCCGGTCAGGTCGGCCTCCCGCATGCGCAGGCCGGTCAGGGTGGCGGTGGACAGGTCGGCCCCGCGCAGCGAGCTGAACGACCAGTCGCCGCCCGAGGCCGTTGTCAGGTCGAACGAGCAGCGGTCGAAGGAGCTGCCGACCAGCTTGCAGTCGGCCAGCGACGCGTCGAAGAAGTTGCACGCCACGAAGCTGCAGTTGAGGAACGCGACGCCGGTGAGCTCGGCGCAGTTGAAGCGGGCGTTGCGGAACGTACAGCCGGAGAACTCGACGCCGTCGAGCGTGACCTCGCACAGGTCGAGGTCGATGAACTCGTCGCCGTCGTGGCGGGGGCGTTTACCCACGCCCCCGTCCCAGTCTTCGGTGCGCACCGTTGCCATGCCGACGACTCTAGGGCCGGGGTACGACAAAAGAAGTCCGCAGCCCACCGGACGACGAGCCGCCCACCGTGACGCCATAAACCCCGGAGGCCGTACGCCACGTCGAGTCCCAGTACTGCAGCAGGTGCAGGTCATTCAGGTCGGACCGGCTCAACGACACCTCCACCGTCCGCCGCTGACCGGGCTGCAACGTCACCCGCTCCCACCCGATCAACCGGGACGGCGGCTCCCCCGTGACCGCGGGCAGCGACACGTATGCCTGGGCGACCTCGGTCCCCGCGCGCCGGCCCGTGTTCTCGACCGTGAACCGGATCTTCAGCGAATGACGCCCGTCCCCGGAGACCTTCACCGAGGAGTACGCGAACTTGGTGTACGACAAGCCGTGCCCGAACGGGAACAGCGGCCGGATCCCCTGGCTCTGATACCAGCGGTACCCGACCTTGAGTCCCTGGTTGTAATCCACCTGCCGAATGCCCGCCGCGTCCACCACACCGGGGTATTGCCCCGCGCTCCCGGCCGTCGGAGTGTCCGCCAGCGAACGCGGGAACGTCATCGGCAGCTTGCCCGACGGATTGCTGTCCCCGAACAGCAGCGACGCCAGCGCCGGCCCCATCTGCTCACCGCCGTGGCAGCTTTCCAGCACGGACGGGACCTGCCCGATCCACGGCATCTCGACCGCGCTTGCGGTCTGCAGGACCACGACGGTACGCGGATTCGCCGCGGCCACCGCGGCGATGAGCGCATCGCCGTTCCCCTGCAGTTTCAGATCGGCCAGGTCGGTGAATTCCCCCGCCCGCTGGTAACCGAAGACCACCGCGACCTCCGCCGATGCCGCCGCCGTCGCCGCGGCCGCGATGTCGCTGCCATTGTTGAAGGTGACCGCCGCCTGGGCCCGCGCGGCCCGGGCGCGGATGGCGGTCTCCGGTGGCACCAGGTCCTCGCATTGCAGGGTGGTCGGATTCCCGAACCGCCACGGCAGCGAGCACACCGAGTTCGCGCTGATCCCGTCCGTCGGGGTGGACGACGCGGTCGGCCCGATCACCGCGATCTCGTCGCCCTTCTTCGGCGCCAGCGGCAACAGCCCGTCGTTCTTCAGCAGGACGGATCCCTGCTCGGCCGTCGTCCGGGCGATCGCCTTGTGCGCCGGCGTCGAGGCATCGGCCACCGCCGTCGCGGGCAGCGGATGGTCGAAAAGACCGCCCTGGATGTACGACCGGACGACCCGCCAAGCCGCGGCATCGATATGCTTCTGGGTGATCTGGCCGGCCGCCAGCGCCGCGTCGAGCCGGGCCGGCGTGTACCAGATCGGCCGGTTCAGCTCCTGGTCCAGTCCGTTCACCAGCGACGCCGCGGTCGAGTGGACCGATCCGAAATCGCTCATCACGTAGCCGTCGAACCCGATGTCACCCTTCAACACCTCATTGAGGCGCGGGTTCTCGCAGGCGTACGTCCCGTTGATCTGGTTGTAGGAGCACATCACGCTCGACGGCCCGCCGCGGTCGACGGCGATCTCGAACGGCAGGTCGTAGATCTCGCGCAGCGTCCGCTCGGAGGCGTTCGACGAGCTGGTCTGCCGCCTGCGCCGCCGAGGGCGTGAAGAACGGCGCGAGCAGGGCCAGCACCGCCGCCCCGCCGATCAGGCGTCTATGCATCCGACTTCCCCTCCGAGAAGGGCTTGATACGTTTCATGTCCGTCCCTGCCAATGACCGGTAAACCGGGAGGGGATGTTTCGGCGGGGTTTCCGCTCGGATCACATCCTGTGTCGCCGCCGGGAACGGACGCTAGGACCTGATGTACGCGGTGTAGCACAGAACGCACTTGCCGCAGTCGCTCATCGAATCCCCCAACGGGTCGATAGGACCTCAGGAAAGGGCGGTGCGCTGATGACTGAGCCGCGTGCGGGCATGACGCTGCGCACGTCCCTGCTGCGCACGCTCGTCTTCACCGCCCTCTACGTGTTCTGCACCTGGGCCGGCCGCCTGACGGTGATGGACGAGACCAACCTGAGCATGGTCTGGCCCGCGGCCGGCGTCTCGGCTGTGTGGTTCCTGGCCCAGTGGCGGTCCCGCTGGCGCTGGCTCGACGCGCTCGCCCTGTCCGCCGTGACCATGGTCGTCAACACGGCGACGGGGGCCCCGGCCGTGCTCGCCCTGTGGTTCGTGGTGGCGAACCTGGCCCAGGCCGGCTCGTTTGCCGTGCTCTTCCGGCGGTGGCTCCCGGCCCTGTGGGGCGGCGGCGGGGACCGCCAGCTGTCCCGGCCGCAGGAGTTGTGGCGCCTGGTCGCCGCCGCCTTCCTGTCCACCGCCGTCGGCGCGCTGATCGGCCCGACGGGGGTCTGGGTGGTCAACGGCGTCTACTCCGGCCCGGCCACCGCGGTGTGGCTCACCCGCAACACGGTGAGCATCCTGCTCATCGGCGCGGCCGGCCTGCGGGTCGGTTATCTGATCCACCGGCGCGGCGCCGTGCGGCTGGGCCGGATCTGGACCGGGCTGGCGCCGGTCAAGCGCCTCGAGTACGTCGTGGTGATGGCCCTGTCGATCGCCGTCTACACCGCGGTCTTCGGCTCGCCCAAGCAGCTGCCGCTGACCTTCTCGGTGATCGTGATGACGGTCTGGGCCGGCACCCGGCTGCACACCGGTTTCGTGATCCTGCACGATCTGGCCTTCGGCACGGTCGCCGTCCTCTACACCCTGGCCGGTCTGGGCCCGTTCGCCCTGATCGACTCCAATGCCGGGCGGGCCCTGGTCGCGCAGGCGTTCGTCGGCATGATCTCGGTGGTCGGGCTGGCGCTCGCGCTGGGCCGCGACGAGCGCCAGCTGATCCTGCGCGACCTGCGGTCGGCCCAGGAGGCCGCGGCCGCCCAGGCCCAGCTGATGACCACGATCGTCGACTCGATGACCGAGGGCCTGACCGTCATGGACGAGCAGGGCCGCATCCTGCTGCGCAACCCGGCGGTCCGCCGGCTGACCGGCGGCGTCAGCAGCCCCACCGGCGCGATGCGGCATCCGGACTTCTACGGGCTCTCCCATCCGGACGGGACCCCGCTCAAGCCGGACGAGCTGCCGCACCGCCGGGCTCTGGAGGGCGACGAGGTCCGCGGCATGGACGTCCTGATCCGCAACCCCGGCCTGCCGGACGGGCGCATCCTGAGCGTGAACTCGACCCCGATCGCGGCCGACGCGGCCGGCCGCCGGTACGCCGTCACGGTCTTCCACGACGTCACCTCCGAGCGGCGGCACCGCACGGAGCTGGCCAACTTCGCCGGCGTGGTCGCCCACGACCTGCTCAACCCGCTGGCCACGATCGACGGGTGGAGCGAGGCCCTGGCCGAGGTGTTCGCCGACACCCCCGGCCACCCGGCCAGCGAGGAGGCCGAGGACGGGATCCGGCGCATCCGCCGGGCGTCGGCCCGGATGCGCGACATGATCAACGACCTGCTCGCGTTCACCACGGCCCGGGACGCCACGATCGCCCCGTCGGTGGTGGACCTGGGCGCCGTCGTCAACGACATCGCCATCGCCCGTATCGACCAGGCGCAGAGCACGGGCGCGCCGCCGCCCGGCTTCCACATCGGCGAGCTGGGCGGCGCCTACGCCGACCCGGTGCTGGTCCGGCAGCTGCTGGAGAACCTGATCAGCAACTCGATCAAGTACACGGCGCCCGGCGTCACCCCGGAGATCACCATCGCGGCGGCCCGTGAGAACCACATGGTGACCTTGACGCTCGACGACAACGGCATCGGCATCCCGGCCGACCAGCAGGACAGCGTCTTCGAGAACTTCCAGCGGGCCCACCGCGGCGCCGGGTACAGCGGCACCGGGCTCGGCCTCGGCATCTGCCGCAAGATCGTGGAACGGCACGGCGGCACCATCAGGGCCGCCGACAACCCGGCCGGGCGCGGCTCTCGGTTCACCTTCACCCTGCCCGTGGACGCCACCGGCGCGCCCCGCCCGGACGAGGAGCCACCCAAGGCCACCACCGAACGGCGGGCGGTGCCCCCGTCGGCGCCCACCCCGGCCCCGGCCGGCACCTTCGCCCAGGCCGCCCACCTCGTGCTGGAGTACCTGCACGAGAGCATGCCGCTGGCCTTCTGGGCGGTCACCCGGGTCGAGAACGGCCGGCAGACATACCTCTACCTCGACGACAGCAACGGTTACGGTCTGCATCAGGGCGACAGCCACCCGTGGGAGGACAGCTTCTGCGTCCACATGGCGGCCCGGCAGGCGCCGGCCGTCGCCCTCGACGCCCAGGCCGTCGAGCTGTACGCGGGGGCGGGCGTCAACGACCTGATCCAGATCAACACGTACGCGGGCGCGGTCATCAGCGAGCCGGACGGCTCCGTGTTCGGCGCCATCTGCGGCCTCGATCCGCACAGCCACACCGGCGACGCCCGGATGGCGGGCGCCGAGCCGCTGCTGGCCCTGCTCGGGCGGCTGCTGACCGCGGCCCTGTCGGCCGACCGGGCCCAGGACCGCTCGGCCGGGGCGCTGCTGCGCGAGCAGGTCAGCGCCGACACCGACCCATTGACCGGCCTGCCCAACCGCCGCGCCTGGCAGCGGCTGCTCGATCGGGCCGAGAAGCTGTACGAGCGGCTGGCCGACCCCACCGTGGTCGTGATGATCGATCTGGACAAGCTGAAGGCGATCAACGACTCGCAGGGGCACACCGCCGGCGACGCGTACATCAAGGCCGCGGCCACCGCCCTGGCCGGCGCCGTCCGGGAGACCGATGTCGTCGCCCGTCTGGGCGGCGACGAGTTCGGCGTGCTGCTGCCCCAGTGCACCGAGGCCGACGCCGAGGCGGTGATGGCCCGGATGCGCCTCGAGCTCGAGGGCGCCGCCGTCGCCGCCTCGATCGGCTGGACCGCCGTGACCCCGAAGGACGGCTTCGCGGCGGCCCTGGAGCGGGCCGACGCCAACATGTACGCCGAGAAGCGCCGCCACCGGGCCGACGCTCAGCGAGCGCGCGACGCGTCGTCCCGATAGCGTGATGCCGTGAGTCTCGAAAAGGTCATCTTCGGCTTCTTCGTGCTCCTTGCCGCGACGCTCAACTTCGGGTTCTTCATCGGCGACATCTCCGATCCGGCGTTGCACAACGAGTACGAGCTGTTCGCCGCCGTCGTGGTCAACCTGATCGCGACCGTGCTGAAATTCGGCGACCGCACCCAGATCGGCGCGGTCCACCTGGCCACCAGCCTGGTCGCCGACCTTCAGCTCATCGCCGCCACCCTGGCCTGGGTGTACGCCACGCAGATCTCCGGCGCGGGGATGACCGGCGAGGCCACGGCGAGCGTGGTGTCGCTCTCGGGCGGCGCGCTGCTGGCCAACCTGGTCTCGGTCGCGCTCCTCGTGATCGAGACCGTGTCGTTCAACCGCCGCTGATGGCCGCAAGGAGACACCCGCGGGGCCGGACGACGATCACCCAGCCGACCGAGCCGTCGTCGACGATCTTCCTGATCCTGCGGCGGATGCGGGTCCCGCTGATCGTCCTGATCGTCATCTTCGCGGTCAGCGTCCTCGGCCTGACCCTGATGCCCGGCCAGGACCCGCAGGGCCGCCCGGTGCGGATGGGCTTCTTCGACGCGTTCTACTTCATGAGCTACACGGCCACGACCATCGGGTACGGCGAGATCCCGCACGAGTTCACCGGGGCCCAGCGGCTCTGGGTGATCGTGTCGATCTATCTGAGCGTCATCGGGTGGGCCTACGCGATCGGCTCGCTGCTCACCCTCGTCCGGGACCGCGCCTTTCGCGAGGCCCTGGCCTTGCGGCGTTTCACCCGCCAGGTGGTACGCATGCGCGAGCCGTTCCTGGTGGTCGTCGGGTACGGGCAGACCGGCCAACTGCTCGGGCACGCGCTGGACTCGCTCGGGCGGCGCCTGGTCGTGCTGGACACCACCCCGGAGCACGTCGACTCGCTCGACATCGACGCCTACTACGCCGACGTCCCGGGCCTGGTGGCCGACGGCGCCAACCCGCACATGCTGGGCGCGGCCGGGCTCGAGCATCCCCAGTGCGAGGGGGTGGTCGCGCTGACCAACAACGACGAGGTCAACCTGACCGTGGCCATGACGGCCGCCCTGATCCGGCCCGGCCTGCGGGTCATCGCCCGGACGGTGTCGCCGGTGATCGAGCACCGGATGCGGGCCTTCGGCTCGCCGACGGTGGTCAACCCGTTCGACCGGTTCGGCGACCACATCCGGCTGGCCCTGCACCAGCCGTCCTCCTTCCAGCTGCTGTCCTGGCTGATCAGGGGCGAGGGGGCGGTCCTGCCCGACCGCGGCCGGCCGCCGACCTCGGGCCGGTGGGTGGTCTGCGGCTTCGGCCGGTTCGGCCACAAACTGGTCGCCGACCTGCGGGCCGACGGGCTCGAGGTGACCATCATCGACCTCGAGGCGAGCGAGCCCGGCATCATCGCCGGCGACGCCTCCGAACCTGCGGTCATGGCCCGGGCCGAGCTGGCGGGCGCGGTCGGCTTCGTGGCCGGCACGCACAACGACGCGACCAACCTGTCGCTGGTGGCGGCGGCCCGCAAGGAGAACCCGGCGCTGTTCATCGGCGCCCGGCAGAACCGCCCGCGCAACGCGCCGCTGTTCGCCGCGATGGACGCCGACTGGCTGCTGATCCCGGCCGAGATGGCCGCCCGGGAGATCTACGCCCAGCTCAGCACGCCGTTGACCTGGCGCTTCCTGCAGGAGATGCCGGAGCGGGGCGACGAGTGGGCGGCCGCGACGATCGCCTCGCTGGGCGAGCACTGCGGGGCCAAGCTGGACGGACTGTGGAAGGTCACGCTGACCGGCCGGGAGGCGCCGGCCCTGATGAGCTGGCTGGCCTCGGGCTCGGCCCGGCTGGGCGACCTCATGCACTGCCCGCACGACCGCGACCAGCGGATCGCCGCCGTGCCGTTGCTGCTGCTGCGCGGCGACGAGTCCACCTTGGGCCCGGCCGACGACACCACCGTGGAGACGGGTGACCAGATCCTGTTCGCCGGGCGCCGCAGCGCCCGGCGCGACCTGGTCGACACCATGACCAACCATGTGGTCAGCGAGTACGTGCTGTACGGCCGTACGGTGCCCGCGGGCTGGCTCTGGCAGCAGATGACCGGCCGCAAGCCCAGCACCCACCTCTGAGGCAAACCGTTTCAACAGCCGCGCCGCCCCTGGCCCGGCACGCATGAGGCATACGGCGGCCCGACTCAGCCAATCGGACAAACTTCCGTCGGGCGATTGCATATGCACGTGCAGATGCCCTTGGCGCGCGATTTTTCAGGGTCCATGATGGTTCCAGTTTCCCCGCCTGCCGATGAGGTGAGATGACCACCCACGACCCGTCCACCGGCCAGATCCGGACGTTCGCCGAGGCCGACTACCGCTTCGGCAGCGGTCCCCTGCGCATCCGGATCGACCGCGTGCTCGCCTCCGCCCCCATCCAGCAGGACGGCGAGGTGTGGTACGAGGTGGAGGGCATCGAGGTCACCGACCAGGGCCAGATCATCGGCCCCCGCCGGGCCACCATCCGGGCCAGCCGCCTGCCCGCCGTCCGGCGCCACCCCGGCCGCTGACCGTCTTCGTAAGATCCTTCCCGGGCCGGGCGCGCGCCGCGGCCGCTGGGGGGCGAATTCAGTGCTGGACCGGATCATCGAACGCGGGCGACTCGACCGGCTGCTCGACGAGGTACGCGACGGCCGCAGCGGCGCGCTGCTGCTGATCGGCGAGCCCGGCGTCGGCAAGACCGCGCTGCTCGACTGGCGGGTGGCCGCGGCGTCCGGCGTCCGGGTGGCCCGGGTCACCGGCATGGAGTCCGAGGGCGAGATGCCGTACTCCGGCCTGCACCAGCTCTGCGGGCCGATGCTGGGCCACCTCGAGCGGCTGCCCGCCCCGCAGGCGGACGCGCTGGCCACCACCTTCGGGCGCAGCGCCGGCCCGGCGCCGGATCCGTTGCTGGTCGGGCTGGCCGTGCTGAGCCTGCTGTCCGAAGTGGCGGCGGAGCGGCCGCTGGTGTGCGTGATCGACGACGCCCAGTGGCTGGACGCCGCCTCGGCCCGGGTCCTGGGCGTGGTGGCCCGCCGGCTGCAGGCCGAGTCGGTGCTCATGCTCTTCTCGGCCCGCGAGCCCCGGCCGGAGCTGCGGGGCGTGCCCGAGCTGGCCGTCGCCGGTCTGCCCGAGCCGGACGCCCGCGAGCTGCTCGCCTCGGTGATCCGCTGGCCGTTGGACACGCACGTGCGCGAGGCGGTGCTGGCCGAGGCCCGGGGCATCCCGCTGGCCCTGCTCGAGCTGCCGGCCGGGTTGTCACCGGCCGGCCTGGCCGGTGGTTTCCGGCTGCCGGGGGCGCTACCGCTGACCGGCCGGATCGAACAGAGTTACCGCCGCCGGATCGACCGGCTGCCCGCCGAGGCGCGGCTGTTCCTGCTGATCGCGGCGGCCGACCCGAGCGGGGACGCGACGCTGTTGTGGCGGGCCGCCGGCCGGCTGGGGCTGGGCGCCGCGGCGGCCGAGGCCGGCGAGGCCGCGCAGGAGGCGGGGCTGGTGGAGATCGGCGTCCAGGTGATCTTCCGGCACACCCTGGCCCGCTCGGCCGTCTACCGCAACGCCTCACCCGAGGACCGGCGGCGGGTCCACGCCGCCCTGGCCGAGGCGACCGCGGCCGGTCCGCACCCCGACCGCCGGGCCTGGCACCGGGCCCAGGCCGCGGCCGGCCCCGACGAGTCCGTCGCGGCCGAGCTGGAGGCGTCGGCCGAACGGGCCCGGAGCCGGGGCGGGCTGGCGGCCACCGCCGCCTTCCTGGAACGGGCGGCCGAGCTGACCGTCGACCCGGCGGTCCAGGCCGACCGTGCGGTCACCGCGGCCCGCGCCAAATACCAGGCCGGCGACCGCGCGGCCGCCGCCGCCCTGCTGGCCCGGGCCGTGGCCGGGCCGCCCGACGACCGGCGGACAGCGATGATCCAGCTCCTGGAAGGACAGATGGCGTTCGCCTCCGAGCGCAGCGGGGACGGCCCCCGGCTGCTGCTGGAGACCGCGCGCCGGCTGGAACCCCTCGACGCCGCCCTGGCTCGGGACACCTATCTCGACGCGATCACCGCCGCCCTGTACGCGGGCCGCTTCGCCTCGGCCGGCGGCCTGTCCGAGGTGGCCGCCGCGGCCCGTGACGCCCCGGCCGCCGCCGCCCTGCCCCGCCCAGCCGACATGCTGCTCGACGGGTTGAGCCGGCTTTACACCGAGGGCTATCGCGCCGGCGTACCGCTCGTGCGCAAGGCCACTACGGCCTTCCAGAACGCCGAGCTGGGGGTGGAGGACGCGCTGCGCTGGCTCTACATCGCCTGTCACAGCGCCCACGACATCTGGGACGACGACGGCTGGCAGGCCCTCTCGGCCCGGTACGTGCAGCTCGCCCGGGAGACCGGCGCGCTGTCCCTGCTGCCGATCGCGCTGAGCGTGCGCATCGGCATGCACCTGCACGCGGGCGAGTTCGCCGCGGCGTCCGCGCTGGTCGAGGAGATCGACACCATTACGGCGGCCACCGGCGACACCCTGCCCGCCTACGGCGCACTCGCGGTGGCCGGGTGGCGTGGCCGGCCGGACGAGGCGGCCGCGCTGGCCCCGGCCGTGCTCGACGTGGTGGCCGCCCGGGGCGAGGGCATGGGCCTGACCCTGGTCCAGCACAGCTTGAGCGTGCTGCACAACGGCCTCGGTAACTTCGGCGAGGCGCTGGCCGCAGCCGAGGTGGGCACCGCCTCCCCGCACGAGACCGGCTTCGCCAACTGGGCCCTGCCCGAGCTGGTCGAGGCGGCGGCCGGAGTCGGGGACCGGCTCCGGGCCCGGCGGGCGCTCGACCGGCTGGCCGAGCTCACCGGCCCGAGCGGCACCGAGTGGAGCCTGGGCATCGAGGCGAGGTGCCGCGCCCTGCTGACCGACGGCCTCGCCGCCGAGGACCACCACCGGGAGGCGATCGACCGGCTCGGCCGCAGCCGCGGCGCCGTCGCCTCGGCCCGGGCCCACCTGATGTACGGCGAGTGGCTGCGCCGGCAGGACCGCCACGGCGACGCCCGTACGCAGCTCCGCCTGGCTCATGACCGATTCACCGCGATCGGCGCCGAGGCCTTCGCCGACCGGACCCGGGACGAGCTCACGGCCATCGGCGACCGGGTCGACCCGCGCCCCGCCCCGGCCGCGAGCCGGGCCGAGCTCACCCCGCAGGAGCGGACCATCGCCCGCCGCGCCCGCGACGGCCGGACCAACCCCGAGATCGGGGCCGAGCTGTTCCTCAGCGCCCGGACGGTCGAGTGGCACCTGCGCAAGGTCTACCTGAAACTCGGCATCACCCGGCGCCGGGAACTGCGATCCGCGCTCCCGGCGGAGCCCTGAGGAGGACGGCCATGGGTCACACCCGGCTCTACCTGGTAAGACACGGCGAGGCCGCGGGCGGCGGGCTCTCGCCGCTCGGCCGCGAGCAGGCGGACCGGCTGGGCCGGCGGCTGAGTGACGTGCCGTTCACCGCGATCCACCACAGCCCCCTGCCGCGGGCAACCGAGACGGCCGATATCGTCGCGGCCCATCTGCCGCGGTCACCCCGGCACGCCTGCGATCACGTCCGGGACCGTACGCCCGTGCCCTCCCCCGCTAACCGCGACCTTTACCCTTCGCGATGGCACCGCTGGCTCGACAGCGTGCCCGCCGACGAGCGCGACGAGGACGCCACCGCCCTGCGGGCCGCCGTCGCCCACTTCGGCGTGACCGGCGCCCAGGACCGGCACGAACTGCTGATCACCCACAACTTCGTGATCGGCTGGTTCGCCCGGCACGCCCTGGACGCCCCGGAGTGGCGCTGGATCGGCCTCGACTTCGAGAATGGGGCCCTCACCGTCATCGAGTGGGACGCCGACCACCCACCAACCGTGATCAGCCTGAACGACTCGGGTCATCTGCCCGCAGGGCCGCGATCGGGGAGTCGTTAAGGGCGGCCAGCAGGGCGGCCGGGTCGTCGTAGACGGCGACGGCGCCGGCCTTGGTCAGCTCGTCGGCTGAGGTGCCGCCGCAGGTCAGGCCGATGCAGGGGATGTCCAGGCGGGCGGCCGCCTCGACGTCCCAGACCGAGTCGCCGACGAAGACGGCCGAGCTCGGGTCGATGCCGGACTGGTCGATGGCCGCCTCGAGGATGTCGGGCGCGGGCTTGGTCTGCTCGGCGTCGGCCGACGAGGTGGCCGCCGCGAGCACGTCGTCGGCGTCGATGACCCGGCGCAGCTGTTCGAGCTCGGGCCCCTTGGCCGACGAGGCGAGCGCGACGCCGAGACCGCGTTCGGCGACCGCCCGCAGCAGCTCGGCCGCTCCGGGCAGCGGGCGCAGCCGCTCCCACCAGGCCCCGTAGAGCACGTCGTGGGCGGCCGCGGTCTGCTCGTCCTGGTCCTTGTCGCGGTCCGGCCCGAGCAGGTGGTCGAGCAGCTTGTCCGAGCCCATCCCGATACCTCGGTGGATTTTCGCCATGGGCACGTCCGCGCCGCGCTGGCGCAGCGCCTCCCACCAGGCCACCGCGTGCAGGTACGTGCTGTCGACCAGGGTGCCGTCGACGTCGAAGAGAACACCGGATGCCATGATCGTCGCTTACCCGCGATCGTGTCCCCTATGCGGTCTGCAGGATCTCGGCCGGGCGGCGGCCGGTGGTGAGCCGGCGCAGCCGGCGGACCGCGAACGGGACCACGCCGAGGCAGGTCGCGCCGACCGCGGTGAGCACCAGGCCCAGCCCGCCGGTGGCGTCGGCCCCGGCGGTGAGCGCGCCCACCCCGGCGAACGCGGCCACCCACATCGTGGTGCCGACGGCCGACCAGACGATGAACCGGCGGAACGGCATGCCCACGACCCCGGCCACGATCGGCACCACCGCGTGGATGACGGCCACGAACCGCACCGCCACCAGCGCCGGGGCACCCTTGTCGCGCAGATAGGCCTCGGCCCGGTCGAACCGGTCGGCGCCGATCCGCCGCCCCAGGCGTGTGGCGCGCAGCCGGGGACCGAAGGCGCGCCCCACCGCGTACCCCATGGTCTGCCCGGCCAGCGCACCCAGCGTGCCCACCACCAGAACGGCGGCGAAGCCGGCCGGCCCCGGCAGCGAGCCGGCCAGCATGACCACCGACTCGCCCGGCACGAGCAGCCCGGCCAGGAACGTCATCTCGACCCCGGAGCTCAGGAACGTGAACATCAGGACCGTCCACTGGTCGAGAGTGGACAGCCAGTCGACGAAGGCGGTGGCGGCGTTCGCGAGATCGGTGAGCACGGCTTCAGCCTGCCGTCCCGTCGATGGATGAGCCTCCGGGCCTTACCCCGAGATAACCCCTAAGCGACCCGGATCATTCGCTGCGGGCCGTCTCGGGGCCGGTGATGCGTTCCAGCAGTGGCAGCGTCGAGGCGATGATGGCCAGGCAGGCCACCAGACCGGCCGCGACGATCAGCCAGAACGCCGGCGAGAGGGGCTCCAGGGTGTAGCCCATCTGCGCCTTGAGGAACAGCTGCGCGGCCAGCAGGCCCATCCCGACCGCGAACGCCGCGGCGACGAGCATCGGGACGGCGCTCTCGAGGGCGACCACGCGCCGCAGGACGCGGACCGGGGCGCCGCTGAGCCGCAGCAGGCTGAACGGGCGTTTGCGTTCGGTCAGGCCGCCGATGACGCTGACCGCGAGGCTGCAGCCGGCGATGGCCAGGCCGGCCACGATGACGACGTTGGCGAGCTGCTGCCAGCCGCGCAGGGTGTCGGCGAAGTCCGACTCGAAGTCGCCGGGCACGCTGGGCGCGATCCGGAAGCCGGGGAACGCCGTCTCGAGGACGGTGCGCGACCGCTCGATCGCCGCGGCCGACCCGTCGGTCTGCACGACGACCGACTCCAGGGGAAGCCGGCCGAGCTCACCGACCGGGACCGCGGACGCCGGCCAGACCCGGGCGGGGTCGGCCGACTTCGCCTGCCACGGGATGAAGTCGGTCGCGACCTGGGCCACCGTGGCCCCGGGGGCGCAGCGCCCGTAGGCGGCCGGCAGCTCGGCGCACGCGACCAGGCCGGGGTCGGCGTGCTCGTCCGGGTTCTCGCGGAGCTCGGTGACCGACCGGACGCCGGGAACCGCCCGGACCCGCTCCAGAGCCCCGGTCGGCAGGGTCTTGCCCTCGAACGCCCACAGGGCCACGGTCGCGCTCCCAGTCGTGCCGGCCGGGGCGCTGCCGCGGTTGGCCACGATGGTGGTGATCACGCCGGTGGCCACGCTGGTGATGAAGAGCGCGAGCATGATGCCGCTGATGGCCCGGAAGGCGGCCTTCGGATTGTCGGCCAGGCGCCGGGCCGCGATCAGGGTGGCCGGCCCGGTCGAGCGCCGGGCCAGGATGCGGGCGCTCGCCATGGTCAGCAGGGGCCCGGCGACGAGCAGGCCGGCCATCACCAGGAGCAGGCCGGGGACGAAGACCGCCATCTGGCCGTCGGAGGTCCGCGGCATCGGGCCGACGAGGAAGAACGCCAGCTCGGCCAGGCCGAGCCCGAGCGGGATCAGCCGGTACCAGCGGGGCGGGCGCGGGGTGGTCCGCCGGGAGATGCCGAGCGGCGAGACGCGTACGCGGTGCAGTGACAGCGCCGCGGCCGCCGCCGCCCCGGCCGGCACGCCGACGGCGACCAGCAGCACGTCGAGCGCGCCGAGCGAGATGCTGTCGGCGAAGAACCGGTCACCGGTGAACGGGATGCCGGCCAGCGACCCGCGGAACGCGGCGAACAGCAGGAAGCCCACGGCCGTACCGGCGAGGGCCGCGGCCGCCGCCTCGATGGCGGCGACCACCGAGATCTGCCTCGGGGTGGCCCCGACGAGCCGCATGGCGGCGAAGCGCTGTTCCCGGCGGGCGGCGTTGAGCCGGGTCGCCGTGCCGATGAAGATGAGCACGGGGAAGAGCAGCCCGGCCACGATGACGCTCATGATGAGGTCGACCGCCGTCTCGGGGAGCGCCGGCGGGTTGTCGCCGACGCTGGTGAGCGCCCTGGCCTGGGGCAGGTCGGCGACGTCGGCGGGGTTGCCGCCGGTGATCAGCACGCGGGAGTCCGGCGACGGCAGGGCCACGTCGCCGATCAGGCCCGCGTTGCGCCCGGGGTAGCGGTCCGCGAGCTGGTCGGCCGGAGTGTCCTCGAGAAGGCGCTGCAGGGCGGGCGAGACGTAGTACTCCCCCGCGCCGGGCGTCCGGGGCAGGCCGGGCGGGACCGGTGAGGCCGGCCCGGTGGCGGCGACGTCGATCCGGACGATCGGCTCGCCGTGGAAGTAGTCCTCGCGCGTGCTCCACCACAGCGGCTGAGCGGCGCCGCCCGCCGCGGCGGACTGCGGGTACAGGGCGGCGAAGCGGGTGAGCTGATCGTTGACCGCGTTGACCCCGGCCAAGGTGGCCAGCAGCAGACCGGCGCCGACGGCCACGGCGGCCGCGATGACGACCAGCCGGGTCACGGCCTCCCGCCCGCCGGCCACGGCCAGGCGCAGGCTGAAGCGGATCACGCGACGGCCCCTTCCCAGGCGGTCACGCGGCCGTCGCGGACCATGACCTCGCGGTCGGCGTAGGCCGCGATCCGCGGCTCGTGGGTGACCAGGACGACCGTGGTGCCCTGCCGCCGGGCCGTGTCGACCAGCAGATCCATCACCTGCTCGCCGGTGACCGAGTCGAGCGCGCCGGTCGGCTCGTCGGCGAAGAGCACGCGCGGCTCGCTGACCATCGCCCGGGCCAGGGCCACGCGCTGGGCCTGCCCGCCGGACAGCTCCCCCGACCGGCGGCCGCCCAGACCGTCCAGACCGAGACCTTCAAAGCGGCCGTACGCCGTACGCAGCGCCGCCGCCCGCCGGACCCCGCCGAGCATCAACGGCAGGGCGACGTTCTCGGCCGCGGTCAGCTCGGGCACCAGTTGCCCGAACTGGAACACGAACCCGAAGCTGTCCCGCCGCAACTGGCTACGCCGGGCCTCGCTCAGCGAATCGATCCGGGCGCCGTCGAAGACGATCTCGCCGCCGGCCGGGACGAGAATGCCGGCCAGGCAGTGCAGCAACGTCGACTTGCCGGAACCGCTCGGGCCCATCACGGCCACGATCTCGCCCGCGGCGACCTCGATGTTCGCCCCGCGCAGGGCCGGCGTCGAGCCGAAGGAGAACGTCACGTCCTTGGCGTGCAGCAGGGTGGTCATCTCCGTACCGCCTTTCGCAGGGCGTCCAGCCGGGCCCCGGTCGTCTCGATCCATCGCAGGTCGGCCTCCAGGTGGTACAGGCCGTGGTCGGCCAGCAGGCCGTCGACCAGCTCGCCGGACCGCTTGATCTCGGTGAGCTCGCGCATGCGGGCGAGGTGGGCCCGGCGCTGGGTGTCGAGGTACTCCTCGGCCGGGCGGTCCAGCATCAGCGCCAGCACCACCTTGGCGAACAGCACGGTCTGCAGGTGGGGCTCGGGCTCCACCGGCTCGACCAGCCAGTGCTCCAGCTCGGTGGCGCCCTGCTCGGTGATCAGGTAGCGCTTGCGGTCGGGCCCGTCACCCGGGTCGACGCCGGCCACGACGACCTTGCCGTCCCGGGTCAGGCGGCCCAGCGTCGAGTAGACCTGGCCGAACGGCAGCGGCTTGCCCCGCCCGAAGAAGGTGTCGTAGTCGCGCTTGAGGTCGTAGCCGTGGCTGGGCTCGCGCTCGAGCAGCCCGAGAAGGGTCAGCGGAACACTCATGCCGGTTAATGTACCCCCGGGGTATACCTCGCGTATATACACGCGGAGAATTTCCCCTCAGTGGATCTCCTCCACTACCTTGCGCGGGTGACTTTCGGATGGTGGCGGCGGCCCTGGGTGGTGGCGGGCGCGCTTGCCGCGGCGCTGAGCGTGATCTGGGCCGTATGGATGGCCCGCGACGCCGGGGACCTCGCCGCCCAGTACGCGTGGACCAACTTCGTCCGCAACCATCCGGGACTGGCCTACAACCTCTCCTGGTACGGCGGGATCCACCCGGCCTCGTACAGCGTGCTGTCGCCCTATCTGATGGCCTGGCTGGGCGTACGGACCACCGGCGTGCTCGCCTGCGCGACCGGCGCCGCCCTCGGTGGCCTGCTGCTCACCCGCTCCGGCCTGACCCGCCCGCTGCTGCCGGCCGCCTGGTTGTCGGTCGCGGTCTGGTGCAACCTCGCCGCCGGCCGCGTCACGTACCTCCTGGGCCTGTTGTTCGCCCTGGCCGCCACCGTCGCCGTCCTCGACGGCGCCGGACGGTGGCGGCCCCGGCCCGTGCTCGCGCTGATCCTGGGCACGGTGGCCACCCTCTGCAGCCCGGTCGCCGGCCTGTTCATCGAGGTGCTGGCGGCGGCGCTGTTCCTGACCGGCCGGCGCCGGCACGCGTACCTGATCGCGCCCGGCCCGCCGGTGGTCATCGCCGTCACCGCGCTGCTGTTCCCGTTCTCCGGCGTGCAGCCGTTCCCGTGGTACGCCGCCCTCGTCACGGCCGCCTCGGCCGCCGCCGTCGCCCTGCTGACCCCGCCGGCCTGGCGCATCGTGCGCGCCGGGGCCTGGGTGTACGCCGCCGGCACCGTGCTGTGCTGGGCGCTTCCCACCCCGATCGGCAGCAACGTGGAACGGCTGGCACTACTCGGCGGCGGGGCCATCCTGATCTGCGCCGCCGTCGAGTCCGGCCGCGGCCGGCGGATGGCCGTGACCTACGCGGCCGCCGCCGGCCTGGTCGCCTGGACCCTCTCCCAGCCGGCGCTCGACCTGGCCCGCCCGGCCCCCGTGGCCACCGCGGCCCCGCTGATCTCCGAGCTGCACCGTCTCGGCGCCGACCAGGGCCGGGTCGAGGTGGTGCCGATGCGCACCCACTGGGAGGCGGTCGGCATCGCGCCCTACGTGAACCTGGCCCGCGGCTGGAACCGGCAGGCCGACGTCGAGCGCAACCCGCTCTTCTACGACGACACCCTGACCGCCGACTCGTACCGGACGTGGCTACGGAACTGGAGCGTCGGCTTCGTCGTGCTGCCCCGCGCCGAACTGGACAACGGCGGCGTGGCCGAGGCGCGGGTCATCGGCGCCGGGCAACCATGGCTGACCCCGGTGTGGCAGGACGACAGCTGGCAGATCTACCGCGTCGAGGGCGCCGACCCGCTGGTCTCCGCCCCGGCCACCGTCACCTACGCCGGCCCGGCCGCCCTCACGGTCAACCTGCCCCGCCCCGGCCCCGTCGTCCTGCGCGTCGCCTGGTCGCCGTGGCTGGCCATCGCCGGCGCCGACACCACCGCCTGCCTCACCCAATACGGCGACTGGACCCAGCTGTCCGCCCCACAACCCGGCAGCTACACCATCGAGGCCCGCTACAGTCTCGACCGCGGCACGCCCTGCCCTACCGCGGACTCGTGACGCCGGCCGCCCGCAGCATCCCGACCGCGGCCCCCGGATCCGGCACGGTGACGAAGACGTTGCGGCCGCTGCGCAGGACCAGCCGGAGCGAAGGCCCGTTCCGGACCGTGAAGTAGGTGTGCCGCGGGGTCCACCAGAAGCCGAAGGACAGCCGCGACAGCGACGGCGCCAGGTCGGCCACCTCGGCGTACGCGATCTCCGCCAGGCGGTACGTACGACGGGGCCAGCCGACCGCCCCGCAGTAG
This sequence comes from Actinoplanes sp. NPDC049598, assembly GCF_040675435.1. Taxonomy (NCBI): domain Bacteria; kingdom Bacillati; phylum Actinomycetota; class Actinomycetes; order Micromonosporales; family Micromonosporaceae; genus Actinoplanes; species Actinoplanes sp. NPDC049598. The sequence continues at coordinate 480,681 of NZ_JBFAOX010000001.1, read as the reverse complement.
GCCGAGACCCCGTTGGGCCCGGCCGTCGCCCGGACGCTCATCCCGGTCGCCAGGTTGACGAGGGCGACGATCGTCGCGACCAGCAAGGGGATCGCCGGCCCGCCGGGCTCGAGCCAGCCGCCGCGCGACAGGCCGCCGAGGAGCAGCAGGGGCAGCATCGGGGCGACCCCGACCGCCACCACCAGCGGCCAGTTGGTCACCCGGCCGGTGTAGACCGAGTAGCGGCCCGGGCCGGGCAGTGCGGATGCCGTCATCGGGCACCATCCTCTCGACGTGTCACGTCAGCTTCTCGACCAGGCGCAGCAGATCCTGACGCCCCATCCCGTGCCGGCGCGCCACCGAGACGAGTGCCTGGGCCGCCTCCAGCACCGGCGCCGGCTCGGCGACGGCGGAGGCCACCCGGGCCCCCCGGCCCCGGCGGAACTCCAGCACGCCCTCGTCCCGCAACTGGCGGTACGCGGCCAGCACCGTGTTGCGGTCGACCGACAGCGCAGCCGCCAGCTCGACCGCCGGCGGCAGCTGCTCACCCACGGCCAGCTCGCCCGAGGCCACGCCCTGCCGGACGCACGCCATGATCTGCACCGGCAGCGCCTCCCGCGCCGAATGATCAACCGTCCATCTCATAGTGCTAGCATTATCAGCACCATTTTCAGGTTGAGTCAACCAGTCCTTCTCAAGTCGCGCCGTGCGCGACCGATCTGCCTCGGCGCCGGAATGGGCAACACTGCTGCGAGCGGGAGGACACGGACCTTGTCGGATCAGACGGTCACCACGGGTAACACGGACGAGCTCCTGGCCGAGCTCAAGAGCCAGGTCGAGGCGTACGAGCGCGGGTCGGCCACGGCCCAGTACAGCCCGGACGGCGTGGTCCTGCGGGCCAACGACGCCTTCGCCGCGCTGGTGGGTCTCGACCCGGCCGGGATCGTGGGCGCCGAGCACCGTTCGTTCGTCTCGGCCGAGGTGGCCGGCTCGGCCGAGTACACCGACCTGTGGGAGCAGCTGCGTTCCGGCGGCAACCGCACGGGTGAGTTCCGGCTGCTCTGGCAGGGCAGTCACGACCGGTGGATCCGCTCCAGCTGGGTGCCGGTCAAGAACCGGGCCGGCCAGGTGGTCAAGGTGATCGAGCACGCCCTCGACGTGACCGCGGGCAAGCGGGCCGCGGCCGACGCGCAGGGCAAGATCGAGGCGATCAACCGGTCGCAGGCGGTCATCGAGTTCGACCTGGACGGGCACGTCCTCAGCGCGAACGAGAACTTCCTGGCCGTGGTCGGGTACCGCGCGGCCGAGGTGATCGGCCGGCACCACCGGATGTTCGTGTCGGACGAGACCGCGGCCTCGGCCGAGTACGCGGACTTCTGGCGCCGCCTGCGGCAGGGCGAGTTCGCCTCCGGCGAGTTCCACCGGTACGGCAAATACGGGCGCGACGTCTGGCTGCAGGCCACCTACAACCCGATCTTCGGTGTCGACGGCAAGCCGTGGAAGGTGGTCAAGTTCGCCAGCGACGTGACCGAGGCCAAGACCCGCAACGCCGATTTCGAGGGCAAGGTCACCGCGATCCGGCGCTCGCAGGCGGTCATCGAGTTCGACCTGACGGGCACCGTGCTCGAGGCCAACGACATGTTCCTCGGCCTGATGGGCTACCGCCTGGACGAGATCGCCGGCCGGCACCACCGCATGTTCGTGGCCGCCGAGGAGGCGGACCGGCCGGAGTACCAGGCCTTCTGGGAGAAGCTGGCCCGGGGCGAGTTCCACTCGGCCGAGTACCGGCGGATCGCCAAGGACGGCCACGAGGTGTGGATCCGGGCCACGTACAACCCGATCCTCGACGCCGACGGGAAGCCGGTGAAGGTGGTCAAGTTCGCCAACGACGTCACGGCCGAGAAGCTGCGCAACGTCGAGTTCGCCGGGCGGCTGGCCGCGATCGACCGCTCCCAGGCCGTCATCGAGTTCGACCTGGACGGCCGGATCCTCACAGCCAACGAGAACTTCCTGAAGACGGTCGGCTACACGCTGGAGGAGATCGTCGGCCGGCACCACCGGATGTTCTGCACCCTCGAGTACGCCGCCTCGGACGAGTACCAGGAGTTCTGGTCGGGGCTGCGCGGCGGCGAGTTCCGCTCCGGCCGCTTCCACCGGCACGGCAAGGACGGCCGGGACGTCTGGATCCAGTCCAGCTACAACCCGATCCTGGACCTGTCCGGCCGCCCGGTGAAGGTGATCAAGTACGCCTACGACGTCACCGAGCAGGTCCGGCTCGAACAGCAGCTGAGCGTCCCGGCCTAGTCAGCGCGGCCGCGGCAGCCGGAGCGCGCGCTTGCGCCGCTCCGGCGTCCAGGCAGCGTCCGATCTCCGACAATGCCGTTCGGCTCAGCCTTAGACAATCGCGCTCATCGATAGGATGACCCCGACGACGGGGGGCCGACGTGCTGCGCATCCACTTCACCACCGACGACGTCACGCGGATCCGGGTGGCCACCGGGGCCGACCCGCTGTGGGAGACCGTCATCAGCATCTTCCGGCTCCGGCGGCCCGGACCCGAGCTGGCCTTCGGCCGGTGGCGCCGGCACGCTCTCCGGGCCGGCCACCGATCCGATCTGGGCATGATCGCCCCGCTGGTGCAGCAGCGGTATTTCCCGGATTTCCTCACCCCGGCCGAGGGCGCCACCAGCCTGTCCTGCGGCCTGGACGCCCTGATGGCGACGCCGGCCACCCGGCTGCGGACGGACATGGCCCGGCTGGCCCGGACCGGCGTGCCGCTGACCCCGTGGATGCGGGAGCTCGCCGACGGCCGGCCCGGCGCGTTGCGGGAGCTGGCGGCGGCGCTGCGCTCGCATCACGACGCGGTCGTGGCGCCGTTCGCCGGCGACGCCCGGGCCCAGGTCGACGCCGACCGCGGCCGGCGGGCCCGCTTGCTGCTCGACCACGGCACGGAAGCCCTGCTCGACAGCTTCCGGCCGATGATGCGCTGGGAGCCGCCGGTCCTGCACGTCGACGTCCCCCAGCACCGGACGGTGCACCTCAACGGCCGCGGCCTGCTGCTGGTCCCGTCGTACCTGTCGTTCGGCACCCCCGACACCCTGTTCGACCCCGGCCTGCCGCCCGTGCTGGTGTACCCGATCGAGCACAGCCTGAGCCGGGCGCTGGCCACCGGCACGGCCCTGTCGGCCCTGATCGGCCCGACCCGGGCCGCGGTGCTGGAGTCGCTGGAGGACGGGCGCACCACCTCGGAGCTGGCGCAGCGCGTCGGGGTGAGCCGCGCATCGATCAGCCAGCACACCGCCGTGCTGCGCGACGCCCGCCTCGTGCAGACGGTGCGGGCCGGCAAGGCGGTCCTGCACACGCGTACGCCGCTGGGCTCGGCCTTGTTGTCCGCCCAGCCGGAAGGTTTCGGGCTCCGCTGAAACGTGTGGTGACGCCGATCCGGCGGTTCCGAGAATGACGACGGCCCCATCCCGTCCATCTTGGAGACGCTCATGCGACGTTCGATGACCCTGATCGCGCTGCTCGCCCTCGTGGCCACGGTGGCCCCACCAGCCGCGGCCGCCTCGGCCCCGGACGGCAAGACCTTCGTGGCCGCCACCACGATCCGCTCCGACGACGGCAAGGTGCTGCCGGCCCGCACCTACCGGCTGGCCGACGGCGCCACCGAGACCGTGGTCGACCCGGCGGCGTTCCAGGCCGTGCTGGCCGCCGCCGCGGCGTCGTCCGACCCCTGCGGCTACGTGTGCGACGGCAAGGACCCGGCCAGCTACCCGGTGCTCGGCCGGGACGGCCACTCCTACCTGTGCCAGAACGACGCCTTCTCCCCCCGCACCTACAACGGCGGCTACGCCACCGTGGAACTGCGCTACAGCCCACGCTGCCGCACCGCCTGGACCCGCGGCTGCTGCTACACCGTCTTCTCCGGCTTCAGCTACTACCTCAGCGGCAGCCAGCGCAACTGGGTGTACGCCGACGCCCGCAACTCGGGCAACCGTGTCTACACCGTGATGCTGAACGACGCCGACCTGCAGTACAAGGCCTGCTACGACAACCAGGCCGGCGGCTCCCCGGAATGGAAGTGCACCGGCAAGTACTGAGCGGAGACGGGGAGGGTCGAACTCCCACGGGTGTCACCCCCAACGGTTTTCGAGACCGCGGCCGGCGCCATCTGTCGGCTGGCATCTCCAAGTCGGGTACGGCGGATTCGAACCGCCGGCCTCTCGCTCCCAAAGCGAGCGCTCTGACCAAGCTGAGCTAGTACCCGTCCGTGTTTCGTGTCCTCGGCGGGATTCGAACCCGCACCGGCGACGCCCTCGACGTCGTGCCTCTGCCGTTGGGCTACGAGGACCCGCGCTCCGAGGGGAGGGATCGAACCTCCGTCGCCGGCTCCAGGGACCGGTGTCCTGCCTTTGGACGACCTCGGATCGTCTTTGAAAGTTGTCGACAAGGCGAAAGGCCGCCTCCCCGGCTTCAGGGAGGCGGCCTTCGCGATGGGCGAGGGGCTCAGGCGCTGGGCGGCGCCTCCCGAGTCCGGAGGTGGCTGGGCTGCGATCCGGAGTGGACGCGGGCAGCCGTGAGCGGCAGCAGACGCTGCGGCTCGGCGGCGGTAGACCAGCGGTTCATCGGGACGCTCCTCATGTGGCTCGGTGCTGATCACAACGGTAGGACGGCGCGCGAAAGCGAACAATCGATTTACGTGCGCCGCTTCTTGAGCTGGTCACTCCCCCACCCGGCCAGGAGGACACCGGCCACCACGAGAACGGCGAAGCCGGCCATGGCGGGGCCGAAACCGCCCGGCAGCCAGCTCAGGACTCCGGTGTTGTCATGGTCAGCGAGCAGCCGAATGCCGCCCTGAGCGCCCAGGACCAACAGGATCATGCCGATGACCAGCGCTACCACGTGCATGTCGACACTCCCCGCGTTGTGGTTCGGTCGGACCATAACACGTATTGGTACGATCGCACCATGCCGCGACAGGTCGATCACGAGGAGCGCCGGCGGCGCATCGCGGAGGCGGTCTGGCGGCTGGCCGAGCGCAGCGGGCTCGAGGAGGTGACGCTGCGCCAGGTGGCAACCGAGGCGGGGGTGCCGGCGCGGCAGTTGCAGTACTACTTCGGCTCCCGCGAGCAACTGCTGCTGGGCGCGCTGGAGATCCTCAACGCGGACGCCGAGAGCCGGGCGTCCAGGCGGATCGGCGGGACCGGCGACCCGCGGGAGCTGGTGCGGGCCGTCCTGCTCGAGCTGCTTCCCCTCGACGAGCACCGGCGCCGGCAGCAGGTCGTCCATGCGGCGTACTTCGTGCGCTTCCTGGCGGACGAGGCGCTGGCGGCGAGCGTACGGGAAGGTCCGCAAGCTCTTGAGGGCCTGCTGGCCGCCCTGCTGCGGCAGGTGGATCCCGGGCTCGACGCGGAGGCCGAGGCCGCGCTCCTGATCGCCGTCGCGAGCGGCCTGCAGCCGCCGGTGCTGCTCGGGCAGTACGCCCCGGGGCAGGCCATCGCCCTGATCGATCACCAGCTGGCCCGGCTCTTTGCGGCCCGCGAGCAGCCATGACGGCGGCCGAGGTGCTGGCGTGGGCCCGGGGCCTGGCGCCGTCGGCGGGTGACACGACAGTGGTGGCGGTCGAGGGGCGGTCCGGGGCGGGCAAGACCGAGCTGGCGCGGCCGCTCGCCGAGGGGCTCGGGGCGCCGCTGATCCGGATGGACGACCTCTATCCGGGGTGGGACGGGCTTCGGGGTGGGGTGGCCGCGCTGCACGACTGGGTGCTGGCGCCGCTGGGAGCGGGCCGGCCGGCGCGGTGGCGGCGCTGGGATTGGGCCGGGGACGGGTACGCCGAGTGGCACGAGGTGCCGCGGACCGGGTTTCTCGTGGTGGAGGGTGTCGGCTGCGGCGGGCGCGTGCTCACTCCGTACGTCAGTGGCCTGGTCTGGGTCGAAGCGCCGGACGAGCTGCGCCGCCGGCGGGCCCTCGCGCGCGACGGCGCCACCTACGAGCCGCACTGGGAGCGCTGGGCGCGCCAGGAGGACGACTTCTACGGCACCGACGACGTACGCGGGCGGGCCGACTTGATCATCGATGGCGGCTAGGAGGAAAGGACGGGCACCGGGATCTCCTCGGCGACGGCGGGCTTCTCGGACGGGATCGCGGTGATGCCGGCCAAAATCAGCACCCCGCCGATCAGCTGCAGGGCGGAGAGCGACTCCCCCAGCACCAGCCAGGCGAACAGGGACGCGAAGACCACCTCGAGCAGGCCCACGAACGACGCGAGGCGGGAGCCCAGGCGGGCCGAGCCGGCGATGCCCGTCGCGTAGGCGATGGCCGTGCCGACCACCGCGACCACCAGCAGCGGCAGCCACCACGGCGTCGTCGAATGGACGACGGTGACGTCGGTCGTGACGGTGACGAACGGGACCAGCCCGGCCAGCGAGGCCAGGGCCAGCGTGAGGCTGCCCACGATGAGCCCGGCCGAGGCCAGCGCGACCGGTGGCAGCCCGTCGCTGGGGCGGGCGGCCACCACGAAGTAGACCGCGCAGCCGATCGCCGCCGCGAAGGCCAGCATCAGCCCGGCCCCGTCCACGGCCTGCAGCGCGCCCGGGCCGATGACCAGGACGAGCCCGCCGATCGCGAGGGCCGACCCCAGGAAGACCATGGGGCGGGGCGTACGGCGGGTGGTCGCCCAGGTGAACAGGACCAGCAGCAGCGGCGCCAGGTATTCGATCAGCAGCGCCGTCGAGACCGGGATGCGGGAGATCGCCGCGAAATAGGCGAGCTGGGTGAAGGCCACCGCGATGACGCCCATGCCGAGGACCCGCCAGCGTCCGCGCCACAGCGCCGCCCAGCGCCCGCGCAGGGAGATCAGCAGCAACGGGAGCAGCACCAGGCCGCCGACGAGGGCGCGCACCGTGACCGCGGCGGCCGGTGACCAGCCCGCCTCGAGCAGCGGCTTGATGAAGGCGCCGGACGTCCCGAACGACATCGCCGAGGTCACGGCGATGACCAGTCCGACGGACTGCGACGAGAACTTCATGACGACTCCCGTGATGGGCTAAATTGGCTTCACCCCTGACGCTAGGGCCGCCTGAGTGAGGAGTCAAATTGCTTTTTGCCCCTGACACGGAGGAGGCGCTCGAGTTCATCGTCGATCTGACCGACACCGACCCGGGCGCGACCCGCGGCGGCGACGACGAGCTGGCCACCGTGGACCAGCTCGCCGCCCTGCTGGCACGCTGGCATTACTCGGGCCGCATCGACCACGACGAGACCGAGCTGCGTGAGGTGCGCGCCGTCCGCGACGAGCTACGCCGGGTCTGGTTCCTCGACCGCGACGACATGGTGCCCGCCGTCAACGAGATGCTGCGCAAGGCGAAGGCCGTGCCCTATCTCACCCGCCACGACGACTCGGACTGGCACATGCACGCCACCGACCCGGACGCCCCGCTGGCCGAGCGCATGCGGGTCGAGGCCGCGCTGGCCCTGATCGACGTGATCCGGATGAACGAGGTCGGCCGCCTGCGCCTGTGCGAGGCCGACGACTGCACCGGCCTGCTGCTGGACCTGTCCCGCAACGGCTCCAAGCGGTTCTGCAGCGTCCGGTGCGGCAACCGGATGAACATGGCCGCCTTCCGGGAGCGGAAGAAAGCCTAGGGTGCGCCCGAGCCGGTCGGCCCGCGGCCGACTTCCTGTTCCACTCCCACCTGGTGCCGCTCGGCAGTCCCCTGACGGTCCGCTGGGACCGGATCGACCTGCAGAATCTCCGCTTCCCGCTCACGCTGGTCCGGCCCGCGGCGGCCCGGCTTGCCGCCGGCCACTCTCCGCCGGGCCAAGGCCTACATGGACGCCCATGCCGCCGAGCCGCTCACCCCGGAGGAGGTCGCGCGGGCGGCCGGGGTCAGCGTCCACGGCCTGCAGGCCGCGTACGCGCGGCGACACCGTGGCCGCCATCGCCCGGCGCTGCGTACCTCCGCCGTCCCGGTCGCCACGTCCCGCTTGCTCGTCGCCGAGTCGCAGGCGCTGATGGAGCGCCGTCAGGAGGCCAGCTCCTCCAGGGTCGGCCGGCGCTTGATCGTACGGACCGTGCCACCGGCCACGCCGAGCACCGCGGCGCCGCCCACCGACGGTGAATGCGCGTAGTGGTAGCCACCCGTGCCGGCGATGGCGATCAGGTCGCCGGCCTCGATGTCGGCCGGCAGCTCGGCCGCCGTCTGCGTACGCCCGAACGTCTCGACCACGGTCGCCGCCCGCAGGGCCGCCCGTGACTCGCGGCCGACCAGCATGATGGAGTGCCGCCCCGAGCAGGGCGCCGGGCCGCACCCGGGCACGCCCTCGTCGAGGGAGACGGTCAGCCCGCCCACGTTCGACGAGACGGCGGCCACCCGGGTCAGCGTCACCCCGGCCCGCGACATGATCGACCGGCCCGGCGAGACGGTCAGCCGCGGTTCGTGGATCCCGAAGTATTCGGCCGACAGCCGCACCATCGCCCGGGCCCGAACCGCGAACGCGTCGACCGCGAATCCGTCGTCCCCGCAGCGGTAGGTGGCCGCGTGCCCACCTCCGAGGTTCACCGCCGGCACCGTGATGCCGTAGCGGGACCGGACCACCGTGGCGAAGCCGAGCACCTCGCGCACCGACGACTCGAACGGCTGGAAACGGCTCAGCTGGTGCCCGCAGTCGCAGTCGAGCCCGGCCAAATCGAGCATGGGCGCGGAGCGGATCGCCGCCACCGCGGCCAGGGCCGGGCCCGTCCCGCACTTCACCCCGTACCTGGTCCGGCGCCGGCCGGCCAGGGCCGGGACGGTCCGCAGCCACACGCGTTGCGGCAGCACGGCCCGGGCCGCGATCTGCTCGACCTCGGCCACCGAGCCGGCCACCACCGCCGCCCCACATGCGTTCGCCGCGTCGAGGTCGGCCAGCGACTTGCCGGCCCCACCCAGCACGATGTCGGCGGGCCGGAAACCGGCGGTCAGCGCGATCCGCAGCTCGGCCGCCGAGGACACCCGGCAGCCCAGCCCCGACGAGGCGATCCACGTCGCGGTTTCCAAGGTCAGACCCGCCCGGGCGCTGTACGTCACGGAGCGCTCCCCGAAAGCGGTCAGGTAGCCGACGCTCCGCTCGCGGACGTCGTGCTCGTCGAGGACGTGCAACGGCGTGCCGTACGAGCCGGCCAGCTTGCTGACGCGGACGCCGCCGATCTGCAGGTCGCCGCCGCCGGTCCAGCGGGTGGTCAGCGGCCAGACGGCGGGATCGAGCGGCGGGCGGAGGGCGATGCGGAGGGACGGGAGCAGATCGGCGAGCGTCATCAGAACCACCTGAACGAGATCACGGACGATGCCATGTCCCGACCTTGCGCCCCCGGCGAGCGAAACGGCCGGCTGGATATCCACCGTTGACGCCGGCGGCCCGTTTGTTCACGCCGCGGATACGGCCGCCTGCGCCCGGCGCCCTCTTGTCAGCCTGGCGCGCGGCGGCTCAGGCTTTCCCAGGCCTGGTACTCCGCCGCGCGGGCCTGGTCCATCTGCCGGACCATGTCATACGAGGCCGAGCCGACGATCAAGCGCAGCGGCGGCTCCGGCAAGTCGACCAGCTCCATGACCACCGGAGCCGCGGTGCTCGGATCAGGCCCGGCGTCCTCACCCCACATCTCGGCCAGTTGAGCCCGCAACGCCTCGTACTCCGGTCGGGGCTCGGTTGTCGTGGTGCCGCTCGTGAACAACTCGGTGCCGTAGCCACCGGGCTGCACGATCGTCACCTTGACCCCGAACGGCGCCACCTCCATGGCCAGCGCCTGACTCAGCGCGTCGAGCGCCGACTTCCCGGCCGTGTAGAACCCGGTCGAGGCGACCCCACCCCCGGTCCCCATGGTCGTGACCTGAAGAAGGTGCCCCGACCCCTGCGCACGCAGGTGCGGAATGACAGCCTGGGCCACCCAGACCGCCCCGAAGAAGTTGACGTCGAACTGCGCCCGGATCTGCTCCTCGGTCGCCTCCTCGACCATTCCGAGCAGCATCGCCCCAGCGTTGTTGAGCACGACGTCAAGCCGCCCGAACGCGTTCACGGCCTTACCGACCGCGCTGAACACGGCCGCCCGGTCAGTGACATCGAGCGTCAGCCGCACGAGCCGTTCGGGATGAGCGCCGGCCAGGTCGTCCAGCGGCCCGACATCACGGGCGGCCGCCACCACCCGGTCCCCGGCCGCCAGCGCCGCCTCGGTGTAGGCCCGGCCCAGCCCCTTGGACGCCCCGGTGATGAACCAGACCCGCATGCCGCGCTCCCTTGCCTCGGTCGAGACGAGACGGTCCGTCTCATGACTTCCCGAGTATGCGCACCTGCCCAGCCATCGGCAAGACGGACCGTCTCGTCTCGCTAAGGTGATAGGCTCCCGCCCGTGCCAGAGAAGAACCCCGTCCCGCGTGGCGAGCGCCCTCGGAGGGCCGGCCCGGCCGCGCGGAGTGCGACTCCTCGAAAGCCGAACCCGGCCTTGCGCAGTGAGCGCTCGCGGACGGCCATCCTCGACGCGGCCCGGGAGCTGGTCTCCGAGCTCGGCTACGCCAAGGTCTCCATCGAGGCCATCGCGGGCCGGGCCGGTGTCGGCAAGCAGACGATCTACCGCTGGTGGCCCTCCAAGGGCGCCGTCATCTTTGACTCGTTCCTGGCGCTGAGCGAGCAGGGCGAGGGCATCACCCTGCCCGACACGGGCGATCTCGAGGCCGACCTCAAGACCGTCATGCGCGCCACCGTCGCCGAGTTCGCCGATCCGGCCTTCGAGGCTCCCCTCCGCGCCTTCAACCTCGAGGTCATCGCCGATCCGGCCCTGACCGCGCTCTACCGCGAGAAGGTGGCCGCCCCGGTCGACGAGGCCAAGAAGGAACGCCTGCGCAGCGCCCAGCGCGCCGGCCGGCTACCGGCCGGCACCGACCTCGACCTGATGCTCGAGGTGCTCTACGCCCCGCTCTACCAGCGCTGGCTGCACCGCTCCGGCCCCCTCACCCCCGAGTATGCCGACGCTCTGGTCGAGGCCACCCTGCGCGCCTTCGCCAGCTGACCGGCCCGCGGTGCGGCCTACCGGGGCGCGGCCAGCCGGGGCGCGGCCAGCCGGGGCGCGGCCGTCAAGATCGCGGGAGTGAGGGCGCGGGCGTCGTCGCGGGGGCCGGGGCCGTGCGCCACCAGCGACGGGAGGCCAGGGCGGCGAGGGCCGCGCCGGTGGCGTTGACCAGGACGTCGTCGATCGAGGAGACGCGGTCCAGCCGGCAGACGTACTGGGTGACCTCGATCAGGATCGAGCAGGCCGCGCCCAGGGCCAGGATGCGGGGCAGGGAGGCCAGGGCCGCGAAGCGGATCGGGGCGAAGAAGCCGACCGCCGCCAGGATCAGCAGGTTGCCGCCGATCCCGAGGGGGCCCATCGTGACCAGGTCGCGCAGCGGGACCAGGCTCACCCGGCCGGGGACGACGCCGGCGCCCGGCCCCGGCATCAGGGTCATCCACACGAACGGGATCGTCCCGTAGATCAGGCCCACCTCGGCCAGCGTCAGCCGCCACTCGGTGTGCCGCACGCGGGCCAGCACCCAGGAGAGCAGGACGGCCAGCGGCGCACCCACCACCGTCATCAGCACCAGGCCGTTCTCGGTGTCGTAGCAGCCGTGCCAATGCCCGGCGAAGCAGCGGGGCGCGGCCATCAGGAACATGCGCCGCAAAGGGAACAGCAGAGCCGCCAGGCCGAGCAGAACCACGGCGATGAGGAACAGCCGGCGGGCCGGCGTGGTGGGATTCACGCGCCCATTAGAGCCGGAGCGTTGTATCGGCGACATAAGCGATTAGCGGGACCACTGCTGGGTACCGGGGCGTCGTGGCTGAGCTGGATGACGAGACGATCGCGTACGCGCACCGGATGTTCGACCTGGCCCGGGCCGGTGGCACCGAGGAGCTGGCGGCCAACGTCGCGGCCGGGCTGCCGGTCAACCTGACCAACAGCAAGGGTGACACCCTGCTGATCCTGGCCGCGTACCACAACCACCCGGCCACGGTGAGCGCCCTGCTGGAGCACGGGGCCGACCCCGACCGGTTCAACGACCGGGGTCAGACCGCGCTGGCGGCCGCGGTGTTCCGGCAGAACGCCGAGACGGTCAAGGTGCTGCTCGCCGCCGGGGCCGACCCGGCGGCGGGGTCGCCCTCGGCGACCGCCACCGCCGAGTTCTTCCAGCTTCCGGCGATGGCGGAGCTGCTCAGCCCGGCCAGTGCTTAGCCAGCAGCTCGTACGAGCGCACGCGATCCCGGTGGTCGGACGCCATCGTGGTGATCAGCAACTCGTCGGCCCCGGTCACCCGGCGCAAGGTCTCCAGCTTGTCGACGACCGTCTCCGGTGAGCCGACGAACTGGGTGTCGACGCGATCCTTGACCAACTCGCGGTCGGCGGCGGACCACTGGTGGGCGCGGGCCTGCTCCAGCGTCGGCCACGGGACGGCGCCGCCCTGACGGACGCTGCGCACCCACAGGGCGTACGGCAGGGCCAGCTCGATCGCCGTCTCGTCGTCGTCGGCCACGAGGACGTCGGCCGAGACCATGACGTGCGGCTGCGAAAGGACCTGCGAGGGCTTGAAGGCGGCCCGGTACGCCTCGACGGCCTCCAGAACCTTGGCCGGGGCGACGTGGTAGTTGGCCGCGAACGGCAGACCGCGCGCGCCGGCCACCTGGGCGCTCTCGCCACCGCTGCTGCCGAGGATCCACAGTTGCAGGTCGGCGCCCTCGCCCGGCACCGCGCGGGCCGAATTGCCCTCGCCGTCGGTGTACGGCCCGGCCCGCAGGATCTCGATGTCCTCGACCACGGCGTCCAGGTCGAGCGGTTCCGCACCCGGCTGCTTGAGCAGCTTGAACCACAGCTGCGCCCGGCCCGATTTCAGCAGCACCTGGTAGTTGTAGTGCTTCGGGATCAGCAAGCCGTCGACGACGTGCTCGTCGACCTCGACCGATGAGGCCGGCGGGGAGGACCGGCGCTGCGCCGACCGGCCCAGCCCGAGGTCGAACCGCCCCGGGTAGAGCGCGTCGAGCGTGCCGAACTGCTCCAAAGCGGCCAGCGGGGTCAGGAAGCCGGTCTGCAGCGCGCCCGAGCCGAGCCGGATGCGGTCGGTGACCGCGGCGATCGCCCCGAGCAGCACGGCCGGCTGCGAGCTCGCCACGCCGGGCGTCAGGTGGTGCTCGGCCACCCAGTAGCGGTGGTAGCCGAACTCCTCGGCCGAGCGGGCCAGGTCGAGCGTGCGGCGCAGCGCGTCACGCGCATCGCCGCCGTCGACCAGCGGGGCGAGATCAAGAATGGACAGCGGGACGGTCATGCGGCGCTCCCTGTGAGTGGAGAAGCGAATGGGCGGCTGGGGATTGCCTTGCGCAGCACCGGCGCCACCTCGGACTGGAACAGCTCCAAGGTCTTCCGGTGCTGCTTGTCGGTCAGCCCGTCCCCGTCGGCGTGCAGGTGCATCACCTCGTGCCCGAACGAAGCGTGGTAGCGCAGCACCTTGTCGATGATCTGCTGCGGGCTGCCGACCAGGATCGAGCTGCGCTCGATCGCGTCCTCCAGGGTGGGGAAGACCGGCTCGACGCCGACCTTGCGGAACAGCGCGATCCGGGCGTCATGGATCGGGCGGTACGTCTCCACGGCCTCCTGCGACGTACGCGCCACATAGAAGCCGGCCGAGCCCGCGCCGACCAGCGCGTCCGCCGGGTCGTGCCCGTAGTGCGCCCACCGTTCGCGGTAGTAGCGGATGAGCTCCGCGTACGGCTCGATGGGGTTGGTGACGTTGGCCGAGAACAGCGGGTCGCCGAACTGCGCGGCCAGGTCGACGCTCTCGCGGCTGGTGGCGCTGCCGTGCCAGACCCGGATCGGCTTCTGCAGCGGCCGCGGCCAGGTCTCGGCCTCGGTCAGCGACGGGCGGAAGCGACCCTCCCAGGTCACCTTGGGCTCGCGCCAGAGGCGGCGGAACAGCTCGTACGACTCGCGGTTGCGGTCCCACTGGTCCTCGGTGGTGACGTGGAACAGCTTGGCCTGGGCGGCCCCGTTGCCCTTGCCGATGATCAGCTCGATCCGGCCGTCGGAGAGGTTGTCCAGCGTGGCGTAGTCCTCGTAGGCGCGGACCGGGTCGAGCAAGCTGAGCGTGGTGACCGCGGTGAACAGCCGGATCCTTTCCGTACGAGCCGCGATGTGGCTGAGCACGACCGGCGGTGAGGAGGAGATGAACGGGCGCTCGTGGCGCTCGCCCACCCCGTAGCCGTCGAAGCCGAGCTCCTCGGCCAGCACGGCGTTGTCGACCACCTCGCGCAGGCGGGCGTGGTCGCTCACGGTCGGGTCGGGTTTGGCGATCAGCGTGATGAGCAGGAACTTCATGACGGCGACACCTCCAGATTCGGTACCGCGTCGAGCAGGGCGCGGGTGTACTCGTGTTGCGGGGTGTGGAAGACGTCGTCGATCGGCCCTGATTCGACGACCGAGCCGTCGCGCATGACGAGCACGCGATCGGCGAGGTGGTGCACGACGCCGAGGTCGTGCGAGATGAACAGCAGCGCCGTGCCGTCGGTGGCCCGGATGTCGGCCAGCAGGTCGAGCACCTGCGCCTGCACGGAGACGTCGAGCGCGGAGACCGGCTCGTCGCAGATGATCAGGCTCGGCCGCGGGGCGAGGGCCCGGGCGATCGCCACCCGCTGCCGCTGCCCGCCGGAGAGCTGCCGCGGATAGCGGTCGAGCACGTCGGCCGCGAGACCGACCCGCTCCAGGAGCGGCTCCGGCTTCTCGGCGCCGTTGGCCTCACCGATGATCCGCCGGACGGTCCAGCGGGGGTCGAACGCGGAGAGCGGATCCTGCGAGATGAGTTGGAGGCGGCGGCGTCGCGGACGACGCCGCCGCTCCTTCAACCCGGTCCATGACGCGCCCTCGAACGCCACGGTCCCGGACGTCGGCGGCACCAGCCCGAACAGCAACTGGGCAACGGTGGTCTTCCCCGATCCGGACTCCCCAACCAGCCCGACGATCTCCCCGCGCCGCACAGTCAGATCGACCCCGTCCACGACGGTGTGCTTGCCATAGGTCTTGCGCAGCCCTTCCGCCCGGATGACAACGCTGTCAGCGGGAGGGGCCGCCGCGTCGTTGCTGCTCGCCCGCTCCCCCTCGGTGACAACGCTGTCCTCGGGCGGGGCGAGCACGGAAAGGGACGGCCCGGAGAGGCGGCGGCCCCGCGAGGCGGCCGAGGGCACCGCCTCGACCAACTGCCGGGTGTACGGATGGGCCGGGGCGGCCAGCAACGAGGCAGTGGCCCCCGACTCCACGACCCGGCCGTCCTTCATCACGAGTACGCGATCGGCCAGCCGTGACACCACAGCCAGGTCATGGCTGATCAACAACAAGGTCTCGCCGGCCGCCCGCCGTTCCGCGAGCAGGTCGAGGATCTGCGCCTGCACCGTCACGTCGAGGGCCGTCGTCGGCTCATCCGCGATCAACAGCGGCGGCCCCCCGGCGATGGCCGAGGCGATCAGCGCTCGCTGCCGCAATCCACCCGAGAGCTGGTGCGGATACTGCTTCGCGCGGCGCTCCGGCTCCGGGACGTGCACCGCCTCGAGCAACGACCTGACGCGCTGGTCCCGGTCGCCCGGAACCTTGTGCACCCGCAGCACCTCGCCGATCTCCGCGCCGACCGTGCGCAGCGGATCGAGAGACACCAGCGCGTCCTGCAACACGAGCCCGGCGTAACCGCCTCGCAGCCGCTGCCAGTCGGGTTCGGTGTAACCGCGTACGTCCTGGCCGTCGATCTCGAAGCGCGAGGTGGAGACCTGGGCGTGGGCCCCCGTCAGGCCGACCAGGGTCCGGGCCGTGACCGACTTCCCCGAGCCGGACTCCCCGACCAGCGCCACGCACTCGCCGGCGGCGATGTCCAGGTCGACGCCGCGCACGGCCTCGACGACCGTGCGGCCGACCGGGAAGGACACGTGCAGATCCCGTACGGCGATCATGCCTGCCTCCCCTCGAACCGGCGCTGGAGGCGCCGGCCCACCACGGTCAGCGAGATGACCAGCAGGGTGACCACCACGCCGGGCAGGATCGACGTCCACCAGGCGATGCTCAGATAGCCGCGACCCTCGGAGAGCATCGCGCCCCACTCGGGGGACGGCGGTTGTGGTCCCATGCCGAGGAAGCTCAGCCCGGCCGCGGCCAGGATCGCCTCGCCGAGCCCGATCACCGCCAGGACCGGGATGGGGCCGATGACGTTCGGCAGCACGTGCCGGAGCACCAGCCGGAAGCGCGAGTCGCCGAACGCGACCGCCTGCGTCACGTAGCCGGCCTGGCGGACCACGAAGGTCTGCGAGCGGACGACCCGGGCGTAGTGGGGCAGGGTGGCGATGCCGATGGCCACGATCAGCCCGACCGTGCCCGGCCCGGCCACCGCGACGAACAGCAGGGCGAGCAGCAGCAGCGGGAACGCCGCGAGGGCGTCGAAACCGCGGCTGAGCGCCTCGTCGGCGTACTTGTGGGAGAGCCCGGCCAGCAGGCCGAGCAGGATGCCGAGGCCGGCCGCGACCAGGGTGGCCGCGATCCCGATGGTCAGCGAGTGCCGGGCGCCGTGCACGACCCGGTCGAAGACGTCCCGGCCGAGTTGGTCGGTGCCGAACCAGTGGGCCGCGCTGGGCCCCTCGAGCACGTGCAGCGGGTCGGCGGCCAGCGGGTCGCCGGCCAGCAGACCGGGCGCCGCGGCGGCCAGCGCCGCCAGGAACAGGAAGCCGGCGGCGAAGGCGACGCCGAGGCCGCGCGGGCGCCGGAAGCGAACCGGGACGGGCCGATCGAGGGCGATGGTCACGTCAACTCCTCCGCAGCCGAGGGTCGATGATCAGGTAGGCCAGGTCGGCCAGGGTGTTGAGCACGACGTAGACGAAGGCCGAGAACACCACGACGGCGAGTACGACCGGCATGTCCTCGCTGGTCACCGCGCTCAGGGTGACCTGGCCGAGGCCGGGCCGGCCGAAGACCGTCTCGATGATCACCGCGCCGCCCAGCAGGATGCCGAACAGCCAGCCGATCAGGGTCACGGTCGGCAGCAGCGCGTGCCGCAGGGCGTGCCGCACGAGCACGGCCCGCTCCCCCAGCCCGCGGGCCCGGGCGGTGACCACGAACGGCTCCTCGAGGGCCCGGTCGATGCCGTCGCGCAGCACCTGGGTCAGCACCCCGGCCACCGGCAGGGCGAGCGTGACGGCCGGCAGGACGAGCGACGCGAAGCCCTGGCCACCCGAGACCGGGAACAGGCCCAGCCGGAACGAGAAGACGCTGAGCAGGATGATCCCGATCAGGAAGGGCGGCGTGGAGACCAGGATCAGCTCGGCGGTCGAGCTGATCCGCCGGGCCCAGGGCCGGCGGGTGGTGACCGCCAGCACCAGGGCCAGGACGATGCCGAGCACACCGGCGCTGAAGGCCAGCGTCAGCGTCGGCGCCAGCTGGCCCCCGATCACCTCCGCCACCGGCCGTTGCAGCAGGTAGGAGCGGCCCAGGTCGCCGTGCAGGGCCCGCCACAGGAAGTCGAGGTACTGCACCACGGCCGGGCGGTCGAGGTGCCACTCCTGGATGATCTGCGAGCGGATCAGGGGCGTGTCGGCTCCGTCGCCGATGATGGCGTCGACCGTGTCCCCGGGCGCGGCGAGCAGGGCCAGGTAGGCCGCCGTGGCGGCGGCCCACAGGACCACGAGGCCGGTGCCGAGGCGGCGGAGGACGATCACTTGCTCAGCCAGACGTTGTACGCGTTGTCCGGCACCCCCGCGGTCGGCTCGAACCCGAGCCCGCCCACGGTCTTGGCCGAGGCGATCTGGTCGGCCGGCGCGTAGAGCGGCTGGATCAGCGCGTCCTTGGCGATGACCTTCTGCTGCAGATCCTGATAGACCTTCGCGCGCTTCGCCGGGTCGGACAGCGAGACCCCATCGGTGAGCAGCGAATCCAGCGCGGTGTCCTTGACCCCGGTCCGGTTGATCGCGCCGTCCGAGCGCAGCAGCAGGTTCAGCGCGGCCCCGGCGTCGGTGTCGGCCCGCGAGTTGTCGAAGATCTCGTACTCGTTGTTCTCCAGCGCCTTGGTCGCGGTGCCCTGGTCGACCACGGATACCTTGAGGTCGATGCCGGCGCTCTGCTTGACCGCGGCCTGCACGGCCTGGGCCAGGATGTCGCGGCGGTCGCGGACGAACGGCGCCGACTGCACGAGCCGGGCGGTCAGCCGCTTGCCGTCCTTGGTCCGGAAGCCCTCGGCGTCCCGGGTGGACCAGCCGGCCGCGTCCAGCTCCGAGTTCGCCTTGGCGGCGTCGTTGCCGTATGTCTTCTCCAGGGTCTTGTCGTAGAGCGGGCTGGTCGGCGAGATGACGCTCCAGGCCCGGGTGGCTGTGCCCCGGTAGACGCCCTGCAACACGGTGTCGACATCGAGCGCGTCGCGGAACGCCTGCCGGACCCGGATGTCGTCGAACGGCGCGTGCGAGGTGTTGAAGTAGTACGAGTAGGCCGAGCCCGAGTTGAGCCCCTTGCTCAGGGTCAGCGACGGGTTGGCGGTGATCTGCGCCTGGTCGGTGGCGGGCACGCCCTCGATCACCTGCACCTGGCCCGAGGTGAGGGCGCCGACGCGGACCGACGACTCCTTGAGGAAGCGGTAGGTCACCTCGTCGAGGTAGGCGGGACCGGTGTGCCCGGCGTTGGCCGGCGCCCAGTTGTAGTTCGGGTTCTTGACGTAGTGCAGCTCCTGGCCGGGCGTGTACTTGTCCAGGATGAACGGCCCGGTGCCCGCCAGCTCCGGGCCGCCCGCCTTGAGGTTCTTCGCCTCCTTGAGTGACTTGGGCGAGACGATGGCGCCCTGCGGCGAGGAGAGGAAGTCCAGGATCAGCACGTCCGGCCGGGTCAGGTTGTACTTGATCGTGGCGGGGTCGACGACCTCGACGTCCTTGAGGTTCTTGAGCTGTACGCCTCGTACGGCCGGGGCGTAGCCGTCGGTGAGCAGCTGGTCCACGTTGGCCTTGACCGCCGCCGCGTCGAACTTGGTGCCGTCGCTGAAGGTGACGTCGGTGCGCAGCTTGACGGTGTACGTCTTGCCGTCCGGTGAGACCTCGTACCCGGTGGCGAGCCAGGGCACGTACCCGCCCTTGTCGTCGTGGGTGAGCAGGGCCTCGAAGTTGTTCCAGACGAGCAGGCGCGCCTTGGCCTGCGCGTACTGATGCGGGTTGAGAGTGATCGGCTCGGTCTCGACGGCCCAGGTCAGGGAGCCGCCGGAGACCGGAGCACCGGCGTCGGTGGCGGTGCCGCCGCTGGAGGAGCAGCCCGCGAGCAGCGCGAGAGACGCAGCCGCGGCGAGCCAAGGACGGTGTCGCATCGATACCTCCACAGAGACGGACTCCCTTATTCCTATGGCTTAAGTGGGGTATGAGCAAGAGATCCGGGCGTTGACAACTTCGTAAAACATATAGAGCCGATAGGACTTGAGGGCAATGCCCGTCCGCACCTAGCGTTCACCACAACAAGCCACTCCGGAGGGACGCCCGTGAGTCTTCTGTCCTCGGCTCGCGCGGCGGTTCGCCGCACGAGCAGCGATCCGCCACCCGCACCGGCAGCGTCGCCGGAAACCCCCGATCTGACCATCGTGCCGGCCCGCCACCCGTGGCGCTGGGTCGCCGCGGCGGCCGTGCTCGTGCTGGTCGCCCAGTTCCTGCACGGCCTGGCCACCAACCCCGGCTGGGACTGGGGCACCTTCTTCGGCTACTTCTTCGAAGAGTCGGTGATGCAGGCCCTGCTGATCACCCTGGAGCTCACCTTCGCCGGCGCGGTGCTCGGCTTCGCCGGCGGCATCCTGCTGGCCCCGATGCGGCTGTCCAAGAACCCGGTGCTCAAGTCGGTCAGCTGGACCTTCATCTGGGTCTTCCGGTCGGTCCCGCTGATCGTGCAGCTGCTGTTCTGGGCCAACCTCGGCTACCTCTACGACAAGCTGCAGATCGGCGTGCCGTTCGGCCCCGGCTTCCTGCACTTCGAGACCCGCAGCCTGGTCAGCGCGTTCGGCGCGGCCCTGCTCGGCCTGGCCCTGCACGAGGCGGCGTACGCGGCGGAGATCGTCCGCGCCGGCATCCTGTCGGTGGACCAGCGGCAGATGGAGGCGGCGGCCGCCCTCGGCATTCCGCGCCTGCGCCAGTTCCGCCGCATCGTGCTCCCGCAGGCCATGCGGGCGATCCTGCCCAACGCGGCCAACGAGCTGGTCAACCTGCTCAAGAGCACCTCGGTGGTCTACGTGCTGGCCATCGGCGAGCTCTTCTACCAGGTGCAGGTCATCTACGGCCGCAGCGGCCGGGTCGTCCCGCTGCTCATGGTCGCGACCGTCTGGTACGTGATCCTGACCGCGGTCCTCTCGGTCCTGCAGCACTACACCGAGCGCCACTTCGGCCGGGGGTACCGCCGATGATCGAGATCAAGAACGTCCACAAGTCCTTCGGCCCCCTCGAGGTGTTGCGCGACATCAGCCTGGACGTGCCGGCCGGCAGCGTCACCGTGGTCCTCGGGCCCTCCGGCTCCGGCAAGTCCACCCTGCTGCGCTGCATCAACCATCTGGAGAAGGTCAACCGGGGAACGGTACGCGTCGACGGCGAGCTGATCGGCTACCGGCAGGCCGGCGACAAGCTGCACGAGCTGCCCGAGCGCACGATCCTGAAGCAGCGGGCCAACATCGGCTTCGTCTTCCAGACCTTCAACCTCTTCCCGCACCTGACCGCGCTGGAGAACGTGAGCGAGGCCCGGCGCAACCCCGGCCGGGCCCTCGAACTGCTCGACCGAGTCGGTCTGGCCGACAAGGCGCAGGCGTACCCGCGGCAGTTGTCCGGCGGGCAGCAGCAGCGCGTCGCGATCGCGCGGGCCCTCGCGCTCGACCCCAAGCTGGTGCTGTTCGACGAGCCCACCTCGGCCCTCGACCCGGAGCTGGTCGGCGAGGTCCTCGACGTCATGCGGGACCTGGCCCGGGCCGGCACCACGATGGTCGTGGTGACGCACGAGATCGGCTTCGCCCGCGAGGTGGCCGACACCATCGTCTTCCTCGACGGCGGCCGCATCGTCGAGCAGGGGCCCCCGGCCGAGGTGCTCGACAGCCCCCGGCACGAACGCACGCGGGCCTTCCTTTCCAAAGTTCTCGTCTAGGAGATGTTCATGCGTCGCAGAACCCTGTTCGTCACCGTCGCGCTCGTCGCCGGGCTCGCCGGTTGCTCGGCCCCGGACGAGACCCCGAAGGCGGCGGCCGCGGTCGAGGGAGCCACCACGGTCAAGCTCAACCTCTCCCCCGACCAGCAGCGGATCATCCCGGCCAAGGTCGACGCGGCCGCCGCCCTGCTGCCGGAGAAGGTCAGGGCCGGCGGCAAGCTGATCATCGGGGTCGGCGCGGCCGGCTCCGGCTTCCCGCCGCTCGCCTTCACCGCCACCGACAACAAGACCCTGATCGGCAGCGAGCCGGACATCGCCGTGGCCATCGCGGGCGTGCTCGGCCTGCAGCCGGACCTGCAGAACACGTCCTGGGAGAACCTGTTCATCGGTCTCGACAGCGGCAAGTACGACCTCGGCGCCTCCAACATCACGGTCACCGAGGAGCGCAAGCAGAAGTACGACTTCGTCACCTACCGCAAGGACGAGCTGGCCTTCGAGGCCAAGAAGGGCTCCGGTCTGAAGGTCACCGGCCCGGCCGACGTGGCCGGCAAGAAGGTCGCGGTCGGCTCCGGCACCAACCAGGAGAAGATCCTGGTCGAGTGGAGCGAGGAGAACGTCAAGGCGGGCCGGCCCAAGGTCGACATCAAGTACTACCAGACCAACCAGGCGACCTACCTGGCCCTGGGCTCGGGCGCGATCGACCTCTACCTCGGGCCGAACCCGACCTCGGCCTACCACGTGGCCACCGCGGGCGAGACCGAGATCGTCGGCACGTACTCGGGCGCCGGCGCCTCGCTGCAGGGTTTGATCGCGCTGACCACGAAGAAGGACAATGGCCTGGTCAAGGCGTACAAGGCCGCGCTCGACGAGCTGATCAGGTCGGGCGACTACAAGAAGATCCTCGACCGCTGGAACCTGGCCAACGAGGCCGTGGACGCCGGCGAGATCAACCCGCCCGGACTCCCGACCGAAGGTAAGTGATCATGGCACAACCGCTGCATCTCGCCGTCGCGCTGGACGGCGCCGGCTGGCACCCCGCCGCCTGGCGGCTGCCCGAGGCCCGCCCCTCGGAGCTGTTCACCGCCTCCTACTGGGTCGACCTGGTCCGCGAGGCCCAGGCGGGCAAGCTCGACTTCGTCACGATCGAGGACTCCGTCGGCATCGCCGGCAACGGGGTCGAGGGCCGCCTCGACGCGGTGCTGATCGCGTCCCGGGTCGCCCCGGTCACGCAGAACATCGGCCTGGTGCCGACGGCGACCGTGACCCACACCGAGCCGTTCCACATCTCCAAGGCGATCGCGACGCTCGACTACGTGAGCACGGGCCGGGCCGGCTGGCGGGCCCAGCTCTCCGCCCGCCCGGAAGAGGCCGGGCACTTCGGACGGAGAACGATCCCGCCGCTCGATCCGGCCGCCCTGGACGCCGCCGTCGTCCAGGACCTGTTCGACGAGGCCGCCGACTACGTCGAGGTGGTCCGGCGGCTCTGGGACAGCTGGGAGGACGACGCCGAGATCCGCGACGCCGCCACCGGCCGGTTCATCGACCGGGAGAAGCTGCACTACATCGACTTCGACGGCAAGTACTTCAGCGTCAAGGGGCCGTCGATCACGCCGCGGCCACCGCAGGGCCAGCCGCTGGTCACGGCCCTGGGGCACGCCGACATCCCGTACGCCTTCGCCGTCAAGGCGGCCGATCTGGTCTACGTGACCCCGGCCGACGCCGACAACGCCCGCCGGATCGTGGCCAAGGTGTCATCCCTGCCGCACGTCTTCGGCGACCTCGTCGTCTTCCTGGAGGACAGCGAGCAGGCCGCCCGGGATGCGAAGGCGCGCCTGGACGAGCTGCACGGCGCCGTGTACACGTCCGACGCCTCGATCTTCACCGGCACCCCGGCCCAGCTGGCCGACCTGCTGCTCGACTGGCAGCAGGCGGGCCTGACCGGCTTCCGGCTGCGGCCGGGCCGGCTGCCGGCCGACCTCGAGGCCATCACCCGCGGCCTCGTCCCGGAGCTGCAATCGCGCGGCGCCTTCCGCACGGAGTACGAGTCGGCCACCCTGCGCGGCCTGCTCGGGCTCGGCCGGCCCGCGAACCGCTACCGTCAGGAGGCACCCGTTGCCTAAGCAGATCCACCTCGCCGCGCACTTCCCCGGCGTCAACAACACCACGGTGTGGAGCGACCCCGAGGCCGGCAGCCACATCGAGTTCTCCTCGTTCGTGAAGCTGGCGCAGACCGCCGAACGCGCCAAGTTCGACTTCTTCTTCCTGGCCGAGGGCCTGCGGCTGCGCGAGCAGGCCGGGAAGATCTACGACCTGGACGTGGTCGGGCGCCCCGACACCTTCACCGTGCTGGCGGCGCTGGCCGCCGTGACGACCCGGCTCGGCCTGGCCGGCACGATCAACTCCACCTTCAACGAGCCGTACGAGGTGGCCCGGCAGTTCGCCAGCCTCGACCACCTCTCCGACGGCCGGGCCGCGTGGAACGTGGTGACCTCATGGGACGCCTTCACCGGGGAGAATTTCCGGCGCGGCGGCTTCCTGGCCGAGTCGGACCGGTACAGCCGGGCCACCCAGTTCCTCGAGACGGCCAAGGAGCTGTTCGCCTCGTGGCCGGCCGACGCCATCGCGGCCGACAAGACCACCGGGACGTTCCTGCGCGACCCGAACGCCGGCGCCTTCACCCACAAGGACGACCACTTCGACATCGCGGGCCGGTTCAACGTGCCGCGCAGTCCGCAGGGCAGGCCGGTGATCCTGCAGGCCGGTGACTCGGACGCGGGGCGCGAATTCGCGGCGGCCACGGCCGACGCCATCTTCAGCCGGCACGGCACGCTGGCCGAGGGCCAGGCGTTCTACAACGATGTCAAGGGCCGCCTGCCCAAGTACGGCCGGGAACGCGACGAGTTGCTGGTGCTGCCGGCGGCCACCTTCGTGCTCGGGGACACCGAGACCGAGGCCCAGGAGAAGGCCCGGATCGTCCGGCGGCAGCAGGTCAGCGGGGCGACCGCGATCAAGTTCCTCGAGCAGCTGTGGAACCGGGACCTGAGCTCGTACGACCCGGACGGCCCGCTGCCGTCGGTGGACCCGGACGTGTCCGACAACCACATCGCGCGCGGGCGGGCCAGCGTACGGATGCACCGCGACCCGATCGCCGTGGCCAACGAGTGGCGGGCTCGCGCCGAAGCCGAGAAGCTCTCCATCCGCGAGCTGATCATCGAGGTGACCGGGCGGCAGAACTTCATCGGCACGCCCACGTCGGTGGCCTCGTCGATCAACGAACTGGTGCAGGCGGACGCGAGCGACGGCTTCATCCTGGTGCCGCACGTGACGCCGGGCGGGCTCGACGAGTTCGCCGACACGGTGGTGCCGCTGCTGCAGGAGCGGGGCGTCTTCCGTACCGACTACGAGGGTCCGACGCTGCGTGACCACCTCGGTCTGAAGGTGCCGGAATGACGACGGTCTCGCCGGACACGACGGTCCTGGACAACGCGGCCTGGGAGTCGCTCAACGGCCCGCACAGCGGCTTCGCCGAGCGGTACGGGCGGGCGGCGCGCTACCAGCCCGACGTGGCGCCCTTCCACGCGCTGGAGGACCCGTCCGACCCGGCCGCCTGGAAGGACCTGCTGGAGCTGACCGGGCCCGGCGCCGAGGTGGCGGTGGCCGGCCCGGTCCCCTCCGCACACCCCGGCTGGCGGCTGATCGACCAGGTGGACGGGGTGCAGTTCGTCGACGAGGCGCTGGCCGACGCGCCGGCCCCGGAGGCGGTTCCGCTCGGTGCGGCCGACGTGCCGGAGATCCTCGACCTGATCGAGCGGACCCGCCCGGGCCCGTTCCGGACACGCACGATCGAACTCGGCGGCTACCTCGGCGTCCGGGACAACGGGGCGCTGATCGCCATGGCCGGTCAACGGCTGCACCCGCCCGGCTGGACGGAGATCAGCGCGGTCTGCACGGACGCCGCCTACCGCGGCCGGGGGCTGGCGACCCGGCTGGTGCGGGCGGTCGCGCACGGCATCCGGGAGCGCGGGGAGACGCCGTTCCTGCACACGTCGGCCGCGAACGCGACGGCGATCCGGCTCTACGAGTCGATCGGTTTCCGGCTGCGCCGCCGGACCACCTTCGGTCTGTACGCGTCCTAGTTCTCCCGTGGGTTGAAATTCGAGCTCTTCGCCAGCTGCTTCCAGCGGCGTCGCTCCCCCGCGCTCATCTCCGTGGGGACGACGATGCGGATCTCGGCGTAGAGGTCACCCGGAACGCCGTCGGGGTTGGGCAGGCCCCGGCCCCGCAGGCGAGCCCGGCGCCCCGAGGACAACCCCGCCGGCACCTGCACCTGCGCCGGGCCGGACGGGGTGTCCACGGGCACGGTCGCGCCCAGCGCCGCTTCCCACGGCGCCAGCGGCAGATCGACGAACACGTCGCGGCCCTGCACCCGGTACTTCGGGTGCGGCGCGATGCGGATCGTCACCGACATGTCCATGCCGGGCAGCGCGATGCGGCGGCCGTCGGTCACGCCCGGCGGCACGGTCACTTCCACCACCCGTACGGCCGTGCCGAACTCGATCGTCAGGTGGCGCCGCCCACCCGCGTACGCCTCCTCGACCGTCACCTCGACCAGCTCGACGCCGGCGTCGAAGCGCGGCATGCGCTTGCCCATCGGCTGCTCGGTGGAGAAGAACCCACCCAGGCCCCGGTCCAGGTCGTACATCGCGCGTTTGCGCTCGTCGGACAGGATGTTGTACGCCTCGGTGATCTGCTTGAACCGGGTCTCGGCCCCCGTCTCCCGGTTGACATCCGGGTGGAACCGCCGCGCCAGCGCCCGGTACGCCCGCTGGATCTCGGCCGGCGTGGCCGACCGGGCCACACCGAGCACCTGGTAGTAGTCACGCGTCTTCGTGGCCACGGGCCGTCTCCCCCTCGCGCTGGCGTCCATAGAGGTTTATGGCTTGAGTGCCCCCGTGTCAACTCTGTGTCCCCACGAAGTCACTTTCCGGTCCGCCGCCCATCGGAGTGCGGCCACGTTGGCATGATGGACCGGTGGCGACATCAAATGGATCGACCCGGCCGGTCACCCTGCGGGACGTGGCCCGGCTGGCCGGGGTCTCCGTCGCGACGGCCTCCAAGGCCCTCAACGGCCAGCCGCAGGTCAAGGCGGAGACCCGCAGCCGGGTCATGGAGGCCGCGGCGCAGCTGTCGTTCTCCCCCAACACGCTGGCCCAGGCCCTGATCGGCGGCCGCACGGGCACGGTCGGCCTGCTCACGTCCGACCTCGAGGGCCGCTTCTCCATCCCGATCCTGATGGGGGCCGAGGACGCGTTCGGCTCCGACCAGGTCTCGGTCTTCCTGTGCGACGCCCGCGGCGACGCCATCCGCGAGAAGCATCATCTGCGCGCCCTGCTGTCACGCCGGGTGGACGGCTTGATAGTGGTCGGCGCCCGCCCCGACACCCGCCCGTCGCTGGGCCGCGACCTGCCGGTGCCGGTGGTCTACGCGTACGCCCCCAGCGACGACCCGCTGGACGCCTCACTGGTCACGGACAACGAGGCGGCCGGCCGCCTCGCCGTCGACCACCTGCTGTCCTGCGGCCGCACCCGGATAGCCCACATCACCGGCGACCCGTCCTACGGCGCCGCCCAGGACAGGGCCCGCGGCGCCCAGGCCCGCCTGGCCGAGGCCGGCCTGTCCCTGGCCGGCGACCAGGTCTGGTTCGGCATGTGGTCGGAGGCTTGGGGCCGCGGCGCCACCCGCATGCTGCTGCAGAAGGACCCCACGGTCGACGCCGTCTTCGCCGGCTCCGACGAGATCGCCCGCGGCGTCCTCGACGTCCTCCACCAGGAAGGCCGCGAGGTCCCCACCGACGTCGCCGTGATCGGCTTCGACAACTGGGAGATCCTGGCCGCCAACGCCCGCCCACCCCTGTCCACCATCGACATGCAGCTGGAGGAGCTGGGCCGCCGCGCCGCCCAGCGCTTGTTCGCCGCCATAGACGGCAACCCCACCTCAGGCCTGGAAACCCTCCCTGGCCGCCTGATCACCCGCGAGTCGACAGCTCCGTTGAGCTGATGCCCCCATGGGCGTCAGCTATGGGTGCATGACCCGCGGATTTCAGGTGACCAATTCCTCCTGGGACGGATACCGGCTGATCGCAGTCTGGCATCCGTACTGCGAGATCGTGCGGGACGGCGGCGAGACGGTGGCGGAGTTCGCGTTGTCGGATTCTTTGGTCACCACCTACGTCGACATCAGGCGGTGAGGGCTTCGGCGGGGGTGGTCGCCTTCATACCCGTACCGAAGGTGGCGGACAAAGCGGAAACGGTGACCGTGGCGGCGAAGCAGAGAATGGCGATGGGGGCGCCGAAGGCGGCCACGAGGGAACCGGCGATGACCGGAGCGAGAGCGGCCAGGGACATCGCGGCCATCATGACGACGCTGATGACGCGGCCCTGGAGGTGGTCGGGGGTGATCGCGGCCTGATAGCCGAAGAGCGCGGCGTTGGCGGCCGGGCCGAGGAAGACGGTCAGGGCGAGCGGAACGGCGGCGGCGATGCTCGACGTGAACAGGGCGGCGACGGACAGAAGGACCACGGCCAGCCAGCAGATGGTGCGGGCGAGAACGGGCAGGCTCACGCGGCGCTGGATGAAGGGGGCGGCCAGGGCGCCGAGCAGGCCGCCGACGGCGATGACGGTTTCGGTCAGGCCGATGACCGGTGGGGCGGTGCCGCCGCGTTGCAGGGCCACGATGATGGCGAAGACGACGCCGTTGATGGCGAAATTCAATGGTGCGGCGATGAGCATCAGCATCCGCAGGAACGGGTGGGTGAGAACGAAGCGGAGGCCGTCGGTGAAGCGTACCGGCACGTCTTCGTCCCTCGGCGCCTGCAGCGGCTTGCGAATGCTGGAGACGGCGGCGAGGGAAATGACGAACGAGACGGCGTTGGCCAGGAACGGGATCGCGTGACCGAGCGAGAAAAGGACGCCGCCGAGCGGAGGGCCGGCCAGCGAGGCGCCATAGCTACGGGCCTCGTTGCGGGCGACCGCGTCCGGCAATTGTTCGGCCGGCACGATGCTGCGCAGGGACGCGTTCTCGGCCGTACTGAAAAGGGCGCCGCACGCCGCGTCCAGCGTGGCCGCCGCGATGATCAGCAACAGGGGCGCGCGGCCGGTCAGAACGGCCACAGTCAAAACCGCAAAAACCAGCAGCCGTACGCCGTCACAGGCGACCAGAAGCCACCGCCGGTCGAAACGGTCCGCGACCACCCCGGCCGGCAACCGGAAGACGAGGCGGGCCACCGAGGCGATGGTGCCGACGAGCCCAGCGCTGACCGGGTCCCCCGTCTGCACGAGCACCAGCAGGGCGAATGCGAGAGTGGCGACACCATCGCCGAGGTCGGAAAGGGTCTGCGAGGACCAGAGCAGATTGAACTCGCGGTTGCGCCACAGCGAGCCGCTCATGACGCTCGATGCGGGTAGGTCTGCAGGACGATCAGCACCTGCTCGGCGCCGGGCTCGTTGGTGCGGGCCTGCTCGACGAGCTCCCAGATCTGCTCGCGCAAGCGGTCCAGCCGTTCCGGGGTGGTGCGGATGACCTGATCGGAGCCGTTGCCGGCGGCCTGCCACTCCGGGCTCCACCCTCGCTGGGCGACCTGGGCGTGGAAGGTCTCGATCCAGGCGGCCCAGGCGGCCCGGGAAGTACGCTCGACAGCCACCTCGTCCTCCCGGCGGCCGCCGCCGAAGATGGTGGCCTCGTGGACGGCCCGCCACCAGCGCTCCCGGCCGCGGTTCTGCTCGGGCGCGTCCTCGACGAAGCCGTGCCGGGCCAGCATCCGCAGATGGTGGCTGGTCTGCCCGGTGTCGGTGCCGAGCCGCCGGGCCAGGATGGCCGAGGTCGCCGGCCCGTCCACCCGCAACGAGCCCACGATCCGCATGCGCAGCGGATGCGCCATCACCCGCATCAGCACGGCATCGGTGATCACGATCTCACTCATGGGCCGGACGGTAGTTTCCGCGCCTCATCCGCTGCAAGCACTCTATGCATAGAAACTCTGCATCGAAATTGTCATACCCCGGGGCCATCATGCGGGTATGGCCCAGCCCGCAGCTTTCTCACCGTCCGACCACGACTTCGAGGTGTCCGTCAACGAGGCCCGCACCAGGTTCGTGCAGTTGGTGCGCGTCGCCTCGCTGACCGGCCGCCCGGTCACCATCACCGACCACGGCCGCCCGATGGCCACCCTCGTCCCTCACCAGCGCAACGGCGCCGACCGCCCACCCGGCACCGCCCCGCCTCCGAACCGTGCCGCCCCGCCGTCGCCCGGCACTGGACCGCGGACGCCCGCCACTGCGCAGTCGCGATCAGGCACCGGCGCGGCGTCGCCCGGCACCGGCGGGCGTTCGGCTGACACCGGCGGGCGTTCGCCCGACACCGCGCGGTGGCGGGCGGAAGCCGAACGGCAGGCCGAGGCGGAGGCCGAGGGCCGCCGCGCCGAGAGCTTCCGGCAGGCCGAAGCCGCGCGTCAGCAGTCCGATCCCGACCGCTCCCAGGCCGTCGCCGCCGGCTGGGCCCGCCGCCTGGAGCAGGTGCGCGCCACCCAGCAGCGCCAGCACGCCGCCGAGATGGCTTCCCTCGCCCGCGCCCTCGCCGACGCCTGGCGCGTGATCGACCACCTGAGCCCCCGCGGCGCCGACCCCGGCATCGACCGCCTCCGCACCGAACACCACGACTTCCTCCCCCACCAGCAGAAAGGAAGCCAGCCCTGATCTCACGATCCCGCGTGCCGGCTCCACCGCACCTGCGTTGGTCCCAGCACTACGCCTCGCGCGGCCCTCTTTCATCGCACCCTGCGTGGGGCCGCACCACCGCATTCCGCTGGGCGGCGTCCCCGCTCCCGGCCCGCCCGCGGGAGGCGCGATGCGGAAGCGGGTCGGTGTCAGCGCACGGGCCGCGAGGCGGGAGCTGCTGGTCCTACGAGTCGATGTAGAGCTTGTCGAGCAGGTGGGCGTTGTGCTGCTCGACGTAGCGGCGCCGGAGTTTCAGCGAGGGTGTCAGGTCGCCGTTCTCCACGGTCAGGTTTCGTTCCAGGATGGAGAAGCGTTTGATGGTCTCCCATTTGCCGAGGCCGGCGTTGAGCTGGGTGACGTAGCCGTCGATGGCGGCGACCGTCTTCGGGTGGCGGACGATCTCGGCGTGGGTGGTGCCGGGGACGCCCTGTTCAGAGGCCCAGGCTCGGGTGGCGTCGGGGTCGAGGTCGATCAGGGCGGTGATGAATTGGCGGCCGTCGCCGTGGACGACGATGCGGGCGGAGAGGGGGCACAAGGCGGCGAAGGCGGTCTCCAGGGACTGGGGGGCCACGTACTTGCCGCCGGAGGTCTTGATCAGGTCCTTCTTGCGGTCGGTGATCTTGATGTTGCCGCGGGGGGTGATCTCGCCGATGTCGCCGGTGTGGAGCCAGCCGTCCTCGAGCATGGTGGCGCTCGCGTCGGGCAGGCCGTGGTAACCCTCCATGACGCCCGGGCCCTTGATGAGGATCTCGCCGTCGGCCGCGACGGCGATCTCGGTGCCGGGCAGGGGCAGGCCCACCGTGCCGTACTCCAGGTGGTGGCTGCGGTTGACGGTGGAGCCGGCGGCCGACTCGGTCAGGCCGTACCCCTCGAGGATGGGCAGGCCGATCGCGTCGAAGAACTCGGCGATGTCCGGTGAGAGCGGGGCCGCCCCCGAGATGAAGTAGCGCATCCGGCCGCCGAAACGATCCCGGACCTTGCTCAGCACCAGGCGGTCGGCCAACCCGTACTGCCGGGTCAGCAGCGCGCCAGGGGTCTTACCGCCGCGCCGGGCGCGGGCGTAGCGCCGGCCGACACCGATCGCCCAGTCGAACAGGCGGGCCTTCACGCCGCCCTCCCGGTGCACGGTCGCCACGACACCCGAATGGACCTTCTCGAAGATCCTCGGAACGGCGGGCATGACCGACGGCCGTACGAGCGGCAGGTTCTCGATGATCTTGGTCAGATCCCCGTCGACGGCGGTCGGGTGGCCGATCGAAAGCTGCGCCGCCAGCAGCACCTTGCCGAACGAGTGGGCCATCGGCAGCCACAGGTAGCCGAGGTCGTCCGGCTCGATCAGGGCGATCGCCTTGGCCGCCGCGGCCTCATAGGTCCAGCGGCTGTGCGGCAGGCGTACGCCCTTGGGCCGCCCCGTGGTGCCCGAGGTGTAGATCAGCGT
The DNA here is from genome assembly GCF_040675435.1 of Actinoplanes sp. NPDC049598. Classification (NCBI taxonomy): domain Bacteria; kingdom Bacillati; phylum Actinomycetota; class Actinomycetes; order Micromonosporales; family Micromonosporaceae; genus Actinoplanes; species Actinoplanes sp. NPDC049598. The sequence goes on along the minus strand of NZ_JBFAOX010000001.1, from coordinate 449,336 downwards.
GGCCAGGTGATCGGCGGTGACCGCGGCCGTGGCCTCGGTGACGGCGGCCGGGCGGTCGGCCAGCAGGTCACGGCCACGGGTGCGGAGCGCGTCGAGGGTGATCGCGCGGTTCTCCCCGGCCGGGACCGGGCCGTCGATCATGACGATGTGCTCGACCAGGGTGCCCGGCGTCAGCACCTTGGGCAGCTGCTCGGACCCTTCGACGATCGCGATGCGGCTGTGCGAGTCGGCCAGGATGTGCTTGACGTCCTCGGCCGACGACGTCGGGTAGATCGTGGTGGTGGCCCCGCCGGCGCACATGATGCCCAGGTCGGCGTGGATCCAGTCGACCCGGGTGCCCGACATGATGGAGACGCGGTCCTCCGGTTGCAGACCGAGCGCGAGCAGCCCGGCCGCGATCTCGGAGGCGATCTCACCGACCTCGCCCCACGTCTGCGAGTGCCACTGCCCGTCGGCCGGCCATTTGTAGGCTTCCGCCTCGGGCGTACGGGCCACGCGGTCGAGAAGCAGAGCACCCACCGAGGCCGGCGTCTCCTGCTGGATCCGTTCCCAAGTGGCGATCTCGGCGGGCTGGGCGCGCTGTGCGGTGCTCACGGTGGGACCTCCAGGCGTCACTGATCGATGGGCATCACCGACAGGGTACGCACAGTGACGTGTCCTGCGTCACATCCGTTCGGCCTGATCGAGGCCCGCGATCTCCGGCGTCCTTCTCGGACACGCCGAGCGCTCACGCCGCCGCGCGCGTCGAGGACCACATTCTGGCGGCGGCGTTGCGGGCGGTCAGGCCGGGGCGGGTACGCGGCACCAGCAGCCCGGCGGCTCGGGCGGCGTGGCGCTGTTTCGGGTCGGTCAGCTTCCGGTGGTGGGCTTCGTACCGGCGGAGACCGGAAGCCAGATCGGCGGAGTCAGCCAGGGACGTCGCCAGGGCGTAGGCGCCGGCCATGGCGAGGGAGGAGCCGTCGCCGAAGAGGGACACGCAGGAGGCGGCGTCGCCGGTCAACGCAATACGGCCTCGGCTCCACGTCGGCACGGTGACCCGGCTGACGGCGTCGAAGTAGAAGTCGGTTTCGGACAGGCGGTGCAGCAACTCCGGGATACGCCAGCCCGCGCTCTCGTACGCCGCGGTGACAATGTGCCGCTGGCGGGCCGTGTCACGGTGGTCCAGGCCGGGGACCTCGGGGTGCCGGAAGATGAAGGCCGCCAAGCCGGTGCCGCGACCGGGGTGGACGGCGAGCAGGCGGCCGGGCGTGTTGTGGAGCAGCACCTCGTCGGGGCTCCACGACGGTCCGCCGAGCGTCACCGTGGCGACGTACAGGCCCAGGTGGTGCACGAAATCCCCCTCGGGGCCGAAGGCCAGGCGGCGCACGGTCGAGTGCAGGCCGTCGGCGCCGACCACGAGATCGAATCGCGCCGGCTCGGCCCGCGCGAAGGTCACCTCCACGCCGTACGCGTCCTGGTCGAGCGCGGTGATCGTGTCGTTCATCAGGAACTCGGCGTCGTCGCGGGCGGCGTCGAGCAGCGTCACGGCCAGGTCGCCACGCGGGATCTCGGTGCCGTCGCCCACCGGCAGCCGCGCGACCGACCGGCCCGCCGAGTCGATCACCCGCATGCCGGTGGCGTGGGTGGCGACCGCCTTCAGCGCCGGCATGACCCCCATCTTCGACGCCACGGCGACGGCCTCGTTGCGTACGTCCACGGGGTTGCCACTCGATCGAGGAGAGGCCGCCAGCTCGACCACGGTCGGCCGCCAGCCGTGGCGGGCCATCCAGTAGGCCAGGGTCGCGCCCGCAATGCCGGCACCCGAGATCAGCACAGTTCGCTCAGTCATGCCTCGGACGATAACCGCACTCAGTGCATTACCGCAACGAGTGCTGATTTGCAGTGAGTGCAAATAAGCACTGAACGCCGGACCGCACCGCGCGCCAAGCCGCATTGAGTGCCGACAAGCTCAAGTGCGATACGGTGCCGCGGTGAGCCTTCGCGACCACAAGCGCGCCCGGACCCGGCAGGCACTCGTCGACGCGGCTACCGATCTGTTCGAGCGACAGGGCTTCGAGGCGACGACGATCGCGCAGGTGGCGGCCGAGGCGGAGATCGGCACGCGGACGTTCTTCAGCTACTTCCCGGCCAAGGAAGACCTGCTGTTCCCGGAGACCGATCAGCGGATGCGCGCCGCCGTCCACGCGATCGGCACCCGCCAGCCCGACGAGGGGCCGGCCGACGTGCTGCTGCGTGCGCTGCGTCTGGTCGGCGAGGACAGCGACGACCTGTCCGGCCGGTTGGCCGCGCTGCGGCTACGGTTCATCCGGGAGGTGCCTTCGGTGCGGGGTCGCGCGCTGCAGGTCCAGTTCGACACTCAGCGCGAGATCGCCCGCCGGCTGGCCGAGGCCTTCCCGGAGGAGCTCGACGAGGTGGGCGCGGCAGCCATGACGGGCGCCTTCGTCGGGGCCATCACCGCCGCGCTTCAGGTGCTGCTCGAGGACGTGGACGACCCAGGCGACCCGGCCCAGGTCCAGGCCGCGGTCGAGAAGGCCGTCGACCGCGCCCTCAAGCCCTGGCTCATCGACGCCCGACGGTGACGGGCCGGGCTGGTCAGGGGCGGCCGGCGGTGACGTGGGCGACCACCAAGTCGCCGATCATGCTGCGGAGGTGGTCCCGGAGGCGGGGGTCGAACAGGTCGCGGTCGAAGATGGCCTGGAAGGTGTAGCGGTTGGCGCCGCGGAAGACGCAGAAGGCGCTGATGATCATGTGGACGTCGAGGGCGTCCAGGTCGTCGCGGAACAGGCCGGCGGCGCGGCCGCGTTCCATGATGCGCGACAGGACCTCCAGGGCGGGCGCGGCCAGGACCTCGCGGGAGGACGAGCCGGCCAGATGCTTGGCGTAGTGGATGTTCTCGATGGCCACGAGGCGTACGAAGTCGGGGTGTTGCTCGTGGTGGTCGAAGGTCATCTCGGCCAGCCGGCGCAGCGCGGCCACCGGTTCGAGATGTTCGACGTCGAGCTCCTGCTCCAGGGCGCGGATCCGCCGGTACGCCCCCTCGAGCACCTCGAGGTAGAGGCCTTCCTTGCCACCGAAGTAGTAGTAGATCATCCGCTTGGTGGTGCGCGTCTTCGCCGCGATCTCGTCGACCCGGGCCCCCGCGTACCCCTGGTCGGCGAACTCGTGGGTGGCCACCTCGATGATCTCGGCGCGGGTGCGCCCGGCGTCCCGGACGCGTTCGGTCGGCGCCGGCTCCGCTGTCATGGTGTCGACTCTAGTGGTTCTTTTCCATAGGGTGGACGGACCGGTTCGTTCATTAGGAGCCCGATGCGTACGAGTATCGCGACCGTCTGCCTCTCCGGCACCCTCGACGACCGTCTGGACGCGGCCGCGGCGGCCGGTTTCGACGCCGTCGAGATCTTCGAGAACGACCTGATCGCGTCGAGCAGCTCACCCGAGAGCATCCGGCAGAAAGTCAGCGACCTCGGCCTGAGTATCGACCTCTACCAGCCGTTCCGTGACGCCGAGGGCGCTCCCCCACAGCGGTTCGCCGCCGTGACCCGACGTTTCCGGGCCAAGCTCGACCTGATGGCCCGCCTGGGCGCCGACACGATCCTGATCTGTTCCTCGGTCGCGCCCGACACGATCCCCGACGACACGCTGATCGCCGACCAGCTCCGTACGCTCGCCGATCTCGCCGCCGCCCGGAACATGCGCGTCGCCTACGAGGCCCTGGCATGGGGCCGCCACGTGTCCACATGGGACCACTCGTGGGACATCGTCCGCCGGGCCGACCACCGCGCCCTCGGCCTCTGCCTGGACAGCTTCCACGTGCTGTCCCGGACCGACGACTATCGGGACATTCGCAACGTACCGGCCGAGAAGATCTTCTTCCTTCAGCTCGCCGACGCGCCCCGGCTCGCCATGGACGTCCTGCAGTGGAGCCGCCACCATCGCCTCTTCCCGCTGCAGGGCGGCCTCGACCTGGCCGGCTTCACCCGGGCCGTCCTCGACGCCGGCTACACCGGGCCGCTCTCCCTCGAGGTCTTCAACGACGTCTTCCGCCAGGCCGACCCCCGCCGTACGGCCGTCGACGCCCGCCGCTCCCTGATCGCCTTGCGGGACGACGCCCTCACGCCCGCCCCGGCGCTGAACGGCATCGCCTTCGCCGAGCTGGGCGTCGACGCGACCTCCGCCCCCGAGCTCGAGACGGTGCTGCGCGCCCTCGGCTTCACCCACTCCGGCCAGCACCGGTCCAAGGCCGTCCAGCTCTGGGAGCAGGGCACCGCCCGCATCCTGCTCAATTCCGGCGCTCCGCGCCTCGCCGAGGGTTCGGCTGCGATTCGCGCTTTCGCTTTGGAGAGTACGGATCCCGAGCACAGCGCCCGCCGCGCCGCGCAACTTCTGGCCGCCCCGCTCCCCCGACAGCACCGGGAACGCGAGGCCGACCTGACCGCGGTCGCCGCCCCCGACGGCACCGAGGTGTTCTTCGTCCGCACCCCGCCCACCGGCGACTTCCTCCCGACCGGCGAGCCGGCGGCCGGGGCCGGGATCACCGGCATCGACCATCTCTCGCTGGCTCAGCCCTTCGACCGGTACGACGAGGCGGCGCTCTTCTACCGCACGGTGCTCGGCCTGGTGGACGACGAGGCGGGCGAGTTCGCGGCGCCGTTCGGCCTGATCCGTACGCTCGCGATCCGGGACCCGGCCCGGAGCGTACGCCTCGCCCTCAGCGTGCCGGTCCTGCGGCGCGGCGACTGGGCCCCGGCCATCGGGCATCCGCAGCACATCACCCTGGCCACCTCGGACCTGGCCCGTACGGCCTCGGCCCTTGGCGATGCTGTGCTGCCGATCCCGGGCAACTATTACGACGACCTGGCGGCCCGCCTGGATCTGCCGCCGTCACTCATGGCGGAGCTGCGCCGCCTGGGCGCGATGTACGACGAGGACGAGCACGGTCACTACCTGCAGTTGTTCACGCCGGTGGTCGGCGATCGCGTCTTCTTCGAGATCGTGCAGCGGGTGGACGGCTACCGCGGTTACGGTTTCGCCAACGACCCGGTCCGGATGGCGGCCCACCGGGCCCAGCGCCTCATCAAAGGCTGAGCAGGGCCGCGCGCGTACGGGCCGCGCTCCAGCGCCGGCCCAGCTTCGGCTGCAGCAGCCCTTCGAGCACCGGGCGCAGCCGGCCGGCCCGGCGGAACGGGGTCATCCGCCCCTCGGCCACGGCCAGCACCGTGGCGAACAGGTCACCGCGGTCGAACGGCGAGCGGCCCTCGACCGCCGCGTACATCGTCGCCCCCAGAGAGAACAGGTCGCTGGCCGCCCGCGGCTCGCCACCCTGCAGCTGCTCGGGCGACACGAACGCGGGGCTGCCGGCGAACCCCCCGGGCGGCGGCCGCCAGTCGGCCCCCGGCACGTGCGCCACCCCGAAGTCGAGCAGCACCACCCGCCCGTCGTCGCACAGCTGGATGTTGCCCGGTTTCACGTCGCGGTGCACGACCCCGGCCCGGTGCGCCGCGTCCAGCACATCGACGATGCAGTGCCCGATCCGCACGACCTGCTCGATCGGCAACGGCCCCTGCTCCTTGACGGCATCGCCGAGGCTCTGCCCGCTCAGGGCCTCCATCACGATCCAGGGTTGGTCGTCGTCGCGTACGACGTCGTGGATCCGTACCACCCCTGGATGCTCGACCCGCGACGCCGCGCGCGCCTCCGCGAGGGCCCGCTTGCGGGCCGCCTGACCGGTCCAGTCCGAGCCGAGGTCGACCTGCTTGACCGCGACCCACCGCTCCATCAGCTCGTCCTGCGCGAGCCACACCGTCCCCATGCCGCCGCGCCCGAGCACCGAGCAGAGCCGGTAGCGCCCCGCCACCACCAGCCCCGAGGCGATCGGCGCTTCCGCTGCGAATGTAGTGACCCCCATGCCCTACAAGGGTGGTCACTTCGGGCCCGCGTGTCGTCCAGGCGAGCCCCCAAATCGCACTACCGGCTAGCTGCTACCCATCCGGATCAGCGCGTTCCCGCCCAGCAGCAGCACGTCGGCCCCGGCCACCAGCGCCATGCTCAGATGCAGCCGCCGCGACGCCTGCTCAGGGTCGGCCTCACGCAGGCCCCGGACCAGAGCCACCAGCCCGGCCAGCACCAGCGGGATCCCCCCGATCAGCAGCAGCCCGACCGACCCCGGCGTCCGCCCCCGCACGACCAGCAGCGTCACCAGCACCGTCGGCACGATCCCGAAGAACAGCCAGCACAGCCCGGCATACCAGCGCAAAGGCCGTGTCGCATCGCTCATCCGAGGATCCTAAGGCCTCAGTCGGGAGGCTCGACCGAGAGGTGCACGTGCAGCTCCACCCCCAACGCAACGGCGAGGAACACGACCCCGGACGCCACCACCGCGATCAGCGCACCCATGGCCACCCGCCCGCGCAGCCAGCCCGTGGCGCCGACCCCCAAACTCCACGGCGCCAGAAACCCGAGCGCAGCGAAGTACCCGAAGCCCTCACCAGCCACCATTCCCGGCAGCGCCACGAGCAGCGCCACCCCACCGGCGGCAAAGCCCGGCAGAACCGGCACCAGCGCTCCCCACCCGCTACCCGGCGCGCCACGCACTCTCGACACCACCCGCACACCCGCCACGACCAGAATCACGGTCGTCACAGCCGCGGCGGCGCACCACGCCACCCCACCACCCGGAGTATCGGTCATCGACGACGGCGCCACAACGCTCACCGAGGCTCAACCCCGCAGCCTTGCCTCCGGTCACGGGCATCAGCCGTCCGTCGCCCGCAAGCCGTCCTCCCAACGCCGCCGCCGCTCCTCCAGCGTCTGCTCCCACCAGGGGGTCCCCCGCTCCCCGAGCGCCACCTTGGCCGTCTGCACCCGAGCCCGAGCCGCCGCCGGATCCTCCCCCGCCCGCAAGGCCCTGCCCACATCCCGCCGCGCCGCCATCAGCGCCTTCCGCAACGCCGCTGCCGTGCCCTCCGGAATGGCCGGATCGGTGGCCCGCCACCGCCGCCCCTTGATGACGACGAAGTGGCCATCCTCGGTCCGTTCTATCTCATCCCCTGTCACCAGGCGATTCTCTCAGCACCACCTACGGTGGACCAGTAGACACCGACCATCCGACCGACTACTCATCCCAGTACGACGAGAACTTCTGGCGGATTACCCGCCGGTTCTCGCGAACTGATCTGACACTGCATTCGAGGACTTTGGCGATCTCATCGACGGTGTACTCGTCGGCGAGTAGTGCACACACCTCCGCCTGTCGGCGCGGCAGTTGTTGGAGGAAAGACTGCAGAGTCTGCTCAGCCACCACCCGTTGCCCCGGCCCGGCGAACCTTCTCGTGACGTCGTACGTCCGGTCAAGTCTCGTGAGCTCCTCCTCTCGATGTCGCCTCGCCCGAAGCCCGAACGCTTTACGCCGTCCGGCCTTCAGGACCCGGTGCCACGCATTGCCGCGCTCGGCCAGGCTGTCCCGTCTCCGCCATACGTCAGCGAAAGCTTTGGCGGCCGCCGTCTCGGCGATGTCGCCCTCGGGGAACTCGATCATGAGCATTCGGAGAATCGTCTGGAAGCTGGCGGCGTAGAAGTGATTGAATTCCGCCTCATACGTTCCCCGGCCGGAAGCGTCGGACCGACGAGTAACACGACGGGGAACCGCCACATTGGCCACCGGACCGTCGGTCGGGAATTCGAGGCCGAACGCCGGCGCCAGCAACGCCGAGGCCAGTGGCTCCGGCGCCTCGGCCGCGAGCCATTCGACGGTTACCCGGTGCGCCTGCCACTGTGTCACCCAGGCGGCCGCCGCCGGCTCCTGAAAGAGCCCGATCCGGCGCAGTAATTGGCTGCCGATCCAGGCACTTTCCGGATCAGCATCGGCCGAGGTGCGGTGCCATCTCTCGGCCAGGGTCGGTGACGCGACGACGTGAATCGTTTTGTCGAATTTCATGATCGCCGCCACGGTGGAGTCCCAGCGTGGCTTCCCGCACGCCCGAATCACAATCGATGCGTCCTGGCCCGGCCGTCGCAACAGCACCCGCCGATCGGCTGCCAACGCCAGAAGTCCGCTCACCGCGAACGGTGAACCTCCAGGCAGCGGCAATACCCGCCGGCAGAACTCGGGCAAGTGACGCGGCGGCACCGTGAGCTCCAGCCCCTGCGGCAGCGGATGCACCGCCGCCACCGGCAGGAACGCCTCGACCCCCGGCCGGCACAGCGCCACCATCAACGCCGACTCCAGCCGTTGCTGGTCTTCGGTGCCGGCCGACGGCAGCGCTGACATCTTCGGCGGCAGCGTCCGGATCGCCGCCTGAGCCAGCTGGAAGTTCTCGCCGGTGTACAGCGCTCGGGTCCGGGCGCGGTTCTTGGCGCCGCTGTGGGTCATCCCCGCCCCCGCTGATTGCGCGGCGGACGCCGCTGGGCAACAGCGCGCGGCTGGCTCCCGTGCGCGCGGGTCACGATGTCACCGCTCCACGCGCGGAGCTGCTTCAGGATGCTGAGCGCCGACTCCTGAGCACCGGCGCTGAACGCCATCCGGAGCCACAGCGGCGTCGAGCACAGCACGACCCACACGATCGGGATATGGGCGATGGCCACCACGAGGGGACCAAAGAACAGGCGAACGAGGCTCAACGGCTGCATGTCGGCTCCTTTGTCCCGTCGCCCGGCCGACGAAGGAAACCCGCATGCTGATCACGTGGCTGGTTGGCAGGTGGGCTTCACACCCTTCGATCGCTTCTGAACCAACCGGGAAGGCTCACGATCTGGCCACCTAAGTCACCAACACGGTCACGTTAGCGCACTGCAAACCGCCCAGCAAGCAACGCACCTCCGATAAAGGACCAAAGTGGTATCAGCACCGGGAATGCTCCCTCCCTGCCCCACCGGACCAGCACCGATCTGAAAACCTTGCAGGTCTGGTCGGGGCAACTCCAGCCTTGTGGTCACTCCACCAAGTCACCGGCGTCCTGCCACAGGTTCAACGCCGCTGCCCGCACGCCACCGCCCCAACCAGTGCTGAACGCCTCCGCCGCACCCGCACGAAGATCACAGCGAAGGCCCAGCCAGGAGCATGCGATCCGCAGCGGCTGACATCGACCCCGGCCAGCCGGTCACGGCACTCCTGGGCCTGACCATTGCGCGATAAGCCTTTTCGCTAATGGCGGCTCGGCTTGATATCGGAATTCATCGAGGTTGGCATGATCCAACGCTGACGCCACCGTCTCGGGTGGGGGACAATTCTTACATGCGAGGGCAGATGTCGTTGTTCGGCCGGGCCGAGACGGCAGCGATGCGCGATCGCACCAAGGCCAGAAACTATTCTGCCGACCGCGAAGAAACCCGGCGTGTCCTGAAAAAGCGCCGCGATTGGGGATTAGCGCAACGGTACGCCGAGAAGCAGCGCCGCATGTATGGATCCGTGGAGGCGGCCCGGGCCGAGTTCGCCCGGTGCGCCCGCGAGCGGCGCATGCCCCAGCTTCCGGCCGGCTGGACTGTCGCCGCCGAGCCTGCCGCAGCAAACGCCCCCACCACGCGAGCGCCTCTCACCGCAGAGCCCGGCACGCCGCAGCCAGCAGTACTCACACTGACATCCCCCGCACCAGCAGCGATCGAACCGACGGCACCCGAGCCTGCACCTCAACTACCAGCAACAAAACCGGCAGAACCCGCAGCCGCGCCCCACCTGCCAGCGCCAACAGAACCGATAGCACCCGTGTCCACACCCCGGTTGTCGGCGGCGATCGAACCGCCAAGAGCCGAGGCCGGGCCCCACCCGCTAGTGGTGGTCGAGTCGGCAACAGCCGAGCCCCGGCTGCACCCGCTCGCGGCGATGACCGCTTCGGCATGCGGCGAGCCGTCACGCCGGGACCCGGCCAACCGCTCGGGTGCCGCGTTGCTCACACCTGGCCCCGCCCAGCTGCTTGATCAAGTGGACCGAACCTGGTCGAGGACGCGACCCGCCGTCGCGGACGCACGCCACGGTGCTGCCTATTCGATCGAGCCGGCCGGGTCCCGCTGGCCCACCCCCTCAAATCACAAGGTAATTAACGGCGGTCGGTGCTGCAACAGAACGCTTTCGCTGTGCCCGGTCACACAACCGGAAAGACGTATCACTATCGAAGCGTATTACCTGTCTCCGGCCAGCGGGAAGGCATTCCCAAACAGACCGGCACAAACAATTCGCAGAGAGACCTCGGCCGCTGCGCGGAGGGCAGCTGACCCCGACGCGTGCTTGCTGGTGGTACGCCGGGCGCTGACGGCGTAATTCGCGATTGTCTGCTAGGGCTGTGTGGATCCGGCGCGGGACTTGTTGACGGTGACGCGATGAGTTTCTGGTCGCGCTGAGGTCTGAGTTCCGACATCATCGATTCGGATCGGGACAGCAGGGGGCGTTGTGAGCGGTGTCAAGGTGTTGGTGTCAGGGGCGAGCATCGCCGGGCCGGCGTTGGCGCACTGGTTGCGCCGGCGTGGGGCCGAGGTGACCGTGGTGGAGCGGGCGCCCGAGCTGCGGCCCGGTGGGCAGGCGGTGGATGCGCGCGGGGTGGCCAAGGAGGTCATCCGGCGGATGGGGCTGGATGCGGTGGTGCGGGCGGCGCGCACCGAGACTGCCGGCGGGTACACCGTTGACGTGGACGGGAACGTGCTGGAGACCTTCCGGGCGGAGGACGACGGCGGGGACGGGTACATCTCCGAGATCGAGATCCTGCGCGGTGATCTGTCCCGGGTGCTCTACGACGACACCCGGGGCGGTGTCGAGTACGTCTTCGGGGACCGGATCGCCGGGCTCACCCAGGATGCGGACGGGGTCGACGTCACCTTCGCGGGCGGTGCGCGGCGGCGCTTCGACCTGGTGGTGGGGGCCGACGGGCTGCACTCGGCGTTGCGGGCGATGGTGTTCGGGCCGCACGAGCAGTTCGTCCGGCATCTTGGTCTGGTGCTGGCGTTCTACAGCGTGCCCAACGAGTTCGGGCTGGATCGCTGGCTGATCGACTACCAGGATCAGGGGTCGGGGCGGTCGGCCGGGCTGCGGCCGGTTCGGGACGCCACCCGGGCGATGGCCATGCTTTCGTTCCCCGCGCCGGATTTCGCCATCGACTACCGGGACGTCAAGGCGCAGAAGGAGCTGCTGCGGGAGCGGATGGCCGGGCTGGGGTGGCTGACGCCACGCATCCTCGCGCACCTCGACGACGCCCCGGACTTCTATCTCGACCAGGTCGCCCAGGTGGTGATGGATCGCTGGTCCAGCGGGCGGGTGGGGCTGCTCGGGGACGCGGCGTTCAGCTCGTCGCCGTTCTCCGGTGGGGGCACGGGGCTGGCCCTGGTCGGGGCCTACCTGCTGGCCGGGGAACTGGCCGCCGCGGGGTGGGATCCGGCGGCCGGGTTCGCCGGGTACGAGAAGCGGATGCGCCCGTTCGTCGAGGCCAACCAGGAGATCGGCCGGCTGCATGTGCAGAGCCGCGCGGTCGCCGAGGACGCCGCGGAGCCCGACATGGAGGCGCTCATGGCGGTCGTCGACCGCGCGATCAACGGCGTCGACCTGCCCGACTACGAAGGGCTGTGAGGAGTTCACCTGAAAGGGTGACAGTGCAGCGCCGGGAGTGGGTCTAGGGTCACGGGCCGTGGCGGAACCATTCGAGCTCTGGGGACAGCGCGGCCGGGCGTACTTCGAGGTCGTGGGTGAGTCCTTCTACGAGGAGCAGATCAAGGCGCTGTTCAAGGACAGCAAGGGCGACGAGCTGGACTTCGTCGTCGAGCTGCGACCTGACCCGCTCAACCAGTACGACCCCAACGCGGTGGGCGTGTGGGGGCCGACCGGGCAGGTCGGGCACCTGTCGCGGGACAACGCCAAGAAGTACCAGCCGGCCCTGCTGCAAGTGGTTCAGGCCGGCTGGCGGCCGGTCGTGGGGGCGCGGGCGTACGGATCCGAGTACGAGAACTACGACGGGCGGAAGACGTTCCGCGGTGGGGTATGGCTCGACCTGGCCGAGCCGCACATGCTGTTCCCACTCAATGCGCCGCCGCCCGCCGGGACGCATCGACTGCTGCCGGTCGGCGCGGCCATGCAAGTGTCCGGCGAGGACAAACACATGGACGCGCTGGTCGCGCACCTGCGGCCCGAAGGTGAGGGCTGGGTTTACGCGACCCTGCACTCGATCACCGAGCAGACCGCGCGCACTTCCAAAGAGTTGGTGGAGGTACGCGTTGACGGGCACCGCGTCGGGCAGCTCACCCCGAAGATGAGCGGCGAGCTCCTCCCGGTTGTCACCCACCTGGCCGCCGGCGGTGCCACCACGACCGCGCGCGCCGTCGTCAAGGGCAACCGTCTGAAGGCCGAGGTGGTCCTCTACGTTCAGCGGGCCCACGAGCTGCCGGCCAGCTGGGTCGAGGCCCAGCCGGCGCCGCGGGCTCACGTTCCGGCACCCGCGGCGGCGGCCCGGGCGCATGTGCCGGTGCCGCCGCGGCCGACCGGTGTGCGGTTCGTGGTGCCGCCGGAGTGGCCGCAACCGCCGGCCGGCTGGGAACCACAGACCGGGTGGCAGCCCGATCCGAAGTGGCCGGCCGCCCCCGCGGACTGGCAGTACTGGCAGCTGACCTGGAGCCGGGCCGAGTAGTCCCACGGGTCAGAAGGCCAGGCGGCTCACCTTCTCCGGGTGCAGCACGAGGCGTACGAGCCCCTGGGTCTGCCAGGCTTCGAGAAGTTTCGCGTGCTCGGGGTCGTCCCAGGTCCAGTACCGGCCGGCCAGGCGGGTGGCCAGCTCGGCGGCGCCGTCGTCGTGCAGGGTGACCCGGCCCTCGACCGCCACGTAATGCTCGGGCTCGCCGGCCGGGGCCGAGACGACGACGGAGGCGCGCGGGTTCTCGCGGAGGCGGTCGAGCTTCGGTGAGGCCGGCTCGGAGAACATGTGCAGGTCGCCGTTGTCGGCCACTTCGAACCAGACCGGGCGGGGTGAGGGCCAGCGGTCGCCGCGCGGGGCGACGGTGAGGAAGGCGTAGAGCGGGCGGGTCAGCAGCGCAAGATCCTCGTCTCGGTACATGCGGTCAAGGGTAGGTCGGCTGCCTGGCGGATGGCTTCGGCGGCCGAGGTGGCGGATCCGGCCTCGCCGATGGTGACGGTCGACCACGGGCCGGGGCCGAGATCGACCGTGCGGGGAACCATGCCCTGCGAGACCAGCACCGGGCCGGAGACGGGTGTCCAGGTACGGAGGCCGGCGGCACCGAGCAGGAGGCGGTCCTCGGTGATGGCCTCCAAGGTGGTGCCGAGGCGGATATCGACGTCCGGGTGGGCGCGGAGGCGGCGCTCGACCAGGACCTTCTCGCGGAAGCCGGCCTCGGGGGCCAGCGTGGCGGTGGCGGCCAGCAGCAGGACGCGGTGCCCGGCCTCGGAGGCGGCGTCGGCGAGGGCGATGCCGGCCCGGTCGGCGCCCCAGATCGTGACGACCTCGGCCGGACGGGGCTCGGGCGCCGTACGCAGCCAGGCCGGGAGGTCGACGACGCGGGGCAGGGTGGCACCGGGGATCGAGGGCAGGTGGCCGGCGCCGCCGCAGGCCATCACCACAACGTCGGGCCGCCAAGCGGCGACTGCGCCGGCGTCCGCGGGGGTGGACAGGCGCACGTCCACACCGAGGCGCTCCAGCTCGGCCGCGTACCAGTCGAGCAGCCGGGCGAACTCCGGGCGGCCCGGAAGGGTTGCGGCATAGCGGAATCGGCCACCGAGCACCGGCCCGGCTTCGAACAGGACCACGTCATGTCCGCCGGAGGCGGCCCGGTGCGCCGCCTCGAGCCCGGCCACTCCCCCGCCGATGACAAAGACGCGGCGCGTGGGCGTAGAGGAAGCGGGCGAGGGAGCGGGGTTGACGAGGCACCAGATCGGGCGCTGGGTGTGCAATTCGTCGATGCAGCCCTGGTTGCAGGCAATGCACGGGCGTGGGGCCACTCCGGCCAGGGCTTTGCGGGTCCAGTCGGGGTCCGCGTGCTGAGCCCGGCCCACCGCCACCAGGTCAGCCGCGCCCGACTGCAGGATCTCCTCGGCCACCGCGGCCGTCGGGATGCGGCCCGCCACGCAGACGGGCTTGCCCAGCGAGCGGAACCGGGCGGCGTACGGCGCCAGCACGCCCCGCGCCACCTCACCGGGCTGGACCATCCACTCGCCCGCCTCGTAGCACCCGGCCGAGATGTCCAGCACGTCCACCATGGACAGCGGGAGGCGGGCCGCGAGGGCCAGCGTGTTTTCCGCCGACAGGCCGCCGTCGACGCCCTCGAAGGCCGACAGCCGCAGGAAGACCGGCAGTCCGGCCGTCCGGATGGCTCCCAAGACTTCCGACGCGAACGTGAGCGGGTCGGCATAGCGGTCGGTGCGACGGTTCGTGCGCGGGGACATGAACTGGTGGACGAGATAACCGTGGGCGGCGTGAAGCGACAGTACGTCCACCCCGGCGGACGCACACCGGCGAGCCGCCGCCCCGAAGGACGCCACCAACGACGACACCTCGTCCGTCGGCAGAGCGCGCGGAGCGACGCCCCGGAAGGGCACCACCGAGGGCGCCACCGGCTGGAAGCCCGACACCGAAGGGGAAGCGACCCGCCCGGCGTGGTTGAGCTCCACGCCGAGCAGGCCTCCGGCGGAGTGCACGGCCGAGGCCAGCGTAACCAGCCCCGGCAGCACGTGGTCCCCGTGCGCCCCGAGCTGCCGCACCCGGCCGCGCCCATCCGCCCGTACATAGGTGGCCTCGGTGAAGACCAGCGCCGCCCCGCCGGCCGCCCGCGCCCGCAGGTAGGACACGTACATGTCGGTCAGGCGCCCGTCGGCCGTGCCGTAGTTGCGCTCCATCGGCGGGCTGACCACCCGGTTGCGCAGGCCCAGCGCGGGGAACGGCGAGCCGAGCAGCATCACAGTCCCAAGTAGATCTGGCGCACCCGGGGATCGTTGCGCAGCTCGGCCGACGTGCCGGTCATGGCGACCGCGCCGTTCTCCACCACCAGGCAGCTGCTGGTGGCCTCGAAGGTCAGCTTGGCGTTCTGCTCGACCAGCAGCAGGGTCAGCCCCTCCGAGCGCAGCCGCTTCAGCACGGCCAGGATGTCCTCGACCAGCTTGGGCGACAGCCCCATCGACGGCTCGTCCAGCAGCAGCAGCCTCGGCTGGGACATCAGCGCCCGCCCGATCGCCAGCATCTGCTGCTGCCCGCCCGACAGGGCTCCGGCCAGCCGGTGCCGCATCTCCCCCAGCACGGGGAAGAGGTCATAGACCTCCGCGAGGGTCGCTCTGGTCGCGGCGTTCCACTTCCGGGCGTACGCTCCGAGCAGCAGATTCTTCTCGACGGGCAACCCGGTGAAGACGTGCCGTCCCTCGGGCACGTAACCGATGCCGTGCCGGACCATGTCGCGGGCGCCGACCCCGGCCAGATCGACGTCGCCCAGCCGCAGCGAGCCGGCCTTGCGCGGCACGAGCCCCATCACCGCCTTGAGCGTGGAGGTCTTGCCGGCGCCGTTGGCCCCGATCACGCCGACCGCCTCACCGCCGGGCACCTCGAAGCTCAGATCCCGTACGGCGCTCACCCCGCCGTAGTTGACCGTCAGCCCCTCGACGGTCAGCGCCAGCCCCGTGGTCATCGCGTCGCCTCCGAGACGGGCAGGTCGTCGGTGTTCATCGAATCCCCCAGGTACGCCTCGATGACCGCGGGCTCGGCCGCGACCTCGGCCGGCCCGCCCGAGGCGATCACGCGGCCGCCGGCCAGGACGGTGATCTGCTCGCAGAGCGACATCACCAGGCCCATGTTGTGCTCGATGATGATGACCGTGCGGCCACTGTCGCGAATGGACCGGACGATCTCGGCCAGCTGCCGGACCTCCTCACCGTTGAGCCCGGCCGCCGGCTCGTCCAGCAGCAAGAGGTACGGGTCGGCGGCCACCGCCCGCGCGATCTCGACCCGCCGCTGGATTCCGTACGGCAGGGACTTCGGCGCGAGAGCGGCGAATTCCGTGAGCCCGAACCGTTCCAGGATGTCGGCGGCGGAACGCCGCAGCTGCCGGTCGCGCCGCAGAACGCTGAGCGGTCGCAGGATGTAGCGCCAAGCGTGGTGGGTCGGGCTCCGGTCGAGCGCCACGAGCAGGTTTTCCTCGACGCTGAGGTCGCCGAACAAGCGGAGATTCTGGAAGGTGCGGGCCATGCCGGCCCGGGCGAGGCGGTACGGGGCCCGCCCGGTCAGGTCGTCGCCGCGGAAGATCACGCGCCCGGTGGTCGGTTTGTAGAGCCCGCTGATCACGTTGAACAGGGTGGTCTTGCCCGATCCGTTGGGCCCGACGATGCCCCGGATCTCCCCGGTCGCCACGGTCAGCGAGACGTCGTCGAGTGCTTTCAGGCCCCGGAACTGCTTACTCACGCTTTCGACCCGGAGAACGAGTTGATCATGGGAGGTGGGGGTGGCCGCGGAAGGGGTGAGCGCAGAGGCGTCCGGCGCGGCCGGAGAGGGGGCGCCGGCGGCGGCGTACGGCTGGAAGGGCCTCAACTGGGCCGCGGCACCGCGAGTGCCGCGGCGGTGGTCGAGGTAGGTGCGGACCCGGCGGGGCAGGCCGGCCAGGCCGGTGGGGGCGAAGACGACGACCAGCACGACCACCGATCCGTACGCCAGCTGGGCGATCGTCGGGTGGTCGACCAGCAGCTCGCGCACCAGGGCGAGGCTGATCGCGCCGACCACGCAGCCGATCAGGCTCTGCCGGCCGCCGATGATGACCATGGCCAGCAGCAGGAACATGTTGGCGATGTTGAAGGATTCCGGGGCCACATAGCGGATCAGCCCGGCGTACAGCACCCCGGCGATGCCGCCGTACACGCTGGCCAGCATGAACGCGGTCATCCGGAGCAGCGGCACCTCGGCCCCGAGCGCGCCCGCGGCCAGCGAGTCGTCCCGCATGGCCCGCATCCGCCGGCCCAGCGCGGTGCGCACCACGAAGAGCCCGAACCCGAGAGCGACCGCGAAGACGATCAGCTCGAGGTAGTAGTAGAGGTATTCGCTGGACAGGTCGATCCCCGGCAGCGTGGGCGCCGCGATCCCGGAGATGCCCTCGGCCCCGCCCGCGATCTCGGCGTTGGTCACCCAGTTGGTGAAGGCCAGGGCCAGGCCCAGCGTCACGATGCCGAGATAGTGCGACTGCACCCGGAGCGCGGGCGTGCCGATCACGACCCCGATCACGACGGTGGCCACGATGGCCAGCACCCCGGAGACCCAGAAGCCGAGCCCGGCGTGCGTGGTCAGGATCGCGGTGGCGTACGCGCCGACGCCGAAGAACGCGACCTGGGACAGGTTCACCTGCCCGGCGATGCCCATGACCAGCCCGAGACCGATGGCGAGGATCGCGAAGATGAGGATCACGTTCACCACGTGGATCGCGTACGAGTCGAGTCCGTACGGCAGGAACCAGGCCGCCAGTCCGACGGCCGCGACCACCGCGAGAGGCTTTCTCATGCCCGGTTCACCGTCCGCTCGCCGAAGATACCGGTCGGCCGCACCATGATGATCACCGTGAAGACCAGGAAGGTGACCAGCTCGGAGTAGCCCTGGAAGTGCCCGGCGGTGAACGAGTCGAGGATCCCGATGGCCAGGCCGCCGAGGATCGCGCCGGGGATGCTGCCGAACCCGCCGAGGATGGCGGCGGCGAAGCCCTTGATGCCCAGCGCGCCGCCGAGCGCCGGACTGACGTACAGCAGAGGCCCGACCAGGCCGCCGGCCAGCGCGGCCAGCCCGGCGCCGATCATGAAGGCGACGGCGTTGCTGCGGCCGACATGGATGCCGACGGCCGTGGCCGCCTCGTGGTCCATCGCCACCGCCTGCATGGCGGCCCCGCGCTTGGTGCGGGAGAGGAAGAGCACCAGCAGCACGGTGGCCACCGCGGCGATCGCGAGGACCACGAGGTCGTACGTCCGGATGCGCAACCCGAACAGGTCGATCGGGGCCGTCGGCACGGGCGACGGGACGGCCCGCCCGGTGGCGCCCCAGATCATGATGATCAGCGCGTCGAGCACGATGCCGAAGCCGATCGTGCCGATCAGCATGAGGTCGAAGTCCTTGTTCTCCAGCGGGCGCAGCACCCGCTCGATGACCAGGCCGATCGCCCCGGTCACGACGATCGCGACGATCATCGCCAGGGCGAACGGCAGCTTGGTCGACAGGTAGAAGGTCGAGGCGAGGTACGCGCCGACCGTGACCACGTTGCCGTGCGCGAAGTTGACCAGCCCCATCGTCCGGTAGACCAGGGAGAACCCCAGCGCCACCAGGGCGTAGACGGCGCCCAGGCTGACGCCGCCGACGATCGTCTGGAAGAAGACCTGCATCCCGGTCAGCTCTCGGCGGCGACGAGCTGGCCGCCCTTGATGACACCGATCGACGTCTCGAAGATGCCGACCCCGGTCTCGTCGAAGGCGAAGTCGCCCAGCAGGCCGTCGTGCTTGGTCCCGCGGATCGCGTCGGACAGGGCCTTGCCGGTGGCGACGTTGCTCGTCTTGAGCGCGGTCAGCAGGATCTGGGTGCCGTCGTACGCCTTCGCGCCGTGCAGCTCCGCCTCCTCGTTGAACTTCGCCTTGTACGCGGCGGCGAACTTCTTGGACGCCTCGTCGATGTCGTTGCTCAGGTACGGCGAGCTGACGATCGTGCCCTCGGCGTTCTTGGCGCCGGCGGTGTCCAGGAAGACCGGCGTGCCCTGCGGGGCGGCGCCGGCGAAGGTGGCGGTGATGCCGAGGTCGCGGGCCTGCTTGACGATCAGGCCGGACTCGACCTCCTCGGCCCCCAGGAAGATGACCTTCGGGTTCTTCTGGCGGATCGAGGTGAGCACCGCGCTGAAGTCCTTCTGGTCGGCGGTGACGACCTGGTCGGCCAGCGGGGTCACGTTGCGGCTCTGCAGGGCTTTCAGGAACGCGTCGTGCTCGCCCTTGCCGTAGCCGCCGTTGTTGGTGATCATCGCGATGCTCTTGATGCCCTCCTGGTCGACGATGTGCTTGGCCAGGGTCTCGTCGTACGTGGTGGAGGTCGGGCCGTTCAGGAACAGGAAGTCGCTCTTGGTGGCGACCAGGCCGGGCGACTGGCCGGAGGTGATGTTGGGGATCTCGGCCTGCTTGAGCAGCGGCGCCATGGCGATGGTGACCGCGCTCTCGGCGGTGCCGATCATCGCGATGTAGCCCTCACTGTCGATCTTGCGGGCGAGGTTGGTGCCGATCGTCGGGTCGCCCTGGTCGTCGAAGACGTCGAGCTGGATCTGGCGGCCGTTGACGCCGCCGTTGGCGTTCCACTCGTCGACGGCGAGCCGGGCGCCCTTGAGCTCCCAGGCGCCGAGCGAGCTGAGCTGGCCACTCTGCGCGTCGACGACGGCGATCTTGATGGGACCGGAGTCGTTGCCGGCCTCTTCCTTGTCGGAGCCGGGCGCGCTGCACGCGGCGGCGGCGAGGGCGACGGCGAGGACGGCGAAGGTGGCTCTCATGCGGAGGAACATGTGCGTGTCACCTCATCATTTGAATTGACCCTGATAAATGTCTTTGATGTTCCAGTGGCCCGGGGTGGGCACCGGCTCGTTGACCATCGGGACGTCGATCACCGCGGGGCGGCGGCGCTCGACGGCCGACTTGAGGGCGACGGTGAGATCGCCCGGCTCCGCCACCACGTAGCCGTCCGCGCCGCAGGCGCGTCCGAGGGCGGCGAAGTCGGGGCTGTACGGGTTGCCGTCCGGGTCGACGAAGTCGCACCCGTAGCTGCGGCCGAAGAAGCTCGACTGCAGGTCGGAGATCGTGCCGTGGGCACGGTTGTTCATCACCAGGAAGATCACCGGGAGGCCCTGCTCGACCGCCATCGGCAGCGCGGGCAGCTGGGCGCTCATCCCGCCGTCGCCGATCAGCGCCACGACGACCCGCTCCGGCTGGGCCAGCTGCACGCCGAGGGCCGCGGCCGGGCCGAAGCCCATGGTGGAGGCGCCGCCCGGGGTGATGAAGCGTCCGTCGGCGGGCAGCGGGTAGCACTGGGCGACGCCGTTCTTGTTCCAGCCGACGTCGGTCACCAGGACCGCGCCGGACGGCAGCGAGGCCCGTACGTCGGCCAGGATCCGCTCGGGGCGCAGCGGGAACTGGTCGCTGCGGCCGCGCTCGGCGCTGGCGGCGAAGAGCTCGGCCCGGGCCTGGCCGATCTCCGAGCGGAGGGAGGGCCGGTCGGTTCCCTCCGGCTTCTGCTGCTGTACGGCGTGCAGAATGCGCTGGGTGGCCAGACCGGCATCGGCCACCGCACCGATCTCCACCGGGTAGTTGCGGCCGATCTCAGCCGGGTCGATGTCGATCTGGATCAACCGCGACGGCGGGAAGCGCCACGTGTACTCGGGATCCCACGAGCTGGAGTCGGTCTCGGCGAAGCGGGTCGCGATGGCCAGGACGACGTCGGCGTTCCGGGCGTACTCGTTGGTCTCCTTGAGGCCCCAGAAGCCGGTCATGCCCATGACCAGCGGGTGGTCGTCGGGCAGGGTGCCCTTGGCCATCAGCGAGTGCGCGACCGGGATGTCCAGGTGTTCGGCGAGCGTCTTCAGGCTTTCGTTGTTACGGAGACCGCCGCCGACGTAGATCAGCGGCCGTTCCGCCCCGACGAGCGCCGCGGCGATCTTGTCGGCGTCCGCCGGGGACAGATCGGGCTTCGTGGTGGTGACCGGCAGCGGATGGTCGCCGCTGGGCGCCTCCCGGTTGAAGATGTCCATCGGGACGTTGAGCAGGACCGCGCCGGGCCGGCCGCTGGTCGCCGTCCAGAAGGCGCGCTCGGTGAAGCGGGGCAGGTCGGCCGCATGCTGCACCTGCCAGGCCCGCTTGACGAACGGGCGGTAGATGGCGGCCTGGTCGGCGTCGTTGTGCAGGTTGACTTCCTGGTGCGGATGACGCCCGTACATGTAGGACGGGATGTCGCCGGAGATGGCGACCAGCGGAACCGAGTCCAGGGCGGCCGTGGCGACGCCGGTGACGGCGTTCATCATGCCGGGGCCGACGTGCATGAGCAGCACACCGGGCTTGCCGGTGGCCCGGGCGTAGCCGTCGGCGGCGTGGGCGGCGGTCTGCTCGTGGCGGGCGATGACGAAGTCGATGTCGCTGCGGCCGAGCGCGTCGAGCAGCGCGATGTTCGTGTGCCCGCACGTGCCGAAGATGTGCGTGACGCCGTAGCTCGTGAGCTGCTCGACCAGGGCGTCGGCGGCGGTCTTCATCAGTTCTCTCCCCAGATCGACAGGCCACGCAGGATCAGCGTCTTGACGACGGTGTAGTCCTCGACCATGTGGCGGGGGTCCTCGCGGCCGAAGCCGGAGTCCTTGACGCCGCCGAACGGGACGTGGTCGAGGCGGTAGTTGGAGGAGCCGTTGACGATCAGGCCGCCGACTTCGAGCTCACGCCAGGCTCGGAAGATCCGGCCGGCGTCGTTCGTGAACAGCCCGGCCTGCAAGCCGAAGCTGCTGGCGTTGCACCTCTCGAGCACCGCGTCGAAATCGTCGAACGGCAGGACTGTCACGAGTGCGCCGAACACTTCCTTGACGACGACCTCGGCGTATTCCGGCGGGTCGACGACAACGGTCGGGCTCAGGGTCGCGCCGTCGCGGCGGCCGCCGACGGTGATCTCGCCGCCGCTCGTCGTCGCCCATTTTTGGACGCGTTCAGCAGCTGCGTCGTCCACCATCGAGCCGACGTCGGTGGTGGGGTCGAGCGGATCACCCACGCGGAGTCTCTTCACCTCCGCGGTCAACAGCTCGACAAATCGGTCTTTTCGTCGGCGGTCCACGTAGATCCGCTGCACCGAGATGCAGCTCTGACCCGAATTGCTGTAGCCGGTGCGGGCGCACACCTGCGCGGCCTGTTCGAGATCGGCGTCGTCGCACACGATGGTGGCCGCGTTGCCGCCCAGCTCCAGGACCAAGCGCTTGGCGCCGGCCGCCCGCGCGACCGCCGCTCCCGTTTCCGCGCTGCCGGTGAAGCTGATGACGGCCACCTCGGGCGCGGCGCACAGCTCGGCGCCGACCTCTCCCCCACCGTGCAGCAGCTGGACGGCCTCGACCGGCGCGCCCGCGTCGAGCAGCAGCGCCACCACGGCCGCCGAAACGGCCGGGGCCTGGGGCGGGGCCTTGACGATGGTGCTGTTCCCGGCCGCGAACGAGGCGCCCAGCTTGTGCGCGAGCAGGTTGGCCGGCGCGTTGAACGGCGTGATGGCCAGCGCCACCCCGGCCGGCGCCCGATAGGTGAGCGCCGTGTTGCCGACGCCGCGGGCCCAGCCGGCCACCGGAAGCAGGTCGCCGCCGATGGCCCGGGCCTCGGCCGCGCAGACCGCGAACGTGTCGGCGACCCGGTCCAGCTCGCCCCGGCCGTCGCGCAACGGCTTGCCCAGCTCCAGCGCGAGCAGCCGGGCGATCGCGTCGCGGCGTTCGACCGCGAGGGCCGACGCCCGATCGAGGACGGCGGCCCGGGTGGCGGGGGCGAGGCAAGCGATCGTACGGGCACTGGCCCTGGCGTATTCCGCGGCGGCGCGGGCGTCGCCCGGCTCGGCGATGCGGGCGGCGCTCACGACCGTACGGAGGTAGGGGCCGACACGCTCGGCGACCGGCCCGTCGGAGATCCATTTTCCACCGAGGAGCGTCGGCGTTCGCTCGACCATCTTCGCCTCCCCTTCCGCTGTAGTCCGTCTAGCGGACCGCTTGCGCCTACTCTGGACCGCTGTGCGGACTCCGGTGTAACGTACGGTTGGCCGCCAGCGGAAGGCAAGAGGCCGGGTCGAGAAAGTTACGAGCCGATGACCCCACAATCAGGGGCAGCCCTTGAGAGGAAGTGAGGCATCGTGACCCGCGACGAAGACGGCCCCGGCGTCCGCAGTGTCCAGCGCGCGCTGGACATCCTGTCCCTGCTGAGCGAGGACCGGCCGCTGATCGCCGTGCGCGACATCGTCGCCGCGACCGGCCTGGCCAAGACGACCGTGATCCGGCTCGTGCAGACCCTGGAGCAGAGCGGTCTGCTGTGGGCGACGAACTCCGGTTACATGGCCGGGCCCGGCCTGTGGCGGTGGGCGCACCTGGCCCGGCGCAGCTGGGAGCTTCCACCGGAGACCCAGCGGATGATGCGGGAGCTGGCCGCCCGGGAACGGGAGACCGTGAACGTCTACGTGGCCCGCGACATCGTGCGGGTCTGCATCGCCCAGCAGGAGAGCCCGCAACCGCTGCGGCACGTCGTGCACGTCGGCGACGAGCTGCCCATGTGGGCCGGCGCCTCGGCCAAGGTGCTGCTGCGCAACGCCGGGGACCCGCTGCTCGAGCGGATCGCCGCGTCCTCGCCCTACGGCGAGGGCCACGTCCGCCGCATGCGCGAGTGGATCGACGAGGCCGACCAGCAGGGGTACGCGGTCAGTCACGGTGAACGGGAGAACGGCCTGTCCGCCGTGGCCGTGCCGATCCTCGGGCGCTCGGGCACGGTCGTGGCCGCGCTGACCCTGAGCGGCCCCACCGTCCGCTTCGGCGACGACCGGGTCGCCGCCTTCGCCGAGTCGCTGCTCAAGGCGGCCGCCCAGATGAACGAGCGGGGCTTCGACCATCCGCTCGGCGCGTCCTTCTAGCTGCTCTGACAGGAAGGAGTACCGCTGATGGCCGACCGGCCGCTCCACGGTGTCCGCGTCCTCGATCTCACCAATGTGCTCGCCGGCCCGTACTGCACCTATCACCTGGCGTTGCTCGGGGCCGAAGTCCTCAAGATCGAGATGCCGGGGCGGGGTGACCTGGCCCGTCAGCTCGGGCCGGATCCGTCGCTGAACCGGGCCCGGCTCGGCGCGTCCTTCCTCGCGCAGAACGCGGGCAAGAAGTCGGTCGAGCTCGACCTCAAGGAGCCGTCCGGCCGGGCCGTGTTCCTGGAGCTGGCCGAGCATGCGGACGTGCTGGTGGAGAACTACCGCGCGGGCGTCATGCACCGGCTCGGCCTGGGCTGGGAACGGCTGCGGGTGCTCAATCCGGCGCTGATCTACTGCGCGATCACCGGGTTCGGCCAGTCCGGGCCGTTGAGCCAGGCGCCGGCGTACGACCAGATCATCCAGGGGTTGTCCGGGATGATGAGCGTGACCGGGACCCCGTCGACGGCCCCGCAGCGGGTCGGCTTTCCGGTGGCGGACACGGTCGGCGGGCTCAGCGCGGCGCTCGCCATCGCCGCGGCGCTGGCCGATCCGCGCCGGGAGGGGCGGTTCCTGGACGTGTCGATGCTGGAGGCGTCCATGTCGGCGATGGGCTGGGCCGTCTCCAACTACGTGGTCAGCGGGGTCGAGCCCCAGCCGATGGGCGACCAGAACGCCACGGCCGCGCCGTCGGGCACTTTCGAGACCGCGGCGGGCGCGCTGAACATCGCGGCCAACCGGCAAGAGCAGTTCGAGACCCTGTGCCGCCTGGTGGACCGGCCGTCCTTGGTGACCGATCCACGCTTCGCCGAACGGGAAGCGCGCAAGCAGAACCGCTCCGAACTGAACGAGCTGCTGAACGAGGCGCTCCGCGCGCGGACGGCGGCGGAATGGGAACGCATCCTGCCCGCGGCCGGGGTGCCGGCGGCCCGCATCGCCAGCGTGCCCGAGGCGGTGTCGTCGGACCAGCTCGCCTCGCGGGAGTTCTTCGCGTCGCTGCCCTTCCCGGCGGGGACCCCCACCGCGGCGGTCGCCCGCGGCGACGGGCAGCTGCGGGTCGCCGGGAGCGGGGTGCTGGTGGACGGAGAGCAGCTGGGGCCGGTCTCGGCGCCCCCGGTGCTCGGGGAGCACAACGCGGAGCTGCCGGAATTGCTGCGGCGGTGGCGTGGGGCGGCGCTGGCGGAGGAACTGCGGCAGTGATCGTCCAACCCCCGCGGGCCCGCCCTCCCAGGGGGAGCCCCCGCAGGCCAGTCTACCGGCGTTGGCGGGAGCGGGTCGGGGCCGCTGTGGACAGCCGCCCAGTGTGGACAACTCGTCATTCACGGCGACTCCCGGTCAGCCTGACAAAATCGGCGTACATCAGCTCCTCGTCCGGGCTCAGCCCGGTGAAGTGGGCGAACGACGCCGCCGCCTGGTAGACGACCATGCCCCCGCCGTCGGCGACCCGGCAGCCGCGGGCGCGGGCGGCCGCGATCAGCGGGGTCTCCAGCGGGCGGTAGATCACGTCGGCCACCCACAGCGAGGGCCGCAGGTGCTCGACTGCCACCGGCAGGCCGGGGTGACCGCCTTCCATGCCGATCGGGGTCGCGTTGACCAGGCCGTCGGCGCCCACTAGCCGGGCCGGCACCTCGTCGGGGCCGATCACCTCGACCGTCGTGGCGCTGCTGCCGCCGATCGCCTCGGCCAGCCGCTCGGCGCGTTCGCGGTCGAGGTCGGCCAGGGTGAGCAGCCGCGTCCCGGTGCCGGCGATCGCCGAGGCCACGGCCGCGCCGGCGCCGCCCGCGCCGAGCTGCACGACGTGGCCGGTCGCGACGCCGGGCAGTTGCCGGGCCAGGCCGGACGCGAACCCGTACCGGTCGGTGTTGTGGCCTGTGGCCCGCTCCCTGTCGAAGAGCACCGTGTTGACCGCGCCCAGCAGGGCGGCCTCCGGCGAGAGCTCGTCGAGGAACTTCAGGACATCCTGCTTGTACGGGTGGGTGATGTTCAGCCCCCGGAAGCCGAGCCGCCGCGCCGAGACGAGCAGATCACCGAGGTCGAGACCGCGCGTCGAGGGGTCGATGAGCTGGTAGAGGTAGCGCACCCCGTGCCGGTCGGCCTCGAGCTCATGCAGCGCCGGGCTCATCGACGTGGCGATGTTCGCGCCGATCAGGCCGACCAGGAACCGACGGTCCACGTTGCTCTCCAGTTCTTTGTACGAACCAGTACGTTAGTTATTCTCGCCCGACGGCACCCCTGTCAAGAGCGCCCGGGAGATCAGATGAGCTCGATGCCGTCCTCGGCCACGTCCGGGCCGGCGGCGTCGTTCGTGTTGTTCAGATGCCCGAACCGGAACCGCGTCCCCGGATGCCGCGCGAAGTGCCCCCGCGACTCGGCCATCGGCAAATGCCCCATGCTCGCCGCGCTCCCCGGCCGCCCGGTCATCCGCGTCAGCTCGTCATCCGTCTGGAACGTGCCATCCAGCAGCACCTCGTCGGCCCCGGCGATGAAGCGGTGAAACTCCTCGGTCCAGGCCGGCAGACACGTGGCGTATACAAAGGATCGGTTCGTATACGAACGCTGCGTTCGTATGCGGTCGCCGCGGGCCACTGCGCTTGCATCCGTCCGCTGCGCTGATCTTCGGTCGCTGTTCGGCGGGGCTGGGGAAAGCCGCAACGCCGAAACCCAGTCGTCGCCGCTTGCCTCGGCCGCGTAGCGGGGGCGCTTGGCGCCGACGGTCAGCCGGCGGACCTTCAGGCCGCCGTCGAGGTCCAGCTCGGCGGGCAACTCGCGCCATTCGACATTGCTGTACGCGGCCAGCAGCGCCCGGAGCGGAGCCAGTGCGGTGGTGACCGCCGTGGTTGCGTACACCACCAGCGAGACCGCCTCCCTCAGCGAGAGCAAGCCGATGGTGTGATCGAGCTCGGCGGTCGTCAGCAGCACCCCGCGCACGGGGGTCTCGCGCAGGCCGGGCCCGGGACGCAGCTCGGGCGTGCCGAGAAGCTGGGCGCGGATGTCCGGCGACGCGTTGATCAGATACCACGCGCGACCGTCGCCGGAGACCGCCACCGAGTCCTGCAGCCGGTGATGTCCGCGGCGGCAGGTCGCACAGGCGCAGTTCCATTGCGGGCAGCCACCACCGGCCGCGCTGCCGAGAACCCGGACCCTCACCGGCGCCGCCGGGTGGCCGCGCGCCCGCCGAAGACGCGGCCCCCGGCCGCCGCGGGCCGGGGTGACTCGCCGGCGCTCACCGGTAGCGCCGCGGGATCACCGGCGGACGCGGGCCACCGACGGGGATCAGGTCGCGGTGGTGCGGCGACAACGAGCAGACCGGGTCGGTGGCGGCGGCGTCGCCGGTGAGCTGGAAGGCCTGGCAGCGGCAGCCGCCGAAGTCCAGTTCGCGCAGGTCGCAGCTGCGGCACGGATCAGGCATCCAGGCGGTGCCGCGGAAGCGGTTGAACAGCTCCGAGTCGAACCAGATCTGCTCGAGCGGGCCCGTCGGCTTCTCGATGGGCAGCTGCTCGGCGGCCAGGCACGGCAGCACGACGCCGGACGGGCTGACGGCGAACTGGCGCGCGCCCCAGCCGTTCATGCAGGGCTTGGGCCGGCCCGTGTGGTGGTCCGGCCGGACGTAGACGATCTCCATGTCGAAGCGGCCGTGCGCCCGGGCCGCAGCGGCGTCGGCGCGGTGGATCTGGTCGGCGGTGGGCATGATGGCGGCGCGGTTGCGCAGGCCCCAGCCGTAGTACTGGGTGTGGGCCAGCTCGAGCCGGGACGCGCCCAGGCTCGCGGCGAAGGCCGCGATCTCTTCGAGCGCCTCCACGTTGGCCGCGTGCAGCACCACGTTGACCGTCAGCGGTAGGCCGGCCTCCCGGATCAGCGTGGCTGCCTCGATCTTGCGGCGGTGGGCCGAGCGCAGGCCGGCGATGGTGTCGCCCGCGGCGGCGTCGGCGTGCTGCACGGAGAGCTGCACATGGTCGAGACCGCTGAGGCGCCGCGCGGTCAGGCCGATGCCGCTGGTGATGAGGTTCGTGTACAGGCCGAGCGCCCGCGCATGGGCCACCAGCGCCGGCAGATCCGGTCGCAGCACCGGCTCGCCGCCCGAGAAATGCACTTGCAGTACGCCGAGGTCACGCGCCTGGGTCAGCAGTGAAAGCCACTGCTCGGTGGTCAGCTCGTCGCGCCCGGCCGCCACCGGATTCGAGCAGTAGCCGCAGCTCAGCGGGCATCGGTAGGTGAGCTCGGCCACCATGCCGATCGGCAGCGGCGTCCGGTCGAGACGCTTTCCGGCGACATTTCCGACCTGCACCGCGGCACCGCGATCAACGAGCAGGCGACGAGCTGCAAGATCGTCGATCAGATCGATCACATCACCCGGACGCACGTCGTCATAGGACCGAGCCAGTTCGGCGACGATGTCGGAATAAGAGCGACGACCATCGCAGGCCCGTACGACGTCCGGCGCCGGCCCGTCCAGCAGCAGGCTCCCCTCCGGATAGAGCAGCGCGTCGACATCCCGTACCGGATCATGAACGAGCCGGACCCCGTGAGCCAGCCCCGGCCTCACCCGACGCCGCCCTGATAGTCGATCGCGTCGAGCATCGCCCCGAGCACGTCGCATTTAAAGGCGAGCGCGGCGACCGCAGCTGTTTGCGACTCTCTAGAAAGGCAGTGATTCAGCACCACATCGAGCGTGTACCGCGCGTCATCCCGCACGACCGGAATGCGGTTCTCGAAGTACGCGTACCCGTCCGGCTTGATCCAGTCGTAGTGTGCCCGCCACGCCACCACACGCGCCGTCATGAGATCGGGCGAGAACATCTCGGTCAGCGCCGCTGCCGCCGACTCGATCCACGGCCGCCGCAGACAGAAGTCCAGATAACCGTCCACCGCGAATCTGGTCCCCCGGGCGACGTGCCGCTCATCGAGCAGCTCATCCCGGGAGAGCCCGACCGCGTCGGCCAGGACGAGCCAGTCCTCGCGCGCGGCGCCGTCGTGGAAAACGACCCGGGACAGCCATTGCCGGCGCACCTCCGGCAGCGGGCAATTGGCAATGACGGCAGCGTTTTTCCGGGCCAGGATCTGCTGGTAGTACCAGCGATTGGCCACCCACGAGCGAACCTCACCGGGGCCGCACTCCCCCGCGTGCAGCCGCACATGGAACGGATGCCCGTCCCAATAGCGGGGCGCGAGGGAGCGCAACTCGGCGGCGAAATCCTTGCGGCTCAGCGCTTGGTCAGCCACGGACGGTCGACTCCGGCGTAGCCCGAAATCTCCGCGCGCGACTCGAGGTTCTCCGTGCGCGGCCTGGTCCAGGTCTTCTTCTCCATCTCCACTCCTCAGCTGCAGAAGGGAATCTTGCCCATGGCGGACAGGATCCCGTTGACGACGTGCTTCTTGAAGAACGCCTGACCGGCGAAGCCGGACCCGTCGATGTACGCCTGCGAGTCGTGCCCGAGCGCGGTGACCCACGACCGCCCGCCGTCGTAGTACTGACACCAGGAGATCGGGTGGAATCGGCCGTGGCCCGGATGCGTGCTCGACTTGGTGGCCAGCGATCCTTCGTCGACGGCCAGCAGGAATTTGACCCGCGTCGGGAACGGCATCCAGTTGTACCACTCGTCCTTGAACTCCCAGCGGGCCGGCAGTCCCGCGGTCGACGAGTCCTTGGTGAGCGTGACGACCGTGCCGTTCTGATTGGCGCC
Organism: Actinoplanes sp. NPDC049598; assembly: GCF_040675435.1. Classification (NCBI taxonomy): domain Bacteria; kingdom Bacillati; phylum Actinomycetota; class Actinomycetes; order Micromonosporales; family Micromonosporaceae; genus Actinoplanes; species Actinoplanes sp. NPDC049598. The sequence goes on along the minus strand of NZ_JBFAOX010000001.1, from coordinate 420,034 downwards.
GTGGTCGTAATACTGCGTACCGCCGCACAGCCCTTCGTAATAGGGCCAGTTGTACTCCGTACCGCCGATCGCGTTATGAATTCCCACAAAGCCGCCGCCCGCCCGCATGTATTGGCGCAACGCCGTCCGGGCGGCATCCAGATGGGCCGGGGTGGTCGTGTTGACCGCGGCGTTGGGCTGCACGGCCGTGCCGTGCTTGAAGAGCGTGTCGCGGCTGGTGCTGCCGAAGACGACCGCCTTGTAGGTGCTGCCGATGCCGGGCATCAGGGTGACGTCCTCGGTCCAGTCGACCTGCACGCCGACCTCGCCCATCCACTTGACGATCGCGTTCTGCAGCACGTGCGCCTCGGTCAGCGGCGGGTTGAGCCCCGCGGGCAGGGCCGGGCCGAGATGGGCGTGGCGCGGTCCGGCCGTACGGCTGTAGAGAAGGACCCTGTCCTGGCGATTGGCCACCCACGGGTGGTAGGAGGCGGGAACCTGGCCGCGGACGACGTTGTAGTAGGGGTCGAAGTACTTCTCCTGGCCGCGCGGGATGGTGCCGGTGATCGGCTCCTTGACGGTCGGCTCCCGGCCGCCGGCGTGCGCCTCGGCCGGTCCCGCGCCCGCGGTCGTGCCCACGGCGGCCGCGGCGGTGGCCGCGGCGGCTCCTCGGAGGACATTGCGCCTGTTCGTCACTCTGACCCGCCCTTCGGTGGTCCGCCAGGCGGACCGTGTGTTCCGATTTAACGGCCGGGCTCAATATAAGGACGATGTTTCGCGCTGCGCAAGCATGGATTACTTTCCATGCCCGTCGTACGCTGCGTACCTCTAGATGGACCGCGAGGTCCGTCAGATGGACCTCTCGACGGAGGAGAACTCATGGAAGTTCAACGCCGCACCGTTCTCAAGGGGACGATCGCCGCGGCCGCGCTGGTCGGCGTGACCCCCTCGCCCGCCTCGGCCCGGCCCCAGGCCTGCGGCACCCCGGGCGGATCCGACTTCCCCAAGGTCGGCGGCAACTACGGCAACCAGAACTACTCGGCGCTGCGCGACATCAACCAGGGCACCGTCCGCCGGCTCGGCGGCGCCTGGGTCAACCGCATCGAGGGCGGCCTCACCACCGGCACCAACCAGAGCACGGCCGTGGCCGTCGGCGGCGTCCTCTACATCGAGTCCGCTCTGGGCAACGTGCACGCGGTCGACGGGCGGACAGGCAAGACCCTCTGGACGTACGCGCAGACGCGCGGGACGGTGACGCGACGGGGCGTCGCCGTCGGGGCCGGCAAGGTGTTCACCCACGGCAAGGGCAACTGGATCATCGCGCTCGACCAGGCCACCGGCGCCGTCGCCTGGGAGCGGCAGATCACCGGGTACGGCACGATGGAGAAGGTCGCCGTCACCTACCACGACGGTCTGCTGCACGTCGGCACCCACGACACCGCCCGCGCCGCCGCGCTCGCCCTCGACGCCACCGACGGCTCGCTGGTCTGGCACTTCTGGGGCGCGCCGGGGCCGGGCGAGCTCGGCAACGACACCTGGGAGGGCGACTCCTGGCAGGTCGGCGGGGCCACGCCGTGGATGCACCCGGCGCTCGACCCGGAGCTCGAGCTGATCTACTGGACGTTCGGCAACGCGCGCGGCAGCGGGTCATCGCAGGACGGCTCCGGCCGCGGCGGGCAGAACCTCTTCTCGAGCTCCATCGTCGCGATGGACATCAGGACCGGCCGATACCGATGGCATTTCCAGTCGGTGCACCACAACATCTGGGACATGGACAACGTGATGGCCCCGGTCCTGGCCGACGTCCGCATCCACGGCCGGCTCCGCAAAATCGTCGTCTACGGCAGCAAGACCGGGATGTACTACATCCTCGACCGGACCGACGGCACCGCGCCGCTGGGGATCGACGAAATCCCCGTACCGCAGGAACCGCGCCAGAAGACGTGGCCCACCCAGCCTTTCCCGCGCCAGGGCGGCTGGATCGAGAACAGGGTCGTGCCGCAGCCGCTGGGCACCTCGGTGCCGGGTGATCCGAACCGGGCCGTGCCCAACTACAAAATCGGCAAGCTGTACGACCCGTTCTGGGACGTGCCGGTGCTTTCCACACCCGGTCATGGCGGCGGGGCGTGCTGGAATCACCAGTCGTACAGCCACACCACGGGCCTGGTCTACACCGGGTACGGCTATGTGGCCGCGGCCCATTCCCTCTCGGAAAGCAGCAACGGCCTGCGCCCGCCCGGCGAATACCAGACCGGCGGCGTGGTCGCCGTCGACCCGTCGACGAACGAAGTGCGGTGGAAACGGCGCATGCCGTACTCCTTGGCCCACGGCAACGGTGTGCTCAGCACGGCCGGCGGCCTCATCTTCATCGGCCAGCCCGACGGCAACCTCATCGGCCTGGATGCGTTCTCCGGGCGGGAGCTGTGGCGCTTCCAGTGCGGCGCGGCCATCAGTTCCAGCCCCATCATGTACGAGGTGGACGGCACCGAATACCTGTCGGTCTACGCCGGGGGCACCGGCATTCCGTACGGCGATTCCGCACCCCGCGGCGATTTCCTCTGGACCTTCAAATTGGGCGGCACGGTGAAGCCGGCCCCGACACCGCCGCCGCCGGTCATCCGCCGCCCCGTTTCCGGCGGCCCGGTCGAAGGGAGCGCGGTCAACAACACCGTCGTCCTGGCCCGGACCTATGACGCGGCCACCGGAACCGTCGGCGCGGTCGAATCCACGGCCGTGAACGGCATGGCGCCCACGCATTTGCGTGTTCCGGCCGGCACGACGGTCACTTTCGTGAACCCGGCCGACAACGTCCATCCGCACGGCGCCACGCAATTCTTCGAAGGGCTGTTCGACTTCGTGCTCCAGCCGGGCGAGTCGTTCACCTACACGTTCGAACGCCGCGGCGAGTACTTCTACAACGACAGCTACAGCCCGCGACCCACCGGCAAGATCGAGGTTTACTGACCATGACCGACTCCCAGGCCGCGGACTGGTGGGGCACCGCCGTCTCCCGCATCGAGCCCAACGTCATCTCCCTGCGCGGCGAACCGGTGCAGGACCTGATCGGCACCATCGGCTTCGGCGAGATGACATGGTTCATGCTGCGCGGCACCCGGCCCACCCCCGAGCAGGCCCGGCTCTTCGAGGCCGCCCTGATCGCCGGCGTGGACCACGGCCCGCACGCCCCGTCCATCGCCGTGGCCCGCATGGCCGCGACCTGCGGAGTCGGCCTCAACAACGCGATGGCCAGCGCCATCAACGTCCTCGGCGACTCCCACGGCGGCGCCGGCGAACAATGCGTACAGCTCCTGACCGAGATCGTCACCCGCCAGGCCCCCGCCGAGACCGTCATCGCCGAATGGCGCGCCCGCGGCACCCGCTACCTGCCCGGCTTCGGCCACCGCTTCCACACCCGCGACCCCCGCCGCGACCCGCTGCTGGCCCTCACCGCCGAAGCCGCAGCGGCCGGCGTAGTCTCCGGCGACCACCTGCGCGCCGCCCTGGCCGTCGAGAAGGCCCTGCACCCCGTCCCCATGAACATCGACGGCGCCACCGCCGTCATCTACGCCGAGCTGGGTTTTCCGGCTCCCTTGGCCCGCGGCCTGTTCGTCCTGAGCCGCAGCGTCGGCATCCTCGCCCACGCCTGGGAGGAAACCGGCCAGGGCCGCCGCAACAAAGGCCCGATCCCGCCATCGATCCGCCCCACGTACCTCGGCTGACTGCGCATCGGTACGGCGGCGGCGCACTCCCGGCTCCCTGAGCACGACGGGTTGACACGCGGCGCGCCGGGGAGCGCGCGAACAACCGCCTTAGGCTTGAGCCGGGCGTCGCAGGGTCAGTTGTTGCCGGCGCCACTGGCCCGGCACCGCACGGCACCGGGCCGAGCTGGCAACCATCGTCACCGTGGTCGGCCGCGGGACCTTCGTCGCCCGCCGGCCGGATTAGTCCGGCAGGTCGCTCAGGACGAGTCGCAGCGACTCGGGCGCGTCGGTCTCGGGCTGGGGATGACGGTCGCGTGTGTACACGACGTACCGGCCGGGGGTCTCGGCCGGGACAACGGTTGGGAAGGTTCCGGTGAAGGGCCACTGCGGGGTGCTGCTGAAGTTCAACGCCCAGTGACTGGTGTACGGGCGCAGGGCGCGAAGTCGCGGTTCGTGGAACGCCGGCGCGAGGAAGGACGCCAGCCGCAGACCTATCGGGTTGGCGCAGTGGTTCTCGTACAGCCACAGCCAAGCCGACTCGCGGCGATCCCCACGCTCACGCGCTTCGGCCAAGGCGACCGATCCGAGGAACGGCCAGGCCGCCGCGGCCGCCCCGGGCCGGCTCCCGGCCAGCCAGATCCGGGCCGCGCCGGCCGCCGCCTCGAGATCCGCGGCGAATCCTTGCAGCAGAACGGTTTCACCGGCCCGGAGCGCGAGATAGAACCGGCCGTCCGTGGAGCTGAGCACCAGATCGGCGCGACGGCCGTCCCGCTCCACCCGTGCAGCGCGACTGGGATCCACACCCTCACGGCGCCGTACCTCCAGGGACGCGCCCTGCCGATCGAACTCCCGCTGCCACGCGACACCGACCACCGGCCAATAGTGGCACGACCCGGCTGGTCGCAGAGTTCACGAGCCGTCGGCGGTGATCTCGCGCAAGGTGCCGTCCGGCTGCATCTCGTAACGGCGAGGTGGTTTCATGCGGGCCAGCAGGGCTTGCATGGCGGCCTCGCGCTCGGCCTGTTCCCGGCCGGTGGGGTCGGCCACCCGGAAGCCGTGCAGATGGACGTCGAACGGGTCGGTGTCGTCGGGGTGAGGTTGGCCCTCGAGGATGAAGCCGAACAGGAAACGCAGCGCGTCCTCGCCCAAATCCAAGGGATGGAAGGGCAGGGCGTACGGGTCCCCGGACAGCGTTGCACCCACGGGGCGGTCACCGGCCCAGTACGGCAGCTCGAACCCGTACGGCTCGCCGATGTTCTCGACGATGCCGCCGTCCGGTGAAAGGCTCAGGGAGCGCACGAGATCGCCGTTCTCCCAGACGGCGAAGGTCAGCGCATCCGACATCGAGTGCATGCTGTGCAGGATGATCCGGCGGTGGGCTCCGCGCTTCAGCAGGCGGCCCGGCAGCCGCGACGGCGAGCCGGTGACGAGGCGCCGGTCGCAGAGCAGTTCGACACCGGGCCGGATGGTGGCGTAACTCGTGTCGTCCGGCGGGTAGGCGTCGTCGCCGAGGGAGCTGTCACCGATCGGGGTCACCTCGTAGGTGGGGTGCAGCTCGCGGACGAGGCCGAGGACCTCCGCCGGGTCGGATCGGAGCGCGCCGCGCAGGGCCGGGCGCGGGTCGCCGTCGGCGAAGGCGAGCAGTGCGGTTTTGGCGCCCATCGGATTCAGGCCTCTCGTTCGGTCGTACGGGTCGATGATCTCAGGCCGGAAACTTGTCGTACCCACCCCGTAGGTTGTGGGCATGACGGAGACCCCGCTCGGTGAAGCCGACTTCGCTGCTGCTGTCGATCAGGCGCAGGCCGCCGCCAAGTCGTACTACGACACCGGCGACGTGCTGATGACCGATGCCGACTACGACGCGTTGCTCGATCGCATCGCCGAGGCGAAGAAGGCTCATCCCGACTGGGACGACCGGGGCGTCACCACGCGGGTTGCGGCCGGGGTCTCCGGCGGTGGGGACGTGCGCCATCCGGAGCCGATGATGTCGCTCGGCAAGGTCACCGGCGAGGAGGAGGTACGGGCCTTCGTCGCGAGCCTGGGCGGTGATCCGTGCCTGGTCGAGGTGAAGCTGGACGGGCTGGCGATCCGGGTGACGTACGAGTCGGGGCGGCTCACGCTGGCCGCGTTGCGGGGCGACGGCAGCACCGGCGAGAACGTGACGGGCCAGGTGTTGCGGGGCATCGCCGGGCTGCCGGACCGGCTCGGGAGCCCGTGGACGGGTGAGGTCCGCGGCGAGATCTACATGACGGTCGACGACTTCGAAGCGGCCAGCGCCAACCGGGTCGCGGCCGGCGGCAAGCCTTTCATCAACTCGCGGGGTGCGGTCGCCGGGTCGATCCGGGCCGCCGACCGTCCGTACGAGGCCCCGATGACCTTCGCGGCGTACGACATCTCGGGTGACTTCGCCTCCCACCAGGAGCGCATGGCCCGCGCGGTCGAGCTCGGCTTCCCGGCCGCCGGGCGGCTGGCCACCGGCGAGGTCCAGGTCGCGGCCGACGCCGAGGCCGCGCTGGCCGCCGTCGCACGCATCGGTGAGCTGCGCCGCGGGCTCGACTTCCCGATCGACGGGGCGGTGCTGACGGCCGATCTCGAGTCGACGCGGCGGCGGCTCGGCTCCGGCAGCCGTACGCCGTATTGGGCGGCCGCCTTCAAATACCCGGCCGACACGGGCTCCACGGTCCTGCGCGACATCGAGGTCCGCGTCGGGCGCACCGGGCGCATCTCCCTGCGGGCCGTGCTCGACCCGGTCTTCGTCGACGGCACCACCATTACGTACGCGACATTGCACAACCCGAAATTCGTGGCGGAGCAGGGTCTCGCCATCGGCCAGACCGTGGCCGTGTGGCGGGCCGGCGACGTCATCCCGCGGGTGACCGCGCCCATCGGCGAGCAGCCGCACGGTTTGACCCCGTGGGCGCCACCCGAGACGTGCCCGCAGTGCGGCGAGCCATGGGACAAGTCGAGTCTGCTCTGGCGCTGCCATACGGCGTCGTGCAGCGCCACCAACGCGCTCGAGTACTGGTGCAGCCGCGAGGCCATGGACGTCGAGGGCGCCGGCGAGGCGCTCTGCGTCGCCCTGGTCAACGCCGGCCTGGCCACCGACGTGGCCGACCTCTACCAGCTCACCGAGGAGCAGCTGGCCGAGCTGCCGGTCGGCAACACCAAGGCCGGCGGGGTGGTGCTGCTCGGCAAGCTCAACGCGGCCAAGGTGATCGCGTCGCTCGAGCACAGCAAGTCCCAGCCGTTCAACCGGGTCATCACCGGCCTCGGCATCCGGATGACCGGGCGCAGCGTCGGCCGCTGGCTGGCCGCCCGCTTCAAGACCATGGAGGCGCTGCGGGCGGCCACCGTCGAGGAGATCGCCGAGATCGACAAGATGGGCCTGATCAAGGCGCAGCACGTCGTCGACGGCCTGACCGCCATGGCCGGCGTCATCGACCGGCTCGCCGCGGCCGGCGTCACCATGAGCGTCCCGGAGACCGAGGGCGAGAAACCCCTCGAGGGCCGGACGTACGTGGTCAGCGGCAGCGTCCCGGGCTACACCCGCACCACGGTCAGCGAACGCATCGAACAGCTGGGCGGCCGAGCCAGCGGCAACGTCTCGGCGACGACGACCGCCCTGGTCACCTCCGAGACCACCACGGCCAAGGCCACCAAGGCCGCCAAACTCGGCATCCCCATCATCGACCCGGCCGAGTTCGCCAAGCTACTCGCCGACTGACCGACGGGGCCGGCCGGACACCCAGCGCCCGTCTGGCAATCCCCCGGCTCCGGCTCCGGCTCCCGCGGGGCAGCGCGGCGGGGCAGCGCGGCGGTTGGGCGGCGCGGCGGTTGGGCGGCGCGGCGTTCGCGCCGGTTGGGCGGCGCGGCGGGGCGGCGTTCGCGCCGGTTGGGCGGCGCGGCGTTCGCGCCGGTTGCGCCGGTTGGGCGGCGCGGCGTTCGCGCCGGTTGCGCGGCGCGGCTGCGGGCTGCGGGCTGCGGGCTGCGGGCTGCGGGCTGCGGGCTGCGGGCTGCGGGCTGCGGGGTCAGCCTGTGGCCAGGGTGTCGAAGAAGGCGGATTTGCGCCGCTCGTAGTCGTCCGGGGCGTGCTGGGAGGTGAGCTTCAGGTCGTTGTAGGCGCGGAGCAGGGCCGGGTCGGCGGCCAGGCGCTGCCAGGTGCGGGTGAAGCGGCGGTCGTGCTCGGAGCCGGCCGGGGTCACGGCGATACCGGTGGGCAGGGTGGCGTCGAGTTCGAAGGTGGCCAGGGTGGGCTGCCAGATCTCGGGGAGGACCACGCGATAGATGCCGCGCAACACGGCGACCGTTGATGCGAAGGCGTGGGGCGGGGTCCGTAGGTGCAGGTCGACGTCGCCCTTGGTCAGGGCGCCGAGCACGGAGCTGCCGCCGACCAGCAGCAGCTCGTGGTCGCCGATCAGCGACGACAGGCGGGTGCGTTCGGCCCGCAGAATCGCCCGGGCCGTCTCGATGACGTCGTCGGAACGGCGCAGCGGGGGCACGCCCGCAATGTACGCGCGGCCGTCGTCGAGGGGAACAACGCGGGCACGCCCGCAATGCAACTCCGTCCCAATGACGTCGTCGACGGGACACGCGGAGTGCACGCCGGGCCGTCTCGACAATGTCGTCGGAAGCGCAGTGCGGGTGCGCCCGGACCGTCCGACCAACGTCGACGGAAATACGCAGCGCGCGTGCGTCTGGGCGGCGGGCGCAGGGGCGGCTTTCGGGCGTACGGCTAAAGCTTGGGCTTGGTGGGGCCGAAGGCCCACTCGACGGTGACGGTGGCGGTGACTCGGCGGCGGCCGGGTTCGATGGGGATGGAGGCGGCGGCGTCGGCGGCGGCGTACACGCGGTCGGGGGTGCCCGGGTCGGCGTAGCCGGTGGTTTCCTCGCTCACCCTGATGACGCGGGCGAGGGGGCGGGCGGCGGCCTGGGCGTAGAGCTCGGCTTTGCGGCGGGCGTCGGCGAAGGCCTTCCGGCGGGCCTCGGCCAAGAGGGCGGCGTTGTCGTCGATGGTGAACGAGACGCCGTTCAGGCGGGCCGCGTTGCCGCCGGCGGCGATGGCGGCGGACAGGAGCGGGCCGGGCTTCGCGAGGTCGCGGACCTTGGCGGTGAGGCCCTGGGTGACGGTGTAGCCGGTGATCTCGCCCTTGTCGTTGCGGCGGGCGGTGACGCTGACATCCGAGGTCTGCAAGTCGGGGCGGGCGACGCCGGCGCCGACGAGGGCGTCCCGCATCCTGGTGCCCGCCGCGGTGGCGGCGGTCATGGCCTCGGCGACGGTGGCGGCGCCGGCCTCCACCGCGAACTCGGCGATCAGCGTGTCGGGAGCGCCGAACACCTCGCCCCGCCCGGTGACCAGCACGCTCTCGCGGGACTGGTCGATGACGGCGGCCGGCGAGGCCAGCGCCGGGCTGACGCCGAGCGGCCAGGGGGCGGCGGGGGCGGCGAGCGTTCCGAGGACGACGAGGGCGGAAAGAGCGAGGCGCATTCTTCCAATATAGGTGGTTTGGGGGTTTTATTGCGTTATTCGGCGTGGTCCCGAGTCGCTACCCTGGCGCCGTGACCGAACCGGCCGACCTGCTGATCGGAACTCCGGAGCGCGACTCGGCCCACGAGGCGCTGGAGGAGCACCTGGCCGAGAAACGGCTCGAGCCCGCGGAGTACGAGCAGCGGCTCGAAGCCGTGCGGGCGGCCCGCACCCGGTCCGAACTGCTGGGGATCTTCGCCGATCTGCCGGTGCCGCATCCGGAGCTGCCGGCCGCCACCGTGCCGCCCGCCGAGCCCGACGACGACCTTCCGCCGCCGATCGTCGTCGCGGGTGGCCTGACGCTGGGGCTCGGCCTGCCGGTCGCGGTTGTTCTGGGATTCGTGTACGGGGCCTGGTGGACCCTGCCGGTGCCGGTGGTGGCGACCGTGGTCATGGCCTACGTCGAACACCTGCGCCGCTCCCGCTCGAAGGATCGACCTCACGGCTCGGGTGATTGACCGAGGCCCTGCCGCCCCCGGTCACGGCCGGGCGATCGCCCTCCAGCGCAGCCACTCGCCCGCGGCCGGCCGACGAAGGCCGGCCTACGGCACGGGGTGGCCGGCGTACGGCACGGGGAGGCCGGCATACGGCACGGGGAGGCCGGCATACGGCACGGGGACTTCAGGTCTTGTCTGTTCGGGAGGCAGAGGCGCCGCCCAACCCCGGGTCACCCGTCTCCCGCGCCCAGGGCGACGGCTCAAGCGGCGGCGAGGCCACAGACGGGGACGAGGTAGCGGAGGGGGACGAGGCAGCGGACGGGGACGAGGCAGCGGACGGGGACGAGGCAGCGGACGGGGACGAGGCAGCGGACGGGGACGAGGCAGCGGACGGGGACGAGGCAGCGGACGGGGACGAGGCAGCGGACGGGTACGGCGCCATCGGAGGCAGCCCCGGCTGAACCGGCGGGAGCCAGCCGGGACCGAACTGCGACGGGATCCACGGCGGCGGAGGCGGTGGCGGGAAAGCGCCCTCCGGCACCACCGTGGCGATCTGCCGCCGCCGGGCCAGCCGCAGGACCACCCACGCATACCCCAGCAGCACCGGCAGATCGACGACCGCCATCGGCCATGGCATGTCGGCCGCCGTCTCGTCCATCGAGAGGTCGCCGTACGCCGCGGCCAGCCCGGAGCCGATCAGGTTGTTCATGACGTGCAGGGCGATCGCCGCCTCCAGCCCACCCGTGCGCACGGTCAGAAAGCCCGCCACCATCCCGAACACGACCAGGTCGGCGAAGCCCCACGGCGTGCCCCACCCGTGCAGTGAGGCGAAGACCACCGCCTGCACCGCGATCGGCAGCCACGGCCGTACCGTACCGAACGCCTGCAGCAGCCATCCGCGCATGAGGTATTCCTCGGCCGCCGCCTGCGGCGGCACGACGAGCAGGAGCACCAGCGTCGTCCCGAGGAACGGCCCCCACCCGGCCAGCGCGTCGTCGAGCCCGAGGTCCTCCCCCGTCGCCGCCGCGAAGCCCATGCCCGCGCCGAGGAAGACCACGATCGCCACCGCGGCGACCGGCAGGCAGGTGAGCAGCCACCGCCGGCGCAGCTTCCCGGTCACCGACGACAGCGTGCCCGCCGGCCGCCGCTGGATCCACACCGCGGCGGTCAGGGTCATCGGCAGCAGCGCGGCGATCAGCAGGAACGACATGGCCAGGGTGACCAGCGGCCCGAACGACGGGATCCCGTCGGCGTCCTCGGGCTGCCCGGCCAGTGTCGCGGCCACCGTCACCGCGAGCAGGCCGAAGATCGCGATCACGACGCCGCTCACGACGATGTAGAGGGTCCCGAGCACCGACCGCCACCACCGAGAGGCGGCGAGCCGGTGGTACGGGGTGGCCGGCGCGGGCGCAATCACCATGGCCACCAGTGTGCCGGGGGATGCAAATCGGCCGGCCCTGGATGCGGCGGGTTGCAGCTTCCACCGTACCGGCACCGAGGTTTTTGCATTGATGTCTGTCAATTAGATGATCCGGCACCGATTCCGGCCAACGGATCGAAAGAGCACTCTCGGCCCCCGCTGAGCCAGTAAAGACACCTTCCTCAAAGAGTCATTGACAGTCATAAATGCCCTCCCTATGGTCGGCCGAGGTAAGCGCTTACCTAAGGCCCCCAAAACTTGGAAGGATCCCCCATGTCCGCTCCCAAACTCCGCCGCCGCACCGTCCTCGCGGCGATGTCGGCCGGCGTCCTGGCTGTAGGCGGCGTCACGGTCGCCGGCCCGCTCGAGGCGTCCGCCGCCGAGAGCAGCCCGGTCGGTTTCGCCAGTCTCAACGGCGGCACGACCGGCGGTTCGTCGAGCACGGTCGTCACCGTGACAAGCGCTTCCGCCCTCAAGTCGGCGCTCAGCTCGAGCACGTCGCAGACGGTCCGGGTCTCCGGCCTGATCTCGATCTCCGGCATGTACAACGTGGCCTCGAACAAGACGGTGGTCGGCGTCGGCTCCGGCTCCGGCATCACCGGCGGCGGCCTCAACTTGTCCGGCGTCCGCAACGTCATCCTGCGGAACCTGGTCTTCCGGAACGCGAGCGACGACTCGATCAACGTGCAGACGAACACCACCAACGTCTGGATCGACCACAACGACCTGGCCAACGGATACGACGGCCTGATCGACATCAAGCGCGGCTCCGACTTCATCACCGTCTCGTGGAACAAGTTGCACGACCACGACAAGTCCATGCTGCTCGGCCACAGCGACGACAACGGCTCGCAGGACATCGGCCACCTGCGCGTGACCTACGTGCACAACTGGTTCGACGGCACCAACCAGCGCCACCCGCGCGTGCGGTTCGGCAACCCCGTGCACGTGCTGAACAACTACTACAGCAACATCGGCTCGTACGGCGTCGCCTCCACCGAGAACGCCGGCGTCTTCGTCGAGCGCAACTACTTCGAGAACGTCGGCAGCCCCACGGTCACCCAGACCGGCGACTCCGCGTCCGGCAACCTGAAGGTCCTCAACAACTACAAGGTCAACTCCGGCACCGAGCAGGTCCGCAACGGCGCCAGCGTCGCCGCCATCCCCTACTCCTACACCCCGGAGGCCAACAACACCGTCAAGGCCACCGTCACCTCCGGCGCCGGCACAGGCAAGATCTAGCCGTACGCGGTGAGGCCCGCCCTTGTCACCGGGGGCGGGCCTGCACCTGCTGCCGGTAGTTGCTCAGCGTCAAACCGAGCACCGAGCGGAACTCGTTGGCGAGATGGGCGTGGTCGCTGTACCCGAGGTCGGCCGCGACGGTGGCCAGGGTCGTCTCCGGTTCGGCGCGCAGACGTTCGGCCGCCTCCTGCAGGCGGCGCCGCCGGATCATCGCCAGCGGGGGCAGGCCGACGTACCGCGACGCGAGCCGCTGCAGCGCCCGGGCCGACAGGCCGAGCCGGTCGGTGGCGTCCTTGACCGTACGGATCTCCGGGTCGCCGTCGATCGCGGCCGCCGCCTCGTTGGCCAGCCGGGCCTCGTCGTCGGGCGGCGGCAGCGTGGCGACGAGCCAGTCGCTGAAGGCCTCCACCGCCCGGCGATGCCGATCGTCCGCCCCGGTCATCGCCCGGGACACCACCTCGTGCAGATCGGGCCGGTCCACCATCCGGTACGTATCGCGCAACGCTCCCGGATCCCCGACCAGGTGCGGCACCGCGGCCGGCCGCAGCAGCGCCCCCACGCCCCATCCGGTCCCGGTGAGGTCGCGATGCGACGCGCGGGTCGTCGGCCCGGCCAGGCCGACCCCGTCCGGCTCCACCACGAGGTTGCAGGCGGGGAAGGCGATCAGATGCTGCCGGGAGGACCGCCCCGGCTCGATCCGCCACTCCGGGATCCAGAACCAGCGCACCCATGCCGCCACCCGCGCGGGCGCCGGCACCCGCTCGAAGGTCGGCAGCCGAGCCGGGTACAGAATCCCCCGCGGTCGCGAATCTTCAAGCTCCCCGCGCCCGCCCATACCTACGATCCTGCACCATGACCGAAACCCACCCGGCCGCCGACGGCCGGCACACCACCAACGGCATTCCGCACGGCGCCACCAGCCTGACCCCGTTCCTGGTCATCCCGGACGCGCGCGGCGCCATCGACTTCTACCAGAAGATCTTCGGCGTCCGCGTCGTCGACGTCACCGAGTTCGACGGCGCGGTCGCCCACGCGGTCCTCGACTTCGGGCAGGGCCTGCTGCAACTCGGTGAGCCGTCACCCGCGTACAGCCTCGTCCCCCCGCCCGGGGGCGACCAGGACTGCTACTCCATCGGCCTCTACGTGCCCGACGTCGACTCCGTGGTCGCCCGGGCCGAGGCTGCCGGCGCCACCATCCGCGAGGCCCCGGCCACCTTCGTCTCCGGCGACCGCTTCGCCAGCATCCGCGACCCGTACGGCGTCCGCTGGTCCGTCATGACCCGCGTCGAGGACCTGTCCGAGGAGGAAAGCGCCCGCCGCGTCGCCGAATGGGCCAAGCAGCAGGGCTGAGAACGACCGAGGGGCGCCCGGAGGCGCCCCTCGGCATGTCAGCTGTGGGTGCTCACTCGACGAGCTCGACAGCCTCGGGCTCGGGGCGCTCGCGCAGGTGGCGGTTGTTGCGGGGCTCCTGGCGGGTCTTGGCGTCGTCCAGCTTGCGGCGGAGGTCGTCGCGCACGTCGTGCAGGGCGGCGTTCAGGTCCTCCTCGGTCGAGGTGGTGACGATCTTCTGCCGGCCGGCGATCCAGCATTCCAGGGTGACCTTCTGGCCGGGGGCATCGCGGTCCTTGACCATGACCTCCAGCTCGGTCGAGTCGGCGTGGAAGCCGGCCAGCCGGTGGTCGAGCGTGACGAACTGCTCGGCGATCCAGTTGCGGTCGCCCTGCGAGAAACCGGCGCCGACACGCAGACACTCGTCCACGGTGGCCGGGTTGTTCACCGCTGTCATCACAACTCCCTCGTTGAGACTCTGCCTTCCGCCTTGGTCCTTCCCCGGCCTGCCCTCCCCTGAAACGCCCGAATCGTCAGCGGATTTCCAAATCATCCGTGCCCCGCGGTGGCGTGGCGGATCCGTCATCACGGGCCGGATCCGGCCTCGCGTACCTTGCTTGCGTGATCACGCGTGCCCGGTGGACCAGTCAGCGCTGGTTCGCGTCCGTCCTCATCGCCATGGTGGTGCTGATCGCCGCGGCCGCTGTGGTCGGCGCGGAGCTGCTGTCCCGGACGACGGAGGTCTCCGACCGCCTCAACGACCGGATCGCGCCGGCCCGGACGGCGGTGGCCGAGCTGACCGCCGCGGTTGTCGGGCAGGAGACCGGCGTACGCGGCTTCGTGCTCAGCGGCGAGCAGCAGTTCCTGGATCCGTACGCCCAGGGCCGAGCCGACGAGGCCCGGCTGGCCGGGCAGTTGCGGGAGTTGCTGCGGGGCCAGCCGGCGGCCCTGACCGATCTGGGCCGGGTCGAGGAGCGGATGGCGTCGTGGCGGGAGACCGCCGCCGAGCCGCTGGTCCGGGCCCGGGGCGAGGATGCGACGCTGGTGGCCCGCAGCAAGACCGCGTTCGACGAGGTCCGCGCGCCGCTGGCCGACCTGGATCAGAAGCTGGTGGCGTTGCGCGCGCAGGCCCGCTCCGACCTGTCGGACAGCCGCCGGCTGCGCAACACCGCGTTCCTGGGGCTGGTCGTCGCGTTGCTGGTGCTGATCGCCTCGATCGCCGTGCTGTTGCGGGTGGTCGTGCTGCGGCCGCTGAACGAGCTCAGCGCGTCGGTGCGGCGGGTCGCGGGCGGCGAATTCGGGCATCGGGTGACGCCGCGCGGGCCGGTCGACGTGGCCCGGCTGGCCGAGGACGTGGAGGCGATGCGCGGGCGGCTGGCCGACAGTCTCGCGGCCAGCCAGCAGCAGGCGGCGGAGCTGCACCGGTCGAACGCCGATCTGGAGCAGTTCGCGTACGTGGCCTCGCACGACCTTCAGGAGCCGCTGCGCAAGGTGGCCTCGTTCTGCCAGATGCTGCAGCGGCGGTACGCCGGTCAGCTGGACGACCGGGCGCAGCAGTACATCGGGTTCGCGGTCGACGGCGCCACCCGGATGCAGCAGCTCATCAACGACCTGCTGGCGTTCTCCCGGATCGGGCGGATGTACGACGAGCGCGAGCCGGTCGACCTGGACGAGATCGTCGGCCGGGTCGAGGACACCCTGGCCCTGACGATCGAGGAGAACGGGGCCGAGATCGAGCGGCCGAAGCTGCCGACCGTGCCGGGCGACCCGACGTTGATGAGCCAGCTGTGGCAGAACCTGCTGGGCAACGCCATCAAGTTCCGCCGCCCGGACGTGCCGCCGCGGGTGGTGATCACGATGGCCGAGGACGAGGAGTTCTACACGTTTTCGGTGGCCGACAACGGGATCGGCATCGAGGCCGAGTTCGCCGACAAGATCTTCGTGATCTTCCAGCGGCTGCATCCGCGGGACGTCTACTCCGGTACGGGCATCGGGCTCGCCATCTGCAAGAAGATCGTCGAGCACCATGGGGGAACGATCCGCCTCGACACGACGTACAGCCAAGGGGCCCGCATCGAGTTCAGCCTCCGGAAGTGAGCCGTTCCAAAGGAGCGCCCGAGACGATGACGGCGGCCTCGCGGACGGCGTTGCGGCCGCCCTCCTTGGCCCGGTAGAGGGCATCGTCGGCGCGGGAGAGCAGCTGCTCGACCGTCTCCCGCCCGTCCCACGTCGCGTACCCGATGGAGCAGGTCTCGGCGCCGGGAGTCGCCGCCCGGACCCGGTCGAGCACCTGCGCCGCGTCCGGCCCCGGGCAGTCCGGCAGGGCCATGGCGAACTCCTCGCCACCCCACCGGGCGATCAGGTCGCTGTCGCGCAGCGCCTCGGTGAACGCGGACGCCGTCTGGCGCAGCAACGCGTCGCCGGCCGGATGCCCGTACGTGTCGTTGAAGCGTTTGAAGTGGTCGAGGTCGGCGATGGCGACGGTCAGCGGCGCCCCGGTCCGGCGGGCCTGGGCGATGATCCGGGGCAGCTGGGCCTGCCAGGCGCGGCGGTTGGCCAGCCCGGTCAGCGTGTCGGTGTAGGCCATCCGTTCGAGGTGGCGCAGCAGCTGCTCGTGTTCGAGGGCGAGCGCGGTCTCGTCGGCCAGCAGGGCCACGGCCCGGGCCCGCCGGTCGCCGATGTCGGGCAGCCGGTGGGTCCAGGAGACGCAGAGCACGGCGATGACGGCGCCGTCGGCGATGACCGGCTGCCACAGCAGCGAGCGGGCCCGGGTCAGCTCGAGCAGGGCCGGCGAGACGACCGGGTCGGCTGCCGGGTCGGCCCGGAACACCGGCTGCCCGGTGCGGTAGACCTCGGCGCTCATCGAGGTCAGGGCCAGGGAGATCCGCGTGCCGACCAGGTGGGAGCCGGAGGCGGCCGTGATGACCAGCTCCTCGGTGGCGCTGACGGGCTCCATCAGCATGACGTCGTCGGAGCCGGCCAGGTCCCGTACGGCATTGATGATGTTGACCCGGGCGTCCTCGCCCGTCCGGATCCGCCGGGCGACGCCGGCAACGGCCGTGAGCAGCCGTTCCGAGTCCCGCGTGGCCCGCTCGGCCTGGTAGCGGGCGGTGACGTCCTGCATCTGGACCAGGGTGAGGTCGTTGTCGGTGCGGCTGAGGGTGAGCCAGACCCAGCGGGTGTCGTCGCCCGGCCGGCAGAACCGGATCTCCATGCGGGCCACCCCGTCGGGCGCGGCCGCGATCCGGCGGCCGATCTCGTCGGGGTCGAAGCGGTCGTCGGGGTGGGCCTGGGCGAAGACGTCCGTGCCGGCCAGCTCCTCGGCCGGGCGGTCGAGCAGCCGGCACAGCGCCGGGTTGACCGTCACGAAACGGCCGTCGGCCCCGGCCAGCCCGATGCCGGCCGGTGAGCCCTCGAAGACGCCGCGGAAGCGTTCGGCCGCCATGGTCAGCTCGTCGCGCATGACCCGCATCTGCCGCTGCCGGCGGATCAGGCCGATCCGCAGCAGGGCGCCCATGGTCAGGGCCAGGCCGAACTGGATGGCGTAGTAGGTCAGCTCGCTGGTGTGCAGATCGTCGCGGAGCGCCACGGCGACGATCCAGCCGGCGACGGAGGTCGCGGCGCCCGCGACGGCGATGCCGGTCGAGGTCACCGCGACGCCGATACCGACCATGAGCAGGATCAGCCCGCTGGTCTGGTGCAGCTCGCCGGTGGCGTAGAGCGGCACGAGCCCGTTGAGCACCGGGATGAGGGAGAACAGGCTCAGCGCGGCCGGCTGCCGGCCGCGCCGGGGCCGGGCCACGAACACGGCCGCGATCGCCAGCACGACGGCGCTGGCCCAGGCCACCCCGGCCAGGATCAGCCGGGCCGGGCCGTGGTAGATGACCAGGTCGACCGCGGCGAGCAGGGTGAAGAAGGCAGCCAGCGCTCCCAGCACCCATTTCGTGCTGCCGGGCTCGAGGGACCGCGTCACATCTGATCCATCGGCCGGGCGCCGGGGAATCTGACTCAATACCGGAAGCGGGACACGAGCGCGCTCAGGTCGGTCGACATCGTGGCCAGCTCGGCCGTCGCCTCGCGGGAGCGGGCGATGCCGTCGGTGGTGCGCCGGGCCGCCGCGGCCACGCCGGTGATGTTCTCGGCGATCTGGCCGGTCCCCGAGGCGGCCTCGGAGACGCTGCGGTTCATCTCGGCCGTGGTCGCCGTCTGCTCCTCCACGGCCGAGGCGATCGTGGTCTGGAAGTCGCTGATCCGGGCGATGACCCGGCTGATCTCCTCGATCGCGACGACCGCGCCGCCGGTGTCGGCCTGGATCGTCTCGACCCGGGCCGAGATGTTCTCGGTGGCCCGGCCGGTCTCCTGGGCCAGATCCTTCACCTCGGAGGCGACCACGGCGAAGCCCTTGCCGGCCTCGCCGGCCCGCGCCGCCTCGATGGTCGCGTTCAGGGCCAGCAGGTTGGTCTGGGCGGCGATCGAGGTGATCACCTTGATCACGTCACCGATCTCGGCCGACGACTCGCCGAGCTTGGTCATGGTCTGCGACGTGCTGGCGGCCAGCCCGACCGCCTCGTTGGCGACCTGGGCCGCCTCGGCCGCGTTCTGCGAGATCTCCCGGATGGCCGCGCCCATCTCGTCGCTGCCGGCGCTGACCGCGTCCACGCTGCGCGAGATCTGCTCGGCGGCGGCCGACACGGTCTCGGCCTGGGCCGTGGACTCGTCGGCCGAGACGGCGATCTCGCCCGAGGCCTGCGACATCCGGTCCGAGGCGCTGCCCAGCGCGGTGGCCGACGAGCTGATGGTCATCACGGTCTCGCGCAGCCGGGTCATGGCGACGTCGAGCGAGCGCCCCATCTGGCCCGGCTCGTCGTTCGAGTTCAGACCGGCCGTACGGGTCAGGTCGCCCTCGGCCAGCCCGTCGCACACGTACTTGACCCGGGCCATCGACCGGACGATCTGCCGGGCCACGAACCAGCCCATGCCCAGGGCGATCACCGACCCGACGATCAGCAGCGCGATGGTGATGGTCCGGCTCACGCTGTAGTCGGAGCGGGCACCCTCGGCGTTCGTCCTGGCGTCGGCGTTCTCGGCCGTCCGCATCCGGTCGAGGTCGCCCGAGACCTCCTTCATCAGCGGCAGGACCTCGCTGTCGCGCACCTGCTGCCACGCGTCGAGGTCGTTCCTCAGCCCGGCCGGCAGGAGCTTGTCCTCGACCATCGCCCTGTAGGCGGCGAAGTCGTCGCCCAGCTCGGCCACCTCGGCCTCGGGCACGGCCGGGCCGCTGGTCCGGTACGCCTCGAGGGCGTCGGTCAGCGCCTCGAAGTCGGCCGCGAACGCGTCGCTGTACTGCTTCTTCTGCGCCGCGGTGTCGGAGAGCATGTGATTGGTGGTGTCCAGCCGTGACTGGGCCAGCGCGCTGCGGATCTCGCCGACGTAGTTCACGCCGGAGACGTTGCTGGTGTAGATCTGCTCGGCCGAGGCGCTGGCGTTGCCGAGCCCGATCAGACTGCCGACGCCGACCACCACGGCCAGCACGATGGCGACACAAACGGCGCCCAAGATCTTCGTCTTGACGCTCAGATCCGCGAGCACAGCACCGGCCATGGGACAAAAGCTAGCGATCCAGCGGCGCGAACGGAACGAAACGTGAAACTTAGGGCATGACGACCCGTACGGCCGAGCCTCCGATCCTGAGCCGGCGACAGGTCAACGTCGTCTTCGTGGCGATCCTGCTCGGCATGCTGCTGGCCGGGATCGGCCTGTCCATGCAGGTGCTGACCATCGCCGTGCTCGGCTTCCTGATCGCGTGGCTGCTCAAGGAGGTGCCGCTGCGCGACAGCGCCAAGGCGGCCGCGACCGAGGTCGCCGCGCCCCAGCCGGACGATCGGGTGGCCCAGCTGGAACGGGCGATCGGCGACACCATCCGCGACCGGGCGAAGGGCGCCTGGCGTAACTGGATCGACGCCCACCTCGACGACATCACCGTGGCCGGCCCCGACGACCGCGAACCGATGGATCAGGCCCGGCAGAACGTGGCCCGCCGCCTGGCGGCCGAGGAGCCCCGTTAGGCTCTTCGGGGTGGAAACAGCGCCCCGGCGGCGGGACGCCGCCCGCACCCGGCAGCTGCTGCTCGACGTGGCCAAGAAACGTTTCGCCCGCGACGGCTACGCGGCCACCACGGTCCGCGACCTCGCCGACGAGGCCGGCGTCAACGTCGCGCTGATCAGCCGCTACTTCACCTCGAAAGAGGGCTTGTTCGAGGCCTGCCTGGCCGACGCGGTCACCGACCTGCGCCGCGACTCCGGCGTCACCCTCGACGACATCCCGGCCAACATCGCCCGCCGCATCACCGACACCCGCAGCACCAGCGAGTCCATGCTGCTGCTCCTGCGCACCTCCGGCGACGAACGGGCCGAGGAGATGCGCCGCGGCGTCATCCAGGCCATCAGCGAACGCCTGGCCGAGGCCACCGGCTCGTCCTCGCCGGACGCCCTGCTGCGCGCCCAGCTCCTGCTGGCCACCTCGATGGGCATGGTCGTGCTGCGCAATTCGGTCCGCGTCGAGCCCCTCACCGCGGCCGGCCCCGACGAGCTCATCCCACCCCTGACCGACCTGGTCACCGCCCTGCTGGGCCCCTCATCCGCCGCAGCCAGTCCGCCACCAGCGGATTGACCACCTCGGGCCGCTCCAGCGGCGCGTTGTGCCCCGCCGCGTCGAGCACCGTGAAGGTCGCCCGCGGATAGTCCTCCAGCGCCCGCCACTGGTCCCGGTAGCCGACGATGTCGTCCTGCCGCCCGGTCACGATCAGCGTCGGCCCTTCGTACCTCCGCGCCGCCGCATGCACCACGTAGTCCGCCTCGATCCGCGCCGCCGCCGCCCGGTCCGTCGCGTAGATCCCCGGCAACACGAACTGCCGGAACTTCCGCCAGTCCTCGGCCGACTCGACCACCGACATCTCGCGGTAGAGCGCCCGCTCCTCCTCGGTCAGACCAGCAACAACCTCAGGATCCTCGTGCAGTACGCGCCGCGGCGGCACCTCCCGCGCGGCCCGGTCCCCCACAATCGCCGGGCACAGCAGACACAACCCGAGGACCTGCTCCGCCCGCCGCGCCACGATCCCCCGCGCGAGCATCCCACCCCACGAGTTCCCCACGAGCGCGAACGGCCGCTCCCCCAGCTCCGCCTCGACGAACCGGTCAATCTCGGCCACCACGTCGTCGCTGCCCCGGATGTCCTCCCGCCCCGGCGTCCGCCCGAACCCCGGCAGATCGAGGTAGATCCGCTCCCACCCCGGCTCCCCCTCGAACACCTCCTCCAGCGGCAGCAGAATCCGGTGATCCACCTCGAACCCATGCAGCATCAGCACCGGCGTCCCACGCCCACGACGTTCCACAAACATCCGAAGATCCTAAAGTCCCCCGCATGTATCTCGTGTCCCGCCGGCTCGAGGGCAACCCCTCCACCAAGCGCGGACCGGTAACTCCTTCGGGTGCATGACCGGGGTGACGTGAACCCGGTCGGCGCGGGGCGAGTGATGGGGGCATGCGAATGACATGGAAGAACCGGATCGGGATGGCGCTGGCGGCGGCGGTGGTCGGCGTGGGCGGGTTCGCTTCGGCTGCGCGCGCCGACACCGGGGTGGACGCGGCCAGCAGTTACCGGATCACGCTGGAGATGAGCGAGTGCGACGTCATGTACGTCGGCGTCCAGGGCACCTGCATCACCAGCCTGCAGACCTGGCTGAACTGGTCGATCGCCGCCGGTCTGACCGTCGACGGCTACTACGGCGACGAAACCCTGGCGGCGGTCGAGCAGTTCCAGCGGACCTACGACCTCGAGCCGGACGGGCGCTTCGGCTCGGCCGAGCGGGAAGCCCTGGCCGGCTGGTTCGTCCGGGCCGGGGGCGGTGACGGCCAGGCGCCCTGCGACATCAGCACCGGCAACAACTGCGACAAGGGCGAGGCCGTCCCCGGTTTCAACGGCGGCGACGCGCAGAGCGTGTTCTGTGAGTTCGCGGGCGGGCTCGCCTGCGACATCATCCTCAACTAGTCTCGGCGTCCGATCGCCGCTCGTTCGTCCCGGTCCCGTGCTTCACCACGGTGCTGCGGGGGCCCGGGCCGGCCGGGCGGCGGGGCCGGCCGTCGGCGTGGGGGAACACGAAGCGCTTGAAGGCCCACAGCCGGAAGACCATGGCGATCAGCGTGCCCACGATGATGCCGCTGACGAAGTCGGCCAGCTCCTGCATCGGGCGGCTGACATCCGGCACCCGCAACAGCAGCACGTAGCGGGAGAAGCCCAGCGGCAGCACGTTCAGGACGATGCCGACGGCGCTGACCGCGAAGAACAACGCCGCCTCGTGCCGCCGCTCGCGCCCGCCGCGGCGGCGGAAGGACCATTCGCGGTTCAGGACGTACGACAGGATCGTGCTCAGCACCGTGGCGAAGGCCAGCGCGGTCACCGGCTTCTCGTGCAGCACGGTCAGCTTGAGCGCGTAGTTGATCGCCGTCGTCGCCAGGAAGCAGATCCCGCCGACGACGAGGAACTTCGCCGCCTCATGGTGTTTGTGCCACAGTCCCCTCAACCACATTCGCCGAATCCTAGACCAGGGTCGCGGGCGCTCATCGTGGTCGATTGATCACGCACTTGCGCGCTGCCTGTAGGGTTCGCCGCGCCGGGCGGGAACGTGCCCGGCCGGGCCGGTGGAGGGACTCGGGTGAACAAACGCGGGCTGGCGTTCGGGGTGGCGCTGGCGGCCACGCTGTCGGGCTGTACGGGCGACGAGCAGGCCGCGCAGACTCCCGGGCTGGAGGAGCGGGGCACGGTGGTGACCACCGTGAAGCCGACCCGGCAGGACCTGTCGAACCAGATCAGCCTGACCGGCAAGGTGACCATCAATCCGATCTTCGGCATCGTCGCGCCGACCAGGGGCGAGATCCGGTACGTGCAGCGCCGGCCGAACAAGACGCCGGCCGCGCAGCCGCTGTGGGTGGCCACCGTGTGGGACGACGGGACACCGCGGCGGATCAACATCCCGGAGGGCTCGATGCTGGCCGGGCGGCTCATGGACGACCGGGCCGAGGTCAGCGCGGGCATGCCGATCATCTCGGCCCGGCACGGCGGCTACGGCATCGTGGCCGACATCGACAGCGCCCAGGCCTACCGCCTCACCGGCGCCGCCAGGACGGTCAAGGGCCAGATCAAGAACGGCCCAGGACCATTCAGCTGTACGCCTTTGGGCACGATCGCCGCGCTGCCGGCCGGCACGATTCCCGAGCCCCCGGCGCCGACCACCACGGCTCCCACTCCCCCGGCGTCGGGCGCGCCCCTGCCACCCGTACAGCAACCGGAGACCACCGAGCAGAACCCGCCGCAGGGGTCCGAGCCCACCGGCCTGCAGTTGATCTGTGCCCCGCCCGCCGGCGTCAAGCTGATCAACGGAGCCGAGGTGACGCTGTCCGTGGTGACCGACCGGGCCAGCAAGGCGATGGTGCTGCCGGTCGAGGCCGTCGCCGGCGCGCAGGGCCGCGGCAAGGTCGACGTGCTGACCCCGGAGCGCACTCGTAAGACGGTCGACGTGGTGCTCGGCCTCTCCGACGGCAAGGTCGTGCAGATCAAGTCGGGGCTGCGCGGCGACGAGGAGATCGCCGTGCCGGGCCCGGACCTGCCCGCCGCCCCGCCCGGGGCGCCGAAATGATCGAGCTGACCGGCATCACGAAGGTGCTCAAGGGCCAGGCCGAGCCGCGGACGATCCTCGACGGCGTCGACCTGTCCGTGCGGGCC
This sequence comes from Actinoplanes sp. NPDC049598, assembly GCF_040675435.1. Classification (NCBI taxonomy): domain Bacteria; kingdom Bacillati; phylum Actinomycetota; class Actinomycetes; order Micromonosporales; family Micromonosporaceae; genus Actinoplanes; species Actinoplanes sp. NPDC049598. The sequence continues at coordinate 396,625 of NZ_JBFAOX010000001.1, read as the reverse complement.
GGCGAGAGTGTCGCCATCGTCGGGCGCTCCGGCTCGGGCAAGAGCACGCTGCTCAGCGTGGTCGGCCTGTTCGACCGGCCCGACTCCGGCCGCTATCTGCTGGCCGGGCAGGACATCAGCCGGGTGCCGGAGCGCCGGGCGGCCAAGCTGCGCAGCTCCCACTTCGGTTTCGTGTTCCAGCGTTTCTTCCTGCTCAAGCATCTGACGGCCGCCCAGAACGTGGCCATGGCCCTGGTCAACGGTCAGGGCTGGCTGCCGCGGCGGGACCGCCGGGCCCGGGTGATGCAGGCGCTCGACCAGGTCGGCATCGCCCACCTGGCGAAGAACCGGCCGGCCAAGATGTCCGGTGGCGAGCAGCAGCGGGTGGCGATCGCGCGCGCCCTCGTCCGGGACCCGAAGGTTCTGCTCGCCGACGAGCCGACCGGGGCGCTGGACACCGAGACGGGCACGCTGGTGATCGACGCGCTGCTCGGGGCGACGCAGCGGGGATGCGCGCTGATCCTGGTGACGCACGACCGGGATCACGCGGCCCGGATGGGGCGCATCCACGACCTCGTCAATGGGGTTCTGACCGAACGGGTGCCCGCGTGAGGCGTTTCTCGGGCCGGTTCCGGTCCTCCCTGATCATCGGTCTGCAGGGCATCCGGGCCCGCAAGCTGCGCACCCTGCTGTCGATGGTGAGCCTGTTCCTGGGGGTGCTGGCGGTCGTGGTGGTCCAGGCCGGCGCGAGCATCGCCGAGCGGGCCGCGCTGGCCGACCTCGAGGTGACCTTCGGCTACGACGGCACCCGGGTGATCAGCATGGGTCCCGAGCAGAAGTCGGTCGACGCCGTGCTGGCCTCGGTGAAGGACCGCTCCGACGCGGTGGCGGCGATCGGTGTGCAGGGCATCATCGGCGAGCCCGGGGTGCGCCCGGTCAACGAGGGCGGCTCGCCGATCGGCGAGAGCTGGGGCGGCCAGATCTGCTTCGCCGACGGTCACTGCGAGGAACCGAGCGGGCCCAAGGGCGCCGCCGTGGAGGTACGGCTGACCGCGCTGACCGGTGACATCCGGCAGTTCCGCCCGTTCCGCACGGTGTCGGGCACTTGGCTCGACTTCGGCACGGTGCCGTCGCTGGCGCCGCGGCTGGTGCTCAACGAGGAGGCGGCCAAGGGTTTCCAGCAGTACAGCGTGCCGGCCGAGATGCGGGTCCAGGGCGCCACGGCCAACCTCACGCCCCGCTTCGTCGGCGTCGTCGACGACGGCAACCCCCAGCCCAGGGCCTATGTACGGGCGGACGAGCTGGCCACCTGGCTGCCGACCGGGAATCTGGTCGACCCGAACACCGCCGGCGAGGTCACCGTGCTGCTGGCCCCCGGCTCACCCGTCGAGCAGGTGCTCGTCGCCAAGCTCAAGGCCCTGGGCCAGGAGACGTACGTCGACACGGTCAACAACCGCAAGGAGCAGGAGGACCAGCTGCGCCTGATGCGGTTGATCTTCTTCTCGATGGCCGGCCTGGTCCTGCTGATCGGCGTGGCCGGCATCCTCAACGTCGGCCTGGCCACCGTCGGCGAGCGGGTCGAGGAGTTCGCCCTGCGCCGCGCCGTCGGCACCCCACGCTCGCTGCTGGCCGGCATCGTCCTGGCCGAGACCCTGCTGACCGGCCTGCTCACCGCGGCCGCCGCGATCGGCGCCAGCGCCCTGGCCCTCAAGGCCGTGGCCACCTTCGCCGGCGGGGCCCACCCCATCCTGGAGAACGTCGAGTTCCCCTGGCAGGCCGGCGTGGCCGGCATCATCGCGGGCCTGGTCGCCGGCATCCTCGGCGGCTTCATCCCCGCCCTGCGCGCCGCCGGCATCCCCATCGCGACAGTCATGCGCGCCTGACCATAATGACCGCCGCGACAACGACGGTCCAAAATGGATGTCCTCGGTGCGGCACCACGCTCACCACGGCGCCCGAGCAAGCACCGTGGTGCGCCGCCTTCGAGTGGAATCTCGACAACTTCCCACCCGACGAGCACGCCAACTGGATCTGGAACCGGATCGACCGCGCCAACCGGCGGACCGGCTTCGCCTCGGACCGGCTGCTGACCCTGTCCACTGACCCGGAACCCTTGCGCCCCACCCCGGATGTCGTGCTGTTCACGCTCGGGTGGGACGCCTTCGTCACCGTCACCGGGCCACGCCCGCGCCGGGTCCTGGTGCTCGGTGCCCAGCTGCTGCTGGCCCTGCGGGCCGAGGAGGTGGTCGCGCTGCTCGGGCACGAGCTGGGCCACCTGGCGTACGCCGACAACCGCCGCCTGCTGCTCACGATGCCGGCCCGCCTCACCTTCGGGCGTCTCTCCGAGCTGCTCCGCCCGCCGCGCGTCTCCGCCCAGGAGCTCGGCCCCAGCCCCGAGCTGATTTGGCTGACCCTCTGGCAACTCACCGCCGGCACCACCCCCGCCCTTCGCATGATCGACACCTTGGCGACGCTCCCCCTGCTCCCCGGGTACGTGCAGCATCACGTCCCCAAGGGTGATGCCGCCACCACCCGGCGCCGCATGCTCCGCGCGGTCCAGGACCGCGAGCCGGCCACCGCCCCAGCCCGCCGCCAGCTGTCGATCCGCACCCAGGCCTCCCTGTTCGCCTCCCACCCGGCGCCCGGCCGCCGCCACGAATGGCTCGACGGCCGTCCGCACCGAGAGGCAGCCGTCGTCGTGACCGAAACCGAGTCCGACCTGCTGGAGCGCGAGGTCACCCCGTACGCCGAGGCCCTTCACCGCACCATGCTCAAACAGATCGTCCACGACTAGAGGCCACCATTCGTCCTTGGCGATGGCTGTTTTTGAGGAGGTTGCACCACGGGCTCTGAGGTCAAGCTCCGCGTCCGATCTGGATCGGGTGGCACATGAGGCAGCCGTCACGGCCGGCGGCCGTCAATGGGTCACCGGCGCGGTGGGCAGCTCCCATCTGACCTTGCGCTCTCTGGAACCGTGGCGGGAAAGGATCGGCGACGATGACCCCCTCGTTCGGCTTATGCCGTCGCCTTCGATGCCGCCGTGGAGGGGATAGGCCCACTGACGTTCACGGTCGTCGGCCTGACGCTGACGCCCGGATCGGTGATGGCGTGTGCGGTTCCTGCCGACGACGGGCCCGACCGGCTTGCCGACGCGTACGGGAAGGCGCTGGGCGCGGACGGCTGGCACGAGAACGAGTTCGACCGAGAGTTCTGGTACCTCAATCTGGTGCACTTCGCCGAGGTGGTCCGAGATCCGGATCGGCTCATCGCGTGGGTGGCCGACCGTCGCGACCGCGAGATCAGCACGGTGGTCGTCAACGAGGTGCAGCTCGCCCGGTGGTGGTTCTCCGGCGAGGGCATGCGGCCGTGCCCGGTCGCGGCAACGAGTCTGGCCTGAACCCTCATTGACCCCGGCTGACTACTACAGGCGGGGGCGAGGACTTGTGGTGGCGTAGTGCGGGACCGGGTCGTTCCAACGGCGGGAGAGGCTTGGAACCGTTGCGCGGCCGGCAGGTTTCGCTGGGGTGGGGTGGGGCCACGGCAGGAAGCGGAGCGTGCGCTTGGCGGCCAGGTCCTCGACCCAGCCGAAGAGCAGGACCGCGTTGGTGAGCAGGGCCAGGGCGATGACGCAGTAGCTGAGCTCCTCGCCGGTCTGGCCGAGGATCCAGGTGCTGAGGGCGTCGCCGATCGGGAAGCAGAGGGCGATCGCCACGTTGTTCCACAGGTAGATGGTGACGGCGCGGGCGTTGATGAGGGTGACCCAGTTGTCCAGGCCGCGCCGGCGGGTCAGCCAGGCCATGTCGGGCTGCCAGCGCAGCAGTGCGAGCACGAAGCCGATCTGGTAGATGCCGTAGGCGACCGGCATGTCCTGCAGGGCCCCGTGCCGGTGCGCCCAGAACAGGGCACCGCCCACGCAGACGACCGCCAGTGAGGCCACGAGCCCGGCGCTGACCTTGCGGAGCGTACCGTCGCGGTGGGCGAAGCCCAGGATCCAGCAGCCGGCGTACGTCAGGAGGTCCGTCCCGACGTCCTGGAAGTTGGGGTTGGCCGGCCAGGCCGGCCAGATCGTCAGCGCGAGCAGCAGGGCGAGCGGCGCCACGATCGTGACCAGCCAGGCGCGGCGGTAGAGCCACAGCAGCACCGGTGACAGGGCCACCAGCCACAGGTAGGTGACCAGGTACCAGATGACCTCCTGCGCCTGCAGGCCCACGTCGCTGCTCGGCGGCGACACGAACGGCACCACCCAGGCGGTCAGGTGCCACAGCGCCGGCCGTTCGTCCCAGCCCAGCAGGAGCATCGCCGGAACGACAAAAAGGCCGAGGACCCAGTACGCCGGCAGCAGCCGCCGTATCCGGCCGAAGATCACGTTGTACCGGGAGGAACCGCGAGCCAGCGAGTTCGCCATCAGCGAGCCGGCCAGTGCGAACATCACGCCCATGGACGGGAAGACGAGCTCCAGAACGGCGAACGGGAACATGTGGTAGACCGACACGCGAATGATTGCCAGCACTCGCAGTGAATCGAAATAGCGGTCGCGCACGAGCCCTCCCCCACAGCACACGATGAGAGCGTCACGCTATGAAGCGATCTTTTTCGTGTGCTGTGGGCGGGCTGTCAGCTATCCCAGCGCGGTGGCGTACGCGGCCGAGCCGATCAGCTCGAGGGACACCTGAAGCCGCTCGAGGCTGATGTTCTTGGCGATGGTGTCCTCGGGGCTGTGGTAAGGCGGTTCGAGCAGCGCCGGCGACTCCTCACCGCGCCAGGAGAAGTTGGCCGCGGCGATGCCGACCTCCTGGAACGACTGGTGGTCACTGGAGCCACGCAACGTCACCGGGGAGATGCGCGGGGCGTAACCGAGGCGCTCGGCGGCCGCGGCCACCTCGTCGGTCGCCCGGTTGGCCAGGCCGGTGTACGACAGCAGCCAGTACCGGGTGGCCGGATCCCAGCTCGTGGCGACCATGTCGTTCTGGTAGACCGCCAGGATCCGGTCCCGCTCGGCCTGCGGCAGCTGCGCCACGTAGTAGCGCGAGCCGATCAGCCCCTGCTCCTCCGAACCCCACAACGCGAACCGCAGCCGCGCCTTGGTCGGCAGGTTCCGCAGGACCTGGGCCAGTTCGAGGTTCAGTACGGTGCCCGAGCCGTCGTCGTTCGCGCCGGGCGCGCCGATGACCGTGTCGTAGTGGGCGCTGACCATGACGACCGGCTCGGTGCCGGTGGGGCGGCGGCGCGGGGCGTCCGCGATGACGTTGTGCGAGGTGAGGTTGCGGTGGGCTCGCGTGGTGAGGGTCAGCACGAGCCGACGCTTGGCCAGCAGCGCCCGCAGGCGGTGCTTCTGGGCCTGGGCGACGCCGACCACCGGGATGGCGACCGGGGCGGCCAGCACCGGGCTGAAGGCCGAAGCCCGGCGCGGCTCGACCAGGTCGACCGGCAGGAAGATGACGGCCGCGGCCCCCTTGGCGACCGCGGTGGCGACCTGCGCGTCGCGGTCGGCCGCGACGTAGTCGATCAGGACGATCTTGCCGGTGACGTCGGCCGGGTAGCTGTCGGCGGCGCCCGCGCCGACGTCGACCACCGTGCCCCGCACCCGGGTGTCCAGGCCGCCGTTGGCCGAGGCGCCGGCCTGCCAGTTCAGGTCGCGCGGGAGACCACTGGGCGAGTCGAGCTGGGCCAGGAACTTGTCGGCGACCGGGAACGGCTGCAGCGTCACGTCGTAGCCGAGCCGGTCCAGCACCCGGGCGATGTAGTCGGCGGCGATCTTCTCGGAGCGGGTGCCGCCGATGCGCGGGCCCATGTCGACCGAGAGCACCTTCAGGTGTTGCAGGGCCCGCTCGGCCGACACGCGCCGGGCGACCTGGAGGTCGTGGCCGGTCAGGGCCGGCGGGCGGGCCGCGCCGGGCCGCTGGCCGGTGACGGCCCAGGCGGGGGCCGGCAGGGCCACGGTGGCCGCGCCGCCGAGCGCGACGGTCAGCATCCGGCGGCGGGTAACCGATCTGTCCATGGGTCTCCTCCTCGTCGGGCGAGGACGGCGGCGTCGTGGGCCATCGTTCCCCGTTCTGGAGAACCTAGGGGCTATATCAGCGATCTTCAATAGCTACAGGAAACCCTCAGGTTGCCCACCGGTTGCCGATTAACTCCGTCAGGGAGGGCCGATGGACGACGTCACACGAGAGGCCATGCGCCTGCTCGAGGAGGCGCAGGCGGGCGGCGCGCACGAGGCGCTGGAACGCGCCGGTGCGCTGCTGCTCGAGGTCGGCGACCGGGCCTGCCTGCACTTCGTACGGGCCGTGTCGCTGGACGTGCTGGGCGACCAGGCCTCCGCCGAGCAGGCGCTCGAGGACATGCTGGTGGCCGCCGAACGCGAGGACAGCCCGGGCTGGCGGGCCTGCGCCCTCGGCACCCGCGCCTCCCAGCGGGCCCGGCTCGGCGAGACCCACGCCGTCGAGTACGACCTCGACAGCGTCATGCGCGACCTGGTCGCCGCCGAGACGTACGCGGTCACCGAGACCGAGCCGGTGGCGGCCGTCCACGCCCGGGTGGCCATCGCGTTCGCCCTGATGGAACTGCGCCTGTACGAGCTGGTCGGCCCGCACTACGAGGCCGCGTACGACATCTGCTCCACCGACGAGAGCCAGAGCGGCAAGCGCTCCATGTGGCTGATCAACCTGGCCGAGCTGCACCTGCACTGGGCCCTCGAGCTGTACCAGGTCGGCCAGACCGACCAGGCCGAGATCCACACGGCCCAGGCCGAGGGGTACGCCGTGCAGGCCGCGGCCGAGGTCAGCGGGCCGTCGGCCGATGTGTGGCGCAGCTACGCCCTGCTCGCCGCGGCCTGCGCCAAGGCCGACCGGCACGACCCCGCCACCGCCGCCGTCGAGATCGACCACCATCAAAAGCGACTGCAGGGGTACGGAATGAGCCCGCTCGTCGTCGCGTTCTGCGAGCCCTTCCACGCCGTGGCGCTGCGCCGCACCGGGCGCCTCGACGAGGCCCTGGACGTGATCGGGCGGGCCGTCGCCGCCGTGCCGCCGGACGCCGGCGTGCTGATCACCTCGGCCACCCACCACACCCACGCGCTGATGCTGGCCGCCCACGGCTCGGCCGACGCCAAGGCCGCCCTCGCCTACGGCGCCACCCTGGCCGCCGCCCTGTGGCAGCAACGCCAGCGCACCCTGCACTCGTTCACCACGATGAAGTCGCTCGACTCGCTGCGCCGCAGCCACGAACAGGCGGCCCGGGCGGCCGGCCTGGACGCGCTGACCGGCATCGCCAACCGGCGCGCCTTCGACGAGACGGTCCGGCGCACCCAGGACGGCGACGTGGCGGTCCTGGTCATCGACACCGACAAGTTCAAGCAGATCAACGACACGGCCGGGCACGAGGCGGGCGACGCGGCGCTGCGGGCGATCGCCACGACCCTGACCGCCAACGTCCGCGACCAGGACTTCGTGGCCCGCCTCGGCGGCGACGAGTTCGCGGTTCTGCTGCCCGGTCTGGACACCTCCACGGCGTACGAAATGGGTCTGAGAATGGTGCACGCGGTGCGCGCGCTGCCCGATTGCCCGGCCACATTGAGCATCGGGGTGGCCGGTGGGCCGGCCCGCGACCTGCTGCAGATCGTGCGACTGGCCGACGCCGCCATGTACCGCGCGAAAAGGCGCGGCGGGGACGACGTGGAGGAATGCGGGGCGTTCGTGGAGCAGCTGCCGGCGGCCTGAAGAGCCCGGATACCCCCGATTAACGGGGAGTAACCTGTCAATTCCTGGTTTTACCAATGGTGTCACCGGCCCCAGGAAAAACTTACGCCTAATCCGTTCGAGCGCCGTAATTCAATGCGCCGACTATGTTGAGCTGACCGGGTCGAAAACAAATACCCGGGAGGAAAAGAAATGCGTAACACAAGCCGCCGCCTGGCCCTGGCCGGCATGGGCCTGTTCACCGGTGCGGCCATGGCGCTGGGCCCCGCGCAGGGCGCACTCGCCAACGAGCCCGACGACCCGACAGCCAGCGCGGCCGGCGCCTACGCCCCGCCTCCCGAACATCGGAGCGGCCTCTCCGGCATCGTGATCGCCATTTTCACCCTCGACGGCCTGCCCGGCCTCGACAGCTTCGCCGGCTGGCCGTCGGCCCTGGGCGGCGGCGCCCCCTGGTCGGGCGCGCAGGCCGGCCAGCCCGGCGGACCGCAGGCGGGTGCGACCGCCTCGGGCGCGAACACCGCCGGCACGGCGACCACCGGCGCGGGCACGACCGGCGCGGCCACCGACACGACGGGCTCGACCGGCGCCGCCACCGACACGGGTGCCACGGGGACCACGGACGCCACGGGGGCGGCCACCGACACCACCGGCGCGACCGGTGGAGCCACCGACACCACCGGCGCTACGGGCGCGACCGACACCACGGGTGCGACCGGCGCGACCGACACTACGGGTGCGACCGGCGCGGCCACCGACACGGGCGCGGCCGCAGCCACCGACGCTACGGACGCAGCTGACGCGACCGCGACCACGGGCGCGACCGGCGCGACTGGCGCCACCGACACCACCGGCACGACCGGCGCAGCCACCGACACCACGGGCGCCACCGACGCTACCGGTACCACTGGCGCGACCGGTGCCACCGAAGCGACCGGCGCCGCCGACACCACCGGCGCCGCCGACACCACCGGGGCCACCGACGCCACTGGTGCTGCCGACGCTACTGGCGCGACCGGCGCGACCACTGGGGCGACCGCGGCCACGGACGCTGCCGGCGCGACCACCGACACCACCGGCGCGACCGCGGCCACCGACACCACCGGCGCGACCGCGGCCACCGACGCTACCGGTGCGACCGACACGACCGGCGCCACCGACGCCACTGGCGCGACCACCGACACCACCGGCGCCGCCACCGAGGCCGCCGCTGGTGCCGGCACCGATGAGACGGCTGCCACCGCGCCCGCCGCCACCGACGCCACCGCGACGGAGACCGGCGCCGGGGCCACCATCGGCGACGAGGCCACCGCCGCCGCGGTGACGGCCGGCGGCACGGATTCGGCGACCGTCGAGACGGCCGCCGCGACCGTCGAGGCCGCCCCGCCGGCCGCCTGACGCAGCAGCATCCCGGTACCGACCCGCCGCCCACTCCGGGCGGCGGGTCATCGCTGTGACCGCGGTCTCAGTAGAGTCCAGACATGACCATCGATGATCGGCTGACCACGCTGGACGCGCTCTGGTCGGCCTGGGCGGCGACCGGGCGCGCCATGGACGACGCCGACTGGGACCGGCCCACCCGCCTCGACGACTGGACCGTGCGGCATCTATGGGCGCATGCCGCGCAGTGGCCGTTCGGCTTCGCCGTGCTGGTGGAGCGCGGCGTGACCGACTCCCCGCCCACCCACGCCTCCGCCGCGGCGCTGATGGCCGAGTTCAACGCCCCCGACGGCGTGGCCAACACGATGCGCAGCCACGTCGCCAAGGCGGGCCGCGAGGATTCCGCGAAGTACACGGTGGAGCAGATGGTCTCCCAGTTCGCCGCCATCGGCCCGGCCGCGATCGAGGCCGCCCGCAAGCTCGGCCCGGTCCATATCAGCTACTTCGGCCGGGCCGTGATGCCGCTCGACGAGATCGTCAGCATCGGCATCCTCGAGACCACGGTGCACCTGCTCGACGTACAGCGTGCTCTTGATCTGGAGCCGGACGTCCCCGCCGAGAGCTTGGAGCACTCGGCGGGTGTCCTGGCCCAGATCGCGCCCCCGATCGACTTCATCGAGGCCGCCACCGGCCGGGCCTCGACCGACCTGTTCCCCGTGCTGTCCTGATCGGTCAGCCGCAGTGCGTCGGCTTGCTCTCGTAGGAGAAGTCGTCGATCGAGCCGCCCCAGATGATGCAGGTCTTGTCGGCCGCGGCCTTGACCGGGCCGGCGTAGTAGTCGACCTCGCCGCCCTGGGAGTCGCGGTTCTTGCCCTGCACCTCGAGGAAGGCCGAGGCGTCGGCCTTCTCGGCCAGATCGCTGCTGCGCAGCGTGACGACGCAGTTCTTGCCCTCGTCGCCCTGGAGCAGGTAGACCCGGCCGACCGTGCCGGCGTTGCCGCTCAGGGTGGCGGTGTCGATGATCTGGTAGCCGTCGCCGCAGAGCTGGGGCGCGGTGAACGGGTTGGTGCCGCCGTTGGCCGGGGTCTCGTCCTCGGCCGGCTCGGTCTCGTCCTCGGCCGGCTCGGTGGTCGGGTCGGCCGGTTTGGTGGTCTTCGTCTTGGTCGGCTTGGGTTTCTTGGACGGCTTGGTGGCCTCTTCCTCGGCCGGGGCGCCGGTGGGGCCGGGGCTGGGGTCGAGGGCGCCGGCCGCCGTGTCCTGGCCGGTGGGATCGGGGGTGCCCGAGCCCTGGTTGACGATCGCGAAGGTCACCGCGACCACGCCGAGCACGACGGCGGCGATGGCGAGCGCGATGACCGTGGTGCGCTTCTTGGTCGCCGGCGCCGAGCCGCTGCCGCCACTGCTGCCGCCGCTGCCACCGCCCTCGTAGCCGCCCGTGACAACGGACGCGGGCGGGCGGTTGCCGTAGCCGCCGCCGGAGACGGAGGCCGAGCCGTAGCTTCCGCTGGCCCCTGACCCCGAGCCGTAGCTGCCGCCGGCTCCCGACGCTGAGCCGTAAGAAGGCGGCGAGACGGAGGCAGCACCGGCGGCGAAGCCGGACGACGGGACCGACGCGCTGCCGGACGGATAGGAGGAGCCACCCGACGGATACGGAGCGGTGCCACCCGGGTACTGGGCGGTGCCACCCGGATACTGCCCGGTCCCGGACGGATAGGGCGCGGTCCCACCCACAGCGGCCGCCCCCGCCGGGCGCGCGCCATATCCGGTTTGCGAGCGACCGGGGGGATACGACCCGGTTCCAGGGTTACGTCCAGTCGGCGGGTACCCGCCGGAAGCGGCCCCCGCCGGCGGAAAGGCGCCCGAGTTCCCCGGCCCACCCGGACGCTGCTGAGGAGCCGGAGCCCCCGGCCGCCCCGCCCCCCGAGCAGCCTGGGCCATCGCGGCCGCGCTCGGGAACCGGTGCTGCGGGTTCTTGGCCAGCGCCCGGGTGACCAGCGCGGCCACCGCCGGCGGCACGTCCGGCGGCAGCGGCGGCAGCTCGCCGTAGACGAGCTGGGCCAGCACCTGCAGCGGGTTCTCCCCGACATACGGCGGGCGCCCGGTCAGGCAGCAATAAGCGACCGCGCCCAGCGCGTACACGTCGGTCAGCCCGGAGACGGGGTGCCCCTCGGCCTGCTCCGGCGCCATGTAATTGGCCGAACCCAGCACCACGTTGGTGCTGGTGATGCCGGTCACCTGGGTCGAGCGGGCCACGCCGAAGTCGACCAGCACGAGGGCGCCGTTGGGCCGGACCAGGAGGTTCGCCGGTTTCACGTCCCGGTGGACGATGCCCGCGTCGTGGGCGACCTGCAGCGCGTCGGCCACCTGGGCCACGATCCGCATGGTCTCGGCCGGGCTGAGCCGCCCGGCCTGCTGGATCTGCTTGGCCAGCGGCGTGCCCTCGATGAACTCCATGACCATGTAGTCCATGCGGCCGCCGCCGACGGTGGCGTTCTCGCCGTAGTCGTAGACCTGCACGATGCCGGGGTGGCGCAGCGCCGCCATCATCCGGGCCTCGGAGCGGAACCGGGTCAGGAACTCCGGGTCGGCCATCAGCCCGGGCAGCACGACCTTGACCGCGATGGCGCGATGCAGCATGAGGTCGGTCCCGCGCCAGACCTCACCCATGCCTCCGGCGGCGATGCGTTCGGTCAGTTCGTAGCGCTCGCTGAGCAAGGTCCCCGGGGAAAGCACCCGATCATGCTACTCAGCCCTTTCCAGCCAACCCCAAAGGCCATAGACCAGGGTGTACGCCGACACGACCGACCCGCCGGCGCGGGGCGGCCCGGCCTCCGGGGGCGGGAGGCCGGGCCGCCGAGCAAGGCGGCGCTCAGGCCTTCGGCACGGAAGGCGGAGCGGCCGACGCGGCCGCCGCACCCGCCGGCACGGCTTCCTGGGGCGGCCCGTCGTCGAGCATCGTGGCCTCGTCGAACGGGTCCCGCCCGGCCAGCACGGCGGAGGTCTTCTCCCGGTCGATCTCCCCGGTCCAGGTGCCGATGAGCACGGTCGCCACCGCGTTCCCGGCGAAGTTGGTCAGGGCCCGCGCCTCCGACATGAACCGGTCGATTCCGACGATCAGGCCCACCCCGTCGACCAGGTCCGGCCGATGGCTCTGCAGCCCACCCGCCAGCGTGGCCAGCCCGGCCCCGGTGATGCCGGCCGCCCCCTTGGACGCGATGATCATGAAGACCAGCAGCGAGATCTGCTCACCCACGGACAGCGGGTCGCCCATCGCCTCGGCGATGAACAGCGACGCCATCGTCAGATAGATCGCCGTGCCGTCCAGGTTGAACGAGTACCCGGTCGGCACCGTGATGCCGACGACCGGCTTGCTCACACCCAGGTGCTCCATCTTGGCGATCAGCCGCGGCAGCGCCGACTCCGACGACGAGGTCGACAGGATCAGCAGGAACTCGCGCCCGAGGTACTTGAGCAGCGAGAAGATGTTCACCTTGGCGAAGGTCCACAGGATCAGCGCGAGCACCACGAAGACGAAGATCGCGCAGGTGACGTAGAACCCGAGCATGATCTGGGCCAGGCTCTTCAGCGCGTCCACGCCGGTCGCGCCGACCACCGCCGCCATCGCGCCGAAGGCGCCGATCGGGGCCAGCCACATGATCATGGCGAGGATCTTGAAGACGAGCCGCTGGATCACCTCGATGGCCCGCAGCACCGGCTCGCCGCGGGGGCCGAGCGCCTGCACGGCAAAGCCGACCAGCAGCGCCACGAGCAGTGTCTGCAGCACCTCACCCTGGGTCAGCGACGAGAGCAGGCTGGTCGGGATGATGCCGAGGACGAAGTCGTCCAGGCCCTCCTTGGGCGCGTCCCCGGCCGCCTTCTGACCGGCCTCGGCCAGCGACGCGTCCAGGTGCAGCCCGGCCCCGGGGTGGATGATGTTGCCCACGACCAGGCCGATGGCGAGCGCGACGGTCGACATGAGCAGGAAGTATCCGAGGGCCAGACCGCCGACCCGGCCCACCTTGGCCGCCTGCCGGATCGAGCCCACGCCCAGCACGATGGTGCAGAAGATGACCGGCGCGATCATCATCTTGATCAGGTTCACGAAGGCGGTGCCGACCGGTTTGAGCTCGACCGCGAAGTCGGGCGCGAGCAGACCGACGGCGATGCCGGCCACGACGGCGACGATCACCGCCACATACAGATAGTGCGTTTGGTCCCGTCTGACCCGCGGGGTAGGGCTCTCGGTTGCCATGCCAGAGAATGTGGCCCGCGTCTCACCCCGGGGGCATCATTGCGTTCATTCTGTTTACCGCCGAGTTCCAGGACCGCAACATGCCGATAGCAAAGCGGTGGAGCATCGCCCGCCAGTTGTTCGTGCTGCAGGTGCTGGTCGTGACCACCCTGGTCGCGATCGGCACGGCCGGCACCGTGCTCATCGTGCTCGACGACGCCGAGCAGGCCGCCATCGACGACGTCACCGACATCGCCGAGACGGTGGCCCGCTCCCCCATGGTCATCGAGGCCGTACAGCGTCCGAACCCGACGGTGGTCCTGCAGCCGTACACCGAGAGCGTCCGCACCGCGACCGACACCAACTTCATCGTCATCATGGCGCCCGACCGGACCCGCTACACGCACACCACCCCTTCGCTGATCGGCCGGCCCTTCATCGGGTCGATCGACGGCGCCCTGGCCGGCGGCACGGTCGTCGAGACCAGCGTCGGCACCCTCGGCGAGTCGGTCCGCACCGTCGTCCCGGTCAAAGACGACAACCAGAAGGTGGTCGCCCTGGTCTCGGTCGGCATCACCACCAAGGCTTTGGATCAGAAGCTGCTGGCCCGTACGCCCGCGGTGGCCGTCCCGACCGCATTGGCGCTTCTCCTCGCCGCGGCCGGAAGCTGGCTGCTCAGCCGCCGCCTGCGCCGGCAGACACACGGCCTGGGCCCGGCCGAGATGACCCGGATGTACGAGTACCACGACGCCGTGCTCCACTCCGTACGCGAGGGGCTCGTGGTGGCCGACCGGGGAGGGCGCGTGACGCTGATCAACGACGAGGGGCGGCGCCTGCTCGGCGACGACCTTCCGGCGGAGGTACGCGACCTGATCGCCGCCCGGACCGCGGTGGCCGACGCGCCCGTGCTCGCCGGCGACCGCGTCCTGGTGGCCAACCAGCGCGTCATCCAGTCGGAGGGGCAGACCATCGGCACCGTACTGACCCTGCGCGACCACACCGAGCTGCGTGCGCTGACGGGCGAGCTGGATTCCGTACGCGGCCTGACCGAAGCCCTCCAAGCGCAAGCCCACGAGGCGGCCAATCGGCTGCACACCGTTCTCACCCTGATCGAGCTCGGGCGTACGGCCGAGGCAGTTGACCTGGCCACGGCGGAGCTGGCGGTGGCCCAGCAGCTGACCGACCGCGTGGTCGGCTCGCTCGACGAGCCCGCGCTGGCGGCGTTGTTGCTAGGCAAATCGGCCCAGGCCGGCGAGCGCGGGGTGGAGCTGGCCGTCGACGAACAGTCGCGGATCGAGGGCAGCCGGCTGCCCAGCCGCGACCTGCTGACCGTGGTCGGCAACCTGGTCGACAACGCGCTGGAGGCGGTCGCCGGCACCGATCCACCCCGCAAAGTGACCGTGCTCGTGACCGATCTCGACGGCGCGGTCGTGGTCCGGGTCAGCGACAGCGGGCCCGGCATCCCGGCCGGTGCGTTCGAACGGGGCTGGTCGACCAAGGCGCAGGGGCGCGGCATCGGCCTGTCGCTTGTCCGCCAGGTGACCGAGCGGCACGGCGGCGCCATCGAGGTGGACGGCGCGACCATCACCGTGCGCCTCCCGGTGGCGCCGTGACTGCCATCCGGGTCCTCGTGGTGGAGGACGAGCCGCTGATCGCGGAGGCGCACGCCGCGTACGTCCAGAGGATCGACGGTTTTGACGTTGCCGGTGTCGCGCCGACCGGGCAGCGGGCGATGGCCGTGCTGCGATCAGTTCCGGTCGACCTGATCCTGCTCGATCTGCACCTGCCCGACATGTTCGGCCTCGATCTGTGCCGGTCCCTGCGCGGCGCCGGCATCGGCACCGACGTGCTGGTGGTGACCTCCGCCCGCGATCTGGCGGTGGTGCGCTCGGCCGTCTCCCTCGGCGTGACGCACTACCTGCTCAAGCCGTTCACCTACGCCGCGTTCCGGGAGAAACTGCTGGCGTACGCCCGTTATCGCAGCCAGGTGCAGGGAACGTCCCCGGTCGCGGCCCAGCACGAGATCGACCGCGCCCTGGCCTCCCTGCATGGCCCGTCCCCGGCCGGCCTGCCCAAGGGCCTCGACCAGGGCACCCTCGACCTCGTCCTGGGTGTGCTGCGCGCGGCCGACCACACCACCGGCCTCTCTGCGGCCGAGGTGGCAGCCCGGATGGGCGCCTCCCGGGTGACCGCCCGCCGCTACCTGGAACACCTGGCCGAAACCGGTCAGGTCGCCCGCAGCCCCCGCTACGGCGGCCCGGGTCGCCCCGAGGTGGAGTACAAGTTTCCCGAACCGCCTGCGCGGCGGCCGGGCCCGGGGTGACGGTGGGTCATGACCACGGACACGCAGGCCCGGCTGCTGAGCGGGGAGCACCTGCACCGCTCCATCACCGACGGCGGCCAGCCGGTGTACTGGAAGGTCGTGGTCAGCCCGGCCGACGGCGTGATCGAACGGCGGATCTTCCACGGCCGCGACAAGCACGACCTGCCCGAGTGGCCGACCGGCACGGCCGAGCTCGACTGGGAGCCCGAGTCGGTGATCTGGCCCGCCTGGTCCCCCAGCCCCGACGTCGACGGCGAGCGCCGTCCCACGCCGCTGGCCGAGGCCGGCGAGCACTGGAGCCGCCTCGGCGACCGGCTCCGCGAGTCGGCCAAGTGGATGTCGACCGTCGCCGGCGCCGCCCTGGCCCTGCTGCTGGGCACCTCCCCGCTGGGCGACCTGGGCCAGGCCAGGTTCACCTGGCCGGCCGCCCTGTGCGGCGTGGCCGGCCTGATCCTGATGTCAGCGACCCTGCTTCTACTGCTCTGGGTGCTGCGCCCGAGCGCGGTGTCGTTCGCCCAGGTCCAGAACGCCGCCGGCCGCCACAACCCCTTGGTCAGCTGGCGTTGCACGGTCGAACGCCAGCAGGACCTCTACCTGCCCTGCGGCGTCAACACCCTCCGCGGCCTGCGCCACGCCATCATCGTCGAGGGCGCCACCCTGGAGGCCCTGGCCTGCGCCATCCAGCGCGGCGCCACCGCCGGCGCCCCCACCCACAAGATCCTCCTCAAGGCGTGCGAGGCCCGCGTAGCCCGCCTCCGCGATCTCAAGGGCGCCGTAGCCGAGGTGGCAGCCATCGGCGAGTTCTACCGCCTCCGGCGCCGCAGCGCCCTCGCCACCACCATCGGCGTGGTCTGCGCCGCCATCGGCCTCTGCTTCGTCATCGCCGCCCTGGCCATGGTCCACAACTGACTTCCAGGTTGTCTGATCAGCGGGGCACCGCTCGCTCTCCGCCGACGGCAAGGCGACGTACTGGTACGTCGTGGTCACGCCCGCGGACGGCGTCGTCAGCCGGGACATCCGCTTCGGCCCCACCAAGAAGAAGGAAGATCTCCAACCGTGGCCCGAGGACGATCCCGACTGGGAGCCCGAGGACGCGATCTGGCCCACCTGGTCACCGAGCCCCGACGCGAACAGCAAACACCGCGCCACCCCGCTGGCCGAGGCGTGGGAACACTGGGACCGGCTCGGCGAGCGCCTGCGCGAGTCGGCCAAGTGGATGTCCACGGTCCTCGGCGCGGCCCTGGCCCTGCTGCTCGGCACCTCACCGTTGGGCGATCTGGGCCAGGCCTCGTTCAGCTGGCCGGCGGGCCTGCTCGGCGCTCTCGGCCTCGTACTTCTGTCGATCACCCTGCTCTTGCTCCTCTGGGTGCTGCAGCCCAGCGCTGTGTCCTTCGCGGATGTGCAGGACGCTCGCCCCGGGCGGGTCAGGTACTGGAAGAACCCGCTGCACGACTGGCGTGAAACGGTCCAATTGCAGCAAGACCTCTACCTTCCGTGCGGAGTGAACACCTTGAAAGGGCTCCGCACGGCCATCCTCGTCGAGGAGGCCACCCTGGAGGCGCTGTCGTGCGCCATTCAGCGCGCCCAGCAGTCCGCACTTCCCGAACACGTGAGCCTCGTCGATGCTTGCGAGAAGCGGGTCGGCCGCCTCCTCCACCTCAAGGCCGCCGTCGCCCAGGTCGCCGCCATCGGCGAGTTCTACCGCCTCCGCCAGCGCGCCAACCTGGCCTCCGTGGCCGGCGTCATCTGCCCTTACTGGCCCGCCCCGCTCGCCCGCGGGCATCTTCACGCGGGCATCTTCACGCGGGCATCTTCACGCGGGCATCTTCACGCGGGCATCTTCACGCGGGCATCTTCACGCGGGCGTCGACGGCGATTCTTGTGGGAGGGCGCCGATGTGGGCCAGGAGGGCGCGGACGCCGCCGGCGGGTGGGGTTCGGGGGCCCTGCCAGATGGCTCGGAGGGGACGGTGCAGGGCGAGGCCGTTCACCGGGATGTGGCGGAGGCGACCGGCACGGAGGTCGTCGGCCACGGCCAGGCGGCTCAGCGCGGCAGGCCCGGCGCCGGCCAGGACGGCCGCCCGCACGGCGGCGGAGGTGGAGAGCTCCAAGGCCGGGTGGGCGGGGTGGTAGTCCTTCCCGAGGGCCTTGGTCAGGGCCGCGGTCAGGAAGTCGCGGGTGCCGGAGCCGGCCTCCCGGGTGACCAGAGGCGTCTCCCCCAGCTCGGCGGCGTCGATGCCGTCGGGCCGGCGGGCCCAGCGGTGCGTGGGCGGGACGACGAGGACCAGGTCGTCATGGGCGACCACCCGGCTGCGCAGCCCTCTCGGGGTGGTCGGCCCCTCGACGAATCCGAGGTCGGCCGAGCCGGAACGAACCTGTTCGATCACAGTGTCGCTGTTGGTGGCGGTGAGCACGACCTGGACAGGGGTCTCGCTCCGGCGCTCGGCGTCGGCTTGCAGGCTGACGAGCCAGCTCGGCAGCAGCTGCTCGGCCACCGTAAGGCTGGCGCTGACCCGAATCCGGCTCCGGTTGTCCTCCCGCAGCGACCCCAACCCGGTGTCGATCTCGTGGGCAAGCGTCAGTAGCCGATCAGCCCACTGCGCCACCACCACCCCCGCCGGCGTCAGCTCGGCCCCTCGCGTCGTCCGGGTCGCCAGCCGGATCCCGGTCTGCCCCTCCAACGCCGCCAGCCGCGCCGACACCGCCTGCTGGGAGACCCCCACTTCCCGCGCCGCCGCGCTCAGACTCCCGGTTCGAGCCACCGCGAGAAACACTTCGAGAGCCGCCAGATCAGGCATACGCGCACTGAGCACCACAACGTCAGATAGTAACCCCCTACAACTTCGTCTTGTGACCCCACAAGATCAGCCCACCTACCGCCCACCCACAACCCCGGCGACCGTAGAGCCATGACCGTCCCGACCACCACAGCACCCCCGGCGGCCGCCGCCACCACGAGCGCCCCCACCGCAACTCCGGCCACCACGAGCGCCCCCACCGCAACGCGGAACACGGCGAGTGGTCTCATCGCGAGCGGGCCACTCGGGGTGCTGGTGGCGAACTTCGGGCCGAACTGGTTCGCGTCGGTGATGGGGACCGGGATCGTGGCGACGGCGGCCGTGTCCCTGCCGGTGCATCTGCCAGGGCTGCGGCTGCTCGGGGTGGCCTCCTGGGCGCTGGCGGTCGTCTTGTTGATCGCCGTCTCGGTGGCGACGGTGCTGCACTGGCGACGCCACCCCCGGACCGCGCGGCGGCACCACCTCGACCCCGTCATGGCCCACTTCTACGGCGCACCCCCGATGGCGCTCATGACCGTAGGCGCCGCCACCTTGCTGGCCGGCCGCGACGTGATCGGCGAGACGGCCGCCCTCGCCGTGGACTGGACGCTCTGGACCGCAGGCACGATCGGCGGCCTGCTCACCGCCATCGCCATTCCCTACCTTCAGTTCACCCGCCACGACAACACCGAGCGCGCAGCCTTCGGCGGCTGGCTGATGCCCGTGGTCCCGCCGATGGTCTCCGCCTCAACCGGCGCGCTCCTCCTCCCGTACCTCCCCGAAGGCCAACCCCGGCTCACCCTGCTGGTGGCCTGCTACGCCATGTTCGGCCTCAGCCTGATCGCGTCATTCCTGGTGATCCCCCAGATCTGGCAGCGCCTCACCACCGGCGACGTAGGCCCCGCCCGCCTGGTCCCGACCCTCTGGATCGTCCTGGGCCCGCTGGGCCAATCGATCACCGCCGCCAACCTGCTGGGCGGCGTGGCCCACCTGGCCCTGCCCCCGTCCTACGCGGACCCGCTACGCGCCCTGGGCCTCATCTACGGCATACCAGTACTCGGCTTCGCCCTGCTCTGGATCGCCCTGGCCGCGGCCATCACCATCCGCACCGCCCGCAGCCACCTCCCCTTCACCCTGACCTGGTGGTCCTTCACCTTCCCGGTCGGCACCTGCGTGACCGGAACCTCAGCCCTGGCCGCCCACACCGGCTCAACCATGCTCGCCGCAGCCGCCACCGTCCTTTACGCCGCCCTCCTCACCGCCTGGGCCGTCGTCGCCACCCGCACCACCGGAGCCGCCCTCCGCGGAACCCTCGTCCTCCCCTCCCCCGCCCACAGCTGACCCGCCCCTCGGCGGGACACCCGCAGCCCCGCACGACCGCTCTGACGCCGTGGAGGTGCCGGCCCGGTGGCTCTACATCGACTCGGAGCTGGCCAGGGAGGGGGCGTCACGCAAGTGGACTTCAGCACTGACGTTCCCAAAGGTCGCTGGCTGGCGAAGGCCGCCGGATACATCCACCTGATCACCGAGGAACAGCGTCAAGCCCGCTCTCGCCGGTTTGCCGAGGCACCTGCCTCAGGCGAACGGCTCCGCCGGAACCCTCGAGCCGCTGATCGTTGCCGCAGGATGCTTGGAGACGGAGACCGTGAGCTTCTGGTTCCGCAACAACAGCTCGGTCACCGCCACGCCTTGTCAGTCAGCTCCCGCGCCTCAGGTCTGACACAACAACCGGAAGTGATCAACTGATCGGCCGGACACGGCCCGCCGCGAACGTCGACCGCCCGCGAGGGTGCCCTTCGACCGGCCCGACGCGGCGGGTTCGCGAGCGGCGCAGCCTGTCAGTCGACCCTCCCCTCAAAAATGAAGGTCGCGAACCCGTGCGGTGGCCGAATCGGGTGACGACAAGGGATCAGGCTAGTGAACTCTGGCTACTACTCCGGCAGATCGATCCGCTCCCAGCTCGTTGTAGGGGACCCCGCTCCGTCTGGTTTTCGGCGCGACCTCTAAACGACGGCGGGGTCGGACCCGATAGTTGGAGCAACAAACCCCCAGTCATGAAGGTTCCTCATGAGTGATGCTCCGGGCACGACAGCGACACATGGCGACGCCGTCATAGCCGCTTACGCCAATGGTGAAGCCGTGGAATCGATCGCCGCTCGATTCGACCTCACCATGGCCGAAATCGAGTCGCTCATCGCCGACGAGACGGCAATGCTTCCTGCGTCGTCTCTGGCACCGCGACACGCTGCCACCGAGATCAATCAGACGCCGCCGGGCTGGTACGCCGATCCCAGCGACGCTTCCGCAATGCGTTGGTGGGACGGCCGGCAGTGGGCCGACTTCGTCCGACCCACATCCCCTGCCCAGTTACCTTCCCCCACCGCAACGTCGGAATCAACGACCCGTTCGGCAACCACCAAAACGCAACTTAACTTGGTTCCTCCGCCACGGATCTCGGGTTCGCTGCCACTGCTAGGCGAGAAGACCAGGGGCCGTCCCCGTTACCTCCTTGTCAGCCTCTTGGCCACCCTGCTCACCATCGTCGGTGCGGCCGGCTCCTTCGTCTACCGGGAGCATGAGAAGGACGTTGACCGCCCCGCTCGCGCCAAGGCAGCCGCACTCGCAGCCTGCCACCGCACTCTTGGGTACTCCCTGAAGGCCCCCGCAACGGCGCAATACTCGGATGAGACTCTGATGTTCGGCAACAGCAAGCCGGATTCGTTCATGGTTTTCGGAGCCGTCGATGCAGAGAATAGCTACGGCGCCCTCGTACGCAATGGATATATCTGCGGCGGCATCTTGACCGCGGATCAGGAGGACGTCAAGTTTGGCGTCCAAGCGGAGGTCAACGACAAGGCCGCAGCCGAAGGTGTCTGGGACATGCGCGACGAGATGGGCGAATACCAGAACCGCTGGCCGACCTGCGGTCTGAACTATCTTTCAGCCTGCTTCGATTGACAAGCACCTACAGGAGGCACCGGCCGGAGTCGACGTGCAGGCGGACATCGTCGTGGCGCCCTACCGTTGCCCTGAGGTCGATCACCTGTTGGTCGGTGTAGCCCGCCCAGCCCTGCCCGTCTACGCCGACCCTCTACGCGCCCTCGGCTCATCTACGGCACACCTGTCTTCGCCCCGCCCTGGATCGCCCTGGCCGTCGCCGCCACCCGCACCATCGAGCTGCGCTCCGCGGAGCTCTCGTCCTCCCCTCTCCAGCCCACAGCTGACCCACCGCACCGGGTCGCCTGATCACCGCTCGCCGATAAGGGCCTTCACTGCTGTCACCGTCTCCGGAAAGGCGGAGAGCAAAGCCGCCGCGGCAACCGCGGGTGACGGCTCCGCGGGCGGCGACCACTCACCCGGGCAGCCGAGCAACTCGGCGACCGCGTCGGTGGCGCCGGGATGCGCAGCCAGCAAAGCGGCCGCCGGCCCCGCGCCGGACCGGGCAGCTCCCGGCCGTGAGACGGAGGGTTGCGCTTCCCACGGCGGAGTCCACCCGTCGAGCGCCGGCAGGGTGGCCGGGAAGGTGCGGCCCGCCTCCCGGGTCAGCACCGGCACGAGCTCGGCCGCCTGATCCCGCAGCGTGGTGATCAGCGTGGGCAGCCAGGGCAGCAGGATCGGGTCGGGCAGGCGGCCGAAGGCCTTGGACAGGGTTTCGACCACGAACGGCGCCAGGCGCGGCACCGGCTCCAGCGCCTGCACGAAGCCGCTCACGTACTGCGGGACCGTGGGCACCACCAGCGGGTTGCCGAGAAGCTCCGCCACCCGCGTACGAAGCTCGGCCATCGGCAGCGCACCCAGCTGATGCCGCGCCGCCCAGAGCAAGGCGATCTTGGCCGGCGTCTCCGGGTGGGACTGCCGGACCGCGAGCTCGAGCTGCGTCCGGTCGCAGCCGAGCGACAGGGCCAGGCTTTCCATGCCGAACAGGAAGCCGAGCATCGCTCCGACCTGCCGCACACCGGTCTCATCGTCGACGAACGCGGTCGGCAGGAGGGTGCAGTAGTGCGCGTACCCCTCGGTGACGAACCGCTGGCACCAGGGCGGCAGCGCCGGAGCGGTGCTCCGGTAGTGGCCGAGCAGCCGCCGGATGCGGCGCAGCACGACCGGGGCCTCGTCGACCGTGCGCTCGGCCGCGAGCAGCTCGACCGCGCGGGCGCCGAGCTCGTCGGTGAGCCGCGGGCTGGCCAGGAAGAGCAGGGAATCCTCGACCGCCTTGAGCGCGACCGCCGCAGTGGCCGACTGATCCCAGGCGGCCCGGCGCAGGCGCTGCTCCAGCACCTGTTCGACGGTGACGCCCTCGTACCCGAGCTCGATGATCGTGCGCTGGTGCCGGCCGAGGTCGAGATCCCAGCTCTCCTGGAAGTGCTTCTCGCCGAGCCGGCGCGAGCCCATGATCGGCCGGACCGCGTGGTCGGGCAGGAGGTAACGCAGCATCCACAACAGCTGGGAGCAGGCCGCCAGTTCGGGCCGGGCGGTCAGGTCGAGCAGCGCGCGCTTAATCGTGCGCTGCTCGAGGTCGAGCTCGAGCGGGGCCAGCCGGTCGAAGACGTCGCGGGCCAGCGGCGGCAGCGCGTCGTAGCCGACCTGCCCGACCCGGTCGCCGCCGAGCAGGATCTCGCAGAGCCGCCGCACGTCGCGCCGCCCCGGCACGACGTCCTTCTCGATGCAGGTCACGGCGGCGTCGGCGAAGTCGTACGGGGTGGGCCGGGCCCGCCCGCGCATCCCGGCCAGCAGGATGGACGTCTCGAAGACGGCGATCGCGTCGGCCGTGCTGGCGAGGTAGCCGTTGCGGCGGGCGAGCCGCACGATGTCGACGCACCAGTCGCGCAGCTCCGCCTCGTCGAGCCCGTCGAGCACGGGCGGCCCGGAGAGGTAGCCGGTGAGCTGGTCAGCCGGCGGTCTCGCGGCCACCGGCGGCGGGAGCGCCTTGCGGTTCTTCTTGTTGCGCCCGCCTTTCTGCCCCTCCAGCTCGAACGGCGAGAGCCGCGACTTGCTCAGCCCTTTCTGCCACGTCGCGGCCGCGATCGAGACCGAACCGGGAGCGAGCCCGAACTGCGCCTCGATCGCCGAGTGACTGGACGGGATCAGGCCGTAGAGCCACTTCGTCCCGGTCCGCGGGCTGATCGCGAAGCCGGGGGTGCCCGGGGCCGAGCCGACCTCGGGCAGCCGGCTCGCCGCGTGGAAGGCCCCGCAGACGTACAGGCAGTCGGCGGGGTCGGCGCCGGTGGCGGCGAGATGCTCGCGGATGCGGGTCCACATGTACCGCTCGCGATCCTCATCGCTCTCCCAGCGCAGCGTGTCGTGCGGCGCGAGGCGCCGGAACAAACTGCCGATCAAAACCATGACCTGCCTGTACGTGTCGTGATCGGCACCCGCCAGCGGCTGCTCGACGAACTGGTCCCACCACTCCGACCAGTGCCGCACCCGGCCGTGGTGCAGCAGGTGCTCCTCCAGCTCGGCGAAGCGCGGCCGCAGGTCACCGATCTCGACGCCGACCGCGTCGCCGTGCAGATCGTCCTCTTCGGTCGTCGGTTTGGCGGCCTCGGCGTCCGGCGCCCACTGGAAGATGTGATCCGTCGACCGGTCGACCAGCACCAGCTCCACCCCGGGGGTCTCCAGGGCGTACGAGATGGCCTGGTACTCGGCCGAGCTCTCGGTGATCGGCGCGATGACGCTGAGCGGCGCCGACTCCATGGGGAAGCCGTCGAGCTCGGACGCGAAGGCCTGCAGCGCCACCGGCAGCCGGCAGTTGCGCAGCTCGGTCAGCAGCGGCGCCAGGTCCTCGCACAGCTCCAGGTAGATCACCTTGGGCTGTTTCTCGCGTAGCCGGCGCACCATGGCCAGCGCCGAGGCCGGCGAGTGATGGCAGACCGGGAAGATCTCCAGCGGCTCCCGCAGGGCGTGCTCGACGTCGTCGACCATCCCGGCCAGGATCTCCGGCAGGGCGGCCGGGCCGTCGGCCATCGCCTCGGCCGCGCCCAGCAGCTGGGCCCGCAGCGGGTCGAACGGGCCGGTCATGACAGCGTCGCGATCGCCTGGCGGCCGCCCTCGAGGAAGCCGGTCCACTCGCCCCCGGTCTCCTTGCTGCGCGGCTCGATCACCCCGTGCCAGTACTTGTTGAGGATCGCGAGGTCTTCGGGGCTGCGCCGGGCGAGCGAGCCGACCAGCGAGCCGGCGAGCGTCTCGGCGGTCAGCGCCGAGGCGCCGAAGAAGTTGCTGTGCAGGATCGCGTCCTCGAGGACGCCGATCTGCTCGGCCGTGGACAGGGCCGACTCGAGTTTCTCGTCGTCGCTGCCCGCCGAGCCGGCGGCCGCGCGCAGGTCGGCGAAGCTCTGCAGCAGCACGTCGAGCAGGGTCGGCGGCACCTGGAGCTCGATGTTGTGGCGGCGCAGCAACTCCTCCGTACGGAACCGGACGATCTCGGCCTCGCTCTTCTTGTTGGTCACGACCGGGATGCGCACGAAGTTGAAGCGGCGCTTGAGGGCCGAGGAGAGATCGTTGACGCCGCGGTCGCGGCTGTTGGCGGTGGCGATGATCGAGAAGCCGGGCCGGGCGAAGACGATGTTGTCCTCGTCGAGCTCGGGGATCGAGACGTACTTCTCGGACAGGATGGAGATCAGCGCGTCCTGCACGTCGCTGGTCGAGCGGGTCAGCTCCTCGAAGCGGCCGATGACGCCGCCCTCCATCGCGGTCATGATCGGCGACGGGATCATCGAGGCCCGCGACTGGCCCTGGGCGATGACCATCGAGACGTTCCACGAGTACTTGATGTGGTCCTCGGTGGTGCCGGCGGTGCCCTGCACGACCAGGGTGGAGTTGCGGCTGATGGCGGCGGCCAGCAGCTCGGCCAGCCAGCTCTTGCCGGTGCCGGGGTCGCCGATGAGCAGCAGGCCGCGGTCGGAGGCGAGCGTGACGATGGACCGCTCGACGAAACTGCGGTCGCCGTACCATTTCTGGCCGATCTCGCGGTCGAGGCCGTCGGCCCGCTCCGAGCCGAGGATGAACAGGCGCACCATCTTGGGGCTCAGGCGCCAGGAGAACGGTTTGGGCCCGTCGTCGATCGACTCGAGCCAGTCCAGCTCGTCGGCGTACTTGACCTCGGCCGGGGGTCGCAGCATCTCGCTCATGGGGTTTCTCCTTATGCCACGAAGTTCTTGAGCTCGACGACGAGCTTCTGGATCTTTCCGGAGATCACGGGGGTGCCGAGATCTTTGAAGCGCTGCCGGAACCACGGGTTGACGCTCTGGGTGCCGGAGCTGTTGACCGAGCCGACCGGGATGAAGCGCACCCCGGAGCGGTGCACCGCCTCGATGCCCTCGAACAGCGGCCGCGACCGGTCGAACTCGTAGAAGTCGCTGATCCACACCATGACGGTGTTGCGCGGATCGGCGATCTTGGGGCGGGCCATGGCCATCGCGACCGGGCCGTCGTTGCCGCCGCCGAGCTTGGTCCGCAGCAGCACTTCGAACGGGTCGTGCACCCACGGCGTGAGGTCGAGGGCCCGGGTGTCGTACGCGATGAGGTGCACATCGACCTTGGGCAGACCGGCGAAGATCGAGGCCAGGATCGTGCAGTTGACCATGGAGTCGACCATCGAGCCGGACTGGTCGACCACCACGATCATGCGGGCCGGGGTGACCCGTTTGGCGGTCTGCCGGTAGAAGAGCCGGTCGACGTAGAGACGCTCGTCCTCCGGGCTCCAGTTGGGCAGGTTCTTCCAGATCGTCCGGTCGAGGTCGAGGTTGCGGTAGACGCGCTTGGGCGGCACCGACCGGTCGACCGTGCCCGCGCTGGCCTGGGCGACCTGGGTCCGCAGCACGGCCGCGACCTCGTCGACGAACTGGCGGATCAGCCGTTTGGCGTTGGCCAGGGCGACACCGTCCAGGTTGTTCTTGTCGCGCAGCAGCTGCTCGATCAGCGACATGCTGGGTGTCAGCTGCTGGGCCAGGCGCGGGTCGGCCAGCACCTCACGCAGCCGCATCCGCTTGATCAGGTCGCCCTCGAGACCGGCCAGGACCTTCCCCTCGGGGCGGCCGCGCAGCTGCCCCGGCTCGTGCCCGAGCGCCCGCTCGAACCACCCGGCGTCGGCCTGCCACCGCGCGAGCCGGCCCGCGGTGACGTCGCCGTGGCCGGTGTCGAAGACGTTGAGCAACAGCTTCGAGGCGAGCGCGGCCCGGCGTACCTCGCCCTCCCGGTCGTCCGGGCCGGGTGTCATGAGGCCGTCGAGCTCGGCGGCCAGATGAGGGTGGCGCTGCACCAGGTTGTCGACCGAGCTCTCGGGGTCGAGCAGCGCGGCCGGCAGCCCGAGGTCGTCGACGATCGCGACGCTCGCCGCCTCGAGCGTGGGCTGCTCCTCGGGATCGAAGAGACGGGCCAGCAGCCGCCAGTAGAGGACCTGTCGCCTGTTCTCGGCGGTCATCGGCTTCTCCGCGGTCATCGGCGCAGCAGCCTTCCCGCTCGCTCCTGCAGGATCTCGACGGCGCCGCCCGCGGCCGCCTCCGCCTTGGCCGCCTTGGCGTCGGTGGGGCCGAGCGCCCAGTCACCGGTGTGCACGGCGACCTCTTTCTTGCGCACGCTCGCCCGCACCGCGAGCGGCTGGACCACCCACCGGTCGCCGTCGAAGCGCAGCAGCCCCAGGCAGGCCCCGGCCGAGGCGACCAGCTCCGGCGTCAGGGGCCCGGCGGCCGGCAGCCGGGCGGTGTCGACCTCGAAGCCGCCCTCCTCCAGCAGGACCGGCTCGGCGATCGCGGCCGGATGCCGGTCGAGCGGGGCGGTCGAGGAGGCGACCGCCCCGGCCAGCCGGACCCGTGCGGTCGTGAACGGGTCGGCCGGCTCACCCGCCGTCGCCCGCTCCTCCTCCCAGATCAGGTCACCGCCGGCGGTGAGCGTCATGCCCGCCACCTCGACGGAGCGGTGCTCGGCGAGCGCGGCCCGCAGGACCGGGAACGCGCCGAGCAGCCGCCAGGCCGACGGGCCGCTGATGGTGTCGACCTTGGCCGCGGCCACGCTGGTGCGGACCAGCCGGACGCCGTCGCCCGTCTCCAGCAGCGCGTGCACCTGGCAGCGGAACACGGTCGGATGCTCGTGCAGGTCGGCGCCGAGGATCAGCAGCCGGCCGTCGGCGGGCGCGGACGGCTCGGCCGGCAACCCGTCCTGCGAGAGCACCAGGGCCCGGCTCCACAGGTCGGCCCAGCGGCGCACCGGCACCCGGGGCAGGGTGGCGACCGGCGCGGCCGCCCGCAACTCGGCCGAGAAGCCGTCGAGCAGCACGGCCAGCCGCCGCCGGGCGGGCTCGGTCAGCAGGGCCTGCACCGTCTGGGCGCCGCCGGCGGCGAGCTCGTGGTCGACGCCGCGCCAGCCCGCGATCGCCAGCTCGCGCAACCAGGACCGGCTGCCCGCGGTGAGGTGAGTCGGCTCGGCCGTCCCGCCCGGGGCCGGGCGCGGCTCGCGGGTGCGGCCGGCGGCGGCGTCGAACCCGGCGACCAGCGCGTCGTGGGCGGCGCCGAGCAGGGCCACCCGGGCGCCGGCCAGGGCGGCCAGGTGCTCGTCGGTCACCGTCCCGGCGACGATCTTGCCGATGGCGTCGCCGACCCGGCCCGCCGGCGGCGAGCCGTCGAAGGCGGCCGCGACCGCTTCGAGCGCGGCCGCCCGATCGTCGTCGAGCCGGGCCAGGCCGTGCACGAGGGCGTCGTCGAGCCCGTCGACGAGGGCGAGGACCTCGTCGAACCCGGCCGGGCGGGCCCGCAGGACGTCGGCCAGCATCAGCGCACCTCCGGCCCGGCGGCGGGGAACCACTGCAGCTCCGGCAGCGGGTCGGTGCTCGGCGGCACCTCGAGGTAGGCCAGGTGGCGCAGGAAGCCGCTGAACACCTCGGCCGCCCGCTGCGGCGCGCTGACCGGATGCAACACCGGCCACAGGTCGAGCGAGCCCGTGGGCGGCTCGACTTTCAGGTAGCGGGCGACGCGCTCCACGCCGTACTGCGCGACGGCCGCCTCGAGCAGGCCCTTGAGATGATTGCAGGGCCGCGAACCGCCGCCGAGGCCGCCGCACGGTCGGTTGTTGTTGGTGTTGCAGCTCAGGCCGTGCTCGCCCGCGGTGATCGACGAGACGTACACCCGCTCGACGTCCGACCCGCTCGAGACCACTCCCTGCAGCCGGCCCTCGGCCAGCTCCACGAACGGCACCTTGGCCAGCTTGCGCGACCGCACGGGCGCGATGACTGGGGCTGCGCTGCGCCGCTCGTAGGCGACGCCCTCGCTTGTCACAACCGATCCTCCTCACGAACAGGTGCGGTAGTTGTATCGGATGGGTCCGACAAAACTTCGCCACCAGGCTCAACTCGGCCCGCCCGCGGCCGATCCTGGCGAGAACGGCCCCTCCCCCGGGCCGGTTGGAGGTACGCCTTGAGCCTCGCCCGTTACGGCGCCCGCTCGGCCGGGTTCGCCCTGCTCTACCTGCTGGCGCTGTTCGCCGGGCACGCCCTGGACGGCGCGTTCTGGCCCGCCGCGGCCGTGGGAGCGGTCTGGCTGGTCGCCCAGGGCGCGTACGGACCGCGCCGGTTCGACGCCCTCGCGATGCTGGTGCTGGCGGCCCTGGTGCCGGATACGGACACGGTGCTGGCCGGCATGACCCAGGCGGTCCCGCAGGTGCTCCCGGCCGTGCTGTTCGCCTGGCTGCTCGACCGCTGGCTGCCCCTTTACTGGCACGGCGTCCAGGGCTCACTCGGCCGCCTCGCCGGCGCGTCGGCCCTCGCGGGCGTGTCGGGCGCGGTCCTGCAGGGCGTCCTGTTCCCCGCCGACTTCACTTTCGGCACCGCCGGCTGGGCCGTCGTGCGCGACACCCTCACCGTCGCCTTGGTCACGGCCGTCGTCCGAGAGCTCAAGCGGCGGTACGCCCCGGCGCCGCGCATCATCAGCGAGGCGCCCCGGGAGGATCACCGCGAGACGTTGCGCCACCGCCTCGACGAGGTGTTCACGCCGGAGGAGACGCCGTCCCCCGCCGCCAAGCCCGGCAAGCGGTCACGCTCGCACCTGCGGATCGTGAAGTAGCAGCTTGACCCATCGGCGTTTGTCGATGCAGACTCTCCGAGGTAAGCGCTTACCTGACCCCGGAGACCGCCATGACCACACGCTTGGCGTACGTCGCAGTGCTGCTCCTGACCGCCGCCCCCGCCCTGTCGGCGACCTCGGCCCAGGCGGGCGCGGCCGAAGTGGGCGCGGCCGAAGTGGGCGCGGGCCGGCCGGCCATGGAGCGCCTGGATCGCGGCCTGGTCGTCGCGTCGACCGGCGAGGGTCGTTTCCTCAGCTGGCGCCTGCTCGCCCACGAGCGTGGGGCCTTCGACGTCTACCGCGACGGCCGCCGGATCGCGACGGTCTCCGACAGCACGAACTACCTGGACCGCACCGGCTCGCCGACCGCGCGTTACCGCATCGCGCGGGCCGGCTCGGCGGCCGGGCCCACCGTGTCGATGACCGCGACCGCGGCCGGCGAGGCCGCCTACTACGACCTGCCGCTGCGCAAGCCGGCGGGCGGCGTCACCCCGGCCGGCGAGGCCTACACCTACTCGGCCAACGACATGAGCGTCGGCGACGTGGACGGTGACGGCCAGTACGAGTACGTCGTCAAGTGGGACCCCTCGAACTCGAAGGACGTCTCACAGGCCGGCTACACGGGCCCGGTCTACATCGACACGTACGAGCTCAATGGCACCCTGCGCCACCGCATCGACCTCGGCGTCAACATCCGGGCGGGCGCGCATTACACCCAGTTCCTCGTCTACGACTTCGACGGCGACGGCCGCTCCGAGATGATGTTCAAGACCGCCCCCGGCACGAAGATCATCCGCTACGCGCCGGACGGCCGTGTCGTCTCGGAGCGCTACATCACCATGCCCCGGGCCGACGTGCGCGCGGGCTACGCGAACACCGACGATTACCGGCTCAGCGCGGCCGGCTACTACGAGCACCTGGTCGAGCTTTTCCAGGGCTGGCACGCGCACCCCGAGGTGGTGGCCGGCCGGTGGCCCGCGACCCTCGAGCAGGCGTTCGGCCTTGAGCCGCGTTACACCTATCCGCTGAGCCGGGCCGACGCGACCGCGCTGGTCGACTACTTCGTCGACGTCTACGCCCCGGCCCGCAGCACCCGCAACAACCTGCGGGCGTTCGAGGGCTTCATCGTCGACGGCCCGGAGTACCTGACCGTCTTCGAGGGCGCGACCGGCCGGGAGCTGCAGACCGTCCCCTACAAACCGGGCCGGCACGACGACGGCCTGATGTGGGGCGATTACGCGATGCCACGCATCGAGCCCGGCAACCGGGTCGACCGCTTCCTCTCCGGCGTGGCCTACCTGGACGGCCGCCGCCCCTCGGCCGTCTTCGCCCGCGGCTATTACACCCGGTCGACGCTGGTCGCCTACGGCTGGGACGGACGGCGGCTCACCGAGAACTGGTACGCCGACAGCGGCTGGACCCCCATGACGAATCCCTTCAACGACACCCCGCACGGGCGGGACGGCGCCAACCCCGATTTCGCGACGCTGACCACGCAGGGTTTCCACTCGCTGAGCGCGGCCGACGTGGACGGCGACGGCCGGCAGGAGATCGTTTACGGCTCGGCCACCATCGACGACGACGGGAGCCTGCTCTACTCCTCGTTCGGCGCGCTCCCCGAGGGCAGCGCCGCGCCCGGCCAGCGGGTACGGCTCGGCCACGGCGACGCGATGCACGTGACCGACATCGACCCGGACCGCCCCGGACTCGAGATCTTCACCGTGCACGAGAACGCGACGCTCGCCCCGTACGGCATGGCCATGCGCGACGCGCGGACCGGCGAGGTGCTCTTCGGCGCCTACTCCGGGCGGGACACCGGCCGCGGCATGATCGGCGACGTGCTGCCCGGCACGCGCGGGCTCGAGTCGTGGGCCAGCATGCCCGGCGGCTCCGAGGCCCTGGGCGTGCACACCGCGACCGGCCAGGTCGTGCCCGGCCCGATCCCCGGCACCAACCAGAGCATCCACTGGGCGGCCGACGGCTCCACCCAGATCCTCAACGGCGCCCTCGACGTGACGCCCACGATCGACGACTGGCAGCGCGGCCGCCTGCTGACCGCCGAGGGCACACTGACCAACAACGGCACGAAGGGCAACGCCGGCCTGATCGCCGACGTCCTCGGCGACTGGCGCGAGGAGCTGCTGCTGCGCACCGCCGACAGCTCGGCCATCCGCATCCACCTGAGCACCGAGGTCGCGCACCACAGACTCACCACCCTGATGAACGACCCGCAGTACCGGGCCGAGGTCGCCCGTCAGCAGACCACCTACAACCAGCCGTCCTACCCGGGCTTCTACCTGGCGGCCGATCGCGACTGGTCGTCGCCGGGCGCCTGACCGGGGCCGACCGCGCGGCGCATGGTGACGCGCGGCCAGCGGTCGAGCCCGATCGACGCCTCGTGCTCGCGGACCGCCCGCAGGCCTGGGGTGAGCGCGGCGGCGTCCAGCACGACGAACCCGCGGCGGCGGTAGTACGGCGCGTTCCACGGCACCTCGGCGAACGTCGTGAGCGTCACCGCGGGCGCGCCGGCCTCCACCGCGTACTGCTCCGCGCGCTCCAGCAGGCGCCGGCCGACGCCTTGGCCTTGATGGCTCGGATGGACGGTCACCTGCTCGACGTGGACGTCACCGTCGACCGGACGGGCCAGCAGATAGCCGATCGGGGCGTCCCACTCGTCGACGGCCACCCAGGCCCGCCCGGCCCGCTGATAGTGCGCGAGCACCTCGAGCGGGGGCGGGTCGTCGTCGGCGATCGCGGCCATGCCGAGGGAACGGAAGCTCTCACCCGCGGCGCGCTCGATCTCCTGCAGCTGCGGGAGATCGGACGGAAGCGCTGTCCTGATTCGCATCGGGTCATTGTGGCGGCCCGGCGAAGATCATCGGAGTTATCCACATTAGCTCCAAGATCGCGGCGGTTATCCACAGGCTGGAAATTCCTTCGGCGCGGCCGGGGCCCGTCCCGCAAGAATGGGCGCGTGACCGAATCTCGCGCCGTCAAGCCGCTCAGCCGTCCCCTCCACGCCGTCGTCCGCCCGCCGGGCTCCAAGAGCATCACCAACCGCGCCCTGCTCTGCGCCGCCCTCGCGCCGGGCTCGTCCACGCTCACGGGCGCCCTGTTCGCCGACGACACCCGCGCCATGATGGACGCGGTGGTCGCGCTGGGCGCGTCCGTCACCGTCGACCCCTCTTACCGTACGGTTTCGGTGGTCGGCGGCCGCGCAACGGCGCCACAGGCCATCGTCGACGCGCGGCAGTCCGGCACGACGTCGCGCTTCATCCTGCCGGCGGCCGCCCTGTCCGGCGTACGGACGGTGGTCGACGGCACGGCTCAGCTGCGGGCCCGGCCGTTCGGTCCCGTGCTCGAGGCGCTGCGCCAGGTCGGGGCCAAGGTCGAGGAGCTCGGCGAGCCCGGCTTCCTGCCGGCCGCCGTGAGCGGCCCCATGCACGGCGGCCCGGTCCACGTCAGCGGCCACATCTCCAGCCAGTTCCTCTCCGGGCTGCTGATGGCCGGCCCGCTCATGCGCGACGGGCTCGAGGTGTCGCTGACCTCCGAGCTCGTCTCGGTGCCGTATGTCGAGATGACCAAGGCGGTGATGGCGGCCTTCGGCGTAACCGTGGAGGGCCTGAGCGTGCGCCCCGGCTCATACCAGCCCCGCACGTACGACATCGAGCCCGACGCGAGCGCGGCCTCCTACTTCCTCGGCGCGGCCGCGGTCGCGGGCGGCCGGGTCACCGTGAGCGGCCTCGGCACGGGCAGCCTGCAGGGCGACGTGCGCTTCGCCGACGTGCTGGAGCGGATGGGCGCGACCGTGACCCGGGCGCCTGATTCGCTGACGGTGGCCGCCTCCGGTCCGCTGCACGGCGTCGACGTCGACATGGCCGACATCTCCGACACGGCCCAGACGCTGGCCGCCGTCGCGGTCTTCGCCGACTCGCCGACCCGGGTCCGGGGCATCGGCTTCATCCGCGGCAAGGAGACCGACCGGATCCGGGCCGTGGTGACCGAGCTGCGCCGGGCCGGCATCGACGCCGTGGAGGACGAGGACGGCTTCACCGTCAACCCGGGCGTGCCCCGGCCCACGGCGTTCGAGACCTACGAGGACCACCGCATGGCGATGAGCCTGTCCCTGCTCGGCCTGCGCACGCCCGGCATCGAGATCCTCGACCCGGGCTGCGTGGCCAAGACCTACCCCGACTTCTTCGCCGACCTCGACGCCCTCCGGAGCTGATGACATCCGTCATCGGCCCGCCGTCGGCGGCGCGGCTACGGTCGATCGACGGGGAGGGAGCCATGTCGCAGACGCTGCCGGCCAGCCGGACCGCGGTGCAGGTGTGCCAGGGGCGCGCGGCCGCTGACGGGCTGATCGCGGTCGGGCGGTTCGCCGATCCGACGGCCATGGCGCTGCTGTTGCCCGGTGAGCGCGAGGTTGTTCGGTGGGTGCGGGCGGCTGCCGTGCCCCAGGGCTGGTCGGATCGGATCGACTACGAGTCGATCCGGGCCACGGCCGAGCTGATGGCGCCGCGGACGGTCTTCATCGACGACGCGGTGCGGGAGCAGCCGAGCCCGCAGGTGGTGATTCTCGGGGCGGGACTGGACGGGCGGGCCTGGCGGATGCCCGAGCTGGCCGCGGCGGCCG
Organism: Actinoplanes sp. NPDC049598; assembly: GCF_040675435.1. Classification (NCBI taxonomy): domain Bacteria; kingdom Bacillati; phylum Actinomycetota; class Actinomycetes; order Micromonosporales; family Micromonosporaceae; genus Actinoplanes; species Actinoplanes sp. NPDC049598. The sequence continues at coordinate 362,564 of NZ_JBFAOX010000001.1, read as the reverse complement.
TGTTCGAGGTCGACCAGCCGGCCTCGCAGGCGGACAAGCGCCGCCGGGCCGCGGAGCTGGCAAGCGTGGCGGGGCTGCCGGGAAGGGCGCCGGTGTTCGTGCCGGTCGACTTCGGGCGCGATCGGCTCGGTGACGCGCTGGTGGCGGCGGGGCACCGGGCCGAGCTGGCCACGACGTGGATCTGGGAGGGTGTGGTGCCTTACCTGACCGAGGCCCAGGTGGCGACGACCGTGGCGGCGGTGGCGGGCAGCTCCGCGCCGGGCAGCCGGCTGGTGGTCAACTTCCAGGCGCCGGCGGCGTCGGCCAAGGTGGGCCGGTTCGTGGCGCGTCTGCTGATGGCCTCGACCGGCCGCCGGAGCGTCTGGGCCCGGGAACCGTGGCGGTCGACGTGGACGCCGCCCGCCATGACCGCCCTGCTCGCCGCCCACGGCTACACCGTCACCCGGCACGAGCCGCTCACCGCCACCGCCGCCGCTTTGGGCATCCCCGTCCACCACCGCGCCTCCCTCGCCCAGAGCCACGTCCTGATCGCCGACCGAACATGAGCCCGGCGCCGAATCGGCGCCGGGCGCGGATGGTCAGGCGGGCACGGAAGGGAGGCTGGCGATGGCCTGTTTGACGGCGTCGGTGGAGAGTTCGTGGTCGACCATGTCGCCGGCCAGGTAGCGGCTGTAGGCGGGGAGGTCCAGGTGGCCGTGGCCGCACAGGGCGGTGAGGATGACCTTTTCCTCGCCGGTCTCCTTGCAGCGCAGGGCCTCCTCGATGCAGGCGGCCAGGGCGTGGGTCGGCTCGGGGGCCGGGATGATGCCCTCGGTGCGGGCGAACTGGACGCCGGCCTCGAAGCATTCGCGTTGATCCTTGGCGACCGCTTCGATGAGGCCGAGCTCGTAGACGTGCGAGATGAGCGGGGACATGCCGTGGTAGCGCAGGCCGCCGGCGTGGATCGGGTCGGGGATGAAGTCGTGGCCCAGGGTGTGCATCTTCATCAGCGGGGTCATGCCGGCCGTGTCGCCGAAGTCGTAGGCGTAGACGCCCTTCGTCAGCGACGGGCAGGCGGCCGGCTCGACCGCGCGGATCACGGTGTCGAGGTTGCCGGCGAGCTTCTCGCGCAGGAACGGGAAGGCCAGGCCGGCGAAGTTCGAGCCGCCGCCGGTGCAGCCGACGATCACGTCCGGCGTCTCGTCCACCTTGGCCAGCTGCAGCAGCGCCTCCTCGCCGATCACCGTCTGGTGCAGCAGCACGTGGTTGAGCACGCTGCCCAGGGCGTAATTGGTGTCGGCGTTCTGCGCGGCCACCTCCACCGCCTCGCTGATCGCGATGCCCAGCGAGCCCGGCGAGTTCGGGTCCGCCTCCAAAATCCGCCGGCCGGCCGCCGTGAGGGGAGAGGGCGAAGGGTGGATGGTCCCGCCGAACGTCTCGATCATCATTTTGCGGTACGGCTTCTGGTCGTACGACGCCCGCACCTGCCAGATCTCGCACTCGATCCCGAACTGTCCGGCGGCGAAGGCCAGCGCTGTGCCCCATTGGCCGGCGCCGGTCTCGGTGGTGAGCCGGCGGATGCCCGCGGCCGCGTTGTAGAACGCCTGCGGCACGGCCGTGTTCGGCTTGTGCGAGCCGGCCGGCGACACCCCCTCGTATTTGTAGTAGATCTTGGCGGGGGTGCCGAGGGCCTTTTCGAGGCGGTGCGCGCGGAACAGTGGCGACGGCCGCCACAAGCGGTAGACCTCGAGCACCTCGTCGGGGATCGGCACGTAGCGCTCGGTCGTCACCTCCTGCTCGATCAGCGCCATCGGGAACAGCGGGGCCAGGTCGCCGGGGCCGACCGGCTGCAGGGTGCCGGGATGCAGCACCGGTGGTGGCGGGCTGGGCAGGTCGGGCACGAGGTTGTACCAGTTCCGCGGCATCTCCGACTCGGACAGCAGGATCTTCGTGGCGGTCATGCCCGGATTCTTCCCGGCGGCGCCCGTTCTCAGTAGACCTGATCACGGGATGGACTCATTCGAGACCTTGTTTACCTATAGTGCTTGGCCAGTGACGTTGGGTTATGATGAACTAGCCTCGAAGGCTACGCCTCGGAAGTCCCTTAAGCGCACTATGCGCACTTCGCCATTATCCCCGGCTTTCGGTTACCGGAACGGACCTCCGGTGTGACACCGCCGCCCAACATGTGTCCGGTGTGTCCACAGTGGAAGCCAAGAGGCGTTCGGCATGAGCTGGGTGTCGGCCAGCCGACAGTGTCCGGTCCGCGCACGCTCCGTACACGATCGGGCACTTGACTGCCGAAGGCTAGTCAGGCCGAGGGGGACGGACAGCAAGTGCGACTCCGCCTTGTGAAGGCCTTCGATCACGTGAGAGTTTTCGTCGAGGCCCCCCAGCCGTGGTTCGCCGTTCGTGTCAGCCGGAAGCCCGGACTGCGTGATCCACACGGCGCCCGAACGAACAGAGAGTCGAGATGATCGATCTACCGACAATCGCGTCGATCGCCGCACTGCTGGCCGTGGCGATCTTCCTCGCGGCCCAGCAGCAGCAGACCCGCGCCGCGCAGATGACCGACATCCGCGAACGGCACTTCGAACTGATCAAGCTGATGCTGGATCATCCCGAGCTGGACTACAACGCCACCGACCGGCCGGCCGGCGACGAGCGGATGAACGCCATCGGCATGAGCATCTGGGTGGCGCACTGGAACACGCTGTGGCACATGGGACAGATGGACGAGAAGGCGCTGCGCTTCAACCTCGCCGACCTGTTCCGCAAGTCCGAGGCGCAGAAATGGTGGACCGAGGTCGGCGACGGCTGGTCGTCCAAGGCCAACCGGCGTGAACGCCGCTTCATCACGATCGTGACCGAGGAGTGCCTGGCCGCCGCGGCCAGCAACCGCTCCGTCGCGCCCGCCAGCGCGAGATAACCACTCGGTCGAGTGCACGGGTTGCCCTCTCGGAGCACCATGGTCCGAAACCGGCACGAGAGGGCGGCCCATGCTGATCCAGATCACCTCCAGCGACGACCCGAGCCTGCACAGCCTGGCCGAGTGGTTGAGCGACGACGACCACGAGGCGTCGCTCGGCTCGACCGGCACGCGGCCGGGCGCGCAGAGCCCGCTCGACGTGATCGACGTGATCGTCAGCAGCACGACCGCGATCGCCTCGCTGGTGCTGTCGTACGCCCAGTGGCGCAAGTCGGCCGACCGCGAGGACGCCCCCGAGATCACCTTCAAGCACGGTGACGTCGAGATCACCGCCAAGGACGCCGACGAGGAGACCATCCACCGGATCCTCAACGCGATCAACGACGGCGACACCGACGGGCGGTCGTGAACCTTCCCGATCCCGCCCGCTCCCGGGCGGTCCTGATCGGCACGGCGCACTTCGCCTCCATGGAGGACCTGCCCGCCGTCACGAACAATCTCACCCGGCTGGCCCAGCTGCTGCGCGACGAGCGAGTCTGGGGCCTGCCCGAGGAACACGTCGTGGTGGTGCCCGAGCCGAAGTCGCCCGGCGAGGCCCTGGAGGAGATCCACAAGGCGGCCTCGGCCGCGAGCGACACCCTGCTGGTCTACTACGCCGGTCACGGGCTCCTGGACGGCGGCGTCGACCTCCTTCTCGCGCTGCCCGAGACGGACCAGGCCAAGCCGTTCACCGCGATCAAGTTCGATGACGTACGCCGGCAGGTGCAGCGCTTCCACAAACGGTCGGCCAAAGTGATCATCCTGGACTGCTGTTACAGCGGTCGCGCCATGCCGGGCGGCATGGAGCCGGAGGGGCCGGCCGCCGGCCACCTGGCCAACCGGGCCGCCGTCGAGGGCAGCTACCTGCTGGTCGCGGCGGGCGAGACGAAGACGGCGCTGGCCCCGCCGGGCGAGACCTACACGGCGTTCACCGGCGAGCTCATCAAGATCCTGGAGGAGGGCATCGAGGACGCCCCCGACCTGATCAGCGTGGAGCAGATCTACTGGCGCATGCACGGCGAGCTGACCGCCAAACGCCGGCCGCTCCCCCACCAGCGCGCCCGCAACGCCGGCAACAAGATCGTGCTCAGCCGCAACCGCTGGACCGGCGCGGCCCCGACGACCCCGAAGCCGATCACCGAGCCCGCGGCCGAGCCGGAGCCGCTGCCCGATGCACACGACCTGCCGGCGTCACCGGGGGACCTTCGGATCGAGGTGGCCCGCTTACGCCATCAGGGCCCACCCGGCGCGGCCGAGGCCCTCCTGCGGGCAGTCGGCCGGCTGAAGCCGGACCAGGAGGTCGCCGGCATCCTGCTCGAGCTCGGCGCCGACACGCCCGGCGCGCCGGAGGGCGCTGACGTGGCGGCCGTGCTGGAAGGTGCGGCGGGCCGGCCGCTCGACGAAGTCCGGGGCATTCTGGAGCTGCTCGGTGAGCTGGACGAACGGCGGATCGCGGACTCGCTCCTGTTGAAGATCGCCCAGGGCTCGCCCGAGCGGACCGTGGAGTTCGTGGCCGGCCTGCATGGCCTCGGCGAGGACGGGGCCGAACTCGGCGACCGATTGCTGCGGCAGGCGGTGGCCCTCGACGCCGAGGGGCATCCCGCGCGCATCATCGCCTTGGTGACCGGGCTGTCCGTCCGTGATCTGCCGGGTCCGGCCGACGCGGCGATCCAGGAGGCCGGCCGCCGGCTGACCGGCGAGGACGCCGCGGCGGTGGCCGACACCCTGCTCGAGGCGGGGCGGGACAGCGAGGCGGCCCGGCTCTACGGCTCCGCCATCCCGGCCATCATGGACCGCGAGCCGGAGCAACTGGCGTCCATCGCGCTGCACCTCTGCCGGCAGAACTTGTTCGAGACGGCCGAACGTCTGGTGCTGGCCGCCGCCCGGCGCTCCGTCCCGGCCCGGGAGCAGGCGGCCCTGATCCGCGCCCTCGCCGGCGACGACGCCCTGCGGGCCGACTGCCGGCGCGTCCTCGTCGCCGAGCTGGGCCGGCTCGGTGACGACGGGATCCGGGCCATCGTCACCGAGCTGTGGCGCCAGGGCGGCGACGCGGTCGCGCTCTCGATCGCCGCCGCGGACGGGCGGCCGGTCGAGCGCCTGATCGGGCTGGTGGCCGACATCCGGGCCCAGGGCCGGGTGCGGGACACGTTCCGCCTGCTGGAGTGGGCCGCCGAGAACCGCTCGGCCGAGGATCTGACCACGCTGACGGCCACCCTGCCGGAGCCGCGCCGCACAGCGCTGATCGGGCGCTTGATCGACCACATTCCCGGCCCGCCTTCGGACGTGTTCGCAAGGTTCTTCGCCCTCGCCCGAGAAGCCGGCGACGACCGGGCCGCCGCGGTCGGGCGCAGTCTCGCGGCCCGCCCGGACGCCGAGTTCAGCCTGGTCATCGAGCAGCTTGCCGCCGCGGGCGAGGTCGATCTCGCCACCGAGCTGCTGAACGCCCGTCCCGTTCTCGGCGCCCTGACCGGTCCGGCCACGGATGACGACGGCGACCTCGACGACGCGCCGCCCGAGTGGTCCGTCGACCACACCGAAGCGGAGCGGCGCCGCGCCCTCATCCCGGTCCTGGCCGGGGTGCCCGCGCTGGCGACCCAGCTGATCGACGCGGTCGCGCAGGAACTCCGGTCGGATTGGAGCCTCCCGGCGCTTCCCCCCGAGTCGCTCGCGGTCGTCGTGCGGGCGTTCTACGACGCGGACGACAGCGAGGCCCTGGGCGTCCTGGAGGATCACCTGTCCTCGCTGGACGCGGCCGGGATCGAGGCGGTTCTCGCCGCCGTCACCCGGCACGGCGGACCGGAGACGGTGCGGCGGGTGCTGCAGGCGATCGGCGGCGGCGACCTCGGCCTGGCCACCGCGACGCTGGCGGCCCTCCCGCCCGAGCAGCGGGCCGACCTGATCACCTCGTTCCGCGCGTCGGCGCGTACCCCCGAGGTCTTCGCTCTTGGCTCCCGGCTTTGGAAAGAGGGTGCCACCGACGAGGCCCGGCTCGCGCTCGCGGGACGGCTGTTCCTGCCGATCGAGGAGGCCGGAGACCCGGTCGCCCTGGCCGTGGCCGAGTTGCTGCACCACACGTCGTACGGGCACGGATGGACCGCCGGATACCCGGTCGACCCGGACGTGGTGGCCGAGCTGGTCGACCGCGGGCAGCTCGACGAGGGCGGGACGTGCCTGCTGGTGCTGCGCTGGAACCTGTTCGCCCAGCGCAACCAGATCGTCTTCACCCCGGCCCAGGCCCGGCACTGGCAGCCCAGCGCGACCCGCGTCGACTACCGCGAGCTGGGCGCGCTGGGCGGCATCAACGCCCACGACCAGCAACTCACCTTCCGCTCGGCCGACGGCGACCTGCCGTTCCGCGGGTGGCAGCTGAGCTCGCCCGAGGAGGCCGCCGTGGTACGCGACCTGTTCCGCGCCATCCGCCGCATCGTCCGGCATTTCGAGCCGAGCCCGCTCCCCCCGCCGCCAAGCCCGCTGCCCCGGCTCGGCCGGGTCGCCGAGCAGGCACCGTGGCGACATCCGGGGCTACGAGGGCGCTGATTCACGACTACGATCGAGGCTTATGGATCTTTCTCGCCGCTCCCTGTTGATCTCGGGAGCCGTCGCCGGTCTGGTCGGGGCCACCGCCGCGCCCGCCGTCGCCTCGGAGACCGAAACCGACCCCCTCAAGCGCCTGCTCGCCGGCAACCGCCGTTTCGTGGCGGGTCACGCCCGGCATCTCGACCAGAGTCTGCGCCGCCTGCACGAGGTCGCGGCCGGGCAGCATCCGTTCGCCGTGACGATCGGGTGCGCCGATTCCCGCGTACCGCCGGAGGTCCTTTTCGATCAGGGTCTCGGGGACGTCTTCGACAACCGGGTGGCCGGCAACATCGTCGACGACCTGCTGCTGGGCAGCATCGAGTTCGCGGTGGAGGAGTTCGGCAGCCCGCTGATCGTGGTGCTCGGGCACGAGCGGTGCGGCGCGATCAGCGCGACGGTCGACGCGATCGAGAGCGGCGGCCCCGCGCCCGGCCACATCGGCGCCATCGTGGAGGCGCTGCGCCCGATCGTCGAGCCGCTGATCGGCGGCCCGGGCGACGTGGTCGAGCAGGGCGTCCGGGCCAACGTGCTGGCCCAGGCGGCGGCGCTGACCGCGCGCAGCGAGCTGCTGGCCGAGCACGTCGCCGCGGGTGAGGTACGGATCGTGGGCGCGCGTTACGACCTGGACAGCGGGCGGGTCACGCTGCTCCGGTGAGGGCCGGGAATCGGTCGATGTTCGCCACCGCCCACTCCCGCAGGGCGGCCAGGGGCGCACACGCGTCCTCGCCGAGGGCGGTGAGCGAATATTCGACGTGCAGCGGCACGGACGGGTAGACCGTACGGTCGATCAAGCCCTGCTCCTCGAGCCGCCGCAGGGTGGCGGTGAGCACTTTCGGGCTCACGCCGTCGAGGCGGTCGCGCAGCGCGCCGAAGCGCCGCGGGCCGTCCTCGAGGGCGCCCAGGGCCAGGGCGCTCCACTTGTTGGCCAGCAGATCCAGCAGCTGGCGGCAGGGGCACGACGCGTCGTAGACGTCGTGCTGCCGGGTGCAGGCGTCGGTCTTCACGCCACCATCGTAGTACCCAAAGGGAACTAGGATCCCTTGCCGGTAACTAGGGCCATCGGAATAGCGTCACGGTCATGAGCGAAACGATGCGCGCGGTCGGCAGCCGCGACAATGCCCTGGAAGACCTGACGTTGCCCGTGCCCGAGCCGGGCGAGCACGACCTGCGGGTGCGGGTCGAGGCCGTCTCGGTCAACCCGGTCGACGTGAAGCTGCGGCGCGGTGGCGCCGAGCGGGTGCTCGGCTTCGACGCGGCCGGCGTCGTGGACCGGGTGGGTGCGGCGGTCACGCTTTTCCGCCCCGGCGACCAGGTGTGGTACGCGGGTTCGATCGCCCGGCCGGGCACCGACGCCGAGTTCCACCTCGTCGACGAGCGGATCGTGGGCCCGAAACCGGAGACGCTCGACTTCGCCGAGGCGGCCGCGCTGCCGCTGACGGTGCTGACCGCGTGGGAGGCGCTGTTCGACCGGCTGCGCCTCACGAGCGCCAGCACCGGCTCGATCCTCGTGCTGGGGGCGGCCGGCGGCGTCGGCTCGGTCCTGGTGCAGCTGGCCCGGCAGTTGACGGGTCTCGAGGTGATCGGCACGGCGTCGCGGCCGGAGTCGCGCCAGTACGTGCTCGACCGGGGCGCCCACCGGGTGGTCGACCACCACGGCGACCTGCGGGCCGCGCTGCCCGACGGCGTCGACTACGTCTTCAGCCCGCACTCGGCCGGCATGATCGAGACCTTCGCCGAGATCGTCCACCCGTACGGCGCGGTGGTCGCCATCGATGAACCGGACGGCCTGGACCTGCTGCCGCTGAAGTCGAAGAGCATCGCCTGGCACTGGGAGCTGATGTTCACGCGGTCGCTCTACGACCCCACGAGCCGGGCCCAGCACGACATCCTGCGCCAGGTGGCCGAGCTGGTCGACAAGGGCGTCCTGCACACCACGCTGACCGAGCGCATCGAGGGCATCGACGCGGCCGGCCTGCGCCGCGCCCACGAGATCGTCGAGTCCGGCTCCGCGATCGGCAAGGCCGTGGTGGTACGCCGCTGAGCTGCTCAAGCCCGGCCTGATCAGAAACGGCCGCCGCCGCCCCGGCGGCCGCCTCCGCTGCTGTGGCCGCCGCCGCCCGAATGCCGGCTGCTGCCGCCGAAGCCGCCGCGGGAGCGGCCCCCGCCGCCACCGCCGGCCAGGATGCCGCCGAGCACGGCACCCGCGAAGGCACCCGCGTCGAAGCCGCCCGGCTGGCGGTAGCCACCACCGCCACCCCACCCCTGCACGTCGACGCGGGCCGACTGGCCGGCCCGCGCGGCGAGCTGCTGAGCCTGCTGCGCCTCCGAGAGGGCCGCCACCGGGTCGGAGGCGGCCAGACTCTCGGCCAGGGCGAGGTGCCGTTGGGCCTCCGACAGCGCCGCCCGCGCCCCGTAGTCGACCGCACCCCGGCGGGTGGTGATGAAGTCATTCGCCGCGAACACCTCGGAGCGGGCCACCGGCAGCGCCTGCGCCAGCATGCTGCGCGCGTGCGCACCCCGTTCGGCCGCGTCCCGGGCAGCGGCCAGCGCCGCATCGAGCGCGGCGTCCGCGGCCTGCAGCCGGGCCACCGCGTCGACCGGGTCGGGGCGCGGCCCGGCCAGCGCCGCCCGCACCTCGGCCAGCACCTGCTCGCCGCCGGTGACCGCCGCGGCCAGTCCGGGCGGCACCTCTCCCCCGCCGCTCAGCGTGGCCCGGCCGGCCGCGGTCTCGGCGGTCACCTCGGCCAGCAGCCCGTCGGCCGCGGACCGGGCCGCGGGCAGCTCGGCGGCCGCCCGCTGGACGGCCTGAACCAGGTGGTCGGCCTGATCGACGGCCTGCTCGCCACCGCGTACGGCCAGGGCTGCCTCGGGGTTCTTGCCTTGAGCGAGAGCCTCGCGGGCCCGGCGGACGGCGTCGGTGGCGTAGGTGAGCCGCTCCCGGGCCTGATCGGCGTTGCCGGCGACCGCGGTGACCGCGCCGCCGGAGTAGCGGGTCTGCAGATCCTGCGCGGTCGCGGCGGCCCCGGTCAGGGACACCTCGATCAGGGTGCGGCGGCGGTCCACCTCGTCGGCCGCCTCGGCCGCCCGGCTCTCCAGGTCGCGCAGCCGGTCGAACGCGTCGGACTCGTCGTCCAGGCGCTTGTCGGCAACCTCGCACAGCGAGATGATCCGCTCCAGCGTGGCCCGGTCGCCGGGGCCGGGTGTGTCGCCGAGTGTCATCCGCAGCTGGAAGGCCTCGCCGACACCTTTGCGGGCCTCCTCGAGCGCGGCCCGGAACTGTTCGGTGGCGGGGGCGCCGTACTGCGCGGTGGCCAGGGCCAGCTCACGCTCGCTGGCCCGCAGGTCGTCGTCGAGCTCGATGAGCAGCGCGTTGGCCCGGCCGGACAGGTCGGCCACGGTCGGCCCGGCCGGAGCCGACGGGCCGGACGGGGCGGCCGCCCGGTGCCGGCGGCGCAGCAGCACCCAGGCCAGCCCGGCCACCACGACCAGGAAGATGATGATGCCCACCCAGACCAGCCCGCTGCTCGACCCGGCCGCGTCCTGATAGCCCTGAGCCGCGGCCACGACGGCGCCCGGCCAGTCGCCCCGCTGCAGCGCCGGTTCGATGTCCTTCTCGGCGACGTCGGCCAGCTCCTGGTCGGACAGACGGGAATCGTCGGGGAACGAGTACGCGTACGCCCGGTCCTGGGTCGCGATCGCCAGCAACGCGTCCCGGTCGCCGAGGTCGCTGAGCTCGGCCGTCCGGTCGGTCCAGCTCTGGGCGGCCGTGCCGTCGAACGAGTCGACGAGCACCACCCAGAGCTGGATCCCGGTCTTGTCCTGCAGCTCGCGCAGCGCGTCGTCGACCGGCGCCCGGTTGTCGATCGCGCCCGAGGCGTCGGTGACCTGGGTGGCGAGGCGTTGCGGGGCCTCGGCCCGGGCCGGTGACGCCACCAGCAGGGTGAGCACCAGGGCGAGCAGGGCGGGGACGGCACGGCGCGGCATGCCACCAACCTATGCGAACGCCTGGTCGTAGAGACCTTGGAGGCCCTCGGCGTCCGCCTCGCCGCTGTACCCGCAGATCAGCATGCTGCCCTCGGCGGACGCGACCAGGTAGTTCTTACCGGCCTCGAACTTGCCGCTGCCCATCATCTGCTCCGAGGAGTCGCCGGCCTGCGCGAGCTGGACCTGATCGGCCGCGGCGCCGCGGTAGACGTGGGTGACCCGCAGGGTGACCTGGCCGCCGGTCACGGCGGTGACCGTGCCGGCGAAGGCGAAGTCGGCCCGCCCGGCCAGCGTGGCCGCGGTCGGCTCGACGCATTTGGCCTGGATGCCCGGGGCGGTGAGCTGGACGGTGGCCATGGGCGGGGTCTCCTCGGTCTGCGGACGGAAGATCAGCCAGCCGACGCCGGCCGCGATCAGGACGAGGGCCGCGGCGGCCAGCGCGATCAGCGGGCGCCGGGGCCGTACGGCGGTGGTCGTGGTCGTGGTCATGGTCTCCTCCAGGAGCCGCGCAACTCGCGAAGGGGCCACCGGGTCCAGCTCCTGGGCCGGATCGGCGCGGCGCAGGCGCGCCCGCAGGTCGTCGTCGGTCATGGCCGGCTCCCCTCGGTCGACCCCTCATGTCCGGCCGGTGTCCCGGTCTTTCGCAACTCCTCCCGCAGCCTCTGTTTGGCCCGGTGCAGCCGGATCGAGGCCGCGTTGGCCGAGATGCCGAGCACCACGGCGATCTGCGGTGGCGCGAGATCCTCCCAGGCCCACAGCCGCAGCAGCTCGGCGTCGGCGTCGCGCAGCCGGGCCATCGCCCCGCCCAGGTCGTCGTCCGGCGGCGAGGGCCCGTCCACGGACGCCCGGGGTGGGTCTATTGCCGCTATCCGCGCGAACAGGCGAGCCTGGCGGCGCCGGCCCCGTTCGGCGTTGGCCAGACAATTGCGGGCCACGCCGTAGGCCCACGGCAGCGGGTCGCCGGGCATCTCGCCGAACCGGCGCCAGCACACGAGCAGCGTCTCGGAGAGCACGTCATCGGCGGTGGCGGGATCGGTGCGCCGCGCCAGATAACGTCGCACCGCCTCGATCAGGGCGGGGGCCAGCGCCTCGAACCGGGCGTTCACAGGGTCCACCCTCACACATGTCCGGAAACGGCCGACCACTTTCGCCGTCGATGCATGATCGCCGTCACTTCGCGCAATCCTCGGGCGTTGGGGCAACCGGAAGCGCGCTCGCCCCGTAGTTCATGGCGAGGATGATGAGGGGAGTCCCGTTGCGTACGGCCGGGAGTTGGGCGGTGGTGGAGACGATTCGCGCATTGATCGTCGACGACCAGACGGCGTTCCGTGAGGGGCTGCGGGCGCTGCTGGAGACGGCCGACGACATCGAGGTGGCCGACGGCGCCGCCAGCGGCGAGCAGGCGCTGATCATGGCGCCCCGCCTGCGGCCCGACGTGGTGCTGCTCGACCTGGACGTTCCGGGGATGGGCGCCGTCGCCGCGACCGAGCGGTTGCTGCAGCTCATGCCGCGTCTGCGGGTGCTCGTGCTGAGCACGACGGACGACGACGCGGTCTTCGCGGCCATGCGGGCCGGGGCCCGCGGGCACGTCTTCAAGGGTGCGCGCAAGGCCGAACTACTGCGGGCCGTACGCGCCGTGGCGGCGGGCGAATTGGTGCTGCCGGCACTGTAGAGTGTCCAAGTCGTCACTCTCGGTGAATCTTGGGGATCTGATGCGTCGCTGGCACGTGGTCGCGCTCGCCGTGCTCGGAGTGTTCGCCCTGGCCTGCGAGGAGGGCACGGGGGCGGCCGATCCGAAGCCGACCGGGGGCGCCTCGAAGTCGTACCCCTCCTCGATGGCCGCCCTGGGTGACTCGATCACCGCCGGGTTCGCGAGCTGCTTCGCGCTGATCGCCTGTGAGCGCCGTTCCTGGGCCACCGGCAGCGACTCCGCGGTGGACAGCCACTACCGGCGCATCCGGGACAAGAACTCGGCCATCAAGGGCCGGAACTACAACTACGCCGAGCCCGGCGCCCGCTCGGCCGACCTGGCCGGCCAGGCCAACGCGGCGGTCAAGTCCAAGGTCCAGTACGTCACGGTGCTGATCGGGGCCAACGACGCCTGCGCCGGCACCACCACGGGCATGACCAGCGTCGCCACCTTCCGCCAACGGGTCGACGCCGGGCTCGGCCGGCTCAAGAAGGGCCTGCCCAAGGCGCGGGTGCTCGTGGTGAGCATTCCCGACCTCTACCGGCTGTGGCAGGTGGGTCACTCCGACGAGCGGGCCGTACGCGCGTGGAACGGCGGCATCTGCCCCTCCCTGCTGGCCCGGCCCACCTCCACGGCGGAGGCCGACAACGACCGCCGGCGCCAGGTCGCCGCCCGGATCGACTCCTACAACGACGCGCTGGCCGACGCCTGCCGGGCGTACGGCAAGAAGTGCCGCTGGGACGGCGGCGAGGTGCACAGCGTGCGGTTCGACCTCGACCTGGTCAACCACATCGACTACTTCCACCCCAGCACCGAGGGCCAGGCGATGCTGGCCAAGGTGAGCTATCCCGGCCGGTTCACTTGGTGAAGGCGGCCATGTCCATGAGGTGGCCGAGCACATCCTCGCCCGAGGTGCGCAGGCCGTCGTGCTCGTGCTCGTTGGTGATCCAGGTGCGGACGTTGCCGACGGCGGCCGCGGTCTCCAGCGACAGGCCCATGTCGACGTACATGTCGTCGGCGTAGACGGCCGCGAAGACCGGCACCTCGTTGGCGGCCAGCACCGCGGTGTCGTAGAGCAGCGGCCAGTCGTCGACGGCGGCCAGGGTCTCGGCGGCCTCGGCGTAGGGCCGCAGCGACCGGATCTGCTCGAACATCCAGGGGTACATCATCTCGCCGGTGAACAGCAGCGGGTCGGCCCCGGCGGCGAATTCCTCGCGCTCGCGCAGTGCCCGGTCGGCGGCCCACGCCGTGGCGCCGGAGCCCTGGCCGTAGATGTACTCCTGCAAGGCGTACAGCGGCTGGCCGACGAATCCGGTGAGCTGCATGACCTCGTACAGGAAGGAGTCGGAGAACGCCTCCTCGAGCAGCCAGTGCAGCTGGGCGTAGCCGTAGCTCATGCCGAACGCGCTGCCCAGCACCCGGAACCGCTCGACGGTGAGCCGGTCACCGTCGGGCAGCCGGACGTCCTCGGCCGCCAGGCGGTCGGCGATCGCCCGGACCTTGGCCACGTCCTCGGGGAAGGCGCGGTAGTACTCGGCGTTCTTGGCCGCGACACGCGGGTAGGTGCGGGCGTACACCTCGTCGGCGGTGGCGGTCAGGCCCGGCAGGCCGCCGGTCACGTAGCTGGTCCGGATGCCGTGCGGGGCCTGGGAGAGGTACGTCATCGTGACGAACCCGCCGTAGCTCTGCCCCAGGGTGTCCCAGCGCTGCCCGCCGGCCAGCCGCGCTCGGAGAATCTCGCAGTCGGCGACGATGCTGTCGGCCCGGAAGTGCCGGATCCGGCCGGCGGCGGCCGGCGTCATCGGGGTGCTGCGGCCGGTGCCCCGCTGGTCGAGCAGCAGCACCCGGTGCGTCTTGACCGCGCGGGCGAGCCAGCCGCCGCTGCGCAGCGGCCGCGGCGACTTCCCACCCGGGCCGCCCTGCAGGAAGAGCAGCCAGGGCAGATCCTCGCGGGCCTGATCGGAGGCGACGACCTCACGGGCGAAGACCTCGATCGTCCCCTGGCCGGCGTCGCTGTGGTCCAGCGGCACGGTCACGGTGTGGTCGGTGAAGCGGAGCCCCGGGTGCGCGATCATCCGCCCACCCTACGCACATAGATGATCTTGGCTGGGTATGACCCGCGATTCGAGCCACGCTCGGATTTAGGTTAGCCTCACCTTCATGACCAGGGACGCGGCGCTCACCGGAGCCGATCTGACGCTCGCCTACGACGGCAGGACCGTTGTGCACGGCGCGGGCATCGAGTTGCGCGCGGGCACCGTCGTGGCCCTCGTCGGGCCCAACGGGTCCGGCAAGTCGACGCTGCTGCGCTCGCTGGCGCGGCTGCACACCCCCACCTCCGGCACGGTACAGCTGCAGGACAGCGACGCCTTCGCCCTGCGGCCGAAGGACTTCGCCCGGCGGGTCACCCTGCTCACCCAGTCACGGCCCACGCCGGGCGGGGTGTCCGTACGCGACGTGGTGACCTACGGCCGGCATCCGTACCGCGGCCGGTTCGGCTCGGGCGACCCCGACGGCCCGGCCCACGTGACCAAGGCGATGGCCATGACCGGCGTCGACGCCATGGCCGAGCGCGCCGTGGACGAGCTCTCCGGCGGCGAGCTGCAGCGCGTCTGGCTGGCCACCTGCCTGGCCCAGGACACCGGCGTGGTGCTGCTCGACGAGCCCACCACCTTCCTCGACCTGCGCTACCAGGTCGAGATCCTCGACATCGTCCGTGAGCTGGCCGACGACCACGGCGTCGCCGTCGGCGTCGTGCTGCACGACCTCGACCAGGCGGCCGCGGTCGCCGACCGGGTCGTGCTGATGTGCCAGGGCGTCGTGCGCGGCGACGGCCGCCCGGCCGAGGTGCTCACCGCCGACCTGCTCACCGACGTCTACGGCCTGCGCATCGAGGTGTCCGTCGGCGACGACGGCCACGTCCGTACCCGCCCCATCGGCCGGCACACCAGCCGGTCTCTCGCTTCCTGATCACGAAAGGGACCCCCTTCTGATGGCTCTCACCCGCCGCGCCTTCGCCGTCGGCGTAGCCGCTGTCCTCCTGACCGCTGCCTGCGGCACCACCGAGGAGCCGGCCGACGAGGCCGGCGCCCCGTCCGCTGCCGCCGCCAGCGGCCCGGTCGAGCTCACCGACGAGCGCGGCACCGTCAAGCTCGACGCCCCCGCCAAGAACGTGGTCTCGCTCGAGTGGGGACTGACGGAGAACCTGGTCGCCCTCGGCGTCAAGCCGGTCGGCCAGGCCGACGTGAAGGGCTACAACATCTGGGACAAGGCCGCCCCGATCGACGCCGCCACCCCGGACGTCGGTCAGCGCGGCGAGCCCAGCCTCGACTCGATCGTCGCCCTCAAGCCCGACCTGGTCGTCACCACCAGCGACCTGCCGGCCAACGTCATCGAGTCGATGGCCAAGCAGGTCCCGGTGCTCACGCTGCGCGGCTCGGACGGCAGCGACCCGATCGGCTACATGCGCAAGACGGTCAACACCCTCGCCCAGGCCACCGGCACCCAGGCCAAGGCCACCGAGCTGCTGGCCGGGTTCGACAGCAAGGTCGCGGCGGGCAAGGACGCGCTGGCCAAGGCGGGCAAGACCGGCGCCGCGTTCACCATGGCCGACGGCTGGGTCGACTCCGGCACCGTCTCGGTCCGGATGTACACGCCGAACTCCTTCCTCGGCGCCATCGCCGGCGAGCTCGGCCTGAAGAACCAGTGGACGACCGGCGGCGACAAGGACTACGGCCTGGCCCAGACCGACGTCGAGGGCCTCACCAAGATCAAGGACGCCTCGAGCACCTTCATCTACACCGCCAACGACGCCGACGGCGGCGACTTCACCGACGCGCTCAAGAGCAACGCGGTGTGGAAGCAACTCCCGTTCGTGACGGCCAACCACGTCAAGCGCGTCCCGGACGGCATCTGGACCTTCGGCGGCCCGGCCTCGGCCAACGTCTTCATCGACGCCCTCACCACCGCCCTGACCGCCTGATCCACTGATGAGCAGCGCGACTCTGGTCCGAGAGACCACCAGCACTCCCCGGCGGGTCGTCGGCGTGGTAGCCGTCTTCGTCACCGGGGTCGTGCTGCTCGCCGTGCTGGCCGCGGTGCACCTCACGCAAGGCACCGCCAGCTTGGGCCTCGGCGAGTTGCTGAAAGCCCTCAACCCGTGGGCCACCGGCAACGACGAGGCGGTGGCGGTGCTCGTGGCCAGCCGCCTCCCCCGGCTCGGCGCGGCCCTGCTCGTCGGGCTCGCGGTCGGCATCGCCGGCGCGGTCCTGCAGTCGGTGGCCCGCAACCCCCTGGCCGCCCCGGACACGCTCGCGGTCAATGCGGGCGCCTATGTCGCGGTGGTGGCCGTGGCCGCGTTCGGCATCGCGGTGCCGTTCGCGGTCGGCGGGCTGGTCGCGTTCGCCGGCGGCGTGATCGCCTCCGGCGTCGTCCTGCTCGTCTCCCGCGGCGGCGCGGCCGGCCCGACCCGTCTCGTGCTCGCCGGTTCGGCCGTCGCGCTGGCCCTCAACGCCCTCACCTCCGTACTGCTGCTGCTCTTCCAGCAGAACACCGTCGGCCTGTTCGCCTGGGGCAGCGGCACGACCGTCCAGTCCGGCAGCGAGAACGTCAAGCTGGCGGCGCCCATCGTGGCCGTCGGCGTGCTGGCCACCCTGCTGATGGCCCACCGCCTCGACGTGCTCGGCCTGGGCGACGACTCGGCCCGCGTGCTCGGCGTCGACGTCCGCCGCACCCGTGTCCTCGCGGTCGTCGCGGCCGTGCTGCTCGCCTCGATCTCGATCACGGTGGCCGGCCCGATCGGCTTCGTCGGCCTGTGCGCCCCGGTGATCGCCCGGCTGACCGCCCGGCGCGTCCCCGGTCTGGGCCGGCACGTCCTGCTGCTGCCCTTCGCCGGCCTGGCCGGGGCGCTGATCGTGGTCGCCGCCGACGTGCTGCTGCGCCTGGTCCTACCGGCCGACGTGGCCATCTCGGTGCCCACCGGCATCGTCACCACCCTGGCCGGCGCGGTCGTGCTGGTCTGGCTGGCCCGGCGCCTGCGCGACGGCGGCCCGGCGGCCGTCCCGGCCCGCGGCGCGCACGGCTCGGTCCACTCCGGGGTCTGGGTCATCGGCGTCACCGTCGTGCTGGTGGTCCTGCTCGTCGCCGCCTTCATCGCCGCCCTGCTGCTCGGCGACCGCATGGTCCTGCTCGGCGACGTGATGAACTGGCTCAGCGGCCACGCCGGGCGGCAGGTCGGCTTCGTGCTCGACCAGCGCTGGCCCCGCGTGCTGGCCGCCCTGCTCGGCGGCGCGGCCCTCGCCCTGGCCGGCGCGATCGTGCAGGCCGTCTGCCGCAACCCGCTGGCCGAGCCCAGCCTGCTCGGCGTCACCCCCGGGGCCAGCGTCGGCGCGGTCGCGGTGGTCCTGCTCCTGCCCGGCATCGGCGCCTGGCCGGTGATGGGCGTGGCCACGCTCTTCGCCCTCGGCACGTTCGCCCTGGTCTACTGGCTCGCCGCCGCCCGTGGGCTCGCCTCCGACCGGATCGTCCTGGTCGGCGTGGGCGTCAGCGCGGCCGCCACCGCCATCACCACCCTGGTCGTCGTGGTCGTCTCCCCCTGGAACGTCAGCGTCGCCCTGACCTGGCTCGCCGGCTCCACCTACGGCCGCAGCATCGGCCAGGTCATGCCCGTCCTGCTGGTCCTGCTGGTGGCGCTGCCACTCACGCTGGCCGCCGGCCGTACGCTCGATCTGGTCGCCCTCGACGAGGACGTGCCCCGCCTGCTCGGCGTGCCGCTCAACCGCTCCCGGCTCGGCCTGCTCACCGTGGCCGCGGTGCTGACCGCGGCGGCGGCCACGGCGGTCGGCGCGCTCGGCTTCGTCGGCCTGGTCGCCCCGCACGCGGCCCGCGCCCTGGTCGGCTCGCGCAGCGCCCGCGCCGTCCCGGTCGCCGTCGGCTTGGGCGCCCTGCTGGTCAGCGTGGCCGACACCATCGGGCGTACGGTCATCGCCCCCTCCCAGCTCGCGGCGGGCCTCGTGACCGCCCTGATCGGCGCCCCGTACTTCGTCTACCTGCTGTGGCGCAGCCGCCCGGTCGGCTAAGGTGCGCCGGTGGATCATCACCGGCCTCAATGGAACGGCAAGACCAACGGCTTCTCCATCGCCGCCCTGACCCTGTCGTTCTTCGGCTGCGCCGGCCTGGTCAGCATCGCCCTGGGCATCGTGGGGCTGACCCAGAGCCGGCGCAACGGCGACAAGCGGGGCAAGGTCTTCGCCATCGCCGCCCTGTCGATCTGCGGCCTCTGGATCGCCGCCCTGGCCGTCGCCATCGGCGTCGCCGTGGCCCGCGACGCCGCCGACGGACCCGACCGCGACCAGGCGGGCGTCCTGCGCGGCGAACGCTCCCTGTCCCTGCGCGAGCTGCGCCCGGGCGACTGCGTCAAGGACCTCGCCCACGAGTCCGGCGACTACCTCGACGCGCTGCCCTGCACCCAGGCCCACAGCAGCGAGTTCTACGCCACCTTCGACCTGCCCGCCGGCACCACCGACAAGGAGAAGGCCGGCGACGCCGGCTGCGAGCAGAGATTTCAGACGTACGCGGGAACGAAGCGCCCCGCCGGCGCGAAGTACATCCTGTTCACCGCCCGCCTGGACGAGATCGGCGAAACCGGCGACCCCGGCGTCCTCTGCTTCGCCCACCAGATCACCGGCACCACCACGGGCTCCCTCCGGCGCTGAGCGGGCAACGGCGGTCGAATATCCTCGTCACCGTGTACGAAGCCTCACGGATCTGCCGCTGCGTCATCTGCCACGACCACGGCGATCGCGACGACTACGACGAGACCGACCGCGGCGTCATCGACAACGTCGGCACGTTCGGCTGGAGCGTCACCGGCGTCCCCGCCGACGAGCACGGCCCCGGCTGGTCCTACACGATCGGCCGCTGGCACAGCAGCGGCGGCCCCGAGCTGGCCATGTTCGGCCTGGACCTGCGCACCATGCAGTCCTGCCTGAACACCCTCGGCAAACGCGACAACCTGGCCGACGGCCAATCCCACGACGACGTCGTCAACGGCTATCCCCTACACCTGCGAGCCGTCGACGAGTCCTGGTACAAGGCCTTCTTCGGCCAGGCCCTCTGGTTCTACCGCCAGCCACCCCTCCCGATCCTCGAGGTGGTCTGGCCCGACCGCAACGGCGCCTTCCCCTGGGACACCGGCGACCTGGCCCAGCCCCACCTCTGGCTCGCCCCCAGCGACCACCCCCAGGGCGTCTGGACCCAGGACGTCTGACCTACAGCCCGGCCTTCTTGGCCCCGTAGGTGGCCTGGGCAGTGGTGAAGCCCTCGAACTTGAGCTGCGAGATCAGCCCCGACCGCGAGAACGAGCCGGTCTCCAGGTAGTCGGCCGCCTTCTCCACAGCGTTCTCCTGGGCGGCGGTCAGGTCGCTGGCCGGCTCGGGGGTCGGCTCCGCAACAGGCTCGGTGGCCGCCTCCGCGACGGGCTCGGTGGTGGCCCCGGTGGTGGCCTCGGTGGTGGCCTCGGTCGTCGGCTGACCCGCGTCGCCGAGGCTGCCCTTGTACTCGCCGCACACGGCGGTGTCCCAGAGCGCCGGGTCGTAGGCGCGCGTGCCGGCGGTCATGTCGATGCACACCTGGATCTTGGCGAGCGCTTCCCGAGTGGCGTTGCTCGTCGGCGAGGCCACCGCAACGGGCGCCGGGGCGGGGGTGTCGTCGCCTCCGCCGGCCGCGACGCCGATGATGACCAGCCCGGCGAGAACGCCACCACCGATCAGGCCAGCTTTCTTGCCCCGGCTCATCTTCTTCGCCGGGCCGACGGCGGGAGCGGGGACGAACTCGGGTGTCGACATCGATGCTCTCCTTCATGACCGGCTTCTCAACCGCAGTCGACACGATCTGACGGACCGGAAAGGGGGCTGCCGAGTACGGCGGAGCGGAGCCAGCGAGGGTTGAAGCCGCGCTCAACGTGGTTGCGGCGTTTGTAGACCGCCGGGGCGAACGCTGGTGATCAGCACCGTGGCGTTCCTCCCGCGCGAGGGCTCAAGGCAGGCGCAGGCGGACCTGGACGGGGAGGTGGTCGCTGGGGTACTGGGGGCCGGTGCGGTAGAGGTTGATCAGGGCGGCCGAGACGGTGACGCCCGGGGTGGTGAGGATCCAGTCGATGCGGGGGCCGTTCGGGACGAGGGGGCGGTAGGCGTGGAACGTGCCGTAGGGCGCGCTGTGCACTGAGGCAGTGATCCAGGTGTCGCGGTAGCCGGCCTGGGTGACCAGGAGGTCGTGGACGGGGCCGGCCGGCTGGGCGGGGGTGTTGAAGTCGCCGGTCAGGATGATCGGCAGCGGTGGGTCGAGGGCGGCCAGCCGGGCGCGGATGAGGGTTGCGGCGCGGCGGCGGGCGTGTTCACTCAGGTTGTCCAGGTGGGTGTTCACGGCGTAGAAGCGTTTGCCGGTGGCGCGGTCGAGGAACCGGGCCCAGGTGACCATGCGGACCGCGAAGCCGCCCCAGGTTTCCGAGCCGGGGATCTCCGGGGTGTCGGAGAGCCAGAAATGGCCGTACGTCTGCGGGGTCAGCCGGTCCAGCCGGTAGAAGATGGCCATGGACTCGCCGCCGGGGCCGGCCTGGCGGGGCGTTCCGATGTAGTCGTAGTCGCCGCCCAGATCGTGCTTGATGTCGCGCAGCTGGGCGGCCAGTCCCTCCTGGGTGCCGATGAGGTCGGGCTGTTCGACCGTCAGCAGGGTGCGCATCACCGGCCGCCGGTCACGCCACGAGTTCGGCGACGCGGTGTCGGCGAAGCGGAGGTTGAACGTCATCACGTGCAGGTCCGTGGCGGCGGGCGGACCGGCCAGTTCTTCCATCGCCGAGGTCGCCGCCCGGGCCGGGACGCCGGTGGCGGCGACCACCGTGACCAGGATGAGCAGGGTGGAGAGCAGCGGCCGGACGGCAATCGCCATGGCGGAAGCATAGGGCCCGGTGTCAGGTGGGTGACGGCGCTGATGGCCGGTAGCGCACAGACTGGCCTGATGGCGCGGCTCGGCGATGTGGTCGAGGACGTGCGGTGGCGAGGCTTTGTGGGGCGGGCCGCGGAGGTGGCGGCGTTCGACGAGGCGCTCGCGGGCCGGACGTCGCGGCGGGTGCTGTTCGTGCACGGGCCGGGCGGGATCGGGAAGACGACGCTGCTGTTGCACTTGCGGGAGCGGGCGCGGCGGGCCGGGCGGCGGGTGGTGTTCGTCGACGGGCCGGAGGTGCGGCCGACGGCCGAGGACTTCGTGGGTGCCGTCGGCGGGGCCGAGCCGCAGGTGCTGCTCGTCGACGGGTATGAGCACCTGGCCGAGCTGGACGGCTGGCTGCGGCGCGATCTCGTGCCGGCCCTGCCCGCGGACGGGGTCGTGGTGCTGGCCGGGCGCGACCCACCCGCGGCGGCGTGGCGCTGTGACCCGGGGTGGCGCGCCGTCGTCGGCGTACATCCGCTGTCTGCTCTTGATCTGACGGCGAGCGCCGCGCTGCTGGCAAGGGCCGGCATCGAGGAATCGGACCGAGACAAGATCATCGGGCTGGCGCGGGGACACCCGCTGGCGCTGGCGTTGCTCGCCGATGTGGTGCTGGCCCACCGGGACGTGCCGGGCAGCCTGGCCGAGGCGCCCGACCTGATCTCGGCCCTGACCGCGTCGGTGATGCGGGACGCGCCGTCCGAGGCGCATCTGCTGGCGCTGGCGACGTGCGCCAAGGCGCAGGTGACGACCGAGGATCTCTTGCGGCGTACGGTCGGCGACGTCGCGCCGCAGGTATGGCAGTGGCTGCGGGACCGGCCGTTCGTCAGCGCCCGCCCGCAGGGACTGATCCTGCACGACCTGACCCGGGAGGTGCTCGACGCCGAGTTCGAGCGGCGCTCCCCCGACCGCTACCGGCAGCTGCACCGGGTCATCCACGACTATGCCGTCGCCGGTCTGCGGGCGGCGACCGGCGTTCACCGGCAACTGCTGGCCCAGCAGCTGGCCTATCTGCATCGGCGAGGACCGTTCAGTGCGCAGTTCCGGGCTGTACGGGCCCACGGCGCCCTCGCTCTCGTGCCGGCTCGCCCGGAGGAGCTGTCGGTGATCGCCGGGCAGATCGGGCGGCAGGCCGGGCCGGAGTCGGAGGCGCTGGCCCGCGAGTGGTTCGCGGCCCGGCCCGAGGGGGCGGGCAAGGTGGTGGGCGGCGACGGCTTCGCGTACCACCTGCTCGGCCCCTCGGGGCTGGCCCTGGAGGGGGACGATCCGGTGGTGCGGGCGATCCTGGGCCACGTCGGCCGGGTGGCGCCGCTGCGGCCGGGCGAGCAGGTCGACGTCGCGCGGTTCCTGCTGGGGGCGGACGGTTCGCAGAGCGACCGGAACGCGGTCTTCGCCGGCTCGGTGTCGTCGATCGTCGAGTGGTGCGGGCGGCCGCTGGCGTGGTCGTTCGTGGTCACTGTGGAGCCGGCGTTCTGGGGGCCGTTCTTCGACTATCTCGGCTTCCGCGAGGTGTTGTCCGTTCCGTGCGACGGGCGGGCGCACGTGGTCTACGGCAACGACTGGCGGCGTTTCCCGCTCGAGGCCTGGCTCGATCTGATGAACGAGCGGGAGCAGTACGGCGGGGCCGGCCCGCCGCCGGACGACATGACCCGGCCCGCGCCGCTCGGCCGGGAGCAGTTCGCCGCGGCCGTGCGGGTGGCGCTGCACCGGGCCGAGGGCAGCGCGCTGATCGGCACGGCGCTCGGCGGCGACGCGGCTGAGGTCCGGGCCGCGCTGGTGGCGGCGGTGGACGACCTTCGGGAGGAGCCGCGGGGGGACCGGCTGCGCGCGGTTCTCTACCGTACGTACGTCAAGCCCGCGGCTTCGCAGGAAGCCGCCGCCGAGGCGCTGGGGTTGCCCTTCAGCACCTATCGCCGTCACCTGGCCAAGGCGCTCGGCGTGCTGACCGAGCGGCTGTGGCGGGCCGAGACTGGGCAGCGATCGGCCTGGAAAGTGAGCAGTGGCTGACCGCACGCTGCGGGCATGGCGAAAATGACGATTCTGGGTGCGGGCCTGGGCGGCCTGAGCACCGCGATGATGCTGCGCGACGACGGGCACGACGTGACCGTCCTGGAACGGGATCCGGCCCCGCCGGACGCGACGCCGTGGGCGAGCTGGCAGCGGCCCGGCGTCAACCAGTTCCGGCTCCCGCACTTCCTGCTGCCCCGCTGGTGGGACGACTTGTCGGCCGAGCTGCCGGACGCCGCGGCGGAGGTGCTGGCGGCCGGCGGCGCCCGCTTCAGCGCGCTGCCTCCGCCGCTGAGCGCCGGCGCGCGTGAGGGTGACGAGCGGTTCGAGACGGTCACCGCCCGCCGGCCGGTTGTGGAGGCGGCCCTGGCCCGGGCCGCGGAGAGGTGCGGGGTCACCGTGCGCCGCGGGGTGCGGGCTTCGGGCGTACGCCTGGAAAGCGCGACCCGGGTGACCAGGGTGACCACCGACCGGGGCCCGGCCGAGGCCGACCTGGTGATCGACTGCTCGGGACGGCGCTCGGCGATGCCGGCGTGGCTCGCCGCGGCGGGCGGCCGGCGGATCGAGGAGGAGCGGGACGACGCCGGTTTCGTGTACTACTCGCGGCACTTCCGGGGGTCGCGGCCCGAGCTGCAGACGATGATCCAGCAGCAGTACGCGTCGATGTCGGTCCTCACCCTGCCCGCCGACGACGGCACCTGGAGCGTCGTGCTGATCACCAGCGCCCGCGACCACGCGCTGCGCCGCCTGCGTGATCCGGACGTGTGGACCGCCGTGCTGGCCCACTATCCGATGGCGGCGCCCTGGATCGACGCCGAACCGATCACGGGGATCGACGTGATGGCCGGGATCGAGGACCGGCTGCGGCACTATCCGGCCGATGCCGTGACCGGCATGGTGGCGCTGGGCGACGCCTGGGCCTGCACCAACCCGTCGCTGGGGCGCGGCGCCGCCTTCACCCTGATCCACGCCCGGGTGCTGCGTGACGTGCTGCGCGACACCGACCCGGCCGACCACGACAAGCTGGCCCGCCGGTTCCAGGAGGCCACGGCGCGCACGGTGCTGCCGCTCTACCGGGCCACCAACGGATTCGACAAGCACCGCCTGGCCGAGATCGACGGTGACATCTCGGGCGAGCCGTACCGGCCGGACGATCCGCGCTGGATCGGGGCCAAGGCCTTGTACGCGGCGGCGTTGCGCGACCCGGACCTGGCGCGGGCGTACCTGTCCGTCTCCTGCTTCCTGCAGACCCCGGACGAGGTGTTCGCCCGGCCCGGCGTGCGCGACCGGGTGCTGGCCCTCGGCGTCTCCGCGCCGCGATACCCATTGCCAGGCCCCGATCGGGCCGGGTTGCTCGGTCTCATCGGGTGATTTCGCTGTCTCGTATCTGCCACGACGCCGCCGCCCCTTCTCCGAAGCCGGATGCTGACCGGCATGTGACGCGCTAACGGCAGGGAGGAACCATGGCCGGCTGGAGTTACGACTTCTTTCCCACCCCGGGTCGGGCGATCTTCGACCCGGCGAGACAGCATGTGACCGCGGTGTCGCGGGCGCCGGGCAACCTCGATCTGTTCATCGTGGGGCTCGACAACCGCGTGTGGTCGACGTTCTGGAACGACCGCAGCGGCTGGGCGCCGGAGTGGTTCCCGCTGCCCGGCGCCGCGGTCTTCGACCACACGAAGCAGCAGGTGGCCGCGGTCTCCCGCGCCCCGGGCAACCTCGACCTGTTCATCGTGGGTTTCGACAACCGGGTGTGGTCGACGTTCTGGAACGCCCAGGGCGGCTGGTCGCGGGACTGGTTCCCGCTGCCCGGCGGGGCGGTCTTCGATCACAACCTGCAGCAGGTGGCCGCGGTGTCGCGGGCGCCGAACAACCTGGACCTGTTCATCGTCGGCTTCGACAACCGCGTCTGGTCGACCTTCTGGAACACCGGCGGCTGGTCGCGCGACTGGTTCCCGCTGCCCGGCGGCGCGGTTTTCGACCACACGAAGCAGCAGGTGGCGGCCGTGTCGCGGGCGCAGAACAATCTGGACCTGTTCATCGTCGGCTTCGACAACCGGGTCTGGTCCACGTTCTGGAACACCGGCGGCTGGTCGCGGGACTGGTTCCCGCTGCCCGGCGGGGCCGTCTTCGACCACAACCTGCAGCAGGTGGCCGCGGTCTCGCGCGCGCCGAACAACCTGGATCTCTTCATCGTCGGCTTCGACAACCGGGTCTGGTCCACGTTCTGGAACACCGGCGGCTGGTCGCGCGACTGGTTCCCGATCCCCGGCGGAGCCGTCTTCGACCACACCACCCAGCAGGTGGCGGCGGTCTCCCGGGCCGACAACAACCTCGACCTGTTCATCGTGGGCTTCGACAACCGCATCTGGTCGGCGTTCTGGAACCCGGCCGGCTGGTCGCGGGACTGGTTCCCGCTGCCCGGCCGGGCCGTGTTCGACCACGTCAAACAGCGGGTGGCCGCGGTCTCGCGGGCGGCGGAGAATCTCGACCTGTTCATCGTCGGGTTCGACAGCCGCGTCTGGACGACCTACTGGGGGCCGAACAACACCACGGTCACCCGGCTCATCGACAACGGGCGCGACGGGGCCAAGGTGACCATCGCCGTGGTCGGCGACGGCTTCTCCATCAACGACCAGTACGCGTTCAACGACGCCGTCGACCGCCTGTTCACCAACGGGATGTTCGGCAACGACTACTTCTCGGCCAACAAGCGCGCCTTCAACCTGATCCGGATCAACGTGATGTCCACCGCCTCGGGCGTCAGCACCAAGACGTACCTGCCCGACGGCAGCGTCAAGGAACAGGTCAACCGGGACACGTTCTTCGGCGCCATCTACAGCGGCGACTGGGCCCACTGCTGGCTGGAGGACGGCCCGCAGACCGCCCGTCGGCTGTCCGATCTGATGGGGGCGATCGCGCCCGAGCGCCGGGTCACCGTGCTGCTGCTCAACAACCCCGGGCAGGGTGGCTGCGGCGGGGGCGGGCGCGCGACCATGCCGCTGGGCATCAGCTGGCCCACGGTCGCGCACGAGTTCGGCCACGCGCTGGGCGGCCTCGCCGACGAGTACCACGGCCGCAACGACCGCTACACCGGCGGCGAACCGGGCGAGCCCAACGCCACCATCAACACCAACCGGGCCACCCTCAAATGGCGCGGCTTCGTGGCCGCCTCCACCCCGCTGCCGACCGGCGGCGACGACTGGACGGCCGGGCCCAAACCGGCCGGCTGGAACGACAACCAGGGCGTCGGCCTGTTCGAGGGCGGCCGCAGCAACTTCGCCACCGGCGTCTACCGACCCGTGATCAACTGCCGCATGCGGACCAACAGCCCGGCGTTCTGCCCGGTCTGCAACGGTGCGATGCTCGCGCAGACCAACCCGTTCCTGCGCGTCTCTACCGAAGCGGAGGCTCGCGTGGATTCGTACGTCCGCATGGAGGTCCGCGTGCAGGGCGGCGAGATGACCATCCTGAACGCGCACGAGATCGAGGGCCCGTTCGTCGAGCCCGCCGTGGTCGCCAACGGCCTCGCCCACGAGGTCATGGTCAACGGCTCGCTGGTGGCGATCGGCTCGGCCCCGGACGCGATGGTGTCCCGCTCCTTCTCCGAGCCCGGCTACGGCCCACCGGAACACCACATCTACGACCTGGACACGTACGAGTTCGCCGTCCGCGTCCCCACGTCGTCCCTGCGCGGCGCCCGCGCCTCCGACGTGACCATCACGGTGGTCGACGTGCCCGCCCCCACCCCGGCCGAGGAGTTCACCCAGAACGCCGGCGCGCGTACGGCCCCGGTGGCATCGCTCAACCTGGGCGACACGGCCCTGCCGGACGCCCTGCGGGAGGTGCTGACCACGTAGGCCCGGCCCGGGCGTCCTGCGCGGCCGCCGTACGCCCTACGGCCGCAGCCGGACGAGGCCGGCCGAGGTCGGGCGGAAGCCGCACTTGTCGACGTAGAACCGCTCCAGGTGGGGCTCGTAGTCGACGTGCAGCCAGTCGCAGCCGGCGGCGCGGGCCTCAGTGGTGGCCGCCCCGACCAGGGCGGCGCCCAGGCCCCGATGCTGGTGGCCCGGGTGGACGGCGGTGTCCAGCAGGAAGGCGTGGCGGCCGCCGTCCCAGCAGACCTGGACGAAGCCGATCAGCGTGCCGCCGTCGAAGGCGCCGATCCAGGTGAGGGCGTGGCGGGCCAGGCGCTCGGCCCACGGCTGCACCGGGGCCGGGTCGCTGCCGAAGGCGAGCGCGTGCAGGGCGCTCAGCTCGCGATCGTCGACAGGGAATCGGGAGATCAGCTCGGTCGTCACCGGATGACGATAAAGGCCGTGGCCTACCCCCGTTGCGACGGCGTCGCGCTCTTGTACGCCCGAACGTAGCCGTCGATCTCGGCCAGCAGGGCGGCCCGGGCCGGATCGTCGAGGAAGGAGTACCGCACGCCCCGGCGCGCCAGATCCGCGACGCCCTGCTCGTCCAGGTCGAGCAGATCCGCCGCCACCTGGTACTCGCGATTCAGCGTGGTGGAGAACATCGGCGGGTCGTCGGAGTTGACGGTCACCGGCACCCCCGCGGCCACCAGTTGTGGCAGGGGGTGTTCGGCGAGCGAGGGCACCGAGCGGGTGCAGACGTTGGAAGTCGGGCACACCTCGAGCGCGATGTCGTGCTCGCGGAGATGGGCCATGAGCTCGGGGTCGCGGGCGGCGGCGATGCCGTGGCCGATCCGTTCCGCGCCGAGGTGGCGTACCGCCTCCCAGACGCTTTCGGGCCCCGTCGACTCCCCCGCGTGCGGCACGCTGCGCAGCCCGGCGGCCCGGGCGGCGGCGAAGTGACCGGCGTAGCGGGCCCGGGAGATTCCGGCCTCCGGGCCGCCCAGGCCGAAGCTGACCAGCCCTTCCGGACGGTGCTTGAGGGCCACCTCGAGGGTGATGTCGGCGCCGGTCATCGTGGGCTCGCCGGGGATGTCGAAGCACCAGCGCAGCTGGATGCCGTGGTCGCGGGCGGCCCGCCGCCGGGCGTCCTCCACCGCTTCGCAGTACGCTCCGGCCGGGATGCCGCGCGCGATCGACGAGTACGGGGTCAGGGTCAGCTCGGCGTACCGCACGGATTGGGCGGCGAGCCCGGCGCCGATGTCGTAGGTGAGCGTGGCCAGGTCGTCGGCGTCGCGGACCAGGTCCACGACCGACAGGTACACCTCGACGAAGTGGGCGAAGTCGGTGAACGTGAAGTACTCGGCCAGCAACGCCGGATCGGCCGGCACCGCCGTGGTCCCGGCGTGGCGCTCGGCCAGCCGCGCCACGGTCTGCGGGGTGGCGGAACCCACGTGGTGGACGTGCAGTTCCACCTTGGGCAAGCCGGCGATGAAGCCGGTCAGGTGCGATGTCATGGCGCCTCCCAACGGGAGGCGCCCTTGAGACTGTCGAGGGGCCGAGCGTGGCGGATGGTTATCCGTCGCAGCGCCTCTCGGCCCCTGTCGGCACGCTAACACGCGTGCGGCACCGGCGTACGCCCCGCCGGTGCCGCCACGAAACGGGTCAGCGCTGCTGCAGGATGGCGATCTTGGTGTAGGCGACGCTGACGATGTCGGGCTTGCCGTCGCCGGTGACGTCGCCGAGGGCGAGGGCGTCGGTCTGCCAGCCCGGGTTGTCGACGGTGTTGGTGGTGTAGGGGGCGAGGCGGCCGGTGGACTGCTGCCGGTAGGCGCTGACCGTGAGCCAGCTCGAGTGGGCCACGACCACGTCGTTGCGGCCGTCGCCGGTGAGGTCGCCGATGGCCAGGCCGGCCGGGATGTCGTACGCCGGGTAGGCCGTCGGGGTCGTGCCGAGGCCGCCGGCCTGCTGGGCGAAGACGTCGATCTCGGCCGTCGGCTGGTTGTCGGAGATGCTGACGACCAGGTCCGCCTTGCCGTCGCCGGTCACGTCGCCGACCGCGGCCCCGACCCCCGTACGGGCGTAGTTGTCGCTGTCGAGCGGCGGCTGGTACGCGGTGGCCGTCCCGTAGGCGCCGTTGGCCTGCCGCAGCCGCACCCAGGCGCCGCCGCCCCACGCCTGCGCGACGTCGAGCCGGCCGTCGGCGTTGAAGTCGGCCGCGAACACCTGGTCGGCCCGGGCCCAGGCCGGCACGGGCCCGGTGATGCTGGTCGCGGCGGGGAACGTCTTGGCCGCCGACTGCTGGTAGACCCGGATCTCCCCGTAGCCGGCGCTGGTCAGGACGTCCCGGCGCCCGTCGGCGTTCAGGTCGGCGATGGCCACGTCCTGCGCGGTGCCGGCCAGGAAGACCGGCGCCGCGAGCTTGCCGCCGCGCTGGTAGAAGACGTCCACGCCGTTCCCGCCGGCCAGGGCCACGTCCGTACGGCCGTCGCCGTCGAGATCGCCCGTGGCCAGCTTGACGTCCGACCAGGTGCCGTGCCCGCCCACCCGGGCCGGGGCGCCGTAGCTGCGGTCGGCCCGCTGGGCGTAGACCAGGACGGCGCTGAGCTGGGTGTTGTTCTCCGGCCCGGCCCCGACGACGATGTCCGGCCGCCCGTCCCCGGTCACGTCGGCGATCGCCACCGCGTTGTCCTGTGTCGTTCCCGTGCTCAGATACCGCGCGGGCAGGAACGTCCCGCTCGTCGCGGCCGATGCCACTCCCGGCACCAGGGCCACCGAAAGCCCCACCCCGGCCGCCATCAAGGCACGCCTCATCGCCATTCCCCCGTTCCGCCGTCCACGATGGACGGACGGCCGAGCGGTTCCCCGCGGTCGCGGCGGCCAAACCTAGACCCGCGGTCGCGGCGGCCCAACCTAGAATGGCGCCCGTGAACGAAGACCTGTTGCTGATCGCCGTCGTCGACATGGCGCCCGGGCATGCCGAGGAGGGCCGGGCGTACGAGGATGCGGTGCTGGCGCTGCTCGGCCGGCACGGCGGGGTGCTGGAGCGGCGCTTCTTCCAGCCCGACGGGGCGGCCGAGGTGCACGTGATCCGGTTCGCCGGCCGGGCCGGTTACGAGGCGTTCATGGCCGACCCGGAGCGGCTCGCCCTGCGGGAGCGGACGACCCCGCCGACGACCCGGGTGCTCGAGGTCTACGAAAACCTTCAGGAGGGCTGAGCCTCGCGGGCGACCCGGGCCGCGATGCGGGCGACCTCCTCGACGGTGATCGCGATGATCGGCTCGTCCGGGCCGCCGGCGGCCAGGCCGCGCTCCACGTGCGGGATGTGGAAGTCGGTGGCGACCCGCTGGTCGAGGGTCTCGTGCAGGCGGTCGGCGATCCGCTGGGCCAGGTCGGTCATCACGCGGCCAACGTTAGCCCAGCCTGCTCGGACGGCTCGTAGACGGTGACGACGACGCCGCGCGCCCAGCGCATCCGGGTGGCCGCGTTCTCGGGATAGTCGCCGTAGGCCGCGGCCAGCTCGGCCACACAGCCGCGCGTGCCACCACGGGCACGGACCGTACGGGCGATGGCGGCCTCCACAGCGCTGGGGGTGGGCTTCGTCCCGGCCGGAAGGTCGCTGGCGAACAGAGCGGCGGCGCGGGCGGCGAGCAACTGACTACGCATCTCGATCAACTCCGGTGAATATGTGGCCGGGTATTCAGAGTGGACCCCCGATGCCACGTCGCACCTCCGGCAAATTGCCTAGGGACCCGTCGAAAAGGCGACAGTGGCGCTTCCTTCAGAACGGCCGGCGGGGGCCCTCGGTTCACCGGGCGGGGACAATCTCTCAGGAGCGGCCGGTACGCCCGTGGCCGCGCTAGATTTTCGCCGTTGTGAGCGAGAAGCCGTTGTGAGCGAGAACCACCGGGAAACCGTCGCCGTCGTCGCGGCCGATCCGATCGTGCGGGCCGGCCTGACCCGCCTGCTGAGTGAGGCGCCCGGCCTCGACGTCGCGTTGGAGCTGCCCGATCTGGCCGGGCTGCCCCGGCCGCGGCCGCTGGTCGTGCTCGACCTGCACGACCAGCCGCCCGCCGTGCCGTGGCAGGAGCTGCGGGTGGTGGCGCTGGTCCGCCCGCCGCACCCGCCCGATCTGCTGGCCGCGCTGCCCGGCGGGGCGGTCGCGCTGATCACCCGGCGCGGGGCGGCCACCGACTTGTTGCCGGCGGTGGAGGCCGTCCGGCGCGGCGCCGCCTACGTCGCGGGCGAGTTGCTGGCGGCGCTGCCCGTGGCCCGCGCGCCCCGGCTCACCGAGCGCGAGGCCGAGACGCTGCGCTGGGTGGCTCAGGGCCTGACGCACGGCCAGGCCGGGCAGCGCATGGGCCTGAGCGAGTCGACCGTCGACACGTACGTCAAGCGGATCCGGGCCAAGCTGCTCGCCGGCAACAAGGCCGAGCTGACCCGGCGGGCGATCGAGCTGGGCTACGTGACGGACCCGACATGAGTGAACGCGGCGCGCCGGATCGCGTTCTTAGCAGGTGTGAATCGATGGACGAGGTATCTCTGGCAGGCTTTGACCGCGCTCGGCGAGGCCGACTTCCAGACCCGCTACGACTGCGAGGCTCACCACCGCTTCCACGTCGATCTCGACGACGACACCTCGGTCCGGCAGGCGTTCCGGGCCATCGTGGAGTGGGAGTACGGACCGTTCGCGTTCAAGAACGGCCGCTGAGCGTCCGGAGCGCCGCCGACCGCTGCTTGACCAGGTCGTCGTAGGTTCCGTCGCGCTCGGCCCAGCGGTGCATGAGCACGCCCTCGACCAGGATCTCGTGCGGGGTCGGGCTTTCGCCGAGCTGACCCATCACCTCGTCCAGGAACGGCTCGAGGTCCAGCGCGTTCGGGTTCATCCTCTTGGCCTCGGGCACGGTCGCCACGGCCGGCGGCACCAGCTCCGCCACCTCGACGCCGGTGCCGTCGAGCTGGGCCCGCAGCGCCTCCGAGTACGCGTGCACGCCCGCCTTGGACGCGGCGTAGGTGGGCATGAGCGGGAACGGCAGGAACCCGATCCCCGAGGTGACGGTGACGAACGCGCCGGCGCCCCGGCCGATCAGGTGGGGTGTGAAGGCGTCGACGACCCGGATCGTGCCGACCAGGTTGGTCTCGATGGTCGTGCGCGCGGTGTCGAAGTGCGCGGGGTCGCGCAGGTCCTCGGTCGCCATGATCCCAGCCGAGACGACGACCACGTCCAGCCCGGGGTGGCTCGCCAGCACCTGGTCCCGGGCTCGCCGGACCGAGGCGTCGTCGGTGACGTCGATCTCCACGGCCGCGTTCCTGCGGGCGCCCACGACCACGGTGCTGCCGGCGGCCTCGAAGCGCCGGGCGAGCCCGGCCCCGATCCCGGTGCTGCCGCCGACGATGAAAACAGTGCGATTCGCGATGTCCATGAGTCGACTGTCGTCCGGAACGCGGGCCGGAGAAACCACCCCGCCGATCCTGGGACCGGCAGGACCAGGATCCCGTGTACGCTCCCGCAGGTCGAGGGGGAGATCGTGCCGGGTGAGTTCATGCTGCGCGGGCGGCGGCGGGAGCAGGAGACGCTCGACCGGATCGTCCGTGATGTCCGCTCGGGGCGCAGCCGCGTCCTGGTCCTGCGCGGGGAGGCCGGCGCCGGCAAGACCGCGCTGCTGGATCACCTGGCCGGGCACGCCCCGGGCTGCCGGGTGGCCCGCGCGGCCGGGGTCGAGCTGGAGAGCGAGATCGCCTACGCGTCGCTGCAACAGCTCTGCGCGCCGCTGCTGAGCCACCTCGATGCCGTGCCCGAGCCGCAGCGTACGGCTCTGGCCACCGCCTTCGGCCTCAGCGCGGGCCGCCCGCCCGAGCCGCTGGTGCTGGGCCTGGCCGTGCTGAACCTGCTCTCCGAGGCCGCCGCCGAGCAGCCCGTGGTGTGCGTGGTCGACGACGCGCAGTGGCTCGACCGGATGTCGGCCACGATCCTGGGCTTCGTGGCCCGGCGCCTGGACGCGGAGTCGGTCGCCCTGGTCTTCGCCGTGCGCACCCCGGCCGACGACCCGACCCTGCGCGGCCTGCCCGGCCTGGCCGTCGAGGGCCTGGCCGACGCGGACGCGCGGGCGCTGCTCGACTCGGTGCTGCCCGGCCCGGTCGACGACCGGGTGCGCGACCGGATCGTGGCCGAGACCCGCGGCAACCCGCTGGCCCTGCTGGAGCTGCCGCGCGGCCTGAGCCCGGCCGAACTGGCCTTCGGCTTCGGCGTCCACACCAGCACCGCCCCGGTCGCCGGGCGGGTGGAGGAGGGCTTCCAGCGGCGCATCGCGGCCCTGCCCGACGACAGCCGGCGCCTGCTGCTGGCGGCTGCGCTGGAGCCGGTCGGCAACGTGCCGCTGCTGTGGCGGGCCCTGGAGCGGCTCGGCGTCGAACCCGCGGCGGCCACCGCGGCCGAGTCGGCCGACCTGATCGAGATCGGCGCCCGCCTGCGGTTCCGGCACCCGCTGGTCCGCTCGGCCGCCTGGCGCTCCGGGCACGCGGCCGAGCTGCGCGAGGTGCACCGCGTCCTGGCCGAGGTCACCGACCCCGAGCAGGACCCGGACCGCCGGGCCTGGCACCGCGCGCACGCCACTCTCGGCTTCGACGACGAGGTGGCGGCCGAGCTCGAGCGCTCGGCCGAACGGGCGCTGGCCCGGGGCGGCCGCTCGGCCGGCGCAGCGTTCCTGGAACGGGCGGCCGAGCTCACCCTCGACCCCGGCCGCCGGGCCGATCTGCTGCTGCGGGCCGCCCGCTCGCGGGCCGACGCCGGCTCCCCCGACCTGGTGCCGGCCCTGCTGGCCACGGCGGAGCTGGCCCCGCTGACCCCGCTGCAGCAGGCCGGCGTGGAGCGGCTCCGGGCCCGGGCCGCCTTCCTGCTCAACCCGGACGCGGGCAGTGTGCACCCGCTGCTCGCCGCCGCCCGCAAGCTGGAGTCGCTGGACGCCCCGGCCGCCGCCGAGACGTACCTGATGGCGATCGGCGCCGCCATGTACTCGGGCCGGCTCGGCGGGGCCGGCGACCTGCGCCTGGCCGCCGAGTCCGCGCGCAACCTGCCACCGGTGCCCGGGTTCGCCGGGCAGTTCCTGGCCGCGCTGGCCACCTGGGCCGTTACCGGGCACGCGGCCGCGACCCCACTGCTGGAGCAGGCGCTGCGAGCGATGAACGAGCGTGAGGACCTCGGCCTGCTGTGGCTGGCCGCGCCGGCCGCCCACGAGATCTTCCGGATCGACCTGGCCCGGGAGCGGGCCGAGCAGGCGATCCGCTTCGCCCGGCGGATCGGCGCGCTGTCGATGCTGCCCACGGCCCTGACCTTCCGGGCCGGCAACCTGGTGATGATGGGCCGCTTCGCGGACGCCTCGAGCCTGCTCGACGAGTGCGAGGCGCTCTCGTCGGCCACCACCGTCCGCACGACGCCGTCGGCCGCGCTCACCCTGGCCGCCCACCGGGGCCGCGAGCGGGAGGCCACCGAGCTGATCGAGCGCACGCGGGCGGACGCCCGGGCCCGCGGCCAGGGACGCCTGCTCGGCCTCACCGCGTACGCCGAGGCCGTCCTGCGCAACGGGCTCGGCCAGTACGGGACCGCCCTGACCGCGGCGCGCGAGGGCGCCGCGTACCCCGACCCGGCGATCTATCAGTGGACCCTGGGCGAGCTGGTCGAGGCGGCCGTGCGGGCCGGCGAGCCCGCCGTCGCGGCCGAGGCCCGGGACCGGCTCGCCACCCGGACCGCGGCGGTCGGCAACGGCTGGGCCCGGGCCGCGCAGGCGCTGGCCGACGCGCTGGTGGAGCCGTCCGACGAGCTTTTCCGCGCGGCCGTCGAGGGTTACGGCGCGGCCGCGATGACGGTCCCGCAGATGCGGGCCCGGCTGCTGTACGGCGAGTGGCTGCGCCGCGACAACCGGCGGGCCGAGGCCCGGGTCGAGCTGCGGGCCGCGTACGAGGCGTTCTCCACCATGGGCGCCGAGGCGTTCGCCGAGCGGGCCGGCCGCGAGCTGACCGCCACCGGCGAGACGGTCCGCACCCGGGCCGTGGGGGCGCCGGTCGACCTGACCGCCCAGGAGGGCCAGATCGCCCGGCTCGCGGTGGCCGGCCGGACCAACGCCGAGATCGCGGCCACCCTGTTCCTGAGCCCGCGTACGGTCGAGTGGCATCTGCGCAAGGTCTTCACCAAGCTCGGTATCGGCTCGCGGCGGGAGCTGGCCGCCGCCCTGGATGCACGGGTGTGACCCGGGTTATAGACGGGTCCCGGCCCAGGGTGCGGTCCAGTGGTGACTCCTGGGGCGCGGGGGCCGCGGCCCGGGTGAGGGTGATCGGCATGAAACGACGCTTGATCGTCCTGATGGCGGCGGCCGTGCCGGTGGCGGCCGCGCTGCTGATCCCGATGGCCGCCGACGCCACCGGCAAGACCCCGGCCGCCGCCGGCTGTGCCGCCGTTCCCGTCTCCGCGCCCGCGGGCACCACAGTGGAGAAGGTGACGGCCGCCGCCCACGCGGGCGGCACCATCACGTTCCCGCCGCCGCCGGAGAGCATTCAGAACTATGCGCCGATCAGCGGCGTACCGGCCTGGTGTGACATCACCGTGACGGTGACCCACCCCGGCGCGAACGACCACGTCGCCATCAAGGTCTCGCTGCCGCAGGACCGCAAGCTGTGGAACGGCCGTTTCCAGGCCACCGGTGGCAGCGCCTACCTGGCCGGCGAGCCGCTGCACCCGCTGGTCGTGGGCGTGAAGGCCGGGTACGCGGCCGCCTCGACCGACGCCGGGGTCGGCGCCGACCCGGTCGACGTCAGCGGCTGGGCGCTCACGTCCGACGGCAACCTGAACACGCCGCTGCTGCAGAACTTCGCCTCCCGGTCGCTGCACGACATGGCCGTGGTCGGCAAGTCGGTCACGGCCGGCTTCTACCACAAGGCGGCCGGCTACTCGTACTGGAACGGCTGCTCGACCGGCGGCCGCCAGGGCTACGAGGAGGCCCAGGACTACCCGGCCGACTTCGACGGCATCCTGGCCAAGGCGCCGGCCCTCGACTGGGACCGGTTCGCGATCGGCACGCTCTGGTCGCAGGCCGTCTACAACGAGTTGGGCGTCGCCCCCACCCAGTGCGAGCTGAACGCGTTCACCGGCGCCGCGGTCAAGGCCTGTGACACCAAGGACGGCGTCCGGGACGGCGTGATCGACAACCCGGTCGACTGCAAGTGGGACGCCCGCAAGCTGGTCGGCACGAAGATCGTGTGCGACGGCCGGACGATCACTGTCAACAAGGCCACGGCGGACGCGGTCAACAAGATCTGGGCCGGCCCGAAGGGCTACGTCGGCCCGAACAAGGGCGCCAACCTCGACAGCCTGGCCACCCCGGGCACGCCGTTCTTCGTGGCGAGCATCTGGGCCAAGTACTTCGTGACGAGGAACCCGTCCTACGACGCCTCGAAGCTCGACTACAAGACGTTCTACCAGCTGCTCGCCTCCTCGGAGAAGCAGTTCAAGAACGTCATCGGCACCGGCGACCCCGACCTGTCGAAGTTCGCCCGGGCCGGCGGCAAGCTGCTGAGCTGGCACGGCCAGTCCGACCAGCTCGTGCCGACCCGGGGCACCATCGAGTACCGCCAGCGGGTCAACCGGCTCTTCGGCGGCAACAAGAACGTCGACAACTTCTACCGCCTGTTCCTGCTGCCGGGCGTCGACCACTGCGGGGCCGGCACCGGCAACGGCCCGCAGGTGGACGACGCCGACGCGCTGGCCGCGCTGACCCGCTGGGTCGAGAAGGGCCAGGCTCCGGCCACCCTGCCGGCCACGCTGACCGACAGCACCGGCCAGGTCGTGCGGACCAGCGACATCTGCCGCTACCCGCTCGTGTCCCGCTACCAGGGCGCGGCCGGACACCGCTGCGTCTGACCCCTTCGAGCCGTACGCCCGTCGGCCCCGATCCGTTTCCGGATCGGGGCCGCATCATGATCGATCCTGTGTCGAGTCTCATGCTCTGCAACCTCGGTCACCCCTCCGATACGTCACATAGGGCAGGCTGACGCGGCGGAAAGGGGACAAAGATGTACCGGTGGGTGATCGCGGGGACGCTGTGCGCAGCGCTCGCGGCGTGCGGCACGTCGAGCGAGCCCGCCGTCCAGGCGACCGCGGACACCTGGCTGCAGCCGCCCGTCGCCACGTCCCCCGCCACCGAGGCGCCGGCCAAGACCCCGCCCAAGCTGGTCACCTACCCGGCCCACGGCACCGTGAAGTGGCTCCTGGCCCCGGGCCAGCAGACGCCGATCGCCGGCACCGGCGGGCGGTTGCTGCGCTACCGGGTCGCGGTCGAGCGCGACATCAAGAACCTGTCGACCCCGGCCTTCGCCGAGGCGGTCACCGCGATCCTCTCCGACCGGCGCAGCTGGATCGGCGGCGGGGACCTGCGCCTGCGCCGAGTCGGCCCGGCCGATCCGTACGACTTCACGATCTTCCTGGCCACACCGGACACCCGCGACCGGCTCTGCGCCGACATCGCCGACGGCTACACGTCCTGCCGCAACGGCGACGCCGTGGTGCTCAACGTGGCCCGCTGGGTCAAGGCCGTCCCCGGTTACGCGGCCGACCTCGGCGTCTACCGGCAGTACATGGTCAACCACGAGGTCGGCCACCGGCTCGGCCACGGCCACGAGCTCTGCCCCGGTGTCGGCCGGCTCGCCCCCGTCATGCAGCAGCAGACCCTGGGCATGCACGGCTGCAAGCCCAACGCCTGGCCCTACCCCAACGGCGGCGGCCCGGTCTACCACGGCCCCTCCGGCCAGTACGACGACCAGCCGCCGCAGCGCGACCAGGGCCGCTTGTCCTGACGGATCAGCGTCCCGGGTAGCGCTCGGTGACCTCCTGCAGCAGGAAGCCGTTGCCGTCCGGGTCGCTGAAGGACGCGAACGATCCGTACGACGCCCGGCCCGGGTAGAGCCCCGGCGCACGCTTGTCGGTGCCGCCGTGGTGGAACACCCCGTCCTCGTCGTGGAAGATCTCGCTGACCTCGACACCCCGGCCGACCAGGTCGGCCCGGGCCTCCTCGATGTCCCGGACGACCAGGTGGACGTTCTCCACCGAGCCCGGCACGGCGGTGCCGATGCCGGTGCCCACGACGATCGAGCAGCCCGACCCGGGCGGGGTGAAGTGCACGACCCGGAACTCCGCCCCGTCGATGTAGTCCAGATCCTCGCGGAAGCCGATCCGCTTGAAGAACTCCTTGGACCGGTCGACGTCGGAAACCGGAAGAACGATCAGCTCGAGCTGGTACTCCACCATCGTGGGCTCCCCTTGGTGTGGAATCGGCTCCCACGATCCCGCGCCGGGCGGTCCGATCGCCCCAGGGTGACACCCTGGGTGTCCCCCGCGGGCTACCGGTGGTCCAGCGCCTTGGCCAGCTCACGCCGCGAGGTGATGCCGAGCTTGGTGAAGATCTTGCGGAGGTGCCATTCGACGGTACGGGGACTCAAGAAGAGCACGGCCCCGATCTCCGGGTTGGTCCGCCCGGCCACCGCCAGCCGCGCGATCTGCGACTCCTGACTGGTCAGCGTGCCCGGGGCGGCGCCCGCGACCCGGGCCCGGACGGTCTCGCCGGTCGCCGACAGCTCCCGCCCGGCCCGCTCGGCCAGCGCGGCCGCGCCCATGGTGGTGAACGCGTCGTGGGCGGCGCGCAGCTGGGCCCGGGCGTCGGTGCGCCGGTTCTCGCGGCGCAGCCACTCCCCGTACAGCAGGCGGACCCGCGCCACCTCGAGGCCGAGCCTCGACGCCGGAAGCAGCTCCAGGGCCTCGCGGAAGTGGTCCTCCTTGCCCTCGATCAGAGCGGACGCCAGGGCCAGCTCACCCCGGGCCCAGGCCGTGGGGTTGGCCGCGGTCAGCTCGGCCATGCGCTCGCGGGCCGCGGCCGCCGTGCCGGTGTCACCCGCGCGGGCGGCCGCCTCGACCAGCTCGGTGAGCACCCAGCGGTGGATGCCGAGATCGGGCTGCTGGAGCGCGCTCTGGGCGGCCGTCACCGCGGCCTGATGGCGGCCGTACTGGTTGTGCAGGAGGGCGCGGTGGTAGTCGACGTGGGCGAGCACCCGGCCCTCGCCGCGCTCGGCGGCGGCGCCGGCCATCGCGTCGAGCAGCGCCCGCGCCTCGGGCTCCGTCTCGCGATAGACCATCAGCGACAACTCGGCCCCCGGCGGCGCGTACATCCCGGTCGCCTGCTGGAAGGCCCGGGCCTCGTCGACCAGGACGGACGCGTCGGCGAAGCGGCCCGCGTGCAGCAGCGCCCCGGCCCGGAAGGTCAGCGCCGCCGGCCGCCCCGAGATCCGGCCGCCGTCCCGGACCCGCTGGACCGCGCGCTCGGTGAGCCGGTGGAACGCCTCAATGTCACGGGCCTCGTGCACCGCCGGCACGACCATCCAGAGCGAGTCGAGGTCGGCGTCGGCCACGAACGCGTCGACCGCCCGCGCCAGCAGCGGTATGGCGGGCGCCGGACCCTCCACCGCCCAGGCGGTCAGGCCGTCGAGGAGCTGCCCGACGGCGCTGCGTTCGGTCGGCACCGTCCGGGCCTCGGCGGCGACCCGGCGCAGGTCGTCCTCGCCGAGCCGCCCGGCGTGCACGGCCGCGCCCATGGCCGCGAAGTAGGTCCGGCTCGCCGCGTCCTGGTCGAGCCCGGTGAGCCGGCGGGCGGCGCCCAGCAGCGGCTCGACCGCCGAGCGGCCCGGATTGAGCGCGAACGCCAACTGCGAGCGCAACACCTCCACGTCGGCCTGCTG
Source organism: Actinoplanes sp. NPDC049598 (assembly GCF_040675435.1). Lineage (NCBI taxonomy): Bacteria > Bacillati > Actinomycetota > Actinomycetes > Micromonosporales > Micromonosporaceae > Actinoplanes > Actinoplanes sp. NPDC049598. The sequence goes on along the minus strand of NZ_JBFAOX010000001.1, from coordinate 322,750 downwards.
CAACGGCTCGAGCGGCCCCAGTTCGGCCGCGGCCAGCAGCTCCGGCACGAGCGCGGGGGCGCCGGCCGCGAACTGGGCCCAGGCGGCGGCCAGGGCCCGGGCCGCGCGCGGCTTGGGGTCGGGGGTCAGCTGGGCCGCGCGCTCCAGGAAGGCCGCAGCGGCCGACCGGCCGCCGCGGGCCAGCGCCCGCCCGGCCGACTGCTCCAGTTCGGCCGCGACCGCCTCGTCCGGGCCGACCGCGGCGTGCGCGCGGTGCCAGGCCCGGCGGTCGGGCTCCTGGGCCGGGTCGGTCACGTCGGCCAGGGCCGCGTGCACCCGGCGCAGCTCGGCCCGGGGCGCCGAGCGCCAGGCGGCCGAGCGCACCAGTGGGTGCCGGAACCGGACCCGGGTGCCGATCTCGACGAGGCCGGCCGTCTCGGCCGGTCCGGCCGCGTGCATGCCGACCCCGAGCCGGTCCAGGGCCCGCCACAGCAGCGGCACGTCGCCGACCGGCTCGACCGCGGCGGTCAGCAGGACCGTGCGGGTCTCGCCCGGCAGGGCGGCGATGCGCCGGCCGAACTCGTCCTCCACCCGCCCGGCGAGTGGGGCCGGGCCGGAGCCGCCGAAGCCGAACGCCAGCTCGGCCGGGCTCAGGTCGCGGGGCAGCTCCAGCAGGGCCAGGGGGTTGCCCCGGGTCTCGGCCACGATCCGGTCCCGGACCCGGGCGTCGACCCGGTCCGGCAGCACCGAGTCGAGCAGGGCCCGGGCGTCGGCGTCGGACAGGCCCTCGACCAGCAGCTCGGGCAGCCCGCCCAGGATCTGCTCGTGACCCGGGCTGCGGGCGCCGAAGACCAGCGCCACCGACTCGGCGTCGAGCCGCCGGGCCACGAAGGTCAGGATCACCTCGGACATCCGGTCCAGCCACTGCGCGTCGTCGACCACGCAGACCAGCGGCTGCTCGGCCCCGGCCTCGGCGAACAGCCCGAGCACGGCCAGCCCGACGATCAGCGTGTCCGGCGGGTCACCCCCGGCCAGCCCGAAACCGGTGGCCAGGGCCTGCCGCTGCGGCTCGGGCAGCCGGTCGAGGTACGGCAGCAGGGGCGCACACAGCTGCTGGAGCCCCGAGTAGGCGATCTCGGTCTCCGATTCGACCCCGGCCGCACGGGCCACGCGCTCGCCGGCCGCGGTCTCGGCCAGGTATTCCAGCAGGGCCGTCTTCCCGGTGCCGGCCTCGCCGCGCAGCACCAGCACCCGGCTCTGCCCGGCCCGCACGTCGCGCAGCAGCCGGTCGAGCTCCTCCTGTTCGCGGCGCCGCCCGCGCAGAAGCGTCTCCATGTCAGAGGCCCAGGGCGTTGAACAGGTTGAGCCAGATCTCGCTGCGGGTCGGGAAGGCCGGGATCGCGTGCCGCAGCCGCCGCAGCGGCACCTCGCCGACGATCGCGATCGTGGCCGCCTGCAGGAAGTCGGCCACCGCGGTGCCGGTGATGGTCACCCCGACCAGCACGTCGCGCTCGGTGTCGATGACGAACCGGCTGGTGCCGCCGCCCCCGCCGGAGAACCGGCCACCCGCGTTGCCGTCGGTCTCCACGTCGACCACCCGCGTCTTCAAACCGGCCGCGGCCGCCGAGGTCGAGGTGTAGCCGACGGCCGCCACCTGCGGCTCGGTGAAGATGACGCGCGGCGCGTTCGGCCCGTCGGCCAGGTGCTCGGTGACGATGCTGCGGCCGAGGATCTCACCGGCCGCGATGCCCGCCTGGTACTTGGCCATGTGCGTGAACAGGGCCCGGCCGTTCAGGTCGCCGATCACGTAGAGCCAGTCGGAGCCCGGCACCCGCATCCGCTCGTCCACCTCGACGAAGCCGGGCCGGTCGAGGCCCAGCTCGGCCGCCTGCGGGACCCGTCCGGTGGCGACGAGGATCTCCGCGGCCGTCACCCGGGTGCCGTCGCTGAGGCTGACCGTCACCTCGCGCTCGTCGCGGCGTACGGAGGTGGCCGTCACCCCGGCCCGTACGTCCACGCCCTGCTCCTTGAGATAGGCCCCCACCTGCTCGCCGGCGAAGTCCTCCTCGCGGGGCAGCAGGCCCCGGTCGCCGACGATCAGCGTGACCCGCGCGCCGAGCGACGAGTAGGCCTGGGTCAGCTCGGCCCCGACCACCCCGCCCCCGAGGACGACCAGCGACTCCGGGATCGCCCCGGCCGTCGTCGCCTCCCGGTTGGTCCACGGCCTCGCCTCGGCCAGCCCGTCGATGTCCGGCCGGGCCGCCCGGGTGCCGCCGGCCAGGATGACCGCCCGCCGGGCCTCGAGGATCTCGTCGCCGACCGCGACCCGTTTCTCGCCCGCCAGCCGGCCCCACCCCCGGATCAGGGTGATGCCCCGCTCGGTGAGCCACGGCACCTGGTAACCGTCGTCGAGGTGCCCGATCAGATCGTCCCGGTGGTCGAGCACCGCCGGCACGTCGAGCGGCCCGGTGACCACCCCCGCCGTCCAGTGGGCCTCGGCCACCAGCTCGCCCGGGCGCAGCAGCGCCTTGGACGGGATGCAGGCGTAGAAGGAGCACTCGCCGCCGACCTTGTCACCCTCCACGATCGCCACGCTGAGCCCGGCCTCGGCCAGCTTCCCGGCCGCCACCTCGCCGCCGGGTCCCGCCCCGACCACCACCACGTCGAAACTCCGCATGCTCCGATCTTCGTACATCGGCCCCCGTCCGAGGGCCCCGTGGGTGACCCTGGTCCCCTGAACCAGGGTCCCCGGCCGCGGTCAGCGCAGCAGGGAGCCCCGCTGCTGGACGGCTCGGCTTCCTACGAGCACCGCGGCGGCCACGGCGTCCGGGAGCGGGTGGCCGCGGCTCAGCTCCACAGCCAGGGCGGCCAGGAAGGCGTCGCCGGCGCCGCTGGAGTCGACCGCGTCGACCGTGGGGGCGCTCACCGTACCGGTGGTTCCGGTCCGGTGGCCGTACGCGGCGCCGCGCGGCCCGGCGGTGACCACGACGCCCGGGATCCCGAGCCCCAGCAGCCCGTCCACGGCGGCGGGCGCGTCGACCTCCGACGTCCCGAGCACCGCCGCCGCCTCGTGCTCGTTGACCACGTAGAAGTCCAAGCCGGCCAGGAAGGCGCGGTCCAGGCCCGGGTCGGGGATGAGGTTGCCGATCAGCAACCGCGGCCGGGGCAGCGCCGTCACCGCTGCTGCCGGCACGTCGAGCTGGGCGACCACGACGTCCGCCCGCACCCCGGCGGCGTCCGGCGGCCGTGGCTCCGTCGACGGGGAGCGTGCGAACGTCACGTACGACTCGCCGTCGGGTGTCACCTCGATGATGGCGGCGCCGGTCGTCACCCCGGGCAGCAACCGGAAGCCGGTGGCGTCCACCCCGAACTCGGTCAGGGTGCGGGCCAGCAGCCGGCCCCACTCGTCGTCGCCGGCGTTGGCGATCAGCGCGGCCCGCCCGCCGAGCCGGGCCACCGCGCACGCCTGGTTGAACGCCTTGCCCCCGGCCGTCACCACCAGCGGCGACCCGAACGCCGTGCGGCCCTCCGAAGCTCGATGGGGCACCCGGACGGTGAGGTCGACGTTGGCCCGGCCGAAGACCGCGATCCTCATGTCGGCTGCGCCACCCGGGGCCGGGCCCGCGCCGCCCACCGCCCGTCCTCGTACGTCACGCCGATCGGATGGCCGAAGGCCGCCGAGACATTCTCGGACGTGATGGTGGCCACGGCCTCGCCCGCCGACACCACGCTGCCGCCCCGCAGCAGCAGCGCGTGACTGGTCGTCGTCGGCAGCTCCTCGAGGTGGTGGGTGACCACCACCGAGGCGAGACCCGGCTGCGCCGCGAACAGCCCGTCCAGCGTCTCCAGCAGCTGCTCCCGCGCCGCCACGTCGAGCCCGGTCGACGGCTCGTCGAGCAGCAGCAGCCGCGGCCGGCTGACCAGGGCCCGGGCGATCAGCGCCCGGCCCCGCTCCCCCTGCGACAGCGTCGGCCAGCGCTCCCCGGCCACCGCGGCCAGCCCGAGGTCGGCGATCAGGTGGTCGGCCCGGCTCAGCTCCTCGTCATCGGGCCGCCAGCGCCCCGGCAGCTCCATCGAGCCGGTGATTCCGGTGAGCACGACGTCGCGCACGGTCAGGGGCGATCGCAGCGGATGCCGCGGGTTCACGTGCCCGATCCGCCGGCGCAGCTCCTGCAGGTCGACCCGGCCGAGCCGGTGCCCGAGCAGGTGGACCGTGCCCGACGTCGGGTGGGTCAGCGCGCCACAGAACCCGAGAATCGTGCTCTTCCCCGCCCCGTTCGGCCCGAGCAGCGCCCAGTGCTCCCCCTCACGCACCGTCAGGTCGATCCCGTGCAGGATCTCTTTGCCCTCACGGCGGAAGCGCACCTCGCGCAGCTCAACAAGATTCACGCTTGAACGGTACTCACCCCCGCCATCGAGCGCCGCAGCGACTGCAGGGCGTAGAAGGCGCGGGACTTCACCGTGCCGACCGGCACCCCGAGACGCTGAGCCGTCTCCCGCGTCGAGCGCCCCTCGAAGTACAGCTCGGCCAGGATCCGCTGGTGCATGGTGCTGAGCGAGCGGATCGCCGACCGCAGCGACTCCATCGCCACCACCGTGTCGGTGATGTCGTCGGCCGGCGCGGCCGGGAACACGTCGACCAGCTCGACCCCGGCCGGGCGGACCCGGCGGCGCCGGACGGCGTCGATCGCAACGTTGCGGGCCACGATGAACAGCCAGCGCCGGGCGTGCCCGGGCTCGGCCGGCAGGTCGTCCAGGTGCCGCCACACCCGGATCATCGTCTCCTGCAGAAGGTCCTCGGCGCTCTGCCCGCTGGCCGTGGCGAAGCCGTTCAAATAGCCGAGCAGCGCCCGGCCGTACTCGTGGTGCACATCGTTCAGGGTGGATGCCACGTCGAGCCCCCAATGCTCTCGATTGCGTGGTGTCCACCGTCGTCGCGCCCGGGTCCCGCCCGAACCCGTGCGGCACCCTGGCCGGACCACTGGTCAGTGCGGGCTGACCTTCACCTGGGCCTCGCCGAACCAGGCGGCCTCGCGCAGCGTGGCCAGCAGCCGCTCCCGCCCGGCCTCGTCCTGCCGGTCGATGAACAGGACCCCGTCGAGGTGGTCGGTCTCGTGCTGGATGCAGCGGGCCAGCAGCCCGGCCCCGACGATCTGCACGGGGTCGCCGAGCTTGGTGTAGCCCTTGGCCGCCACGTTGAGCCGGCGCTTGGTGTCGAGGTAGATGCCCGGGATCGACAGGCAGCCCTCGGGCCCGTCCTGCTCCTGTTCGTCGGGGAACTCCAGCACCGGGTTGACCAGGTGGTCGAGCCGCGCCTCGTTGCCGGGCAGGTCAGGGTTGACGGCGAAGACGCGCAGCCCGACCCCGATCTGCGGCGCGGCCAGCCCGGCCCCCCGGGACTGGGCCAGGGTCTCGTTGAGGTCGCGCACGAGCCGGCCGAGCTCGGCGTCGAAACTGGTGACAGGCTCGGCGGCCCGGCGCAGCACCGGATCCCCGACCTTACGAATGGACACAACGGTCATGCCCAAAACCTACTCCGGATCACTTTCGGGGTAGGACACTCGGCCGCCGATTGCAGCCCTTCGCCCGTTCCTTGGGCAGTCGTCCGATACGTACCGTTCCTGGGGCCGGATCCCTGCGTACCAAGTCGGTGTCCCTTGGAACCCATCTCGCTGACCGTGCTGTCCCCGCACCACGACCGCCAGATCCTGAGCCAGAACCTGCGCGAGGCCCTCCTGCGCACCGGCGTCGACGACGTGCGCCCCGCTTCCGCCGGCGCCGCCCCGCCCGGCACCAGGTCGGGCGAGGCCCTGGCCATCGGCGCCCTGGTCGTGACCCTGGCTCCGACCGTGGTCGAGACCCTGATGACCGTTCTCGCATCGTGGCTCAGCCGTCAGCCGGCCGAGGTCGAGATCGACATCGATGGGCGCCGCTTCCGGGGGCCGGTCACCCGGGCCCAGCGTGACGCCCTGGTCGCCCACTACCTGCGCCACACCGACCCCGAGCCATGACCGGCCGCCGTCGCGCGCTGCTGCTCGCCTGCGGCACGTTCACCGATCCCGGCCTGGCCCCGCTGCGCTCCCCGGCGCACGACGCCGAGCAGCTGTCCCGCGTCCTGGAGGGCGGCGACTACACGGTCACCCCGGTCGTCGACAGCACGTGCCACCCGGTGCGACTGGCGATCGAAGACTTCTTCGGCACCGCCCACGCGAGCGACGCCCTGAACCTGCTCTACTTCTCGTGCCACGGCGTGCTGGACAGCCGCGGATGCCTGCACTTCGCCTTCGCCGACACCGACCGTTCGCGGCTGCGCTCGACCGCCGTCTCCGCCGAGTGGGTCCGCGACTGCCTGCGCCACAGCCGGTCCCGGGCCACACTCGTCCTGGTCGATTGCTGCTTCAGCGGCGCCTTCCTGCATGGCATGCGCGCCCGCTCGGCCGAGCCCGCGTTCGCCACCCTCGTCCACGACCCGGGCCCGGCCCGCGGGGTCGCCGTCATCACCGCCTCCGGCGACCACGAGTACAGCTTCGAGGATGCCAGCCCCTCCGCCGCCAAGCCGTCCTACTTCACCGAGGCCGTCATCTCCGGCCTCGCCGGCCGCGACGGCCCCGTGACCGTGGACGATCTGTACAACCACGTCCGCGCCCGCCTGGCGGAGGGCCCCTCGGGCCAGCACCCCTTGCGGCTCAGCGCCGGTGAGGGCGCCCTGGTCGTCATCGAGACGAGCACGCCGCCGGTCGAGAAACCCCCCGAGCCGCCACCGGTCGAGGAACTCCCCGAGCCGCCACCGGATCGCCGGTTCGCCCTGGCCGCGACGATTCTCGGGCTGACCCTGGCGATCGGCGTGACCCTGGCCCTGACCAGCTTCCGCGGCGATTCCCGGGCCGTCTCCCGGTCAACCGGCACGATTTCATCCCCGGTGGACGGCAGCGACGTCCTGCGCTGCGCCGACTTCACTGGCAGCTCCAACCTCGCTCCCGGCGAGACCCTGATCCTCGCCATGCGCAACCTGACGAACCACGACCCGAGGCGCTACGTCCAGTTCGTTACAGACTGGGGCGAGCCCACGAAGCTGACGTCCTGGCACGGCCGTCAATACTTCTCCGGCGCGAACGGCCAGCACTACAAGGTGGAGCTGATGGCCGTCCCGTTGTCCGCCGCCGAGGCCGCCCGCGACAACAGCACCGCCATGAACGCCCTGGCCGTGACCACCCGGTCCACCACCCTGGACGCAGTCGAGGTGGTCCGCGCCGCCGGTACCGCCCGTTGCTGACGCGCTCAGGCCGTGACCGGTAGCGTCGCCGCGATGGGCCACGCCACGACCAGCGACCCGACCACCGCGATCAGCCAAACCGGCGCCCCCAGCCGGTTGAGCGCCGCGCTCCACCCGGCCTGCAGCACCAGAAGCACCGCGAGCAGCGGCACGACAAGCAACAGGAACCCATTGGTCAGCCCCAGCGTCGCCGCCCCGGTCAGCGCCACCACAGTCACCGCCGAAACGGCCAGAAGCCCGAGTGTGCTGCCCCCGCTGATCCGCTCCCCCGCGTAGGACAGCAGCGCGAATCCGGCCCACACGACCGGAAGCAGCCACCACCGCGCCCCCACCGGCACGACATGGGTGAACCCCAACTGCAACGGCACCACGATCGTCACCGCCGCATAGGCCACGAGCGCAACCGCCGCCGCCACCCTCCGACCCACCGGCGTCGCCCTCTCCCCCGGCTGGTCGGTTAGTGAGGCGCCGGCGAAGAGGCGCGGTCCCACGACCAGCTGGTACGCCAGCAGCAGCGCACCGAAGGCGAAGGTAAATGCCACGGCGTAGTCCCCGGAGTCGAGCGGGAACCAGGCCGTCGGCACGACTGCCGCCACCAACGCAGCCACCAGCGCGGCGGCAGCGATCGGCACAAGCTGCCCCGGCTGAAATCGAACCCGGGAAGGCCGGTCTCGACGCCCCAGCAGCAGGCGAGCCACCGGGTAGAGACCCAGCAGAAATCCGAGGAACAGAAGCCCAGCGCCGGCGAGACGGTGCAGCGGCCACGGCACCGCCCTCTGAGTGAGCGGCCCCCCGAAGCTCTGGTCGAGCCAAGCGACCATCTCCCGATGCGTACGCGGCGAGTAAAGGATCGAAATGTGCTCCACCCCGGGAACCGCCACGGTCTCGCTACCCGCCACCCGGCCGGCTGTCTCGGCCGCCGTCTCCCGAAACCCCGGAAACTCCGCCTGCCCCACCAGCAGAAGCAACCGCGCCGGCCGCCCCACCGGCACAGCCGGCAACGAGATCGCCACCGTCGCCGCGATGTCCGGGTGCGCCCCCGCATACTCCGTGACCGCCCCGGCCCCCATCGAATGCCCCACCAGAGCCACCCGGTCCGCGTCGACATCCCGCAGCCCGCGAAGATGCGCCACCGCGACGCCGAGCTCACCTTGCAGCGCCTCGGACCCCTGACGCGGCTCCGAATTGGCCCCGTGCCCCGCGAAGTCGAGCAGCACCACCACGTAGCCCCGAGCCGCCAATGTGTCCCCGAACTGCGCCATCAGCTTGGCCGAGCCCGCATACCCGTGCGCGACGACCACCCCCGGCCGCCGCTCCCCCGGTCTGAGCCCCACCGGATGAACCTCGTACAGCGGGACCCCGCCGGCCACCACCCGCCGCGGCGTCGAGTCGCCCCCGGCCGTGGCCAGCAGCGCCAGCCCGCCCGCACCGAAGAGCGCCGCCACCAGCGCCACCACCAGAACCCGCCGCCTCGAGACCACAAGCGACGGTATCGCCGTGCCGCCCACCTAGTCAGGCGGGAAGTCCGGGTAGGCGGTCACCTGGGGGTGGGTGGCCACCCACCCCTGCAGCTCGGGGCCGAGCGGGCCGTAGAGCTCGGCCGACACCATCAGGGCGACCTCGTCCACCCGGGCCAGCAGGTCGGCCGACTGCGCGTTGTGGGCGAGCGCGGCCGGCGTGTCCGCGTACTGCTCGAGGACCAGGTATTCGCTGTCGACCGGGCCGAACCAGCGGTAGGTCAGCGTGCCGCTCTCCTCGGCGGCCCGCGCGGTCAGGGCGGCCACGATCTGCTCGAACTCGGCCCCGCGGCCGTCCCGGGCGGTGAAGCGGGCTCGCACGAAGATGGTCATTGCTCCTCCTTGCGGGCCAGGATCTGCCGGGCGGTGGCCGGGTGGGCGTTCATCGTCTCCACCTCGACCGCCCAGCTCTCGGCCGTGGCGAAGTGCGAGAGGACCAGGGCTTCCAGATATCCCGAAGGGTGGTGGCGCACGACGGCGCCGTCGCTGGTGCGAAAGGTGCCGTACGGGCCGAGGACGCCGGCGTCGCGCCGGTAGCGGGCGACGTTGCGCCCGTCGGTCTGCAGCGGCAGGTCGCTGACATAGAGGACGCCGGGGCGCAGCACCCGGGCCAGCTCGGCGATCAGGTCACGCTGGTCGGCCTCGGCCGGTACGCAGGTGAGCACCGCGACCAGAAGCACGGCGTCCACGGTCGCGTCCGCGAGGGGCAGGCGCGGCGGATCGGTGAGCACGTGGAACGGCACGCCGGGGTGGGCGAGACGGGCCCGTTCGATCAGGGCGGCCGACGGGTCGTAGCCCTCGGCGCCGGCCCGGGCCGTCAGCCGGCCGTAGCCGCAGCCGTAGTCGATGATCCGGCCCGAACCCGGTAGCCGGGACAGGTCGACCGGGTGGGTGAAGGTCTTCGTGGCGCCGGCGGTTTCCCAGTAACGCATGATGCAACCTTAGGGACGGCTCGCGCCCTCTTAACTCCGACGAGAGGGGCGGCGGCTTGTGGATGCCGGGGCGGAAGAGGAGTTTCGGGAGTTCGTTCGCGGCTGGTTTCAGCCGCTGCGGGCGCTCGCCTACGTGACCTGCGGGGACTGGCAGGCGGCGGAGGACGCCGTGTCGGGGGCGCTGTCGCGGCTCTACCTGCGGTGGGACCGGGTGGCGGCGCCGGAGAGCTACGCGCGGACCATGGTGGTGCGGGCGGCGATCGGGGAGAAACGGCGGCCGTGGCGGCGGGAACGGTCCGCCTCGGACGCGTTCCCCGAGGGGGTGGCCCCCGACCCCGGGGCCGGGGTGGACGAGCGATTGCGCTTGCGGGCCGCCCTGCGGCAGGTGCCGCCGCGGCAGCGGGCGGCGCTGGTGCTGCGTTTCCTGGAAGGGCTCAGCGTCGAGGAGACGGCCGAGGTGCTCGGCTGTGCCGTGGGGACGGTCAAGAGCCAGACGAAACGGGGGCTGGACACGTTGCGGGCGGCCCTGGCCGAGGAGATCGACGTGGAGGGAGGCGAACGTGTCGTATCGCATCGAGGACGTGCTTGAGGCCGTTCAGGACGGGGCGCCGGCGCCGCGGGTGGGGGCCGACGACATCATCGCCCGGGCCCGGCGGCGGCGGGCGCGGCGCCGGACGGCCGGGCTGACCGGCGCGGGTGGCGCCGTGGTGGCGGCCGCCGTGGTCGTCGCCGGGCTCACGACGGCTCCGGCGGCGCCGGCGGCGCCGGACCTGCGCCCGGCCGTCGGCACCACGACGGCGGCGCCGGCCATCGCGCAGCCGCACGGGTTCGCCTCGACGGTGGGCGAGAGCCGCGCCGGCGCGTACCGGGTCGGCCCGGTCGACCAGGTGACGACCGGCTATCAGCGGCTGCCGGTCTACCGCGACGGTCTGGTCGTCCGGATCGACGACAAGACGTATCCGCGCGCCGTCGCCACCATCACCGTCTACCGGACCGGGGTGTTCGATCCCGGCGCCTTCACGAACCCCGGCCAGGGCCGCACGTCGGTCCCGCTCAAGCTGGCCGAGCGTCAGGCGCTGATCGACGGGAAGAAGGTCGCCTGGCCGTACGCCGCCGATTCCTGGGCGACGCTCGTGCCGTCCGAAGGCAAGGGGAGCCCGGATCTCAGCGACGCCGCCAAGATCATCGACTCGATCGCGCCCGCCCCGGAACGGCCGGTCCGGGCCCCGTACAGCTTCGGCTTTCTGCCCCCGGGCTGGCGGGTCGTCAGCGCCGGCCAGGCCGCTCCCGGCCTGAGCGACCAGATCTCCCGGATCGCCCTGCAGAAGGGCGACCTCACACGCGCGCAGAAGCAGGGCCCGGTCGACGAGACCGTGCCGTACGCCATCTTGAAGATCGTCGCGGTCCCGCAGGACACGTCGCGGGAGAGGATCCGCTGCGTCTCGCACTACTGCACGATGATCCTGGACCGTGGCCACGAGGCCGAGCTGCAGGGCATCGGCACCGGCCCGTCCGTCCCCGAGATCCGCCGGATCCTGGCCGGTCTGCGCTTCGCTGATGTCGCCGACCAGAGCACCTGGATCGAAGTTCTTTGACGGCCAAGACGTCTTACCGTAGAGTAATGCAACATGCCTGAGGTCGCACGATTCATCGAAATTCCGCGGTCGCCGAGCGTGGTTTGGCGTCGCTTGTCCACACCGGAGGGTCTGCGCGAGTGGATCTCCGACGAGATCGAGATCGACCTGCGGGTCGGCGGCGCCTACCGGATGCCCGGCGGCGACACCTCAATCAGCGGGGTGGTGCTCGAGTTCGTCCCCGAGGGCCGGCTCGTCCTCTCCTGGCTTGAGGAAGGGTGGGAGCACCCCGGCCGGCTGGTCGTCACCCTCGAGCCGATCGCCGCCGGCACGCGGGTCACGCTGACGCACGACGGCTTCGCCGGCATCGGCAAGGCCGACTGGCAGGGCACGCTGGAGGCGTACGAACGGGGCGCCGACAAGCACCAGGTGCTCCAGCGCCTGGCCGCGGCGGTCGGCGGTGCCTGAGGAGGACCTGTTCCGGGCGATGGCCGACCCGACCCGGCGGCGCATCCTCGACCTGCTGGCCGAGAAGGGCACGCTGACCGTCGGCGAGCTCGCCGCCCACTTCCCCGACCTGGTCCCGTCGGGCATCTCGAAACACCTGATGGCCCTGCGGGCGACGGGTCTGGTCACCGCCACCCGGCAGGGCCGCCATCAGCTGTACGCCATCGACGCGGACGCGATGTCGAGGGCGATGGCGCCGTGGGTCGCCCGGTACGAGTCCTACTGGTCCGGTGCGCTCGACCGGCTCAAGCGGGCCGCCATGGACGATCAGGAGGAGTAGACCTCCAGCGCCGCGAGCTGGCCCGCGGGCCAGCCGGTGTTCCCGGTGAAGGTGACCCGCACATAGCGGGCCGAGGTGGGCGGGCACGTGACGGTGACCGTGGGGTCGAAGAGACGGGCCGTGCTCGGGACCAGGGTCGTGGCGCCGTCCGAGATGGTGAAGGTCTGGGTGCGCGCGCCCCACGACGGCGGGAGCTTGAGCACGAACCGGCCGACCGTGGTCGCCGCGCCCAGATCGACCTGGAACCACTGGGGGAACGCGTTGTTGGGACTCTCCCAGTAGGTGTTCGCGTCGCCGTCGACCGCGTTGCCCGGCGCGTACACCTGGGTCCAGCCACTGGCCGAGGTGGCCCGGCCCCGCGCGAGGTCCGTCACCGGCGGCGGCGTGGACGAGACGGTCGGCTGGGTCGGCCGTACGGCGGTCAGGGGTAGAAGCCCTTTGAGCATCCGGCCGCCGTCCGTGGTGATGCGCAGGTAGTAGTCCGACGAGCAGAACGTGCCGTCCTCGTCCAGCGCGCGGATGCCCGACCCGGCCGGCACCGACGCGGCCGTCTCCGCGGTCTTGGCGATCTGGTTGCCCTCGTTGTACTCGTCGAACATCGACACGTAGAGGCCCTGCGCGCCCAGCCGGACCATGTTGTAGATGCTGCGCCAGTAGAAGTCGCCGTGCCGCCGGTGCCCGGAGGACAGGTCGCCCGGCAGCACGCACGGCTGGTAGTCGATGCCGTGGGCATTGCAGTCGGCCTGGTCGGCGGTGTTCACGTTGGCCAGGAACCAGTCGAGCCCGTCGAGCGTGCCGGTGCGGCCGACCATCCACGGCGAGAGCATGTTGAAGGCGTGGTAGACGTCCAGGAATCCCGTACGGCTGTCGTTCTTGCCCTCGCGCCAGTAGGTGGGCACGCCGCCGATGACGTAGCAGCCCTGCGCCTTCAGCCAGTTGACGACGTCCAGGCAGGCGGCCGGCGCGAACGGGCGGCCGTCGTCGTTGAAGCCGAACCCCCAGACGCAGACGACCGGCTTGCCGTTCTGCCGGGCGTACGCGGACGAGGCGGTGTGCGCGGACATCTTGGTCGTCCAGTCCGTCTTGAGCTCCGACTGCATGTTCGTCCAGCCCGTGACGTCGTACATGATGTAGAACTTGCGCCCGGTCGCCTCGGCCGCCGTACGGACCTTGCGGGCCATGGCGTCGCGGGTCGGGCCCTCGTCACCGACCGGGTTGAAGCGCTGCAGGGCGGCGGTGTCGATGCCGTAGGTGCGCATCCACGCGAAGTGGGTGTCCACGGTCTGCTGGTCGTAGGACGAGAAGAGCGCCGCCGGGCTGCCGTTGCCGAGGTTCGGATAGACCGTCGGGTAGGTGCGGGTGTAGTCGCGCAGGTCGGGCCAGGACACGATGGTCGTGTTGCTGGGCGACGGCGATTGGAAGCGGTCGCGGCTCCAGTGCCACCACCCGCCGATCGGCGCCCCGTCACCCGGGCAGGAGAACCAGCCCTGGTAGCCGACGCTGATCTTGCCGACGACGTCACCGGGCGGGGAGGCGGCGCGGGCCGGGGCGAGGTCGGTGAGCAGGGTGGCCGCCGATCCGGCGGCGGCCGCCGACAAGAGGGCACGACGAGTGAGGGGCATGGGGACTCCAGCCGATCCGGGGACGGGGATGGGGAACGGATCGACGGTCATCATGGCGTTTCATGTCACACAACCGCAATAGTTGGACACATTGCTGAAAAATTTGGTGCCGGGCGCAGAAGGAATGGCACGCCAGTCCTGGCCCCGCCCACCCGCAGTGCACCAACGCGCCCCTCAGCCAACCTGAGCGCGTGGCGCGAAGAAGCTCGGATGCAGGATCGAGAAGACGAACGGGGCCCGGTCGGTGAGCGACGCCCGTACGTCCGCGATCAGCGGCTCCAGCGTGGGCAGGTCCATCAGCACCATGTGAGCGACCACCGCAGCGTACGGCCGCAGGGGTCTGGGGTTGATAGGCAAGCTGTCACTTGCCTATGGTGGGTGGGTGACCGAGGGCGACGTCTGGAAGGCGCTGGCCGACCCGAACCGCCGCCGCATTCTGGACGAGCTGGCGGAGCGGGACGGCCAGACGCTGTTCGAGATCTGCTCCCGGCTGACCATGAAGCACCAGCTCGGGCTGTCCCGGCAGGCGGTCTCGCAGCACCTCGAGGTGCTGGCGCAAGCCGGGCTGGTCACGAGCCGGCGCCAGGGTCGCTACAAATTCCACCACATCGACACGACACCGCTGGACCACCTCACCGACCGGTGGCGGCCCGGCGGGAACAGGGAGATCTGATGCGCATCTACGTCACCAGCGTCTACGTCGACGACCAGGACAAGGCGCTGAGCTTCTACACCGAGAAGCTCGGCTTCGTGAAGAAGACCGAGATCCCGCTGGGGCAGCACCGCTGGCTCACCGTGGTGTCGCCCGACGACCCGGACGGCGTCGAGCTGCTCCTCGAACCCGACGAGCACCCCGCGGCCAAGCCGTTCAAAGCGGCCCTGGCCGACGACGGCGTCCCGCTCACCTCGTTCTACGTCGAGGACGTGCACGCCGAGCACAAGCGCCTGACCGGCCTCGGCGTGCGCTTCACCCAGGAGCCCCTGCAGATGGGCGACATGACGATGGCCGTCCTCGACGACACCTGCGGCAACCTCATCCAGATCCTGCACAAGCCCGGAAAGGTCAAGCAGTGAAACCACCGTCCACATTGACCGTCGCTCCGGTGATGTAGCGGGCTTCCGGGCCGGCGAGGAACACCACGGCCGCGGCCACGTCGGCCGGCCGCGCGTAGTGGCCGACCGCCGTAAAAGCGTTGACAACGCTGGCGTTGGGCCCGTCGGCCGGGTTCAGATCGGTGTCGGTGGGGCCGGGGTTCACCAGGTTGACGGTGATCGCCCGGCCGCCGAGCTCCCGGCCCAGCGCCTTGGTCAGCCCGATCAGCGCGGTCTTGCTCATCGCGTACAGCGAAAAGCCCGGAAAGACCACCCGCTCCGCCACGTTGCTCCCGATGTTGATGATCCGCCCACCCGCCGGCAGATGCCGCGCCGCCGCCTGACAGGCCAGAAACGGCGCCCGGATGTTGACCGCAACCGTCTGCTCCAGGTCGTCCGCGCCGAGCTCCGCCAACGGCCCGATCCGAAACGCCCCGGCGTTGTTGACCAGGATGTCGAGCCGCCCCAGCTCCCCCGCCGTCCGTTCCACCGCCGCCACCACCGCCTCGACGTCCGCGCTGTCAGCCCGGACCGCCACCGCCCGCCGGCCCACGGCCTTGACGCGCTCCACCACCCCGTCGGCGCTACCCCGATCCCGCTGATATGTCACGGCCACATCGGCTCCCGCTTCGGCCAGCCTCACGGCCACCGCCGCGCCGATCCCCCGCCCGCCACCGGTCACGAGCGCCACTTTCCCGTCGAGTGCGTTCTCCATGCCGCCCACCCTGACCCACCACCCGGCGCTTCGTCTGGCGGAGATCGGACCAGAAGTACGCCGTCTCGGCCCCGCGCTTCTGCGGCATTCCCCGGCCGTGACCGCCCCCAGGGCTCAGCGCGACCCAGGCCGCTGCTCGCGGCCGCAGCGCGCCTTTCGCGTGTGTCGTCTGGTCACCCTACTTAAGTATCTGGCGCCCTCGGCATCGCTCACGAGAAGCTTGCTCCATGACGGACACCGACCACATCCGCCCCGGCGCGATCGTCCCGGGCCGCATCACCCGAGTGACCCCCACCGGCGTCTTCGTGCGGGTCGCCGACGGCCTGGAGGGCGTCATCCCGCGCCCCGATGCCCGACATCCCGCAGGCTCGGTGGACGACGCCGTCATGGTGGAGATCACGAAGATCGAGGACCACCGGATCACCCTGCGCCTCACCACCGGCCGAGTCCCGCGCGCAGCCGCGGTAGTCGTCGACGGCAGCCGCGTCCTGCTGATCAAACGCTTCCTCCGTCTCCAAGACGACTGCCCCATGTGCGAAGACGCCGGCCGCACCGGCCACCCCTGCCCGGGCCACCACTACGCGGTCCTCCCCGGCGGCCACATCGAACCCGGCGAGACCCCCGCCGAAGCCGCCACCCGCGAACTCCACGAGGAAACCACCCTGACGGCAACCCCCCACCGCCAGCTCTGGACCGGCCGCCACAACGGCCGCCCCGCCTACTACTTCCTGATGACCGCCCCCACCGGCACACCCCGCCTTTCCGGCGAGGAGGCCGCCGTAGCCAACGCCGACAACTCTTTCGAGCTCCTCTGGGCCACCCCAGCCCAGTTCGCCCCTTTGAACCTGCACCCCGCCGACGTCAGGGAGCCCCTCTCAGCCCTGCTGACACCGTAATCCCCGCCCGGCCTCCCCCGAGCCCTCCGAACACCGGTCCACCAGCCTCGCCGGACTTTGCCGCCAACCGCCCTCGACCCACCCGCCCTGCCGTCCGACCCACTCAACCCATCCGCCGCCCCACCTCTCCCGACTAACCAATGCCCCACCGCTCTTGCCCCACCCCGCCGCCCTACTGCCCTCGCCCCCTCCGCCGCGCCACCGCATTCGCCCCTCCGCCGCCTTACTCTTCTCGACCCGCGCCGACGGCCCACCACTTCGCCACACCCGCTGCCTCACCGCCCACAACACACCCGCGCCGAACCGGAGACCCGGACGGGAGGCGGGCACCCCACGGCGAGCAGACGGGCAACGGCAGGGCGGGCGCGAGACGGCACGCGGCAGGCGGGCAGCGGCAGCCTGCAGCGCACGGCCAGCGAGCGGACGACAGGTCCGGGCGGCAGGCCTGAGCGGCAGGCGGCAGGCAGGCAGGCAGGCCGCGATCTTGTCCGCCGGCTGCCCCGCGACCACAGGGGACCGAAGCGACCCCGCCACCGGACCGAATTCAGGTCGACCAGCCAATGGGCCGGACCCGGCTGTCGGATGTCGCCCAGCCCGGAGCGGAGTGGGTGCGGAACCGCCGGGGCGATCTCGGTCGCCTACGGGCTGGGCGTGGGTGGGTCGGCTGGCTGGGCGGCTGTGGGCGGGGGCGGGTTGGGGGCCGAAGGGCGGCCGGCGACCAGGTCGGCGATGGTCAGGCCCCAGTGGCCGAAGCGGGCGTCCAGGCCGTCGGCTCGGGACTGGGCGCGGGACAGGCGGTTGGGGTCGTAGCGCTTACGGGCCCAGGACGAGGTGGGGCGGGCCAGGCGGACGGCGCCGATCCAGGCGATGGGAGGGAGGAAGACGCCCAGGACAGCCGTCGAGTATTTGCCCTTGCGGACGCAGATGAGCAGGGTGCCGATGTGCAGGAGGGCGGCCAGGGCGACCGCGAGGTGGCCGGCGCCGAGGCCGGTGTCGGAGGTGAGCGGGTTCAGGCCCAGCAGCACGAGGCCGAGGACGCTCAGCGTGAGGGCGACCAGGCGCACGGAGAGCTGACCCTCGGGTGACCAGTACACGTCCTGCAAATGCAGGATCAGGGCGAATTCGTCGAGGATCAACGAAGAGCCGGCCCCGATCAGCACGCCCGCAATGTCGGCCCACGGGTGCCGCCCGGCGACCGCCACCGAGAGGTAGGCGCCGGTCAGGGTCAGAATGATGCCGGGAACGGCATGGTGGATGTGGACGCCCCCGGCAACGTTGTTGCGGAACGGCCCGACGCCGGCCCGGATCATCCGCGTGATCGTCCGGGTCGCGACAAAGGTGACCAGAAACGACACGAAGAGCAGGGCGAACGGCGTCATCGCACCAGCATCCCGCGCGAACCTACCCGCCCGAGCCCCGGGAGACGGCCGTCACCCCGCGACCCAGCATGCAACGCCGGGCGTTCCCCCGGCGGCCCAGCCTGGAGCGGTTGGTGTCACCCGGCAACCCGGCGCGGGGCGGTGGGTGTCACCCGGGCGGCCCGGCGCGGGGCGGTGGGTGTCACCCGAGCAGCCCGGCCGGGGCAGGGCGCGTCAGCCGGCGGCCCAGCGGGGGATGCCGGTTGTGCCGCTGCGGGGGTAGCGGCGGGACGGCACCGGGCGGGGCATGCGGGTGGGGCGGCCGCGGCCGTGGTGGGCGAACACCATGGAGGTGCCGGGGGCTGCGGGGTGGCCGGTCGCGAAGCCGCGCCGGATCACCCACGTGGGCATGCCGGCCAGCGGCGTGCGCAGCCTGATCGCCACGAACGCGGTGGCCGCGTGTCGGACCGCAAATGTGTTCTTCATCGTCGGCGTGGCAGGAACCGCCCCCGCGTCTCCCGGGTCACTGGCCCGGTGCTCTCCCTGGCTGAGCTACACACCGTCCGCCGACCATAGAACACCGTCCACGCGCGACGCCTCCCATTTACAACCCGACGCCGAAGCCGCCACGTCAAAGCCGCCTACCGGACAAAACACCCGCGTTGGCCGCCCGTGGGAGGCAGCCCCAGGCAGTGCGGGTCGCACGGGCCCCGCAAGGGCGGCAGGCCCGCAAGGGCGGCAGGCCCGCAAGGGCGGCAGGCCCGCAAGGGCGGACCGGGTCAGTGTTCGGGGATCTGGAGCTCCTTGCGCAGCGCGGAAGCGGCGGCCTCAAAGGACGGGCGGTCCAGGACGGCGCCCGCGTATTTGCCGGATTGGATTGGGGCGGTGAAGAAGAGGTCGGGCAGGTGGCCGGGGCGTACCCCCAGGCGCTGGTTGACCTCGTGTTGCAGGCGCAGGCGGGTGGCGCCCAGGGCGAGGACGTCGGGGCGGTGGCCGGTGACGGCTTCGACCAGGTTCTCGACCGTGGTGAGGGTCAGCGGGCGGGTGGGGGTGGCGGCGAAGAGGCAGACGCTGAGGGCGTCCAGGCCGCTCCAGAGGCGCATGAGCTGGGCGGTTCGCCAGACGTCGAGTTCGCCTCGGGGGCGGGGGACGGTGACGCCGAGGCGCTGCATTTCGGGGTAGGCCAGGGGCAGGCCGTCGGTGGGGTCGAAGTCGAGGTCGTGTTCGATGATGTCGTAGCGGGGGCCGATCGGGGCGACGGCGTAGGCCAGGCCCAGGTTGGGCTGGACGCGGGGGTCGAAGGGCGGGACGGCGACGCCGTTGACGGTCTGGGTTCCGGTGGCGGAGACCGGGTCGGTGCCCTGCTGCTCGTGGCCACGTAGCTTGGACCAGTCGCCGCCGAGGGCCGCGAGGGCCTCCTGGTGCAGGCCGGCGCCGGCGTGGACCTTGATGCAGTCGGTGGGGCAGCCGGGGCAGGCGGCGACGGTGGCCGGGCCGGGTGGTGGCGGGGCGGTGAAGCCGCGGGTGGTGTCGGTGAAGTCGTCGACCGGGGCGTAGCCGGGCTCGCCGGACCAGACCCCGAAGCCGGGGAGGCCGTGCTGCCAGGCCGACAGCGGGTTGGTGGCGGCGTCACGCGCATAGGCGGCGCCGATGGCGGCCACCGCCGCGGGCGAGGAAACCCGTGGCGTTGACGAACCGACACAGACGACCGCTTTGACGTTGCGGGCGCCGAGGACGGCGCCGAAGCCCAGTCGCGGCAGCGGGTGGTGACGGCAGGTGACAACCGAGGCGTACGGGACGCCGCGCTCCCCCGCCGGCCCGATCACCGCCACGGCCGCCGACGTTCCGTATCGCTCGAGCAGACGGGAGGTCGCGGGGCCCGTCTCCAAGCCCCACACGTCACCCGCCGGTTCAATCCGGGCCGCCCCATCGTGGATGACGACCACCGACGGCGCCGGCGCGCGCCCGTACAGAACGATCCCGGTGACCCCCGCGGCCCGCAGCCCCGCCGCGAAAGGCCCCTCGGCCCGGGTCTCGGCGACCCCGCCCGACAGCGGCGAGATGCCCACCGCCGCGCACCGCGCGGTGCCGACCGCCCCGGACCCGCCGACCGTCCCAGCGACGAGAGCCACCGGCGGATCGTCCAGCGACCCGAGCAGATGCCGCAACGCAGCGACCGGCCCGTCATGGTCGCCCTCCACCGGCGGAACGACCGGGGGCGTTCCGCCGGAGAGCGAGACGGAGATCAGACCCACTCAGGTCCGTCCGGGAAGGAGAAGCGGGCGACCGACGAAGGCAGCATGCGGGCGGAGAAGCCGGGCGCCGACGGGGCCTGGTAGGCGCCGTCGCGGATGACGACCGGGGTCTCGAAGTGCTCGTGGAGGTGGTCGACGTACTCGATGACGCGGTTGTCGAGGCTGCCCGACACGGCCACGTAGTCGAACATCGACAGGTGCTGCACGACCTCGCACAGTCCCACCCCGCCGGCATGTGGGCAGACCGGCTTGCCGAATTTGGCCGCCAGCAACAGGATCGCGAGGTTCTCGTTGACGCCCGCGACCCGGCAGGCGTCGATCTGGACGAAGTCGACCGCGTCGGCCTGGAGCAGCTGCTTGAAGATTATGCGGTTCTGCACGTGCTCGCCGGTCGCCACGGGGACGCCGGCGCCGCGCCGGATCGCCGCGTGGCCGAGGATGTCGTCGGGGCTGGTCGGTTCCTCGATCCACCACGGCTTGTACGGCTTGAGCGCGTCCAGCCAGGAGATCGCCGAGCCCACGTCCCACCGCTGGTTCGCGTCCACCGCGATCCGGATGCCGTCGCCCACCACGGAGCGGGCGAGCCTCATCCGGCGTACGTCGTCGTCGAGGGACGCACCCACCTTGAGCTTGATCTGCCGGTAGCCGTCGGCGACGGCCTCCCGGGCCAGCCGGGCCAGCTTCTCGTCGTCGTAACCGAGCCAGCCCGGCGACGTCGTGTAGGCGGGGTAGCCGTGCCGTTCCAGGTACGCGATCCGCTCGTCCCGCCCGGCGCGCCCGGCCTCCAGGATGGACAGGGCCTCGCCCGGTGTCAGCGCGTCGCTGAGGTACCGCCAGTCGACCATCTCGACGATCTGCGCCGGCGTCAGCGAGGCGAGATAGCGCCACAGCGGAAGACCGGCCGCCCGCGCCGCCAGATCCCAGGCCGCGTTGACCAGCGCGGCCGTGGCCAGGCTGGTGACGCCCTTCTCCGGCCCGAGCCACCGGATCTGCGAGTCGTGTGTGAGCCGGCGCGAGAACTCACCGAGGTCGCCCGCGTCCTGCCCGACGACGAACGGGGCGAGGGCGTCGATCGCCGCCCGGACCACCTCGTTGCCCCGCCCGATGGTGAAGGTGAACCCGTATCCTTCGGCCCCGGAGTCGGTCCGCAGCACCACGTACGCGGCCGAGTAGTCGGGGTCGGGGTTCATCGCGTCCGAGCCGTCCAACTCGCGCGAGGTCGGGAAACGCACGTCGTACGTCTCGATGGCGACGATCTTCAATGTAGCTCCAACTGATAGGTGCGTACGGCGGTGCCCCCGAAGACGTCCTCCGGAACCCCGCCGAGTGTTTCCACCAAGGCGTCCTTCACCTCGGCGTACGTGGCCGCGAGCTCGCAGACCGGCCAGTCCGAGCCGAACATCAGCCGGTCGGGGCCGAACAGCGAGACCGCCGTCTCCACGTACGGCTTCAGATCCCCGGTCGTCCAGGTCGCCCAGGCGGCCTCGGTGACCAGACCGGACAGCTTGGCGACGACGTTGGGCCGGGCGGCCACCGGCGCGATCAGCGACCGCCAGGAGGCCAGCGAGCCGGCCGCGATGGGCGGCTTGCCCAGGTGGTCGAGGACGAAGACCGCGGAGGGGAAGGCCGCGGCGGCCCGGGCGACCGACGGCAGCTGGTCGGCGCTGACCACCAGCTCGTTGACCAGCCCGGCCGCGGCGACCGTGGCCAGGCCGGCGTGCAGCCCGTCGAGGTGTGCAGGCCCGCGGCCCTGAACCTGATCGCGGATGCCGACCAGAAGATGCCCGCCGGGCCCGTCCCGGTGCCCGGCGATGGTGGAGGCGAGCTCCGGCGAGGCGAGCGAGGCCCACCCGACCACCCCGGCGATTTCCGGGGTTTCCGCGGCGGTCGCCAGGAACGAAGTGGTCTCGGCGTCGTCGCCCCGGCCGCCCTCGACCAGCACGGTCCGGTCGACGCCCGCGGTGGCCAGGGCGGCCCGCAGGTCGGCCACCGTGTAGTCGCGCCGGATCCGGGCCAGCGACGGGTCCTGCAGCCACGCGTAGTCGGCCGTCCAGAGGTGGTGGTGCGCGTCGACGATCACGCGTCCAGCTCCTTCCACAGCTCCTCCGGGATCGGCCGGGTCGCCATCTTGACCGCGTCCTCGACCTCCTCCGGCGACCGGACCCCGACCAGCACGCACGTGATGGCCGGATGCCGGAACGGGAACTGCAGGGCCGCCGCCCGCAGCGGCACGCGGTAGCCCGCGCAGATCTCCTGCATCTCCAGCGCCCGCGCGAGCACGTCCTCGGTGACCGGCGCGTAGTTGAAGGTGGCCGAGGGCGAGGGCGAGGCCAGCAGCCCCGAGTTGAAGACGCCGGCCGCGATGACCGAGACGCCGTGGGCGAGGCAGAGCGGCAGCAGCTCGTCGGCCCCGCTGCGGTCCAGCAGGGTGTACCGCCCGGCCAGCAGCACCGCGTCCATCGACCCGGTCCGGACGAAGTCGGCGAGCATCGCGGCCTGGTTCATGCCGGCCGACACCGCGCCGATCCGCCCCTCGGCCCGCATCCGGACGAGCTCGGGCAGCGCCTGCCCCGAGGCCTCGGCCCAGTGCTCGTCCGGGTCGTGCAGGTGCAGGATGTCGGCTCGGTCCAGGCCGAGACGGGTCAGGCTCTCGTCGTACGACTTGCGGACGCCCCCGGCGCTGAAGTCGAACACCGGTGAGACGTCGGTGGCCTCGGCCCAGATGCCCTGCTCCTCGCCGTCCCCCGGCCGCAGCAACCGCCCGACCTTGGTCGACAGGACGAAGTCCGAGCGCTGTTTGCCCGACAGCACCCGCCCGGCCCGCGTCTCGGTCAGCCCGTTGCCGTAGAGGGGGGCCACGTCGAAGTAGCGGATCCCCAGCTCCCAGCCGCGCTCCACCGTCGCGTACGCCTGCTCCTCGCTCACCGGGGAGTAGAGCCCGCCGATGGGGGCCAACCCCAGCCCGAGCCGGGTCACCCAGGTGTCCCCGACGCGGGCCCGTTCGATCGGGTTCATGCCGCGCTCACGCCTCCTTCGAGATGCGTCTCCGCATGGATCAGCCGGATGATCTGCCGGCTCATCCGCGCGTAGTCGTGGTCGTTGGCCAGTTCCCCGACGATCCGCAGATCGCTCATCACGGCGATCCGGTCGGCCAGGGCCACCGTCTCGGGCAGGTCGGAGGAGATGAGCAGCAGGGCCAGCCCGTCCGCGGCCAGGCCCGCGATGAGCTCGTGGAACGCGGCCTTGGTGCGCACGTCGATGCCGACGGTCGGCTCGTCCACGATGAGGATGTCGCAGTCGGCCGCCAGCCACTTGGCCAGACTGACCTTCTGCTGGTTGCCACCGGAGAGCTGCCCGGCCGGCTGCTGCGGCGAGGCGATCCGGATGCCGAGCTTCGAGACGTACGCGTCGGTGAGGCGCCGCTCGCTCCGATCGCTCACCAGACCGGCTTTGGCGAGCCGCCGCCACACGGTGACCGCGATGTTCCGCGCGATCGGCTGCTCCAGGAACAAGCCTTCGTCCTTGCGGTCCTCGGTGACGTAGCCGAGCCGGTAGCGGCGCAGGGCCTCGCCGACCGACCCGATCCGCGCCGGTCGGCCGTGCACCTCGACCGTGCCGCCGGTGACCCGTTCCAGCCCGAGAATCGCCTTGGCCAGCTCGCTGCGGCCGGCCCCGACGAGCCCGTACAGCCCGAGGATCTCCCCCGGCCGCACCGCGAGCGAGATGTCCGAGTGGCCCAGCGCAGTGGACACACCGGCCAGCCGCAAGGCGGGCGGCGCGTCCGGATCGAGCGTCCGGGGCGGCAACGAGACCGACTCGTACGCCCGGCCGACCATGAGATCGACGACCTCGCTCTGGGTGAAATCACGCAGGTGCGCCGCCTCGGTCACGCTGCGGCCGTCGCGCAGCACGGTCACGGTGTCGGCGACCGCGAAGACCTCCTCGAGCTTGTGGCTGACCAGCACGACGGCATGTCCCGAGTCCCGCAGCCGCCGGACGACCGTGTAGAGCCGGTCGGCCTCGTCGCCGGTCAGCGACGCGGTCGGCTCGTCCAGCAGCAGGACCTTGCTGTCCAGGCTGAGCGCCTTGGCGATCTCCACCAGCTGCGCCTGCGCCACCGACAGCCGCGAGATCGGCGCGTCCACGTCGAGGTCGACTTCCAGCAACTGCAGGACCCGGCGGGCCTCGGTACGCATCTGAGCCCGATCCACCCATCCGCCGGTGCTCGGCAGGTGGTGCAGCGAGATGTTCTCGGCCACCGAGAACAAGGGGATCAGGTTGCGTTCCTGGTGCACCACGCCGATTCCGGCCCGCTGGGCGTCCATCGGGTTGCCGAAGTGCTGTTCCGACCCGTCGAGCACGATCCGCCCGCCGTCCGGCCGGTAGACGCCGGTGAGCAGCTTGACGAGGGTGCTCTTGCCGGCGCCGTTCTCGCCGAGCAGCGCATGGATCGTTCCAGGTTCGAGCCTGAGCGTCGCCCCGTCCAGAGCGCGGACGCCGGGAAACGTCTTGACCAATTTGTCCGCGTGGAGCATCAGGCCGGCCTTTCCGAGAGCCGCGGCGAGGGCGGCGGCGACGGGGGCCGAGCTGCGGCCGCCCGGCCCGTGGTGAGCTTCTCGCGGACGGTGCCGAGCAGCACCGCGCCCAGCACGACGGCGCCGATGATGAGGTCGACCCAGCGCGGGTTGATGCCGAACTGGGCCTGCATGACGTCGACGAGCCTGACCAGGAACGCGGCCAGCACGGTGCCGGTCACACTCACCATGCCACCGGCCAGGGCCACCCCGCCGATGATCGGGGCGGCGAAGCTGGGCAGCAGCAGGTCGTCGCCGATCGTCGCGTTGACCGACCCCGACGCGGCCACCGTCAGCACGGCGGCGACACCGGCCAGCAGCCCGGACAGGCCGTGGGCGACGATCAGCGAGCGGTCGTTGGAGATGCCGGAGAGCCGGGCCGCGAACGGGCTCCCACCGCTGGCGAGCAGCCGGCGGCCGCTGACCGTGCGGGCGAAGTGGAGCCCGACGAGCACGGCCACCGCCAGCGCGGTCAGGAAGACCAGGGGCAGACCCAGGACCGAGGCCCGGCCGTACGCCCGCAGGCCCTCGGAGTAGCCCTGGTACGTGTCGGGGCCGTTCACCCCGTACCGCAGGCCCTGAATGATGGTCATCGTGGCCAGCGTGACGATGAAGCCGTTGATCCGGGTCAGCACGACCAGGGCGCCGTTGGCCAGGCCGACGACGAGGCCGAGCAGCAGCGCCGCGGGCACCGCCAGCAGCGCGGGCAGGCCGGCCTCGAGCATCAGCCAGGCCGACACCATCGCGCACAGCCCGGTGAGCGCGCCGACCGACAGGTTCATCTGGCCGACCGCCAGCACGACCATCTGGGACAGCCCGATGACGATCGGCACGGCCAGGAACCGGAAGAACGCGCTGAGCGTCCCCGCCGACAGCAGATTGCCCCCGGTGGCGATGGCGAGCGCGACGAAGCCGAGCACGGCCAGGGCGGCCAGCGTGACCTCGGGCGTACGGGCCAGGCGTTTGATCATGGCTTTGCCCCTCGGCGCTCGGCGAGAACGTGGCGGAGACGGTCGAGCGACAGCGCGGCCAGCAGCACCAGTCCGATGTAGAGCTGGAGCCGGTCGAGCTGGAACTGCAACAGGTTCAGGCCCTTGTAGATGACCTGGGTCAGGGTGGCCCCGAGGACCGTGCCGAGCACGCTGACGGCGCCGCCGGCCAGCAGCGTGCCGCCGAGCACCGGGGCCAGGAAAGACGGAAGTAGGAAGCCGTCGCCGATGCCGGCCGAGAAGGCGCCGTTGTTGGCTGCCAGCAGGAAGCCGGCGAGCCCGGCGACCAGGCCGCTGAGCGCGTGGGCCTGGACGATCCGGGTGCCGGTGGGGATGCCGGAGAGCTGGGCGGCGCGGAGGTTGGAGCCGGTCATCAGCATCTCCCGGCCGTTGCGGCCCCAGCGGAAGTGCAGGCCGACGAGCAGCGCAGCCGCGACGGCGAACGGGACCACCAAGGGGATCCGCGGGCCGCAGACGTCGCCCAGGCAGTAGTCGGCGAACGTGTCGAAGCGCAGCGCCTCCATGCCGGCCGGCATCGACGGGAAGGCGACGCCGTCGGTGACGCTGGTGTAGAGGATCGTGATGAGACCGACCAGCGCGAAGTCCATGGCCAGGGTGACCACGAACGAGTTGACGCCGGTCCGGGAGATGATCAGTCCGGCCAGCGCGCCGAGCGCGGCGCCGACCAGCAGCCCGGCGGCCAGGCTGAGGACGAGGCCGAAGCCGAGCTTGTCGTGGACCAGGCCCATGGCGAAGGCGCTGGTGGCCGCCATCCGGCCGACGGCCACGTTCATGTGGCCGAGCGACAGGACCATGAGCTGGGCCAGACCGACCACGGCGTAGACGCTGATGTCGGCCTGCAGCGGCACGAGCGTCAGCTGGGTGTCCAGGAAGGCCGGGCGCATCGACGTGAACAAGATGATCAGCGCCACCAAGAGCACGACCAGGCCGAGGCGGGGGTTGGCCCAGATCGGCATCGTGCGGACCTTGGCCGCCGCCTCCCGGGTCGGCGGGGGCGCCAGCGTCGTCACGACTTCCTCCGGTCGTCGATCGCGTCGCGGTCCCAGGCGATGCCGAGCCCGGGCGCCGTGGGAGCGAGCGCCTGCCCGTTCTCGACGGCGATCTCCTCGTGGGTGATGGCCCGCAGCTGCGGGATGTGCTCGAGGTACCGGCTGTTGGGCACCGCGCAGCACAGGCTCACGTGCAGCTCCATCAGGAAGTGCGGGCAGACCGCGACGTTGGCCGCCTCGGCCAGGTGGGCCACCTTCAGCCACGGGGTGATGCCGCCGATGCGGGCCACGTCGACCTGGACCACGCCGGCCGCGCCGCGCCGGATGTACTCGGCGAACTGCCCCGGGGCGTACATCGACTCGCCCACGGCAATCGGGATCGACGTGTTCGCCGAGAGCGCCTCGTGGCCCGCGACGTCCTCGGCCGGCAGCGGCTCCTCGAACCAGTACGGGTCGTAGGGCTCGAGAAGCTTCGCCCGCCGGATCGCGTCCGGCGTGGTCAGCGATTGATTCGCGTCGAGCATGATGTCGAAGTCCGGGCCGACTGCCTCTCGGACATTTCGGACTCGTTCCGCGTCCGAGAACGGTGACCGGCCGACCTTCATCTTGATACCCGGCCAGCCGGCCTCCCTACTTTTGAGCGCGCCGGCGACCAGCTCCTCGGTGGTGAGCTGGAGCCAGCCGCCCTCGGTGTCGTACAACGGGATCCGGTCCTTGGCCCCGCCGGCCAGGACCCAGAGCGGCAGCCCGGCCGTCTTGCCCCGCAGATCCCACAGCGCCGTGTCGACCGCGGCCAGCGCCAGGGACGTGATGGCGCCGACCGTGGTCGCCTTGGTGTGCAGGAACAGATCCCGCCACACCGCTTCCACCCGCCGCGGGTCCTGCCCGGGGAGCCGGGGCAACAGGTAGTCGCGCAGCAGGGCGAGCACGGCGGTGCCCCCGGTGCCGATCGTGTACGTGTAGCCGGTGCCTTCGCCGCCGTCGTCCGTGCGGATCTCGACGAACACCGTCTCCTGCGCCAGGAACGTCTGGAGGGCGTCGGTGCGCAGCGTCTCGACGGGTACGTCGATCAGGTACGCCTCGGCGTGGGTGATGACGGGCACGGGAGCTCCTTAGTTGCAGACCAGGTACTGGTCGTCGAACGCCTTGCGGAGCTCGTCCGTCTTGGCCTGCCGGTCGTTCTCATACGTCTCGGCCTGGTCCTTGGTGACCACGAAGGAGCCGGAGTCGACGATCACGCCGGGCTCCTTCATCGTGCAGCCGCCGGAGAGCTTCATCAGCGCGTAGGACCCTACGAGGGCCTGGCCGACCGGGTTCTGCAGAACGGTGCCGGCGACCGAGCCGTCCTTGATGCCGTCCAGGATCGTCTTGTCGTCGTCGATGGCGATCACCTTGATCGGCAGCTTGGCCTGTTTGACGCCCTCGGCCGCGGCCACCGCCGGGTTGTACGCGGTGTTGACGATCGCGTTGATCTGCGAGCCCTTGGCCGCGAGCAGGTCGGCCACCGCCTTCTGCGCGGTCTGCAGATCGGTGTCGATGTCGGTCACGACCTGCAGGATCTTGACCTGGCCGCCGGCCTCGCCGACCGCCTTCTCGACGCCGGCGATGCGGCGCTGCGTGTTCGAGTCGACCTTGTTGCCGGTCAGGTGGACCAGGTTGCCCTTGCCGCCCATGGCGTCGATGGCGGCCTTCGCGGCCTTGTAGGCGGCCTCCTGGACGTCGGTGGAGAGGCAGAAGTCGGCCTGGTCGACGTCGCCGGCCGGGCACGAGGCGAGCGAGCCGACCGCGAAGCCCTGACGCTTGAGATCCTCGAAGGTGGAGTTGATGTTCTCCGGGGCCACCCCGAAGATGCCGAACGCGTTGTAGCCCTGGGCGGCTAGGGACTTGACCACATCGTTCTGCTTGGTCTGGTCCCAGCCCGAGGTCTCGTTGAAGGTGACGTCGGCCAGCTTGAACTCGCTCTTGGCCTCGGCCGCGGTGGTCTTCCAGGGCTGAAAGTAGGGGTGGGCGCCGCCCGGCACCAGGGCGATCTTCACCTGGCCGGGGCCCTTGCCCGTGGTCGCTTGCTCGTTGTCGCTCTTCTTCGTGCATCCGGCGGACACGATGATCGCGGCCAGAGCGACCCCGGTGCCGAGACGCCGTGCGAGCTTCATCCGGCTTCCTCTCCAGTTCGTCGATCCTATAGGATCTTTCCTGGATGTGTACCGGGTCACATCAAGCGCCGTCAAGACATCGGTGTGAAATGAAGCGGAAACGCCTCAGGGGAGAGTGGTTCCATGACGCTGCCAAGGCTCAAGCGCTCCACCCTGGGCGACGACGTCTACGACACGCTCCGCTCGGCCGTGCTCGAACACGTCATGAAACCCGGCGACCGGGTCAACATCGACGGGCTGGCCCGCGACCTCGAGGTCTCCCCCACGCCCGTCCGCGAGGCCCTGGCCCGCCTGGAGTCCGAGGGGCTGGTCCGCAAACGCCCGCTCGCCGGCTACACGGTCAGCCCGCTGCTGACCCGGGCCGAGTTCAACGACATGTTCGACATGCGCCTGCTGCTGGAGTGCGCCGCCGCCCGCTGGGCCGCCTCCCGCGCCACCACGGCCCAGCGCTCGGAGCTGCTCACCGAGTCGGTCCGCACCATAGAGGGCGGCGACGACCGCCAGTGGCACGCGGCCTTCACCGCCCTCGACGCCCACCTGCACGACCTGATCGCCGCCGCCTCCGGCAGCCCCCTGCTCCGCGAGAGCATCGCCCGCCTCCACGCCCACCTGCACCTGCACCGCCGCTACTTCCCGTACGCCCAGACCGCCGTCACCAACGACGAGCACCAGCAGATAGCCACCGCCATCAACGCCACCGACCCCGACGCCGCCGAGGCCGCCATGCGCCTGCACCTGACCCGCGCCCGCGAACGCCACCTGGTCGCCTTCCAGGAGTGACGCCGCGCGGCGCCCCACGCGTCATCGACAGCATTGCCATGATGGGAACCATGAAGGTCAGCTGGAAGACCGCTCTCGCGGCCCTTCTCGTCGTCGCCGGAGTCGCCGGTGTGGTCGTACTGATCAGGGTGCTGACCGGTGAGGGACTCGACCGAGCCGAGAAGTGGATCTCGATCGTGGGCGTCTGCCTCTCCAGCCTGATGAGTCTCGCCGGGCTGCTCCTGGCCTGGCAGACCAGAGCACAGGGTCATGTCGGCCCAGCGGTGTCCGCCTCCGGACCCGGTTCTGTCGGCGTGGGTGGCGATGCGGGCGGCGCAATCCGCACGGAGGTGTCCGGCGCCGACGCCGGGACGCCGCCTCCGGCCGGCGGACCAGGCATCACAGCGAGCGGATCCGGATCCGTCGCTGTCGGCGGCGACACCGCCGGGCCGATCACCACGCGCGTCACCGGTCCGGAACCTCGGCCCGAACGATGATCTTCAGGCGACGTCGGGCCGCCGCCCCGAAGGCCCTTCACGTGGAGGCGTCCGGCGCCGGGGCGGTAGCAATCGGCGGCGACAACTACGGGACCATCACGACCGGAGGTGGCCGACGGAGCATCTGGCTGGAGACGGATCGTTTCTTCGCTCCGCAGACCGGCACCGGCCTCTACTCACACGACTGGGCCCTGGTCGGCCGGCAGCGGGAACTCGGCGATTTGGTGGAGTGGCTGACCACCGACGAGCGGAGTGTTGCCCTGCTTGTCGGACGGGGTGGCATCGGCAAGTCGCGACTCCTGCGTGCGTTCGCCGAAAGCGCGACGGCGAGCCACGGATTCACCGTGCTCTTCCTGGACCGGACCGCCGCCGTGCAGCCGGAGGACATCGAGGTGCTCCCGGCTGCCGAGCCCCTGTTGCTGATTTTGGATGACGCACATGAGTCACCGAGCGTGGCGGCCATGGTCAGTGCCGTCCGCCGCGATCGGCCGACCGCGAGGATCCTGCTCGCCATCCGTCCCTACGGGCTGCCCAACCTGCTGAACGAGCTGCGGCAGGCCGGAGTGCACCGGACCGAGCTGCCTCAGTGGGAGCTCGAGGACCTGACAATTCCGGACGCGACCACGCTCGCGGCCGAGGTCCTTGGCGCCGAACACGACCACGAGCACACCCGAGGCCGACTGGCGGTGATCGGGCGGGACTGTCCGCTGGTCATCGTCGTCGGCGGTGGCCTCGTACGCCAGGGTGCGCTCGATCCCTCGCGGGTGGCCACTGACGAGACCCTGCGCGACGAGATCATGAACGCCTTCGCCACGGCGATCGCCGCGCCTGGCCGGCGGCGGGACGTGCTCCAGGTGTTCGCCGCCCTGCAGCCCTTCCGGGTCGACGAGCCGGAATTCCAGAGCGCGGCCGAGGCTGTCACGGGTCTCCCGTTCGATCAGGTCCTCAACGAGCTGCGGGACTTGGAGGACACCGGGGTCGTCCTGCGCCGCGGTACGGCCCTGCGCATCGTGCCCGACCTGCTCGGCGACACGATCCTGGCCGGCGCCATCGCCGACATCCGATCCGGGACCCGATCCGGCTATCTCGAACGGGTCGTCGGGGCCGTCGAAGGCGATCCGCTGCTGCACCTCGTGCTCAACGCGAGCCGGGTGGACTGGCACGTGCGACACGCGACCAGCCCACCGCTGCCCTCGCTGGTGAACGGGGTGTGGGCGGCGCTGGTCGCCCGCTTCGAGACGGCCGGGCCGGACTTCCGGGCTCGGACTCTCCGGCGCCTGCGCGAGGTCGTCTTCCATGACCCGGCCTCGCTTCTGCGGATCTGCCAGGTCGCCGGGCCGGGCGCCGCGACCCTGCTGCCGCCCGTGCTGGCCAAGGTGGCCGACAACCCCGATCATCTGCCGGCGGCGGTGGACCTGTTGTGGGAGCTGGCCCGACGCCTGCCCAGAGCGGACCGGCGGGAGCCGGATCACCCGGTCGAGGTGCTGCGGACGATCGCGGCCTTCAGACCCGGAAAATCCCTGGTGATCAACGAGCGCTTTGTCGACACGGCCGCTCGCTGGACGACCACCGGGCCGCCCGTCTCGCCCCTGGAGGTGCTGGCCCCGATGCTGGCCGCCGAGGGCACGGACACGGAGTGGAACGGTCTCACCCTCGTCGTGCGGACCTATCGAGTGGACCCGGCCGTCGTGTCACCGATCCGCCGCCGGGTCATCGATCTGGTGATGCGAGGGCTGGCGTCACCGGAACGATGGCAGGCCGCACGGGCCGCGGAAGCCCTCTCGGAGGCCCTGAACTATCCCAGCGGATCAACCGACCAGCCGGACGTGTGGACGCCGGAGTTCGTGCGGACCCTCGACCGGCTGCGCGGCCTGCTCGAGAAGCACAGAGTCGATCCCATCGTCGCGGTGGCCATCCGCCAAAGCGTGTTCTGGCATGCCCGGTACGCCCACGGAGCGACACGAGCAGCGGCCAAGGCGGCCCTCGCCGCGCTTCCCGGCTCCCTCGAGGACGAGGTGGCCCGCGCCCTGCACGACGGTTGGGGTCGGCTGCTGGACGACGTGGACCACCGCAGAGCAAAGCGGGTCTGGCCGCGGCGGCTGGCCTCGCTGGCGGAGCGGGCCGTCGCCGCGTACCCGGAGAATGAGCTGCTGAGTCTGCTCGCCGCCGCTGTAGAGGCCGAGCAGGAGACCGGGGTGGCCGGTCGTCAGGCCCAGCCGGACAACTTCACTCGCGCCCTGATGCGCGGCCGGCCCACCCTGGCGCGGGCGCTGCTGGCTTCGGTGGCCGGCCGGCCGGACAGCCCGCTCGCGGTCCTGGCTCCGGCCACGGTGCCGGAGCTGCTGACCAGCGACCCGGACGCGGGCTGGGTGGCGGTGGACACCCTGCTGAGCCGCGACAACCTCACCCTGACCCGGCTGACCGCCGACGGCCTCGGTCGATGGCGGGAAGGACCCGTCGACCCGCGCGAGCTGCGAACGCTGACCCGGCTGCTGAGCACCCCGGACGAGACGACCCGGATACTGGCGCTTCAGGGGGCACGCCGGATCGCCGAGCATGACCGGACGGCCGCCGCCGCGCTGGTGCTGTCGGTTCCGCTCGACTCATCCCGCACGATGGCCAAGGAGGTGCTATCCGCCTTCGGCGATGACGGATACCTCTCGTACGACGACGTCAGCGGCGAGGAGCTGGCCCGGATCGCCGGCGAAGTGACCGATCTGGCGGCGATCGACTCGTACGAGATACAGGCGTTCCTGGCCGGTCTGTCGGCGGCCCGGCCGCAGGAGACCCTGGAACTCCTGCGGCGGCGCGCGGAACGGGCCGCCGAGTCACGGCTCACCGGATATCGCGCGATGCCGCGGACCTGGTACGAGAAGCTGCGGTTCCGCGGCTCACCGGGCTTCGAAGACATCCTGCATGCCACGCTCGGCTGGGTCGTCGAGGCGGGCGGCCTGCGCCACGCGTACGACCGGGCCGAGGTCTTCGCGGCCGTGGCGGCCGGCTTCGGTCGCGAGGTCCCCGACCTTCTGCAGCGGGCGCTCGACGACGATTCGGCGCACCGCGTCCGGGCGCTGAGCGCTGTGGTCGCTCAGGCGGAGCGGACCTTCGTCTGGGACCATGCGCCCATCGCCGTACGGCTGCTCCGCGCCGCCGAACGACACGGTGAGCAGTGTCGCCAGGCGGCCTGGGGCGGCCTTTTCGAGTCGGTTCGCGAGGGTGTGCGCGGCGGCACCGTCGGCGAACCTCTCCCCGAAGACATCGAGCAGCGTGACCGCAGCCGCGCGGTGGCCGCCACGCTGCCCGAGGGATCGGTGGAGCGGTCGTTCTACGAGGCGCTGGCGCGCCAGGCCGAGGCCGAGATGCGCTCGGAGGCCGCCGACGACAGCCGCTTCCTCGAGCTCCGCGACTGGTAGAGCGCCGTCACTCGGGCC
The DNA here is from genome assembly GCF_040675435.1 of Actinoplanes sp. NPDC049598. Taxonomy (NCBI): domain Bacteria; kingdom Bacillati; phylum Actinomycetota; class Actinomycetes; order Micromonosporales; family Micromonosporaceae; genus Actinoplanes; species Actinoplanes sp. NPDC049598. Next base: position 289,337 of record NZ_JBFAOX010000001.1, on the reverse strand, counting down.
AGGCGGAGTTCTCGATGACGTCGACGAAGTCGATGTGGTGGTAGCCGGGGACGCGGTGTTCCAGGACGTCGGCGTTGACGGTGCCGAAGGTGGTGTCGGGGCGGCGGCGGAAGCCGTCGGCGAAGGCGTCGACGATGGCCTTCTTGAAGCCGGGGCGCGGGTGGGCCTCAGTCACCGCCTGGACGGCGGCGGGGTCCAGGTCGGCGTAGCCGATGCCCAGGACGTCGGTTTCGACGCCGGCGGTGAGCAGGGCGACTTCCGGTTCCAGGCGGTACGGGACCTCGGGTGTCGTGTGCAGGGCGATCGCCTCCCACACCACGCGGGCCGGGGCCGGGCCGATGCCGTGGGCGAGCAGGAAGCGGCGGGCCTCGTCGGCGCCGTCGAGCTCGAAGCGCTGGTCGTCGCGGCGGTAGCGGGGGGTCAGGCCGAGGTCGTGGAACAGTGCGCCCACGTACAGCATCTCGGGGTCGGCCTCGAGGCCGAGCCGGCGCCCCTGCAGCGAGCCGAACAGGAAGACCCGGTGGGAGTGGTGGAAGAGCAGGTCGTCGGTGGCCTCGCGGACCAGGGTGGCGGCCGCGCGGGCCAGGGGCGAGTCGGGAATGTCGATGCCGGCGATGTTCATGTGCCCAGCCTCACCCGCCGGCCCGGCCGGGCGCCCTGTCCTCTCTGCCATGCTTGCCTCGGATCGGGACATGGAGGCGAGAAGGATGCACCGGGTCACCGCGCTCGTCTTCGACGGCATGAAGATGCTCGACCTGGCCGGGCCGCTCGAGGTCTTCGCCCAGGCCGGGCCGTACGAGCTGGAGGTCCGCTCGGCCGACGGGCGGGACGTGGTCAGCTCGACCGGCGTGCGCGTGCCGGTCGACGGGCCGATCGGCGAGGCGCGTGACGTCGGCACCGCGCTGATCGTCGGCGGGGACGACCTGCCGGTACGGCCGATCCCGGCTGCCCTCCTCGAGGCGGCCGTCAGCCTGGCGGGAAAAGCCCGGCGAACGGCCTCGATCTGTACGGGCGCGTTCATCCTGGCGGCGGCCGGGCTGCTCGACGGCCGCCGGGCCACGACCCACTGGCGGCACGCCCGGCTGCTCGCCGCGGCGTACCCGGGGATCACGGTCGAGCCGGACGCCCTGTTCGTCGAGGACGGTGACCTCTACACGTCGGCCGGGGTCTCGGCCGGCATCGACCTCGCCCTGGCGCTGGTCGAGCGGGACCGCGGCGAGCCGGCCGCCCGCGAGGTGGCGCAGGAGCTGGTGGTCTTCCTGCAGCGGCCGGGTGGGCAGTCGCAGTTCTCGCCGTCGCTGACGCTGCCCCGCCCGACCACCCCGAAGCTGCGCGCGCTGACCGACGCCATCGCGGCCGAACCGGCGCGCGACCATGCCATCCCGGCGCTGGCGGCCGCGGTGAACGTCAGCCCGCGGCACCTGTCCCGGCTGTTCCGCGACGAGCTCGGCACCAGCCCGGCCAAGTACGTCGAGTCGGTGCGGGTCGACGCCGCCCTGCGCCTGCTCACCGAGGGGCATTCGGTCACGACGGCCGCCGCCCGCACGGGCATCGGCAGCCCGGAGACGTTGCGGCGGGCCGTCATCGGCCGGATCGGGATCTCGCCGCGCGCCTACCAGCAGCGCTTCCGGTACGGTCGGCGGGCCGTGGCGCCACCCGTCAAGGAGGCCGGCTGATGCTGGAACTGCCCGGGCCCGTCGTCGTCGCCCCGATGGCGGGCGGTCCCACCACACCGGAGCTGGTCGTCGCGGCCGGCCGGGCCGGGGCGCTCGGTTTCCTGGCCGCGGGCTACAAGACCCCGGCGGCGGTCGAGGCGGAGCTGCGGGCGGTGGGTGACGCCGGAGTGGCGTACGGCCTGAACATCTTCGTGCCGACGGCGGCGCCCGCGGACGGGGAAGAGGTCTCGCGATACCGGGAGAGACTGAAGTTCGAGGCCGAGCGGTACGGGGTGGAGCTGCCCCGGCTGCGGCTGTCCGACGACGATCACTTCGACGCCAAGGTCGCGCTGGCCGCCGAGTACGAGGTTCCGTTCGTCAGCTTCACGTTCGGCGTGCCCCCGGCGCCGGTGGTCGCGCGGCTCCGCGGCGGAGGGGCCCGGGTGCTGATCACCGTGACCAACCGGGTCGAGGCGCTGCGGGCGCTGATGGCGGGGCCGGACGCCCTGGTGGCGCAGGCCGGAACGGCCGGTGGTCATGCCTCGACCACCGACCCGGCCCGGTACGAGGGGACCAGCACGGCGCCGGAGGTCCTGGCCGCGGTGCTGGCGGTGACCGACCGGCCGGTGATCGCGGCCGGCGGGACGGCCTCGGCCGCCGACGTCGCCGCGCTGCTCGGCGCCGGGGCGACCGCGGTCCAGGTGGGGACGTTCCTCCTGCTCGCCGACGAGGCCGGGACCAAGCCGGCCCAGCGCGCGGCCATGCTCTCCGGCGACTATCGGGAAACGGCTGTGACCAGGGCGTTCACCGGACAGCCGGCGCGCGGGCTGCGGAACCGGTTCCTCGACGAGCACTCGGCGGCGGCGCCGGTCGGCTACCCGGCGATCCACCACCTCACGGCGCCGATCCGGGCCGCCGCGGCGGCCGCCGGGGACGCTTCGGCGCTCAACCTCTGGGCGGGTACGGGGTTCGCCGCGGCCCGGCCCGGACCGGTCGCCGACCTGCTCCGATCGCTCACGCCGTAGCGATGAGGCGGCCACGGACGCCGTAGGTCGGGCGGACGACCGGGCCTGGGCCGAACGGACCGAATGTCGGTTTTGATGCTTGTCGGGGGATCTTCCGGTCCGTACGGTCGCTGGTCATGGAACTGAAGCAGCACGTGACCGCGGCGGCCTGGCTCGCGCTCGGGCAGTGGTCGCAGCGGCTCGGCGACGACGGCATGGCCGCCATGCGGACCCGGCCCGGTCTGGCCGCCGCCGTCGACCAGCACGTCATGCAGATCCGCGAGGCGATCGGCCTCGCCCGGCCGGAGGCGCTCGCCGCCTACGCCGACGGGGTGGCCGACGCGGTCACGGCCAAGGGCTGGACAGCCGACGAGACCGCGAGCGGGTGGGAGGGCGCTTCGTGGCCTTCCCTGCACCTGCTCGCGGTCTGCGTCGTGGCGTCGAAGCTCAGCTGAGCTTGCGGCGGCCGTCCTCGTCGGGCAGGTCGGCCTCGATGCGCTCCTTGCGCACCTCGCCCGAGACGGTCTCCTCGTCGGTGACGGTCTCCTTGCCCAGGCGGACCCGCTCGACCGGCACAGCCTCGGTGTCGACGACCGGGCGGTCGGCGTGCAGGGTGACCTCGTGTTCCGACTCGGTGATGTCCGGGCCGTTGAAGGCCGCGCCGCGGTTGGCGTCGGTGATCGGCTCGCGCTCGAGGCGTACCTCCTCGCGCTCCACCGGGACGGTGACCTGCTCGTTCTCGGTCACCACGTACTTGCGCAGGCGGGCCCGGCCGGCCTCCTCGCGCTGCGTGCCGGCCTGGAGCCGCTCCTCGGAGCGGGTCATCGCGCCGTCGTCGTCACGGCGGCTGCGGTCGCTGTAGTCGGTGGCGCGGTCGCTGAAGTCGGCGTCGCGCTCGCGGCTCGTGTAGTTCTCCCGGGCCGTGTAGTTGTCGTCCTCACGCGTACCGGTGTAGTTGGCGTTTCCGGCGGCGGCGCCGGCCTCGTACGCCCGGGAGCTGTCCTGCCAGCTCAGACCGTAGTACTCGTACAGCCGCTCGACGTCGTCCTGGGTCAGCGGCTCGTCGTGCGAGGCGTCGACGTTGGGGGCGTCCTTCACCTTGGCCTTGTCGAACGGCAGCACCAGGCGGTCGCCCTCCACATCGGCGCCCTGCAGGGGCACGAGCGACTCGTGCAGCCCGAACAACCCGGTCCTCACGCTGGCCCACGTGGGGGCGCCGGCGCCGTCCTCCCACACCTGCCCGACACTGCCGATCTTGTCGCCGTCGGGGCCGTACGCGTCGCGTCCGCTGAGAGCGCGGACCTGGTCCAGAGTAATCATCAGGGGGTCCTCCAAGGAGTGCGGGTATGACCCAATCCGTACCCGTCGCCCATGCCCCCATGCCTCCAATTCGGAAGTGTTTTCCGCGGATTACCGGGTAGGTCACCCAAATGGCGATCTCACAGGACGATCTTGGTAACCTGAACGGCGCCGACGTGTACGACAATGCGGGGGCAAAGATCGGCACGGTCGGCCAGATCTACGTCGAGCCGGACTCCGGCCGGCCACAGTGGGTGACTGTGCGGACCGGTTCGATGTCTTTCCAGGAGTCGGTCGCGCCCCTGGACGGCGCGCGCCTCGACGCCGGCCGGGTCACCCTCGCGGTCGACGCCTCCCTGGTGCGAACGGCCCCCATGGTGGACACCGACGGGCCCCTGGAGTACGAGGACGCCGACCGCCTCCAGGCCCACTACGGCGCCCCAACCACCGACGACGCCATGACGCGCTCGGAGGAACGGCTGTTCACGGGCGTACGCCGGGAGCCGGTGACCAAGGTCCGCCTGCGCAAGCACCTGGTGACCGAGGAGCGTCAGGTGACCGTCCCGGTCACCCGCGAGGAGGTACGGCTGGAACGCGTGCCCGTCGACGCGCCCGACCTCCCGGACGACTCCGGCGACCCGACCACCCTGTACGCCGAGCGACCCGTCGTCACGACCGAGAAGGTCCCGGTCGAGCGGGTCCGCCTCAGTAAACAGACGGTGAGGGACGAGGAAACGATTACCGCCCCTGTCCGCAAAGAGCAGATCGAATACGAAGGCCCCGATCACTAAACCCGAATTCATGCCATTCTTTGGTGGACATCGGACCTCAGTCGCCCGGACAGTCGTAACCGCCGACGAAGTAAACACATTCGGTGCGATGGTCGCGGCGCTCGGCCTGCAGATGGTTGGCGCCGTCGCGGACCATTGACGCCACGGGTACGACCAGGACGACAGCGAGCAGGACGAGCACCCCCACCGCCCAGCGGACCCGGAGGCGCACGGCCACGAGCGCGGCCACCAGCGGGAGACCGAGCGCCAGCACGCCGCTGAGCATCATGGCGTTGTCGATGGACGCGGAGGCGCCGAAGACCGAGGGTGCGGCGCGGGCCAGCAGCGCGGGGTCGCCGTCGGCAACGGCTGGAGTCGCCAGGCACAACAGCCAGAACGCCACGACGGCCGACCCGGCGAGCGCCTTTGCCACCGTCGCCGGCGCGGGCGCCCTGCCCGCCAGCCGCGGAGCCGCCCACCGCAGGGCGGCCACCAGACAAAGCACCACTACCGCGACGACCACGCCGCCGGCGATCCGCATCGTCACGCGGGCAGCGGCCGGGTCGACGAACCAGTCGGGCAGCAGCCCGATCGCGATGGCCGGGCTGGCCAGCGTGAGAGCCGCGGGCGCCAGCACAAGACCGCCCAGCCCGGCCACCACGGCGGTCAGCCACGGACGGCGGAATTCGTGTTCGTCGAGCACGGGCAGACTCTAGCGGTGGATCTGGTCTATGTGCGGTGGGTCTGGTGCCGGGCGCTGCTGCATCGCGGCTGGTGGCTCGTCACCAGTGTCTATCTGGTGGCCGACGCGCATCTGAGCGCCGCCCAGCTCGTGCTGATCGGCGTCGGGCAATCCGTGGTGGCGCTGGTCTTCGAGGTGCCCGCCGGGGTGGTGGCCGACGCGTACAGCCGCCGGTGGTCCCTGGTCGTCTCGCATGTGCTCATGGGTGCCGCGATGCTCACCACCGGTCTGGTGACAGGCTTTCTGTCGTTGGTGGCGACCCAGATGCTGTGGGGCCTGTCGTGGACCTTCGCCAGCGGCGCCGACGTGGCCTGGATCAGCGACGAGCTCCACGACCCGGCCTCGGTGCCGCCGGTGCTGCTGCGGGCCGAGCGGGCCCAGCTCACCGGCACCGTCGCCGGTCTGGCCGGGCTCGGCGGCCTGGCCTGGCTGATCGGCCGCGGGCCGGCCATGGTCCTGGCCGGGGCGGCGATGACCCTGCTCGGCCTGTACGTCGCCGTCCGCTTCCAGGAGCACCGTTTCGTCCCCGCCCGGCGCCGGAGCATCCTTCGCCAGGGGCTGCGCCACAGCCGTACGCTCCTGCCCGTCTTCGCCGCCACGATGCTGGTCAACGGCGCCGGCGACGCCTTCGGCCGGTTGTATCCCCTGCGCCTGCTCGGCCTGGCCCCGGCCGCCGACCCGGTCCTGTGGTTCACCGCCCTCGGCATCGTCATGTGCCTGGTCGGCGCGGCCGCCCTGCGCCTGGTCCAGCCCCGGATCGCCGGCCCGGCAACGGTTCGGCGAGGCTATGTCACCGCCTGCCTCGTCGCCGTGGCCGGTGCCGCCGGCCTCACCGTCGCGCCCGACCCGGTCACCGCCAGCCTCGCCGTCCTCCTGGCGGCCGGCGCTTTCCCGTTGACGCGCGCTTTCGCAACGCTCTGGGTCAACAGCGCAACCCCCAGTGCCGTACGCGCCACCGTGCACTCGCTTCTCGCCCAGACCAGCTATGTCGGCAGCATCACGTGCGGCCTCCTCGTAGCCACCGCCGGCCTGCCCGCGTGCGCCGCCCTGCTGACCGCCGCCGCCGTCATCGTCCTGGCCACCCGCCGTTGACATGACGGTTCCGGCGTAGTGCGCACGCGTGCCGGCCTCGGACAGCAGAGTTATGGAGAACCGCTGGGTATCGGGAGGGGAACCGTCATGAGCGACGCCGGCCACGTGAGCGAGATCGAGCTGCCCGGCACCGGCTGGTGGCTGCAGTGGCGACGGGACGGTTCCTGGCGTGACCTCAACGACGCTCAGCACCGTGACGAGGCCGCCGGCCTGTACGCACCGGCGGATGATGATTGGGCGGCCTGGACCGGAGACCCGCAGCCCCGGGCGCGCGGCGGCGACTGGGATGGGGCACCCACCTGGTGGCTCGCCTACGGTGAGCTGCCCGCCGACGGTGAGGTCGTCACCGTCGTGCTCGACGACGGCACTCACCCGGCAGTGCACGTGCTCGGCCGGGTCTGGGCGTGCGAGTGGCGGGCCGCCGCGCAGCCGGCGATCGTGCACGTCGCCGACCAGACCTTCGTCCTGCCGTTCACCGAACCGATGTACCGTCGCTGGCTCGACGAGGGCCCAGCCGACGACGGCTGGTTCCGTCCAGGGCTGCCCGGCTGACACCGGGCAGCCTGCTCTACGGTGACCCCGTGCGGACGACGAGTGCCGGGGCTACCGGCACAGTGGCCAGCGGCCTGACCCAGACCTTGGCCGTCTGGGCCGTCGTGGTGGCGGTCGTACTGCTCGTCCCGACTGCGGCCGCGGCCTGGACGGCCCTGGTTGTCGGGCTGCTGGGGGCTCTGACGCTCGGCACGTGGCACAAGCGGCGGCGCCGGGCGGACACCGCGGTCGGCGCCTTCACCGGTGTCGTGCTGTGGCCGGTCCTGTTCGGCGCCGCCCTGATCGCCATCAACATCGCGGCCTACGAGTAGTCCGGCCTACACCGTTGCGGGCGTCACCGTGCGCTGGGGGGACTGTTTGCGCAGGGCCAGGGCGGAGGACTTCACCGCGATCAGGCCGATCAGGATGGTGACGACGGCCAGGACGAGCCAGGACCAGGGGCGCCAGGCGGTGGCGTGTTCACCGGCGAGCCAGTGGATGGTGTAGGTGCCGCTGGCGGCGATCGTGAAGGTCAGCGCCCAGAAGCCGTGGGCGAAGGGCTGCCGCAGGTAGTTCGGGGTGAGGAACAGCTGGACCAGCAGCAGCGGAACCATCGTACCGAGCAGCAGCAGGTCGATCATGTCGAGGGTGCCGCCGTTGATGGTGTACCAGGCGTTGCCCGCCACGGCCGGTGGGGCCGAGAAGATGGCCATGGTGGGCAGCAGGGGTCCGGGCAGGGCCGGGCGCAACGCGAGGCGGCCCAGCAGGATGGCCCCGATCAGGAACCAGAACAGGATGCCCACGCCGAACGCCCCGACGGCGATCGCGGGCCAGCCAGCCAGCGCTGCCGACTGGGCGCCGATGAGCGAGGCGGCCACGGTCGGCAGCAGGTAGCCCGCGTGCAGGGTGTCGATGTCGAGGCCGCCGCTGAGCAGGTGCGCCACGAACCACCCGGCGAAGACGGTGGCCGCGACGAGCATCACCGCGATCACGATGCGGCCCCCGAGCAGCCACTCGCCGGCCAGCCGGCCACCCATGAGCAGCCCGGTCGTCGGCACCAGCGCCGCGAACGGCCCGAGGACCGGATGCCGCACGTCGTCCCGGGCGGCCGTCCGCACGTACCGGAACAGCAACCCCGACCACACCACGAGCACGGCGAACCAAAGCACGTCGCCCACGAGACTCGGAACAAGCCCGGCCGCGGCCGACGCCGTCCAGGTGCCGGCCAGCCCAGCCAGCCCGAAGGCGATCCCGAAGAGGTTGAGCGGCATCGTGGTCCTTCCCTCGGTGGTCAATGCCACCACCAGCTTCACCCGCCGCCCGCCCGCCGTGTTCAGTCGAATGACTGGCCGTCGAGGGCCGTCTCAGAGGACGAGGCTAGCGCAGGGCCGCGGTGAAGCGGGCGGCGACGACCGCGACGGCGTCGCGCAGCTCGGGGCAGCCTTCGACCGTGAAGTCGAACGGGATGGTGGCCAGCCACTCCGCGGCGTACATCTCGGTGTTGGTCGTGCTTCCCACGAGCACGCAGCCCTCCCCCGCCGCTTCCAGGCGGCCCATCGGGGAGCGGACGTAGGGGGCGACCTTCTCCAGCGGGGCGTGGAACACCACGCGGGTGGCGTATTTCCAGCCGGCGCCGAGGTTCTGTTCGAGGGAGGCGACCGGGTCGAGGTCGTCCGGGGGGAGGAAGGTCTGCGGGAGCCGCTGCACGGCGCGGATCCGGTCGATTCGGTACGTGCGGATGGCGCCGGCCCGGTGGGAGTGGCACAGCAGGTACCACCGGCCGAAGCGGACGACGACCGCCCACGGGTCGACCTCCACGTCCCAGGCGTCGCCGCGTTCGGAGCGGTACGAGACCTGGACGCGCCGGCGGTCGGCCGAGGCGGCCACGAGGGCGCTGGTGGTGGCCGGGTCGGGCCGGGACGCGTGCCGGTCGGGGGCTGCCGACGCGTACTCCCGCAGGTTCGCCGCCTGGCGGCCGATGCCCTCCGGCAGGGCCCGGATCACCTTGCTGAGGGCGGCCCCGACCAGGTCGTCGGCGTCGATGGCGGCCGGCTGCCCGTCGAGGACGGCCATGACCAGGCCGAGGGCCTGCTCCTCGGTGAACACGACCGGGGGCAGCCGGGTGCCGCGGCCGAGACGGTATCCGCCGTACGGGCCGCGGACGGCGTGGACGGGAATGCCGGCCTCGCGCAGGATGCCGACGTAGCGCCGGGCCGCCCGCTCGGTCACCCCGAGGTGGGCCGCGAGCTGCTCGGCCGTGGTGCCGGGGCGCGCCTGCAGCAGCTCCAGGGTGCGCAGGGCCCGGGCGGTGGGGCTCGATCCGTTCGGCACAACCCGCACGCTAGCGGAAGCCGTTCGTCCGGAATAGGCCGTACGGTGCCCGGCATGACAATCGTTCTTCTGGGTGGCGTGTGGCTGGACGGTTCGGCGTGGGACGGCGTGGTGGCCGAGTTGGCCAAACGCGGCCGCGACGCCGTCGCCGTACCCCCGGCCCTCACCCTCGACGACCAGATCGACGCCGTCCTCGCCGCCGTCGACGCCTCGCCCGACGGCGCTGTGGTGGTGGGCCACTCGGCCGCCGTCTCGCTGGCCTGGATCGCCGCCGACCGCCGGCCGGACAAGGTGGCCAAGGTGGCGCTGATCGGCGGCTTCCCCAACGGCGACGGCCAGCTGTACGCCGACTTCTTCGAGATCAAGGGCGGGGTGATGGCGTTCCCGGGCTGGGAGCCGTTCGAGGGGCCGGACGCCCAGGATCTCGACGCCGAGGCCCGCCGCTCGTTCGAGGCGGCGGCGGTCCCGGTGCCCGAGGCGGTCGCCCGCGGCGTCGTCCGGCTGGCCGACGAGCGCCGCTTCGACGTGCCGGTCGTCCTCGTCTGCCCCGAGTTCACCCCCGACCAGGCCCGCGAGTGGATCGCGGCGGGCGACGTGCCCGAGCTCGCCCCGGTGAAGCACCTCGACTACGTCGACATCGACTCCGGCCACTGGCCGATGTTCACCCGCCCGGTCGAGCTCGCGGAGATTCTGGCCGCGCTCTAGGCCACGTACGGTTCAGGGCGTGACGATCGACGCGCTGATCTTCGACTTCGACGGCCTGATCATGGACACCGAGACGACGCTGCTGGAGAGCTGGCGCTACGAGTGGCGCCAGCACGGGCTCGAGCTGGCCGAGCACGGGTTCTTCGCCGACCACGGCGGGGACGTCAACGAGGAGAGGTACGCCGCGCTCGCGGCCGCGGTCGGCGCCGGGTACGACCGGGTGGCCAGTCATGCGCGCCGCGCCGCGTACCGCCTGGAACTGAACCGGAAGCTCGAGCCGGCGCCGGGAATCCGGGAGTGGTTCCGCGAGGCCGAAGGCCTCCGGCTCGCCGTGGCGAGCAGCTCGCACGAGGACCACGTGCGCGGGCTGCTCGAGCGGGCCGGGCTGGCGGCCGCCGTCGAGGTGCTGGCCTGCGGGAACGAGGTCGCCGCGCACAAGCCCGACCCGGCCGTCTACCGGCTCGCGCTCGAGCGGCTCGGGCTCGGCCCGGAACAGGCCCTCGCCTTCGAGGACACCCCGCACGGCGTCGCCGCGGCTCAGGCGGCGGGCTTGCGCTGCGTGGCGATTCCCAATCCGTACGTGGACTCGGGCCGTTTCGCTTCGGCGGATCTGGTGTTGCCGAGCGCCGCCGCGGCCACGCTGGCCGAGGTTCTCAGCGGCGGTCCGACAGGACGTACGACGTGGCGGCCGTGACCGCCGAGACGGCCAGCACCGAGGGCCAGGCGCCGATCCTCTTGGCCAGCGGGTGCGAAAGACCGAAGGCCCCGAGGTACGTGGCCACGAGCGCCCCGGTCACGGCCGGGCTGGTCCGCCGGGCCCACTCGCGCCCGGCCAGCACCCCGCCGGCGGCCAGGACGGCGCCGCCGAGCGGGCGGACACCGGTGCTGCGGGCGACCTGCCACCCGCCGATCAGGGAGGCCGCGGTGATCGCGGCGGTGGGGACGCGCATGCCCCGACCCTAGTCGATCGCCATCCACTCGTAGATGTCGCGGTAGACGTCCGGGCCGGGCAGGTGCCCGCCCTCGTACACGTGCTCCTCGGCGCCCGGGATGCGGGCCAGCATCCACTCCGCCTCCTCGGCCGGGACGATCGGATCGGCGTCGCCTCGCCAGACGCCCACCGGCGCCTTGATGCCGGCCGGGTCGAAGCCCCACGGCTTCGCGAAGGCCAGGCTGTCGTCCACCCAGCCGTCCATGCTGTCGACGAACGTCGCCCGGACCCGGGCCATCGCCGCCGGGTCGTCGCGGGCCACCTTGTCCGGCTCCGACGGCACCTCGGGCCCACCGTTCTCGACGCTGCGCATGATCTCGGCCGCGCCCGCCGCCTGCCGGGCCCGCAGGGTCGCCTCGTCCGCCGACGACTCGCGGGGCTTGATGCCGGACAGCACCGCGCACCGCGTGACCCGCTCTCCCAGCAGCGCCGCGCTCGCCAGCGCGTGGGGCCCGCCTCCGGAGCCACCGAAGAGGGCGAACCTGTCCCAGCCGTACGCGTCGGCGAGCGCCCGCACGTCCTCGGCCGCATCAGCCACGCGGCGCCCCGGCCGGCGCGTCGAACCGCCGTACCCCGGCCGGTCGTAGACCAGGACGCGCAGCCGGCTCCGCTCCATCACCTCGGCCAGGCTGGGCCGCTTGAACCGGCTGCTCGGCGACCCGTTCTCGAACACCGCCGGCCGGCCGCCCTCCGGGCCGTAGAAGCAATAGCGTAGGACGCGTCCGTCCCCCATAGACAGTTCCATCAGCCCATCTAACCGGAGGTCCCGTGCAACGCGGAGACGTGTGGTGGTCGACTTACGACGACGAGTTCCCGGTGGTCGTGCTCTCCGAGCGGGACGCCGTGCAGATCGTCGCAGCCGCGACGCCCGAGCAGCGGCGCGGCTACGTCCTGCTGGCCCCCGAGGAGGCGGTGGAGGCGCGGCCCACCGGCCTGGCCGGCATCGAGGTGCCGCTCGACGGCCTGCCCCGGCCCGGCGTCGTCCGCCTGGCGCTGCCCCACCAGGGCCACATCTTCTGCACCTGGCGGCTGTCGCTGACCCGGGAGGACCTGACCTCGTACGTCTGCCGCCTCTCCCCCGCCACGATGAGCCGGCTCGAGCTGGGGCTGCGCCTGGCCGAGATGGAGTGATAGCCTCCGCAGACCACTTGCAGTTTGCAATCGGTTGGAGGATCTATGAAACTTCTTCTCACGTCGGCCGGTGTCAAGAACCCGAGCATCCACGAGGCGCTGCTGGGCCTGCTGGGCAAACAGATCGCCGAGGCCACCGCCCTGTGCATACCCACCGGCATGTACGGGCATCCGTGGGTCGAGCCGCGGCGCACGTGGGAGTTCATCGCCGGCAAGTCGGAGCAGCCGATGACCGAGCTGGGCTGGAAATCGGTGGGTGTGCTCGAGCTGACCGCCCTGCCCAGCATCGACCGTGACCGCTGGGTGTCCTGGGTCGAGGCGGCCGACGTGCTGCTGGCCAGCGGCGGCGACGCCCTCTACATGGCCCACTGGATGCGCGAGTCCGGCCTGGCCGACCTGCTGCCCGGCCTGGGCGACAAGCTCTGGCTCAGCTTCAGCGGCGGCAGCATGGCCATGACCCCGCGCATCGGCGACGACTTCATCGGCTGGAAACCGGCCGACGGCGCCGACCGGGCCCTGGGCGTCGTCGACTTCTCGATCTTCCCGCACGTCGACCATCCCGACCTGTCGGAGAACACGATGGCCGCCGCCGAGCGCTGGGCCGCCGCCCTCCCCAACCCGGCCTACGCCATCGACGACGACACCGCCATCCGCGTCGTCGACGGCGCCGTCGACGTCATCTCCGAGGGCCACTGGAAGCTGTTCGCTCCCACTCTTACGAGCGCCGACGACCTCCCCACCCTCGAGCTGGCCGCCCCCGGCCCGCTGCGCGACGCCGGCCTCGCCGCCGTCCTCGACGGCACCAAGACGGCCATGACCGGCCTGGCCGCCCTCCACGAGAAGGCCGGCGAGCCCCTGCCCACGGCCGGCGACCGCTTCCGCGTGCTCGACTCGGACGGCCACCCCGCCGCCGTCATCGAGATGACCCGGGTGGCCCTCGAACCCCTCGGCGCCATCACCGACGCCTACGCCCACGCGGAAGGCCGCGGCTACCCTGACGCCGCCGCCTGGCGCGCCGCCCACGAGGACTTCTTCCGCAGCGACTTCGTCACCGGCTTCCTCGGCCACACCCCCGACCTCAGCGACGACACCCCCGTCCTCACCCAGCGCTTCGTCCTGGTCGGTCGCGTCTAAGACGTGAAGTGGGAACTCTTGACTTCGTAGCGGCGGGCCAGGCGCCGGAACCGGCCGATCCACTGCAGGCAGCGTTCGATGACCTAGCGGTAGCGGCGGTGCGCCGACGGCGTGGAAATCCGGAACGAGGCCGGCAGCGCATCCCGGGCACAGCCATCTAACGAATGACCTTGCAATACAAGCGTCCCTGACGAGACGCCGTCTAAGGCCAGTCCAAGACGGTCAGGGTGGGCCACTGAGCGCGCCAGCGGGCGGCCTTGGTCTCGTAGACCTCGCGCGGGGCCAGGACCGGGTTGGGGCGCACGACCAGGTTGAAGACGTCGGCCAGGCCGTGCGGGGCGTAGACGCGCCAGCGGCCGCCGGGCTCCAGGCGGACGCCGAGGCAGCAGGTGGTGGCGGCGAAGGAGTCGATGGCGGCCTCGCTGGAGGTGTGCGGTGGGCAGGGGGTGCCGAACTTCTGCTCGTACCAGAGGTGGACCCGGGCCTGATTGCGGACCTCGATGTCGGCGGGCGCCCCCGCGAAAAGCTGGATGACGCGGTCCTCGGCTTCCCAGGACAGGTCGGCGGCGTCGAAGTAGAACACGTCGTAGTCCTTGATGCCGGCGGTCGGCGGCTGGCCCGTGACCACGTTCCACACGGTCTGGACGAGGCAGCCGGCCGTCACGTACCAGCCGGGCAGGCCGAGCCGGGCGGTGCGCTCCAGCACCTCCATCAGCACCTCGTTGCGACTCAACGCCGACTTCACGGCGGTGAGCTGTTCGTCCAGGGGCAGTCGACCGATCATGGGACGGGTCTACCGGTCCGCGGGTGTCGCGTCCACTCAGTTAGCGATTGACGTTCATCTAATTCTTGGGTCTCGGTCAGCCGCGTACGGCTGAATGTGGGCCATGGATCGACGAGCGATGTTGCGAGCGACGGTGGTCGGCGCGGGTGCGGTGGCGCTGCCCTTCACGGCGTGGTCGGCGGCGTACGGGGCGCCGGCGCAGAACGCGACCGGGCCCTACGGGCCGCTGCAGGCCGCGGACGCCCGCGGAATCCAACTCCCGGCGGGCTTCACCAGCTCCGTGGTGGCCCGGTCCCGGCAGACGGTGCCCGGAACGTCGTACGTCTGGCACGACGCCCCCGACGGCGGCGCGGTCATCCCGAACGGCAGCGGCTGGGTCTACGTCTCCAACTCCGAGGTCGGCTCGTCGGCCGGCGGCGGCGCGTCGCGCATCGTCTTCGACTCGGCCGGAAACGTCACCGGGGCCTCGCGGATCCTGGCGGGCACCGACCAGAACTGCGCGGGCGGCAAGACGCCCTGGAACACGTGGTTGTCGTGCGAGGAAGTGTCCCTGGGGCGCGTCTACGAGACGTACCCCCTGGGTGGAACCGCTGTTGTGCGACCGGCCATGGGGCGCTTCAAGCACGAGGCGGCCGCGGCCGACCCCGTCCGGAAGGTCATCTACCTGACCGAGGACGAGACGAACGGCAAGTTCTACCGTTTCGTGCCGACCGTGTGGGGCGACCTGTCGGCCGGTGTGCTGCAGGTCTTCGTGGCCGGCAGCGGCACGTCGGGCTCCTTCTCGTGGGCGACCGTGCCCGACCCGGACGGCTCGCCGACGGTGACCCGCTCGCAGGTGTCCGGGGCCAAGACCTTCAACGGCGGCGAGGGCTGCCACTACGCCGACGACACCGTCTGGTTCACCACCAAGGGCGACAACCGGGTCTGGCAGGTCAACCTGACCGCCAACACCTACGAGCTGGCGTACGACGACAATCTGGTCAGCCCCGGCTCGGCCCCGCTGACCGGCGTGGACAACGTCACCGGCTCGACCTCCGGCGACCTGTACGTGGCCGAGGACGGCGGCAGCATGGAGATCTGCCTGATCACCCCGGACGACAGGATCTCCCCGTTCCTGCGCATCACCGGGCAGGGCAGCTCCGAGATCACCGGCCCGGCCTTCACCCCGGCCGGCGACCGCCTCTACTTCTCGTCCCAGCGCGGCACGACGGGCGCCTCCTCGGGCGGCATCACCTACTGCGTGACCGGCCCGTTCCGCCGCTGAGCCTCGCCTACAGCGCTTCGGAGAGGATGAGCAACCCGAGCCCGATCAGCACGACCGGCAGCAGGACGTGCCCCCAGCGGCTGAGCGCCTTGGCGATCAGCGGCCGGGTGGCGAAGAACCGGCCCGCCGCGACCCAGACCGCGACCAGCACGAGGAAGACGATCACGTAGACGGCCGTGCTCGCGCCTGTTGTGGCGAAGACCGGGACGTAGACGCCGATGTTGTCGCCGCCGTTGGCGAAAGTCACGGCGGCGACTTCGAGCATCCGAGGGCGGCCGACTGCTTCGTCCTCGTCCGTGTCGTGGCGGTGCCGCCACGCCGAGATGGCGGCCTTCACCCCGAGGGCCAACGGCAGCAGACCCAGATAAGGCAGCGCCGCCTCGGGCAGGAAGCTCGCGCCGAACGCGGCCGCCACGGCCACGGCCAGGATGCCGATGAAGCCGAGGTACTGACCGAGCCCGACGGCCCGGACCGTGCCGCCCCGCCCGAAGAACAGGGCGAGGATGAGGATGTCGTCGATGTTGGTGACGGCGAAGAGGCCTACAGCCTGGGCGATGGTCTGCATGATCGCGTCCGAGCATGCCATGCGGCCCGCCCGGTGGGCGGGCCGCTCACCCCCGTTGCACCGGTCAGCTCTGCCAGAACTCCAGCAGGTCCTTGTCGAGCTCCTGCTGGTACGCGCCGGCGATGCCGTGCGGCGCGCCCTCGTAGACCTTCAGGGTGGCGTTCTTGACGATCTTGGCCGACTTGAGGGCGGCGGCCTCGATCGGGACGATCTGGTCGGCGCTGCCGTGGGCGATGAAGACCGGGACGTCGAGGGCCTTCAGGTCCTCGGTGAAGTCGGTCTCGGAGAACGCCTTGATGCAGTCGTAGGCGCCCTTGAGGCTCATCTGCATGCCCAGGCGCCAGAACTGGTCGCGCTGGCCCTGCGAGACGCCGGTGCCCTGGTTGATGCCGAAGAACGACTCGGACAGGTCCTGGAAGAACTGCGAGCGGTCGGCCTGCACGCTCGCCCGCAGACCGTCGAAGACCTCGATCGGCGTGCCCTCGGGGTTGGTCTCGGACTTCACCATGACGGGCGGCACCGCGCCGGCCGTGGCGATCTTGGCGACCCGGCCCGCGCCGTGCTGGGCCGCGAAGCGTACGGCCTCGCCGCCGCCGGTGGAGTGCCCGACCAGGATGATGTCCTTGAGGTCGAGCGCGTCGACCAGCTCGGCCAGGTCGGCCGCGTAGGTGTCCATGTCGTTGCCGAGCCAGGTCTGCGAGGACCGGCCGTGGCCGCGCCGGTCGTGCGCGATGGCCCGGAAACCGTGGTCGGCGGCCATTTTCATCTCGACGTCCCACGCGTCGCCGTTGAGCGGCCAGCCGTGGCTGAAGATGATCGGCTGCCCGGTGCCCCAGTCCTTGTAGAAGATCTCGGTGCCGTCGGTGGTGGTGATGTAGGGCATGGAGGTTCCTTCGCTCGGCAGATCGTTGCGTGTTCCGGTTATCAGGCTTCTGCGCGGCGGCGGCACCGCCATCGGTCAGATGACTGTCTGTGCGAACCGGTCCGTCGGCCGGCGGATGACATGCGACCAGGGCCGAACTTCGTGCAAACTTCCTGGCGCCCCCGGCGGGCAACCCGTCCAATGGACCGGTGCCCCACGTGCGGAACCGGCTCTACTACAGCGACGAGGGCCTCGGTGGTCCGGTCGTCCTGGTCGGCTCGGGCTGGGAGGAGCAGTCGCGGGCGCTGCGCGCCGCGGGTCACCGGGTCATCGGCTTCGACCGCCGGTCCCAGCTTCCGGCGGGGTACGGGGTGGACGCGCTGGCCGCCGATCTCGGCCTCCTGCTGGACGATCTGGCCCTGACCGGTTGCGTGCTGGCCGGTTCCTCGGCGGCGGCCGGCGACGTGGTGCGCTGTCTGGCCGCCCACGGTTCCGGCCGGGTGCGCAAGGTGGTGCTGATGGCCGCGCCCACGCCTTTCCTGATGCGCACGGACGACAACCCGGACGGGGTCGGCCCGGCCGACCTCGCGGACATCGAGGCCCGGGCCGGGACCTTCGGCGACAGCGGCCGTACGGATTTCCGCGCCGACCTGGCCCGGATCGACGTCCCGGTGCTGTTGCTGCACGGCGACGACGACGAGCTGCTGCCCATCGACGCGACCGCCCACCGCCTGCCCGACCTGGTGGCCGACCTGCGCTACGAGGTGATCCCGGGCGGCCGCCACGATCTGGGCCGGTCCTCCCCCGGGCCGGTCAACCGCTACTTGCTCGAGTTCGCCGCGTCGTAGGCGGCCAGCAACCCCTCGACCTCGGTCATCCGGTCGCGCAGGGCGCCCGGGCGCGGGTCGGTGTTCCCGTTGCGCTCCAGCAGCATCCGTACGGCCTCAAGCTCCTCCCGGGCCGCCTCCATCCGCCCGAGCCGGGCGAAGACCTGGGCCCGCTGCGACCGCGCGGTCATCAGCCGTTCCGAGGAGTGCTCGAGGCGCTCGGCCGCCGCGATCGACTCGTCGACCCGGCGCAGCGCCTCCGGCCACCGCCCGGCCGCGATCTCGATGCCGGCCAGGAACGAGCGGGACACCGTCTCGATGAACAGCGCGATGTGCTCCGGCGGCGCGGTCGCCGGGTCGGTCACCGCCGCGATGACCTCCTCGTAGAGCGGGATCGCGTCGTCCGCCGGCCCCCGGCCCTGCACGGCCAGCGCGCACAGCGTGAGCCCGTTGGGCAGCCCCTCGCGGTCGTTGACGGCCCGGAAGTCGGTGACCGCGGCCCGCCCGTGCTCGAGGACCTCGTCCCAGCGCTGCCGGCGGCTCAGCGCCCAGCCGATGTAGTAGTTGGCCCAGGCGATCTGCCGGCGGTCGCCGGAGCGGACCGCGTGATCGAGCGCCTCCCGGGCCCGTTCCAGGGCGATCTCGGGCTGGCCCAGGCAGACGATGTGGACCCAGGCCAGGTAGCCGAGGTGGACCGAGGTGAGCCGGTCGTCGCCGAGACGCCGGGCGGCGGCGACCGAGAGCCCGAAGACGTCGAGCCAGTGCGGCCAGTTGGCCCAGCCGTCGGAGAACCAGTGCAGCGACTCGGCCACCTCGACCACGCGCCGGTCGTCGCCGGCCGCGGCCGCCGCGTGCAGGGCGGGCAGCCAGTTCTCGGACTCGCCGCGCAGCCAGTCGCCGGCCTGGACCCCGGTCGTCAGGTGCGGGCCCTCACCGGCCGGTGGCGGGCCGGACCCGGGCTCGAAGAACAGCCCGGCCCGGATCGCGGTGGTCAGCAACCAGTCGTCGCGGCGGCGCTGGGCGGCGGCGCGGTCGGCCGTGCCCTCCTCGCGCTCGAGCTCACCCTGGGCGTAGAGGCGCAACAGGTCATGGAACTCCAGGCGGCCGTCGGGCCGCTGCTGGAGCAGGCTCAACTCGACGAGCTCGTCCAGCGCGTCCTCGGTGGCCGGGACCGGCTCCTCGGCCAGCACACTGGCCAGCTCGACGCCGGCCGACGGGCCGGGCACCAGGGCGAGGCGGCGGAACAACCGCCGGGCCACCCCGGACAGCTGCTGGTAGGACAGGTTGAAGGCGGCCTTGACCTGCAGGTCGCCGGCGGCCAGGGCGTCCAGGCGGCGCTCCTGGGCGGCCAGCCGGGCGATCAGGTCGTCCACGGTCCAGCCGGGCCGGCTGAGCAGCCGGTTGCCGGCGATGCGCAGGGCCAGGGGCACGTTGACGCAGAGCTCGGCGATGCGGCGCAGGCTCTCCGGCGAGGCCGCCGGATCGTCCAGGATCGCCCCGAGCAGCGCGACGGCGTCGGTCCCGCTGAGCGCGTCGAGCCGCAGGCGGCGCACGCCCTCCAGGCCGCTGAGGGCGCGGCGGCTGGTGACCAGGACCACCGCCGGGCCGTACGGCGGCAGGACCGGGCGCACCTGGCCCTCGCTGATCGCGTTGTCGAGCACGACGAACAGCGGCCGGTCGCGGACCAGGGTCTGCCACAGCGCGGCCGCGTCGTCCAGCTCGCGGGGCACCACATGCTGCTCGGGGCTGACCGCGCGGATCAGCTTGCCGAGCACGGCGGCCGGGGTCAGCGGTTTGTCGTCGAGGCCGCGCAGGTCGACGAAGAGGTGCTGGTCGGCGGGCCAGGCCTGGGCCGCCTGGGCCGCGAGCGAGGTCTTGCCGACACCGGGCGGGCCGCTGACGACCACGACCGGGGCCGGGCCGGTGGCGCTCGCCCCGGCCGTCCACCGGCGGATGCGGGCCAGCTCGGCCTCGCGGCCGGTGAAGTCGCTGACCCGCCGCGGCAGGGGCAGCCCGGCCACCGGCGCCGCGGCCACCCGGCCGGCCCGGGCCGCGCCGAGCAGCCGCTCCCGCCCGGCCCGGTCGAGCCCGAGCCCGTCGGCGATGGCCTCCAGGGTGCGCGCCCGTGGGCTGCGGCTGACCCCCCGTTCCATGTCGCTGATCCCCCGGTCGCTGACGCCGGAGGCCTCGGCCAGCTGTTCCAGGGTGAGGTCGGCGGCGATCCGCAGGCGGCGCAGCAGAGCGCCGAACGGGACGTCGTCGTCCGTCATGGTGTGCATCCCCCCAGGTCATTTCCGGTCACAGCCTTGCACGCAGGTCGTTCTTCGTCCTTTCTTCGTGGTGCACGGCTCACCTCCGATGATCGAATACGGTGCCAGGGCGGTCGTCCCGGCGGTCTTTCGTACCTATTTCAGGTAATCAAGGGGGTTGTGGGCGGTGAGCTCGACGACGTTGTACGGGCGCGCCCGGGAACGGGCCGACCTCACGGCCTTCGTCGAGGCGGCCGCCACCCGGCCGATGTCCATGGTGCTGCTCGGCGAGGCCGGGATCGGCAAGACCGCTCTGCTGCGGGCCGCGGCCGGTCTCGCCCGTGAGCGCGGCTTCCGGGTGCTGCCGCTCGACGGTCCCCTGCTGCGGGCCCTGGCCGCGCCCCGGCTCGACCCGGCGCTCCGGTCCTGGCTGCGCGGCGAGAGCACCGATGAGCCGGCCCTGCTGACGGCCGTTCTGACCGGGATCGACCGGCTGACCGCGAGCTCGCCGGCACTGGTGATCCTGGACCACGCCGACCGGGCCGATCCGGCCCTGCTGGAGCTGCTGACGCTGGTCGTCCGGCACGCCTGCACCGAGCGGGTGGGCCTGCTGCTGGCCGCCCGCGGATCGGAGCCGCCGGCCGGGCTGGGCGGCGAGATCGCCCGTTACCGGGTCGGGCCGCTGACCGACCGGGCGGCGGCCCGGCTGCTGAACACCCGCCCGCCGAGCGCGCCCGAGGTGCCGCGCCGGCTGATCCTGCGCCGGGCCGGCAACAACCCGCTCGCGCTCACCTCGGACGTGCCGCCGCGCGAGTTCCGCGACCGGCTCGACGGCCTGCCCGCCGCGACCCGCCGGCTGCTGCGGGTGGCCGCCGTGGCCGACGCGGCCGAGCCGGTCGGCACCCTCACCCGGGCCGGCGACGGCCACGCCGACCTGCGCGACTGGGCCCCGGCGGAGGAGGCGGGGCTGGTCACGGTGACCGGCGGGCGGGTCCGCTTCGAGCACCCGCTGATCCGGCTGGCGGCGGCCGCGGGGCCGGCCCGCGACGCGCACGCCGCGCTGGCCGCCTGCACCGACGAGCCGTACGCCCGGGCCCTGCACGCCGCGCTCGCCGCCCACCGGGCCGACGAGATCATCGCGGCCGCGCTCGAGGAGAGCGCCGCCGCGGTCGGGCGCCGGGCCGACTTCCTGGCCGAGGGCCGGGCGCTGCGGCTGGCCGCCGAGCGCAGCCCCGAGCCGGCCGCCGCCGCCCGCCGCCTGGCCAAGGCCGCGCTGGCCGCCTACCGGGCGGGCGAGCCGGCGTGCGCGATCGCCCTGCACCGCCGGGTGGCCGGGCTGACCACCGATCCCGACGTGCTCGGCGTGGCCGCGGCCGGGGCCGGCCTCGCGCTCGTGCACCAGGCCCGCTTCGCCGAGGCCTACGACCTGGCCCGGGAGGCGGTGGAGCGACGGCCGGCCGACGGGCAGGTCGCCCTGACCAACGTGGCCGTGGCCGCGAACGCGGCGGTCCTCTCCGGCTCGGCCGGGCACCGCGCCGGACTGCCCGCGCTGCTGGACCTGGTGGCCGACGGAACAGGTGGCGAGCTCGGCGAGGCCATCGTCCCGGGCGCGGCCAACCCGGCGACGCGGGCGGCGGTGCTGGCGGTGGCCGACCCGGCGGGGCCGGTCCCGCCCGACTCGGGCCGGGCGCCGCTGAGCGGGCTGGCCGAGATCACCCGGCTGCTGGCCACCAGCACGATCGCCTGGCTGACCGACGACTCCGTCCGGGCCGCGGCCGAGCTGTCCTCGCTGTGGCAGGCCCAGCGGGCCTACGGGGCGCCGGGCGCGCTGGCCGGGCGGATCCCGCTGATGATCCTCGCCATGATCGACTGTGGCCGGTGGGCGGACGCCGACGAGGCCATCGAGGAGTCGGCGACCCTGGCCGAGGTGGGCAACCTGACCCTGCTGCAGCGGTCGCTGCCGGCGCTGCGCGGCTTTCTTCAGGCCGTACGCTACGACGGCACCCACCCGGTGCTGCTGCCCGCACGACCGGCGGGCGACCCGTTCAGCGAGAGCCTGCGCCGGCGCGCGGCCGGGATGGCGGCACTGTCGGCCGGCGACTACGACACCGCGTGGGCGCACTTCCGGGCGATGTTCGACGCCACCGGCGAGCCGGTGCACTACGTCCTCGGGCCCCGGTCGCTGCCGCAGCTGGCGGTGGCCGCCGCCGGCTCCAGCCGCCGTGCGCGGGCCAAGGCCCAGGCCCGGCAGATCCTGGGCGGCGCCCGCCTGCGGGCCGGGTCGGCCCCCACGCCGCGGATGGCCATGCTCTTCGCACACGCCGAGGCCCTGCTCAGCGACACCGACGAGGCCGACCGGCACTTCCGCGACGCGCTGGCCGACCAGGACCGGGCCCTGCACTGGCCCCTGGAGCGGGCCGAGGCGCAGCTCAACTACGGGCTCTGGCTGCGCCGGCAGCGCCGGGGGCCGGAGTCCCGGCCGCAGATCCTGGCCGCGCTCGACACGTTCACCCGGCTCGGCGCGCGGGCCCACGCCGACCAGGCCCGCAGGTACCTGCCGGGCAACGGGACGGCCGACGCCTTCGGCGGGCTGACCGCGCAGAAGCAGATGATCGCCCGGCTGGCCGCCGACGGCATGACCAACCGGGAGATCGCCGAACGGCTGGTCCTGTCGCCGCGCACGGTCGGCTCGCACCTCTACGACATCTATCCCCAGCTCGGCGTCGGCAACCGGCACCAGCTGCGCGAGCTGCTCGGCTCCGGCGCGACGGGCCGGGAGGGCTGAACCATGCCGGACAGCACCCTCATCGACCCCGGAGCCGGACTGATCGGCCGGGCCGGCGAGCTGGCCCGGATCACCGGCTGTCTCGGCGCCGGACAGCACGCGCTGGTGCTTACGGGTGGCCGCGGCCTCGGCAAGTCGCGGTTGCTGGCCGTGGCCGCCCAGCGCGCCCGGGCCGAGGGCCGGCACCGGGTCGTCACCGTGGACGCGCCGCCGGGCCCGCCGCTGGACGCGCCGGCCCTGATCCGCCGGCTGCTGCTGGCCCTGCGCCACGACGTGCCGGGCCCGGTCGACCTCGGCCGGTCCGACCCGGCCGCGCTGTGCCGGGTGCTCAAGCGGATCGGCTCGCCCCTGCTGCTCGCGGTCGACGACGTGCACCGGGTCACCGAGGCCGCGGCGGCCGTGCTGGCCGAGTTGGCCGGGACCGTGCCGGCGCTGCTGCTGGCCGGGCTCCCCGACCGGATTCCGGGTCGGCTGCGCGGGTTGCCCACCGTCGAGCTTCGCCCGCTGGACCGCGACGACGCCGTACGCCTGCTGGAGTCGCAACCGGATCCGCCGGTGGGCCGGCAACGGGCCGTGGTGCTGCACCGTGCCGCCGGCAACCCGGCCGCGGTGCTCGAGCTGGACACGGGCGGCCGGCTCCGGTCGGCGTTCGCGGCCGACCTCGCGGCGCTGCCCGAGCCCGCCCGGCGCCTGCTGCTGCATCTGGCCGCGGCAACTCCACCGGCGGTCCGGGCCGACGTCAGCCGGGCCGCGGGCCTGCCCGGTGACCGGTGGTGGACTCTCGCCGAGCGGGCCGGCCTCGTGGTGTGCGCCGACGACTCGGCCGACTTCGTGCACCCGCTGGCGGCCGACGCCGCCTACGCGAACGCCCCGGCCCACCAGCGCCGGCAGGCCCACCGGAACCTGGCCACGGCGCTGCCGCCCGGCGCCGAGCGGCGGGCGCTGCACCTGGCCGAGCTGGCCGGCGGTCCCGACGAGCGGATCGCCGCCGGCCTCGAGGCCGCGGCCGCGGTCTTCCGCGAGCGGGAGGACCTGTTCGAGGCGGCCCGGGCGATGGAGCAGGCGGCCGAGCGCTCACCCGAGCCGCCGGCCGCGGCCCGGCGCTACGCCCAGGCCGCGATGGACGCCCGCAACCTCGGCGAGACGCAGTGGCCGGGCGAGCTCTACTCCCTGGTGCGGCGGCTCACCACCGACCCGGCCCTGGTCAACATGGCCGGGCACGCGGCCGCGACCGCCCTGACCCGCGCCGGGCGGCAGCACGAGGCGTACGCCATGATCTCGGCCGTCCGGCGGGCCGGGACGCCCGCCGACCCGCGGATCGCCTCCGCCATCGCCGGCCTGGCCTCGGTCGTCGCCTCCACCTCGGGCGACGAGGAGCACCGGCGCGGCCTGGCCGAGCTGCTCGCGGCGGCCGGGCCGGCGGCCGACAAGGCCACCGCCGCCTTCGTACGGCTGGTCCTGGATCCGGCCTCGCACCCCGGCCGCGAGCTGTGCGACGCCACGGCCGTCCCGCCGGCCGGGAGCCGGCTGAGCGCGCCCGAGCGGCACCGGCTCAACGTGATCGGCACGATGGCCGGCTACGAGGACCGCTCGCGGCTGGCCGTCGGCCTGCTCCGGGCGACCATGGCCGACGAGCACAACCCGCGGGCCTCGATGTCCGGCCTGGAGATGATCCCGCATCTGGTCAGTGCCCTGATCGACACCGGGCAGTGGGTGGCCGCCCGGCGTTTCGCGGACGCCGTCGGGCCGGGCGGGCTGCCGGTCTTCGCGGCCCAGATGGACGCGCTGCGGGCGCAGCTGCTCGCGCTGGCCGGCGAGGCGGCCCCGGCCCAGGAGCTCGTCCGGCGGGCCGTGGCCCGGGTCGACCTGCAACAGCATCGGTCGGTGCACATCCGGGTGCTGCGCGCGGCCGGGCTGGCCGCCACCGTCGACGGCGACTACGAGAGCGCCTACCGCTACCTGCGGACCATGTTCGACCGCGAGGGGCGGCCCCGGCACGGGCTGCTGGCCGGGCGTCACGTGGCCGAGCTGGCGGCGGCCGCGGCCCGCGGCGGCCGCCGCGACGACGCCCGGGCCGTGGTCGACCACGTGCGCGCGGACGCCGGCGCCGGCCCGAGCACCCGGATGCGGCTGCTGCTGCACCTGGCCGAGGCGCTGCTCAGCGACGGCGACCGGGCCGAGCACCACTTCCGGCTGTCCACTGTCGACCCGGCCGGGCACGAGTGGCCGTACGAGCGGGCCCTGGCCCGGCTGCACTACGGCGAGTGGCTGCGCCGGGCCCGGCGCCCGCGCGACGCCCGGGCCGTGCTGGCCGCGGCCGAGACGGCGTTCACCTCGCTCGGCGCGGCCCACGCGGCCGGGCTGGCCGCCCGCGAGCTGCGGGCCAGCGGCCGGCACGACGGGCCGGCCGGGAGCGCCCGGCTGGCCGTGCTCACCCCGCAGGAACGGCAGGTGGCCGAGCTGGCCGCGCGCGGGCTGCGCAACCGCGAGATCGCCGAGCAGCTGTTCATCTCGGTCCGCACGGTCGGCGCCCACCTGCACAGCGTCTACCCCAAGCTGGGCATCAGCGGCCGCCACCAACTGCGGGACGCATTCCCGCGGGAATGAGGCTGTCGGCCGGGTGGAACGCCCGGTAGTGCCGCAGCATCAGGGTGAGCCAGCCCAGGCTGAGCACGCCCAGGATCACGTAGGCCCAGGTGCCGCCGAAGGTGTCCCACGCGGTGTGCAGGGCGACCGCGCCGATGAAGGTGGCCACGAACTGCAGCAGGTGCCGCAGGCCGGGCGCGCTCAGCAGCATCCAGAGGGCGCCGCAGGTCAGGCCGGTCCACGCGGTGTGCCCGGCCGGCGAGGTCAGGCCGCGGACGAACAGCGTCTCCTCGACCGCGCCGACGTTGCCGTTGGACTGCAGCAGCGCCGTGAAGGCGTACCCCATGGTCTCCAGGGCGGCGAAGCCCATGCCGCTGGCGATGCCGATGACCAGGCCGTCCGAGGGCAGCCGGCGGGTGTGCCGGACCAGCACCGTGAACAGCAGGACGACCGGCACGATCAGCTTGGCCGACTCCTCGACCACGGCCACCACGACCATCGGCAGCGCGCCGAGGTCGCGCAGCGCGTCGTACTCCAGAGTGCCCGCCACCACGACGCCGATGACGCCGCCGAAGAAGGCCGTGACCAGCAACACAGCGGTCGGCACCTCCCATCGGCCGGTGCGGGCCTGGGCGAACGTCAGGAACGACGCGGGCACGACGCTGGCGCCGAGCAGGATCAGCGCGGGCACGAAGTTGGGGTTCTGGGTGTGCACCAAAGTGCGCAGAACCAGGAAATACAGGCCCAGGCCGACGGCCAGGACGGCCAGCCAGGCCCAGCGGCGGGATCGTTCCCCCATGGACACACCTCCGAGATCTACCGACATCATCGGCCGCGGGGGGCTACCCCGCATCGGTCGTTCGACTCATGCCGTACGCGACGGACTTGCACCCGGCGAGCCGGACAGTCATTTGGCGGATGCCTTGGGAGCGCCACCTCGGCACTCTTCTATTCATCCTCATGACCGGCTGTCACGAGGATTCTTCTCCGGGGGGAGTTGCCATGACTGAGAACATTCTGGCCGTAGCGCCACCGATCGCGCCGGACGACGCCGCGCTGCGCCGCAGCCGGATGCTGCTGCGGGCGAGCGAGTCGCTGTCGGTCACCGCCACCACCGACGACGTCCTGCTCATCGTGCCCGAGCTGCTCAAGGCGGCGCTGGGGGCCACGCACGCTGAGGTCCTGCTGCCCGGCGGCCCGCGCCGGGGCGCCGTGTCCGACCGGTTGGCGGCGACCGCGATGCGCGATCGCCGCGCCCGCTACTACGAGAGCTTCATGGACGTGACGCTCGAGCACCCCACGCTGGCCGAGGACCTCGAGCGCGACGGCTGGCAGGCCGCGGTCTGCGCGCCCCTGCCGGACGCCCTGGGCGCGCTGCTGCTGGCCTGGAACGAGCCGCAGACCTTCTACGTGGCCGACCGGGCGGTCATCGCCACCCTGGCCCTCTACGTGGCCCAGGCGCTGGAGCGGGCCGGCCGGCACGACTCGCGCACCGCGATCACCGACACGCTGCAGCGGGCGATCGAGTCGCGGCTGCCGCACGTCGACGACTTCGAGCTGGCCGCCTACTACCGGGCGGCCGATTCGCACCGCCAGGTCGGCGGCGACTGGTACGACGTGATCCCGGGCGCCAACGGGCGGCTGGCCCTGGTCATCGGCGACGTGGTGGGGCACGACACGGCGGCCACGGCCCGGATGGGCGAGCTGCGCAACATGCTGCGGGCCTACCTGGTCGACCGCCGGGAACCCCCGTCGGCGCTGCTTCGCCGGCTGGACGCGGCCAACTTCGCGCTCGGCGAGCCGGCCATGGCCACCGCCGTGGTGGCCTTCCTCGACCGGGCCCCCGGCGGCGGGTTCCGGCTGCGCTGGTCCAACGCGGGCCACCCGCCGCCGGTGCTGATCTCCCCGGCCGGCCAGGTGCGGCCGCTGACCGGCAACGACCTGCTGCTGGGAGCGCGGCGGGGCGCGCCGCGGCACACGTACACGGCGCCGCTGGAGCGCGGGTCGATCGTCCTGCTGCACACCGACGGGCTGGTCGAGAGCCGGGAGCGGGTCATCGACGAGGGGTTCGAACGGCTCTACGGCAAGCTGCGGATCCGCAACGCGGGGCCGCCGCGCGACCTGCTGGCCCGGGTGGCCAAGGAGATGACCACCGACCGCGCCGACGACGTGGCGATGCTCGCCGTCCGCATCCCCCGCTAGGCGTCGCGCAGGAAGGCCGCTCCCTGCTCGACGGCGGCCCGCGTCGCCGGCCGGTCCCGCAGCGGGGTCAGCGACGCGAAGTCGTGCACCATGCCCAGCACCCGGACCGCGGTGGCGTCCACGCCCGCGTCGCGCAGCCGCGCGGCGTACGCCTCGCCCTCGTCCCGCACGGGATCCGCCTCGGCGCCGATGATCAGCGCCGGCGGCAGGCCGGCCAGGTCCTCGTCCGTCGCTCGCGACGGCGACAGGGTCGGCTCGACATGGTGCGCCCGGTCGTCGCCGTACTGCTCCCAGTACCAGCGTACGGCCTCGTGGGTAAGCAGGTAGCCGGAGCCGAACTCGCGGTGCGACGGCTGCTCGCAGCCGATGTCGAGCAGCGGGTAGAACAACAGCTGGGCCCGGATGCGCGGACCGCCGCGCCGCTTGGCCATGAAGGTCAGGGCGGCCGCCATCGTCGCCCCGGCGCAGTCCCCGGCGACCATGAGGTCGCCGCCCATCGTCTCGCCGACCCACACCAGCAGCGCGTAGATCTCCTCGACGGCCACCGGGTAGCGGGCCTCGGGCGTCCGGGTGTACTCGGGGACGACGAAGGTCTTCCCGCTGAGCCGCGTGAGGTCGCTGATCAGCTGCCAGTGGGTCCGCGCGTCGCCGAGCATCCATTTGCCGCCGTGCGCGTAGACGACCACACCGGTGCTCTTGTGTTCCGGCTCGAAGACCCAGTAGCCGACGAGACCGGACGGGCCCGTCTGGGCCACCCGGTACTCGGCCGACACGGCCGGATCGGGCTGCGGCGGGCCCTGCGACTCCAGCAGCGCCTGGCGCCCGTCCTGCGGCCCGATCTCGTGCAGGAACGGCGGGCCGGCCGACGCCTCCACGAGGCATCGCACCACCGGGTCGAGAACCGTCACCCGAGAATCATCACACCCGCCGCCGGGATCCCGCCGACAGGGCCGGATCTTCCTTCGCCCGCCGCCGCTCGTGATGCGCCCGCAACCCGGCCGCGAACCGGTCCTCGGGCCAGCCTTCGGCCAGCGCCTGCCGCACGAGTTCGGCCTGGGTCTGTGGCGCCAGGCCGCCGACGGGCTGGTCGCGGTCGAGGTTGGTGGGGAACGCATAGCCCTCGGCCGAGGCGGCCACCACGTTGCCCGGGTCGGCCAGCCTCCGCAGCGCCGGATAGAGGGCGAGGCACATCGCGACCCGGTCGACGGTCTCCATGGCCCGGCCGAAGGCCGACGAGATCTGCAGCAGGTTCGCCATCCGGCGTACGTCCGCGGTGTGGTTGGTCCCGGCCCCGTGGAACAGCGCCGGGTTGAAGAAGGCGGCGTCGCCCTTGCTCAGCGGCAGCTGCACGTAGTTGGCGTCGAAGTACTCGGTGAAGTCGGGGCGGTGGAAGGCCAGATAACCGGCCGGGTACTTCTGCGAGTGGGGCAGGTAGAGGGTCGGGCCGGTCTCGACCGGCATGTCGACGTGGGCGACCGCGCCCTGCAGGGTCAACACCGGCGACAGCAGATGTACGTGGAGGGGAAAGCGTTCCGCCTGCTCGCGCGACATGAACCCGAGGTGGTAATCGCGGTGCGCCACCTGGGCCCGGCCGCCCGGGTTGACCACGTTGACCTGCGAGGTGACCTGATAGCCGGAGCCCAGCCAGGCGTCACAGACCAGGGCCAGCAGGTCGTTGTCGTAGTAGGCGGCGAACGCCCCCGGGTCGCGGACGGCGAACTTGTCCAGGGCGCCCCACACCCGGTCGTTGGCGCCCGGCTTCGCGAAGTGGTCCCCGCCGGCCACCCCGGCCGCCTTCTGCTCGGCGATCATCGCGGCGAAGACGGCGGTGGCCCGGTCGACCACGGCGGGCTCGAAGGCGCCCTTGAACACCACGATGCCGGGCCCGTCCATCAACGCTTTCGCCAATTCGGCGCGGGCGGCCCGGCGATCCTGGTCCAGCAATTTCGTTCCGTAGATCAGCACGTTGCGCTCGACGGCGTCGGCGAGCGGGTAGTCGGCGGGGTCGGTGGTCTGCTCGACGACCGCCCGGAAGTCCTCCAGGCTGACGTCCGTCCATGTAGTCATGACCTCACGCTAGGTTTTTTCGGGGTCGCCCCGGGGTTGTGAACGCCTCAAAAGCGCCTCAGGCTGGACGGCATGCGGCACCGCTACCGGATCCGGGAGATCGCGGCGCAGTGCGGCCTGAGCGCGGCCACCGTCGACCGGGTCCTGCACGAGCGGGGCGGGGTGCGCGAGAGCACCGTCCTCGAGGTGCGCCGGGCCATCGACGACCTGGACCGGCAGCGCTCGCAGCTCGCGGTGGGCGGCCGTACCTTCCTGATCGACCTGGTCGTGCAGGCGCCGGCCCGCTTCTCCGCGGCCGTGCGGGCGGCCCTGGAGGCGGCGCTGCCCGACCTGCGGCCGGCCGTCGTGCGGGCCCGTTTCCACCTGCTGACCAGCCCGGGCGTGCCGGAGCTGCTGCGGGTGCTGGACCGGCTGCGCGGCTCGCACGGGGTGATCCTCAAGGCGCCCAACGTGCCCGGCGTCATCACGGCCGCCAACCGCCTGGACCGGCAGGGCGTCCCGGTGGTCACGCTCGTCACCGACCTGCCGGCCAGCCGCCGCGTCGCGTACGTCGGGGTGGACAACCGCGCCGCCGGCGCGACCGCGGCCTATCTCATCGCGCAGTGGCTGGGCCCGGCGCCGGGCGAGGTGCTGGTGGTGCGCGGTCACGGCTCGTACCGCGGCGAGGACGAACGCGACGCCGGTTTCCGGGCCGAGCTGCGCTGCGGCGACCGCCGGGTGGTCGAGGTGATCGACGAGGAGGACAGCCCCTCGGCCGTGCACTCGGCCACGAGGGCCGCCCTGGCCGCGCATCCCGGCCTGGTCGCGGTCTATTCGATGTACGCGGGAGCGGGCGGCACGACCGCGGTCATCAACGCCTTTCGCGACGAGGGACGCTCGTACGCCGCCTTTATCGCCCACGACCTCGACGCCGACAACACCCCGCTGCTGCGCCAGCGCCGCATCTCCGCGGTGCTGCACCACGACCTGCGCCGGGACCTGCGCGCGGCGTGCCGGGCCAT
Organism: Actinoplanes sp. NPDC049598; assembly: GCF_040675435.1. Taxonomy (NCBI): domain Bacteria; kingdom Bacillati; phylum Actinomycetota; class Actinomycetes; order Micromonosporales; family Micromonosporaceae; genus Actinoplanes; species Actinoplanes sp. NPDC049598. Next base: position 258,760 of record NZ_JBFAOX010000001.1, on the reverse strand, counting down.
CCTGCGCGCCCGCAAGGAGCTGCCCGGCACACCCTGGACCACCCCGTCGGCCATCCAGGTGATCACACCGTTCAACGCACCGCCGGTCGAGCTCTAACGGCTGCGCTCGAACCCGTCCAGCAGCCAATCCAGCCCCTCATCGAAGCCGTCGTCGCCGGGTAACAGCGCCGACCGGCCCGCCGCGGCCACGTGCGGCAGGTCGCCCTTCCCGGTCAGATCGGCCAGGTAGGCGTCGGTCGATTCCCGCCACTCCTGTTCGGACAGCTGGTCCCGCCGGCGCGCCGCCGCCTCCTGCCCGGCCCGGGTGACATAACCCCAGAGGTACGTGTCGACGGCGCGCAGCAGCCGCGTCGCGCGCTCCGGCGGCAGACCGAGCCCGGCGATCGCCTCGAACGACTGCTCGGCGTGGCGGGCCGCGTTCGGCCCGATCGGCGCCCGGGTGCCGAACACGCTCATCACCCACCGGTGGCGCCGGCCGACCTCGATCTGGCGGTACAGGACGGCCTTGAGCGCCGACCGCCAGTCGTCGCCCGGAATCCGATCGACCAGCATCTCGCCCAGCACGTGATCGACCATCAGGTCGACCAGGTCGTCCTTGCGCCCGAAGAACGAGTAGAGGCTCATCGGCCGCGCCGACAGCTCGGCCGCGAGCCGCCGCACCGAGACGGCGTCGAGCCCCTCCCGGTCGGCGAGCTCGACCGCGCGGCTCACCACCGTCTCCAGGGTGAGGCGTTCCGGCTTGGAGGCGGCCTGCCGGGTCCAGATCGGTCCAGTCACCGCCCGATCGTAACGGTGTACGGCCCGCGATACGGTGTATCGTCTCGCGTACACCGTATCGTTTCGTCTTCGGGGGGCATGGATGTACCGAGGTCTGCTCGCGCTTCTGCTGGGCGTGTTCCTGGTCCAGATGGACTCGACGATGGTCAACATCGCGCTGGAAACCCTGATCGGCGCCTTCCACGCCGACCTGGCGACCATCCAGTGGGTCAGCACGTCGTACCTGCTGGCCATGGCGGCGATGATCCCGGTCGCGGGCTGGGCCGTCGACCGCTTCGGCGACCGGGCGGCGTGGCTGAGCTCGCTGGCCCTGTTCACCCTCGGCTCGCTGCTGTGCGGCCTCGCCTGGTCGGCGCCGAGCCTCATCGCGGCCCGCGTCGTGCAGGGCCTCGGCGGCGGCCTGATGATGCCGCTGTTCCAGACCATCGTCGCCCGCCGCGCCGGCGGCCGGCCACTGGGCCGGGTCATGGCCGTCATCGGCGTGCCCCTGCTGCTCGGCCCGGTGCTGGGCCCCGTGCTCGGCGGCGCGCTGGTCGACGGCCCCGGCTGGCGGGCCATCTTCCTGGTCAACCTGCCGATCTGCGCCGTGGCGGCGTGGGCGGCCGCCCGCGCCCTGCCCGCCTCATCCGCCGCGCAGCCACCCCGCCCGGACATGCTCGGCCTCGCGCTGCTCTGCCCCGCCCTGGTCGGCCTGGTCTGGGGCCGGCCGTTCTCCACACTCCTCGGCGGCCTGCTGCTCGCCCTATTCATCGCGCACGCGCTGCGAGCACCCGCCCCCGCGGTCGACCTGCGGTTGTTCCGCAGCCGCGACTTCACCGCGGCGTCCCTGCTGATGCTGCTCGCGATGGTCGCGCTGCTCGGCACGATCCTGCTGATCCCCCTCTACTACCAGCAGGTCCACGGCTTCACCCCGCTGCACGCGGGCCTCCTGCTGGCGCCGAGCGGGATCGGCTCGGCCCTGTCGCTCACCTACGCCGGGCGTCTCATCACCCACTTCGGCGTACGCCCCGTCGCCGTCACCGGCGCCCTACTGCTGACGGCCGTCGCCGTCGCCTTCACCCAGCTCACCGCCGCCACCAGCCCATGGACCCTCGGCGCGCTCGTCGCCCTCAGCGGCCTGGGCTTCGGCGCCGTCCTGGTGACCGCCCAGTCCCGCGTCTACGGCGGCCTGCCCCGCGCGTCGGTGCCGCACGCCACCACCGCGGTCCGCGTCTTCCAGCAGGTGGGCGGCTCGCTCGGCGTCGCCGTCCTGGCCTCGTCGTGGCAACGCAACGCCCCCGCCTTCGGCCACACCTTCTGGTGGGCGGCCGGCGCATCGGCCTTGGCGCTCGGGCCGGCCCTGATGTTCCGCAGCTCCCCACAGCCGGCGCCGGCCCCGACCGAAGTCACGGCCTGACGCCCGCCCAATCCCCCTGCGGCGGACTCACCCATCGCGGCCCACCGAATCCGAGCGCAGCCGGCTCCGCCACGAATTCGCCGGCGACGACACCGCTCTGGCCGTCGGCTAAATCATCCCAGTGAGCCAGGCAACCCATCGGCCGGCCGGCGGCAGCGTCGGCCGGCCAGCCGGTGGCGCGGAAGGCGCGCTGGCTGGCAGTTCCCACGTCAGTGGCGACGTGGTCGCCACCTGTCTCGGCGGCGAGCTTCTCCCCACGTCCCGGCGACGGCTGGTTCCAAGGGCCTCGTCCCGTACCGCCGCCCCTGTCCTCGGCGGGCCGCCACTGGCCGGCACGACCCTGCCCTTGCAGCGGTCTTCCGTCCACGCCGCGAGCGGGTGGCCGCCGATCCGCCGGAGCATCCCCGCAACCGCCTCAAACGGCCCTCAGCCCACGCCGTCAGCGACCTCACGACGCAAGAAAGCCAGAAACTCCAGCAGGTTTCCGGCCACCTGCGTCACGCCCTCCACGTCGTACGCATCGCCAAGTTGGGCGCCGCCCGAGAGCCGCAGAACCACCGCACCTCCTCGGCCCGACGAAGCCGCGTCCCCCCTGCCCGCCGGAACCCCGTCCCCCATGCCCGCCGGAACCCCGTCCCCCATGCCCGCCGGAACCCCGTCCCCCATGCCCGCCGGAACCCCGTCCCCCATGCCCGCCGAAGGCGCATCCTCGCCACCCACCAAGGCCGCGCGCTCTGGACTTGCTGAAGGCACGCCTTGTCCGTCCGCCAAAGCGAAAAGGGCTCCGCTGCCGTCGCTGCCGAACACGGCTATGGCGCGGCCGTCGGTCAGTCGACGGGGATGGCCCTGGTCCTCACCCGGCAGCGGCGGTCGGTGGATCCAGTAGCCGGGGCCGATGTCCGGCAGCCGCACCTCGGCCACGATGCGGTGGAAGGACAGCAGGTCGGCCGGCAGGGCGTCGCCGTGGAACTCGATCAGGGCGGCCAGTTCCGCGGCGGTGGCGGGGCCGCTCACTTCGTGCTCGCCGGGCGGAAACCCGTGACGCGGCGGAAAACGCTCAGCAGCGCTGCCATGTCTCGGCGCAGGTCGGTGCGCCATTGCTCGATCCAGGCGTCACCAGCGGCATGATCGTCGGCGGGATCCGGGGCGGGGCGGCGATGGCGCGCGTCCACGCCGCCTACTCGCGCGCGCCCGAGCGCAGGTCAGGCCCCGCGATCGGGACGTGAGGCACGGCGATTCGGGTGTCATGCCCAGCGGCCTGCATGTCGTGCCCTGCGGCTTGCGTGTCGCGGGCTAAGGCTCGCGTATCGCGGGCTGCGGCCTGCATGTCATGCTTTGCGGCTTGCGTGTCGCGGGCTAAGGCTCGCGTGTCGCGGGCTGCGGCCTGCATGTCATGCCCTGCGGCTTGCGTGTCACGGGCTGGGGCGTTGGGCGGCTCGGGATTTGGGGCGGGTGTCGCGGAGAACGGGCCCGGCGGGTACTGGTCGGCCGGGAGGAAGGGGCCGGGGTAGGGGCCTCGGGGTGGGAACGGGCCCGGTGGGGTGGCGCGCTTCCGGTGGGTGCGGACGGCGCGGGTGATGGCCACGGCCGCGGTGAGGGCCAGGGTGGCGGCTACCAGAGCTACGACGAGGTAGGTGCGGTGCTGGGGCACGTCGCCTCCTCGGTGGATCTGTGGTGGCGAGACTCTACCGCGGCGGGGGGCTTGCATTGAACCCGTTCGACGGATGGAGGGGTGGGGGCGGTCCGGAGGGTGAGTGGGCAGCGGCGCGAAAGGCGCGCTGCGGCCGGGCCGTGCACGCAGGTCGCGGTGGAGGGGCGGGTGGAGTGTGCTTGCTTCTGGGTGAGAGGGGACGCGTACCGCCGAAAGCCGCGACGCGACGAGACGCCGCGGCCTTCGCAGGAAGCGTCAGTGGCGGTGGGTGAGGTGGAGTTCCTCGGGCTCGGGCGGGAGGTCCTGGACGCCGGCCTCGACGGCCTGCTCGTGGCGGCGGTGGGCCGCGGGGAGGGCGAGCGCGGCGGCGACGGCGAGGACGGCCACTCCCGCGCAGACGGCGAAGCCCATGGTGAAGGCCTTGTCCGTGGGCAGGCCCTGGGCGGTGGTGTGGGAGGAGATGACGGCGGCGACGACCGCCGTGCCGATGCTGCTGCCGATGGTGCGGGCGATCGTGTTGACGCTGGACGCCTCGCCGGTCTGGGCGGCCGGGACGCTCTCGATGATGGCGTTCGACATGGCCGAGAAGGCCAGGCCGATGCCGGCGCCGGTCAGCACGCCGGACGCGACGACCTGCCAGAGCTGGCCGTGGGCGAAGGCCGGCAGGGCGAACGCGGCGACGACCGAGCAGGCGCCCAGGAACATCGGGAGCTTCGGGCCGAACTTGCGGTTGAGCAGGCCGGCCAGCGGGCCGAAGAAGACCATCATGACGACCGTCGGCAGCAGGAACAGGCCGGACTGCGCGACCGACTTGCCGAAGCCGTAGCCGGTGGCCGCGGGCAGTTGCAGCAGGGTGGGCACGAGCAGGAACGTCCCGAACATGGCGAAACCGAGGATCAGGGCGACCAGGTCGGTGGCCCAGACGCCGCGCAGGCGCATCAGGCGCATGTCGACCAGCGGCTCCTTGACCCGGAGCTCGACCAGCACGAACGCGATCAGCGTGACGACGCCGAGGATGAGCAGACCGACGGTCTTGCCGTCGCCCCAGCCCCACGACTGGCCCTTGCTGATCGCCAGCAGCAGTGACACCAGGGAGACCGACAGGATCACCGTGCCGACCACGTCCAGCTTGCCGGGCGTACGGACCGGGGACTCCTTCATGCCGAAGACGGCGCCCAGCAGCGCGATGACCACGAGCACTAGCGGCAGCCAGAACAGCCAGTGCCACGACAGGTGCTCGACGATCGGGCCGGCGCCGACGATGCCGACACCGGCGCCGACACCGAAGATGGCTGAGAGCAGGCCGACGATGACGCTGACCTTCTCGCGCGGGAGCTCGTCGCGGACGATGCCGATGGAGAGCGGCAGGATCGCGCCGGCGGCGCCCTGCAGGGCGCGGGCGACGATCAGGACGGCCAGGTTGGGCGCGAGCGCGGCCAGCAGCGTGCCGGCGGCGAGGGCGGCCAGGACGCCGATGAGGACCTTGCGCTTGCCGGCCATGTCGCCGAGGCGGCCCAGCACGGGCGTCAGCACGGAGGCCGACAGGAGGTACGCGGTGATGACCCAGCTGACGTCGCTGGTGTCGGCGCCCAGATCACGGCCGATGGTGGAGAGCGCGGGCGCGACCAGTGACTGCAGCACGGCGAAGGCCAGGCCGCCCAGCGACAGGTAGAGCACGAGCATGGTGCCGGCTCGACCACCCGGCGGCGGGAGCGGCTCCTCGATGATTTGCGACATGGGGACCCCGTACGGAGATGTAAACGGATGCTGACTTAACTCATTATGGCCCTCGAGGCCACTAAGTCAACAATTGCTTACGTCACACTGCGTGGAGTGGGGAGATGGGCACGATGCGGCGCGCCCGCGTGGGATCAGGAGGCGGCGGGGAGACTTATCGGCGACCGGAGCGGCGCGGCGGGCCGACGGCGGCTGATCTTCAGGTAGGCGCCGAGGCCGATGGGGAGCATCAGCCAGAACGAGATGATGCGGTAGCCGAGGACCACGGCGGCCGCCGCGGCCTCCGGAGCGCCGGCGGCCAGGAAGCCGGCCAGCAGGCTCGCCTCGATGAGACCGATGCCGCCCGGGGTGATCGGGATCTGGCGGACGATCTGCACCGCCATGTAGACGGCGGTCAGCTGCAGCGCGCTCAGCAGGAAACCGCACGCCTGCGCGACGGCGATGAGGCAGGCGAGGTCGAGCGACCAGTTGAGCACGGCGAAGCCGAGGGCGGCGGCCCAGTGCCTTGCTTGCACGGCGCGCGCCTCGCGCAGCATGCGGCGAGCCGTGTCAATCGTATTGCGGCCGAGGCGGCGCAGGTACGAGAGGCGATGCGACCGGACCCCCGAGCCGGCAAGGGGCGATCGCGAACCCACCTCACCGATCACGAGAGCGCCGGTCGCCGGAACGCCACGCAACCGGATGCCGGGACCGGGCGCCACAATGACCTGCGCCGAGGCGGCGGGCTGACGTACGCGGACGACCAGAGCAACGACGGCCGCAAGGGCGACCAATCCGCCGCCGAGCTCGGCCGTATACGCGGGAGCGAGACTCAGCAGCGCCGGAACGCCTGTGGTGCCCAGATACAGCAGTACAAGGCCGGCCACGGAGGCCACGCCGGAAAGGACCACGGCGGTGGCGGCCGCACTGGCCGAAGCCCCGCGCCGGCGGAACTGCTGAAGGGCGAAGGCCGCGGACATCGCCGACCCCGCCGGAAGCACCGACCCCATCGCCGTACGGCTGAAGGTGACCGCAAGCGTGTCGCCCAGGGTGAGCCGAGTCCCGAGCGCGGACAGCAGGGTCCGCTGCTGCAGACCGAATGCGGCCTGCGACAGGAGCTGGGCGCCGACGGCAGCCGCGAGCCAGCGCGGGTCGGCGTGGGCCAGCACGGTGACCACCGAAGCCGGGTCGGGGATCCGGCCGCGGAGCGCGATCACCACCGCCGCCGCGGCGACCACCCACAGCAGAACGCGAAACAGCGGCCACCATCGGGCGGCGCTGCGGGGCGCCGGCTCCGCGGTGCGCCGGCGAGCGCGTGGGGACCGGCGGTGATGGCGCGCTGAGGCGACGCAGGCCCGCGCGCTCGGCCGGCGGCGTTGCCTCGTCGGCCGGACGCGCACCTTCATCGGAAGCGGACCGGCGAGGCCGGTGGGCGGGCCGCGCGGCGGGCGCGCCAGTAGTGGGTCGCCGCCGCGGCCATCGCCACCGACGCCGCCAGGGCCACGGTCGCCGCGTACAGAACGGACAGCGGCGGGACGGCGAGGTCGGTGTCCGGAGAGGGAAGGTTGGCCCACTCCTCGAACGCGTGAGCCATGGCATCCTCCGAGCTAAAAGCAGTAGTAAACGTGCATTGACTTGAACCTAGACCTCCCGCGGCGCGACGAAACAGTCAGTGAGCCATGGATCACAGAGATCGGCTTTGTCATCGCTCGTTTACCCTGCCCCGGCGGGCGCGTTACGCTCCTATGACGAGCGAAGGAGCAGGTCCGTGACGGCTGGGCAAGAGACGGCACCGCGGCGGCGGGACGCGGCGAAGACCCGGCTGCAGTTGCTCGAGGTGGCTCGCTGCCGCTTCGCCCGCCAGGGGTACGCGACGACGACCGTCCGCGACATCGCCGACGACGCCGGGGTGAACGTGGCGCTGATCAGCCGCTACTTCGAGTCGAAGGAGGGGCTGTTCAAGGCCTGCCTCGACACCGCCTTCACCGAGATCCGCAAGGACGCCGACCAGGTCACGCCGGGCAACATCGCGGCCGTGATGGCCCGCAAGCTGATCGGCGCCGAGGACTCGCCCCGCCGCCAGGAGGGGCTGCTCCTGCTGCTGCGCACCTCGGGCGACGAACGCGTCGACGAGATGCGCCGCGATGTCCTGCGGGCGGTCAGCGAGCGCCTGGCCCGGGCCACCGGTGACCCGACGGCCCTGCTCCGGGCCGAGATCGTGCTGTCGGCGATGCTCGGCATCACGATGATGCGCTCGTCGCTGCGGGTCCAGCCGCTCGCCACCGCCACCGAGGAGGAGCTGCTCGCGCCGCTCTCCGATCTGATCAGCGGCCTGCTGGGGCCGGCCAGGTAGCCCCGCCGCCAAGGTGGCGAGATGTCGGTCATAGCGCCGATCGCCCTGCTGGTCAGCCTGCTCATCGGGGCGGTCGGAGTCGGCGGGGTCGGGTTGCCGCCGGCCCTGACCTGGTTCGCCGGCTTCGACCCGCACACCGCGGCCGGCACCGGCGGGCCGGTGTTCCTGATCCCGGTGCTGCTGGCCCTGCGCGTTCCGGCGGTGACGGCCGTGGCGGCCGGGCAGGTGATCCAGCTGCCGCTCGTCGGGTTCGCCACAGCGGCGTACGCCTCCCAGGGGTTGGTCGTTCTCCTCCAGGGAACGCTCATCGGTGTGATCGCCGCGGCCGGGGTCGTGGTCGGCGCGCGGCTCGCCCTGCGCCTGCGGCAAGATCAGCTGCAGCGCATCACGTCCGCGGCGTTGATCATCCTGGGGGTGGTCGTGCTCGCCGTCGCTTGAGAGGACAGCAATGACCCTGCAACTCCCCGCCGACAACCACGTCCACAGCGAATGGTCCTGGGACGCGGGCCGGCGAGGCGCCGACATGGTGCAGACCTGCGCCCGGGCCGTCGAGATCGGCCTGCCCGCGCTCGCCTTCACCGAACACCTCGACCTCACCGCCTGGGTCGACTTCACCGCCCCGCCCCTCGACGTCGACGGCTACCTGGCCGCCGTCGACCGTTGCCGCACCCGCTTCCCCACCCTGCGCATCCTCACCGGCCTCGAGCTCGGCGAGCCCCACTGGCACACCGACGCCGTGGCCAAGCTCCTGGCCGGCGGCGACTTCGAACGCGTCGTCGGCTCCCTGCACACCGTCCCCGTCCCCGGCGGTCTGGCCGAGACCGGCCCGGCCTTCGCCCGCCGCCCCGCCGCCGAGGTCGTCCGCGACTACCTCCTCGAGATCCCGAACCTCGTCGCCGGCTCCGACGCCTTCGAGGTCCTGACCCACATCGACTACACCGCCCGCAAATGGCCGGCCTCCGAGGGCCCCTTCGACCCGTACGCCTTCGAGGACGAGTTCCGCCTCGCGCTGCGCTCCCTCTCCGCCAGCGGCCGCGCCCTCGAAATCAACACGACCGTCCCCCTGAGCCCCGTCATCCTCGGCTGGTGGCGCGACGAGGGCGGCCAGGCGGTCACCTTCGGCAGCGACGCTCACAACCCTGACGAGCTCGCCCGCGGCTTCACCGACGCGGTGGCGATGGCCGACGCGTACGGCTTCAGGCCGGGCCCCCGCCCGTACGACTGGTGGTCGCGCGCCTAGCTCTCCATCACCTCCGCTTCGGGTGCCGCTGTGCACATGGTGGATATCGATCTCCACTGCCGCGGTCGGGCCCCGAAAGCTGTTGTACGTGTTCCAGAATGGCTCCCATGTCGGCAGCGGCACAGCAATGCGGCGGGGACGCGGCGATCATCGCCGCGTCCGCGCCGCGGCCGCAGGACGACGAGCTCATCGGCTGCTTCAAGCCGCGCACCGCCTCGAGCAAGCCGGTCCGCGTCGGCGTACCTGCCTGGGCCATCACGGTGCCCCCGCGGCCGAATCGGCTGGCGGGCGTCACCATGGCGGGGTTCAGCGACCGGGCCAACAGCCTCGTAGATGTCGAGGTGGTGCCGCATCCGGCTGTCATGATGGTCTTCGACCTCGGCGACCAGGCTCTGGTGGTCGATGACGGCAAGGGACGCCACCAGCGAGGGCGCGTCGTTGCCGGACTCGCGCCGGACCGCGCTCGAGGGCAGGGTCGGGCCGGCAGCTTCACCTGCCTCCAGGTACGGCTGTCGCCGGTGGCCGCGCACGTGGTCCTAGGCGCTGCGCCGGAGCTGAGCGGGACGGTACTGGACCTCGATGACCTCTGGGGTGGCGACGCGGTGCGAACCCAGGAGCGTTTGCGCGCCGCCGAATCGTGGGACGATCGGTTCGAGATCATGGAGCTCGCGCTGGCCCGGCATCACGAGGCAGGCCGTGCGGTCGATCCGGAAGTGGCGTTCTGCTGGGAGCGGATGATGGCCGGCCGGGGGCAGGCACGTGTCGAGTGGTTGGCGGCGGAAGTCGGATGGAGCCGCAAACGGTTGTGGTCCCGGTTCCGGTCGCAGATCGGCATCACCCCCAAGCGTGCCGCCCAGCTCATTCGGTTCGATCACGCAGCCCATCGCCTCGCCGCTGGTCACACCGCCGCCGTAGTGGCGGCGGACACCGGCTACACCGACCAGTCCCACCTGCATCGCGATGTCAGGACCTTCACCGGGGTGACGCCTGCGACGGTGGCGGGCGCGCCGTTCCTCGCCGTCGACGATGTCGCCTGGCCTGTCCGTCCGTGAAGCAGCACTCGACCGTGGTCGGTGGCTGACGGCCCCGGGAACATTCGTCCAATCCACCGGCGGGTGCCGGCTGTGACAGTCGGGTCATGACGCCGCTGCACCCCGGAGGAAACATGCGAAGCAAGGCTCCCCTCGGTACCCGCATCGTCCGGGACACCCTGAATTGGGAGACCCTGACCGACGCTCAGGTGATCACCGCGCGGGACAGGGCCAACCGGGCAGCATCATCGCGTGCCGCCCGGCTTGTCACCGGTCGGCCCGACCGCCGCGCCTACATCGAGGAAACCACCATCGATCTTGCGGGCCGCCGCCTGCTGCTGCGCGTACACCGCCCCAAGGACGCAAGGCGGAAACTGCCGCTGATCGTGTCGTTCCACGGTGGAGGATTCTTCGCGGGGACCGCGGCGCAGAACGATTGGCTCAACAGCCACCTCGCGGCCTGGTGCCCGGCGGTGGTCGTATCGGTGGAGTACCGCCTCGCCCCGGAGCACCCGCTGCCTCAGCCGATCGAGGACGGCTACGACACGGTCGCCCGGCTCGTCGAGGACGCCGCCGGTTGGGGCGTCGATCCTGATGCCGTCACCGTCATGGGCGAAAGCGCCGGTGGCACGATCGCCGCACTCCTCGCCTTGCGGGCCCGCAAGGACGGCCCGCTGATCCGTGCCCAGGTGCTGAACTACCCCGCCACCGACTGGACCGGCACCATGACCGAGTACGCATCGATCGAGGCGAACGCCGACAATCCCACCCTATCGATGTCCCGGTTGCGGACAGCCCGCAAGCTGAGCGTCCCCCCGGGCCTGGACGATCGCGGAGTGTCGCCCGTCAAATTCGACAGCCTCGCCGGCTTGCCACCGGCACTGGTCGTCACGGCAGGCCTGGATCCGCTCGCTGACCATGGGCGCCGCTACGCCGAACGGCTGCGTGAGGACGGCACCGACGCTCACTTGATCTGCTATCCGAGGGCCACTCACACCTTCCTGAGCATCCCGGGTCTGGTGCCGGCGGCCCGGCCGGCGCGACGCGAGATCCTGACCTTCCTGCGTCATCATCTCCATCCCGCTTCGGGCGGATGACCGCCCATCACCCGGTTGACCAACCTGGCTGGACATCACAGTCGGCGCAGGACCGAAGTCAGCCGGCTTCGTCCTGACCCACGGTGATCTTGCCGTACACGTCCTTCGCGGCGATCCGGCCATCACGTACTCGATAGACGTCCAGCCCGCGCAGAACCGTGCCGTCGTCGGCCGGAGGCCACCGCCACTCGCAAAGCACACGGTCTCCGGCCGCCCAGACCGGCCCGAGGACCGGGCCCGCGCCGGGACCGAGCTGCTCGGCGAGCACCTTACTGACTTCGTCTCTGCCGCGAATGGCACGGGCCGGCCCGTCCCAGGCGTTCGGGCAGTACATCACGTCGTCGGCGAGCAGCGCCGACACCGCCGCCAGGTCGCCGAGTTCCCAAGCGGCGTTGAAGCGCTCGATCAGCCCCCGTGCATCCACCATGGTCAGCACGATAGACGGCCGGGCCCGCCGGGGAAGGTCCGGTGCCACGGCACCCTGGGCCGCCCACCGCTGATCGGCGATCACACGGTGGGCGGCCCGGCAAAGCGCGCGACTACCTCAGGCGAGGCCGTTCTCGCTGATGAAGGCCTTGGCCACGGTGGCCGTGTCCTTCTTGTCGACCTGGACCTGGGCCAAGTAGGTGGTCAGGTTCTCGGTGGTGAGCTTGGCCGAGACGGCGTTGAGGGCGCCGGAGACCGTGGGGTTGTTGGCCGACGTGCGGATCAGGGGGATGATGTTCTCGGCCAGGTAGAGGTTCTTCGGGTCCTCCAGGACGACCAGTTTCTTGGTGGCGATGGCGGAGTCGGTGGAGAAGATGTTGGCGACGTCGATTTTGCCGTCGAGCAGGGCGTTCAGGGTGAGCGGGCCGCCGGCGTCGAGGGGCTGGAACTTCTTGAACTTGACCCCGTACAGCTCGTCGAGGCCCTTGAGGCCCTGGTAGCGCTCCTGCCATTCCGGACCGGCGCCGATGGTGAGCTGGCCGGCGACCGGCTTGAGGTCGTCGATGGTCTTCAGGTTGTGCTTGGTCGCCGTCTCCTGGGTGACGGTCAGGGTGTCCTTGTCCTCGGCGGCCGACTGCTCCAGCACCTCGGTGCCGGCCGGGAGGACCTTTTTCAGCTCGGCCAGCACGTCGTCCGGCTTGGACACGCCCTGCGGGGCGCCGCCGGTGTGCAGCGCCGAGAGCAGCGCGCCGTTGTACTCGGGCAGCAGGTCGATCGAGCCGTCCTGCAGGGCCTTCAGGTAGAGCTCGCGGGCGCCGATGTTGAACTGCCGCTTGACCTGCACGCCCTTGGCCTCGAGGGCCTGCGAGTAGATCTCGGCGAGCAGCTCGCTCTCGGCGAAGTTGGCCGAGCCGACCGTGACGGCCGAGGTGCCGCCGGAGGCGTTGGAGCCCTTGTCGTTGGCCAGCGGGTCCTCGTCGGCGCCGCAGGCGGCCACCGAGAAAGCAAGAGAGAAGGCGGCGGCAACAGCGCCGATCGTGCGCATACGGAACATCAAATCCCCTTCAGAAACGCCCGGAGACCCCGGGCGACACGACCCAGCGCTGCACGAGCGCCAGGAAAAGGTCGAGCACGACCGCCAGCACCGCGACGACGATGGCGCCGGCCAGCACACGGGAGTAGTCGTTGACGGCCAGGCCGTCGATCAGGAGCCGGCCCAGGCCGCCCAGGCCGACCGCGGCGGCCACCGTCGCGGTCGCCACCACCTGCAGGGCGGCGCTGCGGAAGCCGCCCATCAGGACGGGCAGGGCCATCGGCAGCTCGACGCGGGTGAGCACCTGCCAGGGGCGCATGCCCATGCCCTTGGCGGCGTCGACGACGCGACGGTCGAGGGTGCGCATGCCCGCGTACGCCGACGTGAGGATCGGGGGAACGACCAGCACGGTCAGGGCGATCAGCACGGGCAGCAGGCCCAGGCCGAGCAGCGTGACCATCAGCATGAGCAGGCCGAGGGTGGGCAGCGAGCGCCCGGCGTTGCCGGCGTTGATGGCGATGAACGAGCCCCGGCCGGTGTGGCCGATGTAGAGGCCGATCGGCAGGGCGATGACCGTGCCGATGGCCAGGGCCAGCAGTACGTACCACAGGTGGGACAGCAGCAGTTGCGGGAAGCCGCCGTCGGCCGTGAGAGCCCAGTTGGCCGGGTCGAAGAGGTAGGAGAGGTTCATGCCCGGGCCCAGGGGGTGACGGCGCGCTGGATCAGCACGATGACGAGGTCGGCGACGGCGGCCAGCAGCACCGACAGCACGATGCCGACGATGATCGGCTCGACGTAGAACAGCTGGAAGCCGCGGGTGAACAGCTGGCCGAGCCCGCCGATGCCGATCAGGGCGCCGACGCTGACCAGGCTGATGTTGGCCACCGTGGCCACCCGCAGGCCGGCCAGGATGACGGGCAGCGCCACCGGCAGCTCGACGTCGATCAGCCGGCGGGTACGGCGGTAGCCCATCGCGGTCGCGGCCTCGTTGACCAGTTTGTCGACCGACCGGAGACCGTCCGCGACCGTACGGGCCAGCAGCGCCACCGTGTAGATGGTCAGCGCCACCACGATGTTGAGCGGCGACAGGATCTTCGTGCCGAGCACGACCGGCAGGAAGACGAACAGCGCCAGCGACGGGATCGAGTAGAGCACGCCGCACACGTTGACCAGCGGGTGGTAGAGCCACTCGAAGCGGACGCCGAGGTAGCCGATCGGCAGCGCGATGACGAAGCCGAGCAGCACCGGCACGAGCGCGAGGTAGAGGTGCTGGCGCAGCGCGGCCAGCACCGTGTCCGAGTTGTTCTGCAGGTACTGGATCACGCGGACCGCCGGGTGAGCAGGTAGTCGACCAGGTCGTGGTGCTTGACCACGCCGTCGCAGACACCGTCGGCGTCGACCCGGACGGCGATCCCGACCGGCGAGCTGATCGCCAGGTCGGTGACGATGCGCAGCGAGTCGTCCTTGGTGAAGGTGCCGGCGATCGCGCGGTCGCCGGACAGGGTGCGCCACACGACCGGGCGGCCGTTGTCGAGCACGAGTTGCTCGGCCGTGGCGGGCGGCGAGACCGGCACGTCGGCCGCGGAGTCGAACGAGAGGCTGCGCAGGCCCCGGTCGCGCCCGACGAAGGACGCGACGAAGTCGTCGGCCGGCTTGTCGAGCAGCTCCTGCGGCGTGCCGAACTGGGCCAGGATGCCGCCCTGGCGCAGCACGGCGACGTAGTCACCGAGCTTGATGGCCTCGTCGATGTCGTGCGTGACCATCGCGATCGTCTTGCCGAGGTCCTGCTGCAGGCGCAGGAACTCGGTGTGCAGCTGGGCCCGCACGACCGGGTCGACGGCGCTGAACGGCTCGTCCATCAGCATCACCGGCGGGTCGGCGGCCAGGGCCCGGGCCACGCCCACGCGCTGCTGCTGCCCGCCGGAGAGCTGGGCCGGGTAGCGTTGGGCGAACTCGGCCGGGAGCCCGACCCGCTCCAGCAGTTCCAGGGAGGCCGTACGCGCCTCGCGCCGGGTCTTGCCGAGCAGCATGGGCACGGTCGCGACGTTGTCGAGCACCGTGCGGTGCGGGAACAGCCCGGCGTGCTGGATGACGTAGCCGATGCCGCGGCGCAGCAGCGCCTCGTCCTGGCCGGAGACGTCCTGCCCGTCGATCAGGACCCGGCCCGAGGTCGGCTCGACCATTCGGTTGATCATGCGCAGCGAGGTGGTCTTGCCGCAGCCGGACGGACCGACCAGAACCGTCATCTTTCCGGTCGGCAACTCCATCGAGAGGTGGTCGACCGCGGTACCGCCGCCGGGATAGATCTTGACGACGTCCTCGAAAGTGATCATGGTTCTCCTGGGCGGTCGTCTGAATGGCGCTATTCATACTTGCCGTGTAGTGAATAGGCTGTCAACGGAAGGCCCGGCCCCGTTACGGTCCGGAAACCTTCGAGCTGGAGATCATCATGGAGGTGTCAGTCAACGGCCGCACCTTGACGATCGACGGCCTGGTCGCCATCGCCTCCGGCACGGCCGGTGTCACCGTGGACGAGGCGGCCCTGCGGCTGATCGACGAGCGGCACGAGCTGCTGCAACTCGCGCGCGAGCACGGCGCGGTCTACGGCGCCAACACGGGCGTGGGCGCCAACCGGCACGAGCGGACCTCGGAGGGTCATGGCCTTCGGCTGCTGCGCAGCCATTGCGCCGCGGTGGGCCCGGAGGTCGACGACGTCACGGCCCGGGCAACCATGGCCGTACGCCTGAATCAGATCCTGGCCGGCGGCAGCGGCATCTCCCGCCGGGTGGCCGAGTCGCTGGCCGAGGCGCTGAGCGTGGGCGCCGTGCCGGTCCTGCACTCGTGGGGCGCCATCGGGACCGGCGACCTGGCCTCGCTGGCCGAGCTCGCGCTGACCCTGGCCGGCGAGCGCCCGTGGCGGTCGGGCCGGGTCGAGCCGACCGTGATCAACGCCACCGACGCGCTGCCGATGATCAGCTCGAGCGCGCTGACCGTGGCCACCGCGGCCCTGGCGCTGAGCCGCGTGGAGCACCTGATCGAGGCGTCCACCGTGGTCGCCGCGTTGTCGTTCCTGGCGTTACGGGGCAACCCCGAGGCGTACCACCCGGCCGTCCACGCGGCCCGGGCCCACCCGTGCCAGGCCGAGGTGGCCCGGACGCTGAGCCGGCTGGTGGCCGGCGCCGGCGAGCCCGTACGCATCCAGGACCCGTTCGGCCTGCGGGTGCTGCCGCAGGTGACCGCCCCGGCCGCGCACGCCGCCCGGCAACTGCGCCGCGCCCTGACCGAGGAGATCAACGCCGCGGTGGAGAACCCGCTGGTCACCGCGGACGACGTGCTGCACCACGGCCAGTTCCACACCGCCACGATCGCCACCAGCCTGGACACGCTGCGCGGCTCGTTCCTGCCGGTGCTGGCGCTCTCGTCGGCCCGGCTCGGCCTGCTGATGCGGCCGGACATGACCGGGCTGCGGGCGTTCCTGGCCGAGGGCCCGGCCGGCAGCTCCGGCCTGATGATCAGCGAGTACGTGGTGCAGGACGTGCTGACCGAGATCCGCGTGGGCATGCAGCCGATCTCGGCCGGCACGCTGACCATCTCGCTCGGCCTGGAGGAGCACGCCAGTTTCGCCACCCAGGGCGCGCGGGCGTTGCGGGCGATGGCCGACCTGGCCCCGACTCTGCTCGCGGCCGAATTGGTCGCCGCCGTGCGGGCGCTGCGGATGGCGCCCGGCCGGTTGCCGGACGGGCCGGCTCACGACGCGTACGACATGGTCTCCAAGGTCCTGGACCCGGAAGCCGGTGACCGGCCGATCGGCATCGACCTGACGGCTGCGGCCGAGGTGTTGCCGCTGCTGGCGCCTTACGCCTCGCCCAATGGGCGCAGCTCGTCGGCGTAACTGACGGCCTTGCGGCGCATGACGCCGCTGGCGCTGATCGAGTACTGGCCCATGCGCCAGAGCGGCGGCGAGTACGCGTGGATCGACACCGAGCCGTCGACCGCGCCCGACATGCGGTGAATGTGGTCGGGCCCGAACGCGAACGCGCGGCCCTCCCCCACCACGCGGGTCACCGGGTCGCCGCCCATCCGCGGGTTGGCCTCGTTGACCGCGCCCTTGGTGACCACGACCGCGCCCGAGGAGATGTCGTGGTCGTGCCAGCCGGTGTCGTCCTCGGTGTTCCAGCACAGCACCCAGACGTCGATGTCGCTGTCGCGGTAGAGCGAGGCGTAGTGCCGCTTGCCCGTGTCGTGCCGCACGAGCGGCTCCCACAGCTCGGTCCGCGCCGCCAGCTCGGTCACCCAGAGCTGCAGCTCCTTCGGGCTCAGCGTGCGGCCGGGCAGGGCGGGCAGCTCGGCCGGGTCGGTGACCGCGACCGTGTCGGTCGTCATCTCGGTCCTCCTGTCAGCGTCATCTCGGTTGCCCAGTTAGCAGGTGACGCGGGTTGGCGGTGAAGAGCGCGTGCCGGAACGCGTCGCCCAGGCCGGGGTCGACGGGCTCGGCGTACGGGCGGTCGGAGCCGTGCACGAGCGGGTCGACGCCGACCACCCGGGTGAGGGCGTCGATCGCGCGGGTGCCGTACGAGCTGGTCTCGTAGTAGACGTACGGGTCGAGCGGGCCGAGGGCGCCGCCGCGGGCCGCCAGCCGCTCGTGGTGCAGCGGGGCCAGCCCGGCCAGGGCGGCGAACGCGATCCGCAGGCGCGGGTGCTGCCGGCGGCCGGCCACGTGCCAGGCGAGCCAGGCGCCGTGCATCTGCGCCACGTAGGGCACCATGGCCGGCCACCAGGACGGCACGCCGGGGTCGCACGCGGGGGCCGGGCCGGGGTGCACGAGCACCGGCTTGTTCGCCCGCTCCGCCTCCTCCAGCAGCGGGCCCATCCGCTCGATGCCGGCCGGGTCACCCAGCGCCGTCGCGGGCAACTGCACGCCGACGACGCGATCCTCGCTGAGGATCTTGGCCAGGGCCGAGGGGTCGGGCTGGGCGACATGGGCGGAGGCCCAGATGCGGTACGGGTCGTCAAGGGCGAGCCCGCTCTCGTGCCAGACGTCGAGCAGCTCCGCCGAATCCAGATATTCCATACCGAGCGGACTGGAGATGGAGAGGATCACCAACTCCTTACCCTCCGCGATCTCCCGTTGGCGACGTCGCTCCACGTCGTGGGCGTGCGGGTCGACCTCGTAGGGCGGCTCGCCCGCCAGGTACAGGGTCCACTCGCGCAGGTAAGGGTAGGTGCTGCGACGCCTCAGGGCCTCCACCAGCTGCTCCGGCCACAGATGCTGGTGGCAGTCGATCAGCATGGCCGGGCCTCACTCTCCGCAGCAGGGAAGCGCTTCACTCGTTCCATGAAGTGAAGCGCTTCCCTCCCTGATCCGCAACGTGATCTCACCCTCCGGAACGGGTGTTACCCTCAGTCGGTGTCACGGCAGCAACCGCGACGGACCCTCCAGGATCTGGCGACCGCCGCCGGGCTGTCCCTGGCCGCTACGTCGTACGCGCTGCGCGGCGTGCGCGGCTCCCCCGAGACCATCCGCCGGGTGCGGGAGCTGGCCGACGAGCTCGGCTACACGCCCGACCCGATCGCGCGGGCGCTGGCCAGCGGGCGTACCGGCTCGGTCGGGGTCGCCGGGTCCCTGCGGGACCTCT
Source organism: Actinoplanes sp. NPDC049598 (assembly GCF_040675435.1). Taxonomy (NCBI): domain Bacteria; kingdom Bacillati; phylum Actinomycetota; class Actinomycetes; order Micromonosporales; family Micromonosporaceae; genus Actinoplanes; species Actinoplanes sp. NPDC049598. The sequence goes on along the minus strand of NZ_JBFAOX010000001.1, from coordinate 240,404 downwards.
GGCAGCAGGATCTCTCGGTGCTGCTGACCCGGGCCCTGCGCAGCCGCGGCCGGTACGCGACGATCGCCGACGCCGACGCCGACCCCGCCCAGGAACGGCTGATCGTCGAGCAGTTCGCGGCCCAGCGGGTGGACGGCGCGATCGTCTCCCCGGTCGACCCGTCGGCCTCCTACTGGCGCCTGCTCGAACCGGAGGTCGCGGTCGTCTCCATCGGCGACGCCCTGACCTCGCGGCCGGCGTCCGGGTGCGTGCTCTTCGACAACGAGCACGGGGTGACGCTCGCCCTGAGTCATCTGCAAGAGCTGGGCCACCGCCGGGTCGGCATGCTCGCGCCGTCCCTGCCGTCCACCCCCGGCCGCCCGTCCGAGGTGCTCGCCCCGCGCGTGGCCGCCTCGCTGAGCCTTTCGCTGGACGTCGTGTTCGCCCCGGCCGCTACCACCGAGGCCGTGACCGTGGTGTCGGCCCTGCTGGCCGACCCGGGCCGCCCGACGGCGCTGTTCTGCCTGAGCGACTCGCTGGCCTTCGCCGCCTATCACGCGGCCCGCACGGCCGGCCTGCGCGTCCCCACCGACATCTCGGTGATCGGCTACGACGATCACCAGCTGGCCGCCCTGGTCAGCCCCGGCCTGACCACCATGGCCTGGGACGAGGACGCCATCGTCGACTCAGCCGTCTCCCAGCTCATCGACCGGTCCCCCGCCCCGCCCCCGTTCCGCCCGACGCTGGTGCTGCGGGGCTCGACCAGCCGCCCCCCAGCAGCCTGACGCCCTGATGCGCGCCAGCCCCCGCCTTCAGCACGACGAACCGGCCCGCCGGTTCTGCCTGAGCCCCGGCCGGCCGCCTCCCAGCCGGGCGAGTCCACCCGGCGGCGCTTCCGACAGCGCGACCACCGGGCCAGACGCCGGCCCTCCTTGGCACGAGCAGCCACCCGCCAGCAGCAGAACGCCCCGCCCGGGGCCGGTCACGTCGGGTCCGACCAGCCGGCCTCGAGCCGCGCGACGAACCGGTCGATCTCGGGCCCGTAGGGACGGTCGGCGGTGCCGGCGTCGCCGGCTTGGAGTCGGCGGCCCTGTTGGACGGCGAGGAGCTCGCAGGCGACGACCTCGCGCAGGCCCTCGGCCGCTTCGCGGAAGCACTCGTAGGCCTCGAAGCCGAAGCTCTGCACATCCTCCTGGCCGGTCGACGTCTCGATCGGGCCGATCAGGGCGGGCAGGGCGAAGCGCCGCAGCCGGTGAACAGTGCCGACTGCGCGTTTGTGCACGGACACCATGCCCGCATGCAAGCCCGGCGAGTCCGAGAGCTGCCGGGGCAGGCCGGTGACCTGCGGGTCGAGCAGCCGGTGGAGGCGGGCCGCGCCGAGCTCGGCCAGGTGGACGAGCGCGGTGGTCAGAGTACTCACGGCGGCGGCCAGGTCGGTCCCGGCGAAACCGGCTGTGCCGACGAAACGCCCCTCCAGGTGGGCCGGCGAGTCGGTCACCGCGGTGAGCGCGCGGTCGACGGCGGCTTCGAGGCCGGCGACCGCTCTCGTCGCCACGGCCAGGGCCTGGGCGGTCACCCGGAACGACACCGGCGCCTGGAGCGCCCGGTCCGGCGTGTCGCCACGCCGATCGCTCAGCGCCTCGAGGATGTTCGCGAGCGTTTCGTCGCCCCGCGCGGTCGCGGGGTGCAGCGGGTCGCGGTTGGCCCCGATCAGCGCCATCTCGTCACCCGCGACGGCCAGGACCTGCTCGATGAGCGTTCGCGCCGACTCGCACGCCAACACGCTCAACCCGGTCAGCCCCGGCACGCCCTCCAGGAACGCGATGCCCTCCTTGGGCCCGAACGAATAGCCCCCGTCGAGCAGCGTCAGACCGAGATGCGCAAGCGGAATGATCTCCCCGGCCGCACCTCCCCGGAGAGGAATCCGCACCTCGACGCGGGAAGCGAGCCGCCCGGCGGCGACGGAGGCAGGCTGCGCCGCAGCAGCAGGGATGAGCAGTTCGGCGAGGTGCGAGCAAAGCTCCGGGGAGATCCCCGCGGCCGGGTCCAGCAGCGTTCTCAGGCGGGTGGCGATCACGGCTCGCGCCTCGGTGGGGCGCAGCCAAGGGGCGGAGCCGGCCGCGCGGCCGGCCATCAGGGTGTTCTGGTGCTGTCTCTGCGCGGCCGCGTCCAGGCGTACGCCGGAGAGGGCGCCCATGCCGGTGTTGACGCCGTAGACGGGGGCGTCGCCGGCCAGGTCGGCCAGGGTGGCGGCGCGGGAGGCGGCGAGCTGGTCCAGCAGCTCGCTGGAGAGCTCGGGGGTGGCGCCACGGGCGATGTCGGCGATGGCGGAGCGGTCCAGGTCGGCCGGGTGGGTGATTTTCATCGGTAGCGCAGCATCGTGCCGGCGCCGGCGGCTTCGGCGCGGGTCAGGATCAGGTGGCCGAGGGCGACGTCGAGGATCGACAGGCCGCGGTGCCAGAGCAGGATCCGCTCGTCCGGTGACTCGCGGCCCGGCTTCCGGCCGCTGACGATCTCGCCGAGCTGGGCGTACAGGGTCTGTTCGCTCAGCCGGCCGGTGTCCACGTGGGCGCGCAGCGCGCCGAAGCGGCCGGATCGGGACTCGCGCCAGTCGTCGACGACCACCTTGTCCATGACGTCGAGCAGGTCGAGCTCGACGGCGCTCACCGTTCCGTACGGCACCACGAAGGCCCCTGGTTTGACCAGGGAGGTGCGGAGCAGTGGGGACGGCTCGGTCAGGCGGGACGCCTCGACGAGGATGTCGGCGCCGTCGAAGACCTCGTCGGCGGTCGCGACCACGCGGACGGGGGTGTCGGTGACCTCGCGCAGGCGTACGGCGAAGGCCTCTCTCGACTCGGCGCGGCGGCTGGTGACCCGGATCTCGTCGAGGGGGAACATCCGGTCGAGCAGGGTGATGTTGGCGAAGGCGGTGCCGCGGGCGCCGACGTGGCCGAGGATCCGCGAGTCGGGGCGGGCCAGGTGTTTTGCGCCGACCGCGGTCATCGCGCCGGTGCGCATCTCGGTGATCCAGGTGGCGTCCATGATGGACAGCGGCACGCCGGTCTGCGGGTCGAACAGCGTCAGCATGGCCAGCTCGCTGGGCAGGCCACGCTCGTAGTTGGGCACGAAGTCGCCGACCACCTTCACGCCGGCCACGCCCAGCGGCTTGACGTGGCCGCGCAGGACGTTGAAGTGGCCTGCGCCGCCGTTGTCGGGCACGAGGTGGGTGCGCGGCTCGAAGACGGTCTCGCCCCGGCCGTGGGCGGCGACGACCTGCTCGACGGCGGCGATCGCGTCCTCGGGCCCGATCGCCAGCTCGTCGATGTCGGGGCCGGAGAGGAACCGCAGCTGAATCATCGAATGCACCCTTGTCCGATCGTGTTTTAGGCTATTCAGCGTAGATCGGGGGCGGGATGGACATCGGACAGGCTGAGGATTGGCTGCTCGACCTCGCCCGGCGGCACCGGCTCTCGCCCTCCCAGCGGCAGATCGTGCAGCGCATGCTGGGGATGTTCCCGGACGTGGCGTTCCTGTCGACCGTCGAGATCTCCAAGCGGGCCGGGGTGAGCCAGCCGACCGTCACCCGGCTCGCGACCGCGCTCGGCTTCGCCGGCTATCCGGAGTTCCGGGCCGCGCTGCGTGAGGCGGTGCTCTCCCCCACCGCGCCCCGCCCGTCTTCTCCACTAGGCGCCATCGACCAGGAGATCTCGAACGTGGCCGGCCTCAAACGGGCCACCACCAAGATGCCACCGGCCGTACGCGCCCTGGCCGCCACCACCCCGCTCGGTGTCGTCGGCCTGCGCGCCTCGGCCGCCCTCGCCGACTACTTCGGCTACTTCGCCCAGCGCGCGCTGCCGGCCGTGAGCGTGTGCACCGACGCCGGCCGGGTCGACGACTTCGTGCTGCAGCTGCGTCAGGAAGGCGCGTCGGCCGCGCTCTTCTTCGCCATGCCGCGCTACCCGGCCGGCACGGTCTCGGCCCTGCGGCTCGCGCGCAGCCTGGGGATGACCACGGTCGTCGTGGCCGACACGGCGCTGGCCCCGTTCGCCGACGACGCCGACGTGCTCCTGGTGGCCCCGGTCGGCACCGGTCTGGTCTTCGACTCGCACGCCGCGGTGGTGGTGCTGGCGATCAGCCTGCTCGACGCGATCGCCGCCACCGACCCGGGGCGGACCCAGGAGCGCCTCGAAGCTCACGAGGCGCTCGTGGACCGCTGGAGCTACTGAGACCTACTGACCCGACGCCGAGAGGATCTCGCGCGCCTCGGCCTCGTCCCCGGGGGCGACGTACACATGCACGCCGTTGAGCTGTAACTGCGGTTCCTGCTGGCCCGCATCGTCCGCCGAGACGCCGACCTGCAGCCCGTAGCTGCGCAACAGGCCCGCGATGATCTCCGCCTCCGACCGGCTCGTGACGACCGCGACCGACACCACATCCTCGCTAATCATGGGGCCAAGTGTGGCGTAGACCCGCCAGCTCGCGGAAGGAAGAGGTCAGCCGGCGCGGAACTCCAGGATGGCCCCCGGGTCGGCCAGCTTCTCGGTCGGCTTCCCGCCCAGGTCGTTGGTGGCGCCGGCCGAGTCGGTGGCGACGAAGAACGTCCGCCCGTCGGCGCCGATGGCCAGGTCGCGGTAGCGGTTCACGGTGCGCCACAGGGTCTGCGTCCCGCCGGCGCCGTCCACCCGGTAGACCGCGCCGTTCTTCAGCGACGGGATGAGAATCGATCCGCGCCACTGCGGGATCGCCTCCGAGGCGTAGTAGTCGACGCTCGACGGGGCGATCGTCGGCCAGCACAGGTGGCCGCATCCACCGTCGAAATCGTGGTCGCCCGGCACGGTGAAGAACGTCCGCAGCGGCGGCTCGAAACCGGGGCCGGTGAACGACGTCTCCTTCTGCTGCGGCACCGACGGCGGGATGCGGTAGTCGCTGAACTTCAGCTTCTGGCAGTCCGGCGCGGCCGACCAATTCGCATAGAGGTACGCCTTGTCGTCTCGGTACCCGGCCACGCGGGGCCATCCGTAGTTGCCGCCGGCCCGGATCAGGTTCAGCTCGTCGTCCGTCTTGGGGCCCTGCTCGGTGGAGAAGAGCCGCCCGGCCGGGTCGAAGACGATCCCCTGCGCGTTGCGATGACCGAACGAATACACGTGACTGCGTACACCCGCCAGAAGGGGATTGTCGGCCGGGACCGAGCCATCGGGGTTGATCCGCAGGATCTTGCCCTGGTAATGCGTGAAGTCGCTCGCCGACGCTGGCAGTTCCTGGGCCTGATTGGGATTGCAGGCGCGCTCGAACTGGTTCGCCCCGCCGTCACCCACCGTGAGATAGAGCTTGCCGTCGGGCCCCAGCACGAGCCGCCCGGACACGTGATCGATGGTGGCCGGCAGCCCGACGATCACGTCCTTCGGGTCGGTCAGCCGGCCGGCAGCGTAGGTGTAGCGGACCACGTTGAGCGGCCCGTCGGTGTACGCGAGATAGACGTACGGAAGATCGAGAGCCATCCCGAGCAGCCCGTCCTGCGTGCCCGCGGCCCGGCTCGGGACCGTGCCGACCACCGTCCGGGCGCCGCTGCCGGGGTCGATCCGGAGCACCCGCCCGGCCGTCCGCTCGGTGACCCAGAGATAACCGTCCGGCCCGCGGAGGACCTCCCACGGCGCGGAGAGCCCGTCCGCCACGACCCGCGTGGTGAACGGGGGCTCCGGGAGGGCCGCCGGCACCAGCCCGAGCATCAGTCCGAGCACGGCGCCGAACACTTGCACAAACCTCTTCATGCCCTGTTTGTGGCATAAGCCAGCCAGGTTTGTGTGGCTTGTGCGGTTAGTTCCCCACGCCGAGGCTCGACATGGCGAAGGCCGGGTAGCGGTCACCGCGGGCCGAGCCCCTCGGCACCGCCCTCTCGATCGCGGCCAGATCTTCGGCGGTGAGCGTGATGTCCAGGGCCGGGAGCGCCTCGGCCAGCCGCGTCCGCGTCCGCGCCCCGACCAGCGGGATGATGTCGTCGCCCTGCGCTGCTACCCAGGCGATGACCAGCTGCGCGACCGTGCAACCCTTGGCCTCGGCGACCCGCCGCAGCTGCTCGACGAGCGCCAGGTTGTGCTCGACGTTGCCCGCCTCGAACCGCGGGCCGCGCACGCCCCGTCCGGCGCTCCAATGCCCGGAGATCAGGCCTCGGCCCAGGACGCCGTACGCGGTGAGGCCGATCCCGAGCTCACGGAGCGTAGGCAGAATTTCGGGCTCGACCGCACGGGAAAGCACCGAGTACTCCATCTGCAGATCGGCGATCGGGTGCACGGCGTGCGCCCGCCGAATGGTTTCCGCATCGACCTCGGACAACCCGATCTGCCGTACGTAACCAGCCTGAACCATCTCCTGGATGGCCCCGACGGTCTCCTCGATCGGCACGGCCGGGTCGAGCCGGGCCGGCCGGTAGATGTCGACGTGATCCGTGCCGAGACGGGTCAGCGAATAGGCCAGGAAGTTCTTCACCGCCTCGGGCCGGGCATCCTGCGGCCCGAAGATCGGGCCCGGCCCGCGCATCTGCCCGAATTTGACGCTCAGCCGGTAACTCTCCCGGTCACGGCCGCGCAGCGCCTCGTTCAGCAGGAGCTCGTTGTGGCCCATGCCGTAGAAGTCGCCCGTGTCGATGAGCGTGATTCCCGCGTCCAGCGCGGCGTGCACGGTGGCGATGCTTTCGTCGCGGTCGGCCTCGCCGTACGGCCCGCCCGACATACCCATGGCGCCCAGACCCAGCATTGTTTTCTCCTTCGTTTCCGGTACGCCACTGAGCTTGCGCGCCTTTCACCTCGTACGGCATCGGAGCCTTTATCGTGGGAGAGCCGCTCCCTGGCTGCCGGCAACCTGCGCGCGCGACCATGGGTCTCATGGAACGAGAGCAACTGGCCGACTTCCTGCGCCGCCGCCGCGAGGCGATCCGCCCGGCCGAGGTCGGCATCACCGACGGGCCGCGCCGCCGGACGGCCGGGCTGCGCCGCGAGGAGGTGGCCATGCTCGCCGGCATGTCGGTCGACTACGTCGTGCGGCTGGAGCAGGGCCGCAGCAGCCAGCCCTCCACGCAGCTGCTGACCGCGCTGGCCCGGGCCCTGCGGCTCTCCGACGACGAGCGCACGCACCTGTTCCACCTGGCCGGCCACCAGCCGCCGCCCGCCGACGGGGTGGCCCGGCTGGCCCGGGCCGGTCTGCTGCGCCTGCTCGACCTGCTCGGCGACACGCCCGCGATGGTGCTCTCCGACCTCGGCGAGGTGCTCGCCCAGAACAGGATGAGCCAGCTCATGGTGGGCGATCTGACGCGCTTCACCGGCGACGAGCGCTACACGACGTACCGCTGGTTCGCCGTGCCCGGGACCCGCGCCACCCATCCCGCCGCCGATCAGGACCGCCACTCCCGTCAGATCGTGGCCGACCTGCGCGCCGTCGCCGGCCGCCGCGCCGGCGACCCCGAGGTCGAGCGGCTGGTCGCCCGCCTGCGCGCCGCCAGCGGCGAGTTCCGCGACCTGTGGGACCAGCACGAGGTGGGCGTACGCCGGATGGACCGCAAGACCCTGACCCACCCGCGCGTCGGCGAGCTGGTGATGGACTGCGAAACCCTGGTCACCCCCGACCTGGGTCAGGAGCTGGTGGTCCTCACACCGGCCGACGCCGAGACCCGCGAGCGGTTGTCCCTGCTGCGCGTCCTCGGCGTGGAGGAGTTCGCCTAGTTCAGGGCCTCGGCGCACGCCGCGAGGTCGTCGACGAGCCGCCGGAGCGCCTCCGGGCCGAAGCTCGCGGTCATCCGCCGCTCGACCGCCGCCACGATGGCGCTGGCCTCGATCAGGATCGCCCGGCCGGCCTCCGTGAGCTCGGTCGGCAGCGCCCGGCCCTGCGGCGCGCTGGCCGCCCGGGCCAGCAGGCCGCGCTCCTCCAGCCCGAGCAGCAGGGCGTGCATCGACTGCCGGGTGACGAAGACCGCGCGCGCCAACTCGGCCGCGGACAGCCCCGGTCGCTGCCCCAGGACTTCCAGGCAGGAGTACTGCGAGACGGTCAGCTCCAGCGGCCGCAGCCCCGCCTCCATCGCCACCCGCAGCGCCGTCGCGGCCTGCTTCAGCGCATAGCCGACCGAGTGATCGAGATCCCCCACGCCTTGCGTCATGTCAGCATCCTGACATACGCTCGTGCATGTCAGGAAACTGACATACCTACGGAGGGACTCTCTCATGCCGGTCACCGGACCCGACTTCATCGCCCTGCAGGTACGCGACGTCGACGCCGCCGCTTCCTTCTACGAGACCCGCCTCGGCCTGCGCCGCGCCCCCGGCCCGCCGAACGCGGTCGTCTTCGCCACCAGCCCCATCGCCTTCGCCCTGCGCACGCCACTGCCCGGCGCCGACATCACCCGTCCCGGCGACGGCGTGGCCCTGTGGATGCTCACCGACGACGCCCAGGCGCTGCACGACGAACTGGCCGCGGCCGGCGTCCCGATCGTCTCCGAACCCGTCGACGGCCCCTTCGGGCGTACGTTCACCTTCCGCGACCCCGACGGCTACGCCGTCACCATCCACGACAAGGCGTGACCATGAAGCAGCTGACCACCGCGGCCGACGTGCTCGGCCCCTGGTCCCTGGCCATCTCCCGGGCCTTCTGGGAAGGGTTCAAGCCGGCCGCCCTGGCCGATCAGCCCGACGGCGCCGAGTTGCGCACGGTGTTCCTGGTCGACCACGACTGGAGCGTGGCCTCGGCCACCGTCCGCCAGGACGGCGGCACCGCCCACATCACCGTGCGCGGCCCCGGCGACCTCGAAGCGGCCACCGCCCAGGTCGCGCGCTTCCTTGCCCTCGACATCGACGCCCGCGAGTGGCCGGCCGTCGGCGACCGCGACCCGGTCATCGCCGCCGCCCAGAAGGCCATGCCCGGCCTGCGGCCGTGCGGCTTCCACTCGCCGTACGAGGCGGCGGCCTGGGCGGTCCTGACCCAGCGGGTCCGCATGACCCAGGCCGCGCAGACGCGGGCGTCCCTGCTCGAGAACGGCGCCTTCCCCGCGCCGCACCGGCTCCGCACGCTCGACCTGGACCTGTTCGGCCGCCAGACCGAGTACCTGCACGCCGTGGCCGAGGCCGCCCTGGACGGCGTGCTCGACGGCGCCCGCCTGCGCGCCCTCGAGCTGACCGAGGCCGTCGCCCAGGTCCGCCAGATCACCGGCCTCGGCCCCTTCGCCGCCGAGTTGACCGTCCTGCGCGGCGCCAACCACCCCGACGGCATCCCCCACCACGAACGCCGCCTCGACAACGAGATCACCGCCCATTACGGCTCCGCCGCCACCCGCGACCAGGTCAGCCAGGCCTGGCGCCCCTTCCGCACCTGGGCCGCCTTCCACCTACGCGCCCAGGCCGCGACGTGACCGTACGCCTGCGGGCCGTCGAGGACAGTGATCTCGATGTGCTCTTCGCTCACCAGGCCGATCCCGAGGCGGCCGCGATGGCGGCGTTCCCGCGCTCGGGCTGCTCCTGGCCGAGGTGCCGATCCGGCCGCTGTACGCCTACGCCGCCGCGCACAACGCCGGCTCGATCCGGGTTCTGGAGAAGTGCGGCTTCCGCCGGGACCGCACCCTGGAGACGCCCGAGCCCGGCGACGGGGTCGAGGAACTCGCTTTCGTGCTTGCCGGCGGCGGTCAGTACGCGACGTGCGGCGAGCCGGGCACCGAACGGACCGGATAGTTCCAGCGCTCCAACGCCTGCCGGATCTTCACCACGCCCGGCGGGTTGGCCGAGTGGATGTAGACGATCCCGATGTCGAAGGGCCGGCCGTCGAAGGCGGCCCGCTCCAGCAACTCGACGACCGGCCAGATGGTGTCCTCGCCGCCCAGGTCGTGGTCGAGCCACAGCTCGTCGATCCGCCGTCCGCGGAGCTCGTCGAGCAGGGTGACGCCGGCCGCGCTGGTCCGGGCCAGCTCCGCCGGCCGGCCGTCGGCGAAGGAGCGCAGGTCGTCGATCAGCACGACAACGGCGTTCATGCGGAGATGGTGCCACACCGGACGGTTACTAAAGGTGGTGGATCCGCGTAGATTGGCGGGCATGTCTCGGGACTTTGTGGTGGTGCTGCGCGGGTACGACCGGGTCGAGGTGGAGCGGGTGGTGTCGCTGGCCGAGGCGGCGCTGGCGTCCGGCAACGAGGTGTCGCGGGCGGCGGCGCGGACGGCGATCGGTGAAGCGCAGTTCACGGTGCGGCTTCGGGGGTACGACCGCGGCGAGGTCGACCAGGAGCTGGCCCGACTGCGTCAGGTTCTGGGGTAACGGCCATGCGTGTCGTGGAGGTCAGCGCGCTGGGTGGGCCCGAGGTCCTGCGGGTGGCCGAGCGGCCCGATCCGGTTCCGGGTGAGGGGCAGGTGCTCGTACGGGTGCTGGCCGCCACCGTGAATCCGGCGGACATCGCGGCCCGGGTCGGGCGGATTCCGGGTGGGCCGGTGCCGCCGCCGTTCCTGCTCGGGTGGGATGTGGCGGGCGAGGTGGTCGGCGGCAGCGATGACCTCGCGGCGGGCACCCTTGTCGTGGGCATGATTCCGTGGCATCTGACGCGCGGGGCGACCGGCGCCTACGCCGAGCTTGTCGCGGTCGATGCCGACTCGGTGGTGCCGCTGCCGGACGGGCTGGATCCCGTGGTGGCGGCGACGATTCCGCTCAACGGGCTCACCGCGTACCGCGCGCTGGACGTCATGGAGCTGACCGGGCCGACCACGATCCTGGTCACCGGGGCCAGCGGCGGCGTGGGTGGTTTCGGGGCCCAGCTGGCGTTGCGGCGCGGCCACATGGTGCTGGCGTGCGCGACCCACGACGACGAGGAGTGGGTGCGCGGGCTGGGTGTCCACAGTGTCATTCCGCGCGGGGCCGAGTTGGACCGGCCGGTGCCGGCGGTGCTCGACGCCATCCCCCTCGGCGGGATCAAGGGCGACGTGGTCGTGGCGACCCGCCCGATCGACGACGACAACCACACGCTCGTGCTCGTCGAGCCGGACCGGGCGGCGCTGCTCGAGCTGGTGGCGGGCGTCGCCGACGGGACGCTCAAGACGCGGGTGTGTGAGACCTTCCCGCTCGAAGCGGCGGCCGAGGCGCACCGCCGCTTCGAAAGTGGCGGGGTCAGGGGCAAGCTCGTACTGACGCTATGAGCGCGGCCGCAGCCTGAGCCCCTGCATGCCGCCGTCCACGGCCAACGCGACGCCGGTGGTGGCCGAGGCCGACGGGCTCGCCAGGTAGGCGATCGCGGCGGCCACCTCGTCCACGGAGACCAGGCGGCCGGTCGGCTGCCGGGCCTCCAGGGCGGCCCGCTCGGCGGCGGGGTCGTCGGCCTTCTCGAGCAGGCGCCCGACCCACGGGGTGTCGGCGGTGCCCGGGTTCACGCAGTTGACCCGGATGCCCTCGGCCAGGTGGTCGGCCGCCATGGCCAGCGTCAGCGACTGCACGGCCCCCTTGGTCGCCGAGTAGAGGGCGCGTTGCGGCAGGCCCGCGGTGGCGGCGATCGAGCAGACGTTGACGATCGCGGCGTGCGCGGAGCGTCGCAGGAACGGCAGGGCGGCCCGGGACGTACGGACCATGCCCTGGACGTTGACGTCGAAGACGCGCCGCCACTCCGCGTCGTCGTTGTCCTCGACCGTGCCCTGGGCGCCGATGCCGGCGTTGTTGACGACGATGTCGAGGCCGCCGAACTCGGCCACGGCCGCTTCCACGGCGGAGCGGACGGACGCGTCGTCGCTCACGTCGGCCCGCAGGCCCAGCAGCGGCTTGTCGACGCCGGGGTTCAGGTCGAGGCAGGCCACCCGGGCGCCCCGCCCGGCCAGCAGCGTGGCGGTGGCCAGGCCGATGCCGGACGCGCCGCCGGTCACGATGGCGGTCAGGCCCTGGAAGTCAGACATGCGAGAGACCTTTCAACGTCGCGGATCCACAAGAACCTTCGGGCCGCCGTCGTAGCGGCGCCGCCCCTCGAAAACTTCGACGATGTCCGCCAGGCCGACCGTGGCGGCCACCAGCGGCCCCGGGTCGACCGCCCCGGAGGCGTACGCCTCGATGGCGCCGGGCAGCCCGGCCGAGGCGCCCAGGATGCCGACCGCGGTGACGTCCTTGAGCACGATCGTGCGGGTGTCGACGGTGCTCGGTGTGGACGACAATCCGATGTAGACGACGCGCCGGCCCGGCTCGACCAGGTGCAGCGCCAGCGCGGGCGAGGTGGTGGCGTGGGTGGCGTCGATGACCGCGTCCCACGGCCCGTCCGGCAGGGTCTCCCGGGTCCACACGTTCGTGAAGTCCAGCGCCCGCGCGCCCGGCAGGCCCATCAGATGCACCTCGGCGCCCCGGGCCCGCGCGAACAGGGCGGCCAGGAGCCCGATCGTCCCCGTGCCCAGCACCAGCAACCGGTCGCCCTCGGCCAGACCGGCGGCGAGGACACTGCGCAGCGCGTTGCCACCCGGCTCGACCATCGCCCCGGCCTCGACGCCGACCGAGGCGGGCAGCGCGTGCAGGAACCGGGCCGGGTAGGCCAGTTGCTCGGCCAGCGCGCCCGGCAGACCGCGGATCCCGAGCTCCCGCAACGATTCGCAGACCCAGTGCGGCCCGCGCAGGCAGCGCCGGCAGCGCCCGCAGCCGATCATCGTGTCGCCGGTGACCCGCCGGCCCAGCCACGACGGGTCGACGCCGTCGCCGAGCGCGGTCACCACGCCGCACCACTCGTGGCCGGGCCGGATCGGGTACGACGACTCGCCCGTCTCCAGGTAGCTCATCGCTCCGGTGAACAGCTCGACGTCGGTGCCGCAGACACCGACCCGGTCGACGTCGATGACCACCTGGCCGGGCTCGGCGACCGGCGGCGGGACCTGTTCGACCGAGGCCTGGCCGGGCCCGGTGAAGACGAGGGCCCGCATCAGCGGGGGCCCACCACGTTCTGCCGGGCGGTGCCGAGCCCGGCGATGCCGAGCTCCATGACGTCGCCGGGCTTCAGGTACGTGGGCGGTTTCATGCCGAGGCCGACGCCGGGCGGGGTGCCGGTGTTGATGAGGTCGCCCGGCTCGAGCACGAGGAACTGGGACAGGTAGTGCACGATGAAGTACGGGTCGAAGATCATCGTCCGCGTGTTGCCGGTCTGCCGCCGGACCCCGCTGACGTCCAGGAACATGTCGAGGTTCCGTACGTCCGGGATCTCGTCCGGGGTGACCAGCCACGGACCGGCCGGGTTGAACGTCTCGGCCGACTTGCCCTTGGACCACTGGCCGCCGCGCTCCTGCTGGAACTCGCGCTCGGACACGTCGTTGACCAGCACGTAGCCGGCGATGGCGTCCCGGGCCTGCTCGGGCGAGTCCAGATAGGACGTCCGGGAGCCGATGACGATGCCGAGCTCGACCTCCCAGTCCGTCTTCACGGAGCCACGCGGGATCCGTACGTCGTCGTCGGGACCGATCAGGGTGTTGGGCGACTTGGTGAACAGGATCGGCTCGCTCGGCACATCCGCGCCGGTCTCGGCCGCGTGGTCGCTGTAGTTGAGGCCGATGCACAGGATCTGGTGGGGACGGGCGATGGGCGCGCCGATCCGTACGTCACCGAAGGGCAGCACGTCGCCGGTGGCGACCCGCTCGGCCACCGGCCCGGCCAGGCTCGCGATCCCGTCCGCCCCGAAGAACCGCTCGTCGAAGTCGGCGGTCAGGTCGGACACGTCGACGTAGTGACCCTCGTCGACGCGGACGACAGGCTTCTCGGCGCCGGCGGCGCCGATACGCATGAGTTGCACGGGATTCCCTTCAGTGGTGCCAGTACGGCGTGTGCAGGCCGACAGCGCCGACCCGCGCGGTGAACAGCGGCCCCTCGGCCGCCGTGATGACGAGAACGTCGAGGTTCGGGCCGGCGAAGGCGACGCTGGTCGTCTTGGGCGCGGCCACGTCGACGACGGCGAGCAGCTCGCCGCGGGGCGTGAAGCAGCGGACCTCGCCGCGCTCGTGCACGGCGATCCACAGGTTGCCGTCGCTGTCGACGCAGAGCCCGTCCGGCAGCCCGTCGGTGACCCGGAACAGCTCGCTGCGCGGGCCGCCCGGATAGTCACGGACGTGGATGACGCCGGGGATCGAGTCGATGCTGTAGAGCCGGTCGCCGGACGGGCTCCAGGCCAGCCCGTTCGACAGCGTCAGATCGTCGTCGAGAACGGTGACGTCGCTGCCGTCCCAGCGCAGCAGCCGCTCCCGGCCCTGCCGGTCGTCCAGCGCCATGCTGCCGACCAGGTAGCGCCCCTGCGGGTCGACGGCGCCGTCGTTGAGCCGGCTGCCCTCCGACTCGACCAGGCGCACGAGCCGTTCGCGGCTGCCGTCCGGGCGGACCCAGGTCAGGTCGTGCCGCTCGGCCACCAGCAGATCGCCCCCACGGGCCACCGCGACCGCGCACGCCAGATCGCCGAACTCCCAGGTGTCGGTCACCCGCACCGCGTCCGTGTCCCGATCGAGCCGGCCCGCGCAGACCAGGCCGGCCTCGATGTCGACCCACAAGAGCCGGTTCCGGTCACGGTCCCAGAGGGGTCCTTCGCCCAGGCTGTACGACTGTGAGGTCGCCGGGCGGGCCTCGAAACGCGCTGTGCTGCTCATGTGGGGTCCTCGACGATGGCTTTGATGGTCGGCACATCCTCGATGAGCCGGTCGAGCGGTGTGCGGTAGGCGAGGGCGCTGACGCTCACAGCGCCGCTGGGCTCGGACGGCGAGTTCAGGAAGACGGGCACCGCCAGACAGTTCACGCCGGCCTCGTTCTCCTGGTTGTCGACGCCGAACCCGCGCTCCCGGGTGCGCGCCAACTCGGCGTACAACTCCTCGGCGGAGCCGATGGAGGTCGGGGTGGGCGTGGTCAGGGCGGTTTCGCCGATCCAGTCACGCACCTGTTGCACACTGCGGAGAATGCCGGAGAGGAGCAGCTTGCCGACGGCGGTGGTGTGGGCCGGGTTGCGGCCGCCGACGACCGAGGAGAGGCGGACGGCGCCGGTGGGCGGGTCGAGTTTCGAGCGGTAGACGACCCAGCGGCCGTCGAGGGTGGCGTAGTGGGCGGTCTCGCCGTAGCGCTCGCTGAGGGCGCGCAGCACGGGCACGACCCGGACGTGGTCGGGCCGGGCCTCGTGGTGGGCGAAGGCGAGGCGCAGGAACTCGTCGCCCAGCACGTACCGGCCGTGGCCGTCCTGGGCGGCGAAACCGGCCCGGCGCAGCGAGGCCAGCGCGCGGTGCACGGTCGGCTTGGGGCTGGCCATGACGCGGGCCATCTCGTCGAGACCGACGCCGTCGGCGTGCCGGGCCAGCTCGGCCAGGACGGCGAGCACGCGGTCGGCGCCGACCAGCCGGGCGTCCGCGTCCTGCGTCTCGGTCATGTTCCGGATATTAGACCGATGTTCCGTCATTGTGAAAGAGGTCTTCTGTATTGACCACCGGGAGGGTTAGAGTCCGGCCATGCGTAGCGCTGAGTGGTACGGCGGCAACGACCGCAACAGCTACATCCACCGGGCCTGGATGCGGCGCGGGCTGCCGGCCGATGCTTTCGACGGGCGGCCGCACATCGCGATCGCCAACACCGCGTCCGATCTGACGCCGTGCAACGCGCACCTCAACGAGGTCGCGCGCAGCGTCTCCGACGGCATCTATCAAGCGGGTGGCATCGCCCTCAATCTGCCGGTGGTGTCGCTCGGCGAGACGCAGGTGCGCCCGACGGCGATGCTGTGGCGCAACATGGCGGCGATGGCCATCGAGGAGATGCTGCGGGCCAATCCGATCGACGGGGTGGTGCTGCTCGGCGGCTGCGACAAGACCATTCCGTCGCTGCTGATGGCCGCGTCGTCGGTCGATCTGCCGGCCGTGGTCGTGCCGGGCGGGCCGATGCTGACGGGCACGTTCCGGGGCGTGCCGCTGGGGTGTGGCACCGACGTCTGGAAACTGTCGGAGGAAGTGCGCGCGGGCACGCTGAGCGCGGCCGAGTTCACCCGGTCGGAATCGTCGATGATCCGCAGCAAGGGCCACTGCAACACCATGGGTACGGCGTCGACGATGGGCCTGCTCGCGGAGGTGCTCGGCATGACCCTGCCGGGGATCGCCGGGACGCCCGCGCCGGACAGCCGCCTGCTGGAGATGTCGCACGAAACCGGTGTGCTGATCGTCGAGATGGTGCAGAAGGAACGGCGGCCGTCGACGATTCTGAGCCGCGGATCGTTCCTGAACGCGATCGTGGCGCTGGCCGCGCTCGGCGGCTCGACCAACGCGGTGGTGCATCTGCTGGCCATCGCCGGGCGGCTCGGCATCGAATTGTCGCAGGACGATTTCGACGCGGTCGGCTCGGAGGTGCCGCTGCTGGTCGACCTGCTGCCGGCCGGACGGTTCCTGATGGACGACTTCTACCGCGCGGGCGGGCTGCACGCGGTGCTCACCGAGATCCGTGACCTGCTCGACCCGGCGGCGCTGACCGTGACCGGGCGGCCGTTGGCCGACTATTTGGAATCGGCCCTCGTGTACGACCGCGAAGTGATCCGCGCGCGCGAGGAACCGCTGATTCCGGCCGCGGGCATCGCGGTTCTCTACGGGAACCTGGCGCCCGACGGAGCGGTCATCAAACCGGCCGCGGCGTCGCCGGAACTCCTCCAGCACCGCGGCCCGGCGGTGGTCTTCGACTCGGTGGAGGATCTGCACGCCCGGCTCGACGACCCGGATCTGGACGTGACGGCCGACTCCGTGCTGGTGCTGCGGGGCTGCGGCCCCAAGGGCTATCCGGGCATGCCCGAGGTGGCGAACATGCCGCTGCCGGCGAAACTGCTCGAGCTCGGCGTCCGCGACATGGTGCGCATCTGCGACGGGCGGATGAGCGGCACGGCGTACGGCACGGTGGTTCTGCACGTGGCGCCGGAGGCGGCGGCCGGTGGGCCGTTGTCGTTGGTGCGCACCGGGGACATCATCGTGCTGGACGTTCCGGCGCGGCAGTTGTACGTCGACATCCCGGAAGCGGAGCTGGCGGCGCGGGCACCCGATGCGGCCACGGTCGAGGCTTTCGCGCGGCCGCGCCGCGGGTGGGAGAAGCTGTACGTGGACACGGTCGGCCAGGCCAATACCGGGGCCGATCTGGACTTCCTGCTCGGGTCCAGCGGGGACAAGGTGTCGCGTGAGTCGCACTGAGCCGCGCCGGGCCGTCGTCACCGGCGGCATGAGCGGTCTCGGCGCGGCCGCCGCCGTTCGCTTGGCTGCCGATGGCATTGACGTCGTCACATGGGACATCGCGCCCGGCGCTGCCGATCCGGTCGACGTGACCGATGCGGATGCGGTCGCGACCGCCGCTGCGCAGATCGGGCCGGTCGACATTCTGGTCAACTCGGCCGGCATAGTCGGGCCGAACGGGCCGCTGTGGGAGCTCCCGCCGGACGGCTTCCGCCGGACCTTCGAGGTCAACGTGATCGGCACGGTCAACACCTGTCAGGCCTTCGTGCCCGGCATGATCGCGCGCGGCTGGGGCCGGATCGTGAACCTCGCGAGCATCGCCGGCAAGGACGGCAACCCGAACATGTCGCCCTACTCGGCCTCCAAGGCGGCGGTGATCGCCCTGACCAAGTCGCTCGGCAAGGAGCTGGCCACCACCGGCGTGCTGGCCAACGCCATCGCCCCGGCCGTCATCGAGACCCCGATGAACGCGGCCACCTCGCCCGAGGCCCTGGCCCACATCACCAGCCTGATCCCGATGAAGCGTACGGGCCAGGCCTCCGAGGTGGCCGAGCTGATCGCCTGGCTCGCCTCCGACAAGGTCTCCTTCTCCACCGGCGCCGTCTACGACATCAGCGGCGGCCGCGCCACCTACTGACCCCGCGACTGACGTGGCACGGCGCCGCGCAGCGCGGTGACGCCGGCCAGGATGAGGTCGATGCCGGCCAGGAACTGGTCGCGGTCGTCGTGGGCGGGCAGCTGGTCGGCCACGGCGCGGATGAACGGGAACTCGGCCGGGTCGAGCCGTGACCACTGGGAGGCGATCTCGCCGAGGAACTCGGGGCGGTTGGTGCCGGGCGCGACCGTGCGGGCCAGCGCGGCGTTCTGCCCGGCGACGCCCAGGATGTAGTTGAGCAGCGCCGACGCCCACGTGAACTGGTCGGCCAGCGGGACGCCGAGGGCCTGGATCTGGCGGCCGAGGCGCTCGAAGACGTGGACCATGGCCGGCTGCACCGGGACGCGGGCCAGTTGCGTACCGGCCCAGGGGTGTTCGTCGACGGCGTCGAAGACGCCCAGGGCCAGGGCCCGGATCGCGTCCTCGGGCGTGTGCTCGGCCGTCTCGGCCGCGATGGCGCCGGCCAGGACCTCCTCGGTGGCCGCGACCAGTAGCTCGTCCTTGTTGGCGACGTGCCAGTAGATCGCGCCGGCCCCGGTCCGCAGATGCGCCGAGAGCGCCCGGAAGGTCAGGCCGCCCTCGCCCGACTCGTCGAGCATCGCCACCGCGGCGGCCACGATGCGCTCCCGGGACAGCGCGTCCTCGCGCCGCTCTGTGTTCCGCGTCCTAGCTGGCATGCCCCCATCTTGACATGCCCGGAACGTTGTTCCAAGCTTGACTGGAACGACGTTCCAGAGAAAGGGTCCACTCATGTTCACGATCATCGGCGCCGGGCTCGGCGGCCTCACGCTCGCCCGCGTCCTGCACGTCCACGGCATCGCCGCCACCGTCTACGAGGCCGACGCCTCGGCCGCGGCGCGCACCCAGGGCGGCCAGCTCGACATCCACGAGCACAACGGCCAGCTGGCGCTGAAGGACGCCGGGCTGTACGAGGAATTCCGCGCCCTGGTCCACGAAGGGGCCGAGGCGCTGCGGATCGTCGCCGCCGACGGCACGGTGCTCTACGACGAACCCGACGACGGCGCCGGTCACCGGCCCGAGATCCTCCGCGGCGACCTGCGGCAGATGCTGCTCGACTCGCTCCCGGCCGGCACGGTCCGCTGGGGGCACAAGGTCAGCGCGATCCGCCCGCTCGGCGGCGGCCGGCACGAGCTCAGTTTCGCCGACGGCTCCACCGCGACGGCCGAGGTGCTCGTCGGGGCGGACGGCGCCTGGTCCCGCGTACGGCCGCTGGTCTCCCCCGCCCAGCCGGCGTACTACGGCACCTCGTTCGTCGAGACCTACCTCTACGACGCCGACGAGCGCCACCCGGCCGGCGCACGGGCGGTCGGCCCCGGCGCCCTGCTCGCGCCCGTGCCCGGCCAGGGCATCCAGGCCCACCGCGAGGCCCACGGCGTCCTGCACACGTACGTGTCCCTGACCCGGCCGCAGGAATGGTTCGCCGCCATCGACTTCACCGACGCCGCCGCGGCCACCGCCCGGATCGCCGAGGAGTTCGCCGGCTGGGCCCCCGAGCTCACCGCGCTGATCACCGACGGCGAGACCCCGCCCGTGCTGCGGCCCTTGTTCGCCCTGCCGATCGGCCACCGCTGGGAGCGGGTGCCGGGCGTGACCCTGC
This sequence comes from Actinoplanes sp. NPDC049598, assembly GCF_040675435.1. Taxonomy (NCBI): domain Bacteria; kingdom Bacillati; phylum Actinomycetota; class Actinomycetes; order Micromonosporales; family Micromonosporaceae; genus Actinoplanes; species Actinoplanes sp. NPDC049598. Next base: position 220,967 of record NZ_JBFAOX010000001.1, on the reverse strand, counting down.
TCGGCGACGCCGCCCACCTGTCACCGCCCAACGGCGAGGGCGCCAACCTGGCCATGTACGACGGCGCCGAGCTGGCCAAGGCGATCGCCGCCCACCCGGGCGACGTCGAGGCCGCGCTCACCGAGTACGAGCGGGCGCTTTTCCCCCGCAGCGAGGAGGAAGCGGCCGAGGGCGCCCGCGACTTCGAGGTCATCTTCGGCGCTGAGACCCCGCAGAGCGTCCTCGACATGTTCACCGGCGCCCACCAGCCGTCCTGACCCTCAGACCGCGGCGCCCGGCGGCGACTTGAGATGCCCGGCCGCCTCCGCCACATAGCCGCCCCGCCCCGAACGCAGCGCGACCGCCGCCAGGCGGATCAGATCGATGTTCACACCGGCGGCGCCGCTCGGGTCGTGCACCCGCAGCCGCACGTCCAGACTCACCTCGGTCGCGCCCCAGCCCTGCGCCTCCAGGTTGAGGTGCGCGATCTTCTGCGACTTCAGGTGCGGCAGATAGCCCAGCGGCGCCACGGCGACCCGGTCGTCGGCGCCGAGCGCGTTCAGCTTGGACTGCTTCTTGGTGTCGGGGTGCTCGACCAGGTTGCGGAAGTCCTCGGTGCCACCCAGATTGACCTGGTACGAACTGGTCAGCGTGAGCCCGCGCTCGGCCAGCAGCCGCAGCAGGGCGCCGTGCAGCACCGAGACACCGAACTGGCTGGCCAGATCATCACCGATCAGCGGCAGACCGGCCTCCTCGAAACGCGTGAGCAACGACTGGTCCCGCGCGACCGGATCGGAGGTGGTGTTGATGAACGCGACGCCCGCTTCAAGGGCGGCCCGGGCGTACGCGTGCGCGATCGCCGGGCGGCCACTGGGGGCGGAGTAGAGCAGAACCTCCGCTCCGCTCAGCACTTGGGCCACCCGCTCGATCCCGCTCGGGTCGACCAGCCCGCGCTCCACCGTCACGCCGCCGGCGGCCAGCTCCGCCCCGAGCCGCGGAAAGTTGTTGGGCGGTTCGAATATCGCCTCGTGCAGATCCCGGCCGACCTTGGCCGCGGACATCGCGAACGCGGCGGTGAAGTCGATGTCCCCCACACCCAGCCCGCCGATCTCCGGCCGATGCAGGCCGACGAGACTGCCGGTCCGCCGATAGAAGTTGATTCCCTGCACCAGCGCCGAGGTGTTGTTCCCGACCCCGACCACCGCGACGCGCACCCTGTCGTCCATCGCGGGAGCGTATCGACAGCGGCTCCACCACGCCGCCCGATCACGGCCACGGTGACCGGCCCCGGCCACAGCCACGCAGATCGATCCGGCCGCTGCTGGCTGATCGACAGCGGTTCCCGCCGCCGGCCGGTCGCGGGGCCGGGCTGATGGCCGTGGGCGATTAGGCTGCGCGGCATGCCATCGGTGGAGTTCACGGACGGGCGCCGGGTAGCGGTGCGGCAGAGTGGCGATCCGGACGGGACGCCCGTGGTGTTCCACCATGGAACGCCCGCTTCGCGGCTCGCCGCCGGCCTGGTCGACGCGGAGGCAGAGCGGCACGGGGTCCGGCTGGTCGCTTTCGACCGGCCCGGCTACGCAGACGCACCCGTGACGCCGCCGGGTCTGGCCTCGGTCGGCGCCGACGCTTTGCGGATCGCGGACGCGCTGGGCATCGGCCAATTCGCCACCGCCGGCGTCTCCGGCGGCGGGCCGTACGCGCTGGCGACCGCCCTCGCCGATCCGGACCGGGTGACCCACGTCGCCGTTGCCGCGGGCATCGGGCCGTGGTCGCTCATCAACCCCGCCGACCTGGACGACCCGGAACGTGACCTGCTCGCCCTCGCCGAGGCCGGGCAGATCGACGAGGCGCTGGCCGGCTTCCGCACGATGCTCGCCGCCGACAACGGCCCCCTGCCCGACATCGACGACGACGACGCCCTGATCGCGGCCTTCCTGGACGGCGCCCCACCGGACGACTTCGCCTGGCTCGACGGCGGCAAGCGCCGCCTGTGGGCCGCCGACCTGCGCGCGGGCCTGCCCTCCCTCGACGGCTACGCCCGTGACAACGTCTCCTGGGGCGCCCGCTGGGACATCGACGTGTCAGCGATCCGCGTCCCCGTCCACCTCTATTACGGCGACCGGGACCGCCTGGTCACCCCGGCCAACGGCCACTGGCACGCCGAGCACATCCCCACCGCCACCATGACCTGGCTCCCCGGCGCCGGCCACGGCACCGCCAGCTACGGCCACTGGGACACGATGCTGAGCGAGCTCCCCGCCAGGGCCTAGACCGTGTCTTCAAAGGATCATGACCGTGGATGATGTACGGCGTGATCCGCCGGTATGAGTGACCGATTCTGAAGGGGACTCGCTGTCGCGGTACCTGCCGTCAACGGTGACCGGTGGTCGTCCGTGTGACGACGACCGCCGGGTCCTCAACGGCATGGTCTGGAAGATCCGCTCCGGCGCTTTCTGGCGTGATGTGCCTGACCGCTACGGCCAACGGGAATCGATCTACACCCGTTTCCGCAGGTGGGCCCTGGACGGCACGTTCACCCGCATGCTCGCCGGCGCGCAGGCGGACGCCGACGCGGCAGGCGACATCGGCTGGCTGGGTCTCGGTCGATTCCAGCATCGTGCGTGCCCATCAACATGCCGCGCGGGCGCTGAAAAGGGCTCCCCGAAACGGATAAATGGGATTACGCCATTGGACGATCCGGGGGCGGGCTGGCCACGAAGATCCATGCCGCCTGCGACAGCGCGGGCCGGGTTCTGGCGTTCGCGCTGACCGGCGGCAACGTCAACGACTGCACCCAGGTTGAGCAGGTCATGGACGCCATCAGCGTGCAGCGGCGTGGTCCGGGACGGGCGCGAACCCGTCCGGACCACGTCATCGTCGACAAGGGCTACAGCACCCGAGACCCTCGCCTCATTCACGGCCACCGTCACCATCGCCGCCTTGCTCCAGTGGCTATGACCCTTTGACGACACGCTCTAGCGCAAGGCCGGCGGTACGGCTTCGGGGTGGCGCGCGTCGCGCGGGGCAGGCAGCATGGCGGGGTGTTCGAGATCAACATGCTGCCGCAGGCTCGTCGGCAAGCCCGGGAACTGGTCGCCGCGGGCGAGGCGAACGAGGCGCGGGAGCTGCTCGAACGCGCTGTTGAGGGCAACCGGGCGGCGCTGGCCGGCGGCGAGCCGGAGCTTATCGCCGCGATGCGGGAGCTGGCCGGCCTGCATGCCGAGGCCGGGGACCCGATGGCGGCGCGGCGGCTCCTCGAGGAGGCCCAGGCGGCGGGCCATCGGCTGGTCGCGTCGGATCCGCTGGCCGTCATGCTGGCTTACGACCTGGCCGTGGTAGCCGACGAACTCGGAAACCGGCACGTCGCCCGAACCAACTTCGCCCGGGTCGCCGAACACGGAGCGGCGCCCCTCGGTGCCGACCATTGGGTGGTCGCCCACGCCCGCGCCTATGTGAACGCCGACGCCGGCCAGGCTGGATCGAATCCGGGCGCCGGCAACGCCGGTCCGGAGGGCGGAGTCACCAGCCAGAAACCCGGACCCCTGATCGGCATTCCGGATGCGCCGCCGACGTCGGCCGCTCCGGCAGCATCGGCCCCCTCCGAGCCGGCGACGTCACTGCCGATGTCGCATTCGATCGGTTCGCTCACCAACGGGCACGACGTGGACGGGCAAACCGCCGGCCAGACCCCGCCGACCACGAACCCGCGACCTGCATCCGAGCACGCCCCGAGCCGGCCGGCCGCCATCCAGCACCGCACGCTGGAACGCGGCGGGCAAGGGGACGGTGCCGACGGGCGTGACACGAGCAGGAAGTCGTGGATCATCGCGGGGGCGGGGATCCTGGTCGGGGCGGTGATCGCGGCGACCGCGATCCTCACGCGGCCCAGCGGCACGGAGGAGTCGGCCGCGCCGGTGGCGTCGGTGCCCGCGCAGGCTGGGCAGCAAGGGCAGACACGGACACGAACGAGCACCGCACCGTCCGCCGGTGCCACTGCGGCGGCACCGACGGCGACGGCCGCGACGCCACCGACCAAGGGGGCGGCTCCGAGCAAAGCGACGGCTCCGACCCAGAGGGCGGCTCCGACCCAAGCGGCGGCTCCGGCCAAAGCGCCGGCGAAGGCCGTGGTGACGCGGATCGTCAGTCCGGCGAACGGGAGCAAGGTGCCGTATCCGTTCGACGCGCGGTTCACGATGTCGGCCGCGGATGTGCGTTCGGACAGCACCGTGGTGGCCGTTCTGGTCTGTGTGAACGGGCGGTGCTATCTCGACGGCAAGGTGGACATCGTCGAGAGGGTCGCCGCGCCGTACACGATCTATCTCGGTTCGACCAAGCCGGAAGGGACCGGTGTGGCCTGGAGTCTGCGGCTCGACCGGCTCTCGACCGCGGCCTACAACGCGCTGCTGGCCGAGCGGGAGGCGCGCTGGACCGACGGGTCCTGGGGTGACAAGGGCACCACCATGAGCAAGCTCAACCCGGCCCCGGTCAGCACCGTGTCGGTGATCAAGACAGGAGCTTGAGGAGTTCCTCGCGGTCGGTCAGCACCTCGCGGAGGATACGGCGGCCCGCGGCCAGCAGATCGGCCACCGCGGGGGTGCTCAAGGCGTACATCACCAGGCCTTTGTCCCTGAAGGTGACCACGATGCCGGCCCGGCGCAGGACGGCCAGCTGCTGGGAGAGGCCGGGGGCCTCGACGTCGATCTCGGCCAGCAGGTCGCGGACGGGGCGCGGGCCGTTCTGCAGCAGCTCGAGCACGCGGATGCGGACCGGGTGCCCGAGCACGCGGAACATCTCGGCCTTGGCCTGATAGAGCGGGACGGACAACGCGAACTCCACAATTGCACAAAACTGCAACTTGTCTGGCGTACGAAATGAGCTTCGTCTCACAGCGCGCGGGCGACCGGACAGAGTGTGCGATCGGTCATCGAAAAAGTCGGACATCCTCGGGTCAGGCGACGACACTGTGGAGGGTCTGACACATGGCGGAGATGGACGTGGCGCTCAAGGACGCGCTGCAGGTCGGCGGGGCGATGGCGGCGGCCGTCGTCGACACGGACAGCGGGATGGCCCTGGGCGTCGCCGGTGGAAGCCGGGAGCTCGACGTGACCGTGGCCGCCGCGGCCAACACCGAGGTGTTGCGGGCCAAGCTGCGCACGATGGACATGCTGGGCATCCGCGAGCGCATCGAGGACATCCTGGTCACGCTGGACTCGCAATATCACCTGATGCGGCCGGTGACCGGGCGCAACGGGAAGGGCCTGTTCATCTATCTGGTGCTGCGGCGGGACAACGCCAACCTGGCGATGGCCCGCCACAAACTCCGGATCATCGAGCAGACGCTCGAGCTCTGAGGAGCGCCACATCCTCCGGGTAGGCGGTGCCGAGCTCGGAGAACACGTCCACGTCCGCGCGTCCTCGATACCGTCGAAGGAGTAGAAGCGCGAGCTTCCAGCCGAATGGGCCGGTCACCGTGACCGAGCCGGTCCCGTTCAGCCGCAGGTTCCGGCGTTGCGGACGAGCGCACGCCGGTGTCCCCCGGGCCGCTGCGCGGGCGCCGGGGTCACCGCGAGAAGAAGAACCGTGGCCAGCACGCCTCGGACGATCATGTTGCTCCTTACGATGGACCCAGCCGGCCGGGGATAATTTCGGTATCCCCGGCCGGTCTCAGGCGGCTGGTACCCAGACCCTGAACTGGCGCGGCCGGGCTGCCCGGCGTTACCGCATTCCGCACACCGGCGGCCGCCTGCAGGTTGCTCGCGGCGACGGCCGCGGTCGGCGTCCAGCCGAGGTTGTTGCCCGGGATGGCCCCGCCGGCCGCCGGCCGGGGCCGCGCCGAGGGCCCACCGGCCGAGATCTTCACCGAGGACCTGCTGACCGACGTCTACCAGCACGAGGTCGAGGTCCTCCCCCACCCGCGCACCGAAACCCCGCTGATCCTGCCCCGCCGCCCCACCTAGTTGCGCTGTCCAGGGAACATCTTCACCCGGACGCGCGGAAGGCGTACCTTGGCTCCAAGGAGTGGCAATGGAGCTGCGAACCCGCCTTCTCATGTACGAGTGTGAATTCCTGCTGCGCCGCGCCAACCGCAAGCGCCGCCGGCAACTGGCGGCCGAGCTCGCCACCTACACAGGCCACGCCGAGCTGAACGACTTGCACGCCCTCCTGGACAACTACCCGGACGGCCAGACCCACGAGATCCGCCAGATCCTCTGGCAACAGTCGCTCCGCCGCGCCCGCTGAGCAGCCGCCGCCCGCTTCACACCCGGCGGCCGCCCCCGCCAGGCCAACCGCTGACCTGCCGCCTCCCCGACGAGCCCGGGCGTACCCTCGACGATCGCGTTGAAGTCCCTGGCCGCCCCCTACGGTGCGGGCCTTCGTCGTATCTATGCCCGTGGCCCGGCCACGCCGGCCAGCGCGAGTAGGACCAGGATGACGCCGCCGACCATGACCAAGATCGACAGCTGGCCGGGGATCGTGCCCCACCAGGTGCGCGGTGGGGCGGGCGGCTCCGAGAGCGGGAGGCGAGACCGGCGGGGCTCGGCGTACGGCCTCCGCCGAGGCTCCGGCTCTCGGTCGGGCTGGATGTCGAACATGGGTTCCCACAGCTCGAAGGTGCTGGGCGCGAACCGATCTCTCACTTGCGGTTGTAGAGGCGCATGGTTATGGCTCCGAAGATGAGGACCAGCAGGGCGCTGGCGGCGAAGGTCCACATGATCTCGGGCATGTCGGGGTTGCCGGCCATGATGGAGCGGATGGCGGTTACCAGGTGGCTGATGGGGTTGATTTTGACGAAGGCCTGTAGCCAGCCGGGCATGGTGCTGGGTTCGACGAAGACGTTGCTGAGGAAGGTCAGGGGGAACAGGACCAGCATGCTGACGCCCATGACGGATTTCTCGGAGCGCAGGAACAAGCCGAACATGGTCCAGATCCAGGAGAAGGCGAACGAGAAGACGACCAGCAGGCCGATACCGCCCAGCACGCCCATCACGCCGCCGGCGGGGCGGAAGCCGAGGATCAGTCCGACGACCATGATGGTGGTGGCGGCCAGGATGTAGCGCAGGACGTCGCCGAAGATCATGCCGACCAGGGCGGCCGGGCGCCAGACGGGCAGGGTGCGGAAGCGGTCGAAGACGCCCTTCTCGATGTCGGTGTTGAGGCCGACGCCGGTGTACATGGTGATCATGACGACGCTGGTGACCATGATGCCGGGGAGGAAGAACTGCAGGTATTCGCTGGTCGAGCCGGCCAGGGCGCCGCCGAACAGGTAGGTGAACATCAGCGTCATGATGATCGGGAACGCGGTGACGTCGAAGAGCTGCTCGGGGACGTGCTTGATCTTCAGGACGGCCCGCCAGCCGAAGGTCAGCGAGGCCGACAGGGCGCTGGGGCGCGGCGGCGCGGCACTGCGGGACAGCACGGCGCTGAAGGTGTCGGCCGAGGGCGTGTAGGTGGGCGAGGTGGTGGTCATGCCGACACCGCCTGAGAGGTCGAAGCGGTCAGGGCCAGGAAGACCTCGTCGAGACTGGGCTGGCCCAGCGAGAAGTCGTCCACGACGATCCCGGCCTCGGCCAGGCGGGCCAGCGCCCGCGACGCCTGGGCGGCGGCCCCCTGCGAAGAGCCGTCGGCGCGGGCCGTCAGAGCGACCGGATCGGCTGACAGCTGCACGGCGGTCCCGAGCTCCTCGGCCAGCACGCGCTCGGCGGCCGGGCGCTGGGCGGCGTCACGCAGGCGGACGTGGACGGTGCCGGCGCCGATCGACGACTTGAGCTCGCCCGGCGTGCCCTCCGCGATCACCCGGCCGTGGTCGATCACCGCGATCCGCCCGGCCAGTTGATCCGCCTCGTCGAGGTACTGCGTGGTCAGCAGGACGGTCGTGCCGTTGGCGACCACGATGCGCACGATGTCCCACACCTGGTTGCGGCTGCGCGGGTCGAGCCCGGTCGTCGGCTCGTCCAGGAACAACAGGTCGGGCGTGTTGAGGATGCTGGCGGCGATGTCGATGCGCCGCCGCATGCCGCCCGAGTATTTCTTGATCTGCCGGTCGGCCGCGTCGCTGAGCCCGAACGCGGCCAGCAGCTGGGCCGCCCGGTCGCGGGCCGCGGCCCGGCCGTGCCCGAGCAGGCGGGCGAGCAGCACGAGGTTCTCCGTGCCGGTCAGGTCCTCGTCGACCGACGCGTACTGCCCGGTGAGGCTGACCCGGCTGCGGACCTCGTCGGCCGCCTTGACCACGTCGTGGCCGAAGACGCGGGCCGTGCCGCCGTCGGGACGCAGCAGCGTCGCGAGCATCCGGACCACTGTGGTCTTGCCTGCTCCGTTCGGCCCGAGAAGGCCGTAGACCGTGCCCGAGGGCACGGTCAGGTCGACGCCGTCGACCGCGCGGTTGTCGCCGAAGGTCTTCACCAGACCCGTGGTTTCGATCGCGGGTGAATTCATGTGGGGAATCGTCCCGCACGGGTATGACATTTTCCTGGACGGCGTCACCCTCGCGCGATCAATACCGGGCATTCAGCTCGCTGCAGCAGCCGGATGCCGACCGGGCCGAGCAGCGCGCCCTGTTGCCGGGCCCCGGCCACGACCAGTTGCGCTTCCCGGCTGCGCTGCACGAGCACCTTGTCGGCGTGCCCGCCCACCACCTCGCGGGTGGCCCGCACCCGCGGGTACTTCTCCCGCCAGGGGTCGAGCTGGAGATCGATCTCGGCCCCGAGGGTTTCCTCGGCGTCCGGGGTGACCCGCGGGCTGCCGTTCTCGTGGGCGGTGACCGCGACCAGCGGCGCGTCGCGCAGGGCGGCCTCCTCGAAACCACGCCCGATGATCGTGCCCGCGTCCGGGTCGTCGTTGACGCCGACGATCACCGGGCCGTTGTCCGGGGAGCCGCCGCGCACCACGACCACGCAGCAGCGGGCCTGGGTGGCGACCTGGCTGCACACCGATCCGTGGGCCTGGCCGAAGAAGTTGCGCCCGCCGTGGCTGCCGAGGACCACGAGCGCCGCGTCCTCGGCCGCGTGCAGCAGCACCGGCACCGCGTATCCGGGCAGCGCGACGCCGCGTACCACCAGGCCCGGTGCGATCGCACGGGCCTGTTGCACCGCGGTGTGGATCTCCGCCGGCGTGTCGCCGGCGCGGGCGTCGAAGGCGAAGGAATCGGTGCGGTGGCGGGCGATCAGCACCCGAAGCTCGGCCTGTCTCATCCGGGCCTCCGTGGCGGCCCACCGCACCGCCGCGCTGGAACCGGCCGATCCGTCGATGCCGACGACTACCTTCGTCCTGACCATGGCCGCGCCTCCTCGAACGCCACTTCTCAGAGTCGCCCCGCGGGCCGCGGGTTATCAAGGCCATGGCCAGGTGAATCAAAAAGGAAATCAGTCCTCGACCCGGAAGCCGATCTTCAGGCGGACCTGGAAGTGGGCGACGTCGCCGTCCACCACCTGGCCGCGGATCTCCTGGGTCTCGAACCACTCGATGTTGCGCACGGTCTGCGCCGCCTTCTGGACCGCGGTGCGGATCGCGTCGTCGATGCTCGTCGGGCTGCTGCCGACGACCTCGCTGAGCCGGTACACGTGATTGGTCATGACGGTCAGCTTCCGCTCACGGTTCCGGTCAGCACAAGGTCGGGCGTCACCTCCAGCACGACCGATTCGTCGGGCTCGGTGAGCGTGTCGACGATCGTCGGCACGACCAGCGAGCCGGTGGACGTGCCCGGTTCGAAGACGGCGTAGGGCAGCGCCGCGGTGGCGGACAGCGGCCGTGACGGCTCCGGGTCCTCCCAGGCCACGTCGGTGAACCAGACGGGGTCGACGTCGGTGCTGGACAGTTCGGCCCCGGTGGCCGGCGGGACCGGCTGGGCCCCGACGAAGTACGGCGTCTCGACCGGCCCGGAGAGCTGCAGATCCCAGGCCAGCGCCGTGCCCTCGGGTTCGCGGTCGGTCCGTACGGCCGCGCTGACCTGCGGCTCGGGATCGTCGTTGGTGACCGTGATCCCGCCGATGTAGTCGCGGATCTGGAAGTTCCGCTCGGCCTTGGCCAGCAGGTACTCGCCTTCCCCGTCGCCGTAGGCCGTGTCGCCGGTGACCTTCAGCGGCACGCTGGTCGAGCGGTTCACCGTCACCAGCCAGGTCCGCTCGACCTCGTACGTCACCGCGTCGACCAGGAAGAACCGCACCTGCCCGCTCCCGCGCCCGTCGACGGTCACCGGCACCTGGTACGTCCTGGTCCCGGAGTCGCCTTCGGCGACGGTCAGATTGCCGATGTCGAGGTGCGGCAGGTTCGCCGGTCCGGGCGGCGGGGTCCCTCGGCCGTACGCCCACGCGTCGAGCACGAACGCCTGGCCGGACCCGGTCCGGGGCGTGAACTCGAGCGCCGCCACCGTCAGCCGCGGAATGCGCAACCGGACCTCCTGCCCCCAGTAGGAGGTGGTCAGTTCCGTGCCGGGCAGACCGTCAAGCCGTACGTCACCGAGCGCCACCCGGCGCCCGCCGGCCGCCACGGCCGTGACCCCGAACGTCGTGCCGGCCGAGTTGGGCGGAACGATCACGCGAAGGGCGAGGGTGCCGCTGTCGACCCGCACCGGACTCGGCAGGACGGCCTTCTGCGGCTTGCCGGCCGAGGTCCACCGCAGATCGGCCGCCCACCGGCCCGGCTCGGGGATGATCGGGCCGAAGGTTGTGAAGTGCCCGATCCGCGAGTCGATGTCCTCCGGGTCGAGGCACGAGCGCGCGGCCACATCTGTGACCTGCTCACAGATCCGCACACCCTTGACCTTGGGCGTGGGGATGAGCACCGGGCTCCGCCGGCCGCCGAGCGCGTGGCTCAGCACCCGGGCCGGATCGGCCGAGGGGGCGCGCACGCCGGTCCCGTCGAGCAACGGCAGCACCCGGTCGTCGTCCTGCACGAACAGGCGGGCCGCGGCCGCGATGTAGGTCGCCCCGGCCGTCTGCTGCTGGGCCGCGGTCAGCCGGGTCGGCGTGCCCGGCGAGCAGACCGGATCCGTCTCGTCGCCGCTGTAGAAGTCGTCCGAGGCGGGCGCGACCGCCTGGCCCGGCGTCCATTCGGTGTTGAAGAAGTTGTGGTTGGCGCCGACGAAGTACAGCGAGCTGTGCAGCGCCTTGCCCCGGCTCACGCCGCGGGTCTCGTCGATGTACATCTGGCCCTGCAGGTCGAAGACGTCGCCGTCGCAGCCGGGCAGGATCGTCGCCGACGGCACGTCCGGCACCGGGTTGTGCCCGAACAGGGTCGGCCCGATCAGCAGCAGCCCGCGGATGGTCCACCGCGGATCGGCCACCATCGCGGCCCGGCTCACGCCCTCACCGCCCCGCGAGTGCCCGACCAGGTACGTCTTGGACAGATCGACCTGCGGCTTGGACGCCCAGTAGGCCAGGTGGTGAGCGACGAGAGCGGCCCGGGCCGCCGCGCCGCCGTCCTCGCTGACCCAGTCCTGGCCGTTGATCCCGTTGGCCGAGATCGACACGGTCACGTAGCCCTGCGAGGCGAGCAGTTGCTGCGCCTGAAGGTAGCCGCGGTAGCTGGGGATCGGCAGCGTCCCCTCCGGGCACGGCCATTCCTGCGGCACGTCCTCGTCGTCGCCCTGGTAGCAGACCGAGTGGCGGCCGTGCAGGAAGAGCGCGAGCGGCCGTTTCCCGCCGGCGTTGGTCGGGGCGACGACGACGGCCTTCATCTCGACCGGCGCCTCATATTCGAGCTTCACCGGGTCCAATTCGTATTCCGACGTGGCCGTCTTGTAGGGCCCCGGCCGGCCCGGATCCACACCCGCCGCGGCCTGAGCCGCCGGCTTGGCCGGAATGGTCTTCGAAAGGGCTCGCGGCGGGTCGGCGTCGAGGCGCCGGCCCGCGGCCCGGACCGAAAGGTCTTCCAGGGATTCGGGGGCGCCCGAGAGCGTGAACGTGCGCCCGTCCGGATGCGGTTTCGCCGTGCCGAGTCGTTTGTTACCGGACCAGAATTCGACCGCCGCGTCGCCCATCGGCACCCGCTTGTCGGCCTTCCAGGTGAGCCGCCCGTCCACCACGGACCATCCACCGTTCGAGTCGGCCGCCGCCGGTGAAGGCGCGGCGATCGCGCTCCCGGCCACGCCGACGACCAGTGTCACGGCGACCGCCGCCGCCGTCAGTAGTCTTCGCATGCAAGCCTGTCTATCTCACAGCCGCAACCAGCTCGAAGATCGTCGAAGCATGGCACCATGACACGATGGCTGAGGCGACCACGCGCACGGCGTACCGGACCTGTCCGCTCTGCGAGGCCGCCTGCGGCCTGGAGCTCACCATCGCCGGCGAGCGGGTGGTGGCGGCCCGCGGCGACCGCGACCACGTGTTCAGTCACGGCTTCGTCTGCCCCAAGGGGGCCACGTTCGGCGCGCTCAGCGACGACCCGGATCGCCTGCGCCGTCCGCTGGTGCGCCGCGACGGCGAGCACGTCGAGGTGAGCTGGGAGGAGGCCTTCGAGGCGGTACGCGACGGCTTGCGGCCGGTCCTCGAGGCGTACGGCCCCGATGCCGTTGCCCTTTACCTCGGTAATCCGAATGTGCACACGATGGCCGGCGGGCTCTATGTGACCCCGTTGGTCAAGGCGCTCGGCTCCAGGAACACGTTCTCGGCGAGCACGGTCGACCAGATGCCCAAACACGTGGCCTGCGGCTATCTTTACGGCAATCCGCTGGCCATTCCGGTGCCCGACGTCGACCGGACCGATCTGATGCTCATCCTGGGCGCCAATCCGTGGGAGTCCAACGGCAGCCTGGCCACCGCGGCCGATTTCCCGGGCCGGCTCAAGGCCGTTCAGCAGCGCGGCGGGCGTTTCATCGTGGTCGATCCGCGCCGCACCCGGACGGCCGAGAACGCCGACGAGCATTTGTTCATCCGGCCCGGCACGGATGCCTATCTGCTGTTCGGCATCGTGCACACGCTTTTCGCCGAGGAGCTCACTCAGGCCGGGCCGCACGTCACAGGCGTCGAGGCCGTACGCGATCTGGCGCGCGACTTCCCGCCATCGGTGGCCGCGGCCGCGTGCGGCATCCCGGCCGAGCGGATCGAAGCCCTGGCCCGGGAGCTGGCGGCCGCGCCCAGCGCCGCTGTCTACGGGCGGATCGGCACCTGCACGGTCGAGTTCGGCACGCTGACCAGCTGGCTCATCGACGTGGTGAACGTGCTGACCGGAAATCTCGACAAGCCGGGCGGCGTGATGTTCCCGCTGGCCGCGCACACCCGCCCGAACGCGAGACCCGGCGGCAAGGGTTTCACGACCGGGCGCTGGCACAGCCGCGTCCGCGGGCTGCCCGAGGTCAAGGGCGAGCTGCCGGTGGCCGTGCTGGCCGACGAGATCGAGACGCCGGGCGACGGGCAGGTCCGCGCGTTCGTCACCATCGCCGGCAACCCGGTGCTGTCCACCCCGAACAGCGGGCGGCTCGACCGGGCCCTGGCCGGGCTCGACTTCATGGTCAGCGTCGACCCGTACCTCAACGAGACGACCCGGCACGCCGATGTGATCCTGCCGCCCACCGACGCCACCCGGAAGGGGCACTACGACTTCTCGTTCCTGGCCCTGGCCGTACGCAACTTCGCCGCCTACTCCCCGCCCGCGGTGCCGGCCGATCCGGGGGCGCTCGACGAGTGCGACATCCTGGCCCGCCTCACGATGATCATCTCGGCGCGCACCACCGGCGACGTGCACGAGGAGATGCTCACGCGCCTGCTGGAAAGGGCCGCCGGCCCGCTCGGGCGGCCGGTGGAGGATCTCCGCGGTTTGGTCACCGGTGATCATCCGGCCGAGCGGCTCCTCGACGTGGCCGTGCGCACCGGCGCCTACGGTGACCTGTTCGGCGTACGGCCGGAGGGGTTGACCTTGAAGAAGTTGATCGCCAGCCCGCACGGCATCGACCTCGGGCCGCTGCAGCCGCGGCTCCCGGAGGTGTTGCGGACGCCGAGCGGGACGGTCGAGCTGTGCCCGGCACCTCTCGCCGCCGAAAGCGCGCGTCTGCACGCGGCATTGTCCCGGCAGCGCGAAGATCTCGTGCTGGTCGGGCGCCGGCATCTGCGGTCGAACAACAGCTGGATGCACAACGTGCCGGCTCTGGTGAAGGGCCGCGACCGGTGCACGCTGCAGGTCAACCCGGTCGACGCCGCTCGGCTGGGTCTGGCGCCGGGCGACGAGGCTCAGGTGACCTCACGCGTCGGGGTGGTGTGCGCGACGGTCGAGATCACCGAGGCGGTCATGCCGGGCGTGGTGAGTCTGCCGCACGGGTGGGGTCACGGCGTACCGGGCACGCGCATGCAGGTGGCGGCGTCCCATCCGGGTGTCAACTCCAACGTGCTCACCGACGAGCTCGTCGTCGACCCCTTGTCGGGAAACAGCGTTCTCAACGGGATTCCTGTGGAGCTGAAGCCGGTCGCCGCCAGCGGATCTCGGTGATCGCGCGGCCGCTGACCTTGGTGATCTCGGCCGTGGCCCCGTCGATCTCGACCGTCTCGCCCGGCGCGGTCGGGATGTGACCCAGCTTGGCCAGCACGAGCCCGGCCACGGTCGTGTAGTCGGCGTCCTCGAGCCGCTCGATGTCGATGCCGACGTCGGGCAGGTCGTGGATCGGGAACTGGCCCGGCATCAGCAGCGCGCCGTCGCTCTCCCGGACGACGGACTGCACGTCCCGGTCGGTCTCGTCGTAGATCTCGCCCACGACCTCCTCGACCAGATCCTCCATCGTGATGATGCCGTCGATCGCGCCCCGCTCGTCGACCACCATGGCCAGCTGCTGGCGCTGCCCGCGCAGCTGCAGCATCGCGTCGGAGACCTTCAGGCTTTCCGGCAGGAAGATCGCGTCGAACATGTGGTCGCGCACCGGCCCGTGCGCGTCGATCAGGTCGCGCAGGTGGGTCACGCCGAGCACGTCGTCCAGCCCCATCGGCCCGGTCACCGGCGCGCGGGAGTGCCCGCCGGCCACCAGCTTGGCCAGCGCGTCGTGCGCGTCCAGGTCGGCCGGGATCACCAGCACGTCCCGGCGCGGCACGAGAATCTCGCGCAGCACCCGGTCGGCGATCTCGAACGCGCCGCTGATGATGGTGCGCTGCTCGGGCGTGAACTCCTGCTGCTGGGTCACCAGATCACGGATCTCCTCGGTGGTGACCTCCTCCCGGGTCGCGTTCGGGTCGACGCCGGTCAGCCGCACGAGCAGATCGGTCGACTTGCCCAGCAGCCAGTTGACCGGCCGGGCCAGCGTCGAGAGAAAGTCGAGCGGCCGCGCCACCATGAGCGCCCACCCCTCGGCCCGCTGCATGGCGATCCGTTTGGGAGCGAGCTCGCCCACCACCAGCGTGAAGAAGGTCAGCACGATGGTGACCAGCACGATCGACACCGGCTCGGCGGCGCTGCCCAGGAACGACAGCGGCCCGGTCAGCGGTTTGGCCAGCGAGACCGCGGCCGACGCCGACGCGAGAAAGCCGGCCAGCGTGATGCCGATCTGGATCGTGGCCAGGAAGCGGTTCGGATCCCGCGCCAGCTTGGCCAGGGTCGCCCCGGTCCGCGACTTGCGCTCCAGCCGCTGCAGCTGGCTGTCCCGCAGCGAGATCAGCGCCATCTCGCTGCCGGAGAAGGCCGCGTTGAGCAGCACCAGGAACACGACCAGAACGATCTGCCACCCGTAGCTGCCCACGGCCGATCCAATCCCTCAAGAGGCGGGCCGGTGGATGTCCGGCTCGAGGTGGATCACCTCGGCCTCAGTCTTTCAGGAGTTCCTTCTCCGTGCTCCGCGGACTCGGCACGCTCTCCTGTGGCAGGCGTCTCTCCAGTTCACTGCTGAGCAGCTGGAGGCGGGTGAGCTGCTGGGAGCCTTGTCGCCCCAGTTCTCCTCGTGAGCCTCCTGCAGCGCGGTCAGCCGTCACCTCGCGGCCGGCCTGCAACGTGTCGGCGATCCCGTCCAGCGACAGCAGCAGGAACAACGTCAGCATCGCCTGCCCCATCGTCCGCCTCCCCCACCTCCGCCGCGTCGAGTTCATCGGCACCCCCACCCCGGCCGGGCTGAAGGCCCTGGCCGCCCTCCCCCACCTGACCCACCTCACAGCCCACGACCTCCAATCCGTCGACGGCCTCCTGACCCTCCCGGCCCTGAGCCACCTGACCATGATCGACGCCCGCCCCGACGCCATCGGCGCCGCCCGAACCGCCACCCATTTGCAGGTCACCATCCGCTGACCTCGCGGTCGGACACCCGTCCCGTGGGATGCTGGCCGGGTGAACTTCCGGTCGCGGGCCCTCGAACGGTTCGACACGGTGAGCTGGCCGCGGATCAGCGAGCGGGTGGCGGAGTACACCGCCGCCCACTACCCGGCGATGGCCGATCTGGTCGAGGCCGTCAGGGCGGGCGCAGCGGACCGGCTGGCCGGTCTGACGTCGATGCACGACCTGGGTGTGACGACGACACCGGTGCCGGCCGGCGGGCAGATCGACGTGATCTGGGTCCGCCCGCAGCCGTTCGGGGCCTCCGGCGTGGCCGACGTTCTGATCGAACACTGGGCCGCCAGCGGCTGGGATGAACGCGTCGTGCGGCCCGGGGACCAGACTGTCCCCTTGTTCTGGCGCTTCGCCCGCGAGAAGTGGGGCATCGAGCCCTCGCGGTAACGGATCCCAGGCCACGGCCGAAGCGTGAGGAATGCCGGGGTGCCAAGCGGTCGGTGCGGTACGGACGCCTGACGATTGCCGACCGGATGGCCGAGATGCGGGTGGCGGCCGGGCACGGCAGACTGCCCGGGATGGACGGACAGCTACTGGGCGGCCGCTACCGGTTGCTGACGCCGGTCGGGCGGGGCGGCATGGCGGTGGTGTGGCGGGCCCACGACGACGTGCTGGCTCGTACGGTGGCCGTCAAGGTGCTGGCGCCCAGCCAGGCCGGTGATCCGTCGTCGCGGGAGCGGATCCGTCTCGAGGCCCGGGCCGCCGCCGCGCTGTCGCATCCGAACGTCGCGCAGGTGCACGACTACGGTGAGACGGCCGAGGGCGGGCAGGTCTTCCCGTACGTCGTGATGGAGCTGGTCACCGGCGGCACGCTGCTGCGCCGCCTGAGCGAGGGCCCGGTGCCGCCGCGTTTCGCCATGCGTATCGGGGCCGAGGTGGCGGCCGCCCTGGCCGCCGCGCACAGCCAGGGGCTGGTGCACCGCGACATCAAGCCCGCGAACGTCATGCTCGCCCCCACCGGGGCCAAGGTCGTCGACTTCGGCATCGCCGCGGCCACGTCCCCCGGCAGTCCCGGCGCGCCCACCGACGAGGTCCTCGGCACCCCCGCCTACCTGGCCCCCGAGCGCCTGCTGCACGACGCCGTCGAGCCGGCCTCCGACATGTACGCCCTCGGCGTGATCCTTTACCGCCTGCTCGGCGGCCGCTCCCCGTGGACCACGAACGATCCCACCCAGCTCCTCAAGCACCACATCCACGTGCAACCGCAGCCCCTGCCGCTGCTGCCCGGCGTCCCCCGGTACGTCGCCGACCTGGTCGACCGTTGCCTCACCAAGAACCCGGCCGACCGCCCCACCGCCCGCGAGGCCGCCGCCGCCCTGGCCCGCGGCGCCGGCCTGCGCGTGGTCACCGACGAGCGCGGCCCGGCCCCGGCCCCCGCCGCCGCCGACCACGAACCTTCGATCGTCATCCGCACCGCCCGGCAGTCGCCCCCACCCCCTCGCCCGTGGCCGTGGCGCCACCGGTCAAGCCGCTGGGCCGTGGCCGCCACCGCCCTCGCGGCCACCGCGGCCGGCGCCTGGCTGGCGCTGCCCGACGAGCGGTCCGCCCTCGCCCGTTCCGCCGCGCCGCCGGTGCCACCGGCGCAGACCAAGCCGGGTGCCCGGTCGTCGGCCCCCGCCGTCCTGCCGACGCCCTCCCGCCCGGCCGCAACGCCGTCGGCCCGGGTCACCACCAGCCGGGCCACCACCGGCCGAGCCGCCACCACTGCCCCAGCCCCGGCGAGCGCTCCCCCGGCGGGCACCGCCACCACGACCACCACCCCCGAGCGCACCGCCACCGCGGCCCCGCCACCCCCGGCCGCCCCGGCGCAGACCTTCTCCTCAACCGCCGGCACGCTGCGGGCCGATTGCCCGTCGCCCACCACCGCCCGGATCCTCTCCTGGCAGGCCACCAAGCCCTTCCAGGTCGTGACCGCAGCCACCGGCCCCGCCGCCGCGCCATCGGTAACCTACAAGCACGGCAAATCGGTCATCACCATGACCGTCACCTGCGCCGCCGGCACCCCCAGCGCCACCGTCTCCGAGACCGCCGGCAAGCCGTAGAGCCGGCCACCGCGGCTATCCCTTGGCTTCGATGCCGGTGGCGAAGTGGACGGCCTCCTCGTGGGTGAGGGGGACCGACTCCGGGTCCCATGTGATGTCGAGGTCCTTGCCGTTCGGCAGGTGGATCTGCAGGTCGGCGACGCCGGCGTAGTAGTCGGCGGGATTGCCGTTGATGGACAGCTTCTCGGACGGGCCGGGCGGCGGCTCGGCCTCGTCGGTCAGGGTGACGCAGAGGCCGGTGGGCTGGCGCTCGCGGGCGGCCTCGGCGGCGGGGGCCAGGCACGTCGTGTCCGTGCTCTGATGTTGCAGGGCGAGCTGGGGCGGGACGGCGCCGACGCGGAAGGCCGTGGGCGGGGCGGGGACGCTGCCGGTGCTCAGGCCCTCGGCGAAGCGGAGCACGTCGGCCTCGGTGGTCGGCCCCAGGCTCAGGACCTGCACCCAGCGCTTGTCCGGCAGCTGCCAGCGGACGCCGACGAAGCGGTCGCCGGGGCGGGAGCCGTCGTAGGAGCCGGACGCGTGCACCACGGCGGGGCGCCCGTTGACCGTGGTCATGTGCTCCTGTTCGGCCTCGACCTCCCAGTCGGGCTGCAGCGGGCCGATCTCGGCCGAGAGCACCTGGGTGCCCTTGGTGTAGTCGAGGCGGGTGTTCGGGCCCAGCCGGGTCACCCCGGGCTCGCCGAGGCCGGCCGGCACCCAGTGCGGGAGCATCGGGAAGGCGACCACCGGCACCTTCGGCCAGGACAAGTCCATCTTGGCGGGCGGCGACTCGCTGTGGGCGGGCGGGGCCGGCGGCGGGCCGGTGTCGTCGGGGCGCAGGGCCGGGACGGCGACGGCGACCACGGCGATGGCCACGGCGGCCCCGCCGGCGGCCAGGGCCTGACGGCGGCGGCGGTCGCGGCGGATGCCCGCGCCGACGGCGCCGAGCAGGTCCGGCTGGGGCACGTGCTGGGTGGCGCGCTCGTGCAGGGTGGTACGCAGGTCCTCTTCCAGGCTCACGGCAGGGCTCCCGACTTGTCGGTGGCGGACGGTGTCAGCTCGGCCCGTAATCGGGCCAGCCCACGGGCGGCGTGCACACGCACCGTGCTGGGCGCGCACCGCAGCGCCTCACCGATCTGGTGATCGTCGAGGTCCTCGTAGTACCGCAGGATCAGGACCGCGCGCTGGGCACGGGTGAGCCGGCCGAGCCGGGGCCACAGGTCGTGCCGGTCGCCGATCTGCTGGACGAAGTCGCCGGGGTCCTCCCGGTCGTCGTCGACCGGTTCCGGCTTCTCCCAGCTGCGGCGCAACCGCAGCCAGGAGACGTGCTTGCGCACCAGGGCCGTGCGCATATATCGGTCGGGGTCGTCCGCCGCTATCCTGCTCCACCGGCGGTACGCCTTGACCAGCACCTCCTGGACCAGGTCCTCACCGTGCTGATGGTCGCCGCAGACCAGGTAGGCGAATTGGCGCAGGGCGTCCCCGCGGGCCTTCACGTACTCCTCGAAACCGCCGTGCATCCGCTCACCCCGTTCGGTTGTGCCCCTCTACTTAGAAGGACGCCTCGAACGGCCCGATCCGCTTACTTCCTCAGGCGACGGGTCCGGCGACGGCGCGTACCTCCGCCTCAGGGAACTATCGTGACGGGCCAGCGGCCGCTGCGTTCGAGCTGGCGGGCGACGGATCCCACGATGCGGTGAGCGAGACATTCCGGGCGGCCGACGACGACGGTGCCGGCTTGGACCTCGTGGGCGACGTCGGAGATCACGCTGTACGGGTCGCCGGGGCGCACCACGAGCTCGACTGGGAAATCGGCCGCGCCCAGAGCCGCCCGCAGCGATGCCTCGACGCGGTCCTGGGCGTCGACGGCCTGGGCCACCCCGGTGCCGGAGGTGTCCATGGTGGCGAGCAGCCCGTTGGGCCGGCGGCGGGCGTAGACGACGACCAGCCGGGCCTGCTGACGGCGGGCGAGCCCGGCGGCGTACGCGGCGGCGCGCAACGACGAGCGTGACTCGTCCACACCGACCACGATCGCCGCCGGGCCCCAGCCCTGCGATCTCATGAGTTCTATCCCGCGCGCAGCTCGGCGATCGCCTCGGGCGTCAGCGTCCGCGGGTCGGCCCCGGAACTGACCAGCACGACCGACATGCTCGCGGCGTGGTTGAGGGCGCTGGTGAAACTGCCGTCGGTGAACTGCGCGAGCGAGCCCCGCGGCGAGTGCCCGATGGCGATCAGCGGCGCCTTCACCTCGGCCGCGTGCCGGGCCACGGCGCGCCCGGCGGCCGCGTGGTCGCCGACGCTCTCGATGATCTGCCCGGTGGCGGCGACGCCCGAGCCGGCCAGCCGGTCCAGGTGCCGGGCGAGAGCCGCCTGGGCGTCGGCCACGGCCTCCGGCTCGATCGCCAGCTCCTCGAGCACCTTGGTCTCGCGCACGTGCACGACCTCCAGCGGCCGGCCCTCCCGGCGGGCGATCAGCGCGGCGGCGTCCACGGTGGCGGCGGCGTCCGGCGTGTTGCCGACGGCGACGATCACGGGCCGGTCCGCGGACGGCGCGGCGGGCGCGTTCTCGGCGGCCGAGACCAGCTTGTGCCCGCTGGCCAGCACCACGATGGCCAGCAGGAACGCGACGCCGCCCACGTAGAACGGCACGCTCAGGTCGAAGTGGTCGGCCAGCTTGCCGGCGACGTACGGGGCCAGGCCGCCCCCGATGAACCGCACGAAACCGTACGCCGAGGACGCGATCGGCCGCTCGACCGGCGACACCAGCATGACCGCCTGCGTGGTCAGCGTGTTGTTGATCCCGATGAAGGCCCCGCTGACGATCACCGCCGCGATCACCGCCGACGGTGTGCCGACCCCGGCCGCGATCACCACCATGACGATCGCGAGCCCGGCCATGTTGACGTACAGGACGGGGGCCGTACCGAACCGGGCCTGCAGCCGCGGCGCGAAGAAGACGCTGAAAGCGGCGACGAGCAGCCCCCACGCGGTGAAGACGAGGCCGAGCTTGTGCGCGTCGAGCTCCATCGGGTACGGCGCGTAGCCGAGCATCGTGAAGAAGCCCCAGTTGTACAGCAGCGCCATGATCCCCATGGTCAGCAGCCCGCGGTGGCGCAGCGCCTTGAGCGGCGCGCTCAGCGACACCTTCCGCGCCGGCGTGGGCAGCGGCTTGACCATGATCAGGGTGGCCACGAGCGCGATGGCCATCAGGATGGCGACCCCGAAGAACGGCCACCGCCAGCTGATCGACCCGAGCTCCCCGCCGAGCAGCGGCCCGACCGCGATGCCCAGCCCGAGCGCGGTCTCGTACAGGATGATCGCCCCGCCGAAGCCGCCGCTGGCCGAGGCGACGATGACCGCCAGGCTGGTCGCGATGAACAGCGCGTTGCCCAGCCCCCACCCGGCCCGGAACCCGACGATCCCGCCGATCGACCCCGACGCCCCGGCCAGCGCCGCGAACACCACGATGATGGCCAGCCCGGCGATCAGCGTCTTCTTGGCCCCGATCCGGCTCGACACCCACCCCACGCCGAGCATGGCCACGGCGGTCACCACCAGATAGCTGGTGAACAGCAAAGACACCTGGCTGGGCGACGCGTGCAGGTCATCGGCCAGCGCCGGCAGGATCGGATCGACCAGCCCGATCCCCATGAACGAGATGACACAGGCGAACGCCACCGCCCACACAGCCCGCGGCTGCCGGAAAGGGCTGACGGCGGTTTCTCCCGAGGCGCTCATGCGCACACTCCATCGACGCGACAGACGATTGATAACTGCGTTATACATTATCGCGCGCAGGAGCTCACCGGCCACCCGGGCCGTTCAGTAGACGAAGCGCGACACCGCCGCCTGCAACTCGTTCGACATCCGGGACAGCTCCGCCGCCGACCGCTGGGCGTCCCCCACCGACTCGGCCGTCGTGCGGGCGTTCTCGGCCACGCTCGTGATGCCCTGGTTGATCTGGCCGGTGGCGTTGGCCGCCTCGTTGACGTTGCGGTTCATCTCGGCCGTGGTGGCGCTCTGCTCTTCCACGGCCGAGGCGATCGTCGTCGTGTAGTCGCTGATGTGGCCGATGATCTCGCTGATCTCGCCGATGGCGTTGACCGCGAGCCCGCTGTCGTTCTGGATCGCCTCGACCCGGCGGGCGATGTCCTCGGTGGCCCGCGCCGTCTCCTGGGCCAGGTCCTTGACCTCACCCGCCACCACCGCGAACCCCTTGCCGGTCTCGCCGGCCCGGGCGGCCTCGATGGTCGCGTTCAGCGCGAGAAGGTTGGTCTGCTCGGCGATCGCCGTGATCACGCGGATGACGTCGCCGATCTCGCGGCTGGACTCGCCCAGCGTGCCGATGGTCTGGTTGGCCGACGCGGCCGCGTTCACCGCCTGCCCGACGACCTCGGCCGCCGAGTTGGCGCTGTGCGCGATCTCGGCGATGGCCGAGCCCATCTCCTCCGAGCCGGCGGCCACCGTGCTGACGCTCAGCGACACCTCCTCGGAGGCCGAGGAGACCATGCGGGCCTGTTCGGACGCGGTGGCCGCGCCGTCGCTGATCTGGTTGGCGATGACCGAGGTCTGCTCGGCCGCCGCGGCCAGGCTCTGCGCGGCCGAGCCGACCGAGGCCACCACCTCGCGGGTCTGCTGCTGGGCGACCAGCAGCATCGCGGCCATCTCGCCGATCTCGTCGCGGCCCTTGACGTCGACCGTGGCGGTCAGGTCGCCGTTGGCCATGGCGGTCAGCGACTGCTTGACCCGGCCGAGCCGGCGCGCGATGGCCCGGGCCACGATCGCGCCCAGCACGATCGCGGCGGCCAGGCCCACCACCAGGAAGATGATCTGCAGGCGCCGGGCCCCCGCGGCCGCCTCCTCGCTCTCCTTGGCCCGGGTGGTGGCCTGCGCGAGCTGGGCGGTGTTCTCGGCCTCGACCGCGTCCGAGGCGTCGGACATCAGCGGCAGCGCCGTGTCGCGGTAGGCCGCGGCGAACGCCTCGTACTTGTTGGCCTTGGCGAGCGGGATCATGGTGTTGTTGCCGACGTCCATGAACCCGTTGAACGCCTTCTCGAACGCGTCGACGTTGGCCGGGTCCACGGCGCCCGGGCGGTAGGCGGTCAGCGCCTCGTCGAGCAGCTTGACCCGGTCGTCGATCTCGCCGCTGAGTTTGGCCTGGGTCGCGTCGGTGGCCACGCCGTACTCCAGGTAGCGGGCCCGGATGGCCTGCGAGTTGCGCTGCACGGTTGACAGTTCGGTCAGCGGGGCCACGTTGTTCTCGTACAGCAGCTTGTTCTTCTCCCCGAGGGTCGAGATCGCGACCAGCCCGGCGATGCCGATCGCGAGCGCCGCCAGCGCCGCCACCCCGATCGCAGCCTGGATCCTCACGCCGACCTTCAAGTTGTCGAACCAGCCACCGTCACCCATGGCGCACCCCCTTCACCCCCCTACTGTGGGGCCCGGAAACGCCGTCTTGGGGCAAATCGAGAATTCTGCGCGTTAAGCGCTCGCTGTCCGGCATTGTTGGCTGCTCAACAAAGGCCCAGGTCAACAGCCACGGAGGTACGGATCCTCGGACAGCACCCGCTTCGGGCGCCGGCCGCCGTCGCTGGTCACGGCCATACGCGGCTGCCGGGCCGGTGGGTGCCGGCGCTAAAACCGGCTGCTCTGCAGCAGCGGCGGATAGACCCCCGACTCGACGCCGTCCACGGTCGCCCCCGCGAACTGCAGCATCCGCCCGGTCGCCCGGTTCAGCTCGTACGGATAGTTCAGCACCGGCGCCGACGCCTCGTCGAGCCGCGCCATCTGCCCCGCGTCCAGCGTCAGGGTCAGCGCCTCGAGATTGGCCGTGAGGTGCTCGACCCGGCCCGGCCCGAGGATCGGCGCCGTCACCCCCGGCTTCTGCCGCAGCCACGCCAGCGCCACTGAAGCCACCGGCGCCCCGACCGAGGCGGCCACCTCGGTGAGCACGTCGATCACCGCGAACTGCGCGGCCGACGGCCCACCCGTGATCACCCCTCGTCCCGTGGGTGCCGCGTCCCGCGCGTACTTGCCGGAGAGGAACCCACCCGCCAAGGGTGACCACGGCGTCAGCCCCATCCCGGCCTGCAGCGCGAACGGCGCCAGCTCCCCCTCGACGGTGCGGGCGAGCAGCGAGTACTCGACCTGCAAGGCGATCACCGGCGGCCACCCGCGCAGCAGCGCCATGGTGTGCGCCTGCGCGGTGAACCACCCCGGTGTGTTGGAGAATCCGACGTAGCGGACCTTGCCCGCCGCGACCAGGTCGTCCAGCGCCCGCAGGGTCTCCTCGACCGGGGTGAACGCGTCGAAGTTGTGCAGCCAGTACAGGTCCACGTACGAGGTCTGCAGCCGCCGCAGCGACTGCTCGAGCTGGGCGACGATCGCCTTGCGCCCGGCCCCGCCGCCGTTGGGGTCGCCCGGGTGCATGTTGCCGAAGAACTTCGTGGCCAGCACGAGCCGGTCCCGCAACCCAGGCTGCCCGGCCAAGTAGTCGCCCAGGATCACCTCGGAGTGCCCGTTGGTGTAGAAGTTGGCGGTGTCGATGAAGTTGCCGCCCTGCGCCAGGTAGGCGTCGATGATCTTCGACGATTCGGCGGCCGAGCAGCCGAAGCCGCCCTCCTCGCCGAAGTTCATCGCGCCCAGGGCGAACGGGCTCACCCGCAGTCCGGAGCGGCCGAGCGTGCGGTACGAGCTGAGTGTCGTCTCCATGCGTCCATCCCACCGCGCCCGGCGGGAGGCGGCGTAGAACAGGGCTACCTCGCTCTTGCCCGATCCTGCCCGGGCTGAAAGACGTTCCCGTCATGCGGCTCGATCTTGCGGCGGGACAGGCCGAACGTGCGCATCATCGTGGTCACCAGCGCGTCGTAGACCGGTGGCAGCACGACGAAACCGAACTCGATGAGCCGGTTGGTCAGGCCGACCGACACCTCGGGGCGCGGATCGTCGACCTGCTTGAGGATCGCGTCGGCCACCTTCGCCGGCTTGGCCACCGGCGGCGGCGGGCTGCCGACCCGGCCCGCGTAGTTGGCCGCCCGCTGGTAGATCGGGGTGTCCACACTGCCTGGGGCGACCGTGCACACCGTGATCCCCGGCGCGTCGCGGGTCTCCTGCTGGAGCGTACGGATCAGGCCCCGCAGGCCCCACTTCGCCGTGACGTACGCCGACATGTAGGGCACGGTCACATGCGCGAGCAGGGAGCTGCACAGCACCAGCGTGCCCTCGCCCTGAGTGCGGAAGACCCGCAGCGCGGCCCGGGCCACATTGGCCGCCCCCAGCAGATCGGTGGTGACCACCTTGTCGAAGACCGCCGCCGGCAGCTCCTCGAACTTCCCGTAGGCCATGACGGCCGCCGTGTCGACCCAGACATCGATGCGGCCGTACGCGGCGACGGTCGCGGCGGCCAGCGCGTCGACCGACCCGGCGTCCGCGATGTCGGTCGGCACGACCAGCCCGCCCGTCGACGCGGCGATATCCTCCAGCTCGGGAAGGCCCCGGGCCGCCAGCACCACCTGATCGCCCCGGCGGGCGAAGGCGAGCGCGGCGGCCCGGCCGATGCCGCTGGA
Organism: Actinoplanes sp. NPDC049598; assembly: GCF_040675435.1. NCBI lineage: Bacteria > Bacillati > Actinomycetota > Actinomycetes > Micromonosporales > Micromonosporaceae > Actinoplanes > Actinoplanes sp. NPDC049598. The sequence continues at coordinate 195,175 of NZ_JBFAOX010000001.1, read as the reverse complement.
CGCACCGGTCAGTACGACTACTCTGCTCACGGCTTCAGAACGACCTTGATGCAGCCGTCTTCCTTGTTCTTGAAGATCTCGTACGCGTGCGGCGCCTCCTCGAGCGGCAGCCGGTGCGTCACGAGGTCGCCCACGCCCAGCGGGTCGCCGTCACCGATCAGGATCGGCAGGATCTCGTCCGACCAGCGGCGCACGTGCGCCTGGCCCATCCGCAGGGTGACGCCCTTGTCGAACAGGTCCATCATGGGCATCGGGTCGGCCTGGCCCCCGTACACCCCGATGATGGAGACCGTGCCCGCCCGCCGGACCGTCGCGAAGGCCGTGGTGAGCGCGGCCATCCGGTCGAGACCGAAGGTGTCGACCGCCTTGCGGGCGATCGCGTCCGGCAGCATGCCGGCCGCCTTGATCGCCGCCGACTGGAACGGCGAGCCGTGCGCCTCCATGCCGACCGACTCGATCACGCTGTCCGCGCCCCGGCCGCCGGTCATGTCCAGGACCATCTGCTCGACGTCGTCCTTGGACGCGTCGATCGTCTCGATGCCGTGCCGCTGCGCCATGGCCAGCCGCTCGGGCACCAGATCGGAGGCGATGACCCGCTCCGCGCCCAGGTGACGGGCGACGCGGGCGCTCATCTGCCCGATCGGCCCCAGCCCGGTCACGAAGACCGTGTCGCCCGGCTGCACGTCGGCGTACTTGACGGCCTGCCACGAAGTGGTCAGCACGTCGGACAGGAACAGGTAGTGCTCGTCGGGGCGGCCGTCGTCCGGCACCTTGATCGGCCCGAAGTGGGCCTGCGGCACGCGAAGGTACTCGGCCTGACCGCCCGGCACCTGCCCGTACAGCTTGGTGTAGCCGAACAGCGAGGCGCCCTTGCCCTGGTCCTTGTTCTGCGTGGTCTCGCACTGCGCGTAGAAGCCGCGCGAGCACATCCAGCACGAGCCGCAGGAGATGTTGAACGGGATCACCACCCGGTCGCCCGGCTTGATGTGGGTGACCTCGGGCCCGACCTCCTCGACGATGCCCATCGGCTCGTGGCCGAGAATGTCGCCCTGGTCGATGTACATGCCGAGCACGTCGTACAAGTGAAGATCAGAACCGCAGATCGCGGTGGAGGTCATCCGCACGATGGCGTCGGTCGGCATCTCGATGCGCGGATCGGGAACCGTCTCGACCGACACCTTGCCGGTGCCCTGCCATGTCAAAGCTCTCATGAACCAAGCGGTGCCCCATTCGTGAGCAAGTAATCCTCGTCCTCCGGGCTCCATCGCAGGCTGACCGCGCCCGAGGTGTCGGCCGCCCGGACGAACTGCAGGAAGCTGCGGTAGCCCAGCTTCTTCTCGGTGAAACCGGGCTCGGCCTTGCGCACCTGGTTCTTCAACCCCGACAGGGCCACCGAGCCCCCCGGACCGGCCAGGCTCTCCACGACCGTCCGCAGCAGGGCGAACGCGGCCTCACGATCCCCGTGCTCGGGCAGCGACACCTCCGGGTCGGAGCCGCCGCTGAGCTCGACCACGCCGTCGCCGGCCAAATGGCGCAGCAACTCGCCGAACGACCGGAAGCCGTAGTCGGCCTCGTTGAAGGTGGGATCCTTGCGCAGCAACGTGCGCTTGAGACGCGAGGCCAGCACCGTGCCGGTGACGCTCTGCGCGACCAGGGCCGGCAGCGCCTCGACCTCGCGGGCCGGCGCCTCGACCTCGGGCGCGGGCTGAGCGACCCCCTCGAGCCGGTCGTAATAGAGGAACTCGTCGCACGCGGGTGGCAGCAGGGCCGAGGTCGTCTTCTCGATGCCGACGCCGATCACCCGCTTGTTCAGCTCGCGCAGTTTGGCCACCAGCGGCGTGAAGTCGCTGTCACCGGTGCCGAGCACGAAGGTGGAGATGTAGTCCCGCTCGAACGCCAGCTCCAGGGCGTCGACCACCATCTTGATGTCGGCCGCATTCTTGCGCGAGGCCCCCATCCGCTGCGGGATCTCGATCAGCTCGACGTGCGCGCGGGTCAGCATGCGCCGGTCCTCACCGAAGAACGACCAGTCCGCGTACGCCCGCCGCACCACCACCCGCCCCCGATCGGCCAGCGCGTCGGTCACCGGCCGCAGGTCGAACTGATGCCCGTTGAGGGTCTCGCGCGCGCTGATCGCCAGGTTCTCGTAGTCGAGGAACATCGCGATCCGCTCTTCTTGATCCACGCGCGTCAGCCTAGCCGGTTTATAGTTGCACCCACCGTGCAGTAATCATAGCCGTCGATGGAGTGTGACCATGCGCCGCTCTCTGCTCGTACTCGTCCTTGCTCTGGCTGCCCTGCTGCCCGCCGTGCCCGCGGCCGCGGCCCCCGTTTTTCGGCCGATCGTCTTCGTGCACGGCAGCGCCGGCTCGGCCGCCCAATTCGAGACCCAGGCCAAGCGCCTGGCCGCCAACGGCTACCCCGTCGAGATCATCGAGGCCCACGAGTACGACTCGCCGAACATCGCCACGATCCTGCCGTCGGTCTACGCGGGCCTCGACGCCCGGATCGCCCGTCTGCTCGCGGCCACCGGAGCGACCCAGGTCGACCTGATCGCCCACTCGCTCGGCACGTTCGTCTCGCAGGGCTACTTGAACTCGTCACCGGCCCGGGCGGCGCGCGTCGCCCACTACGTCAACCTCGACGGCCGTACGGCCACAGCCCCACCCGGCGGCGTGCCCACCCTCGCCATCTGGGGTGAAGGTGACCCGGCCCGGGCGGTCACCGGCGCCCTCAACGTGAGCTTCCCGGATCAGTCCCACACGCAGACCGTGTCGTCCGCCGAGTCGTTCCGGGCGGTCTTCGCATTCCTCCGCGGCTACCCGCCGCGCACCACCCGCATCGTCCCGGCACCCGTCGCCCGCGTATCCGGACGGGCCGTCATCTTCCCCAGCAACGTCGGCTCGGGCGGAGTGGTCCATATCTACGCGCTGAACGCGCTCGGCGGCCGGGCCCGCCTGCAGCACACGGCCCCGGTCGCCGAGGACGGCTCGTTCGGCCCCGTCGCCCTGTCCCCGCTGGCCCGGCACGAGTTCGCCCTCGTACGCCCCGGCGCCCCCACGCACCACTTCTACTTCCAGCCGTTCCTGCGGTCGGATTCGCTGGTACGCCTGCTGGCCGGCCGCCCCGGCGAGGGCGTCGGCGCGCTGATCGAGACCTCCCCCGGCCACACCGCCCTGACCCTCAACCGCCAGAAGGAATGGTGGGGCGCCGAGGGTGACCGGCTCTACCTCAACGGCCGCCAGATCCTCAACGCCGCCAACACCCCGCGCGCCAAGCGGGTCATCGGCATCTTCGCCTTCGACGCCAACAGCGACCGCCGTACGGACCTGACCGCCCCGCTGCCCGGCCTCTACGCCCAGACGTTCCTCACCGGCATGGACGTCTACCTACCGGCCCGGTTCGTCACGACCGTCGTGGTCGCCCACCGGGGCGGCGGCACGGAGACCACCGTCCTGCCGGCCTGGCCCTCCGACCAGCACCGCGTCACGGTCAACGTCAACGACTACTAACACTCGATCACGTTGACGGCCAGCCCGCCCCGCGCCGTCTCCTTGTACTTGATCTTCATGTCGGCCCCCGTCTCCTTCATGGTCTTGATGACCTTGTCGAGGGAGACGTGGTGCCGCCCGTCGCCGCGCAGCGCCATCCGGGCCGCCGTGACAGCCTTGACCGCGGCCATCCCGTTGCGCTCGATGCACGGAATCTGCACCAGCCCGCCCACCGGGTCGCAGGTCAGCCCCAGGTTGTGCTCCATGCCGATCTCGGCCGCGTTCTCCACCTGCTCCGGCGTCCCACCCAGCACCTCGGTCAACCCCGCCGCCGCCATCGCACAGGCCGACCCGACCTCACCCTGGCAGCCCACCTCGGCCCCCGAGATGGACGCGTTCTCCTTGAACAGCAGCCCCACCGCCGCGGCCGCCAGCAGAAAGCGCACCACCCCGTCCGGGGACGCCCCCGGCACGAAGTCGGTGTAGTACCGCAGCACAGCCGGAATGATCCCGGCCGCCCCGTTCGTCGGCGCCGTCACCACCCGCCCGCCGGCCGCATTCTCCTCGTTGACCGCCATCGCGTACGCCGTGAGCCACTCCATCGCATGCTCAGCCGGCCGCCCCGCCGCCCGCAGCTGCCGCGCCGTGGCCGCCGCCCGCCGCCGCACCTTCAGCCCACCCGGCAGGATCCCCTCCGCCGCCAGCCCCGCGTCGACGCACTCCCGCATGACGTCCCAGATCCCGAGCAGCCCCGCCCGGATCTCCCCCTCGGACCGCCACACCTGCTCATTGGCCATCATCAGCCGCGACACCGACCACCCGGTCTCCCCGGTCAGCGCCAACAGCTCCGCCCCACTACTGAACCCGTACGGCAGAGCAGTGTCGTCGGCCCGCACCCCACCACTGCCCTCATCGATGACAAACCCCCCACCCACCGAGAAGTACGTCTTCGTGAGCAGCTCAGCCCCATCGCCATCCAGCGCCACGAACGTCATCCCGTTCGGATGCCCCGCCAACGCCCGCCGCCGATGCAGCACAACCTCAACCGCAACATCGCGCCCACCCCGCGGCGAGCTCTCCCCCGCCCCCGGCCTGACGAGTTCGGCCTGCGTGTTCTCGCCCGCCCCTGGCCCCACCAGCTCAGCCTGCGCGCTCTCGCCCGCCGCCGGCACGTCGAGCGCGGCCTGCGCGCTCTCGCCCATCTCCGGCCCCACGAGCTCGGCCTGCGCGCTCTCGCCCATCCCCCGCCCCACGAGCTCGGCCTGCGCGCTCTCACCCATCCCCCGCCCCACGAGCTCGGCCTGCGCGCTCTCACCCACCCCCGGCCCGTCGGGCACGGCGGTGCTGGCCTGCACACCCACGCCCGGGCCCGGCTCGCCGGGCTCGGCGGCGCCGGCCTGTGCGCTTCCGCCCGGCCGCGGCCCAGTCGGCGCGGCGGCCAGCAGCCGAAGCCGGCCGCCGGCGTGGATGCGGGCGGCCCGCTCATCGGCCCCGGCCACGTCAACCGCTTCGGGCGTCTCGCCTTCGAGCCCGAGCAGCACGGCCTTGGGCGTGCCGTGACCGTGACCGGTCGCGCCGAGCGACCCGAACAGCTCCGCCCGCACCGAGCTGACGCGGTCGAGCAGCCCACCCTCGGCGACCCGAAGCGCAAACATCCGAGCCGCACGCATCGGCCCGACCGTGTGGGAACTGGACGGCCCGATGCCCACGGAGAAGAGGTCGAACACAGAGACGGCCATGGAGGCTCCTCATCGAGGTCAGCCTCCCCCGCTCTGTCATGGGTGCCTGAGAGCTTCACCGCCCGTGTTGTCGGGACGGCTTGCACCGTGGGCGCAGAACGCCGGCCGCGTCCTGACTTTCCAGAGTCGCCTGACCACCGCGGTACCGGGGCCTGAGAGATTCTGAGGGAGAAGTTGCTCCTTCGGCGCCCCGCCAATTGCGAGGACTCTCCCGCAGCGGATCAAACAGCGAATGTTCGGTTATGTCCCGCCGACGCTATCCGCCTCCCAACCCCAGGTCAACAAACCCCAGCTGAACGACACCACCCTCACCCGCACGGCATTCCCCACTGCCGTAGCGGCGCCCCCGTCCCCCTCCAAGCGACCGCCGCCGCCTCACCGCGAGCCTCACCGCCTCGCCGCCGCCCCCGCCGCCTCGCCGCGAGCCGCTCCGCAACCCCGCCCCCTCACCGCGAGCCGCATCGCCTTGCAGCGACCCCGCCGCGACCGTTCGTCCCCACGAGCCGCACCACCTCGTGCCAAGCCTCGTCGCCTGCCGCGAGCCCGTTGCCCCGCGCGAGTGTGCCGACCCGCTCATGGCGCAAGGCATCCTAGGAACCTGGGTCAATGCCGCGGCCGCGGTTGCCGCTCGAGCGCAGTGACCGGAGCCGGCCGGCGTGATCGCTAGATGCCGAACACGCCGGCCGTTCCCCGCTCCCCGCTCCGCGGCGTCAGGCTGCGGCGCAGTAGGTGCTCTGCTTGCCGATCACCTTGTAAGGGCAGTCGGCCACCTCGGCCAGCAACAGGGCCGCCTCCTTGTTGCGCGTCGTCTCCCGCGTGATCACGCTGGCCGGCGGATAGAAGCCGCCCCCGGACGCGCCGGTCGGATACATCTCGAACGTGTAGGCGAAGATCTTGTGCGTACCCCACAGCCAGTCGAGCAGGTCGCCGTCGGTGACGTACAGGTCGCTGGACTGCTCCGGCGTGTACCGGTTGGTTGCGGCCATCTGCCGGCCGAAGGTAGCGAAGGTGTTGTAGTCGTCGGCCGTCATCCCGGTCGTCGTATTGGCCGTGGTGTGACCGAACGGCCACAGCACCAGCTCGGAGTACGTGTGGAAGTCCATCGCGGCGCCGATCTGCTGACGGCCGCCGACGACCCGGCTGTTCACGAAGTCCCGGACGGCCCGCGTCTCCGGTGTTGAGAAGGCTGACGGACCGCGGTAGGTGAGCGACGACGGCGTACCGGAGGATCCGCCGCAGCAGCCCCATTTGTAGCCGTAGTTGCGGTTGGGATCGGTGCCGATGGCCGACGAGCCGCTGTTGGGCTGGCGGTTCTTGCGCCACGACCTATAGCTGCCGGTCGCGATGTCGTACTCGGCCCCGTCCGGGTTGACCGACGGCACGATCCAGATCTCCCGCGAGTTCACGATGGTGCGGATCCGGGTGTCCGACGCGTACGACGACGTGTACAGCTTGAGCAGGTACACCGCCATCTCGACCGTCAGGTGTTCGCGGGCGTGATGGTTGGCGTCGTAGAGGACCTCGGGCTCCGCCTCGTCCGTGCCGACGTTGTCGGAGATCTTGACGGCCACGATGTCACGGTTCTCGTACGTCTTGCCGATGACCCGCTTGCTGGCGATCGCCGGATAGGCCGCCACTACCTGGTTCACCTCGGCGATCAGTTCGCTGTAGTTGTGGTACGGCGCGTCCGACGGCGGAAAGTCGAGCGTCTGCAGCACGGGCTGCACGGTGAAGCCCTGCCGTTGCAACGCCCGCACCTCCCGCCCGGTCGCCGTGATCTCGACGACCCCGTGCTGTACGGAGTCGATGGCCACCCCGGCGCGCGCGATCGCGTTGCGCTGGGCGGACGTCCGTACGTCATACACCTCGAACTGCCCCTGCTGGTCGAGCGAGGGGGCGGCAGAGACCGGCCCGGCAGCAATGAACGCCGAGCCCAGGAGCAGTAGCGCAGTCAGAAAGCCAAAGCGTCGTCTCATCACGTCAGCCCACCACCATAGATAGATGAATGGCAATGTCTTGGGCCATGCCAATCCGCCCCTCTCCGTCAAGTGATGGCCGGGATCTGAAAGAGTCTTGCAGTTTTCCCCACGGCCTGCTTAGGATCTGAAAGAGTCTTTCAGATCGGAGTGCCGCCATGCGCGAACGCCGCCCCCAACTCAGCGATCCCGCCGTCGTCGACGCCCTGGCCCACCCGGTGCGGCTCGACGTCCTCGGCTATCTCATGTCGTCCGGCCCCGCCACGGCCTCCGCGTGTGCCCGCGCCGTCGGCGACACGCCGTCGAACTGCAGCTACCACCTGCGGGTGCTGGCGGCGCACGGCCTCGTCGAGCCGGACGAGTCCGGCGACGGGCGCTCGAAACCCTGGCGGACCACGCTCACCGGCTTCACCGTCGACAGCACAGCCGACGCCACCCGGCTGGTGGCCGCCGCCGTCGAGCTGGACCACCACCTGGCCCGCGAGTACCTGCGCCGCCAAGAAAACCTGCCGGAGCAGTGGCGCGAGGTCGACTCCCACGCCAGCTTCGGCCTCGCCCTGACCCCGGACGAGCTCGCCACAGTGCTGAGCCGCATCGACGCCGTGGTCCGGCCGTACCTCGCGCCCACCCGCACCGACACCCCCGAGAACGCGGAACACGTGCACCTCTCTCTCATGGCCTTCCCCCGCCCCGGCTTCGGCCGCCGATGAACCGGCGGGAAGCGGAGGCCGCGGTGAAGCAGCCGGAAAATCGCGCGGTAGTGCAGTCGCAAGCCACCTCAGCCCTGTCGGTCCCCGCCTTCCGCCGGCTCTGGATCGCCGGACTGGTGTCCGATGCCGGCGACTGGCTCATGTTCATCGCGCTGCCGCTGGTCGTCCTCGAACTGACCGGCTCGGCCCTGGGCACCTCGGTCGCGTTCCTGCTCGAACTGGCCCCGCCGGTCCTGCTCGCCCCGCTCGCGGGCCGGGTCGCCGACCGGCTGCCGCGGCGCCGAGTCATGCTGGTCGCGATGCTTGCCCAGGCCGGCTCGCTGCTGCCCCTGCTCGCGGTGCACGACCGGGCCGACCTGCCGCTGCTGTACGGCGTGATCGTCGCGCACGCGACCTTCGGCACGTTCTTCGAGCCCGCCAAGAACGCGGTGCTCCCGACGCTCGTCGGACCCGACCGCGTGGTGTCGGCGAACGCCCTGGTCGGGCTCAACAACGACCTCGGGCGCATCGCGGGCGGTCCGCTCGGCGGCGTGTTGCTGGCGGTAGCCGGGCTCGGCGGCGTCGTGCTGGTGGACATCGCGACGTACCTGGTCGCCGCCGCGCTCGTTGCCACCCTGCCCCGAGGTCGCGCGGTGCGGACGGCCCAGACGGCACAGAAGGCCCAGACAGCGCGGACGACTCGAACGGCGCGGACGACCAGGACGGCCGGCCCGGCACGCGGCGGCCTGCTCGGCGTGCTGGCCGACCCGGCAAGCCGCGCCCCGGTCGTGGTCGCCTTCGTCGCGGCCATCGCCCAAGGCCTGTTCGTCCTGCTCTTCGTCTTCTTCGTCACCGACGTCCTGGGCGGCGCCGAGGCCGACGTCGGTGCGCTCCGCGGCGTCCAGGCCATCGGGGCGATCGCCGCCGGCGTCGTTCTCGGCATGCTCGGCGCCCGCGTCGACGTCGTCCGGCTGACCATCACCGGCAGCATCATCTTCACGCTCCTCACCGCGCTGACGTGGAACCTGTCATTCGTGACGCACACCGTCGGCATCTACGGCGTCCTCTTCGCCGTCGTCGGCGCGCCGGGTGTCCTCATGGGAGCCGGCCTGACCAGCTTGCTGCAGCAGGCGTCGGGCGACGACCGCCGGGGCAGCGCGTTCGCCGCGTTCGGCCTGGCCCAGGCCACGGGTCAGGCGCTGGGGCTGCTCGCCGCCGGCGCGCTGCAGAGCATCGCCGACACGCTGCCGCTGCTCGAGGTCCAAGCCGCCACCTATGCCGTCGCCGCGATCCTCGCGCTGGTCCTGCTCAGGAAAGGGCGTCGAGGGCAGCCAGCGCCTCCGCCGGCAGCTCCAGCGACGCCGCGGCCATGTTCTCCCGTAGATGCGCGACCGACGACGTCCCCGGGATGAGCAGGATGTTCGGCGCCCGATGCAGCAGCCACGCCAAGGCCACGGCGTTGGGCTTGACCCCGAGGCCCGCCGCCACCTCGTCGAGCACGCCCGACTGCAGTGGGTTGAAGCCGCCCAACGGCCAGAACGGAACGTACGAGATCCCCTGCCCGCCCAGCGTCGCGATGAGCTCCTCGTCGCCCCGGTGGGCGACGTTGTACCAGTTCTGCACCGTGACGACCGGCGCGATCGCCTGTGCCTCGGCCACCTGATCCGGGGAAACCACCGACAGCCCCAGCTCCTTGATCAGCCCTTCCTGCCGCATCTCGGCCAGCGCGCCGAACTGCTCGGCGATGGACCCCGGCACCGGCGAGTGCCCGTCGGCCCCGCCCCCGACCCGCAGATTGACCACGTCGAGGGCGTCGACGCCGAGGTTGCGCAGGTTGGACTCGACCTGTTCACGCAGCTGGGCGGGCTGGCGCGCGTGGATCCAGGCGCCGTCCTCACCGCGGACCGAACCGACCTTCGTGACGATCAGGAGATCGTCCGGGTAGGGCGCCAGCGCGGCGCGGATCAACTGATTGGTGACGAACGGCCCGTAGAAGTCGGCCGTGTCGATGTGATCGACCCCCAGCTCGATCGCCGTTCGCAGCACCGCGATCGCCTCGTCCCGATCGCGCGGCGGCCCGAAGACGCCCGGACCGGCGAGCTGCATCGCCCCGTACCCCATGCGGTTGACCTTGGTGATGTCCATGCGGAAAGCTTGCCGCGTCACGGCGGGGTCAGCGGTAGTCCCGCTATTCCTAGGTCTGGCAGGACCAGGGTGGGCCCGGGCGGCGGGACTACCGTCGAGGCATGAACCTGATCGGCGACTTCTTACGGGCACGCCGGGCCCAGGTGCGTCCGGAGGATGCCGGGCTGCACGTCACCGGCGTCCGCCGCGTCGCGGGCCTGCGCCGGGAGGAGGTCGCGCTGCTCGCGGGGGTGAGCAGCGACTACTACTTACGGCTGGAGCAGGGCCGCGACCGCAACCCGTCGGTGCAGGTGCTCGAGAGCCTGGCCCGGGTGTTGCAGCTCGACGACGACGCCATCGACTACCTGATCGGGCTGGCCGCGCCGAAACCCAAGCGCCGCCGCCGGCCCCGCCGCGAGACCGTGCCGGCCGGCGTTCGCGAGCTGCTCGGCACGCTGAACGTCCCGGCCTTCGTGGAGGGCCGCTACTTCGACGTGCTGGCCGCGAACGATCTGGCCGTCGCCCTGTCCCCGCGGATGCGCGCGGGTGAGAACAGGCTCCGCGCGGTCTTTCTCGACCCGGCCGAGCGGGCCCTGTTCCCCGATTGGGACGAGGCGACCGCGCTGCTGGTGGCCGGGTTCCGCGAGTCGGTCGGCACCGACACCGACGACCCGCGCTTCATCGAGCTGGTCGGCGAGCTGTCGCTGGGCAGCGAGCGGTTCCGCCAGCTCTGGGCCCGCCACGACGTGCACACGCGCGAGGGCGGCCCGACCGAGATCGACCATCCGCAGGTGGGCCGCCTGACCCTGCGCCGCGAGAAACTGATCATCGCGGGTGACCCCGGTCAGGTCCTGGCCGTCTACCACGCGTCGCCGGGCTCGCCCAGCGCCGAGAAGCTGTCCCTGCTCGCGTCGTCGGCGGTCACCGAGAGCCGCCGCAAACTCCCGGCGTGACCCGATGTCGGCCCTACTTCTCCCCGAGCAGGCGCGTGGCCAGCACCGCAGCTTGGGTGCGGCGTTCCAGGCCGAGCTTGGCGAGCATGCTGGAGACGTAGTTCTTGACCGTCTTCTCGGCCAGGAACATGCGCGAGGCGATCTCCCGGTTGGTCAGGCCCTCGGCCACGAACTCGAGGATCTTGCGTTCCTGGTCGGTGAGCCCGGCCAGTTCGCGGGGTTGCTCCACGCCGTTGCGGATGCGCTCGAGGACCCGCTGGGTCACCGCCGGGTCCAGCAGCGACTGGCCCGCGGCCACGCGGCGTACGGCGTCGACCAGGTCCGTGCCGCGGATCTCCTTCAGCACGTAACCCGAGGCGCCGGCCATGATCGCCGCGAACAGGGCCTCGTCGTCCTCGTACGAGGTCAGGATGAGCCCTTTGATCGACGAGTCGACGGCGCGGACGTCCCGGCACACGTCGATGCCGTTGCCGTCGGGCAGCCGGGCGTCGAGGACGGCCACGTCCGGCCGCAGCGCCGGGATGCGCCGGGCGGCCTCCTGGGCGGAGCCGGACTCGCCGACCACCTCGATGTCACCGCCGGCCTGAAGCAGGTCGATGAGGCCACGGCGGACGACTTCGTGGTCGTCGAGGAGGAAGACTCGGATCACACTTCATTCCTACCGTCCGGCCCGGCGCGCCACCAAGGGCCGAAGGACCCTAGTCTGGCGGTCATGGCCGAGAGCACTCCTGACCTGCCCTCCCTCGGGCTGCGACCGCTTTCCCGCGTCCGCCTCGACGAGCTCCTGCAGGAGATGCTGGACCGGGTCGGCGAGGTGATGACCAGCCGCGAGCGCCTGCGCGCCCTGCTCGACGCGGTGGTCGGCATCGGCACCGACCTGGACCTGCGCTCGACCCTGCAGCGCATCGTCGAGTCGGCCTGCGCCCTGGCCGGCGCCCGTTACGGCGCGCTGGGCGTGATCAGCGCCGATCGCAGCAACCTGTCCGACTTCGTCACCCACGGCATCGATCCGGCCACGCACGCCGCGATCGGCGACCTGCCGCACGGCCGCGGGGTGCTCGGCCTGCTCATCACGGACCCGCATCCGGTGCGCCTGCCGGACATCACCCGGCACCCCAACTCGTACGGCTTCCCGCCGCATCACCCGCCGATGCACAGCTTCCTGGGTGTGCCCGTCCGCACCCGCGACCAGATCTTCGGCAATCTCTACCTGGCCGAGAAGCAAGGCGCCGACCAGTTCTCCGACGACGACGAGGAGATCGTGGTCGCCCTCGCGGCCGCGGCCGGCGTCGCCATCGACAACGCCCGCCTGTTCGCGCTGGCCCGCCGCCGCGAACACTGGCTCGCGGCCGCCGCCGAGATCACCGGCGTGCTGCTCGGCACCGTCCGCCGTACCGAGGCCCTGCGCCTGATCGCCCGCCGCGCCCGCGAGGTCGCCGACGCCGAGCTGGCCATGGTTCTGCTCTACGACGAGCAGACGACCCGCTACACCATCGAGGTCGCCGACGGCCTCGACGCCGACTGCCGAGTCCTCGAAGGCCGAGCCGTCCCGGCCGACCTCGCCGGCCACGAGAAGAGCCACACCATCGACAACCTGGCCGCGGCCGCCGACTGGCCCGGTCCCGTCCCGACCGGCCCGGCCCTGGCCGCTCCCCTGGCCGCCGCCGGCTCCCGCCGAGGCGTCCTGATCGTCACCCAGCCCGCCGACCGTACCCCCGACGCCGAAGACGCCGTCCTGCTGTCCACCTTCGCCGGCCAGGCCGTCCTCGCCCTGGACCGCGCCCGGGCCCAGGAGGAACGCGAGCAGCTGGTCGTCCTGGAGGACCGCGAGCGCATCGCGAGAGACCTGCACGACGTGGTCATCCAGCGCCTCTTCGCCACCGGCATGCAACTGCAGGGCGCGGTCGCCCACGCCGCCCGGCCCGAGGCCGTCAAACGCATCAACGCCGCCGTGGACGATCTGGACGCCACCATCCGCGACATCCGCCGCTCGATCTTCGAGCTGCGGTCCCCCGTTGGCCCTTCCCTGCGCGCCGAGATCAACCAGACCGTCCAGGACGCCACCGAAACCCTCGGCTTCCGCCCCGTCCTCGGCACCACCGGCCCGGTCGACAGCGCCGTCCCCGACGACATCGTCCCCGAACTCCTGGCCGTCCTCCGCGAGGCCCTCGCCAACGTCGCCCGCCACGCCCAGGCCACCACCTGCCGCGTCTCCCTGCGAGCCACCGGTGACGAGGTGATCCTGCAGATCGAGGACAACGGCATCGGCTTCGACCCGTCCCTGGCCCGGGGCGGCCTGGCCAACATGTCCGACCGCGCCCAGGACCTCTCCGGCTCCTTCGAGATCACCCAGGGCCCCTCCGGCACTGGCTCCATCCTGACCTGGCGAGCCCCGCTCTAGCAGTTCCGACGGACCAACGCTGATGAACCACCGCCAGCGCACGCCGGCTCGGGCGCTGCAACCGGCGGGGACCTGCTTCCAGAACGTTGGACGCGCCCGATCACACCGGCTCGGGCACCGCAACCAGCGCGGCCTGCTCCCGGGCGGTCAGGTCGACCACCTGGTCGACTTGAGCGGCCACGTCGGTGCGGTGGGTGATCAGGAGGACCGAGCGGTCACCGGCCTCGGCCAGAAGGTCGTGGGTGAGGGCGGTGGCGGTCTCGTCGTCGAGGTGTTCGGTGGGCTCGTCGAGAATCAGGACGCGGAAGTCGGCCAGCAGGGCGCGGGCCAGGGCCAGGCGGCGGCGCTGGCCGCCGGAGAGGGCCAGGCCGTGCTCGCCCACGAAGGTCTCCAGGCCATCGGGCAGCGTGTCGATCCAGTCGATCAGGCGGGCGCGGGTCAGGCCGGCGCGCAGCTCGTCATCGGTGGCGCCGGGGCGGGCGATGCGCAGGTTGGCGGAGATGGTGGTGTCGAACAGGTAGGCGTCCTCGGGCAGGTAGCCGACGACGCGGCGGACCTCGTCCGGATCGAGCTGCCGCAGGTCGACGCCATCGAGCGTGATGCGACCGGCCGTGGGGTCGAGGAAGCGGACCAGCAGCGCCGCGATGGTGCTCTTGCCGGAACCGCTCGGCCCGACCAGGGCGACCCGCGCGCCGGCGGGCAGCTCGAAACTCACGTCGCGCACAGCGGTGCGACCGCGGACCCAGGAGGCGCTGACATCCCGAACGCTGATCGCGGGCGGGCGGTCCGCTGCCGACAGCGGTTCGACGCCGACGCCAGGGAGCTTGCGGGCCGCGAACGAGGAGTCGGCGTTCGCCAGATCATTTGCCGGGCCAGCCGCCGACGCGAGGCGGGCACTCGGCAGATCGGTCGCCAGGCCGGCCGGGGAGCCGGCGCGGGAGGTCGGGGGGTTGGTTGGCCGGGTTACTCCGGACGGAAGCTGGGCGGGGGTCTTCGGGACGGTGATGGGGTCCGGGGTGTTGATGATCTCGGCGAGGCGTTGGAGGGAGGCGCGGGCGGCGGCGAAGCGCTGGGCGGTTACGGGGAGGCCGGCGATGGATTCGTAGACGGCCAGCGGGGTCAGGACGATGACGGCCAGCAGCTCGCCGGGCAGGGTTCCGTTGCGGACGGCGACCGCGCCGGCGGCCAGGCCGATCAGGAGGCTCAGGCCGGTGGCGAGGGCGGTGACGGCGGCCGAGGCGCCGGCGGTGGTCGTGGAGCGCTGCTCCGCTTGGCGCAGGCGGGTGTCGGCGGCGGCCAAACGGGCCAGTTGGGTCTGCATGGCGCCGTAGGCGGTGAGGTCGGGCAGGCCGTGCAGCAGGTCGACTGTGGCGGTGGCCAGGTCTCCGCGGAGCGGGGCCAGGCGGCCGTCGGCGCGGCGGGCGGCCGCGGACTGGAGCAGGGGTACGGCGACGGCCACGGCTAGCAGGCCGAAGGCGAGCGCCGCTCCGGCGAGCGGGGACAACGAGCCGACGAGCAGCACGGAGCCGAGGCCGACGACCGCGGCCACCACGTAGGGCAGAACCGCGCGGACGAGCATGTCGAGCACCGCGTCGACGTCGGAGGCGAGGCGCTGGGCCAGGTCGGCGCCGCGGAAGTCGGCCGAGCCGGCGGGGGCCAGCGCGGCCAGGCGGTCGAAGAGGCGGATCCTCAACCGGCCCAGCACGCGTAGGGCGGCGTCGTGACCGGCGAGGCGCTCGGCGTAGCGGAACACGCCCCGGCCGAGCCCGAAGGCCCGGACGGCGACGATCGCCACCATGAGGTGCAGCACCGGCGGATGCAAGGCGGCCCGGGAGATCAGCCAGGCCGAGGTGGCCATGAGGCCGACCGCAGCCCCGGCTGCGCCCATGCCGGCCAGCACGGCGAGCAACAGCCCGGGCGCGGCGGGCCGTGAGGCCGTGCGCAGCAGCTGGAACCAGGTCATAGAACACCATCCGAGGTGAGCCGAGCCGCATCGGCGATGAGCTGGGCGCTGTTGGAGGTGTAGCCGGGCTCCGCCGCGGATGGGCCGGCGGGGACGAGGGCAGGCGTCAGGTCGACGGTGCGGTCGGCCAGGGCTATCAGCTCGGGGCGGTGGGCGGCGAGCAGGACTGTGCGGCCGTGGGCCAGGTGGCGGATGGCGGACATGACTTCGGTGGCGGTGGTCTGGTCGAGGTTGGCGGTGGGCTCGTCGAGCAGGACTATCGGGGCGTTGCGCAGGAAGGCGCGGGCCAGGGCGATTCGCTGGCGCTGGCCGGCTGAGAGGCCGGTGCCGTCGTCGCCCAGGACGGTGTCGTAGCCGGCGGGCAGATCGCGGATGAAGTCGTGGGCGCCGGCGTGCTGGGCCGCCGTGATGACGTCGGCGGGCGGGGCGGCACCGAGAGCGATGTTGTCGCGGACGGTGCCGGCGAACAGGTGGGGGCGCTGCGGGACCCAGGCGATCTGGGCGCGCCAGGCGTCCGGGTCGACGTCGGCCAGGTCGGTTCCGTTGACCGTGACGCGGCCCGAGGACGGGGTGACGAAGCCGAGCAGGACGTTGAGGGCGGTGGACTTGCCGCAGCCGCTCGGGCCGGTCAGCGCCACGATCTCGCCGGGCGCGATGGTCGCGGTGAGCCGTAGGGCGGGGCTGTCGCGGTAGCGCACAACGACATTGTCGAAGGAGATCGCGCCTGAGGGTGCAGGGGCCGTTCCCGAGGTGGGCGGTGGGCTGTCGAGGATCTCGAAGGCCTCCGAGGCGGCGGCCAGGCCCTCGGCGCTGGCGTGGTAGTTGGCGCCGACCTGGCGCAGCGGGAGGTAGGCCTCGGGGGCCAGGATCAGCACGAGCAGCGCGGTGGCCAGGTCGAGGTGGCCGTCGACCAGGCGCAGGCCGATGCCGACGGCCACCAGCGCCACCGACAGGGTGGCCAGCAGCTCGAGGACCAGCGAGGACAGGAAGGCGATGCGCAGCGTACGCATGGTCAGCCGGCGCTGGTCGTCGCTGATCCGGCGGATCGTCGCGGCCTGGGCCGGGACCCGGCCGAACAGTTTGAGGGTCGGCAGCCCGGCGATCACGTCGAGGAAGTGGTGCGACAACCGGGACAGCAGCTTGAACTGCTTCTTGTTGGCGCTCTCGGTCTGCAGGCCGACCAGCGCCATGAAGACCGGGATGAGCGGCAGCGTCAGCACGATCGTCACCGTGGCCACGAGGTCGGCCGGCAGAATCCGGGCCAGCACGATCGCCGGGACCAGCCCGGCCAGCACGAGCTGCGGCAGGTAGCGGGCGAAGTACGCGTCGAGCGCGTCCAGTCCCCGCACGACGAGCGCCACGACCGCCCCGGTGTCGCCCGCGCCTGGGCGGTCGGCGAGGCGCCGCAGCAAGGCCAGGCGCAGCTCGCTTTTGACCGCGGCCGACGAGCGGGCGGCCACCGCCTCCTGGGTCCAGGCGACCGCGGCCCGGCCCAAGACGACCACGGCGAGCCAGATCAGCGTGGTCCGCAGGTCGGCCAGGCCGGCGCCGTGCAGGAAGACGGCCGTGATGCCGTCGGCCAGCAGCGTCGCCTGGGCCACGATCAGCCCGGCCAGGGCCGCCCCGAGCACGACCGTGACCACCAGGTAGACACGGGTGGTCCGGGCGTACCGGAGAAGCCGTGGATCCAAGGGCTTCATGCTGGGATCTTCTCCACGCTGAGCCGCTTGCGGAACACCCAGTACGTCCAGGACTGGTAGAGCAGGACGAACGGGGTGCAGCCCACGGCCACCCAGGTCATGACCTTCAGCGTGTACGGCGTGGCCGACGCGTTGGTGACCGTCAGGCTGTCGGCGTCGGCGATGGTCGACGGCATGACGTTCGGGAACAGCGTCACGAACAGCGCGAACACGGCCAGCACCAGGGTGGCCGCGGTGGCCAGGAACGCCCAGCCCTCGCGCCGGGCCCGGATCGCCGGGATCGCGGCCAGCAGAGACACCGCGGCGGCGATCATCAGGATCCACCCGGCGACGTCGTGGTGGGCGACGGCGGTCCAGAGCAGGAAGCCGGCCGCGATCACCACCGCCGGGCCGATCAGGCGCTGCGCGAGCCGGCCGGCCCGCTCGCGGATCTCGCCGTCGGTCTTGAGGGCCAGGAAGACCGCGCCGTGCAGGGTGAACAGGGCCAGCGTGGTCAGACCGCCGACCAGGGCGTACGGGTTCAGCAGCTCGAAGAAGCCACCGACGTACTCGTGGTTCGCGTCCAGGCGTACCCCGCGGACGATGTTGCCGAAGGCAACGCCCCAGAGAACCGCCGGGATCCAGCTGCCCGCGATGATGCAGAGGTCCCAGCGGCGGCGCCAGCGGTCGTCGTCGCGCTTGCCGCGGTACTCGAAGGCGACGCCACGGATGATCAGCGCGGCCAGGATGAGCAGCAGCGGCAGGTAGAAGCCGGAGAACAGGGTGGCGTACCACTCGGGGAAGGCGGCGAAGGTGGCGCCGCCGGCGACGATCAGCCAGACCTCGTTGCCGTCCCAGACCGGTCCGATCGTGTTGATCAGCAGGCGGCGCTCGCGGTTGTCGCGGCCCAGCACGGGGAGCAGGATCCCGACGCCGAAGTCGAAGCCCTCGAGCAGGAAGTAGCCGGCCCACAGCAGCGCGATGAGCGCGAACCAGACAGTCGTGAGTTCCATGGGGGCCCTTAACTAGTAGGCGAAGGCGAGCGGACGGTCGTCCTCGGACGGATCCGAATCGGACTCGGGGGGAAGCTCCGGGGCGCCGGCCCGGGCGTACTTGAGGAACAGCCCGGCTTCGACCACGGCAAGTACGCCGTACAGCACGGTCAGGGTGATCAGCGAGGTCGCCGCCTCACCGGTGCTGACCGACGGCGAGACGCTCTCGGACGTCTTGAACAGGCCGAACACCGTCCACGGCTGACGGCCCATCTCGGTGAAGATCCAGCCGAACGAGTTGGCCGCCAGCGGCCCGCCGAACGACAGGATGACCGCGAGCCACAGCCATCGGCTCGTCGGCGTACGGCCCCGGCGCAGGGCCCAGAGCGCGACCAGCGCCACCGCCATCGTCGCGATCCCGAAGCCCATCATCAGGCGGAACGACCAGTAGGTGACGGGGATCGAGGGCGCGTACTCCCCCGGGCCG
This sequence comes from Actinoplanes sp. NPDC049598, assembly GCF_040675435.1. NCBI lineage: Bacteria > Bacillati > Actinomycetota > Actinomycetes > Micromonosporales > Micromonosporaceae > Actinoplanes > Actinoplanes sp. NPDC049598. Next base: position 176,681 of record NZ_JBFAOX010000001.1, on the reverse strand, counting down.
TACGTCTTCTCGTACTCGGCCTGGAGGTTGTCGATCCCCTCGACCTCGCCGTCGAAGGTGCCGGTGGCCAGGAACGAGAGCAGCGACGGGATGCGGACGCTGTAGAGCTCCTCGTCGCCGTCGAGCGAGCCGATCGTGAAGATCGAGAAGCTGGCGGGCTGGGAATTCTCATACAGGGCCTCGGCGGCGGCCATCTTCATCGGCTGCTGCTCGGTCATGATGCGGGCCTGCTGGTCGCCGGTGACGAGCACGCCGACGCCGGCGATCAGGACGACCCAGGCGCCGAGCTTGAGGCTGGGGCGGAAGACGTCCACCTGGTTCCTGCGCTTGAGATGCCACGCGCTGACCGCCATGAGCACGGCCCCGCCGGTCAGGAAGCAGGCGGTGACCGTGTGCGGGAAGGTGACGAGCGTGGTCGAGTTGGTCAGCAGCTGCCAGATGCTGGTCAGCTCGGCGCGGCCGGTCGCGTCGTTCATCGTGTAGCCGACCGGGTGCTGCATCCACGAGTTGGCGGCGAGGATGAAGTACGCCGAGAGCAGCGTGCCGATCGCGGCGGCCCAGATCGTCGCGAGGTGCACTTTCTTGGGCAACCGGTCCCAGCCGAAGATCCACAGGCCGAGGAACGTCGACTCCAGGAAGAAGGCCAGCAGGCCCTCGATGGCCAGCGGGGCGCCGAAGACGTCGCCGACGAAGCGGGAGTACGCGCTCCAGTTCATCCCGAACTGGAACTCCTGCACGATGCCGGTGACCACACCGATCGCGAAGTTGATCAGGAAGAGCTTGCCCCAGAACTTGGTGGCCCTGAGGTAGTGCTCCTTGCCTGTCCGGACCCAGGCGGTCTGCAGGCCGGCGACGAGCACCGACATGCCGATGGTGATCGGCACGAACAAGAAGTGGTACACGGTGGTGATGCCGAACTGCCATCGGGCGATGTCGAGCGTGTCCACGGGCGGGTCCTTTCCACGGATGCCCAGATCCTTTCGGGAGGAGGCCGCCGCTGAGGAGGGTCTAAAGTCCTATGCCGCCACAGACTTAAGTACCGGCATTTAAATGCCAGGACTTTCGGCTCTCCCGGCGGCCGGAAGCGCGGGCCAGAGTGGGGGCCATGACCACGCCACTCGAGAAGGCCGCTCAGGCCGCACAGCACGCACCGTCCGTCTTCAACACCCAGCCCTGGTCCTGGCGGCTCACCGGCGACACGCTGGAGCTGTACGCCGACGAGGACCGCCGGCTGAGCACGGTCGACCGGGACGGGCGGCTCCTGCTGCTCAGCTGTGGCGCCGCACTGCACCACGCGCGGGTGACCCTGGCCGCCGCCGGCTGGTCGTGCACCGTGGAGCGCTTCCCGGACGACAAGGTTCTGGCCCGCATCCGCATCGGCGACGCGGTGCCGGCCGACCCGGAGGCGCAGCGCATGGCCGAGTCCATCCCGCGCCGGCGCACCGACCGGCGCTCGTTCGGCGAGCGGGAGGTCACCGCGGCCGAGCTGACCCGGCTGCGCCTGCTCGTCGAGGCCGAGGGCGCCTATCTGCACCTCGTGCCCGCCGACGACATCACTCAACTCGCCATCTCGGCCGAGCTGGCCGGCGACGCCGAGCTGGCCGACCCGGAGTACCGCAAGGAGCTCGACCACTGGACCAGCCGCCCCGAGTTCGCCGGCGACGGCGTCCCGCGCACGACGGCGGTCGAGCCCGGCCTGCGGCGGGTGCCGGTGCGCGACTTCGCCCCGGACGGTGGCGCCGGCCTGCAAGCCGGGTCCGAGCACGACCAGGGCGCCGCCTACGTGGTGCTCTTCGGGCAGGACACCCGGCCGGTCGATCTGCTGCGTGGCGGCGAGGCGCTCTCCGCGCTGCTGCTCACCGCCACGGCGGACGGCCTGGCCACCGCGCCGATCAGCGACGCCGTCGAGGTCGAGTGGCCCCGCAAGCTCGTCGAGGGTCTGCTGGCCGGGCTCGGCGAGCCGTACCTGGTGGTCCGGCTGGGCTATCCGGCCGAGACCGAGCCGCTGCCGCCGCGCCCGCGCCGCGACACGCGCGACGTCATCACGATCATCGAGTAGGAGGGATCACCGGTGAACGCCTACGACGAGACCGACCTGCGCCGGGCCGCGGAGGCCGGGATCCGGGCACCGTCGATCGGCAACAGCCAGCCGTGGCTGTTCCGGCTCGACGGGGGCGCCATCGAGGTGCGCACCGACCCGGCCCGCCGCCTCGCCCACCTCGACCGGGACGGCTGGGCGGCCCGCCTGGCCTGCGGCGCGGCGACGTTCAACGCCCGCCTCGCCCTGGCCGTGGCCGGCCGCCGGGCGGAGGTCCGCCTCGCCCCCGACCCGCGCGACCCCGGCCTGATCGCCCGCCTCACCCCGGCGACCGAAAGGCCATCGGACGCGGGGGCGGCAGGCACGGGAGCGGCGAGCGCAGGGATGGCAGCCGCGCGGGCGGCAGGCGCGGGGATGGCAGGCGCGGGGATGGCAGGCGCGCGAGCGGCTAGCGCGGAGATGGCAGGCGCGCGAGCGGCAAGCGCGGGGATGGCAGGCGCGCGAGCGGCAGGTCCAGGATCGGCGGGCGCGCGGCCGGCGACGTACGCCGAGGTGGAGTTGCACGCGGCTATCGGACGGAGGTACAGCAACCGGGGGCCGTTCTGGCCCGACCCGGTGCCGGCTGATGTGCGGGCCCGGCTCATCGCGGCCGCGCGGGAGGAGTCGGCCTGGCTGGATCTGCTGGTCGGGATGACGGCGATCGGGGCGTTCGCAGAGATTGCCCGGTCGGCCGACAAGGTGCTCCGGCGGGATACTGCCTACCAGGCTGAGCAGGCCACCTGGACGCATGTCGACGCGGCGTGCGCCGGGGCGGCCCGGGACGGCATCCCGGTCACGGCCGGTGCGCCGCGGGCCGAGCCGCAGGATCTGCTGCCGCAGCGGTTCTTCACCGACCGGCAGCGGGTGTCGGGGCGTGACTACGAGCCGGAGCCGCTGGTGGGGATCCTCGGGGTGGCCGGCGATCGGCCGGCCGATCAGATCCTGGCCGGGGCGGGTCTGCAGCGGGTGCTGCTGACCGCGACGGCGGCCGGGTTGGACACGTCCATGATAAGTCAGCCGATCGAGGTACCGGCCGCTCGCGAGCAGCTGCGCCGGTCGCTGGGGCGCTACGGCTGGCCGCAGATCGTCGTGCGGTTCGGCTACGGCTCGCCGGGCCACCCGGCCCCGCGCCGCGACGTGACGGAGGTGATCTGACCCCGGGCCGGCGCGGCGGCGATCGACCGGGGAGTTGCTCTCGGCGGGCTGTGCGGGGGCGATCTCGGCGCGCGCGGCGGACGGGGTGAGGGCGACCTCGGCGGACGGTATGAAGGCAACCTCGGCGCGCGGGTAAGGGCGACCTCGACGCGCGGGTGAGGCGACCTCGGCGCGCGGCGGGAGGCGATCTAAGAGCGCGCGGTCGGAAAGACCTCGGCGCGCGGTGGGAGAGACCTCGGCGCGCGGGTGAGGCGACCTCGGGGGCGCGGCGGCAGGCAATCTAAGAGCGCGCGGTGGGAGAGACCTCGGCGCGCGGTGGGGGCGACCTCGGGGGCGCGGCGGGAGGCGATCTTGGAGCGCGCGGTAGGGGCGGCCTCGCGGCGCGGCGGGAGGCGATCTCGGGCGCGCGGTGGGTGGCGGCAAGGTGATCTAGGACCAACCGGAGGGGACCTACGGCTTCTTTTGTGGGATCCTCACAAAGCATCTCGTCTGCCATGCACGATGCGGGCATAGGTTACCGGCCGGTAGTCGGACAGGGTAGAGGCAGGTGCAGGCGGCGCTCCGGGACCCGGACGTCGCCTTCTGCGCGTAAGTGGTGCTGGGAGGCTCAACCGGTGTTCAGTCGTGTCGCAATCGTCAACCGCGGAGAGGCCGCGATGCGGCTCATCCATGCAGTCCGGGATCTGTCCGCCGAGACCGGCGCGCGCATCGAGACGGTCGCGCTCTACACCGACGCCGACCGTAACTCGACGTTCGTGCGGGAGGCCGACGTCGCGTACAACCTGGGGCCGGCCTCGGCCCGCCCCTATCTCGACCTGGCCGTGCTGGAGCGCGCGCTGCTCGCCACCAAGGCCGACGCGGCCTGGGTGGGCTGGGGTTTCGTGGCCGAGGACCCGGCCTTCGCCGAGCTCTGCGACAAGATCGGCGTGACCTTCGTGGGGCCGAGCGCCGACGCCATGCGCAAGCTGGGTGACAAGATCGGCGCGAAGTTGATCGCCGAGGAGGTCGGCGTCCCGGTCGCTCCGTGGAGCCGCGGCGAGGTGGCCACCCTCCAGGACGCGCTGGCCGCCGGTGAGCGCATCGGCTACCCGCTCATGCTCAAGGCGACCGCCGGTGGTGGCGGCCGCGGCATCCGCATGGTGGCGTCCGGGGCCGATCTGGCCGAGGCGTACGAGCGGACGAGCCAGGAGGCCCTGCGGGCCTTCGGCTCCGGCGTGGTGTTCCTGGAGCGCCTGGTCACCGGCGCCCGCCATGTCGAGGTGCAGGTCATCGCGGACGGGCAGGGCACCGCGTGGGCGCTGGGCGTGCGCGACTGCTCGGTCCAGCGGCGCAACCAGAAGATCATCGAGGAGTCGGCGTCGCCGGTCCTCGGCCCCGAGCAGACCGCTGAGCTCAAGTCGAGCGCCGAGCGGCTGGCCGTCGCCGTCGGCTACCGGGGCGCCTGCACGGTCGAGTTCCTCTACCACCCGGGCGAGAAGCTGTTCGCGTTCCTCGAGGTCAACACGCGTCTGCAGGTCGAGCACCCGATCACCGAGATCACCACCGGCACCGACCTCGTACGGCTGCAGTTGCATGTCGCCGACGGCGGCCGTCTCGAGGGTGAGCAGCCCGGCGAGCTCGGCCACGCGGTCGAGGCCCGGCTCAACGCCGAGGACCCGGACCGTGACTTCGCCCCGGCGCCGGGCCGTATCGCGCGGCTCGTGCTGCCGGCGGGCCCGGGCATCCGGGTCGACACCGGGGTCAGCGAGGGCGACACGATCCCGGCCGACTTCGACTCGATGATCGCGAAGATCATCGCGTACGGCAGCGACCGGGAGCAGGCGCTGGGCCGTCTGCGCCGGGCCCTGGCCGAGACCACCGTCATCATCGAGGGCGGGGCCACCAACAAGAGCTTCGTGCTCGACCTGCTCGACCAGCCCGAGGTGATCGAGGCGACGGCCGACACCGGCTGGATCGACCGGGTCCGGGCCGAGGGCCGCCTGGTCAGCCACCGGCACTCGGCGATCGCGCTGGCCGCGGCGGCCATCGAGGCCTACGAGGACGAGGAGGAGGTCAGCCGGCAGCGGCTGCTGTCCACCGCGCACGGCGGCCGCCCGCAGGTGCAGCACGACACGAGCCGCCCGCTCGATCTGAAGCTGCGCGGCACCTCGTACCGCGTGCACGTGGCCCGGGTCGGCCAGCGGCGGTTCCGGGTCGGCGTGTCGGCCGGCGGGGACGTGCACTCGGCCGACGTGGTGCTCGAGCGCTTCGACGAGCACAGCGGCCAGGCGCTGGTCAACGGCCGGCGGTTCCGCCTGGTCACCGCCACCCACGGCCCGGTCCATCTGGTCGAGGTCGACGGCGTCACCCACCGGGTCAGCCGCGACGAGGGCGGCGTGGTCCGCTCCCCCGCGCCGGCCCTGGTCGTGGCGACCCCGCTCGCCGTGGGCGACGAGGTCGAGGCGGGCGCGCCCATCCTCGTGCTGGAGAGCATGAAGATGGAGACGGTGCTGCGGGCGCCGTTCCACGCCCGGGTCCGCGAGTGCCCGGTGTCGGTCGGCAGCCAGGTCGAGACCGGGGCGCCGCTGATGCGCCTGGAGCCGCTCGGCGACGGCGCCGAGGCGGAGGCCGCCACCGGCCAGGACGTCAAGATCGACCTGCCCCTCGAGAGGACGGACGGGCCGGCGGCCGACCGCGCCCTGGAGCACCTGCAGGATCTGCGCAGCATGCTGCTCGGCTTCGACGTCGACCCGCAGAGCCGCCAGCGTGTGCTCGGCGGCTACCTGGCGGCCCGGGCCGAGCTGGGCGGCCGCCCGCTGCCGGGCGAGCTCGACCTGCTCACCGTCTTCGCCGACCTGCTCGAGCTCAGCCGCAACAAGGGCGGGACCGATGTCGAGCCGGGCAACCCGGTGCACAGCCCCCGCGAGCACTTCCACAGCTACCTGCAGAGCCTGGACGCCGAGCGGGCCGGTCTCACCGAGAGCTTCAAGACGCGTCTCGAGGCGGTGCTCGCCCACTACGGGGTGAGCGGCCTCGACCGTACGCCCGAGCTCGAAGCCGCCGTCTTCCGGATCTTCCTGGCCCAGCAGCGGGTGTCGGCCGAGGCGGCCGTGGTCAGCGAGCTGCTGCGGCAGTGGCTGGCCGGCTCCCCGCCGGCCGAGCCGCTGGCCGAGCAGGCCGGTCTCGTGCTCGAGCATCTCGTCTCGGCGACCCAGGTGCGTTTCCCGGCCGTCTCCGACCTGGCCCGGGGCGTGGTGTTCCGCTGGTACGCCCAGCCGCTGCTGCGCCGCAACCGGGCCCGGGTCTACGCCCAGGTCCGCGACGATCTGCGTCACCTCGACGCCAACCCGGCCGCGCCGGACCGGGCCGAGCGGATCCAGTCCATGGTGGCCAGCTCCGAGCCCCTGGTCCGGCTCATCGGCCAGCGCATCGGTCGGCCCGGCCGCGACCACGCGCCGCTGCTGGAGGTGCTGACCCGCCGCTACTACGGCAACCGCAGCCTGTCCGAGTTCGCCACCCGCGAGGTCGACGGCGTCCGGTTCGTCACGACCGAGCACACCGGCCCGCGCGGGCTGACCCGCGTGGTCGCCGCCGCGGTCGACATCGCCGCTCTGCCGAGCGTGATCGCCGCGATCAAGGACGCCGAGGTCGCCGACATCTACGTGAAGTGGGAGGATCAGCCCGACGCGGACGCCATCGCGGAGCGGCTGCAGGCCAGTCTGAAGATCACCGGGCTGAGGCGGGTCACGATCACCGTGGCCGGCAGCAGCGGCGTCATGCACCACCACTTCACGTTCCGCCCTGGAGAGACGGGCCGCCCTGGAGAGACGGGCGAGAACGGAGAGACGGGCGAGAACGGTGAGAACAGCGCGCTGATCGAGGACCGCCTGATCCGCGGCCTGCACCCGCAGATCGCCCAGCGCCTGCAGCTGCAGCGGCTGCGCGAGTTCCACCTGACCCGGCTGCCCTCGGCCGACGAGGAGATCTACCTGTTCAAGGCGGTCGCGCGCAGCAACCCGGCCGACGAGCGGCTGATCGCGATGGGCCAGGTCCGCGACCTGACCCCGCTGCGCGAGACCGACGGCCGGCTGGTGGCGCTGCCCGCGGTCGAGGAGGCGATCACCGCGGGCCTCGACGCGATCCGCAACATCCAGGCCCAGCGCCCGCAGAACAAGCGGTTCGACACCAACCGGATCTTCTTCTACATCTGGCCGACCACCGAACTCTCCGCCGACGAGCTCAACGCCCTGGTCCAGCGCATCCTGCCGACCACGGTGGGCGCGGGCCTGGAGGAGGTCGAGTTCCTGGCCCGGCAGCGCACGTCGAGCGGCGAGCTGACCGAGGTCTCGGTGCGCATCACGCTGGAGGCCGGTGGGGCCAGGCTGCACGTGGGCGAGCGGACGAACGAGGTCGTGCAGCCGCTGGACGACTACCGGCAGAAGGTGCTGCGGGCGGCCCGGCGCGGCAACACGTACCCGTACGAGCTGACCGGCATGCTCGGCGATTTCGTCGAATACGATCTTGACCAGAACAAAGATCTTGTCGAGGTACAAAGGTCCAAGGGCCGCAACACCGCGGCCATCGTCGCCGGCGTGGTCACCACGAAGACCGAGCGCTACCCCGAGGGCGTCACCCGCGTCCTGCTGCTCGGCGACCCGACCAAGTCGCTGGGCTCCCTCGCGGAGCCCGAGTCGGCCCGCGTGATCGCCGCGCTCGACCTGGCCGAGCGGATGCGGGTGCCGCTGGAGTGGTACGCCCTCTCGGCCGGCGCCAAGATCTCGATGTCGTCGGGTACCGAGAACATGGACTGGGTGGCGGCCGCCCTCAAGCGGATCGTCACGTTCACCCAGGCCGGCGGCGAGATCAACATCGTCATCGCGGGCATCACGGTCGGCGCCCAGCCGTACTGGAACGCCGAGGCCACGATGCTCATGCACACCAAGGGCGTGCTGGTCATGACGCCCGACTCGGCCATGGTGCTGACCGGCAAGCAGTCGCTCGACTTCTCCGGCGGCGTGTCGGCCGAGGACAACTTCGGCATCGGCGGCTACGACCGGGTGATGGGCCCCAACGGCCAGGCGCAGTACTGGGCGCCCGACCTGGCGGGCGCGCGTGACGTGCTGATGGCCCACTACGATCACACGTACGTCCTGCCGGGCGAGACCGGACCGCGGCGCGCGACCACCGCGGACCCGTCGGACCGGGACGTGTCCTCGTTCCCGCACACGTTCGCGGGCAGCGACTTCACCACTGTCGGCGAGATCTTCTCGGCCCAGCACAACCCCGACCGCAAGAAGCCGTTCGACATCCGCACGGTGATGCGCGCGCTCGCCGACCAGGACCACACGGTCCTGGAGCGCTGGGCCGGGATGGCCGACGCCGACACGTCGGTCGTGCAGGACGTCCACATCGGTGGCTGGCCGGTCTGCCTGGTCGGCATCGAGTCGCGCTCGGTCCCGCGGCGCGGCTTCCCGCCCACCGACGGCCCGGACACCTACACCGCCGGTACGCTGTTCCCGCGCTCGTCGAAGAAGACGGCCCGCGCGATCAACGCCGCCTCGGGCAACCGCCCGCTCGTGGTGCTGGCCAACCTGTCCGGCTTCGACGGCTCACCCGAGTCGATGCGCAAGCTGCAGCTGGAGTACGGCGCGGAGATCGGCCGGGCGATCGTCAACTTCGAGGGCCCGATCGTCTTCTGCGTGATCTCCCGCTACCACGGCGGCGCGTTCGTGGTGTTCTCGAAGGCGCTGAACCCGAACATGACCGTGCTGGCGCTGGAGGGCTCGTTCGCCTCGGTGCTGGGCGGCGCCCCGGCGGCCGCGGTGGTCTTCTCGGGCGACGTCAACAACCGGACGGCGACCGACCCGCGGGTGGTCGACCTGCAGGCCCGGGTGGCCGGCGCCACCGGGGCCGAGCGGGCCGCGCTGAACTCGCAACTGGCCGAGCTGCAGTCGTCGGTCCGGGCCGAGAAGGTGGGCGAGGTGGCCGCCGAGTTCGACCGGGTGCACAGCATCCAGCGGGCGGTCGAGGTCGGCTCGGTCGACGCGATCATCAGCACGGCCGAGCTGCGGCCGCGCATCATCGAGGCCATCGAGCACGGCCTCAAGCGCTGACGGCGGGGCCGCCGGGTTCTCGCCCGGCGGCCCCAAAAGCAGGCGGCCCCAAAGCCGGCGGCTCAAAGGCAGGCGGCCCAAAAAGCAGGCGGGCCGAGAAGCCGGCGGCCCCGAGAAGCCGGCGGCCGGGGAGGTCAGGCGCGGGGCGGCCAGACGCGGCCGGCCTGGGCCCGGGCCACGCGACGGCGCGTACGCCACGGGAAGTAAGCCGCGAGAAGGCCGATCAGGAAGAGCACCGCGCCGGCCACGATGACCCGCAGCGAGTTGAAGAAGTTGGTCGACCGGTCGGTGATGCCGTCGTCGGTGACGAACTGCTGCGGGTGGGCCGGGTCGTACTTGATCTGCAGCGCCGGATGCGTGGCCGGGTCGCAGTCACTCGCGGTGGAGCAGGCGATGCGCGACTCGTGCTGCTTGTCGCCGATCCAGTAGCGCAGCAGCGCCGAGGCCTGCCCGATCAGCGAGGCCTCCTGGTAGTCGAGCAGCACCGCGTTGGTCTGCGTGCCGCTGCTCTGGAGACGGTCGGCCTGCTGCGCATCCGCCCGCTTGACGACGATGCCGCCGATCAGCAATGCGAGGCCGGCCGCGACCAGAACACCGGCGGCCACATTGACGAGCACCTTGCCGCGCGTGTTCGGGTGCGAGGGGTCACCGCTGGACATCCGTCGTTCCTCCTGATCGACCGAGGGGGTGGGCGCGATGACTTTAGCGGTCTCAGCTGTGGAGCCACCTGGCGGTCGTACGGGCGATCTCCGGCATCGACGGGTCGGCCGCGATCTCGGCCAGCAGCCGCTGGTGACCGTCGGTGCCGATGCCGTACGTGACGCCGTGCACCACGCTCGTGTCGCGTTGCCCGGCGAGGATCCGGCGCCACTGACGCTCGGTGAACCTGCCCCCGCAGTGCGGCATCGCCCACGCCGCGGCCCGCCGCGCCGCGAGGTCGTGCCCCGGCCCGGTCAGCAGGTCGAGCAGCAACGGCCGGTGCACACCGGTGCCGAGCATCGTCATCGTCTGCAGCGCCCGCGCCGGGTCGCCGCCCGAGCGGCGGGCGAGATCGCGGCGCGCGCCGGCCAGCAGCACCTCCGAGACCGGCTCCTGGAACGGCGACTGCGCGATCGTCATCGCCGCGAACACCCGCCGGTCCACCGCGACGCCGTCCAGCGCCGTGCTCACCAGCGCCGCCAGCACCGGGTCGGCCCCGCCGGCCGGCCCGAGCCGGGCGGTCGCCTCCTCCGCGGCCCGCCGGCCGGCCGGCGTCACCGCGCCGGTCTCGTCGGCCGGGGCGCGGCGCACCGTGTCCGTTTCGTCGGCACGGGCGCGATGCACCGCCGCCAGCAGCCGGCCGGTCTCCCCGTCCGCGCCGGCGACGGACACCGCGCGGGTCAGCCGCTCCCATTGATCCCCGGCGAAATGGCCGCGCTCGATCTTGCGTACGGCCGCCAGCAGGGCCCCCTGATGGTGCCGGTCGCTGTCCGGGGTCTCGAGGTGCCGCAGGACGTACGCGTTCGCGGCCGGGTCCGCGGTCACGTCGAGCAGCGACAACGGCTCGATCACGGCCGGTGACCGCCGGTCCTCGACCAGGTCGATACAGGCTTCGATCATCGGCCGGCCCGCGGCCGGATGCTCCAGCAGCCGGCTCGCCGCCTCCTGCCGCTGCAGCCAGGCGGTGCCCTCGCTGGTGATCAGATCGGCCAGCAGCTTCTCCCCGATCGCCCGCCACAGCGCGGCCGGATGCAGCACCAGGCCGGGCCGCTCCTCGACCAGATCGGTCAGCTCCCCCCACTGGGGACCGGTGAGCGGGTGGCGCGACGTGGCGAGGTCGAGAAGTTCGTGCAGCCGCTCGTCCGGCCGCGGTGGTCCCGCCGGCGGCGGCCGGCTGCCGTCGGGCAACGCCCGGTAGAGCGCGTCCCGCACCGCCACCAGCGACTCGGGCTCCAGCCCGAGCAGACGCTCATAGCGCCGTACGACGTCGCGGCCGGCCGGCAAGCCGCCGCTCTCCCAGCGGGTGACATGCGAGGGGGCCAGCCTCGGCCGGCCATCCGTGCGGTACGCCTCGGCGAACACCCGCCCGCTGCGCAGCTCACCGGCCGGGCCGAACCGCCGGTTGGCCCGCAGCAGCCAGCCGACGTAATCGGCCCCGGTCAGCGTCACCCCTGCATTATGGGGCCGGCCGCAGATGCCGGGGCAGCACCGACGGCGCCACGCAGACCTCGGCCACCGCGAACCCGGGCCGCAGCGCCGCCTCCGCCGTCACGGCGGCCGACGTCCCGCCCTCCTTCATCAGGAACAGCGTCAGGTCCACATCGGCCGCGAGCTCCGCGGCCCCCTCGTGCTCACCGTCGAAGACGACCACCTTGCGCCCCGGCGACGCCAGGGCCACGCCGGCCGCCGTGGCGAACGCCCGCCCCGCCGGCCCGCCGGTGGCCACGAACCGGCCCGCACGGGGCCGCGTGATCAGGGCGCAGGCGAACGCCGACCAGCGGCCGCCGCCCACCACGACCACCGCCCCGGCCGGGATCAGCCGGTCGATCGCGGCCAGCGCCACCCGCGGGTCGACCGTCCCGGCCGGGATCGGCGGAGCGTACCCGGCGAGATCCTCCAGCCAGCAGTCGGCCGCCGGGCCCACCGGCTCGAACCACGGCGTCTTCCTGGCCGCCGGCCCGCGCAGCCGGGCCAGCACCTCGGCCGGATTGCCGAGCACCGTCTCGCCCGGCCCGGCCACCGCCTCGTCCACCACCCGCACGACCCGGGCACCGGTCACCGTCGCCCCCAGGCCCACCAGCAGATCGGCCGCGGCCAGCACCCGCTCGGCCGCCGGGTGGGCGAACTTCCCGGCCAGGCCCAGATCCTGCGCGTGCCCGTCGAACAGGCCCTTGGCCGGCAGGGTCGTGGCCAGCGCCGCGCCCGTCCGCTCGGCCAGCCCGCGCACCAGATCGGCGCAGCCCGCGGCCAGCACGCCCCGCCCGGCCACCAGCACCGGGCACTTCGCCGCGGCCAGCAGACCGGCCAGGCGCTGGGCGGCCACCCGGTCGTCACCCCGCGCGATGCCGATCCGCGGGCGGGGCGCCGGCAGCTTCACCGCGCCCACCCGCACCGGCGCGGTCATCAGCTCCGCGTCCACCCCCAGCACGACCGGCCGCCACCGGTCGGCGGCCAGGCTCAGCGCGTCGGCCAGGGCGGCGGCCGGGTTCTCCCCGGGCCACATCCTGCGGTACGTGGTCACGTCGTGCTCCTCGGCCGCGGCGATCAGGACGACCGCCGACCGGTGGCGCGCGGCCAGCCGCAATGAATCGACCACGTCGCTGAGACCCAGCCCGTGCGGCACGGAGCAGATCGCGGGCCGGCCGGTCGCCCCCGCGTACCCCTCGGCCATCGCCATGGCCGCGCCCTCGTGCCGGGCCCGGACCACCTCGACGCCGGCCTCGCCGAGGGCGAGCAGCAGGGCCGCGTTGTCGTCCCCCATCAGCCCGAAGACCCGGTCGCGCCCACTGTGGAGGATCGCCTCGGCGAAGGCCCGCGCGTGAGTGGGACCGACCATGTGCCTCCGTCCCTCAGTCAGGCCATGACACGATCCAGGCTTCCAGCCGCCGGACCACGTCGTCGAGCGCCTCCTCGAACTCCGGCTCCCTGGTTTCGCCCCCCAGCCGCCGCCGGACCGTCTCGACCAGGTCGTCCTCGAGCTCGCCGAGCGCGATGAGCCGGTCGGCGGCGTCCAGCGCTCGTCGCCGCGCCTGCTCCGGTGGGTCGTCGTAACGCCGGCCCTTGTCGGCCAGCATCATCTGCGAGCAGCGCGCCTGAAGGACGATTCCTCGCCCCGCGATCCCCACGGCCCGCCACCCGCACAACGGCGAATGAAGCACCTCGTCGAAGGCCGAAAGAATAGCCGAATTCCGCACCCCGGGACGATAGCCCGCGCCGATTTCGGCGTTCATGCACCGTCGCACGCCTATCGCGCAGCAAGCTCTCAAACGACTGATCACCGCGGGCTCGCCGGGCCTCGCTTCCCCGGCGACCACGCGATCGGCCGGGCGCCGTCTACGGCGACGTGCTGGACGGCGTTCAGCCGCTCGCTCCGGGCGAGCGGCTGACACCGGTGGTCCCCTTCATCCTCGGCGGTGAGTCCGCCGTCAGCAATCTGCGACTCGTGGCGGACGTGGAGGTCGTGCGCTTCCACGGCGACCTCTACGACATCGCGGCGGCCATCCCGGACGGGGCCCGGCGGGCCGTCCGCCCGCTGGTCGTCAGAACGGCGCGGGGCCGCTTCCCGACAGGGAGACGAGGATCTGCGTGGCGAGGAGCTTGCGGACGCCCGTCACGGCCACGGAGCCGATCTGGTCGTACGGCAGCTCGAGCGACAGCTCGTCCTTGGCGTCACGGATGTCCGCGTCCTTCTGGTCCGGGCGGAACGTGCCGCCCCATCCGTTGATGCCGCCGCGCTGGTTGGTGCTCAGTGATGCCATGCCGGACACATGGGTGCCGTCGACGAGAGTGAGCCTCGCCGGACCGGAGTAGGTCGTCATAACCCCCAACGGTAGCGGGCACGGCCGCCGTGGCGGCTCACCGTGGGGGCCTTTGAACCCCGTTTGTCGTCCGAAGGTTGACCAGAAACGCGCTCGGAGCACCAAAGTAAGCAACTCGTCACGGAATGTGGGCATTTCGACGAGGAGCCCGGCCCCCACGGGCGCCGCCGAGAATCCGTACAAAATGGTGTTGATCTGCAGTGTCGGTGATCACCGCGAGGGCGGCCGTTATTCTTCTCCGCTGAGCGGGGAGAGGGGCGCCGGATGGCCCAGCTGCACTATCGGTACGCGGCGATGAACAGTGGCAAGAGCACGATGGTGCTGCAGTACCGGCACACCTACGCCGCGTGCGGGCGGACGGGGCTGCTGATGACCCGGCTGGATCGCGCCGGGGCGGGGATCGTGTCGTCGCGGATCGGGATAGAGGCGAACGCGATCGAGTTCGAGGCGGACATGGACCTCAAGCACCGGGTGCTGTCGTTCAGCGGGCCCCGGGTCGATCACGTGATCGTGGACGAGGCGCAGTTCCTGTCGCCGGAGCAGGTCGATCAGCTGGCCGAGCTGGTCGACGAGCACGACATCGACGTGTTCACGTTCGGGCTGCTGTCGGACTTCCGCGGCGAGCAGTTCCCGGGGGCGGCCCGCCTGGTCGTGGTGGCCGACATCGTGGAGGCGCTGCAGGTCTATCCGATGTGCTGGTGCGGGCAGCCGGCCCGGATGAACGCGCGTGTCACCGGCGGGGTGATGGTCCGCGACGGGGACACGGTCGTGGTCGGCAACACCGACGCGGACGCCGAGGTGGGCTATGTGGTGCTGTGCCGGCGGCATCACCGGGCCGGGCAGCCGTACGCGCTCAACCCGGTGTCACAGCCGGGCGATCACGGCCTCGGCGACCCGCTGGGCGTCGGGCAGATCGTCCCCGCCCCGCGAGTAGACGTCGATCTGCATGGTCCCGTCGAGCACGTATAGGTGCCCGGCGCTGAAGTACGCGTCGTCACCGAGCCCGTCGACCGTCTCGTTGCCGTCGACCGTGGGGCGGAAGTCCTGGGGCGTGGTCCGGCCCAGGAAGATCGCCAGCTGGCCGTCCTCCTGCTGCCACTGACAGTAGCGGGTGGGGGCGCTGTCGTCCGCGCCGTCCTCGTCGATCTGCGTGACCTCGCGATGGGTCAGCTCCCGCACGTCGTGCCGGCTGAGCAGCGCGCACGGGTCGGGGATGTCCGCTTGATCGCTCGACCCGAACCCGCTGCGGGCCGCCGGCGTGGTCGGCGTGGGGGCCGAGGCGGCGGGGGCACTGCAGCCGGCGAGGGCCGCGGCCGCGAGGACGCCGATCCAGCGGTTCAAGGGTGTCTCCTGACTGTTGGTCCGACCAGGTTCGCGACCTTGGGGGGCCCGCGTCGAGAGGCGGAACCGAACTTCAGCCGTTAGGGAGCGCTTGACAGTGGTGGCGGTCACACCGGATAACTAACGTACCGGTTCGTACATAGATGGAGCTCACCATGTCGGCTGCCCTGCCCGAGCCTCTCCCGCTGCGCCGCATGATCGGCCCCGGCGTCGTGGCCGCCGGCATCGGCCTGGCCGCCGGCGAGATCATCCTGTGGCCCTACCTGACCGCGATCGGCGGCCTCGGTCTGCTCTGGCTGGCCTTCTGCACGCTGGCCATCCAGTTCGTGATCAACATGGAGATCGAGCGGTACACCCTGGCCACCGGCCAGACCGTCGTGGCGGGCTTCTCCCGCTGGTGGCGGGGCTGGGGCATCATCATCTGCCTGGCCGGCGCCTTCCAGTACGCGTGGCCGGGCTGGGCGACCAGCGGCTCCACCGTCTTCACGTATCTCGCCGGCTGGGGCGATCCGGTCTGGATCACCGTCGTCAGTCTCTTCGCCGTCGGCGTGCTGCTCACCCTCTCCAAGGTCGTCTACACGACGGTCGAGCGCGTCGAGATGCTCAAGGTCGCCCTGACGCTCTTCTTCCTGATCGTCGTGGTCGTCTTCGTCATCTCACTGTCCACCTGGGGCGACGCCGCCTCCGCGACGGTGACCGAGTTCGGGCGCATCCCGCCGGGCATCACCTTCACCCTGATCCTGAGCGCCATCGGGGCCGCCGGCGCCGGCGGCGTCCACAACCTGGTCCTCTCCAACTGGATCCGCGACAAGCGGTACGGCATGGGCGCGCACGCCCCCCGCCTGGTCTCCCCCATCACCGGCCGCGAGGAGGCCGCCGGCGCCGACCGCTACGTCATGTCGACCGACGCCGGCAACCTGGCCCGCTGGCGCGTCTGGTGGAAACGCGCCAACGCCGAACACCTCGTCACGTTCGTCGCCGTCTGCTTCGTGACCATCAGCGTCATGAGCCTGCTCGCCTACGAGACCCTCTTCGGCCGCGACGACCTCAAGAACGACACCTCGTTCCTGCGCATCGAGGCCGGCCTGCTCGCCTCGCTCGTCGGCGGCTGGCTGAAGCTGCTGTTCCTCGCGGTCGCCGCGGTCTCCCTGTGGGCCGCCGCGATGGGCCTGCTCGACATCATCGGCCGCGTCGCGTCGGACTTCCTGCACCGCACGTACCTGATGGACTCGACGCGCTGGACCGAGCCGCGCCTCTACCTGACCGTCGTGTGGGCGGAGATCGTGCTGGGCTCGGTGATTTTGCTGGCCGGCTTCACCCAGCCGTTGGGCCTGCTGATCGTGTCCACCTGCGCCGCTTCGGTGGTCACCTTGCTCTACTCGATCCTGCTGATCCGCCTCAACATCCGCGACCTGCCTGCGGCGGTCCGCATGCGCGGCTGGCGCCTGGCCGGCATGGTGATCGCGATCGGCTTCTACGGCTTCTTCGCGGTCGCGATGGTGGTCACCCAACTGCAAAAGCTGTAGCAGGCGTCGTCAGCAGTCACCAGGCTTCCGGGGTAGGCGGGTAGCCGAGCCATCGATGGGCTCTTGTCTCAGGTCCACGCAATGGTCACCATGAGTTCATGGGCGATGACAGAAGTCGCACGCCGACGGGCACGCCCGAATCGCCCGGCGCTGCACGCGAGGGATCACCGGCGAGTGGGGTGAACGTCGCCGCCGAACCCTCCATGCGTGGCGACAACAATCGGATTCTCGAACCCCTCTCGTCTTATCCGTCCCGGCGTGGCGTTCTCGCGATCGCCACGGCGACCTTGACCCTGTCCGGCCTTTTCGGATACGCGTTCCAAGTCGGCGCCGACGGGATGAGCTGGCCTACAGCAGCCGCCATTGTCGTCGTCACGGTCGTCGGCGTGCTGGTCGCGCCGCTGCTCGTCGCCGTGGCGGCAGCCCGCTCACAACGCCGCGAGCGCGACGTCTCGCGCCTGCGCGTCGCTCGCATCGGCGAGTTGGATCGCCGAGGTCAGCTCACTGTGATCCAACAGCTGCGTGCGGAGGCCGCCCGGCTCACCGACGAATTCACCAAAGGTCAGGATCAGTCGAATGCCGCAGCCCATCCCCTGCTGGCCATGGAGTTCGCCCTGGTTGCCCGACGGCTGAGAGTCCTTCGCGAACGTCGGAAGAGCTTGGCCTGGGCCGTGGACGCACAGGCGCAGATCTACACCGCCCAAGCCCTCCACCTTCGCTTGCGCCGCCGCCTCCGGGCGGCTCGCCTCATGTACGCCGTGAACCTCCCGCTGACCAGGCAGGCCGCGACGAACTTCGCGGCCACCACGGCCGCCGACCGCATCGACCGGCTGACCGGGACGTTCGCCACCTACCTGACCCCGACGGGCGGTTCCGATGCCTGAGCAGAGCAGTCCGGTCACGACATCAACCGCCTGGCCCCACCTGCTTCCGCCCGGCACCATCGCCGAGTGGAAGCGCGTCGACCCGAACGCCCCAGCCGTCCTGCTCCAGCAGATCACCGAAGACGCCCGCCACATGCGCCGGATGGCCTGGGCCCGTCTGATCTCCGCCGTAACCCTGTTCGCGGGCTCCCTGGGCGTCTCAGCCCTCTTCGTTCACACCGGCGCCGCCGCGGGCGGCGCCGTGAGCGCCGGCGCCGGCACCATCACCGTCGTCACCATCCTGTGCTGACCGGCCGGCCGCCCCTACCTCGCCGAAAGTAACTCCGTCCGCGCAGCCGGCTGAACTCGGTCAGCCCTCTTCGCGGAACTCGACCCTGATCCGAGACCGCCCGCTCTCGTCGACCCACGGCACGACACCCGTGAGCACCGCATCCTCCGGTGCCGACTCGATCGCCTGAGCGATATCACCCGCGATCACCATCGCCGTGAACGCGTCCATGGCCATGAGGTTCTGAACGTCCTCGGGGCCGCCGAGCGCGATCGACGGCGAGTAAACGAGATTTCTTGAGGGATCCACAGAGCCGAACTTCTCAACCGCGGCGATGTCGATGTCGTCATACGGCTCCACCGCGATACGAAGAAGTTCTTCTTCCAGAAACTCGGTGAACGTATCCGCGATGACTTCCGGCTCCAGGAAGTTCGCCTCGAGCAGGTAGATCTCCGGCAGGTATCCGTCCGACGGATCCGCATGCTTGAGCGCGTACAGATCCCCGAAGAACGTCTCGCCGATGACGAGATAAGGCCCGACCCGTCGATCCCAGGCGAAGCGCCACCGGCTTTCCTGATTCCAAGCCCGGATGTCCATGTAAGCATCCGGGCGGATACCGAAAAGCCGGTTGGCTCCGCCGTGCACGCTGAATCCATTCAGACGCTGAAGCGTTTCGCGATAATCCGACGGCAGCACAGCGAGTGCCGGGTCAGATAACGCGTTGGACTCGACCGGCTGTCCGACGTAGGCGACGCCCGCTTCGAGCAGCCGATCAAGCACCTTGTCCAGCATGATTCTCCGTCTTCCTAGGGGACGTAGATTCCGTCGATCAACATTCCACGGATCGTCGTCCCGATTCGGGAGGACAGTCCACCGCCGGCGACACTGTTTGACTTACCCGGCATGTCCAGCCATCCCGCCGGCGGATTCGCCATCCCGGTCACCGCCGTGTCGGGCACGTGACCGGCCTGACCAGTGTAAGCCACACCCGCCCGCCGGGCCCGGCGCCGCTCAGCCCGTGCCGCCGCATTCGCCTTCGTCCGCAGCTTCCCGGCAGTCGGCTGCACGACCTGGGGACCGTTGGCCTCGAGCCACGCATTCGACCGGCTCGCGTATTCCTCCATCGCGGCCGCCTCATCCGGAGTTCGCCCTGCGGTCGACATGTTGTAGTAGTCGCCCTTGGTTCCCACCGCGCACGAAGACCCACTGACTCCGAGATTGATGATTCCAGGGTCGTTGTTGTGGACGAGGACCGGACTGTCGCCGGCGAAGACGTAGTACGTGTGGATGTCATCGACCGTCAGGTCGTGCATGGTGCGACGGCCTGTGAAGTTCCGGACTTCCAGCACGTGCACTGTGCGCCCGTCGTCAGTCGCGAGCGACTCGCCCGGCGCCAGCGACGCGGCGTCGACCCAGTCCTGGCGCGTGACGCTCCAGAACGGGTGATGCTGTGTCGTGTCAAGGGTTGAGATCGCACCGCTGCCGTCCGCGATCGTCAGCGAGGTGAGATCGGTGTCGTTGTTGGTGAAGGTGGCGACGACCTTGTGGGTTGAGTTCTCACCCTCCTCCGGGTCGGTAGCGACGACTTCGTCCCCTACCCGGACCTGATCGATACGTCTCGTCGACCCGTCCGCCAAAAGAACCAATGTCGCTGGGGCGAAGCTGTGAGTGCAGGAGCTCCCCAGATCGTCGACCTTGTCCGCCAAGCTCCTGGCCCTGCTTCTGGCGTTCTTCAGCTTCTCCGCTGAGGCGAAGAAATCGCCCACCAGACCCTTGAGCCGGCCGCCAAGATCCCACAGCGACTCGATGACATTCGCCGCTCTTTTCCAACGGAAGGCGTATCGGGCGAAGAGTTTGCCCGCTGCGCCGCCGATGATGCTGAACGCGACGTTGATGGCCGTGTTGATACAGCCCCCGATGTCCCCCTTGGTGAAGCAGTCGAGGGCGTCCGTGATGCCGAGCTCGTCCATGAGGATCTTGCCAAGGGCCTTGGCGACATGGACGAGTTCCTCTTTGACCCTCTTCTGCTCCTCCTTGGCCTGGACGACCTCCTCGTCCTCCTCGACCGTGGGCGGCGGCTGGGAGACAGGCTGGCCACTGCCGCCCCTGGCTCCGTCCTCGCAGTTGCGGCAAGGCATCAAACCGCTGGGGTCCGGGTTGGAGATGGGGTTCTGCCAGCCGTAGGCGTAGGCGTTCAGCTGGGCCGGGTTACTGACGTCGATGACCGGGTCGACCGAGATGAAGCGGCCCGCCACCGGGTCGTACTCGCGGGCGCCCAGGTGGGTCAGCCCCGTTGTCGAGTCCTTGGTGCCGCCGACGAAGCCCTTCTCCCCCGTCCACGAGCCCGCCGCCGGTGGAGTTCCGCGGTCGGTGCCGAACGGAGTCGAGCGGCGCATCGTGATGTTGCCGCTGGCGGCGTCCACAGCCGCCTGACCCGTGCCGTTCGGGTCGGCGATCTGGAACTGGATGCCCTGGATCGTCTTCACCGCCGTCGCGCCCGCGGCCAGGCCGATGAAGCGGGTGTCGTCGACCTTGTTGGTCGCCGTGGTGAGGCGGATCTCCATCCCCGGCAGGTACAGCGTGGTCGCTGTCGGCTCGCGGCGGAGGACGCGGGAGCCGTCGGCGCCGTAGACGAAGCTGGTCTTCTTGCCGTCGGCGTTGGTCACCGAGGCCAGGTGGCCCTCGGAGTCCCACTCCAGGGTCTGGTTCTCGCCGGCCTTGATGCGCTTCGTCGTGTTGCCGGTCTCGTCGTACTTGTACTCGTACAGCTTGGTGTTGCCGGTCTGGTCCTTCTCGACGATGTTCTGGACCGCGTGCGGGTTGGCCGCGGTCCCCGCCGGATAGGTGTAGGTGCGGTCGGTGCCACCCTCGTTCACCTCGGTCTTGCGGTTGCCGGCGGCGTCGTACGTGTAGGTGGTGTGGTACGGCGCGATGCCGCCCATCACCGGGTTCTGACAGTCCGTCCCGCCCGTCGCGATGGCCGACGTGAGGCGGCGCATGTAGTCGTACGTGAAGCACTGCGTGTCGTTGACGGTCGAGGAGGCCGGGTCGTCCTTGATGGACAGGATGTTGCCGGCGTCGTCGTAGGTGTACTCCTGGTTGATGTCGCTGGACGGGCGGTCCGGCGTCGGGTTCTGCGGGGTCGTGTAGCTCTCCCGCTTGAGGATCAGCTTCTGCAGGCGCTGGGTGGTGTCCTCGTAGCCGAAGGTGACCCACGAGCGGCGGCCGCCGGTGCCGAGTTCGGCCTGCGTCACCCGGCCGTCGTCGGTGTAGAGGACGTCGGTGACATAACTGCCCGTCGTGCCGGTGACGCCCTTGAGCCGCTTCAGGTCGTCGTAGCGGTAGACGACCGCCTCGGCCGGCAGGCCGCCCTTGCCCTCGGGGAACGTCTGGCCCTGCACCGTGCCGTCGGTGTTGTAGCTCGTCGTGAACGTGTAGACGCCCTTGAGGGCGTCGCCCGCGTCGGCCGGGATCGAGTACTTGACCTCGGTCGGGCGGTAGAGCGCGTCCTGGTTGGTGGTCGCGACCACGTACTGCTGGCCGTTGACGAACTTGATCTGGGCGTACTGCTGGCCCTTGAACTTGCGGTCCCACTGGGTCTCGGTCAGCTGGGTGCGCCCGGCCGTGGTCACTTCGAACGTGCCGGTGACGCGGCCGAGATCGTCGTACTCGGTGTCGAAGGTCTTGCCGCGCTGGTTGACGGTGCGGGTGACCCGGTCGACCTCGTCGTAGGTGAACGTCGTGGTGCCGGCGTCCGGGTCGACCGCGGTCTTCTTGCGGCCGAGCTGGTCGTACGTGTAGCCCCACTTCGTGCCGGCCTGGTTGGTGACCTCGGAGAGCAGCCCGGCCGGCGTGTACTTGTACGTGGTCGTGTCGTGCGCGCCCGTCGGTGTCGCGCCCTTGTGGTACCAGATCGCGGTGGTCTGGCCGCGGGCGTCGGTGATGGACGTGGTGGCCGTGCCGCCGGTGGGCGGGGTGACCATGGTGCGGTCGCCGCCGTACGACGTGGTGGTGCGGTACTGCTCGTGCCCGGCCGAGAAGGCGATGACGTCGGTGACGCGGTCGGCGCCGTCGTAGACGTAGCCGGTCTGCAGATCGGTGTCGACGTCCTCGGTCGGGAGCAGGACCGGAGCCGGGGCGCCGTCGGCTGCGTAGGGCTCGCTGACCCGGTCGACCTTGCCGGTCGAGGTGTACCAGGTGTCGGTGACCAGGCGGCGGCCGCCGGGGGCGGGCGCCTGCACCTGGCGGGGGCGCAGGAAGCCGTCGAAGATCTGGTACTCGTACTGGGTCTTCGTGGCGTCGCTGTCGGGTTTCTCGGTGACCACGACAGTCGGCTTGCCGGCGGCCTGGACGTACGAGTAGCGGGTGGCCGGCAGCGAGGTGCCGTCCCGGTCGGGGGTCCACATCTCGGTGACCCGGCCCAGCTTGTCGTACTTGATCTGGGTGCGCTTGTCGTTCCAGTCGGTCTCGACCGTGGGCAGGCCCCACGCCGGGTTGAGCTCGGTGCTCGCCGTGAACTCGACCGGCGTGGCCTTGTTGATCGAGATCTTGGGTGAGGTCTCCGTACGCTTGGTGGTGAGACCGTTGGTCTCGGTGTAACCGAGCTTGGAGACGACGCCCTTGGCGTCGGTCACGGTCAACGGCCGGGCGTACGCGTCGAAGGTGCTCTCGCTGACCTTCTGATATGTCCCGGTCGTGCCGTTGTGGCTGGTCAGCCGTTCCGTTTTGGTGATCAGGCCGCGGGTCGGGGCGCTGCCCAGGGTGGTGCTGCCGTCGTAGTAGGTCCGCGAGTCGGAGAGCACCTGGGTGGCCCGGTTCGGCGACGCCGAGCAGTTCACCAGGACCGTCTCGGTGCGGTACACCATGGTCAGGATGTTGGCGCCGGTGTTGTCCGCGTAGTAGCTGCGGGTGCACCGGTCGTCGTCCGCCGTCGACACGTCACCGAGCTCGTCGACCGCGGTCACCCGCCCGTTGGCCTGGTCGTAGGCGGTCACCGTCTTGGTCTCGCGCCAGCCGCCCGACTGCAGGCCGGTGAAGCTGCGCACGATGCTGGGCCGCACGATGGTGGCCTTGGCCGTGCCGAACGAGCGGGTCTGGCTGGCCGTCTCGTACCGGGCCGGGGTGGTGGCCGACTTGCTGATCACCTTGTCGTTGGTGCCGTCGAGGACCTCGGTCTCGATCTCGAAGCCGACGAAGTCCTTCTGGTCGGTGTAGGTGGCGCCGGTCGAGTCGGAGATCGACACGTCGTGCGTGCCGCCCTCGACGTTCTTGTTGCCGTCGAGGCCCTGCATGTACGTGTGGCGGCTGCGCGTGCGGACCGTCTGGTCGTCGCCCTTGCTGACCACGACCGTCTTGTAGCCGCGCCACTCCGACCAGGTCTTGTACTTGTCCTCGGTCATGCCGTCGGGGTCCGGGTACCGCCAGCCGGCCGCGCCCTGGTAGTCGTAGAACGTGACCATGTCCGGGGTCGGCTGCGCCTCGGGGTCGATCCTGGTCGTGTCGGTCTCGCGGACGGCGACCACCACGTACTTGTTGAACCAGTCGAGGTACGGCTCCTCGCTGCCCCCACCATGCCAGCGCACCGAGTAGCAGCGTTTGGTGCTCTTGCCCTCGGCCGGCAGGGTCGTGCCGGTGCACTCGGGCTTGGAGTACTCGATGTCGAGCTGGCCGCCGGTGTCGTTGTAGACGGTGCCCAGCCGCGGCCGGCCGAACTTGCCCATCAGGTCACCGGGCTGGACGATCCGGTTCTCCAGCTGCTTGACGTCCAGGCGCACGACCGGCGAGGCGAGCGCGGTGCCGCCCCCGTACAGGCCCTCCTGCTTGATGGTGTGCAGCCACAGGCCGTTGCTGCCGTCACCGTTGTCCGGGTAGAGCTGGCCCAGGGTGTACCGGTCGACGTCGGCGAACGTGCTCGTGCCGTTGCGGATCTGGGTGGTCACCGTGGAGAGCCGCTTGCGGGTGAAGAACGACGGGGAGACCTGGTCGGTCTTGCACTTCGTGCCGGCGGCGCAGATCCGGTCGTACGGAACGTCGGGCCAGGCGGCCTTGGTGGCGTCGGTCAGGTTGTTGTTGGCGCAGGCGGTCGCGTTGACCGTGGGGTCGCAGCGCTCCTCCTCCTTGAAGACCACGCGTGCGGCCGGGGCGGTGGTGAAGACGGCGCCGGCCCGCTGGCCGTAGTCGATGCGCTTGAGGTAACCGCCCCGGTCGTACGTGGTCCCGTTGACGTCGGTCTTGCGGCCGAGCGCGTAGGAGTTGGTCTCCTTGCCGTAGTAGTACGCGATGACGTTGTTGTTGCGGTCGAGCGCGTAGTCGAGGTTCCACCGCCACGCCTGCTGGCACCACGCGTTGGCGAAGGTGGACTTGTAGCAGGGCTCGGCCACGTCGCCGTCGTCCTTGTTGGAGGCGTCGTCACCGAAGACCGGCACGGTCCACGTGGAGTTGGTCTCCTCCTTGCCCGTGCTCCAGCCGGGCAGCTGGTTGAGGCCGAAGAAGTACTGCGTGCCGTCGCTGGTCGTGAGCTTCCAGTGCTCGCCGGTCAGGTTGCCGTCGTTGGCGTCGCCGTTGACCGCGCCGGCCAGCCGCTGGATCTTCGAGCCGTCGTCGTTGGCCAGCTTCCAGCTGCTGCCGGAGCGGACCAGCTCGCTCGAGGAGCCGTTCAACGACAACGTGAGATTGTCGTACGCCCAGCAGAGGTCACCGACGTCCTTGTGCCCGTCGTCCTGACACGGCTTGTAACGGCGCTCGACGTAGCCCGGCTCGTAGGTGAAGCCCTGGCCGATCCAGGAGCCCTGGTTGTTGGTGTCGGCGGTCTGCCCGTCGACGGCCTGCGAGTTGTAGGCGAACGAGACACCGGGGCCGAAGCCGCCCGGCACCGGCGGCAGCCGCAGCGGGTAGGACCAGGCGAACGAGCCCGAGGAGGGGGCGACGCTCCAGCTCGACGACGGGGCGAGCGGGGTGGCGCCGTACGTGCCCTTGGCCCCGCCCTCACTGGCCCGCATGGCCACGAGCGTGCCGGTGGCGGCGACGTTGACGTCCGCGCTCAGCGTCCGGGCGTTGCCGTCGTTGACCGCGGCCAGCGGCTTCGGGGCACAAGCGGCGGCGTCCGGCGTGGTCAGGGCGCACTCGGGCAGCGCGACCAGGGTGAGCCGGTCGCCCAGATCGCCGGCTCCACCCGCGAACGCGGCGTAGTCGAAGCTCATCCGGGTCGTGCCGGCCTTGGCCCCGGCGGCGGGGCTGACCCGCATGACCGGTCCGCTGGACTTCGCCCGGTCGGCGACGTCCTTGGCGTAGGTCTGCACCTTGAGCCGGCCCGCGGCGGCCTTGACCTTCAGGCCGCCGACCTTGGATCCGGTTCCGCCGGCCGCCACCTCGACGGTGGCGGCCGCCGGCCAGGCCGGCTCGGGCTTCGGCTTCTTCGCCAGCTCGAGCGCCTTGTCCGGCAGGTTGGTCAGGCCCTGGGGAGCCGGCTTGACCGGCGCGGGCTTGCCTTCGGCGGGTACGGCCGGACGGTCGTCGGCCGGCGCCGCGACAGCCGGCAACGGGTCGGCGTGGAGAAGGGTGGCTACCACAGCCGCGATGAGCGCGGCCGAGAGGGTGCGTTTTCCGAATCGCATGGGTCTCTCTCCGCTCAGATCTTCGGCTGTTCGGCGTGCTGGGCGAGGAGCTGGACGGTGGTGTCGTCGATCGTTCCGCCGTAGACGCGCACGTCGTCCACGAGCCCGGCGAAGTACTCGCCGAACTGCCCGTTGACCAGGGCCCGGCCGATCTGGAAGCCGCCGGTGCCGGAGAACGCGGCGCCGACCGGCACGTCCTGGGTGTCCACCAGCTCACCGGAGACGTAGAACCTCAGCTCGCGGGTGTACGCGTCGTAGACGATCGCGATGTGCTGGCCGCCCTGATCGGCGGTCGGCCCGCGGTCCGGGTCGGTGGCGATCACCGTGCTGCTCGGGGACGCGTCGGTGTTCGGGATGATCACCTTCCACGTGTCCTCCGGGGTGCACTGGATGCGGAAGGAGCTGTTGGCCGTGCCCGCCTGCGACAGGACGGACTGACCGGTGCTGCACACCGGCGCCGCCGTGCGCACGAAGGCGCTGACCGAGAAGCTGCCCGCGGTCGGCACGACCGGCCCGGTGGTGCGGGCCCGGTCGTCGATGCCGTCGAGCTTCAGCTCGCCCGCGCCGACCATCGGCGACTCGGCCTCCCAGTCGTCGGGGTCGGGGACCCGGACGGTCGCGCCCTCGACCAGCAGCTCCCGGCCGGCCAGTCCGTCGAGCTCGGCGCTCTTGCCGCCGCTGACCGCGTTCAACTGCCAGTAGGCCTGCCGGTTGGGGCGGCGGCTGACCATCCCGTTGACCTCGACCCCGCTGAGGATGCGGTCGTAGACCTCGACCTCGGCCAGACTGCCCTTCCAGTAGTTGCCGTAGGCGCCCCAGTCGAGGCTGCGGCCGGCCTGGACCGGGCCGTACGAGGTGAACGCCGAGCGGCGCACGTTGGCCCCGGTCGTCTGCCGGACGCCGTTGACGTACAGCTCGATCGTCTCCCGGTAGGCGTCGTAGACGCCGGCGAGGTGGGTCCACTCGTTCTTGACGGCCGCGTTGCCGCTGACCGTGCCCCAGGCGCCCATGTTGCGGACGTCGGTGACCGGAATCTTGAACGCCCACTTCTTGGTGCCGGCGTCGTAGCCGAGGGTGAAGCCGGGCACGCCGGTGCCGTCCTGGCTGACCGCGACCCGGTTCTTCGTGTCGTCGGTCAGCTTCACCCAGGCCGCGGCGGTGAAGCCCTTCTGGGTGTCGATCAGCGCCGAGCTGTCGGTGGCCAGGTAGCTGTCGGCCTCGCCGGTGAAGCTGGCGCCCCGGTCCCGCTCGCAGGGGCTGACGTTGAGGCAGCCGGGGCCGGGAACGCCCAGCGTCACGCCGGCGCCGGCGGCCATCGGGTGCTCGCCGCGCGAGTCGGCGGCGGTCGGCGAACCGGGGTTGTCGCTGAAGTTCCACTCGCCGGCGGCCAGCCGCTTGGGCACGCCGAAGTAGCACTCGGCGATCGTGCTCGGGTTGTTGGCCGCGTCGTAGGCGCGCACCTTCACGAAGTGCAGGCCGGCGTCGTCCGGGGTCCAGCCGCTGACGGTGACCGGGCCGCCCGGGCCGGCCGGCACGACCGTGTTCTTGGGGTCCTCGTCGAAGCCGTACAGGTAGCGCACGGCATCAGTGCCGGGCACGTCGAAGGTGAAGGTCGAGTAGAGGCCGGCGTAGCCGCGGTCCTCGTCGTCGGCCACGCAGGCCCCCGCGTCGGCGGTGCGGTCGTCCTCCGCGTCCAGCGGCAGAAAGTCCGGCGAGTCGATGTCCGGTTCCGGCGGCGCCGTACGGTCGATCTTGAACTTGCAGCCCGCGCTGTAATCGCTCCAGCCGACGTCGTCGCCGCCCGCCGCCTTCCAGGTGATGACGGTGTTCAGCGGCGCCTCGCCCGCCTTGACCGTGACCTTGAACGGCGTCTTGCCGTCACCGGCCTTGACCCCGGTGGTGTACGTCTTGGTCTGGGTCGTGCCCGTGCTCGTGGTCCAGGACAGCTGGATCCGGGCCTTGACCTGCTCGACGTGCGCGGTCGAGTGGTCCGCGTCCTTGACGTAGGCGCTGAGCACGGGGAAGGCCGAGATGACCGGGACCGGGGTGCCGGTGATGCACTTCCCGCCCGGAGCCGAGGTCATCGTGCCGGTCGAGGGAACGTTGGGCAGGTGGTTGTACTTCACCTCGAGCTGGCCGTTGCCGCAGAAGCGCTTCCACGCGGTGTGGTCGGTCTCGTCGACCGCCCGGAGCCCGAAGGTGACGCTCTTGAGCTTGCCGGCGTGCATGTCGTCGACGATCTCGATGGCGTTGAACCGCACGTTCTGGTTGCCGGTGCTGCAGGAGCCGGCCTTGTCGGTCGGCGAGACCGTCTGCATGATCTCCGGCAGGTCCGGCTGGTTGCCCCAGTTGGTGGCGGTCGAGATGCCGCCACTGGCCCGGTAGAGCCGGACCGGCGCGGCGTTGCCGTCGAACGTGTGCACCATGGTGACCGCGAACTTGGCCTCCAGGACCGTCGAGCCCAGGTAGGCCGAGGTCGGCACCGTGTAGAACAGCCGCTTGACGCCGGCCCCCTTGCAGGTGCCGGTCACGACCGGGCACTCGCCGACGCCCTCGTCGGCCTCGCCGTCGAACGACCAGTACTCCTCGCTCGGGAAGCCGCTGGCCACCATCGTGAACGCGCTGCGCTTGGAGGTCGACAGGACCGGGTCGATGTAGACCGGGAAGGTGGTGGCCGGGTCGGCCAGCATCTCGGCGTCGGGCACCAGCGTGAGGCTGTCCTTGTCCACCTCGACGCCGATAGGCACCTCGGGCACCGTGGTGTCCTGAGGAACGGCCTCGTTCTGCGGAACGGCCGAGCGGGCCGCGGCGGCCGGGGCCGGTGAGTCCCACATCGTCGGCTGCGGCGCCTCGAAGACGGCGTCCCCGCTACCGGAGTCGGCCACGGTGAGGTCCCCGCCGGCGTTCTCCCGCACGGTCAGGCCGGTGGTCTTCAGCCCGAACTCGATCTCGGCCAGGCGCGGGTCCGCCGCCGCCTCGGCCGTCTTGACCACCAGCACGTGCGAAAAGCTCTCCGGCGTCACCGTGACGACCAGGTCGACATCGGGGAGCACTTCGCCGTACGTGGCGTGGTCGCCCTCGACCGTGGGCTCGGGCAGATCACCCGGCCAGCTCAGCGACAACGACCGCCCGGCCCGCTCGGCCGTCAGCAGCGGGCCGTCCCCGCCGCCGGACAGCCGGAGCCCGTACGTGACGGCCTTCGGGATCAGCGTGCCGTCGGCCGCGGCCTCGAGCGTCGCGTCGACCGGCAGCCAGCCGCTGCCGGACCGGACCCGGACCGGCTGGACGTGGTCGATCGAGGTGAACGTGCCGTCCGGGTTGGCGTACGCGGTACGCCGCTCGCCCCGCAGCGAGCCGATCTCGACCCGCTGGCCGAGCTGCTTCGCGTAGGCCGCGGCCTCACCCTCGGTCGGCCGGTAGGGCGACTCCTCGGCCACCGGCGTCATCGCCGGCGCCGGCGTGGCGGTGACCCCCGGGGTCACCGCGTATCCCGCCAGCAGCGCCGCCAGACCGGCCACCAGGCCGATCCCGCGGCTGCCCCGGCGCTTCTCCCCCGTTGCCATGGACTGGCCTTTCTGCGTCTTGGAGTTCATCACCGGACCGCCGTTCCGAAGGACGCCGGCCCGGTCCAGGTGGCCGTGGCGGCCGGGGCGCCGGCCGCGATGGAGGACCAGGAGTACGCGCTGACCTCGCCCTTGACCGGCCGGTTGACGTAGAGGCTGGTCGCCGAGGAGCCCAGGAAGGCGCCCTCGAGGGACATCTCGCTGCCGCCGCCCTTGATGGCGACGGTCGAGCCCGCGCCGGCCGCCTTGACGCCGACCACCCAGCCGCCGTCGCGGGCGTTGGCCAGGTCGTAGCCGGGCGCGCCGACCACGAGGGTCTGGTCCGTCCCGGGCGAGAAGATCACCTGCTCGCCGAAACGGTCGCCCGCCCTCGGCTGCGGATGGTGCACGCCGACGGCCACTGCGGAGTAGGCCGTCGCCGCGACCCGGTAGGTGGACACCACACCGGAGTCGGGGACGTTCGACCAGTCGGCCCCCGGCGACCCCACCGCCAGCAGCGAGTCCGAGGTGCCGCTGACCGGCACCATGGCGATCGACTTGCCGAGGGTGGTGTTGGCCGGCGCGCCGCCGATCGTATTGCCGACCTGTTTGATCGTGGTTCCGGAGAACGCGAAGACGCGCACCCCGCCCGCCCACGGATGGCCGGCGTCGGTCCGGCCCGGCTGGCCGATGGCGAAGTGGTTCGGGGTCGAGGCGAGCGAGTAGCCCAGGCGCTCGTCGACGCTGGCGCCGGCCACGGTCCCGCTGGTCGAGCCGATCCGGTAGTGGACCATGCCGGCGTCGGCGTCGCCGGCGTTGTCCTCGCCGGGCGCGCCCACGGCCATGAACGGCTCGCCGGCGGCGGTGTTGCCCGCGGTCACGGAGAAGCCGAACCAGTCGCTGCTCTCCGGGTCCTCGCCCACGTCGGCGTTCTGCTGGTCGAACCAGACACCCTGGCCCAGCCCGTTCGGGCCGCCGAACAGGATGGCGAACCAGCCCGAGTTCACCTCGTCCGCCGCCGAGCCGTCCTCGTAGGGCGCGCCGACCACCAGGTCGGCGCAGCCGTCCACGTTCGAGTCGAAGCCGGCCAGCGAGAAGCCGAACTGGTCGTTCACCTCGGCCGTGCCCGGCACGCCGGAAGCGCCCTGGTACAGCGTCTGGACCGGGGTCGATCCGGAGTACCTGACCGTCACCTGCCCGGCCTCGGCCAGGCCGTTCACCGTGGCCAGCGGGGCCCCGACGGCCACGTCGGTCGTCCCGTCGCCGTTGAAGTCGCTGTCGGCCGCGACGCCGCCCGGGCAGCCCGCCACCGGCGCGTAGTCGCGGTAGATGATGACGATGTTCGGGTTGTTGTTGAACGTCCGGTAGGCCAGGTTGTCCGTCTCGGTGGGCGAGCGCAGGGCCAGGGACACGTTCGACCAGGCGCCGGCCGCGGCCGACCGCACGATCGGTGTGACCGGGAACCGCAGCACCTTGGCCGGGCAGCCGGAGGCGCCGCCGGCGACGTTCTGCGACGACAGGATCGACTGGAACGCGGGCTGGTTGTTCCACGTGTTCGCCGCGCCCGCATAGCCGGTGGCCCAGACGTCGATCTGGCGTGGCTCGCACGAGGCGGTGAAGGTCTCGGTGACCACGAAGTCGGCCGACGCGATGTACTTGCCGGCGATCGGTGTCGAGCCGACGTCGAGATCGAAGAACGAGCGGTACTTGTTGGCGCCGCCGTTGTTGCTGCCGACCGGCGCGTTGCCGGTCACGTTCATGTAGTTGACCGTGGGGTTGCCCGAGTCGACCTTGACCCAGTTGCTCTTCATGGCGGTGACGCCGGGGTCGATGTAGACCGGGTACTTCGTGGCCGCGGCGTCGAGCATGGCCCGGTCCGGCGTCACCACCAGCGAGGCCTGGGCCAGGGTGGTCCGCATGGCCTTGACCCGCTCGGCGGCGGCGTCCCACATGATCGGCGCGTTGCCCGAGAGCAGCACCTTGCCCCGGGCGTCGGCCGCCCGCAGGTTGCCCGAGGCGTCGGCCGAGAGCTTCAGGTTGTCGGCGTCGACCGCGAAGGCGAGCCGGTCGAGCTTCGGGTTGGCCGCGGCCTCGCGGCTCTTGACGACCAGCACCTGCGAGTAACCCTGCACGTCGGCCGTGAGCGTCAGGTCGACGCCCGGCAGCACCTCGGCGTACGTCGCCGTGTCGCCCTTGAGTTGCGGCTTGGGCAGTACGCCGGCCGGCGAACCCAGCCGCAGCGTGCCGCCGCCCTCGGTGACCGCGACCATCGGGGCCGCCCCGCCGCCGGAGAAGACCAGGCCGGTGGAGGTGGCGGCCGGGCGCACCGAGCCGTCGGCGGCGAAGGCCAGGGTGGTGTCGACCGGCGTCCACTTGCCGTCCCGCTTGACCCGGACCGGGCGGTAGCGGTGCTCGTAGCGGACCGAGCCGTCGGGCAGCGCCCAGGCCTGGTCCTGCTCGGTCGTCAGGTCGGCGATGCCGACCTCGGCCCGGCACTTCCGCGCCGCCGAACGGGCGTCCCGCTCCGGCACGGTCCCGCCGGGACAAGCCTCGGCCTTGACCTCGGCCTGGGCTTGGGCTTTCGCCTCGGCCGGCGCCGGTTCCCCACCCGGGTGCCCGGACGGCACCGCCACGTAGGCACCGACGAGCATCACGGCCAATAAGCCGACACGAACGTCTAATTTGGACACAGAGGAGCCACGAGGGCGCCCTTCACCAGCCGACATCTCACATCCCCGTAATGAAGATCCCAGTGACTGGCTGCGACGCCCCACGCACAGCCAGATAGATGATCAACACAATGGAGGATGGTCGATTGTTTGTCTAGACCGCCTTCAAAGAATTCTCACAGGTTCCAGTAAGTAACCGGTCCCCGCTCCGCTCGACCGAGCGCGGGATCCCTCCGCAAATCCGCTACGATGCGCGTCGATGATCGGGGGATCGACGGATGGTGTTGGCTGAGGACCGGGCGCCGCGGGCCGTTCGGGCCTGCTCGTTGCTGCTGGCCGGGTTCGCGGTCGTGTGCGCGGTGATGGTGGTCGGCGCCGTGCTGGCCTGGCAGCATTTCGGGCCCGCGGCGGACGGCATCCCCCGGCTGCCCGGGGACAGCGTGGACAAGCAGATCTCCTCGGTGCGGACCGGGCTGGCGTACCAGACCGGGCTGGCCGTCGTCGCCGGGCTCGCCGCCCTGGGGCTGGCGGTGGTGGTCCGCCGCCGGCGATCGTGGGTGCAGCGGACCGTCTGGTGCACGATGGGGGCGCTGGTCATCGGCCTGTTGCTCGGGCTGACGGCTGGGGAGTCGACCTCATTCGGCCTCAGCCTGCTCCCGGGTTGGTATCCCGCACTCAGCTCGGTGCTGACCGCGATCCTGGTCGCCACGGCGGTGGCGGTCGCCGTCGCCATGTCGCGGACCGCGTCCGAGGAGTTCCACCAGCCCGACCCGCGCCAGGCCGATCCCCGCTGGGAGTCCTTCGTGCGGCGGCAACAGCAGGAGCGGTGACCCGGGCCGCGGTCAGCGGCTGCCCTGACGGGCCTGGCCTTTGTCCTTGCGAGCCTGGCCTTTGTCCTTGCCAGCCTGGCCTTTGTCCTTGCGAGCCTGGCGGCGGGCGCCGGCGGCTCGGGTCGAGGCGGCGCGCTTGCGCAGGTCGGGGGTGTCGGGGCGGTTGTCCGTCCGTTGCGGGCGGGGCTTGCGGCCGCGAGCCGGGCGCGCAGACTTGGCTTTCGCCTTCGCCGCGGCCTTCGCCGCGGCGGCGGCTTCGCGTTCGCGTTCGCGGCGCAGGGCCTCGGCGGACTCGTGGGCCAGGGTGGCCAGGCGGGCGCTGACCTGGGACAGGAGTTCCTCGAAGACCTCGGCCTTGGCGCGGCGGCGGGCGTTGCGGGCGTACGCCTTGCCGCGCCCACCGGTCTCGGCGACCCGTTCGGCGGCGCGCCGCCGGTAGTTCTTGACCTGCTTGTCGCGGGCGCGGCGGACCCGGCCGTGCAGCTCGATCAGGCCGTCCTCGTCGAGCTTCTTCAGGCGTTTCGGCTCGGTCTCGCGGACCAGCGCCAGCTCCGCCTCGGTCAGGGTGCCCATGATCGCGTCCATCGGGCCAGCCTCACCCCGCGAGGCCGGCCCCGTCTTCATGCGCTGTGGGTGAAATGATCGGGCGGGACGTAGGACGGGCGGTACTGCATGGCGTCGCGGACGTTCTTCTGCACGGCGACCGAGGCGAACAGGGCCATCGCGAACGACAGGCCGTAGAAGCCCTTCTCGCTCAGCGCCATCCCGCTGTTGATCAGGCCGACGGCCAGCATGATGACCGCCGCGCCGACCACCGCCCAGGCCAGCCCGAGGTAGAGCGCGGTCACCGGCAGGCCCTCGGCCTTGTCGCGGACCGATTTCTGCAGCGAGATGGCGGCGAACAGGCCCAGGACGAGGACGGCGGCGTAGAAGCCCTTCTCGCTGCGTTCCATCGACGCGTTCCACAGGCCGACGGCGAACGAGATGACGCCGAGGAACAGTGCGGCCCACGACGCGCCGACGAAGGCGGCGGTGGGCTTGCCGGGCGATGCGGGTGCGGTTGTCATGGGCAGCAGCCTTCCGCGACGCGCCCCGGAAGTCTTGAGTACGTGTACCTACCGGGCCCCTCCATGAAATAATCAGCTTTGTTTCCCATTTCTATCCATGAGGAGCCCGCGCTGAGCCCCGTCGCCTTCGAACTCGCGGTCCAGGACACCCACGGCCTCGAGGTGGCGGCCCGCCTCGGCGTGGACCGCATCGAGCTCTGCTCCGCGCTCGCCCTCGGCGGCGTGACCCCGTCGCTCGCCTTCGTCGAGACCGCAGTCGCCACCCCCGGTATCCCGCCGGTCCATGTGCTGATCCGCCCCCGCCACGGCGGTTTCACCTACTCCGCGGACGAGACCGCCCTGATCATCCAGGACGTACGCCACGCCTTGCGGGCCGGTGCGACGGGTGTGGTGGTCGGCGGCGTCCGCTCCGGCGCGGTCGACACCGACCTGGTCAAGCGCGTGCTGGACGCGGCCGGCCCGGCCCCGGTCACCTTCCACCGGGCCTTCGACACCCTGGGGGATCCGGTCACGGCCGTCGAGACTCTCGCCGCCCTGGGCGTACGGAGAATTCTCACGTCGGCCGGTGCCACCTCGGTCGCCGACGCCCTGCCCGCCCTGACCGCGCTGGTCACCACCGCCGGCCCGCACATCGAGATCATGGCCGGCGGCGGCGTCGACGCGGCCCTGGTCCCGGCCCTGCTGCGTACCGGCGTCCCCGCCATCCACGCCTCGGCCAAACGCCTCGTCCCCGAGGAGGTCACCGTCGGCCTCGGCACCTCCTCCCCGGCCGGCGCGGGCGGCCGCGAGAGCACCGACTACGACCTCGCGGCCGCCCTCCTCGCCGCGGTCCGCACCTGAAGTGCACCGCCCCGCCGGGCCGCCTCACCCCGCCGGGCCACCTCACCCCCACCGGGCCGCCTCACCCCGCCGGGTCACCTCACCCCCGCCGGGCCGCCTCACCCCCGCCGGGCCGCCTCACCCTCGCCGTTTCAATCGCGGCCGCTGAGGAACGCGCGCAGGTCGCCGGCCAGGTCAGTGGGGGCCTCCAGGGCTGGGAAGTGACGGGCGTGGGGGAACTCGGTCCAGCGCGTGCCGGCCGGGACGGCGATCAATTTGCGGACCGTCTCGTCGGCGCCGAAGACGGCGAACGCCTGCGGGACCGTGGGCGGGGCGCCCCAATCCGCCGAGTGGGCCTGGTCGTAGAGGGTGTGGGCGGCGGTGGCGGTGAACCCGTAGAGCGCGACGGTGGTCAACAGCCGCTCGCGGTCCACGGGGCGCTCGGTCCATTCGGCGAACTTCTCGGCGATCCAGGCGAGTTGCAGGGCCGGTGAGTCCGTCAGCCCGTACCCGATGGTCTGCGGCCGGGTGTTCCGGATGGCCGGATAGTCCGAGTCCTCGCGGGTGAAGGCGTCCATCCGCTCGCGGATCAGCTTGTCGACCGGATCGTCCGGGTCAAGCCGGTCGGCCACCCGGAATGAAGGTGGTGGCGGCGGCGGTGACAGCGAGGGCACGACGAGGTGGAAGTCGGGCAGCAGCGCGATCACCTCCTCGAACTCGGCGAACGAGCTCGGGAAGCCGTGCGTGAGCACCAGCGCCGTCGCACCCGGGTCGGCCGAGCGCACGTGCGCGAAGTGCACCCGCTGAGAATCGATCTCGGTGACGAACTGCGGAAGCTCGTTGAGCCGTTTCTCGGTGGCCCGCGCCGACCGGATTACCTTGCGCACCCCCAACGGCCCGCGCTTCACCCCCCGCCCGGTGCCACCCTCCCCCACCGTGGCCCGCGACCTCCATCAGGCCACATGGCGCTACCAGGCCCGCGTGATCGGGCACGCCCCCGCCTCCACGTGCGCGCCCGGCTCCCGACCACCATCGAGATCGAGCCCCTCGGCGAGGATCGCTGCGCCTTCATCCCCGGCTCCGACGACCCGGCGATGCCGGCCCTGTGGCTGGGCTTCCTCGGCGCCGGCTTCGAGGTGGTCGACGCCCCCGAACTGCTGGCCGCGGTCCACGGCCTGGCCAGCCGGTACGCCGCGGTGACCGCAGCACGGTGGCCGCGCGACGCGCCCGGCCCCACCAATGCCGACACTTGCCCACGCGACGGTCATTCCACGCATGGTGACAACTCTGACCTCACCATGAAGGTTCCGCAGACCAAGAATCGCGAGGTGGAGGCTTGACACTTCGATAGGTATTGATGACTTATAGCAAGGGGGACGTCACTTACGGCAATGGAGGGCAGCCGCATGGCGGATCAATCGGACAGTATCGGCTTGGCGGAGGCGATCGCGGCTTTGCGGGACGACCTTCTGATCGCCCGCGCGGCCGGCGCCGGCTCGGACATTCAGCTTCCCGTCGAGTCGATGACCGTCGAGCTGGCGGTGACCGCGACGCGCAGCGCCGATGGAAAGGCGGGCTTCAAGGTCCCTCTGGTGCCGGTGGAGCTCGGCGCCGGTGGCAGCCGTCAACGGGCCAATGAGCAGCGCGTGACGGTGGTGTTCGGCGGACCGGTCGACCGCACTACCGGGCGTCCGGTCAAGGTCGCGAGTCTGGACAGCAGGCTCAAGGACTAGCGGTGACTGTCGATTTGAGACGCCGCATCGTCGAGGTCATCGGCGCGAGCCCCCTCGGCATCCGGCACGGATCGGGGTGCATCGTCGCCGGTCCGGTGGTGATCACCGCGGCACACGTGATCGCGAACGCGGCCGAGGTGATCGTGCGAACCCCGAACAAAGCACGACTTGCGGCGACGATCGATCCTCGTTTCGTCGGGAACGAGGACGGACCGGCGCCCGACCTCGCCCTGGTCGAGATTTCCGACCCTCCGGAAAGCCTTCCGGCGATACGGCTCGCGCGGATCAACCGGGGTGGCGAGAAGGAAGCTGACATCGAATGCCACGTATATGGCTACCCGTCTTTCGCCGACACGGACTTGTCAGGGCGGGAGCTCGTCGACACGAAGGGCACCATCGGTGTGCTGTCCGGCATCGCGACCGGACTGATATCGGTGACGGTCCAACACTCCCCCGCACCTCTGCCCCTGGAAGACTGGGAGCTGCCGGCCTCGCCGTGGTCCGGAGTGTCCGGCGGGCCAGTCATCGTGGACGGGATGTTGCTCGGCGTCGTGACCGTGCACGCGCCACGTCAAGGGCAATCGACGATCACCGCCACGCCGATCAGCGCCATTGAACACGACCCCGCTCATCCGAGATGGGGAGACGGTGTCGAGGACCCCGGCTTGTGGTGGTCCCGGCTGGGCGTCCGCGGTCTCGTGTATCTGACGGCCGTACCGGCCGTTCGTCATGAAGTCCTCGGTCTGCCCGACTACGTGCCCACCCACGTCCGCGGCCGCGCCGGGGAACGCGACGCCTTGAGGGCACTGGTCGCCGATAAGGCCACGGTTCTGTGCGAGCTGCGTGGACCCGCCGGAGTCGGCAAGACCGCGCTCGCCGCCGAGCTGGCCCGCAACTACGACGGGCGAGCCGCGTTCCTGACCGCGACCGGCTACACCGGCGTCAATGTGACCGCGGTTCTGGACGCGCTGGCCGGAGCCGTCTCTGGTGTCGAAGCACAAGAGGAACTTCTGGCCCAGCTCCGCCGCCCGGAGTCGGACCCGCTGACCCGGTTGGGCGACGTGTTCGTCGCCCTGGCCGATGACCCGGCACTGCTCGTCGTCGACAACGCCGAGGTGCTGCTGGCTCCCGACGGGAGACTTCGCGACGAAGGCCTGACCGCGATATTCACAGCGATCGCGAACACTCGGGGTCACCGAATTCAGGTCCTGTTCGTCACCGCCTCGGAGGTGGGCAGGAGATCGACGCCATCCCTTCAGCTGCCGGCCGCTGGTCCGGTTTTCGTTGAGGGGGACTTGCCGGCCTCGGACTACAGCCTCTTCGTCGATGACATAGCGAAGGCCTGGCCCGCCTCAGGCCCGAAGCTGTCCGCCCCGGAACTGGACCGCATCACCGGCCGCCATCTTCGATGGACGGAGATTCTCCTCGGCCTGCAGCACTCATCCGACCTTCCGGACGCGGCCGGTCCGAGGCGCCTCACCGAAGCGGTCATGACCGGTCTGCGTCCCGAGCATGCGCGCGCGGTGGAGGCGCTGGCCGTCTGCGGGCGCCCGGTCGGCGCGGCGGCGGTGGCCCATCTGACCAGCCTGCCGCGCGACGATGCGCAGGAGACCCTGCGGGAGTTGGCCGATCGGCGGATCGTGCGGCGCACCGGCGACCAGTACCACCTGTCGGGAGGTCAGGCGGAGGGCATCACACGATGGCTCGGACCCGAGGTGGTCGAGACGGAAAGAAGGCGTGCCGCGTCGTATTTCGAGGCGGCGGCCCGGCGTCAGCATCCGAGTCGTCTGGACCAGTGCGCCGACTGGTTCAACGCCATCGACCTGTACGCGTCCGCGAACGATCCCGTTCGTGCGCTCGACGCCATGGCTGAGGTCGACCGGCGCCACCTCCGCGAATGGGGACACAGCGACGCCCTCCTGCCCTGGCTGCGCGATCTGTCGAACAGGCTGACCGAGACCACGGACCGGGTCCGTCATCTATCTCTTCTCGCACGCGCACTCGGCCAGTACGGCAAACTCGACGAGAGCGTCAAGGAGCTGGCCCGGGCAATCAAGCTCAACCTCCCCCTTCAGGACCGTCAGCGCAACGTCTCGCTGTCCGTGCAGCTGGCGGGCCAGCTCTTCCAAAGCGGCCGGATCGGCGTCGCGGCCGAGTATTACAAACTCGCGGCCGCACAGGCCCACGTCGACGACCGCCCTGGCACCGCCGAGGCAGCCGCCGGGATGGCGCTGTGCGAGGCCCAGACCGGTCGATTCGACGAGGCGCTGCGCCAGGTTGACGCGGCTCACCGCAGCCTGGCCGCCCGCGGCCGAAACGAGGAGACACGGTTGCTCGAGGCCGGGTTGGATTACAGTCGCGCGCTGATTGAGCTCGAACTCGGCGACGACGTACGCTGCGTCGAGTCCGTCTCGCGCGTCCGCGACGCTGCCTTCGACCTCGAGGCAACGTTGCTGCTCGCCCGCTGCGACGACCTGGAGGCACGCGTACACCTCCATCGGGGACGCCCGGACGACGCTTTGCCGTTGGCCGCAAGGGCATGCAAGGCGGCATTTCGCATAGGCAGCCCTGAACTCGCCCGGATCGCCGGCACCACCTATGCCACCGCCCTTCTGCGAAGAAGCCAGTTCCAGAAGGCCTTGAAAGTGGCTGCTTCGGCCACCCGGTTCAAGCGCAGCCTCTTCGTCGCCGAGGCGCTCGCCGTAGAGGGTGTCGCTGCGTTCCGGGTCGACGAATCGAGCGACCGGGCCCGGGCGGCGTTCGCTCAGGCGATCGACTTCGCCACCAACCTCAGGACACAGGAGTGGCGCAACTACCGCGCATGGGAGACCGCCGCGATCGCTGAGGTCGGCCTCATCCTCATAGATGGCCGCACCACTACGTGGCAAGCAGAGACCGCCTATAAACAAGCCATTGCGAACAGTGGCGACTGCGCCGGCGGTAAGCGTCGACGATGGGAGCTGTTCGACATCCTCACGGCCGGCCGCGCCCCTGACAGCCTCAGCCGGGTGCAAACGATCATCAGTTAGAGCCAACCACGTTCCTGCGCTTTGATCAGCGCTTCGGTCCGGTTGTCGGCGCCGAGGCGGGTGTACAGATCGCGGAGTATCCGGAACATCATCCGTTCGGAGTAACCAGCGGCTACGGCCAGCCTGGCCACCGTCGTGCCCTGGGCGAGAGCGCGCAGCCAGTCACGCTCCCGTGGCGACGGCTGATCGACCGGCGGTGGGGGCACCGGATCCATCAACGCTCGTAGCACCTCGACCGGAACCCGGCTCTGC
Organism: Actinoplanes sp. NPDC049598; assembly: GCF_040675435.1. NCBI lineage: Bacteria > Bacillati > Actinomycetota > Actinomycetes > Micromonosporales > Micromonosporaceae > Actinoplanes > Actinoplanes sp. NPDC049598. The sequence continues at coordinate 137,267 of NZ_JBFAOX010000001.1, read as the reverse complement.
CCCCGTACTGCCGCGTCGAATGCCTCGCTGAGATCCGACGGGGTGATGTCGCGTGTCATCACACACACGGCGCCGGCCCGCAGTGCGCGCACCGAATCGGCCACCGAGACCTGGTCGAGCAGCACAAGGAGGACAAGGTCGGCGGTGGCTCGGTGCAGCGCCTCCAGCAGTTGCCAGTCGGCGTCGGACCGGACGGTGATCACGACCGCCTTCGTCTGCTCGTCGCGGATCCAGGCGAGCAGATCATCGGGCGCGTCTATCTCGTAGCCGGCGTCGCGCAGGATCGCCATGACACCCCGGCGGAATACCGGAAGGGGGTCGGCGACGGCGATCCGCACGTGCATAGGAACCTGCTACCCCCTGATCACCGCCGACGGACTGCTTGCCGATCCTCGCCGACAGCCACCTGCTCGCGCCACCACGTCGCCTCGTGGCAGGACCATGCCGCCGCGATGGCGTCATGGACCCGCCCGACATGGATCACCTAGCGTGACTTTATGACCACTGGCGGCTATACCCCCGATCCATGCCTACCGCCTCCCGGTGGACCTGACGACGGCTCCTTCGGAGACTTCGCCGCTCAGATCAGGGCGTGCCTCGAACGCGCCGAAAGCGTCCTGGTGCCCATCGACGCCACCATCGGCGATATCGTGCCGGCCGCGACGTGCCTGAACACAGCCGCAGTCGGCACCGACAACGATCACCTGCTGCAATCCGCCGAGGCGATCGCGACAGGGGTCCGACTGTTGAGAGACGCACAGCTCGCAGTACAAGCCGGCATCGAGCAGGGGAACAGCTACCTGGGGCAGTTCGGCTGTTAGGGTCCGCGCAACGGGCGCTTGACTCTGCTGTTCATGAGCCCCTCCAGATCTAGAGAGTCTTGAGGTGGCGGGTGAAGAAGTGGACCGCGCTCCGGGACTCGAAGCGGGGTAGCTGTTTGTGGGTGCCGGCGTTGGCGTGGAGGGTCTTCTCGGGGGAGGCGAACGCGTCGAAGAGGGCCAGGCCGTCCTGGCGGGGGATGTGCTCGTCGTGCCACTGCAGGGCGAACTCGATGGGGATGGTGATGCGGCGGGCGGCCTCGAGGAGGGTGGGGGCGGGCCAGAACTGGCCGAGGACGGCGGCGGTGATGCGGGGGTCGCGGGCGATCAACGGGATGCCGGTGGCGGTGGCCATGTTGAGGCCGAAGTAGCCGACCTGGGTGAACTCGATGGTTTTGTCGAGCGCGTCGAGCGTTCGCTGCCACTCGGGGACGGCCTGCTCGGCCAGGTGCAGGTTGTAGCGGACGACGATGGGGCCCTCCGGGGCGCCGGCGGCGCGGGCGGCGAAGAGGGCGGCGATCTCGTGGTCGTCGTGGGCGGTGCGGGGGCGGTCGCCGTGGCCGGGGGCGTCTAGGACAGCCACCGAGCAGCCGGCTTTGATGAGGAGTTCGGCGCGGCCGGTCATGGCGGGCGACTTCTTGTGATTGCCGCCGCCGTGGCCCATCAAAATCAGCGGGGTGGGGCTGTCGGCGCCGGCCGGGGACCAGAGGACGCCGGGGACGTCGCCGACGGTGAAGTCGCGTTCGCGGATGCCGTCGGCCGACGTGTCCGAGGTGAAGCGCATGGTGGGGCCTTTCGGGAGTGGCCTGGGCTCAGGCGCTCCCGTCCGTGACGCGGGGAGGGAGCACCCGGCTCGATGCAACGGTCACGGGTCTCACCTCCTCGCCTCAGGTCACGGCAACGGCACTGTACGGCCCGGCGGCGCGGGCCGTACAGCGAATTTCGTCAGTCGCCCTTGACGTTGACGATCTGGCGCAGGGTGTGGCGGATCTCCACCAGGTCGCCGGCGTCGTTCATGACGACGTCGATGGGCTTGTACGCCTGCGGGATCTCGTCGAGGAACGCGTCGGTGTCGCGGTACTCGATGCCTTTCATGGCCTCGCGCAGCTGCTCGCGGGTGAAGGTCTTGCGAGCCTTCGAACGCGAGTAGTTGCGGCCGGCGCCGTGCGGGGACGAGTTGAGCGCGAGGCGGTTGCCCTTGCCGACCACCACGTACGACGCGTCGCCCATCGAGCCGGGGATCAGGCCGGGGCGGCCCTGTTCGGCGTTGATGGCGCCCTTGCGGGAGAGCCAGACCTTCTTGCCGAAGTGCGTCTCCTGCTCGGTGTAGTTGTGGTGGCACTGCACGCGCTCGAGCTCCTCGACCGGGCCGCCGGTGAACTCGGCGAAGCAGTCGATCACCCGGTCCATCATCTCGTCCCGGTTGGACAGCGCGAAGTCCTGCGCCCAGCGCAGCTCGCGGATGTAGTGCCAGAACTCGTCGGTGCCCTCGGCCAGGTACGCCAGGTCGGGGTCGGGCACGGTGATCCACCAGCGCTTCATCAGCTCCTGCGCCACCTTGATGTGGTGCGTGGCGATCTTGTTGCCGACGCCGCGCGAACCCGAGTGCAGGAACAGCCACACCGCGCCGGTCTCGTCGGCGGTCACCTCGATGAAGTGGTTGCCGCTGCCCAGCGAGCCGAGCTGCAGCGCCCAGTTGCCGGCGTAGCGGCCCGGGTCGAAGCCGGCCTTCTCCGCCTTGGCGGTCAGCGTCTCCACCCGGCGCGCGGCCGTCTCGGTCAGCGCCGTGTTGTAGACGCCGGCCGACAGCGGGACCGCCCGCTCGATCGCCGTGCGCAGATCGGCCAGACCCGGCTTGAGGTCCTCGCGCCGGTACTGCGTACGGACGGCGGCCATGCCGCACCCGATGTCCACCCCGACCGCGGCCGGGATGATCGCGCCGAGCGTCGGGATGACCGAGCCGACCGTCGCCCCCTTGCCGAGGTGGGCGTCGGGCATGAGGGCGATGTGCGGAAAGATGAAGGGCAGTTTCGAAGCGGCTTCCGCCTGGGCCAAGGTGCCGCCCTCGATGAGGCTCGCCCAATTGATCAGACGGTCGTTGACCCGCTGCATGACTGCTCTCCCCCTTACCGGGATGTCGTTTCCGTTGCCGGTCACGCTAGCCGCCAAGATCGCCGAGCGCGCCCGAATTAACTCGTGGTCGCGGTAGCTTCCAGGCTTGCAGGGCGGTCAGCTGGCGGGCGGTGACGGCGGGTGGGACGAGGCGCAGCAGTGGGTCTCGCAGCCGGCTGCGGCTCTGCAGGAGCCGGCCCATGGCGCGGGCCTTGGCGGCGATCGCGCGGGTGCGGCGGCGGCGTGCCTCGTCGTAGGCGCTGAGGGCGGCGTCGACCGGGAGCTCGGCCAGCAGGTGGGTCAGGGTGGCCGCGTCCTCCATGGCCTGGGCGGCGCCCTGACCGAGGTCGGGGGTCATGGCGTGGGCGGCGTCGCCCAGCAGGACCGTGTGACCGCGGCGGAACGTTCGCAGCGGCCGGGCCAGGTCGTGGATGTCGGTGCGGATCACGGCGGCCGGGTCGGTGGCGGCGAGGATGTCGGCGATCGGGGCGTGCCAGCCGGCGAAGCGGCGGCGCACCTCGGCGAACTCGTCGGGGAACCGGGTGCGCGCGGGCAGCGAGACCGCGCCGAACCAGTAGACGCGGCCGTCGGGCAGCGGGGCCAGGCCGAAGCGCTCGCCGCGGCCGAGGCTCTCGCCGGCGCCGCCGAGCAGATCGACGGGGTGGGTGGTGACGCCGCGCCAGCTCGTGTAACCGGAATAGCGCAGGCCGGGGTCGCCGGGCCAGGTGGCGCGGGTCGGTGAGCGCAGGCCGTCGGCGGCGATGACGACCGGGTCGTCGAGCATGGACGCCTCCACGGCCTGGCCGTAGCGAACCGTGCCGGACGGCAGCAGGGCCAGCAGGGCGGCATGCAGCTCGGCACGGTGGACCACCCGCCGGAGCGGCACGCCCCGGCCCTGGTGGCCATTGTGGACGGTCTACTGCTCGACCGCGTCGCCGGGCCGGGTGTGGACCCGGCGGCGCGGCCCGACGCCCGGGAAGCCATCGGCGCCTACTTACGAGGGCTCATTGCCTAGCGCAGGGTTCACAGGGGCACGAACACCAGGCGGTCGCGGAGGACGGTGGCGCGCTCGAAGGTCATGCTGGTGTCCAGCACCAAGTCGTCGGCGCTGGTGAAACCGCCGCGCTCGTGGCGGACCCGGACGATCTCGTCGGCCAGGGCGGGCGACACCTCTAGCTCGTGGCAGAGCCAGGCGGCCGACACGTGGTTGACGTCGATGAGACCGCCGTCGTCGTACTGCCGGTTCGGGGCGTCGGGGCGGCCGATGCGCAGCTCGTTGGCGGCCGCGGAATTGGTCGCCAACAGGTGGCGCGCTTCCTGCCGGCGCTGCGTACGCCACTGCGCCAGCGCGACCGCGGGATCCGCGCCCGCGGCCGGGACCGGCGCGGGCGCCTGGCGCACCCGCACCTGGAGATAGATGACGTGCACCGTGCCGATCAACCACGTGACGACGATCCAGATGTAGATCAGCACGTCGGAGGCGGCGCTCTCCGGTCCCGTCACCGAACTGGTGATCATGTAGATCACGGTCAGGAGGAGGTAACCGAATCCGGCGGCGAGGTGGCCGCGGGAGCGAAGCTTCGCCGCGCCGACCAGCACCATCACGAACGTGGCGAGCCCCAGCGTCAGGATCGGGACGAGGATCCACCACCAGGTGACCGGTGGACGGCGGACGGGCGCGGCGGCATACATGAAGTTGATCTTATGAAGGGCCTGCCGGTCGTCTCATCGGACGATCGGGCAGGACGCTTCGGCCCTGGACCTGAGCCCGCCGGAGGCGGGCGGTCGTTGCAGGACGACCCGGCAGCCGGGAACGGCCTCGGCCACGACGTGGGCCGTTCCCTGATTTGACGGGCTGATCCCGGATGCGTACTTCCAAGGTTTCAAGCCGGAACGGGGACCGTGCGCCATTGCTCCGAGCCGAAGACCTCGTAGCGGATGCGGTCCTCGGAGAGGCCGCGGCGGTGCAGGGCCGCGCGGACCGCCTGCATGAAGGGGACGGGGCCGCAGAGGTAGACCTCGGCGCCGGGGCGCAAGGGGATCCGGTCGGGGTCGATGCGGCCGGTGAAGGCGCCCGCGACCGGGGTGTCGTACCAGGCGAGGTGGTCGAACTCGCGGAGGCGGGCGCCGGCGGCGGCGACCTCGGCCCGCAGCGGGTGGCGGGACGGGCTGCGGTCGGCGTGGACCACCGTCACGGGACGGCCGGGCTGGGTGCGGGAGACCTCGTCGAGGATGGCGGCCATCGGGGTGATGCCGACACCGGCGCTGATCAGCAGGAGCGGGTGGTCACCCTGGGCGGGCAGGGTCAGATCGCCGTACGCCTGGGAGACCGTCAACGCGTCGCCGGGGCGCACCGTGTCGTGGATCCAGCCGGAGACCACGCCGTCGGGTGTGCCGTTGACACCGCGGACGCGGCGGACCGTGATGCGCAGCGTGCCGCCGTTGGGGGCCTGGGACAGGGAGTACTGGCGCAGCTGGCGGGTGCCGTCGGGCCGGGTGGCGGCGATGGTGACGTACTGGCCGGGACGGTAGTGCGGGACGGGTTCGCCGTCGGACGGGGTCAGGATGAGCGAGACGGTGTCGTCGGCCTCGGCCACCTTGTTCGCCACGACGTAGGTGCGCCAAGGGTTCTCGCCGTCGACGCCGGCCTCCGCGTAGATGCGCGACTCGAGGCCGATCAGACGGACGGCGAACAGCCAGTAGACCTCGTCCCACGCGGCCGCGATCTCGGGAGTGACGGCGTCGCCCAGGACCGTGCCGACCGCGCCCAGCAGGTACTTGCCGACCATCGCGTACTGCTCGGGGCGGATGCCGAGGGCGCAGTGGCGCTGGGCGATCCGGGTGACCACGTGCTCCGGCAGCGGGGCCTCGCCGCTGAGGTGGGTCGCGAACAGGGCCACCGCGCCGGCCAGGGCCGACTTCTGCTCGCCGGTGGCCTGGGCGCTACGGCTGAACAGGTTCAGCAGGTCGGGGTTCTCGCCCAGCATCGTGTCGTAGAAGACACCGGAGATCTGGTCGATGTGCGCGCCGACGACCGGCAGGGTCGCTGCGACGATCGGGGCGCTTTTCTGTGAGAGCACGGGGTTCCTCCGTCAGAGGCTGAGCAGGATCTGATACGTCGGCGGCGAGGTGAGGTCGCCGACGGTGATGGGGTCGAGCGCCGCGTAGAAGGCCTCCTGCGCCTTACGGAGCGCGCCGCGCAGACGGCACCCCCCGCTCAGCGGGCAGGCGGTCTCGCCCTCGCAGTCGACGACCTCGTTGGCGCCCTCCAACTCCCGCACCACGACGCCGATCGAGGCGTCGCGGGCGGCGGCGGCCAGGCGTACGCCGCCGTGGCGGCCCCGGACGGTCTCGAGCAGGCCCATGCGCTGCAGCTTCTGCACCACCTTGGCCAGGTGGTGCCGGGGCACGTTCAGCGACTCGGCGAGCCGGTCGATGGTGAGCAGATCGTCACCGACCGCACCGAGCATGAGAATCCGGAGACTGATGTCCGTCGACCTGTTGAGGCGCACGAGGGAAGCGTGCCATAAAGAAGACTCCAGGAGTCCTGTTTATGAAGATGGTCACTCGGGCGTCATCCACTGTGGCCGGCCGCGGCTGATATACAGGTGCTGTGAGCGGATCGCTGGAGGAGTTGCTCGGGCTGCGGCCGCGGTCCGGCGCGGCCGACTGGTCTCAAGCCGAGAATTCTCTGGGCATGACGCTGCCGGGTGACTACAAGGCCTTCGCCGCGGCGCACGGGGCCGGCTGGTCGACGAGCATCTCACCGTCTGTGCACTGATGCCGCGCTGGAGTGGGCGGATCTGGTGCGGCACAACGCGTACGCCCAGGAATGCCTCCGGCTCGACTTCGGCGGGCCGGACAACTGGGCCGGGGACTGGGCTGTCGGTGACGCGACACGATGGACGCCGGACCGGGAGGACGTGCCGGACTGGTTCTCGCCGGGTGACCGGCTGATCTCGTGGGCACACACGGGCAACGGCGACCTACTCTTCTGGCACGTCCGGCCAGGGGTCGCGGCGGGCGACTGGCCGGTGGCTCTCAAGGAGCGGGGACCGTACTGGGAGGTGTTGCCCGCCGTTCGCTCGTAGAGGTCGGGTCGGCGACCTGCCCAACCTCATCTCGCTCGACCCGGTCGACGAGGCGTGTGTCGGCGAAGGCCGGGAGTTGGGCGTCACGGGGACGAGGCAGAAGCGATGTCGCTCGCCGAACGCCTCACCGGCGCCCGTCCGGATCGCTGGGTCACCCATGCGGTGGCCGGCGCGGAATACATGGACTACGTCAGGAGCCGGCGAAGCCCCGACCGAGCGACAACGCCGGCAGGCTGCTGACCCTACCCGGCCACGGCCGCTCGGGCCCTGTCACTCGGGGACATCGGGCTCGGGTGGGATGACTGTCACGCGGGGCCAGCGGATGTGGGGCTGGTGGCGTTCGAGGCGGGCACGGGACCGCTCCACGCTGACCCGGCGGGGGTTGCGGCGCCAGATGCCGTCGAGGAGGTCGGTCACGCCGAGCGGGGCGCACACCTCGAGGTCGCCGGTCGCGTGTAGGCGTACGGCTACCGCGGTTGCCGTTTCCGGCCAGGTGGCGACGGCGTCGGCGATCGAGGTCAGCGGGGCGACCGGGTCGCCGCCGAACTTCGCCGGGTACCAGGTGTGGACGGCGGCCTGGTTCTTCGCCTCCCAGGGGACGCCGGGTCGGCGCCGCGCCAGCCGTTCGGTGACGCGGTCGTCGTTGGCCCGGCTCAGGTCGTGCGGGTCGAAGAAGGCCACGTCCACGTCGCGTACCCGCTCGGCGGCGAAGCCGGTCCCGTACCGCTCCCCCCAGACCAGGTCCCGCAGGACCCCGGCGCCCACCCAGGCGTCCGGCACCGCCTCGTCGCGCACCGCCGTGAGCACGCGCATCATCCACTCGCTGCCGGCGACGATTCCCGCCAGCTCACTGTCCGGGTCGTCTCTGCGCTCTGCCACGAGGACCAACCCTAGAGACGGAGGGAGCACAGGTAGCGGCGCGGGATCGGCTCGGTGATGCGGGCGGCTATCGCGTCGAGGAGGGGTTCGCGGACGTCGGGGGTGAGGCTGCGGCAGATCGACTGGGTGCGGAGCAGGTCGGCCATGGCGGGGCCGGCGAGCCATTGGACGTGCGGGTACCAGCGGCCGGGCTGGGCCAGCACGTCGGCTTCCAGGGGTGGGTGGCCCCAGGCGGGGTTGCCGGGGCTGTAGCGCTCGTGCAGGTCGGCCGTCAGGGCGTACATCTCGGGCTCGCCGGGGCGGCGGACGACGGTGTTGTCGATGAGGGCCAGGTGGTCGGCCAGGGCCGCGGCTCGGGGCGGGCCGATGACAGGGTCGACCCAGTGCCAGGAGGAGGCGGCGACCACCACGTCGAAGTGGCGGCCGCGGGGGTCCCACTCCTCGAAGGTGGCGTTCTCGACGGTGACGTTCGGGAAGGCGGCCAGGTTGCGGCGGGCCAGGGCGGCGAGGGCGGGGCCGGGCTCGAGGGCGACCACCGACCAGCCACGGGCGGCCAGGGCGCGGGTGGCCTGGCCGGTGCCGCAGCCGATCTCCAGGGCGGAGCGGCCGGGCACGAGGGCGGCGAGGTCGGTGAAGACCTGGCCGGGGTAGGCGGGGCGGGCCCGGTCGTACAGCTCGGGCACCTCGTCGAAGAGCCGGCCCGGTGAGGACGTCATGATGCCACCTCATCACGTGTTTCCCGGAACTACCTATCGAGTTACAGGTGTGTTTCCGGGCGCCCCTGGGCTCTGGCCATCGAGCGGGCACGGTTCGTACGGTCGCCTCATGTCCAAAGATGGCACCAGCATGGTCAGCGTCACGAGATGAGCCGGCGGCCGGGACCCCGCGGAGGTGCCGTCCGCGGGGTCCCGGCGCTACATTCGGCGTCGGTGTTTCCGCTTTCCGCCGCCTTCAACCTGCACGGGGTCCGCGCCTTCGTCGGCCGCGAGCGTGAGCTCGCCGTGCTGCGGGCCGCGCTCGCCGTTCCCCCGTCGGCCGTCCTGGTCACCGGCGAGGGCGGGGTCGGCAAGACCCGGCTGGTGGCCGAGGCGCTGACCGCCGCGCCGGGCCGGGTCGTCGTGGCCCACTGCGACGACCTGCGGGAACCCCTGCCGCTCGGGCCGATCCTGGATGGATTGCGGTTGTGGGCGCCGTCGCTGCCGGCCGGCCTCGATCCTTCGGTCGGCGTGTTCGCCCCCTATCTGCCGGCGCTGGCGGCCTATCCGGCGCCGCCCGCCCTGGCCGATCCGCAGGCCGAGCGGGCCCGGCTGCTGCGGGCCATGGCCACGCTGCTCGGGGCGCTGGCCCCGGTCGTGGTCGCGCTCGAGGACCTGCACATGGCGGATCCGGTCACCCTGGAGTTCGTGCGCTACCTGGCCGCGTACCCGGTCCCGGGTCTTTCGGTCGTCATGACGACGCGGGAGCCGGTCGGGCTGCCCGCGACCGTCGTGCCGCTGGCCCCACTGTCCACTCCGGAGGTCGGTTCGCTGGCCGAGACCCTGCTACGCCGCGACGTGCTGCCACCGGTCTTCGTCGATCAGCTCTTCGAGCGTACGGCCGGGGTGCCGTTCCTGGTCGAGGAGGTGGTGCGCTCCCTGGTCGAACGGCACGAGATCGACCGCATCGACCAGCGCCCCGACCTGCTGGGCGACGTGCTGGGCGACGTGGCCGTGCCGGCCCTGCTGCGTGACGTCCTGTTGTGGCGCATGCGGCCGCTGGACGAGCCGACCCGCGACATCCTCGGCGCGGCGGCCGTGCTGGGCATGGTCGCGGAGGCGCCGGCCCTGTCCGTCGTGCTCGACCTGCCGCGGGCCAGGGTGGAGGCGGCCCTGGAACGGGCGGCCGAGGCCGGGCTGCTGCACGGGGAGAACCGGTTCCGGCACACGCTGGCCCGTCAGGTCGTCTACGAGTTGCTGCCCGCGGTCACCCGGCGGATGCTGCACCTGCGCTGCGCCCGGGTGCTGGAACGGCAGGTCCCGCGGCCGGTCGCCCAGCTGGCCCACCACTACCGGCTCGCGGGCAGCCCGGCCGACCACGTGCGCAACGCCGAGGCCGCGGCCGATCTGGCCACCGCGCGCGGCGACGACGCCACGGCGGCCCGGTTCCTGCTGGCCACCATGGAGCATTCGGAGTTGCCGCGCCGGCAGCGGGCGCGTCTGGCGGGCAAGCTGGGCCGCTCGGCGGTCGAGGGGGTCACCCAGGCCGAGGCGATTCCGGTGCTGCGGCACCTGCTGGGCGATCGCAAGCTGCCGCCCGGGTCCCGCGGCGAGCTCGGTCTGGCCCTGGGCCGCATGCTGCGGCAGCAGGGTGAGGCCGCGGCGGGGTACGAGGAGATCGAGCGGGCGGTCCCCTATCTGGCCCACCACGGCCGGCGGGCGCGGGCGCTGGCCATCCTGTCGGCCCCGGACACCGTGCTGGCCCGGCACGCCGACGACCACCGGCGGTACTGCGCGGCGGCCCGGGAGGCGGCCGAGCAGTCCGGCGACCCGTCGGCGCTGCTGTCGGTCGAGATCGCCGAGCTGTCGCTGCGGCTGGAGCTGGACGACCCCGGCGCCTGGCCGGCCGTGCGGGTGGCCCTGACCGACGCCCGCTTCGCCGGCCACCCCCGCGACCACCTGCGCGCCTGCCTGAACTGGGCCCAGGGCGCCCTGCACACTGGCCGCCACGACCGGGCGGCCCAGCTGCTCACGGTGGCCCGGGGCATGCCGGCCGCGGCCGAGTACGAGCGGATCCGCCCGGTCGTGGAGCTCACCGAGCACGCCCTCGACCTGGCCACCGGCCACTGGGACGGCCTGGAGGAGCGGATCCTGCGCTTCGTGGCCCGCCCCGATCGGCTCCCGTCGACCATGCTGGACGCCCGGCTGCACCTGGGCCGGCTCCGGGCCCGGACCGGCCGCCGCACCGAGGCCGAGGCGGACCTCCGGGCCCTGATCGCCGAGGCGGGCCGGGTCGGCGCGGCCTGGCCCCTGATCCCGGCCCACATCGCCCTGGCCGAGCTCCTCGACGACCCGGAACCCGCCCGCACCGCTCTGCACCTGGCCCACCGCAAGGGCTTGCCCGCCTGGGGCCGCTCCGCCGCCGTCCTGCTCGACCGCCTCTCCCGGCCATTTGCCTAAATGCTTTAGGCAGCTGCATACTGGGCTTAGGAAGCGATGAGGGGAGCACACCATGATCACCACCAGGCTCAGCGCCGATTTCGTCCGCGGCGGGGCCGAGCTCGAGCCCACCGCCGCCGGCCTGCTCCCCCACCGGCTTCCCGCGTGGGCCCGCGCCCAGACCGCCGATCCGCAGCTGGCCATGGTCGAGGCGCAACCGTCCGGCGTCCGCGTCGTCTTCCGCACCGCCGCCACGACGATCGAACTGCTCACCCTGCCGACGAAACGGGTCTACACCGGGATACCCCCGCGCCCCGAGGGCGTCTACGACCTCCTCGTCGACGGCGTCCCGACCGCCTCGGCCACCGCGGACGGCGGCAACGTCCTCACCGTCGACATGGCCGCCGGCACCTCCGACTACCGGCCCGGGGCTCCCGTACCCGTTGCCTTCACCGGGCTGCCCGCGGGCGACAAGACCATCGAGATCTGGCTGCCGCACAACGAGACCACCGAGGTGGTGGCCCTGCGCACCGACGCCCCGGTCGAGGCGGCCGCGCCCACCGGCCGCCCGGTCTGGGTGCACCACGGCAGCTCCATCAGCCAGGGCTCCAACGCCGCCACCCCGTCCGCCACCTGGCCCGCCCTGGCCGCCCGGCAGGCCGGCGTCGACCTGGTCAACCTGGGCTTCGGCGGCAGCGCCCTGCTCGACCCGTTCGTGGCCCGCGTCATCCGCGACACCCCGGCCGATCTCATCTCCCTGAAGCTGGGCATCAACCTGGTCAACGCCGACCTGATGCGCCGCCGCGCCTTCGCCCCGGCCGTGCACGGCTTCCTCGACACCATCCGCGACGGCCACCCGGAGACGCCGCTCGTGCTCGTCTCCCCGATCTACTGCGAGATCCACGAGGACACTCCCGGCCCCGGCGCCTTCGACCTCGAAGCCCTCCGGGCCGGCGAGGTCAAGTTCATCGCCACCGGCACGCCCGACCCGAGCAAGCTGACCCTGCGCGTCATCCGCGACGAGCTGGCGCGCATCGCCGGGGAGCGCAACGACAAAAACCTGACCTACGTCAACGGCCTCGAGCTGTACGGCGAGAGCGACGCCGCCGCCTTCCCGCTGCCCGACCGCCTGCACCCCGATCCGGCCACCCATCGCCTGATCGCCGGCCGCTTCACCGGAATCGTTCTCGGCGACCGATGAGTTCGCGCGGGGGCGCGGGTCTACCGGGCAGGACTTCGAGAAGGGACCACGAAGGTGAACCAGCCAGAGACCCATACCCTCGCCACCCCCGGCGCGGTGCTGACCTATGACGTACGCCCGGGTGCCGGGCCGGTCCTGCTGCTCGTCGGCTCGCCGATGCAGGCCGAGGGGTTCACGACGCTCGCCGGGCACTTCCCGGACCGTACGGTCGTCACCTACGACCCGCGCGGGATCGCCCGCAGCGAGCGCACCGACGGCGCCGTCGAGTCGACCCCGGACGAGCACGCCGACGACCTGGCGGCCGTCATCGCCGAGGTCGGCGGCCCGGTCGACGTGTTCGCCAGCAGCGGCGGCGCCGTGAACGCCCTCGCCCTGGTCGCGCGGCACCCGTCGCTGGTGCGCACGCTGGTCGCCCACGAGCCGCCGACGCTGCAGGTGCTGGCCGACCGGGAGACGGCCACCGCGGCCACGGCCGACATCCACGAGACGTACCAGAAGTCGGGCGTGGGCCCCGCGATGGTGAAGTTCTTCCTGCTCACCGGGGCCAAGGGGACCATCCCGGCCGGCTTCGCCGACCAGCCCACGCCCGACCCCACCCAGTTCGGGCTCCCGGCCGAGGACAACGGCGACCGCAGCGACCCGCTGCTGGGGCAGAACCTGATGTCGTGCACGCTCTACGAGCACGACTTCGACGCGCTCAAGGCGGCGCCGACCCGGATCGTGGTGGCGGTCGGAGCCGAGTCGGTGGGCGAGCTGGCCCACCGCGGCGGCGAGGGCGTCGCCGCCCGCCTCGGCACGGAGCCGGTCACCTTCCCGAGCCACCACGGCGGCTTCCTGGGCGGCGAGTTCGGCATGACCGGCGACCCCGACGGCTTCGCGGCCAAGCTGCGCGCAACCTTGAGCTAACCGGCCACCCGGTCCTCGGCCGGGTGGGCGGTGCACTCCGCCTCCCCGGCCTGCACGCGCGCGGTGACGTGGCAGGCGACCTCGCGCAGCGCCTTGACCTGGTCGTCGGTCAGCCCGTCGATGACGTAGCGCCGGACCGCATCGACGTGGCCCGGCGCCGCCCGCACGACCAGGTCCCAGCCGGCGTCGGTGAGGATGGCGACCGTGTAGCGGCCGTTGCACGGGTCGGGCTCACGGCGCAGCAGGCCCCGCGTCTCCAGGCGCTTCACCACATTGGACAGGCGGGACAGCGAGCTCGCGATCATGCGCGCCAGCTCGCTCATCCGCAGCGTGCGGCCCTCGGACATGGAAAGGCCGCTCAGCACCATGTAGTCGAAGAGCGTGATGTTGTTGTCGCGCAGCAGCTGGGCGTCGAGCGCGGACGGCAACTGGAACATCAGCCGGGACAGCGAGATCCAAGCCTCGCGCTCCTGATCGTCGAGCCACCGCGTTTCCTCCGCCATGCCCAGAAGAGTACGGCGCGGGCGCGACCCTCCCGGAAACGGACGTGATCCTTCTCCCAATTCAAGCTTGAAGTGAACATGCTACGTTGGCTTCAAGCTTGAAGTTCAAGATGAGAACGAACCGAGGAGAAGTCCCGTGACCCTGTTCCGCCTGGACGCCAGCATCCGCATCGAGGGCTCCAAGAGCCGCGAGATCGCCGACATCGTCGAGCAGGAGTGGCTCGCCTCCCACCCCGGCGACAAGGTCGTCAACCGCCACATCGGCGTCGACCCGGTGCCCGCCACCGCCTGGGCCAACGCCGTGGCCGGCGGCGCCACCGACGAGGCCGCCCGCACCCCCGAGCAGCGCAAGGCCGTGGCCCTGGCCCAGACCCTGGCCGACGAGCTGAGCAGCGCCGACGCCATCCTGTTCGCCGTCCCGCTCTACAACTACGGCGTCTCGCAGCACTTCAAGACGTACGTCGACCTGCTGCTGACCGCCCCCAACGCCTTCGGCCAGCCGTTCCTGCAGGGCAAGCCGGTCGTGCTGGCCACGGTGCGCGGCGGCGCGTACGGCGTGGGCACCCCGCGCGAGGGCTGGGACCACTCCACCCCGTACCTCAAGCGCGTCATCGCCGACATGTGGGGCGCCGACCTGACCATCGTCGAGCGCGAGTTCACCCTGGTCGGCGAGAACCCGGCGCTGGACGCCTTCACCGACACCGCCGCCGCCATGCACGCGGCCGCGCTCGACGCCGCCCGCGAGGCCGGCAAGGCGCTCGGCGCTCTTCCCAACGGCATCTGAGGTCGGGCACTGTGAACGGGTGAGCCGATTCGTCGACGCAGTCATCGCGAACGCCGCCCGGGCCCGCACCGGCATGGTCACCGGTGAACCGGGCCACCCCCTTCGGCGCACCTGGGCCGAGGTGCACGACGAGGCCCGCCGGGCCGCCGGCGGGCTCGTCGCCGGCGGCCTCGAGCCGGGTCAGGCCGTTGCTGTGCTGGCTGGTCAGCCGGTCCAGATCGCTCCCGTCGCGCAGGCCGTGTGGCTGGCCGGCGGGAGCATGACGATGTTGCACCAGCCCACGCCCCGGACCGACCTGGAGGCCTGGCGCGACGACACCGTGCGCGTGCTGCGGATGATCGGCGCGCGGGCGGTCGTGGTCGGGGCGCCCTTCGAGGCGGTGATCCCGGTCCTGGCCGCGTACGGCATCAAGCACCACCTGGCCGACGAGCTGATCCAGAGCCCGCCGCTCGGCGAGGTCGCCCAAAGCGACGAGGACGACGTCGCGCTGCTCCAGCTGACCAGCGGATCCACCGCCGAGCCGAAGGCCGTGCGGATCACCCACCGCAACCTGTACGCCAACGTCACCGACTCCGCGCGCCACCTGGGCTGCGACGAGAGCGGCGTGATGGTTTCATGGCTGCCGATGTTCCACGACATGGGCATGGTCGGGTGTCTGCTGCTGCCCATGCTCAGCGGGCTGGAGCTGGTCAGCGTCACGCCCACCGACTTCCTGAGCCGCCCACTGCTGTGGGCCGAGCTGATGAGCCGGTACGGCGGGACCATCACCACCGCCCCCAACTTCGCCTGGGCCGTGCTGGCCCGGCAGCTGGCGCGTCTGCCCGACGGCGAGCTCGACCTGTCGAAACTGCGGGTGGCCGGCAACGGCGCCGAGCCGATCGACCCGGCCACCATGACCGCGTTCGTCGAGACGGCGAGCCGATTCGGCCTGCGCCCGACCGCCGTGAACTGCTGCTACGGCGCCGCCGAGAGCACCCTGGTCATCTCGATGTCGGCCATGGCGGACCCGATGCTGCTCGACGTCGTGGACGCGTCGGCGCTGGAAGAGGACAAAAAGGCGGTGCCGGACAAAGCAGGCACCCGCCGGCTGCCCAAACTCGGCCGGCCCTTCCCCACGGTCGAGGTGCGGGTGGTCGACGAGGACGACAAGCCGCTGGCCGAGCGCCAGGTCGGCCGGATCCAGCTGCGCGGCGAGTCGGTCACCGACGGGTACGTGACGCCCGACGGCTACGAGCCCGCCCGCGACGCCGCCGGCTGGCTCGACATCGGCGACGAGGGCTACCTGGTCGACGGGCAGATCGTCGTCTGCGGCCGGCGCAAGGACGTGATCATCATGGGTGGCCGCAACATCTACCCGACCGACATCGAGCGCGCCGCCGGCCGCGTCCCCGGTGTGCGCGAGGGCAACGTGGCGGCCGTACGCCTGCTCGCCGGCGACGGCCGGCCCCGGGAGTCGTTCGCGGTCATCGTGGAGTCGCGTGACGCGGCCGACGGCGCCGATCGGATCGCCCGCGAGGTGACCCGGCGCATCGTCAGCGAGATCGACGCCCGGCCGGCCGCGGTCAAGGTCGTGCCGCCGGGCTCGCTGCCCAAGACCCCGTCGGGCAAGCTGCGCCGCGGCGCCGCCCGGGAGCTGCTCGGATGACCCGCCTGCTCGTCTTCACCCGGACGGCCGGGTACCGCCACGCGTCGATTCCGGCCGCGGTCGCGGCCGTCTCCCACTTCCCGGAGGTACGCGCCGAGCACAGCGAGGATCCGTCCGCGCTGCACGACCTCACGAGCTTCGACGTGGTCATGTTCCTGTCGACCACCGACGACGTCCTCGACGAGCGGGGGCGCGCCGAGTTGCGGTCGTTCGTGCTCGGCGGCGGCGGTTTCGCCGGCGTGCACTCGGCCGCGGGCACGGAGCTGAGCAACCCCTGGTACGGCGAGTTGCTCGGCGCGCGCTTCCGGGGCCACCCGGACGGCGTACAGCAGGCGACGCTTCTCGGCCCGGCGGGCCAGGAGTGGAAGTTCACCGACGAGTGGTACGGGTTCGACCAGGTCCGCGACGATCTGGAGATCCTGCTGACCGTCGACGAGTCGACCTACGCGCCGGG
Organism: Actinoplanes sp. NPDC049598; assembly: GCF_040675435.1. NCBI lineage: Bacteria > Bacillati > Actinomycetota > Actinomycetes > Micromonosporales > Micromonosporaceae > Actinoplanes > Actinoplanes sp. NPDC049598. The sequence continues at coordinate 120,740 of NZ_JBFAOX010000001.1, read as the reverse complement.
CGATTACGCGATGCCGGCGCCGCACCCGCAGGCCTGGCAGCGGCGGGTCGGTCGGGGTCGGTCGTGGTACACCGCGCTGGGGCACACCGACCAGGCGTGGGCCGACCCGGATTTCCTCGCCCACGTCCGCAGCGGGATAGCCTACGCGGCCGGTTCACCCTCGTGACGACGGTCGCCATCGCGTGTCGCGGCGGCCGGGGCGGCCTAGCGTGGGCAGCGTGCTCGACCTCATCGACCGCTTCGGCTACCTCGGGGTGGCCGGCGTCGTGTTCGTCGAGAGTTTCGGCGTCCCCGCCCCCGGCGAGACCGCGATCATCGCCGGGGCCGTCGCGGCCGGCAGCGGCCACCTCGACCTCCTCGGCGTGGCCACGGTCGCCCTCCTGGCCGCCGTCATCGGCGACACCCTCGGCTACGAGATCGGCCGCCGCGGCGGGCGCCCGCTGGTGCACCGCTTCGGCCGCTACGTCCGGCTGACCCCGCAGCGCCTGGACAAGGTCGAGGCGTTCATGACCCGGCAGGGCCCGAAGGTCATCGTGGTGGCCCGCTTCGTCGAGGGCCTGCGCCAGTTCAACGGCATCGTGGCCGGCCTCAGCGGCATGCACTACCGCAAGTTCATCGCCTGGAACGCCCTGGGCGCCCTGCTCTGGGTGGGCTTGTGGTCCACCGCCGGATACCTGGCCGGCGACCACATCGAGGAGATCGCCAAAACCGCCAGCCGGTACGCGCTGATCGCCGTCGCGGTGGCGGTGCTGGCCCTCATCGCGTACGTCCGGCGCCGCCGCCGTCGTCCTCGGCCGCCCACGCCCTGAGCATGGTCAGGGCACCGTCGAGGGCGGCCGCGAGGGGCTCGATGTCGTCCCGGGCCTGCATCACCAGCAGGCCGCCCTGCAGGGAGGCGAAGACGGCCAAGGCCAGGCGATCGGGATCGGCGCCGTCGCGCAGCAGGCCGTTGTCGCACATGCGGCGCAGGCCGGCCGCCAGCTGATCGAGCCAGCGGTCGGCCAGCGCGGCGACCTGGGCGGCCAGGGCCGGGTCGGTCGGGGCGACGTCGTTGACCAGGGCGGTGACCGAGCAGTACTTGTGGGTCAGGTTGCTGTAGTAGGCGACGACCGCGTCCCTCCAGCCCTGCCACGACTCCCACGAGTCGAGCCCGTCGATCCACGGTTCCTGGGCCGCCATCACCCGGGAGTTCTGGAAGCCGGCGATCGCGGCCACCAGGTCGCTCTTGCCGCCCGGGAAGTAGTGGAAGAGCTGGCTCTTGCTCGTCCGCGTGCCCACGCGGATCTCGTCGAGCGTCATGCCGTTGACGCCACGCTCCAGGATCAGATCGGTCGCGGCGCGCACGATCCGATCCCGGGTCGCGGCGCCCTTGGCGGTCAGTCCGGTCATGGTCAAGAAAGCTACGCCGTGGCGGCGTTGAGGATCGGCTGGTGGTAGCCGGCCGGCTTGTCGCCGATGCCCAGACCCGGGCTGACGATCCAGCTCTGGTACTCCGGGGTGAACATCGAGTACGGGGCCGGCACCGGGGTCGCGCTCGCCTCGTCGAGCTTGCGGCGCGCATCCGCCGGGAGGTCGAAGTCGAGCGCGGTGAGGTTGCCGCGCACCTGCTCGGCGCTGCTCGCGCCCATCACGACCGACGCGACGCCGGGCTGGGTGGCGACCCAGTTGATCGCCACCTGGGCCATCGGGCGGCCCAGGTCGGCGGCCACGCCCGCCAGGGCCTCGATCACCTGCCAGTCGCGCTCGGCGATCGGCGCCCCGCCGGCCAGCCGCCCGGCGCCCTCCACCCCGTCGGCCGACCGCCGGTACTTGCCGGTGAGCAGGCCGCCGGCGATCGGGCTCCACACCGAGATGCCGATGCCCAGGTTCTGCGCCATCGGCACGAACTCGGCCTCCACGGCCCGGTTGATCAGCGAGTACGGCAGCTGCACGGTGACCAGCGGGGCCATCGCGTTCGCCTCGGCGTAGCTCTGGGCCCGCGCGGCGTACCAGGCGGGCACGTCGGACAGCCCCGCGTACCGGATCTTCCCGGCCCGCACGAGGTCGTCCAGCGTCCGCACGACCTCCTCGACCGGGGTGATCCGGTCCCAGGTGTGCAGCAGGTACAGGTCGAGGTAGTCGGTGCCGAGCCGCCTCAGCGACGCCTCGACGGCCCGGATGATGTGCTTGCGCCCGTTGCCGCTGGCGTTGGGGTCGCTGGGATCGATGGTGTTGGTGAACTTGCCGGTCAGCACCAGCCGCTCCCGATTGCCGGCCCGCTTGATGAGGCTGCCGAGGATCCGCTCGCTCTCCCCGGCGGTGTAGAAGTCGGCGGTGTCGATGAAGTTGCCACCCTCTTCCACGTACGCCCGGAAGATCGCCTCCGACTCCTCCTCCGTCTTCCCGTACGCCTTGTGAAAGCCGTCGAGCCCGAAGTTCATGGTGCCCAGCGCCAGCCGGCTGACCCGCAGCCCCGACCGCCCGAGCAAGTAGTAGTGGTTCATGCCTGCCTCTTCCGTCTCTGCGACCCGCCGTGGACCGCCTGGTCCATACTTTTGCGCGAAAAGACTGAACCGCCAAGTCCAAACTATGTGAGGCTGCCGACACGTGCACGGGTGACGACGTCCGCGACGGCGGCCAGCTCCAGCACCGTCCGGCGGTCACGGCGCAGGCGCGCCAACAGACCGATCACCGCCGCCGCGGTCAACACCCAGGCAGTACGGTCCGCCGCCGGCAGAAGCGCGACCGGCAGCCAGACACGGCCAGGCCACGCCGGGCGAGGCCGGGCCGGTCCAGGTCGGGCGACCAGGCGGGCACCGGATCAACCCGGCCGCGGTGGCCGACCGGACTCCCCGCCCGAAGCGATAGCGAAGCAGAAAGCCGAGCGGAACGAAGAGCACCACATTGAGCCCGATCTGCGCCACCGCGGCCGGCGTCGCCGCCAGATCCACCAGCGGATCCAGCGTCAGGTAATCCCCCACGCACGGGAGCAGCGCGATCAGCGGATCGACCAGACTCAGCATGCGGGAAGCCTCGCGAATCGCGGCCCCGGGTCGCGCCCGTATGTCACCCGGGCCGGAACACGGGCTCAGGGAGAACAATGAGGGGATGGGGCAGTTCACGGTGGTGGTCGGGGCCGGGTCGATGCGGTCGCCGGAGGGAGGGGCGGTGCGGTTCCCGCATCGGTGGACCGAGGAGGGGGTGACGGTCGAGGCGGAGTTCACGGGGGCGCATCTGCTGCATCTGGCGGCGGCCGGCTGCGTACTGAACGACCTTTATCGCGAGGCACGGGCGCTGGAAATCCCCCTGGAGGGGGCCCGGGTGACCGCGGAGGGCGACTTCGACACCGGGAGCTGGGCCTCGACCGGGATCGACTACAGCATCGAGGTCGACTCGGGCGCGTCCGAGGCCGAGGTGGCGCGGCTGCTGGCGCGGGTGGACGAGGTGGCGGAGATTCCGCGGACGATCCGGGCCGGAGCGCCGGTCCGGCGGTCGGGGCGCCCCTAGAGTCGGCACCGCGACCGCCGAGGCCGTGCTCAGCGACGCCGGGCGGAGGGCTCCAGCAGGGGGTTGAGCCAGCTGTTGTCGGCCGGGTTGATCGTCAGGCCGGGCGGGACGATCTCGTCGATGCGGTCGAGCACGTCGGCCGTCAGCACCACGTCGGCCGCGGCCGGCTGGGACTCCAGGTGCTCGACGGTGCGCGGACCGATGATCGGGGCGGTGATCGCCGGATGCCGCAGCACGAACGCGAGGGCCAGCTCGATCAGGGGTCAGCCCGGCCTCGGCGGCCAGCGGGGCGAGCTGCTCGACCGCCTCGAGCTTGCGCTGGTTGGCCGGGATCGTCATGTCGAACCGGTTGGCCAGCCGGCGCCGCGCCTCGGAGGCCCGGCGTCAGCGCCGACTACTACACCCGCCTCGAACGGGGCCGGGTGGCCGGGGCTCCCGCGAGGTGCTCGAGGCGGTCGCCCGTGCGCTGCAGCTCGACGCCGACGAGCGCGACCATTTCTTCCGCCTGGTCTCCGCGATCCAGCAGGCCCCGCCGATTCCTCAAACCCGGCCGTCCCAGGTTCGTCCAGAGCTACGCCGCGTCCTGGACGCCCCGAGCGCCCCGGCCTTCCTGCAGAACGACCGCCTGGACTTCGTCTACGCCAACCATCTCGGCCGCGCGGTCTTCTCCCTGCCGGACCTCACCGAGCCGTTCAACACGCTCCGGTTCCAGCTGCTCGACCCGCGGGCCCGCGAGTTCTACCGCGACTGGGAGCAGGCCACCCACAACGGCGCCGCCGTCCCGCGGGCCTCGGCCGGCCGCACCCCCGACGACCCGGAGATCGCCCGGCTCGTCGGCGAGCTCTCCACCTACAGCGAGCATTTCCGTACGCTGTGGGCCGCCCACAATGTGCTGCGCTACCGTCGCGGCGCCAAGCGCTACCGCCACCCGCTGAGCGTGGGCCCAGCCCTTGATCGGGGTGCCGTCGCCGCCGGCTCCCGCCGCCGGTCACCATGCAGCGTCACCTCGTACGTCAGGAGAAGGTAACGCCGTACCACTCGGCGGCCGGGAGGTCCTGCCGGGTGCCGCCGCGCTGGAAGGTGACGTAGCCGCTGACCCAGAAGTCGCCGTCCTCGCTGTCCAGCCAGGGACCCACGCAGCCGGTGACGACGGCGCCGCCGTCCTGGGTGAACGGCTCGAAGGTGCGGGCGTCGTTGGCGCACTGGACCGAGTCGGTGGCGCCGCTCGGGGTCTCGTAGTCGAAGTCCATCCAGTACTGGTCGAGCACGACCCGCTTGAACGCGCCGAGCTGGTCGGCCGAGCCGGACGGCCAGTCGACGCGCATCTCGACCTTCGGGCGGACCTGCTCGCCCTCCCACTGGACGCACATCCGCTGGGCGATCCGGCCCCACGACGGGCTGTCGGCCACGAGGGCCGACTGGTCCCAGCCGCTGCACATCTGCTCGACGTCGTCGGCCTGGGCGGCGGCCGGCGCGGCGAACGTGAGGCCGGCGGCCAGGGTGGTCAGGGCGGCGAGGCGGCGGGCGAGCTTGTTCATGATGTCCTCCGGGGTTGTTGTCCGGCCCGCCCCTCGGCGGGTTCACCGCCACCACGGCCCGGCCCGGCCCCGGGTTCAGACCCGATCGGGTGACCCTTGAACGGCCGGCGCCCCCACGCCCGTACCGACTGCCGTGGGGAACGACAACTGCTTGCCGCCCGTGCCGCCCAGCCCGCCGGAAGCGCTCAGCTCGCCGCCGGAAGCGCTCAGCTCGCCGCCGGAAGCGCTCAGCTCGCCGCCGGAAGCGCTCATCGAGGGAGTGCCGGAGGACGCCGATCTGATGTGGCGGCGCCTGGTCCGTCGTCTGCGGGGGGAGCTTCGGGAGGTGCCGCCGCAGCCGGACCACCTGGCCGAGGTCATCCGCTTCCCGGTGACCCGACCGGCTGACTGATCCGGCGAATCACCCTCATCCGGGCATCATGGACAGCGTGACCGCTCGCTTGCTGCTGACGAAGATCGCGGCACCGTTAGTCGCACTAACGATCCTGTTCGCCCTGGCGATCACCCGGCGCCGGGAGCCCGCGCCCGCCCCGGTGGCCCCGCGGCCGCCGTTGCAACTGCTCGCGGTCAGTGTCGCCCGGCCGGCGGTAACGGCCACGTTACCGGTCGGCGCCGAGCCCGAGGGCGTCGCAGTGTCACCGGACAGCCGCACCGTCTACGTAGCCAACCAGGGTGAGCGTTCGCTCTCCGTGATCGATGTGGCATCGCGCTACGTCACCCCGGTGCCCCTACGCAACACCGCGCGCTTCGTCGCCGTCTCCCGCGACGGCCGCCGCGTCTACGTCTCGATGTTCGAAAAGGACCGAAGCGGCAGCGGCGTCGCCATCCTCGACGCGGCCACCCGCCGGGTCATCAGCTACCTCAGGACCGGAACCCAGCCGTACGACCTCGCGGTCGCCCCCGACGGCCGTCTGTGGGTCCCGATCCACGGCAGCGCCCGCCTCGACGTCTTCTCCCCCGACGACAGACCCGCAGGCCAGGTCCGCGTCGCCGCCAACCCGCACTCGGTCGGTTTCGCGGCCGCCGGCTCGCGCGCGTTCACCCCGGACCACGAGTCGAACCGCGTGTCGGTGATCGACACGCGGACCGACCGCCGGACCGGCTCGATCCCCGTAAGCTCGGCGCCGCACAGCCTCGACGTAGCCCCGGACGGCCGGACCGTGGCCGTCGCCTGCTACGGCGCGAACGCGGTGGATCTCATCGACGCCGTCACCCTGCGTCGGCGCGGCCCGTTCGCGGTCGGCCGCAAACCACAGAGCGTCGCCGTCTCGGCCGACAGCGCTCACGCGTACGTCGTCAATGAAGAAGACAACACGGTCTCGGTCATGGCGATCCGGAGCGGCACGGTGACCGCCACCCTGCGCGTCGGCCGGAGCCCGCGCACGGTCGCGGTCGCCCCGGACGGGCGATCGGCCTACGTCACCAACGGCGACGACAACACCGTAAGTATCCTCCAAATCGGGCAATCCACCTCCCGGGCGATTGAGCGGCCGCCGTCGCCGCCGGAATGATCAGCGGCATGCGCCGACGCTCGGAAACCGCCGACGAGCTGATCATCCGCCGGCTCTTCGAGGAGCACGGCGGGGCGCTGCTCGCGTACGCCACGCGGTTGATGGGTGACCGGGCGCTGGGCGAGGACGTGGTCCAGGAGACCCTGATCCGCGCATGGCGCAACCCGGAAGCCCTCAACAACGACAAGGGATCCGTACGCGGATATCTGTTCACCGTCACCCGCAACCTCGCGATCGACCGGCACCGGGCCCGGCGGTCCCGCCCGAGCGAGGTGGCCGAGACGGTCAGCAGCATCCCCACCCAGCGCGACCACGCCGGGCCGGTGGTCGACTCGATCGTCGTGCTGGGCGCGATGGACACGCTGTCGCCGGAGCACCGCGACGTGCTGCGCCTCCTGTACTTCCAGGGCCGCAGCGTCGACGAGACGGCCGAGTCGCTGGGCGTGCCGCCGGGCACCGTGAAGTCGCGCAGCTACTACGCCCTGAGACGGTTGCGGGAAGTCATCGCCGACCGTCCGGTCACGGTGAGGGGGGCCGCCGGATGAGCGAGCACCAGAGCGAACTGCTCGGCGCGTACGTCCTCGGGGTGCTCGACCCGCCCGAGCACGACACCGTCCAGCAGCACCTGCACGACTGCGCCGCCTGCCGCCGCGAGGTGGGCGACCTGCGGGAGATGGAGTCCGCCCTCGGCGAGGTCCCGCCGGAGGCGCTGATCGAGGGCCCACCGGCCGGCGCCGACCTGCTGCTGCAGCGCACGCTGCGGTCGGTACGTGCTCAGGGCGACCGCCGCCGGTATGCGTTGGTGGCCGCCGCGGCCGCGGTAGCGCTGCTCGGCGGCGCGGTCGCCGGCCGGGCCTCGGCCCCGGCGGAGACGCCACCACCGCCGCCGGTGGCCGCCGCCGGCCGGACCGCGTCGGCCACCGACGACAGCACCGGCGCGGCCATGACGATCCGCGTGCGCGACGCGGCCGGCTGGGTCCGGGTCAACGCCGCGGTCACCGGCGTCGCCCCCGGCCAGCAGTGCCGCCTGGTCGTCGTGGCCCGCTCCGGCCTGCGCCGCGAGGCCGGCAGCTGGCTCGTCTCCGAGGCCGCCGCCACGGCCGGCACCACCGTCGACGGGGCCGCCCTGGTCGCCCCGGCCGACGTCCGTTCCGTCGTTCTGGAGACCTTCGCCGGCCAGCCCCTGGTCACCGTTCCGATAGGCGCCTGACGGCGCCGACGATCATGGTGATGAACAGGGCGCGGTGACCGCGGGCGTAGCCGGTGACGAACATCGCGGCCGAGACGATCAGGCTGAGACCGGCCACGATGGGGGCCATCGGCGCGGACAGCGAAATCCACGTCGCCCACGGCCAGTCGGACCAGATGTCGGCGCCGGCGGTGTACGGGTCGTCGCTTGACGGTAAGTACCAGTGGCCGGTGACCTCGGCCGCGCGCCGCAGCGTGAGGAAGATGCAGAGCGCGAACCAGGCGGCGTAGCCGAGCTGCGCCGCGGCGACGGTCCAGCCGAGATTGCGGTCGCGCAGGTGAGGGCGGCCCAGGGTGGTCATCGGCGCACCGTCAGATCGGGGCGGCCGCCGGTGATCCCGGCCAGGCGGGTGATCTCGGCGGACAGGTCGGCGTCGGGGATGGCGCCGGCCTCGGGGAACAGGGTGACGGTGAAGCCCTCGTCGCCGGTCTCCCACGTGCCGGCGACCCGGCCCTCGCGGACGACCACGGGTGAGATCCAGCCGGCGGCCTTGCTGATCATGTCGCGGCGGCCGGCGGCGATGATCTCCTCGTTCTTCGTGCCGGGGCCCAGCACGAACTGGTCGAAGGCCGGGAGGAGGCGGACTCCGGGCAGCGGCTCGGCGGCGGCGATGTCGTCCAGGTCGGCCGTACGGGCGTACGCCGCCCGGCCGTCGACGGTCACCTCGGTCAGCTCGCCCGACCGGGTGAGCGCGGCGAACCACTTCCGCAGGGACGCCTTCTTCGACGCGCCGCGGATCAGCCACTGGTCGAAGGTGTCCATCGTGGCCGGCCCGTAGGCGCCCAGGTAGGCGGGGATGACGCGCCCGGCCGCCTCGTCCGGCTCGGGCAGGCCGGTCCAGCCGTCGAGCCACGTGGCCGGGCTGGTGAAGGTGACCCGGTTGCCGTCGCCCGGCCCGTGGCACAGGTAGCCCTGCCAGGCCAGCGGCTTGAGCACGGCGCCCCACCCGGAGCCGAGCAGCTCGGCGAGCGACTCGTCGCGGGTGTGCTCGAGGATCCGGGCGGTGAGCTCGGCCCGGGTGAGCACCCGCCCGTGCAGGGCCTCGCGGGCCGCTTCGGCGATCGCCGCGATCTGGCCGGTGGTGGCGAAGGTCTTCTGCCAGGCGCCCTTCTCCCACGTACGCGCGGCCGCCATCAGACTCAGGTAGGCGGCCGCGTCGCCGGCGGGGAGCAGGTGCAGCGTGCCCCGCATCGCCCACACCTTGATCAGCCGGCGGCGGTCCAGGGCCGGCCCGGCCTCGCCCGGGCCCGGTGACGGACGGCGCACGGCGACGGCCAGGTCGGCGGCGGAGGCGACCTGGGCCTGAACGCCGCAGAGCCGCTCGACGATCCGCTCGGCCGTGGCCTCGGCCGGCCGGTCGAGGAATTGCCGCCGTACGCGCCACGACCGGACCTGGTCCAGGGAGAGCTTCATCGGGTCACAGGTCGCGGTGGCCGGCCGGCGTGGTCATCGGCGCATCGTAACCGCCTGGACCCACTTGCAACATGCCGGAAAACTCTTCCAATCTTTGCAAGCCCTTGCTAGCGTCCGTTCCAATGTGAACGCTGGATTACCCCCCTGTTACTGATCCCCTCGCAGGTAACAGGGTGAAAAGTAGTCACGACCCTCAATCGAAAGATCGGAACGCCATGCCCCCGGCAAGGTGGGTTCCGGCGGCACCTACCTGAAGTGAAAGGGGAACCGGTGAAAAGGAAAATCTGGGTTCTTCCGTCCGTCCTGGCGCTGCTCGCCGCTTTCGTGAGCGTGCTGGTGGTCGGCCGGCCGGAGCAGGCCGACGCCAAGGCGGACGCCAATCCCGGCCCGCGCGACGTCATCGTGCACCTCTTCGAATGGCCGTGGGCGTCGATCGCCGCCGAATGCACCAATGTGCTCGGTCCGAAGGGCTTCGGTGGCGTCCAAGTCTCGCCGCCGCAGGAGCACGTGGTGCTGCCCGGCGCGGGTTACCCGTGGTGGCAGGACTACCAGCCGGTCAGTTATCAGCTGGTGTCGCGGCGCGGCGACCGGGCGGCGTTCGCGACCATGGTGAGCACCTGCCACGCGGCCGGCGTGAAGATCTACGTGGACGCCGTCCTCAACCACATGGCCGGCGGCGCCTCGACCGGCACGGGCAGCGCCGGGTCGACCTACAGTCACTACGGCTACCCGGCGGTTGCGTACGGCAACGACGACTTCCATCACTGCGGGCGCAACGGCACCGACGACATCGCCAACTGGGGTGACCGCTGGGAGATCCAGAACTGTGAGCTGGTGGACCTCTCCGACCTCAAGACCGAGTCGGGCTACGTGCGCGGCAAGCTCGTCTCCTACCTCAACGACCTGATCTCGCTGGGGGTCGACGGCTTCCGGGTCGACGCGGCCAAACACGTCCCGGTGGCCGACCTCCAGGCAATCTACGGGCAGCTCAGCGGCACCCCGTACATCTTCCAGGAGACCATCGAGGGCGGCGCCGGCGAGCCCAGCCCCTCGGAGTACACCGGCATCGGCGACGTGACCGAGTTCCGCTACGGCGACGTGGTCGGCAACGCGTTCCGGGACGGCAACCTGGCCAACCTGCAGAACCTGCCCGGCCAGATGCTGCTGAGCAGCGGCGACGCGGTCGCCTTCATCGACAACCACGACACGCAGCGCAACGGCCGGGCCAAGCTGACCTACAAGGACGGCACCAACTACGCGCTGTCCGAGGCGTTCATGCTCGCCTACCCGTACGGCACGCCGTCGGTGATGAGCAGCTTCACGTTCAGCAACCCGGAGGCCGGGCCGCCGGCGTCGTCGAACGGAACGACGACCGCGGTCAATTGCGGCAACGGCTGGGCGTGCGAGCACCGTAACCGCACGACGGCCAACCTGGTCGGCTTCCACAACGCGGCGGCGGGCACGCCGGTCACCAACTGGTGGTCGAACGGCGGCAACCAGATCGCGTTCGGGCGCGGCTCGGCCGCGTACGCCGTCTTCAACCGCGGCGGCGCCCTCAGCCGCACCTTCCAGACTTCGCTGCCGGCGGGCACCTATTGCGACGTCGCCAACGGCGACGTCAACGGCGCCACCTGCTCGGGGACGGCCTACACGGTGAACGCGAGCGGCCAGTTCACCGCGACCGTGCCGGCCAACGGAATGCTGGCCCTGCACATCAACGCCCGTACGTCCGGCGGTGGAACAACCAACCCCTGCACCACCGTGGCCGTGACGTTCGCAGCGAATGCGGCAACGGTCTGGGGCGAGAACGTCTTCGTCCTGGGCAACCGGGCCGAATTGGGCAACTGGAACACCAGCGGCGGCGTCGCGCTCTCGTCGGCCACCTACCCGGTCTGGCGGGGCACGGTGAGCCTGCCCGCGAACACCAGCATCGAATACAAATACGTCAAGAAGAACGGCTCGGCGATCACCTGGGAAAGCGGCGCGAACCGTGTCGTCAACACCGGCTCGGCGTGCACGCTGACCGTGAACGACACCTGGCGGTCGTAGCGACGGAACAAACTCCCGTGAAACACCCCGTCGTCGGCGGCGGGGTGTTTTACGGGTGCCATCTCGAGCCTCGGCATCGGCAGGGTCGGCGGCCCTCCGCACCGTCGGCGATGGCGGCCCCGTCGCGCATGTGGTCGAAGAGCTCGGCTGCTCTCGGGCCACCGGCTACAAGTGGCTGGCCCGCCGGCCCGCTGGCCCGCTGAGGGCGACGCCGGCCGGACGGATCGCCGCAGCACCGCGAATCGGTCACTACAACCAGGCGCTGTCGGCGCGGCGTACCCCTTCACGCGCTCGAGCAGGTGGTCACACGGCCATGGGGCGCCTGCTCCGGTGCCGCATTTTGGTCCGGTACATGTCCGCGTCGGCGGCGGCTGACAACTGGGCGAAATCGCCGCCGCCGAACGCGTGACCGATGCTGGCGCCGACCTGTCGAGGCCCGATCCGGGTCTCGACCGGCGCCGCCAGGGCCACATGCATGCGATCGGCCAGATTGTTCAGCGCGGAGGCCACGTCCGTGCCGGTCACCACCACGACGAACTCGTCGCCACCGGTCCGGGCCAGCAGATCACCGGGCCGGACGATCTTGCGCATCCGCTCGGCGAGCACCCGCAGCACCTCATCGCCGCTGTCGTGCCCGCCCAGATCGTTGATCGTCTTGAAGTCGTCCAGGTCGATCACCAGGACGCCCATCTCGGCGCCGCGCACCTGTTCGGTGAAGGCCCGCAGCAGCGTCCGGTTGGCCAGCCCGGTCAGCGGGTCGTGCGTGGCCGCGTGATGCAGCTGGGCCCGTTTCTCCTCCAGCTCGTGATGCAGGCGCGCATGCTGCACGGCGATCGCCGCGTGCTGGGCGAAAAGCTCCAACATCTCCCGCTGGACGAGACCCGGCCGGCGCCCGTCCCGCGGCAGGTCCACGCTGAGCACCCCGACCAGCTCGCCGTCCGGCGCGTACAGCGGGGCGAACAGGCAGTCCTCCGGATGCCACCCCTCCGGCTCGGCCGGCACCGGGATGTCCGGCGTCCACACCGTCATCGTCTCGGGCATCCCGTGCTTGTGGTCGACGAAGTAGAGCGACCCCCACTGCTCGCCCCGGCCGAACAGCTCCTGCCACTGATCGAGCGTCGACGTCGTCCCCAGCAACTCGCTGCGGATCTCGTCCGGCCCCTCCACCGACACGACCGAGAAATCGCCGTCGAGCTGCAGCAGGTTGACCACCGCGACCTTGAAGCCGGACGCCTTCGTGACCCCGTGCACCACCGCGTCCATCGTGCGGGTCAGATCGAGGCTCGCGTGCACCGCCTTGCTGACCTCGTGCAACGTGCGCAGCCCCTCGAGCTGGGCCAGCGCGTCGGACAGCTGCGACGACAGGTCCTCGATGCTCGTCAACACCCGCCCCCTACGCCGCCCGAGTCTGAGATCTTAACGGCTGGATCGCCCCACGGCCCGGCCTGTGCTCAACTGTCAAGATGGCGCACCCCATCATGTTCGACGACGCGGATCCCCTGCTGGCCCGCATCCGCGCGGTGGCCCTCGCCTTCCCCGGCGCCGCCGAGAAGATCTCCCACGGCCACCCGGCCTTCTACACGACGAAGGTCTTCGCCTACTACGGCGGCTCGGTCAAGGTCGACGGCGCGTACGTCAGTCACCCGCACTCGCTGATCGTCCTCCCCGGCCCCGGCGAACGGGAAGCCCTCCTCGAGAACCCGGACTGCTACGTCCCCGCGTACCTCGGCCCCTCGGGGTGGATCGGTCTTGACCTGACCCCGCGCACCGACTGGGCCGAGATCGCCGAGTTGCTCGACGCCAGCTACCGCCTGACCGCCGGCAAACGCCGCGTCGCCGCCCTCGATGCCGAGTAGCGCCGAGCGAGCGCCACGGGACCATGGAACATGACCGCCTCGGTGGCCGCGGATGCCTCATCGGGGATCATGAGAAGCTACCGCTGGGCGCCGCTGACCGCGCCGGGCAGCGTCGACGGTTTCGGCAGCACCGCAGAGCAGGCCGAGCGGCTCGGGTTGTTCTGCGACCGGTACGGATTGGACGGCGCCGGGCGTACGCAACTGATCGACATGGTCGTCGCCCGGCTGCACACCCTGGTCGACTTCATGCGCGCCCGGGCCGCGGCCGGCGACGCGGCGTTCGCCGGTCACCTGGCCGCGGGGCATCACCGGCAATATCTGGGCGACGCCGGGTACGTGCTGCGCGAGCGGGCGGTCCTCGAGGAGCGCCTGACTCAGCCCCGGCCGGCGTAGACGGCCTGGTCGCCCAGCTCCTGCTCGATGCGCAGGAGCTGGTTGTACTTGGCCGTGCGGTCCGAGCGCGACAGCGAACCCGTCTTGATCTGGCCCGAGCCGAAGCCGACGGCCAGGTCGGCGATGGTGGTGTCCTCGGTCTCGCCGGAGCGGTGCGAGACGACGACGCGGTAGCCGGCCTTGTGCGCGGTCTCGACCGTCCGCAGCGTCTCGGTGAAGGTGCCGATCTGGTTCACCTTGACCAGGACCGCGTTGGCGTAGCCGCCCTCGATGCCGTCGAGCAGCCGGTCGGCGTCGGTGCAGAAGACGTCGTCGCCGACCAGCTGCAGACGGTCACCGGCGGCCGTGGTGAGGGTCTTCCAGCCCGCGAGGTCGTCCTCGGCCATCGGGTCCTCGATGGAGGAGATCGGATAGCGGCCGGCCAGGTCCAGCAGGTACGCGATGTGCTCGTCGACGCTGCGGGAACGCCCCTCGCCGGCGTACCGGTAATGGTCGTCCCGGAAGAACTCCGAGCTGGCCGGGTCGAGGCAGATGGTGATGTCCTCGCCCGGCCGGTAACCGGCCTCCTCGATGGCGCGGACGACGAAGTCCAGCGCCTCGGCGGCGGTCCGGAAGTTCGGCGCGAAGCCGCCCTCGTCGCCGACGTTGACGCTGTGGCCGGCGGCGGCGAGCGAACGGCGCAGCGTGTGGAAGACCTCCGAGCCCATCCGGACCGCCTCGAAGAAGCTCGGCGCGCCGACCGGGGCGATCATGAATTCCTGGAAGTCGAGCGGGTTGTCGGCGTGCGCCCCGCCGTTGACGATGTTCATCATCGGCGTCGGCAGCAGCCGGGCCCCGACCCCGCCCACGTACCGGTACAGCGGCTGCCGGTGGGCCACGGCGGCCGCCTTCAAGGTGGCCAGCGAGACCCCGAGGATCGCGTTGGCGCCGAGCCCGCTCTTGTCCTTCGTCCCGTCCAGCTCGATCATCGTCTCGTCGACGCGTGCCTGGTCCTCGGCGTGCAGCCCGGTCACCGCCTCGGCGATCGGCCCGTTCACCGCGGCCACGGCCTTGGTCACACCCTTGCCGTGGAACCGCGCCGGGTCGCCGTCCCGCAGCTCGACGGCCTCGTTGGCCCCGGTGGAGGCCCCCGACGGCACGGCCGCCCGCCCGAGCGACCCGTCGGCGAGCACCACGTCGACCTCCACGCTCGGGTTGCCCCGGCTGTCGAGGATCTGCCGTCCGATCACGCGGCTGATCGCCGTCATCGCACACTCCCTGCTCTCGGTTGCTTGCTCTCCAGCCGGGCCAGACTGGCACGATCCGGCGCCGTGGCGCCGCCTTCGCGGCGGCGAGAAGCAACACGTTGACCCGCACCCCGGGGTACGGGTTTACGGTCGAGCCGCGGCCTGTCGGCGGAGGGCGGCGGCGACGAGGAGTGAGGTCAGCAGAAGCAGGGCGGCCAGGCCGGCGTACAGGCCCCAGGCGACGTCGAAATCGAGGCCGTCGACGTGGTATTCCAGGAGATTGTCGCGGACGATGTCGCCGACTTCGCCGCCCCCGCCGGCGTCGCTCGTCCAGGCGCCGCCCGTGAAGATCAACGGCGGGATGGCCTGCCACGCCCAGACGACGACGAGAGCGGCCGCACCGGCCAGAACCGGCGCGACCCAGCGCCACACCCGGCGGCGGAGCAGGAACCACAGGCCGGTGGCGGCGATCGCCAGGACGATCGCAACGCTCCACCACGTCGAGGCGGTCCACGCCGAGGCCGTCTTGGTGATCGTGCTGTCCACACCGTTGTGCGAGCTGGCCGTCAGACTCCGGTACCAGGGCAGGAAGCTGGAGACCACCACGAGCAGACCCGCCGTCGCGACCGCGACATCAAGCTTGCGCACCCGCGGCTCAGCCTTGGGGCGACGGCGTGTGGACCAGGGGCAGCGCGCGCAGCAAACCAGCGACGTCGTCGAGGGCGACGACTTGATCGGTGATGCTGTCGCGGTCGATGGTGGCCTGCGGCATGCTCGGCGCGGTGGACGTGTCCGGGCTGGCGACCAGAACCGTGCCGCCGAATCGATGGATCGCGGTGGCCCCCGTGGCGGCGTCGATGCCCTGGCCGGTCAGCACCACAGCCAGCGCACGTGGACCGGCGGTCAGGGCGAGGGTGGTCAGCAACAGATCAGCCGAAGGGCGCGCGGGCGGTATCGCCCCGGATTCGATCAACGCGATGGACTGATCGGGCGTGATGAGGGTGTGATGCCGGGGCGGAGTGACCCAGACCCGGCCCGGGCTCAGCCGGTCGCCGTCCGCCGCGGTCGCGACCGGCAGAGCAGTCCGCTCGTCCAGCAGGCCGGCCAGAAAGGCGGGAGAGGCCGGGTCGAGGTGCTGCAAGGCGATGATCGCCGCCGGAAAGTCCTCCGAGGCCGGGGCCAGAACCCGGGTGAGAGCATCAAGACCACCGGTGGAACAGACAAGCGCGATGATCGGAAACTTGTCGTCGATCGGCTTGTGGTTCACCCAGGACCTCCGTCGTCGGTACAGGCTCAACGCTACCGGTCGGCGTGGATCAGCACGAAGCCGACCGCCGGTGATCAGGGCTGAACGTCGGGAATCTTGAAGGTGAAGGTCAGGCCGGACTTGCCGGCCAGCTCGCCGCCGGTGCCCAGCAACGAGACCTGGCCCTTCGCGCTGACCTCGGCACTTATCTGCACCTGGTCCAGGCGGTACTCGCCGAAGGCGGTGTCCACGCCGGCCAGCACCGAGCGCATGGAGGCGAGGAACGTCTCGATGCGCTCCCGCAGCACCTCGGCCGGGACGTCGCCCCAGCCGAGGCGGAACTCGTCGGCCCGGCGGAACAGGCCCCGCTCGGCCCGGCCGGCCTGGCCGTCGTCGAGGCCGAAGACGCGGATCGTCTCGGAGTTGTCGGTCATGAATCCTCCTGGGGTTCGGCGGCGATGCGGAGATCAGGGTCGGCGTACGCGGAATAGGTGAGCCCGAGCGGATTGCCGAACTCGGTCAGCAGGTGGTGGCGGGCCTGGTGGAACGCGGCCCCGAGGGGTTCGCGGCGCAGGATGAGCCGGGTGTAGAAGGCGGCCGAGAACTCGGCGGCCAGATCGTCCGGCACCTCGATGTCGGCGCCGATGAAGCCGCGGTTGTCGTTGTTGAGGAACAGCCACGGGAACGACAGCGAACTGCTCGCCGCCACCCGCGACGCTCCGCACGCGTTCATCACCACGAGCGGCATCTCCGCGGCCCGGTCACCGCGGCTGAAGTGCCGGTCGGTCAGGTCGGCGCCGAGCTCGTCGAGACGGATCCCGACCGTACGCCCGCCGCCCTGCAGCTCGATCTCGTTGCCCAGCGGGTCGCCCGTGCCGGCGTAGCAGTGGCAGGCGAAATGCTGGATCTGGTCGGGCCGCCGGCCGGTCTCGCCGGACAGGGAGGACCGCGGATCCCAGATCTGGTCGCTCAGGCTCGGCCCGCCGTCCCGGCCGGTCGGGAACGGTCCCTCGACCTCGACGTGCGAGGCGGCGGTCTCGGTGAACCACCGCAACTCGAGCTCGGCGCCCGGCAGACCGTCGTGGTACAGGAACCGTACGGCCAGCCGCCCTTGCGCCCCTAGGCGCAGCACCAGATCCTGCGGCACCGGGGCCGAGGCGAACGAGCGCCGCACGATGCAGGAGAAGCCGGCGAAGTCGCGGCAGGCCTCGACCAGTTGCTCGCGGTTGCCGACGCGCCGCTCACCGGTGGGCACGAAGACCGGCAGATACTCGATCGGCAGCAGCGCCTCGAGCTCGCCGACGCACTCCACCAGCGGCGGGAACCGGGGATGGCGGACCGGGACCGCGCTGCGCCAGAACTTCTGGACGGCCAGCACGTTGTCCCGCGTCCGGAAGATCAGAAACATCTGGAGCATGCCGATGCCGCGCAGCCGGTGGTACACCTCGGCCGCGTCCTCGTCGGCCACCTCCAGCTTCGGCAGCGCGTCCTTGAGGTCGGCCAGCCTCTGGTCGAGCGACTTGCGGGCCTCGGCCAGGGTCCCGGCATCAGGCAAGGTCAACCTCAGGTCCGGTACGGACCGGAGCGCGGCCGAGAACGTCACGTGGGTGACCGTTCCCGAGCGCGTCGCGCGAACCGTCACCGCGGCGCGCCGGCGGCTCACTCGTCCACCGGAACCTGGTGCGCCTCGGCCTCGACGGTGACGGCGACCGCCTGGATGAGCCGGCCGCCCTGGTACAGCTGGAACCAGATCTCGTGCCGGCCCGGGGTGGCCGGCATGGCGAAGGCGAACATGGTCTCGGCCGCCGCCGCGCCCACGGTGAGATTTCGCCGGTTGGGCTTGGCGTGCAGGGTCGGGCTGTCCGCCACCGCCTCGAACTCGACGACCCCGGCCACGCGGCCACCCTCGATCTGGATCGGCTCGGCCACGAAGAACTGCTCCCCCGACTCGAGCCGGGGCGCCGCCCCGCGCGCCTTCTCGTCCCGGATCAGGAACAGCGACAGCTCGAGCAGCCCACCCGCGGGCGCGGTGAGCATCTGCCCGGCCCGGTGCGAGGGCCGCCCCTCCCCCTCCCGGGTCAGGTCGATCACCATGAACCCGGTGAAGTTGGCCAGCGGCGGCCCGTTGACCGCGGCCTCGAGACTGCCCTCGACCACCACGCCGATGTGGTCGTAGAGGTGTTGCTGCATCTGCTGCATCCGCTCGCCGAGCCGCTCGCTGACGGGCTCGGCGGCCTGCTCGGCCACCCGCTCGGCGAGAGCGTCCAGCTGGTCGCGGTCGAGGGACGGACTGCGCACCAGGCGCTCGATCTGATCCTGACGCGTGTGCAACCGCCGGAACTCCGAGGCGACGCCGCTGGTGACGTCGTCGACGATGCGCCGCCGCAGGTCGTCGGCGGTCTCCTCGGAGAGCCGCCCGGTGACGGCGGGGATCGCCCCGGCCGGCTCCACGGTCAGCTCGGGGGCCGGCTCCGTGCCCATGAGGACCCCGGCCGAGCGGGCGAAGGCGCCCGGCTCGGCCGGGATCGGCACGTGCAGCGACCGGGCCAGGTCGAACCGGTAGATCTCGACGGCGTCGGCCCGCCGCCGGTAGAGCTCCGACACCCGGGCCCGCAGGCTGGTCAGCAGCAGAGCGGCGACCAGCAGCAAGGCGAACACCGGGGCGAGGTTGCCGACCAGCGACCCGGCCTGCCCGGCGAGGGGGACCACCCAGGTGATCGCGGTGGCGAGCACGCCGGCCACCGCCACCCGCAGGCCGGCGACCGACCGGTCGGCCCGGCGCATCCGCCGGCGTACCTCGGACGGCAGGACCATCTCGATCCGCGGCCAGACGAGGTCGATGACCAGCCCGGTGCGCTCGGCGACGTCGACCGCCGCGGTGACCACCGCGGCGGTCATCAGCGGCCGGGCCCGGGGCGACGTGCCGGCGACGGCCGTCCGGACCGGCCGGGATCGCGCGGCGCCGCCCCGGCGATGTCGCACGTCGCCGCGATCGAGCCGGTCACGAAGGCGCTCGGCCTCGTCGCGGTTGCTCCGGTCCACCGTGAGAATTCTCGTTTGGAGGTACCTTCGCTCCTCCTCCCAGCCGGAGGCGTCCTCGCCGTAAGACGAGGTCGGCCCGACCTCGACGGGCGGCAGACCAGGGGCCAGCCAGGCGAGCAGGGCACCCTGGACCAGGGCGGCGAGAACCACCACGCCGGCAGTCTGGGCGATCACGCCGAACAGGCTGAGGGGCAGATCGCCGAGCGCGCCGCCGTAGTCGGGCGTGATCGCCAACAGGACGGAGCCGGCCGCCGGCGCCAGACCGGCCAGTTGCAAAGGCAGGGACACCCCGATCGCCCGGCGCGGCCAGCTGCGGCGCGAGCCGATCACGGCGGCAGTCACAGTGCTGCCCACGACGAGTACCCCGAGGACGCCGAACAGGCTGGCGACGGCGCCGTGCCCCCGGGCCTGCGAGACGACGGCGAAACTCACCGCCCCGCCGCCGAACGGTATCAACGTCACCGCCATGACGAGCAAAGAGTCGGCGTCCAGCTCGATTCCGCCGCCGGAGATGAAGTAACCCAGCAAGCCGGCGGGCAGCAGCATCGCCAGGCCGGCGGTGACGTAACCCGCCAGCAGGTGGTCGTGGTAGAGCCAGGCGGTGGCGAGAACGATGAGCCCGACGACCACCACGGCGCCGACGATCGGCACGAGGAGGGCCCACAGGTCACGCACCGGCCCCCGGCCCACCCGGACGGCGCCCGTGACGGCCCCGACCGCGACGGCGCACAGCGCCAGCCCGAGCGTCAGCTCCCGGCCGTGGAGAGCAACGATCTGATCGCTGACCCCCAAGACCCCGCGCCAGCCGGCCACGGCCGCGACCACGAGCAGCAGCACACACGCCGCAACGCGCAGCGACCTTCGCATGATCCTGCGCACCTCGGCCACGCTCCAGGGGTAGCACGTTTCCACACCGCGCCGCGACCCTCCACTTAGGCGGCGGCATAACGATCCGTGGCATCCACTGCCCTCACCTCCCCCGCGGGCCGGGCCACCCGTCGCCGACCGCCCGGGATCACGCCCAGCCGAGCCCGCCCTCGCCTCGCCACCGGGTCAAGCCCCGAGCAGCACGGCGCCGACTCGCCGCCCGGTCACGCCTCCAGCAATACGGCGCCACTCGCCACCCGGTCACGCCTCCAGCAATACGGCGCCACTCGCCGCCCGGTCACGCCTCCAGCAATACGGCGCCGCTCGCCGCCCGGTCACGCCTGCGGAAGCACCGCGCCGGCTCGTCGCCCGGTCACGCCTGCGGCAGCACGGCGTCGGCTCGCTGCAGGATGGTGTTGAGGACCCGGGCGGTCACGGCCAGATCGGCCTCCGGTTGATCACCCCAGAGGAGGGCGGTCATCTCGGCGGTGCCGGCTCGGACGCCTTCCCACAGGGCCCGGCCCTCCGCGGTCGCCTCCACTGTGATGGCGTCGGCCAGGCCCAGGGCGGCCAGGTCGGCCACGTGCCGCCGCGCGGTGGCCTCGTCGACCTTGAGCGCGTCGCCGATCGGCCCGACCGCCCCGGGGCGAAGGATCGTCATGGTCAGCGCCACCCACTGGGGCTCGGTGACCCCCGTGCCGGCCAGTTCACGGGCCAGGATGGCGTTGAGGGCCTTCTCGGTGCAGCCGATGAGCTGCGGGCCGAAAGCGATCGCCATGAGTGCCTCCAATTCGTTAGTGGCCCTAACGTTAGGGCCACTAACGGAAGTTGTAAACTGCCGGGTGTGAGCAAGCGGCTGGAAAGACTGACGACACGGCGACTGTCGATGGCGGCCATGCGGTCGGATCGGTTGGTGAACGAGCGCCTGGCCGACGCCGGGACCCGGAAGTGGCACTATGCGGTCCTGGCCGCGCTCGACGAAGAGGGGCCGGCCAGCCAGGCCGAGCTGAGCCGGCGGACGGGCATCTTCGGCAGCGACCTCGTCGCCGTCCTCAACGAGCTGACCGGCCACCAGTTCGTCGAGCGCTCCCCCGACCCCACCGACCGCCGCCGCAACGTCGTCACGCTCACCGCGACCGGCCGCCGAAAGCTGACCCGCCTCGACCTGCTTCTCGAACGCGTTCAAGACGAGGTCTTCGACCCCCTCACCCCCACGGAACGCGAGCAACTGTCCGCCCTGCTCGCCAAACTCACCGAGACCAGCTGACCCGCGCTCGCCGAGAAAAGCAGCGTGGAGGCATCCATGGGCGGCAGCGCGCTGACCCGGACGCCACCGGGCAAGGCGACGCTGAGGCATCCGAGAGCGGCAGCCCCCTGACCCAGGCGCCACCGATAAAGGCGGCGCGGAGGGTCGCGGTCTGTTCGACGGCGCCGGCGAGAAAGGCGGCGCGGAGGATGGCGGCCTGTTCGACGACGCCGGCGAGAAAGGCGGCGCCGAGGGTCGCGGTCTGTTCGACGGCGCCGGCGAGAAAGGCGGCGCGGTGGGATGCGAGGGTGGCGGCCTGTTCGACGGGGCCGGTGTGGGGCGGTACGGCGCTGATCACAGATCGTGGCGACCGAGGCCGGTCCGTGGTTGGGTCTAACGCGTGAGCGACGAATCCGCCAGCACGCCCTGGAGGGGGCGGGTGGCCAACCCGCTGCGCCAGTTCCTGAGCACCGAGGCCGGCAGCGCCAGTGTGCTGCTGGTGGCGATCGCCGCCGCCCTGGTCTGGGCCAACGTGGCCGACGGCAGCTACGAGCATTTCTGGGAGACCGATCTCAGCATCGATCTCGGCGGTGACGGCATCCACCTGAGTTTGCGCGAGTGGGTCAACAGCGGCCTCATGACGATCTTCTTCCTGGTCGTCGGGCTGGAGGCGCGCCGCGAGTTCGACCTGGGCGACCTGCGGGACCGGCGGCGGTTCATCCTGCCCGCGGCGGCCGGCGTGGTCGGCATGGCCCTGCCGGTCGGCATCTTCCTGGCCTTCAACGCGGGCGAGCACACGGCCGGTGGCTGGGGCGTGGCGATGTCGACCGACACCGCGCTCGCGCTGGGGCTGCTGGCGCTGGTCGGGCGGAACGTGCCCGTGCAGGCCCGGCTCTTCCTGGTCACCGTGGCGGTGGTCGACGACGTGGTGGCGCTGATCGTCATCGCGGTCGCCTACAGCGAGAAGATCAGCTGGATGCCGCTGTTCTTCGCGGCGTTCTTCTACTCGCTGACCTTCCTGCTGGTCCGGTTGAAGATCCGCAGCGGCTTCGCTTACGTGCCGTTCGGGGTCGCCTTCTGGGTGGCGATGCTGGAGAGCGGCATCGACCCGGTCGTGTCCGGTCTGATCCTCGGGCTCACCGCGGCCGCGTACACCCCCGCCCGTGAGGCCTTGCAGGAGGCCAGTGACCTCTTCCGCTCGTTCCGCGAGCAGCCGACGCCCGAGCTGGCCCGCTATGCCCGGTTCGGCCTGGTCAGCACGCTGTCGTGGAACGACCGCCTGCAGCGCACCTGGTCCGGCTGGACGAACTACCTGATCGTGCCGCTGTTCGGCCTGGCCAACGCCGGGATCGCGATCGACGCGGGCTTCCTGGGGCGCGCGCTCACGTCGCCGGTCACGCTGGGCGTCATCGTGGCGTACGTGGTGGGCAAGCCGGCCGCCATCACGGGCGTGTCCGCGCTGATCACGTGGGTGACCAAAGGCGCCGTACGGCCGTCCGTGGGATGGTCGTCGGTGCTCGGCACCGGCACCATCGCCGGGATCGGCTTCACCGTGTCGTTCCTGATCGCCAACCTGGCCTTCGAGGGGCCGGAGCTGGCCGAGGCCAAGCTGGGCGTGCTGCTGGCCGGGGTCGGCGCGACCATCGTGACGTGGCTGGTCTTCCGCATCACGAACATGCAGTCCCGGCCCCGCCGCGCGGTGCTGCTGCTGGGCGACTCGGACGACATCATCGACCTCATCCCCGAGGTCGACCCGGACCGCGACCACGTGCGGGGCCCGGCCGGCGCGTCGGTCACGCTGGTGGAGTACGGCGACTTCCAGTGCCCGTACTGCGGGCAGGCCGAGCCGATCGTCCGCGAGCTGATGACCGACGACGATCTGCGTTACGTGTGGCGTCACCTGCCGCTGACCGACGTGCACCCGCAGGCGCAGATCGCCGCCCAGGCGGCCGAGGCGGCCGGGCTGCAGGGCAAGTTCTGGGAGATGCACGATCTGCTGCTGGAGCGGCAGGACCACCTGCGCATCGCCGACCTGATCGGCTACGCGGGCGAGCTCGGCCTCGACCAGGACCGCTTCCACTCCGACATGATGCGCGACGACTGCACCGACCGGATCACCGCCAACGTCGAGTCGGCCGACCTCAGCGGCGTCGCCGGCACCCCCACGTTCTTCGTCAACGGCCAGAGACACTACGGCTCGTACGATGTGGAGACCCTCGAAAAAGCGATCAAGCTGGCCCGTATCCGCGCCAAGATCGCCTCAAAACGAACGGCGGTCTGACATGACGTACGCCCTCGCCCCGATCGGTGTCGTCGAGTCGCCCCTGACCGATCCCGCCCTCGCGCCGAAGCAGGGCGCCGAGGGCGGCCCTTCCGCGTGGCTGGCCTTCGATCCCGCGGTCGTGGACGGCCTGCGGGATCTCGCCGTCGGCGACGAGGTGTTCGTGCTGACCTGGCTGCACCGGGCCGACCGCTCGGTCCTGGCCGTCCACCCGCGCGACGACCCGCGCGCCCCGCTGACCGGCGTCTTCAGCACCCGTTCGGCCGACCGCCCGAACCCCATCGGCCTGCACCGGGTCCGCATTCTTGCCCTCGACGGCCGGCGGGTGCAGGTCGCCGACCTGGAGGCGGTCGACGGCACCCCGATCGTCGACCTGAAGCCCGTCCTAGACGCGGCGCGGTGAGAGGTCCTTCGCCATGTTGCGCCCCGTCTCGGCAAAGCCCAACTGCTCGTAGAGGGCCCGGGCCCCGGTGTTGTGGGCGAAGACGTGCAGCCCGATCCGCCGCAGCGCCTGCTCGTGGCACCAGCGCTCGGCCGCCAGCATGATCGCCCGGCCGTAGCCTTGCCGGCGAAGCTCAGCTTCGACAGCGACGTTGTAGACGAACGCCGTGTCATCGGTGACTTTGATCCAGAGGAACCCGACCCGCCGCTCCCCGTCGTAGGCGTACCAGAAGTGGTGACCCGGGGTGGCGAATTCGTCAGGCAAGAGCCGCGCGTAAGTCTCGGCGGCTTCGCGGGCCGCATCCCCCGCCGACCGCCCGGCCGCGCCGACGCTGCGCGCGTAGTGCGCCTCAGCCTCCGCCCGCCACGGCTTGTACTCGTCCTCGGTCATCGGCTGCAGCCGCACCTCCACCATGCCCGCCAACCTACCGAGCCGTGGCCGGCGGGCTCAGGGGCGGTTCTGCACGCCGTCGAGCCACAGCGTGTCGGAGTCGTCGCGGTGGGGGCCGGACGTGCCGACGTGCTTGTCGCCGATCTTGGGGCCGTTCTTGATGACGTGGACCAGGGCCATGGCGTGTCCTCGGCCGAGGCCGTAGTCCTGCTTCAGCCACTCGACGATCTGGCCGGCCTTGGTGGCGGGCTGGTCGAGACCGCGCTCGTGGGCCAGGGTCATGAACTGGCGCGGGGTCAGTCCGGTCTTCGCCTCGATGTTGTCGAGATACGCCTGGAAGCTCATCGTTCGCGCCTTCCCTTCGGAATGTGTTCTGGCATCTCGTCAGACCAGCCGGGCGGGGAGATGTCATCGGCGCGATGGATGTGAGGTGACTCACGCCGGCGCCGTCCCGGCCCGGGTCACGGGCGGGGACGGCGCCGAGCGGGTCAGACGCGGGTCTTCGGGCGCAGGTAGACGGCCCAGGTGACCAGGACGCAGACGGCGTAGAAGGCGATGAAGGCGATGTACGCGGCGTCGGCCTCCTTGGTGGACAGGAACGATTGGCGGAAGGCCAGGTTGACCAGGACGCCGCCGAAGGCCCCGATGGCGCCGGCGATGCCGATGACGGCGTTGGAGAGGCGGCGGGCCTCGTGCTCGTCGCCGGGGTGCTTGGCGCGGAAGATGGCCGGGATCATCTTGTAGGTGGAGCCGTTGCCGATGCCGGTGAGGACGAACAGCACGACGAAGCCGGCGATGTAGAGCGGCAGCGACCTCTGCTGGGCGGCCAGCAGGACGATGGCGGCGCCCACGGCCATGGCGATGAAGTTGACGAACGTGACCCGGGCGCCACCCAGCCGGTCGGCCAGCGCGCCGCCGACCGGGCGGATCAGGGAGCCGAGCAGCGGGCCGAGGAAGGTCAGATAGGCCGCCTTCACGGGCGTACTGAACTCGGTGTGGAACTGCACTTGAAGGACCTGGCCGAAGGCGAAGCCGAAGCCGATGAAGGAGCCGAAGGTGCCGATGTAGAGCAGCGACATGATCCAGGTGTGCGGCTCGCGCATGGCGTCCCGCATGCCGCGTTTCTCGTTGCGGACCTGGGAGAGGTTGTCCATGTAGAGCGCGGAGCCGAGCGCGGCCAGCACGATCAGCGGAATGTAGATGCCGGCCACGATTCCCGGGTGTCCGGCGCCGAAGACCGCGAGCACGAACAGGCCGACCAATTGCACCGCCGCCACGCCCAGATTGCCGCCGCCGGCGTTGATGCCGAGGGCCCAGCCTTTGAGCCGGTCCGGGTAGTACGCGTTGATGTTCGTCATCGACGAGGCGAAGTTGCCGCCGCCGACGCCGGCCAGCGCGGCCAGGATCAGCAGCGTCGTATAGGAGACGCCGGGCCGGATGAGAAAGGCCGCCGCGATCGCCGGCACCAGGAGAAGCGTCGCGCTGAAGACGGTCCAGTTGCGGCCGCCGAAACGGGCCACGGCGAAGCTGTACGGAATGCGCAGCGCCGCCCCGAAAAGCGTCGGCACCGCGGTCAGGAGAAACTTCCCGGCCGGGTCGATGCCGTAGGACGGGCCGAGGAACAGCACCATGACCGACCACAGCGACCAGATCGAGAAGCCGATGTGCTCCGAGGTGATCGAGAAGATGAGGTTGCGCCGGGCGATGCGGGACCCGGTGGCATCCCAGAAAGCGCGATCCTCCGGCCGCCAGTCGTCGATCCAATGACCCCGAACCGATGAGGCGGCGGGGCGTTCCAAGACAGCAGTCACGTCAATCCCCCAGCATGATCTTGTCGTCGGCAACAGAGACCGGATAGACGGCGACGTCCTGCTGCCCGCTGAGCGAGCATCCGGTGCGAAGGTCCCAGGCGTTCAGGTGCAGGGGGCAGATGACCTGCTTGAGGTCGATCTGCCCGTCGGCCAGCGGGCCGCCCTTGTGCGGGCAGACCGCGGAGAGCGCGCGGACCGAGCCGTCGCGCAGACGGAAGACGGCCACCATGTCGCCGTCGACGGCGAAGGTGCGGCCCTCACCGAGCGGAATGTCGTGGATCGATGCGATCGGCCTCATGCGCGCACCGGGACCTGGGGCAGGACGATCAGCGGCAGGGAGGTCCGGAACTGCCCGGGCGTCGCCGGTTCGTCGCGGTCCTTCCACGGGTCGCGATAGGCGCCGACCGATGCCTCCATCGCGGCGTCGAGGTCGGCCGCGATGCCGTCGCTGTCGTCGACCACGATTTCCCGGATACGGGAGATGCCGACGCGCGGCACGAAGGCGTACGTCCGCTCGAGCCAGTTGGCGTTCTCCCGGTAGTACTGCAGGAACCGGCCGGTCAAAAGGATCACCTCGGAAGGGCTGTCGACCGTGGCCAGCAGGTCGCCCTTGCGGATGTGGGCCCCGGCCGCCCCGCCGACGTAGATCTCCCATTTGCCGCCGTCAATGGCGACGACCCCGAGGTCCTTGACGTACGCCTCGGCGCAGTTCCGCGGGCAGCCGGTGACCGCGAGCTTCATCTTGCCCGGCCCCTCGATGCCCTGATAACGCTCCTCGAGCGCGATTCCCAGCGCCGTCGAATCGCCCACGCCGAAGCGGCAGAAGTCCGAGCCGACGCACGTCTTCACCGTCCGGAAGCTCTTGCCGTAGGCGTAGCCCGACGGCATGTCCAGATCGGCCCAGACCTCGGGCAGCTTCTCCTTGGGGATGCCGAGCAGGTCGATGCGCTGGCCGCCGGTCAGCTTGACCATCGGCACCCGGTGCTTCTCGGCCACCTCGGCGATCCGGCGCAGCTGGGCCGGGGTGGTGACGCCGCCCTTCATCTGCGGGACGACCGAGAACGTGCCGTCGCGCTGGATGTTGGCGTGCACCCGGTCGTTGATGAACCGGGCGTCCCGCTCGTCGACGTACTCCCCGCCCCACATCATCTTCAGCAGCGAGGCCAGCCCCATCTTGCTCTTGGCGTCCTCCTCGCCGCCGAGCTTGGCGAAGACCGACGACACGCTCTTGAGCGAGTGCAGCCGGATCGCGTTCATCAGCTCGGGCTTGGGCATCGGGATGCCGGGCACGTAGTAGGAGGCGGCCGGGTCCTCCTCGACCTCGCCGCCGGCCGCCCACTCGACGATCCGCTGGACCACGCTCTTGCAGGTGCCGCAGCCCTTGCCGGCCCGGGTCTTGTCCATCACGCCGGAGACCGTCTTGCACCCGCTCTGCACGGTCGAGCAGATGGTGCCCTTGCTGACCCCGTTGCAGTTGCAGACCTGCTCGTCGTCGGCCATGTCGGCCACGCTGACCTCGCCGGCCGGGCCGCCCAGGTCGAACATCAGCTCGGCCCGCTCCTCGGGAAGGGCCAGCCCGCGGTCGAAGGCCTGCATCAGGAAGGCGACCTTGCGCACGTCGCCGATCAGGGTCGCGCCGACCAGGCGGCCGTCGCGGATGATGACGTTCTTGTAGACGCCCTTCTTCGGCTCGGCGTAGGTGAGCACCTCGTCGTCGGGGTGCGCCGGCTCCTTGAGGCCCATCGCGGCCACGTCGACGCCGGCCACCTTGAGCTTCGTGGCGACCTGCGAGCCGTGGTACTCGGCGAACGGGTTGACCCCGGTGAGGTGGTCGGCCAGCACCTTGGCCTGGTCCCACAGCGGGGCGACCAGGCCGTAGACCTCGCCGCGGTGCTGGGCGCACTCCCCCACCGCGTAGATGTCGTCCTCGTCCTGCACGCGCATCTGGTCGTCGACGACGATGCCGCGCTCGACCGGCAGGTCGCTGGCCGCCGCCATCTCGGAGTTGGCCCGGATGCCGGCCGCGACCACGATGACGTCGCAGTCGATGACCCGCCCGTCGGCCAGCTTGACCCCGGTGACCGCGTGCTTGCCGAGGATCTCGGTGGTCATGCCGTCGGTGACGACCTCGATGCCGAGCTTGGCCTCGACGGTCTCCTTCAGCATCCGCCCGGCGTCGGCGTTCAGCTGGGCGTTCATCAGATGCCCGGCGGCGTGGATGAGGGTCACGTGCGGCAG
Organism: Actinoplanes sp. NPDC049598; assembly: GCF_040675435.1. NCBI lineage: Bacteria > Bacillati > Actinomycetota > Actinomycetes > Micromonosporales > Micromonosporaceae > Actinoplanes > Actinoplanes sp. NPDC049598. The sequence continues at coordinate 92,456 of NZ_JBFAOX010000001.1, read as the reverse complement.
GTGGTTCTGCAGGCCGCGGGCCGCCTCCAGGCCGAGCAGCCCGCCGCCGATGACGACCGCGCGCTCGTGCTCCTTGGCGTAGCGGATCATGGCCCGGGTGTCGTCGAGCGTGCGGAAGGCGAAGACGCCCTGGTGGTAGCCGCGGCCCGGGCGGTGCGCGCCCTTGATGGGCGGGACGAAGGCCCGGCTGCCGGTCGCGATGATGAGCTTGTCGTACGGGGTGACGGAGCCGTCCTCGGCCACGACGGTCCGCGCGTACTTGTCGATGCGGGCGATCCGGGAGCCGGCGTGCAGCGTGATGCCGTTGTCGGCGTACCAGGACAGATCGTTGAGGAAGATGCCGGACTCGTCCTCCACGCCCGCGAGGACGTTGGAGAGCATGATCCGGTTGTAGTTGCCGTACGGCTCGTCGCCGAACATGGTGATCTCGAAGTCCCCGCCGCGGGCGAGGATCTCCTCCACCGTCCGGGCGCCGGCCATGCCGTTGCCGATGACGACCAGTCGCTGCCGCATATCAGATCTCCACCAGGCCCAGATCGACGATGACGGTGCCGGCGACGCCGGCCGGGGCGGCGAGCCACAGCTCGATCGAGGTGCCGGCCAGAAGGTCCTCGACCACCCGCAGGGGCACGTGCACGTCGCCCTTGGCGCCGATCGGGAAGTGCCGCATCGGCTTGCCGTCCCGCACGAGGACGACGTTGACGAGCTCGGCGGCCGCGTTGCCGCCCCGGAAGTAGACGGCCTGCGCGGTCGCGCCGTCGGGGACCACGTAGGACAGCTCGGGGCTCAGGGGCGCCGGCTGGTCCAGGCCCTTGCCCTCGAAGGTGAAGACGCCTTGCAGGAATCGTGGGGTCGAGTGCACCGCTATTCGGTTCCTTCCGTGAGTGGGCTGATCGCGACCGCGCACGCCTTGAAGGCGGGCATCCGCGAGTGCGGGTCGAGGGCCGGGTTGGTCAGCGCGTTCGCGCCGGGCCAGTGGAACGGGGCGAAGACCGTGTCCGGCCGGATCCCGTCGCTGAGCCGGGCCCGCAGCACCGTCACACCGCGCCGGCTGCGCAGCTCGACCAGCTCGCCGTCGGCGATGCCGTGCCGGCGGGCCAGGTCGGGATGGATCTCCGCGCGGGGTTCGGGCAGCGCGACGGCGAGCGCCTTCACCCGGCGGGTCTGGTTGCCGCTCTGGTAGTGCTGCATGTTGCGGCCGGTCGTCAGGACGTACGGGTAGTGCTTGTCGGGCATCTCGGCCGGGTCGCGGTGCTCGACCCGGATGAACTTCGCGCGCCCGTCAGCGGTCGGGAAGCCGTCGGCGAACAGCCGTGGCGTGCCCGGGTGGTCCTCCGACGGGCAGGGCCAGAAGACGCCGTCGTCGGATTCGATGCGCTCGTAGGTGATGCCGCTGTAGTCGGCGATGCCCCCGGCGCTGGCCCGGCGCAGCTCGTCGAAGACCGTGCGCGGGTCGCTGGAGAAGAAGCGGCCGCGGCCCAGCAGGGAGGCGAGCGATGCGAGCATCTCCAGGTCGGTGCGCACGTCCGGCGGCGGGGGCAGAGCGCGCTTGCGCCGGATGACCCGCCCCTCGAGATTGGTCATCGTGCCCTCCTCCTCCGCCCACTGCGCGGTCGGGAGCACGACGTCGGCCAGCTCGGCCGTCTCCGAGCGGAAGATGTCGGAAACAACCAGGAAATCGAGCGCCCGAAGCCGATCGAGGATGCGGTTGCTGTGCGGGGCCGACACGGCGATGTTGCTGGCCAGCACCATCAGCACCCGGACGCCGCCGTCGGTGCCGAGCCGGTCGAGCATCTCGTAGGCGGACAGGCCGGGCCGCGGGAGCTCGTCCGGGTCGATGCCCCACACGGCGGCGACGTGCGCGCGGGCCGCGGGGTCGTCGAGCTTGCGGTAGCCGGGCAACTGGTCGGCCTTCTGGCCGTGCTCGCGGCCGCCCTGGCCGTTGCCCTGCCCGGTGATCGTGCCGTAGCCCGAGTTCGGTTTCCCGACCAGCCCGAGCGCGAGCGCCAGGTTGAGCCAGGCCTGCGCGGTGTCGGTGCCGTTGCTGTGCTGCTCGGCTCCGCGCGCCGTCAGGATCATCGCCGGGCCGTTGGTGGCCAGCAGCCGTACCGTCTCCCGGATCTTGGTCTCCGGGACGCCGGTCATCCGCTCGACCCGCTCCGGCCAGTAGGAATTGGTCGCTTTCTTCACGGCTTCGAAGCCGGTGGTACGCGTTTCGACGAACGACGAGTCGACGTAGCCCTCGCGGATGGCGATGTGCAGCATCCCGTTGGCCAGCGCCAGATCCGTGCCCGGCAGCGGCTGCAGGTGCAGGTGGGCGCCGGTGGCGGTGGCCGTACGGCGCGGGTCGATCACGATGTGCTTGGCGCCGTCGGCCCGGCCCGCGTCGAGATACTGCATGGACGGCGGCATGGCGTCGGCCGGGTTGGCCCCGACCAGCAGCACGGTCTGCGCGCCGGCCACGTCCTCCAGCGGGAACGGCAACCCCCGGTCGACGCCGAGGGCCCGGTTGGCCGCGGTGGCCGCCGACGACATGCAGAACCGGCCGTTGTAGTCGATCGACGCCGATCGCAGCGCCACCCGGACGAATTTGCCCAGCGCGTACGCCTTCTCGTTGGTCAGCCCGCCGCCCCCGAAAGCGCCGGCGCTGTCCCGGCCGTACCTCTTCTGGCTGTTCTGAATGGCCTCGACGATCAGGCCGAGCGCCTCGTCCCAGGTGGCCTCGCGCAGCGGGCTGGTGCGGTCGCCGGGCTCCTTGCGGACCAGCGGGCTCAGCAGCCGATCACGGTGATCCAGCAGGTCAGCCGCGGTGAAACCCTTGGCGCAGAGGCCGCCTCGGTTGACCGGGAACTCGCGTGGCTCGAGCTTGACCACCGGTATCCCGGGGGTCAAAGTCATGCCGCACTGCAGAGCGCAGTAGGGGCAATGCGTATCGGTGGCCGTCACACCCCGAATACTTCTGGGCGTTTGTTTTCCGCCGGGTCCCGCGCGATTGCCGTGACGTACGGAAAACCCTACATACGGCCGGGCGCCGTTGTGAGAAGCGCGGACTCGTAACGGCGGAGCACGAGGTCGGTGGTGACCGGGTCGAGGCAGAGCGGCGGGGTGACCCAGTCGGCGCCGGCCTGGTGCAGCTTGCGGTAGAAGAGGCCATCGGCCAGCAGGTACGAGGCGATGGCGATCTTTCGCGCGCCCCGCTTTCTCAGGCCGGCCACGACGTCGGCGACCTTGGGTTCATGACCGGCGACATATCCGACATGTGCGCCGCCGGGGAGGCGCGCGGCCAGGGCGTCGATGTCGGCCCGCCACGACGGGTCGGAGGAGCCGGCGGCGGCCAGGACCACGGCGTCGGCGCCTCGGGGCAGGCGGCGGACCATGCTGTCGAGCAGGGCGTCGTCGGGACCGAGAGGCCTGGTGACCGGAATGTTCCGGCCGGCGACCGCCTCGGCGATGTCGACCCGCACGTGATAGCCGGCCGACAGCAGCAGAGGGACGACGACGGCGTCATCCAGCAGCGGGATGACGTCGGCGACGCGGGGCTCCTGTACGTCCACGTAGGTGAGGCGGACGTCCAGGCCGGGACGGCGGCCGGCGACCCGGGCGACCAGGTCACGGATCTGAGCTTGGCCGTGCGGGCTGCGGGTGCCATGGGCCACCGCGACAAGAGTCGGCATATCAGGCCTTTCGCGAGAAAAGGACCGCGTCGTTGCGGCCTGACGAGTGGATTATGCGGCGGGCTCGTCCAACCGCAGCCGATAACCGCGCTTGATCACCGTCTCGATGTGCCGGCCCGAGCCGAGCGCCGTCCGCAACCGCGCCACCGCCACATCCACCGCGTGCCCGTCATTGCCGCGGGGCAGCGCCGCGATCAGCTGCTCCTTCGACACCACCACCCCCGGCCGCGCGGCCAGCGCCGTCAGGATCGCCATCGCCGCCGGCGCCAATGAGTGCGGCACGTCGTCGATCAGCACCGCGTGCCCGCGCATCTCCAGCACCGACCCGGCCACCTTCAGCTTCACCGTCCGCCGGGGCAGCTCGTCGGTCACCGTCTTGATCAGCGCCCCGAGCCGGAACCGCTCCGGCATCACCACCGGCACGCCGAGCTCGACCAGCGGCGCCGCCGTCACCGGCCCCACGCACGCCGCCAGCGTCCCCGTCCCGAATCGATCGAGGACCGCGTCCCGCGACGACCCGGCCAGAGCCAGGAACGACTTCACAGCCGGCGCGCTGGTGAACGTCACCGCGTCGATCTGCCCCGCTCCGATCTGCTCGACCAGGCGGCGTACCGGCGTGGTGTCCGTAGGTGGCACCCAGCGGTAGACCGGCACCTCCACCACCGCCGCCCCGGCCGCCCGCAGGGCCGCCACGAACTCGGTCTGCGGCTCGCCGTGTTCCTGCACCGCGATCCGCAGCCCGGCGATGCCCTCGTCGAGCAGCCGCGCCAGGACCTCCTCGGTGGCCTCGGTCTTGGCCGCCCACTCCTCGGTCAGTCCGGCCGCCCGCACGGCGCCGCACGGCTTGGGCCCGCGGGCCACGATCCGGGCGCCGCGCAGCACGTCCCGCAGTTGATCGGCCAGCCCCCAGCCCTCGGCCGCCTCGAGCCAGCCCCGGAAGCCGAACCCGGTGGTGGCCACGACGAGATCCGGCGCGAGCCCGATGCAGGCCGCGGTCGCCGCATGCAGGGCCTCGTCGTCGATCAGCGGCACGATGCTGATCGCCGAGGCGGTGACGACCCGGGCCCCGCGCCGCTCGAGCAGCGCGGTCATCTCGTCCCGGCGCCGCTCGGCGGTGACCGCGACGGTGAAGCCCGTCAGCACGCCCTCGATCATCCACGCTCCCCTGAAGTCGTTCCGGACAGCGTGTCCAGGATCCGTTACCGGAACATCGAAGATGTGTTTCAGGGACGCTAACGCGTAATCACAGCGAGCTCAGTCGGCGTCCTCGACGATCTTGCGGACGGTCGCGAGCAGCCGGAACACCTCGATGCGGCCGTCGAGAAAGCCCATCCGGTAGTCCGCCCCGGTCTCGGGATGCTGCGCCCGGGCCAGGTCACGGCAGGCCGCCATGCCGTCGGCGCGCCCCGTCTCGTACGCCTGAAGTGCGTCGTCCATCAGCTCTTCTTGCCGTCCAGGGCGCGGCGGATGGCGGCCAGCAGGTTCTCCTCGAAGGCCGAGACCTGGCCGTCGACCAGCCCGACCAGGTAGTCCGGGTCGCCGGCCCGCGTCTCGTCCTTGTGCTTGCCGGCGAGCCCGTCGGCCCGGCCGTCCTCGTAGGCCCGCAGGGCATCGTCCGCGCTGTCCATGGCTTCCTCCCGAACGCTTGTCGCCGCGCTCGAGCGCAGACACCGCGCTCCAATCTCCCACGCGCCGACGGCCTCGCCCACGGGCTGAATCGGCCGTGGCGAAATCCTAAAGTCCCAGGTCAAGGGCCGGTTCGGCTGAATTACTGCGCGTTGGGAAACAATCACGCAGCGGCAGGGAGCAGGCCCGAGCGCCGCCACAGGGCCCGTCCCGGGCCATCGATCAGGTCGAGGTCCTTCAGGTACGCCACCACGCGCTCCCCGGCCCAGCGGAGCGTCTCCCGGAAGTGCGGGTTGGCGTCGGCCAGCCGCTTGCCCTCGGCCGGCGACAGCCCGATCGAGCGGTACACCGCCGGGTGGATCAGGCGGGTGCCACAGAGGTACGCGGCCCGCGCGATCACGACCTTGTCGAAGACGAGCCGCCCCTTCCCGGCCTCGCGCACCTGCCGTGCGAGCTCCTCCCGGGCGTAGCGGACGTGCCGGGCCTCCTCGACCACGTGGATCCGCGACACCATCCGGACCAGCGGCTGCACCTGCTCGTCGGCCATCGCCTCGCGCTGCAGGGTGTCCAGGATCTCCTCGCAGATCAGGATCGCGGCGAACATCCGCGGCCCGGTGCCGGTGGCCGCGATCCACTTGCCGAGGGCGGCGTTCACCCCGTCGGGCCGGTAGACCGGCGTTCCCAGAGTGGCGATCATCTTGCCGAACATCACCGAGTGCCGGCACTCGTCGGCCACCTCGGTCAGCGCGTACTGCGCGTGCGGCTGCGTCGGGTCCTGCTTGTAGTAGCCGCGGATCAGCAGCTGCATGAGGATCGTCTCGAACCAGACGCCGAGCCCGGCGATGCTGGCCACCTCGTGCCGGGTCAGCGTGATCCGCTGCTGTTCGGTGAGCCGCTCCCACACCGAAGTGCCGTAAAGACTGGAGCGGTGCGGCGGTACGAAGTACTTGCCCTCGACCATCGGCGCTTCCCAGTCGATCTCCACCTCGGGGTCGTACGAATGCTCCGCGGACGACCTCAGGAGCCGGGTGGCGGTGCGATCGCGATCCATAGGCCCTCCCAGGTACTTGACGTTACCTCGGGTAACAGTTACTTCTAGTACTATGAACACGGATGAGACGCCGGTCAATACGGATGGCCGTAAGGGCCGCTGGGCCGGCCACCGTGAGCAGCGCCGATCCGAGTTGACCGAGGCGGCCATCGAGGCCATCCGCGCCCACGGCCCCGAGGTCGGCATGGACGCCATCGCCGCTCACGCCGGCGTCAGCAAGCCGGTGCTCTACCGCTACTTCGCCGACAAGTCCGAGCTGTGGCTCGCCGTCGGCCAGCGGGCGGCCGGCATGGTGCTCGACGCGATCGTCCCCGCCGTGGCCGCGGTCCGGGAGGAACGCGCCGCGGTCGGGGCGGCCATCGACGCGTACCTCGGGCACATCGCCGCCGACACCAACCTGTACCAGTTCGTCGTGCACCAGCCCGAGATCGCCCGCGGCCGCGACGTGGTGGCCGACGTGGTCGACACGGTGGCCAGCGGCCTGGCCCGCATCCTGGGTGACCGGCTGCGGGCCCGCGGCCTCGACTCCGGCGCGGCCCTGCCGTGGGCGTACGGCGTGGTGGGGTATGTCCAGGCGGTCGGCGACTGGTGGCTGCGCCAGCAGCAGCCGATCAGCCGCGAGGCGCTCGGGGACTACCTGACGACATTCCTGTGGGGCGGCATAGCGGGGCTTCAGCAGGCGGCGGACGTGCCCGGCGGGCTCGCCGCGTACCGGGAGGAGACGAGCTTCGGTGGACATTCCTGACGAGGAGTACCGGGGGCCGGCCACGCTGCTGGCCGGCGACGCCGGCCACCCGGTCGAGATCCGGCTCTCGGCCCACTTCGAGCCGGTCGAGGGCCGCTTCCGCTGGGCCGGGCGCACCACCCCCGACTCCGCCTTGCGCGAGCGCGTGGCGGCCGGCTTGCGGCAGGCGTCACTCGCGCTTCCAGGGTCGACTGCGGTGGAGGTACGGCTGAGCGAGCCCGACCCGTGGGGTGGGGTACGCCTCTCCGGCACCGGGACGCCGCCCTGGTTCCGGGGGTTTCCGGCATGAGCCACTTCGACGTCGTCATCATCGGCGCCGGGCTGTCGGGCATCGGGGCGGCCTGGCGGTTGCAGGAGGCAGGGCTCGGGAAGACGTACGCCGTCCTGGAGGCCCGGGAGGCGATCGGCGGGACGTGGGATCTCTTCCGCTACCCCGGCGTGCGGTCCGACTCGGACATGTTCACGTTGAGCTACCCGTTCCGGCCGTGGCGCGACACCCAGTCGCTCGCCGCGGGCGACAAGATCCGCGAGTACATCCAGGCCACGGCGGACGAGGGCGGGATCAGCCGGCACATCCGCTACAACACCAAAGTGGTCGCGGCCGACTGGTCCTCCGACGAGGCCCGCTGGACCCTGACCATCGCCGACGGCTCGACGCTGACCTGCTCCTTCCTGTATGCCTGCGCGGGGTACTACAACTACGACCGCGGCTACCAACCGGACTTCCCCGGGCTCGACGAGTACGAGGGCCGGCTGGTCCACCCGCAGTTCTGGCCGCGCGACCTCGACTACCGCGGGAAGCGGGTCGTGGTGATCGGCAGCGGGGCGACCGCGGTGACCCTCGTACCGGCCATGGCGCCCGACGCCGCGCACGTGACGATGCTGCAGCGCTCCCCGTCGTACCTGACCTCGCTGCCGTCACGGGACGTGGTCGCCCGGGCGTTGCTGTCGGTGCTGCCGCCGCGGCAGGCGAGCCGGGTCGCCCGGGCCAAGAACATCCTGATGACGCAGGGCTTCTACCAACTGGCCCGGCGTCGGCCCGACCGCGTGCGCAAGGTGCTGCGGTCCCTCGCCGTCAAGGGGCTCGGCGACGAGGCGTACGTCGACGAGCACTTCAAACCCTCCTACGACCCGTGGGACCAGCGGCTCTGTGTGATCCCGGAGGGCGACCTCTACCGCGAGATCAGGGCCGGGCGGGCGTCGGTGGTCACCGACCACATCGACGCGTTCGTGCCCCAGGGCATCCGGCTCAAGTCGGGACAGGTCCTCGAGGCCGACATCGTGGTGTCGGCGACCGGATTGTCGCTGCTGCCGATCGGCGGGGTGCGGGTCAGCGTGGACGGCACGCATGTCGAGCTCGGAAAGCAGGCCGCCTATCGCGGGCTGATGCTCAGCGGCGTACCGAACCTGGCCTACTGCATCGGCTATGTGAACGCCTCGTGGACGCTGCGGGCCGACCTCTCGCACCGCTACGTGATGAAGCTGCTGCGGCACATGGACCGCAACGGGCTGGCCGTGGCCACCCCGGCCACCCCCGGCGGTTCGGGCCGTCCGCTGCTCGATCTCTCGTCGGGGTACGTGCAGCGGGCGCTCGACGACTTCCCACGCCAGGGCGACCGCGCGCCGTGGATCGTCCGGCAGAACTACCTGCGCGACATCATCACCACCCCGCGGGCCGACGTCACCCGCGACATGCGTTTCCGCCGCGCTCTCCCCTCGCCCGCTCCCACCTCGCCCGCCGACCTCACCTCGCGCCCCGCCCCCACTTCGCCCGCCGACCTCACCTCGCCCGCCGCGCCCACCTCGCCCGCGGCCCCCACCTCGCGCGCCGCCCCACCTCGCGCCGACCTCACGGAGGATGTCAACCCATGACGCGACTTGGACAATTCCGATTTGCCGGTCATGTTGCCGTGCTGACCGGCGCCGCGAGCGGCATCGGCGAACAGCTCGCCTATCAGCTGGGCGAGCTCGGCAGCCACCTCGTGCTGGTCGACCGTGACGAGGCGCGCCTGAAGCCGGTCGCCGACAAGATCCGCGCCGCGCATCCGGGCATCACGGTCGAGACGATCCTCGCCGACCTGGCCGACCGCGCCCAGGTCGAAGGGGTGGCCACCAAGGTGCTGACCGACCACGCCGCGATCGGGCTGCTGATCAACAACGCCGGCGTCGCCCTCGGCGGGCGTTTCGACCAGGTCACGGTCGAAGAGTTCGAGCACGTGATGAACGTGAACTTCCGGGCCCCGATGCTGCTCACCCACGCCCTGCTGCCCGCGCTGACCGCGAACCCCGGCAGCCACCTGGTCAACCTGTCCAGCCTGTTCGGCCTGATCGCGCCGGCCGGGCAGAGCGCGTACGCCGCCAGCAAGTTCGCCCTCCGCGGCCTCAGCCAGGCCCTGCACGCCGAGCTGGCCGAGAACGGCGTCGGTGTCACGACCGTGCACCCGGGCGGCATCCGTACGCGCATCGCCGAAAGCGCCATCGTCGGCAGCAACGTCCCCGAATCGGAGATCGAGCCGCACCAGAAGCTGTTCGCCGCCCTGCTGACCTATCCCCCGGAGAAGGCCGCCCGCGACATCATCCAGGCCGTCGCCAAGCGCAAGCCGCGCCTGCTCATCGCGCTCAACGCCAAGGTGCCGGACGTGCTGGCCCGGCTCTTCCCGGTCGGGCACGCCCGGATCATGCAGTTCCTGACCGCCTCCTCGGTCAAGATCGGGGCCCGCCGGTGAACTACGTCGACGTCCAGGGCAGCCGCATCCGCTACCACGCGACCGGCCCGGCCGACGGCCCGCCGGTGGTGCTGCTGCACGGCATCGGCCGCAGCCTGGAGGACTGGCTGCCGCAGCACGACCGGCTCGGCGACCACCGGGTGATCAGCCTGGACATGCCCGGCTTCGGGCTCTCCCAGCGGATGCCGGCCCGGACCACCCTGGCCGCGCTGGCCGAGGGCGTGTGGGCCGCCCTGGACGCGCTCGGCGCCACCGAGCCGGCGCACCTGATGGGCAACTCGCTCGGCGGCGCCGTGGCCATGCAGATGCTGGTCGACGACCCGGCCCGGGTCACCACGCTGACCCTGGTCAACAGCGCCGGGTTCGGCCAGGAGGTCACCTTCGCGCTGCGCATGCTGGCCATCCCGCTGCTGGGCCGCCCGCTGCTGGGCCGGATCGACCCGCGGGTGGCCCGGCGGGTGGAGCGCAGCCTGTTCGCCGATCGGGCCCTGGTCACCCCCGAGCGGGTGGCCATGGCCGTACGGATCGGCCGGCAACCCGACTTCGCCGCCGTCTACCTGGAGATCGCCCGGGCCCTGGGCGGTTTCCGCGGCATCGCCCCGCACTGGCGCCACGAGCTGCTCAACCGGGTGACCCGCAACCCCCGGCCGACCCTGATCGTCTGGGGCGAGCGCGACCTGATCCTGCCCGCCACCCACCTGCCCGCGGCCCGGGCGCTGCTGCCGCACGCCCAGTCGCACCTGTTCGCCGACACCGGCCACATGCCCCAGCTGGAGCGCCCGGACGACTTCGCCCGCCTGGTCAGGCCGCTGCTGGCCCTGACCGCGGAGCCGCCGCGGACCCACTCACCGCTGTGACCACTCTTTCGTCGAAAAGCATCGTCACGTGGTTGGCCTCGGTCCGCTCGGCGGTCAGGCGCGGGATCTTCTGCCGGCCGAGCGCGAGCCCGTGGTCGCTGATGAACGGCGGCGCCTGGTCGTCGCCGTCGTGCGCGGCCAGGATGACGTGCACCGGTGTGTCCAGCCCGGCCAGCAGCGGCAGGGTCGGCTCCCCGCCGAGCGTGTCCACCGCGTCGTCGATCACCCTCGCCATGTCGAGCCGCGCCTTGCCGCCGCCGTCCCCGCCGTCTTCGGCGCGGTCGAGAAGATAGTCGGCCCACTGCTCGAGGCGCGGGCGAAGGTCGGGCCGGTTCGCGATCGCCCGGGCCTCCACGGCGTCGACGAACGCCTCCTTATCCGGATATGTACGGCGGAGTGATCGTGTGTAGACGGTCCACAGGGCTCGAACGACCGTTCGCTTGCTCCGCCACGTGGACTCGGGTGGGACGCCGCCGTCGAGCAGCACCATGTGGCGTACGCGCCCGGGAAGCGCGGCCGCGATGAGGGGCGCGAGATAGCCGCCCATCGAGTGACCGAGCAGGACGAAGTCCTCGAGGGCGAGGTGCTCCGCCAGCGCGGCCACCGCCTGGGCGTGACCCTTCAAGCCCGCGCCGGCCCTCACCTCCAGCGACCCGCCCCGCCCGGGCAGATCCGGCGCGATCACGCGCAGCTCCGGCGCCGCCTCGGCGAACCCCCGCCACACCTCCGACGTGTTCGTCAGCCCGTGCAGCGCAAGCACCGCGGGACCCTTCCCGGGACCCCACTGCGCGCAGGTGAGACCGGCAATCTGGCGTCGCATCGGCCGAACCTACTTCATGATTCCGGACGCCGATCGTCCGGCATCCCGTCTACGGTGCCCTCCATGAGCGATATTCCCTGGGAGCCCCCCGTGGCCGGCACCGAGACGGAACACCTGATCGGCGCCCTCGACCGCCAGCGCGCCACGTTCCGCTGGAAGGCCGACGACCTGACCGCCGAGGGCCTCAACCAGCGCCTGCCGAACTCCACCCTCACCCTGGGCGGCCTGCTCAAACACCTGGCCCTGGTCGAGGACTACCAGATCGTTGGCAAGTTCTTCGACGAGCCCCTGCCCGACCCGTGGAAACCCACCAACTGGGACGACGACCCCGACTGGGAGTTCACCTCGGCCGCCGACGACAAGCCGGCCGAGCTGTACGCCCTCTACGACGCCGCCGTCGAACGGGGCAGGGCCCGCCTGGCCCGGGCGCTGTCCGAGGGCGGCCTCGACCAGCTCCGCGCCCAGCCCTTCCCGGACGGCCGAACCCCGTCCCTGCGCCGCTTCCTCTACGACCTCCTCGAGGAGTACGCCCGCCACGTCGGCCACGCCGACCTGCTACGCGAAGCCGTCGACGGCCGCACCGGCGAGGATCCCCCGGCGGGCTGGCAGCCGGTCGCCCGGGGATGACCTTGGCTCTACGCTGCCGGTCATGTCACCGCATCGGCGCGTGTTCCGCAGGCGGGACAGGCAGGGGCTGGGCCTGTTCGTGCTCTGGGTCGCGGTCGTGCCGTGGTCGGGCCCGTGCCCGGCGATGGTCGCCGCACGTGGTCGGTGCGCTGGCCGAGCGTCATCGTCGCCGCCGCCGCGCTCGGTGTGTGGATCTGGCACTACCGCCGGGTGGGCGGCTGACCGCTGTCCTGCGAGTAGATTCAGGCAGGTGGAAGACCCGCGTTTGCGTACCGCTCTGAACCTTCTGTCCGCCGACACTTTCGATCAGACCTGCTCGACGCGCAAGGTTCTCGATCAAGTCACGAGCCGGTGGGGGACGCTGGTGCTGGCGGCGCTGGTGACCGGGCCGCACCGGTTCGCCGCGTTGCGGGACAAGGTCGGCGGGATCAGCGAGAAGATGCTGGCGCAGACGCTCAAGCACCTCGTCCGGGCCGGGCTCGTCGAGCGCAGCGTCGAGGCCACGGTTCCGCCGCAGGTGACCTATACGCTGACCGATCTCGGGGCCGACCTCGCCCTGCCGCTGACCCAGCTGATCCATTGGATCGGGCAGCACAGCGACCAGCTGCTGGAGGCGCAGGAGGCCTACGACGAGGCTAACCGGGCGGTAAGCCCCCAACGATAAAGTGCGTACTTCCGGCAATTCACCGGTCTTCCTACGGTGAGTTCATGGAACGCAAGCTCGAAGGGAAGGTCGCCGTCATCACCGGCGCGACCTCCGGAATGGCGCTGGAGACAGCGAAGCTTTTTGTCAGCAACGGCGCGCACGTCTACATCACCGGGCGCGACAAGACGCGGCTCGACGAGGCGGTCGCGGCGATCGGGCCGGGATCCGTCACGGGCGTACAGGCCGACTCGGGGTCCCCGGCCGACCTCGGCCGCCTTTTCGAGACCGTCGCCGACCACCATGGCCGCGTCGACGTCCTCTACGCCTGCGCCGGCATCGGGAGCCTGTCCGAGCCCCTCGAGGCGGTCACCGAGGAGTCCTTCGACACCGTCTTCGGGGTCAACGTGCGCGGCACCCTGCTCACCGTGCAGAAGGCGCTGCCCCTGATGGCCGGTGGCGGCTCGATCATCCTCAACGGCTCGGCCGGCTCGGTGTCCGGCGTTCCGGGCGCTACGGTCTATCAGGCGAGCAAGGCTGCGCTGCGGTCGTTCGCGCGCACCTGGACCGCCGAGTGGGGCAACCGGGATCTCCGGGTGAACCTGCTCAACCCGGGCCCGACCGCCACCGGCGTCGTCGACCAGATCCCGGCCGCCGTCGTCGAGGCCATCGTGAGCAGAGTTCCGGCCGGCCGGATGGGCCGCCCGTCCGAGATCGCCTCGGCCGCGCTGTTCCTGGCTTCCGCCGATTCAAGTTTCATCCGCGGCATCGAGCTGTTCGTCGACGGCGGTTTCGCCCAGGTCTGAGCCCGCCGCGCCGCCCGCGCCCGCCACGCCTGCCGTGCCCGTGAAAGGAAGGATCCCGGCCGCGAACCGCGGCCGGGATCCTGGAACGTGGTGCGTCAGTGGGCCATCGCCGGCGGCGCGTCCGGGTCGACGTCGAGCGGGCCCGTGCGGAACAGCACCAGGGCGACCACCCCGGCCAGGACGAAGAAGCCGGCCGACCACCAGAAGACCGTGGTGTAGCTCTGGATGGCGGCTTCCGCGGCCAGCGTCGGCGACGGGGTGTGCGACGACGCGTAGTTGGTCGCGGCCGTGGCGGCGAAGGAGCTGAGCAGCGCGGTGCCGATCGAGCCGCCGATCTGCTGCACGGTGTTGATCATCGCTGAGGCGACGCCGGCGTCGCGGTGCTCCACGCCCGAGGTGGCGGCGTTCTGGGTCGGGGCGAAGACCAGGCCCAGGCCGAGGCCGATGATGATCAGGCCGGGGAGCACGCCCGACGCGTACGTCGAGTCGAGGTCCAGGCGGGTCAGCAGGACCATGCCGCCCGCGGCGACGAAGGCGCCGAGCGGGACCAGCGGGCGCGGGCCGATCTTCGGGGTGAGGATGGAGCCGGCCGTGGTGGCCGTCAGCATGATGGCGCCGAGCATCGGCAGGAAGGCCAGGCCGGTCTTGACCGGGGTGAAGCTGAGCACCGAGGTCAGGTAGTACGTCAGGAACAGGAAGATGCCGAACATGCCCGCACCGGCGATGGCGATCGACGCGTACGAGCCGCCCCGGTTGCGGTCGAGGACGACGCGCAGCGGCAGCAGCGGGTTGGCCACCCGGCGCTCGACGAGCACGAAGCCGATCAGCACGATGACGCCGACGATGATCGGGCCGAGCGTCCAGCCGCCGGTCCAGCCGTCCGTCTCGGCGTTGGCCAGGCCGTAGACCAGGGCGACGAGCCCGACCACGGCGGTGACGGTGCCGACGATGTCGATGCGGCCGTGCCGGGCGACCGGCTCGTCCTTGAGCTTGAGGATGGCGCCGACCACGGCGATGGCGGCGATCACCAGGTTGACGTAGAGGCACCAGCGCCACGACGCGTACTCCGTCAGGACCCCACCCAGCAGCAGGCCGATGCCGCCGCCGGCGCCGGAGATGGCGCCGAAGATGCCGAAGGCCTTGCCCCGCTCGGTGGGCTCGGTGAACGTCGTGGAGAGCAGCGACAACGCGGCCGGGGCGAGGGCCGCGCCGAAGGCGCCCTGCAGAGCGCGGGCCACGATCAGCACTTCGAGGTTCTGCGCGATGCCGCCGAGAGCGGACGCGAGGGCGAAGCCGATCAGGCCGATCATGAACATCCGCTTGCGGCCGATGAAGTCGGCCAGCCGCCCGCCGAGCAGCAGCAGGCTGCCGAAGGCGAGGGCGTACGCGGTGACGACCCACTGCCGGTCGGCGTCGGAGAACGCGAGGTCGGCCTGCGCGGTCGGCAGCGCGATGTTCACGATGGTGGCGTCGAGCACCACCATCAGCTGCGCGAGGGCGAGGACCACGAGCGCCCACCAGCGCCCCGTGGTCCCCTGCTCATTTGTTTCGCGTTCGTGTACAGCGGTGGTCATCTGGCGCCTTCCGGAAACGTAAGTTGAGGTTGCCCCTCCACATAACGCAGCGTAGCAACGAAAGTTGAGGATTCTCCTCCGTTTAGATGTACGCTTGGCCACATGCCAGCCCCCGCCTCCCGGCCGCTGCGCCGGGACGCCCAGCGCAACCGGGAGCGCATCCTCGAAGCGGCCCGCGAGGTCTTCGCCACCCGCGGCTTCGCCGCCACGCTCGACGACGTGGCCCATCAGGCCGGCGTCGGCGTCGGCACCGTCTACCGCCGCTTCCCGACCAAGGAGTCGCTGGTCGAGGCCATCTTCACCGACCGCATCGCCGGTGTCGTGGCCGTCGCCGAACAGTGCCGGGCCGAGCCCGTCGCCTGGGACGGGCTGATCCGTTTCATGACCTTCGCGTGCCGCACCCATGCCGAGGACAGGGGCCTGCGCGACGTCATGCTCAGCCTCGGCATGAAGAAGCGCTTCCCGGAGTCCGGCGACCGCCTCGAGGTCGTGATCACCGAGCTGGTCGCCCGGGCCAAGGCCGAGGGCACGCTGCGCGACGACTTCGACGCCACCGACGTCCCGATCATCTTCACGATGGTCAGCGACGTCGCCGGCCTGCCCCAAGCGTCCTCCGAGCGCTACCTGCGCCTGGTCATCGACGGCCTGCGGGCCGGCCCGCGTAACGCCCCGCTCGGCCCGCCGCTCACCCGCGACGAGGTGATCGCCGTGCTCCACGGTTGTGTGCCGGCCGTCAAGCCCCGATCCGCAACCGCACCGTGACGGTCTCCCCCACGTCGAGCCCCTCCTTGCGCCGCACATCCGTCTTGATCGGCACGATGTAGCGGCCGTCCTTGGGCCACAGCGAGGTCGTCCACCCCGTCGCCCCGATCCGGGCCGCCACCGGGATCATCCCCCAGCCATAGCTGACCAGCGACGACGCCGCCTCGATCTCCCGGCACTCGTCCTCCGGCACGGTCACGAAATGCCACGGCGCCGGCCCCCGCCAGAACCAGATCTCCCCCGCGAACTCCAAGTCCATTCGCACACCTTATTGAAGGCTCGCCACCATCTCGTCCAGGTTTGCGGCCAGCCCGCGCAGGCTCGCCAGCGTCCGCTCCACCTCACCGCGCCCGCCGTGCGCCGCGTTGTAGTCGAGCCAGCCCCCCAGCGCCGCCACCCATCCCCCGAAGATCCACGGCTGCGCCGGCACGTCAAGACCACTTCCTTGGCTGTACGCACGGACAGCACTCACAAACACCGCCGGATCGCCCCCACTCCAGTCGAGGGCGACGCCGGCCGCCTCCTGGACAGCGCTGATCGGCCCCGCAGCATCCCAGTCGAGAGCCAGCAATACGCCGTCCCGCCGCCGCAGGGTGTTCTTCCCGTCGAGATCACGGTGACTGTCCACGATCACCCCCGACGTTTCCCGCTGAGCCACGCGCCCGGTCAGCTCGACCAGCTCGCTCCCCCACCGATCGGCCACCCAGCCCTCGCCGGCCACCGCCCCCAGCCGTGGCTCCCCGGCCGCGTGGACAGCCGCCAGCAGCCGTGCGGCCTCGACTGCCGTCCCCGCAGCCGGCTCACCGTCAACCCACCGGTGAGCCCGGAACAGCCCACCGTCCACCTCGGCCAGAGCGCGCCCACCCACCGGCACCGGCTCCGGCATCGGCACCCCGCGCTCCCAGGCCCGCCGCTCGACCCCGTACGCCCCCTCGACGTTGCCCACGAAATCGGGCCGGTCCGCGTTGACGACCATCCGCTTGACCGCGAACACCCCACGATCAGTCCTCACCCGCCACAACTCGTTCGACAGCCCACCGGCCACCCGCACCGGCTCGGCTTCCAGCCGCCCCAACCCGAACCGCCGCGCCACCGCCTCCATCACGCTGTCCGCCATCCCGCGGGCATTTCGCCTTCGCTCAGGTACCAGTCGTCGCCGAGCGAGCCGAGGACAAGGTCTCCGCGATCGAACCGCAGCCGGAGCCCGCCACAGACCCCGTCGTAGCCGATGATCACGGACCCGTCGACGAGCATGGCCCCCACGAAGCCGGCGAGCAGATCGGGCGGCTGCGCCGGTCCGACCCTCGTCTCCCCAGCCTCCTGCATGTCGTACGGCGCGTAGGGCTCCCCGTCGGCCACTTCCAGCTGCTCGCCGCACCCGTGCAGCAGAACCGGACCGGCCCCCTCGAAGTACAGCCAGGCATGGATCAGGCTTGCCGCATCCTCGTCGCGCCGCCCCCGGAACCAGTGCCGCGCCTCGACCACGCCATCGAGCCGCCGCCCCAGCACGCCCCGCAGCCAAGCGCCGACATCGTTCATCCCAGCGTCAGCCAGTGGATGTGCTCGGCCCGGGCCGTCTCGTCCGCCGTCAGCGGCGCGCGCCCCGTGGCCTTGCGCAGGAACGTCGCGTGATCCCAGCCGAGCCCGGGCGGCTCCGGCGCGCCGGTGAGCAGCCGGGTCACGACCTCGGCCGCCGGCGTCGTCAGCCACGACTGACGCCCGACGGCGTCGGCCAGGTCGAGCCCGTGGACCGCGAGCTCGATGACCCGGGTCACCAGGAAGTCCTCGAGCAGCATCGGGTCGCCGTGCCGGGTGACGACGACGCGCCCGGCGGGCTCGGCCCGGCACAGCTGCTCGACCCGTCGGCAGGTCGCGCCGAAGTCCTCGACCAGCCCGGCGGCCGTGGCGAACTCCGCCGCCTGGGCTCGGCCGAGGTCGACGCGGTCGGCGTTGGTCGCCGGCGCGAAGCGCTCATCCGGCCGGTAGTAGCCGGCCGCCGACACGAGGCTGTCGCTCGACACCGGCGCGGGCGCGGGCGCGGCCAGCATGCTCGGCAGCCGGCCGACAGCGACCCGGACGTGCCCGAGCAGTTCGAGCGCCGTCCACGGGGCACACCTGGTCGGCGCGCTCCACTCCCGCTCGGAGAAACCCGCCGCCGCCCGCGTGAGCGCCTCAGCCTCGAGGCGGAACGCCTCCAGATTCTCGGACACGCAATGATCCAAGCATGGATATGGACACGGCGGTCCGATGGGCGGAGTCGGTGTGGGGCCGCCGGGTCACCGCTGTGCAGCCCCTGACCGGCGGCTGGACCTCGACGGTGGTGCGCCTCGACGGGGTTGACGGCGAACGCGCGGTTCTGCGGCTGATGACGAAAGAGCCGTGGCGGGCGTACGCCCGAGGTCTCCTGAGTCGCGAAGCGACGATCCAGCGCAGCCTGGCCGGCTCGCCGATCCCGGTCGCGCGGAGCCTCGGGGTGGATCTCGGCGGCGAGCGCGCGGGGGCGCCGGCCCATCTGATGTCCTGGCTGCCGGGGCGGCTGTGCCTGGACTCCGCGAGCGACGACGTGCTCGGGGCTCTGGCAGGGCTGCTGAAGGAGATCCACCGGGTCGACGAGCGACCGCGCGACTTCCAGTCGTGGGCGCCCCCGAGCAAGCGCGAAGTCCCTTCGTGGGCCCGTCGGCCGGAGTTGTGGCACCAAGCTTTTCGGCTGCTGGAGCGGCAGCCGTCGTTCCGGGGCACGTTCCTGCACCGCGATTTCCACCTGGGGAACGTGCTCTGGTCACGAGGCCGGATCAGCGGCGTCGTGGACTGGGTCGAGGCCTCGTGGGGGCCGGCCCAGCTCGACGTGGCGCACGCCTCGACGTACCTCGCGATGCTGCACGGCGTGGCGGCGGCGTCGAGGTTCGCCGACGCGTACGGGCCCGGCGAGGAGACCACCACCTACTGGACCGTCATGGACATCGTCGGCTATCTGCCCGACCCGGCGAAGGTGGCGCGGCCCTGGCGGGACTGCGGCCGCGACATCAGCGACGACACCGCCCGCCGGCGTCTCGAGGAGTGGCTCAGCCTCGTGCTGGGCTGACGGTCAGCGCGTCGCCCAGCGGCGTGCGGTGGTAGAGGACCGAGCGCCCGTCCCGGGCTCGCTCGACCAGGCCGGCGCGGTGCAGGACGGCCAGGTGGTCGCCCACGGCGCCCGCACCCATGCCGTACGCCCGGGCGAGCTGGCTCGTGCTCGCCGGCTCGGCCAGGGTGACCAGCAGGAGCGCGCGGGACCGTCCGATGAGGGCGGAAAGGTGGTCCGGGGCCTGCGGTGGACCGTGTTCGAGGAGCGTGGCCACGCCGCGGGCCGGGTAGACGATGGCCTTGGGCCACGGCGTGTCCGCGTACACCGCGAACTCGGGCCAGACGAACACCGAGGGCACCAGCAGCAGGCCGTCGCCGCTCAGGTCGATCACCCGGCCGGTCCGGCCGAGCAGGTCGATGCCGCCGTCGCGCCAGCGGACCTTCGGGTGCAGGCCGGTCAGCGCGGCCTCCCAGCCCGACCGGCTCAGCTCGCCGCCGCGGTGCACGATGTCGCGCTCGCACAGCAGCCTCAGCCGCGGCCAGTCGTCCGCTAGCAGCGCCGCCCAGGCCCGCGCGAGCTGATCGGCCACCCGCTCCAGCACGTCGTCGCCGGTCAGGACCCGGCGCGCGGCCGCCGTCGTGTCGGGCCGCCGCTGAAGATAGAAGTCGATTTCCAGCCGTACGGCGTCCTGAGGCGCACCCCGCACCTCGCGCAAGTCGTCGTCGATCGTCTGCCCGTGCCGCTGCGGCGGCGGAGTCAGAAAGGTCGCCCCCGACCGCGGCAACCGGAGCGCCAGGATGGCCTGCGTCTCCGGCGCCGACCGCAGGGGCTCGAACCGCGGCCGCAGCCGGTCCAACCAGGCCGCCGGCACGCCCTGCCGATGCGGCCCGGCCAGCGCGTGGATCAGGTGGTGGAGCTCGAAGACCGGCGACAGCGCTAACCGGGTCCGCAGCAGGTCCTCCGCTCCGACCACGAACCGCATCACGCCTCGACCTTACGCCCTGGAACGAAACAATCGCCCAGCCGTATGCGGTCTCGCACCATCACCACATGACAGTCGCCGACCGCCCGGCCACCTACCGCGAGGTCTTCGCCGAGCCCTCCTTCCGCGCCCTGTTCGTCGCGCGCACGCTGGCCATCGGCGCCACCTCGCTGCAGATCTTCGCGCTCTCCGTGCTGGTGTACGCGGGCACGGGCTCCCCGTTGCTGAGCGCGCTGGCCTTCGCCGCCGGTTTCCTCCCCCAGTTCGTGGGCGGGCTGCTCCTGGGCTCGCTGACCGACCGCCTCCCGCCCCGCCGCCTGATCACCATCGGCTACGCGGTCGAGGCGGCCCTGGCCCTGCTGCTGGGCCTGGCCCATCTGCCGGTGGCCGTCGCCCTCTCCCTCGTGGCCCTGGTCGCCTGCGGCACACCCGTCTTCGCCGGCGCCGCCGCCCGCGTCATCGCCGAGCGGCTGACCGGCGACGCGTACGTCCTGGGCCGTTCCGTCTCCAACATGTCCTCCTCCGCGGCCCAGCTCCTGGGCCTGGCCGCCGGCGGCGTCGCCGTGGCCGCCGTCGGCGCCCGCTCCGCCCTGCTGATCGCCGCGGTCTGCTTCACCGTCGCCGCCCTCGCCGCCCGGCTGGGCCTGCCCACCGACTCGGCCGCTGAACCCGCCGGGCTGGGCCTGCCCATCGCCTCGGCCGCTGAACCCGCTCGGCTGGGCCTGCCCATCGCCTCGGCCGCTGAACCCGCTCGGCTGGGCCTGCCCACCGACTCGGCCGCTGAACCCGCCGGGCTGGGCCTGCCCACCGACTCGGCCGCGGAGAACCCGGCCGCCGGACCCGGCCGGCTGGGCCTGTCCACCGACTCGGCCGCACAGAGCCCGGCCGCTGAACCCCGCCGCGGCACGGTGCAGGACAGCTGGGCCGGAACCAAGGCGTTGCTGGCCGACCGCACGATCCGGCGGCTGCTGCTCGTGCAGTGGCTCCCCTCGGCCCTGATCGCCGGGGCCGAGGCGCTGTTGGTGTCCTACGGCGGCCGGCGCGGTTTCCCGGCCGGGGCGGGCGCGATCCTCATGGGCGCCCCCGCCGTCGGCATGCTGCTGGGCAATTTCGCGGTCGGCCGCTTCCTGCGCCCCACCCTGCGCGAGCGCTTCGCCGGCGCTCTCGTCGTCGTGCTCGGCGCGCCACTTATCGCGCTGCTGATCGCCCCGCCGTTTCCCGTCGTGGTCGCGCTGCTCGTTCTGGCCGGCACCGGCTACGCGTACGGCCTGGGTGTCCAGCGGGCGTTCCTGGACGCCGCCCCCGCCGGCCGCCGGGGCCAGCTCTTCGCCCTGCACTCCACCGGCCTGATGGCCCTGCAGGGCGCCGGCCCGCTCCTGCTGGGCGTCCTGGCCGAGGCCACCTCGCCCACTGTGGCCATTGCCGCCGCCGGGGCCGCCACCGCCCTGATGGCCCCCGCCCTGCGCCGCGGTTGTTGAGCACTCGTCGAAGAAGGGTCCGCCTGTGTAACCTGGCCCGATTCGGGAATGCGGGCCCCCACCGCGAGACCGAGAACCGAGGAGAGTAGTTCGTTGCCGAAGATCGTCGACCACGACCAGCGCCGCAGCGAGATCGTCGAGGCGTTCCTGTCGGTGGTCGCCCGCAAGGGTCTGCCCGCCGCGACCAGCCGCGCCATCGCCGCCGAGCTCGGCGTCGGCACCGGCGCCCTCTGGCACTACTTCGACGGCTTCGACGCCGTCACCGCCGCGGCCTATCAGCGGGTCTTCGAGCGTACGAACATCCGGATAGCCGGCGCCGCCACGGGTCTGCGCGGTCTCGCCGCCACGGAGGCGGTGATGCGCGAAATACTGCCTCTGGGGAAGGAGACGCTGGACGAGGCCCAGGTCGTCGTCGGTTTCTGGGGCCGCCTGGCCGCCAACCAGAAACTAGCCACCGGCTGGGCCGACGTGAGCGATCTGTGGGGCGGCCGCCTGCGCACGCACCTCCAGGAGGCCATCGAGGACGGTGACCTGGCGCCCGAGACCCCGGTCGACGGCATAGTCGACCTGCTGCTCTCCCTCGCCGTCGGCCAGCAGGTCCACGCCGTCATGCGCACCCCGCTGACCGACCCCGTGCGCCAGCTGGCCCTGATCGACCAGTGCCTAGCCTCCTGGCGCCGCGGTCACTGACCAGGCCGCCGCCTCCACCCACACCCCGTCGGGGCGTTCCCGCTCGCGGAACGCCCCGAGGATCTTCCTGGCTGCCTGGCCGAGGTCACCGGCCAACTCACGCACCTGCGCACTCCCCAGGCTGTACGCCGTCACGTCGCGCGCGTCCGCTCCGAGCCGCACTGTCTCCCGCAGCCCCGCGACCCGCACGTCCACATACCCCGCCTCGAGCAGCATCGCCTCGATCCACCCCGGATCCGCGAACGGATCCACACCACCCCGCCCACCCAGCACCCGCAACGGAATCGCGAACACCTCATTGACCAGCGCGTCCTGCCAGCACAGAAACGCCAGCCGCCCACCCGTCCCCCGCAGATTCCGAAACGCCGCCACCGGATCGTCGAAGAACATCACCCCGAAACTGCTGACCACCACGTCAAAGCTTCCCAGGGCACAGGTCTGCGCATCCGCCCGAACAAACCGAACGTTCCCCGTCTCCACCCGCCGCGCCACGTCAAGCAGCGGCTCGGAAACATCAACCCCCACCACGTCACCGGCCACCCGCCCGAACGCGACAGTCGTGTCCCCACACCCGCACCCCACGTCGAGCACCCGCTCCCCCGCCCGAACCCCCGCCGCCCGATACAGATGCGGCAACAGCGGCTCCCGCACCCCCGCATGCCGTTCCCGCTCAGCCAGCCACCGCCGCCCGGACTCCCCGTTCCACCGCTCGATCTGCCCTTCATTGGCCACCACCCGAGTCTCACCCCCACTCGGCGATGCGGCACCCGCAGCACCAGCCCCGAAACACAATCGCTCGCAGCCCGGCATCCCAAGCAAGCCGGCACGCGGTGTGGACCTCCATCGCCGGTGGTGTCCGCGATAGCTCCTAAGCCCGCTCACTCCCATGCGGACGACCATGGAGGACCTGACCGCCGGTAGCCGGACCCGCCGAATTGATACGCCGAGCCCCGCAGCTGACGTTTCTCTCTGCCGATCCGTTCCAGGATGCATGCCCGCCGACCCGGAAAAGAAAATCCGGTCCCGTGGTAATACGTTTCTCCGATGGCATGGCCGCGTAGAGCGAAAGCGTTCTTTTATTTATCCTTTTCAGGTTGCGAGCTGGAGCCAGCATGGCCGGGCCGGCTCGACTGAATAGGCGATAGCGTGGCGTGCGTCCACGACGGCGGGCCGCGCCTGGCGAACAGGCCCGGCTTACTTGATCAAGCGGTGGGGCCGAGTGGGATGTGATCACCGCGACGCCCCAGCCGCCGGCCGACCCCCGCGTGACGGACCCGCCGGACGCCGACGCAGTCACCGCCGACGCCGGTCCGATCGCCGCCAGCGGGTGCGCCCTGAGTTCGACTGTCACCGGCTCGATTACCGCCATTGGGTGCGGCCCACGCACGGCTGGTGCCAGTTCGATCGCTGCCGGCAACCTGGGCGCGGGCACGGACACTACCGATCCCATCGCCGCGGGCAGGTGAGGCACGACATCGGCTCCTGCCGGCTCGACCACCGCCGGCAACCGAGGCGCGGACACAGGCCCTACCGGTTCCATCACCGCGGGCAGGTGAGGCACGACATCGGCTCCTGCCAGCTCGACCACCGCCGGCAACCGAGGCGCGGACACAGGCCCTACCGGTTCCATCACCGCAGGCAGG